>NZ_JBIBSF010000008.1:0-1847 GCF_043077165.1 Streptomyces kanasensis
GGTTTACGGCAACGCGTTGCGGGCGGGGGGGGGCCCCCGGGGCCCGGGGGCCACCCCCACCCCGTCCCCGCGGGGGGGGGCCCCCGGTCACCCCCCGGGGCGCCCCGTCCGCCGTTTCGGGCACAGCCCCCCATTCCCCGCCGGGCGACACGCGCGTGGCCTGATGGTGGTACATCCGCCAGCCACCGGCTCCGTCCCTCTTCCGCCAGATCGAACTGTGGCGGGTCCTGAGCCCGCCCAGCCTCGTCTCGAACGTCAGGTGCACCAGGCCGGGGGCGAGCCGCACGCCCGAGATCCCCGAGGGCTCGAAGCGGGGGCCGTCCGCCGAGCTGCCCGGATGACCGGGCAGCTCGGCGAGCATGGTGGCGTACGTCCAACGCCTCCCCGACCCGCCGACCTCCACGAACTCGGGATCGAGGAGCTCGGCGGCGAGTTCCCCCGACGCGCGTACCCGCGGGTCCATCAACCGCAACTCGCCCGCGATGGCCTGGTCCACCTCGTCCGTCGTACCGTCCATGGACGCATCCTCCCCCCGCCCGCCGCCCCCTCGGCAACCCCGTTCCGCCGCCACCGGCCACGCGGCCGGCGGCGACGCAGGCCGGGCGGCGCGGTGACGGGTGGTGGGTGGGGCGCGCGGGCACCGTTGCCGCGCCGGCCCGGCGGCGGGTACGGGGCACGAGCACCATGGCCGCTCTCCCGGCGGCCCGGTGGCGCGCGGGCCCAGCGGCGCGGTGGGGGCGGTCTCTCCGTGGTGGTCGGCGCCGACGGCGGGACGGCGGCCGCTCTGGCCCGGCGGCGCGGTGGCCCGGTGGCCGATGGCGGCGGCACAGGCCCGGTGGCCGCTCTGGCCCGGCGGCGGGGTGGCGGGTGGGGGCGGTGCAGGCCCGGCGGCGGGGTGGCGGGTGGCGGGTGGGGGCAGCGCAGGCCCGGTGGCGGGGTGGCGGGTGGGGGCAACGCAGGCCCGGCGGCGGGGTGGCGGCAGCGGCGGCCCAGGCACGATGGCCGCGCAGGCCTGGTGGCCTCGTAGGCGCGGTGGCGGGTGGGGGCGGCAGCGCGGGCCCGGTGGCGGGTGGGGGCGGTGGGTCTGCCGGCAGCCGCTCCGTGGTGATAGGCGGCGGCGGGTCGGCGGCCGCTGCCGCCAGGGTGGCGGCTGCACAGGCCTGGTGGCTGGTGGGGGCGGCGGCACAGGCCCGGTGGCCGCTCTGGCTCGCCCGCGCGGGGCGGGTGGGCGCGGCGCAGGCACGGTGGCCGCGCAAACCCGGCGGCGCGGTGGCGTGGGGGCGGCGCAGGCACCGTTGCCGCTCTGGCCCGGTGGCGGGTGGCCGGTTGCGGCGCAGGCCTGGTGGCCCAGCGGCGCGGTGGCCCGGTGGGCCTCGTAGGCGCGGTGGCGGGTGGGGGCGGTCGCTTCGTGATGGTCGGCGACGGCGGGGCGGCGGCCGCTGCGCCCGGGGGTGCCGGCGACGGTCAGCACGCGGTCACGGGCGGCGGCGGGGCGTCGGGCGTCGGCTGCCGGCCCGCCGCGAACCGTCAGCGGCGACACCGGTGCGCCGCCGGCGGGGTGGCGGACCGGCGGCCGGTCGGTCTGCCGACGGACCGGCGGCCGGTCGGGCGACCGACGGGACGGCCGACAGTGGGGCGACCGACGGGACGGCGGACAGTGAGGCGACCGACGGGGCGGCCGGACGGTGGGGCGGGGGCCGTCGGTTCTCGGCGTGAGGACCACCGGGCGGGGGGGGGGGGGGGGGGCCCCCCCCCCCCCCCCGGGGGGGGCGGCCCCCCCGGCCGGGGGGGGGGGGGGGGCCCCCACATTTGGGGGGTGGTTTGGGCCGCCCCCCCGGCCCCCCCCC
>NZ_JBIBSF010000008.1:1857-366681 GCF_043077165.1 Streptomyces kanasensis
GGGGGGGGGGGGGGGGGGGGGGGGGGGGGGGGGGGGGGGGGGGGGGGTGGGGGGGTGTCGGCGGGGGGGGGGGGGGGGCGCCCCCCCCCCCCCCGCCCGTCGTGGTCAGTCCTCCGCGGCGAGTGCCTCGATGATCTGCTCCCCGTACTTGGCGAGCTTGTTCTCGCCGACGCCGCTGACCGCGCCGAGCTCGGCGAGGGTCGAGGGCGGTGCCGCGGCGATCTCCCTCAGCGTCGCGTCGTGGAAGACGACGTACGCCGGGACGCCCTGCTCCTTGGCGGTGGCCGCGCGCCACGCCCGCAGCCGCTCGAAGACGGGCAGCGCCTCCTCCGGCAGGTCGACGGGCGCGGCCTTCCGCTTCCCCGCCGCACCGCCCCGGCCCGCGGCGCGCGCGGGCTTCTCCGGCTCGGTGCGCAGCAGGACCTTGCGGCGGCCTGCGAGCACCTCGGCGGACTCGTCGGTGAGGACGAGGGTGTTGTACTCGCCCTGCACCGCGAGGAGCCGCTGGGCGAGCAGCTGGCGGACCACGCCGCGCCACTGCGCCTCGGTCAGCTCCGTGCCGATCCCGAAGACGCTCAGCGCGTCGTGGTCGAAGCGGATGACCTTGTCGGTCTTCCGGCCGAGGAGGATGTCGACGATCTGGCCGACGCCGAAGGACTGGTTCCGCTCCCGCTTGAGCCGGACGACGGTCGACAGGGCCTTCTGCGCCGCGACCGTGCCGTCCCAGGTGCTGGGCGGCGTCAGGCACGTGTCGCAGTTGCCGCAGGGGCCGCTCTCCTGCCCGAAGTAGGCGAGCAGCTGGACGCGGCGGCACTCGACGGTCTCGCACAGGGCCAGCATGGCGTCGAGGTGGGCGGCGAGACGGCGGCGGTGCTCCTCGTCGCCCTCACTGGTGTCGATCATGCGGCGCTGCTGCACGACGTCGTTGAGCCCGTACGCCAGCCAGGCCGTGGAGGGCAGGCCGTCGCGGCCGGCCCGGCCCGTCTCCTGGTAGTAGCCCTCGACGGACTTCGGCAGGTCGAGGTGGGCGACGAACCGGACGTCCGGCTTGTCGATGCCCATGCCGAAGGCGATCGTGGCGACGACGACCAGGCCGTCCTCCCGCAGGAAGCGCGACTGGTTCTCGGCGCGGGTGCGGGCGTCGAGCCCCGCGTGGTACGGGACGGCGTCGATGCCGTGCTCGACGAGGTACGCGGCGGTCTTCTCCACCGAGGCGCGGGACAGGCAGTAGACGATGCCGGCGTCGCCCTCGTGCTCACCGCGCAGGAGGGCGAGGAGCTGCTTGCGCGGCTCGTTCTTCGGGGCGATCCGGTACTGGATGTTGGGCCGGTCGAAGCTCGCGACGAAGTGGCGGGCGTCCTGGAGCTTCAGCCGGGAGGCGATCTCCGCGTGCGTCGCGCGCGTCGCGGTCGCCGTGAGGGCGATGCGCGGCACGTCGGGCCAGCGCTCGTGGAGCTGCGACAGCTGGAGGTAGTCCGGGCGGAAGTCGTGGCCCCACTGGGCGACGCAGTGCGCCTCGTCGATGGCGAACAGCGCGATCTTCCCCCGCTCCAGCAGCCGCAGCGTCGACTCGACGCGCAGCCGCTCGGGCGCCAGGTAGAGCAGGTCCAGCTCACCGGCGGCGAACTCCGCCTCGACCAGCCGCCGCTCGTCGAGGTCCTGTGTCGAGTTGAGGAACCCGGCCCGCACGCCGACCGCGCGCAGGGCGTCCACCTGGTCCTGCATGAGCGCGATGAGCGGCGAGACGACGACGCCGACACCGGGGCGGACCAGTGCGGGGATCTGGTAGCAGAGCGACTTGCCGCCACCCGTCGGCATGAGGACGAGCGCGTCACCACCGCCCACGACGTGGTCGATGATCTCCCGCTGCTCACCGCGGAACGAGTCGTAGCCGAAGACCCGGCCGAGGACCCGCAGGGCCTCGTCCGCGTCGGATGCGTGCGGGGAAGTCATTCGGCAATACTACGAGCGCCGCACGGGGCCCGGGGACCTCCGGCCGCCGCCTGTGGATAACGTGGGGGCCATGACGTCCCCCCTGCTGATCGTCGACGCGGCGAACGTCGTCGGCTCCGTACCGGACGGCTGGTGGCGTGACCGCCGGGCGGCCGCCGAGCGGCTGCGCGACCACCTCGCCCGGTACGCCGCCGGGGGTGTGCCCGGTCTGCTGCCGGGACCGCTCGACATCGTGCTGGTCGTGGAGGGGCGGGCGCGCGGCGTCGAGCCGGTCGACGGCGTGCGGGTCGTGGCGGCCCCGGCGGACGGCGACGCCACCATCGCGGAGCTGGCCCGCGGGGCGGCGGACCGCCCGTGTGTGGTCGTCACCGCCGACCGGGAGCTGCGCCACCGCGTCACCGCGTACGGCGCCCGCTGCGCCGGCCCGCGCACGGTACGCCCCGTCTGACCCGGCCCCGGCGCCCCGGCCCCGACGTCGCACGCCCCTACGGCGCCGGGGCGCCCGCGGCCGGGCCTGGCCCGCCGGGTCCGGCGGGCCCGGCCCGGTCGTGGTCGGGACCGGTCGTGGTCGGGACCGGTCGTGGTCGGGACCGGTCGTGGTCGGGACCGGTCGTGGTCGGGACCGGCGGTCCCGGTCTAGCCGCGGTCCGGTCCGCCGGTCCCGGCCGGGGCGCGCTCCGGTCCGGGCCCACCGGCCATGCGGCTGCGGGACCGGCCGTAGAGGAAGTAGACGACGACGCCCAGGGCCATCCAGATGGCGAAGCGGACCCAGGTCTCGGCGGGCAGGTTGAGCATCAGCCACAGCGACGCGGCCACCGACGCCGCCGGCAGCCACGGCACCAGGGGGGTGCGGAAGGCACGCGGCAGGTCGGGGCGGGTGCGGCGGAGGATCACCACGCCCAGGGCGACGACGACGAACGCGAAGAGGGTGCCGATGTTCACCAGCGTCGCCAGCTCCGCGATGCTGGTCATGCCGGCGATGACGGCGATGAGAACGCCGAGCAGCACCGTCGCGCGGTAGGGCGTCTGGTACACCGGGTGGGTCCGGGAGAAGAAGCGCGGGAGCAGTCCGTCCCGGCTCATCGCGAAGAAGACCCGGGTCTGGCCGAGCAGCAGGATCATGCACACGGTGATGAGGCCGACGGCGGCGCCGAAGCTGATGAAGCCGGCGTACCAAGGGTGCCCGGTGGCCTTGAAGGCGTCCGCGAGGGGCGCGTCCACGGAGAGCCGGCTGTAGTGCTGCATGCCGGTGACGACGATCGACACGGCGACGTACAGGGTGGTGCAGATGAGGAGGGAGCCGAGGATGCCGCGCGGCATGTCCCGCTGCGGCACGCGGGTCTCCTCGGCGGCCGTGGCGACCACGTCGAAGCCGATGAAGGCGAAGAAGACGATCGACGCGGCGGTGAAGATGCCCATGACGCCGAAGTTGGTCGGCTCGTAGCCGAAGAGGACCTGCAGGAGCGGCGCGTCGAGGCCGCTGCCCCCGGTCTGCGGCTGCGCCTCGGGGATGAACGGCCGGTAGTTCGCCGCCTTGACGAAGAACGCGCCGGCCACGATGACGACGAGGACGACCGTGACCTTGATGACGACGACGAGCGCGGTGAGCCGCGCCGACAGCTTCATGCCGAGCACGAGGACGGCGGTCAGCGCCAGCACCAGCAGGAAGGCGAGCAGGTCGAAGCCGAACCCGTGGACCTCGTCCGTCCCGGACAGTGCCTGCGGCAGGTGCCAGCCGACGTTGTCGAGGAGCGAGCGGACGTACCCGGACCAGCCGACGGCAACGACGGCGGTGCCCAGCGCGAACTCCAGCACCAGGTCCCAGCCGATGATCCAGGCGGGCAGTTCACCGAGCGACGCGTAGGCGAAGGTGTACGCGGAGCCGGCGACCGGCACCGTCGAGGCGAACTCGGCGTAGCAGAGGGCCGCCAGGGCGCAGACGACACCCGCCACGACGAAGGCGAGTGCCGTCGCGGGGCCGGCGGTCTCCTTGGCGACCTTGCCCGTCAGGACGAAGATGCCCGTGCCGATGATCACACCCACGCCGAAGACCGTCAGGTCCAGTGCGGAGAGGGATCTGCGCAGCCCGTGCTCGGGTTCCTCGGTGTCCTGGATGGACTGCTCGACCGTCTTGGTGCGGAACAGGCCGCTGTTCCGGCGCGGCGCCGGGTCCGTCTGTGTCGTCACCCGGTCATGATCCGGAGACGGGGCGGGCGCGGGGCGGGCGCGCGGGCCGGGTTCACGCGAATGGGCCGGTGGGACCACCCGAACAGGGTGGTCCCACCGGCCCACACGGCCTACGGCGGCGTACCGCGGCCCGCCCGGCCCACCGCGGCGGCGATCCGGCGCCCGGGCCGGCCCGGTACGGGCGAGCCCGTGGGCCGCCCGGCGTGGGCCGGCCCGACGTGGGCCGGCGCACGGTCCGGCGCGGGTCAGTCGCGGACCGGCTCCGCGGCGGCCTCGTCCGCCGACTCGTCGGCCGTCTCCTCCGGGGCCTCGTAACGGCCGTCCAGCTTGGAGACGAGGCCCGTCACCTGGCGGGCGACGTCCGGGGCGGTCAGACCGATCTCGGCGAGGACCTCCTTGCGGGAGGCGTGGTCGAGGAAGCGCGGCGGGATGCCGAAGTCGCGCAGCGGCACGTCGACGCCCGCGTCCCGCAGCGCCTGGGCGACGGCGCTGCCGACGCCGCCCACGCGGCCGTTGTCCTCGACGGTGACGACGACGCGGTGCCGGTCGGCGAGCGGCGCCAGGGCCTCGTCGACGGGCTTGACCCAGCGCGGGTCGACGACCGTCGTGGAGATGCCCTGCTTGTCGAGGAGGTCGGCGATCTCCAGGCACATCGGGGCGAGCGCGCCGACGGAGACGAGCAGGACGTCCGGCCGGTCGGTGCCCGGCTCGCGCAGGACGTCCATGCCGCCGACACGGCCGACGGCCTCGACGGCGGGGCCGACGGCGCCCTTCGAGTACCGCACCACGGTGGGCGCGTCGTCGACGGCGACGGCCTCGCGCAGCTGGGCGCGGACCTGGTCGGCGTCGCGGGGGGCGGCGATGCGGAGGTTGGGGACGACCTGGAGGATCGACATGTCCCACATGCCGTTGTGGGAGGCGCCGTCAGTACCGGTGACGCCGGCGCGGTCCAGGACGAACGTCACGCCGCAGTCGTGCAGGGCGACGTCCATGAGCACCTGGTCGAAGGCGCGGTTGAGGAACGTGGCGTAGACGGCGACGACCGGGTGCAGCCCGCCCGCGGCCAGGCCCGCCGCCGAGACCGCCGCGTGCTGCTCGGCGATGCCGACGTCGTACACCCGCTCCGGGAACGCCTTGGCGAACTTGTCGAGGCCGACCGGCTGGAGCATGGCCGCGGTGATCGCGACGATGTCCTCGCGCTCCTTGCCGAGCTCGACCATCTCGTCGGCGAAGACGGAGGTCCAGTCGGCCCCGGAGGAGGCGATGGGGAGGCCGGTGTCGGGATGGATCTTGCCGACGGCGTGGAAGCGGTCGGCCTCGTCCGCCAGGGCCGGCTGGTAGCCGCGGCCCTTCTCGGTGAGGCAGTGGACGATGACGGGGCCGTTGAACCGCTTGGCCCGCTGGAGCGCGGACTCCACGGCGGCGATGTCGTGGCCGTCGATCGGGCCGACGTACTTCAGACCGAGGTCCTCGAAGAGGCCCTGCGGGGCGATGAAGTCCTTCAGGCCCTTCTTCGCGCCGTGCAGCGTCTCGTACAGGGGCCTGCCCACGACCGGGGTGCGGTCGAGGATGTCCTTGGTGCGGGCGAGGAAGCGCTCGTAGCCGTCGGTGGTGCGGAGCGTGGCCAGGTGGTTGGCGAGGCCGCCGATGGTCGGGGCGTAGGAGCGCTCGTTGTCGTTGACGACGATGACGAGCGGCCGGTCCTTCGCCGCGGCGATGTTGTTCAGCGCCTCCCAGGCCATGCCGCCGGTGAGCGCGCCGTCACCGATGACCGCGACGACGTGGTCGTCGCGGCCCAGCACCTCGTTCGCCTTCGCCAGGCCGTCCGCCCAGCCGAGGACGGTCGAGGCGTGGGAGTTCTCGATGAGGTCGTGCTCGGACTCGGCACGCGCCGGGTAGCCCGACAGGCCGCCCTTCATCTTCAGCTTGGAGAAGTCCTGACGGCCGGTGAGGAGCTTGTGCACGTACGACTGGTGCCCGGTGTCCCACAGGATCCGGTCCTTCGGGGACTCGAAGACGCGGTGCAGGGCGATGGTCAGCTCGACCACGCCGAGGTTGGGGCCGAGGTGGCCGCCGGTCTTCGAGACCGCGTCGACGAGGAAGGTGCGGATCTCCGAGGCCAGCCGGTCAAGCTGCTCCGGGGAGAGCCGGTCGAGGTCGCGCGGTCCCCTGATACGGGTCAGCAATGCCACCCGTGCCTCCTTGCGTGTTGGGCTGGTCGAGGTTGAGCCGGTCGAACGTGCCGATCCGCCGAGTCTAATGTTCCGTCCCGGACTGTGGACATCGGGCCGTGTCCGGGAGGCGCCCGTACGTGGTGACAGGCACGGGCGGTGCGGACGTAGCCGAATGTAACCACGTGGGGCGGGTGGGTGCCCGGTGTCTACGGGCCCCTCCCTCAGGACGCACCGGTGCCCGGCGCCGGTTGCGTGGCGCCGGGCACTGCGGGGTGACGCGCTGCCGCCGGGGTGCGTCCTGCCGATCGGGTCGGGCCCGCCGGCCCGACCCGATCGACACGGCGCCCCTAGGCGCGGCCGGCGTCCTTCTGGGTCCTGCGGGAGATCGAGTCGATCACGACGGCGGCGAGGAGCACCGCGCCGGTGATCATGTACTGGATCTCGCTGGCCATGCCGAGCATGTTCAGGCCCTGCTGGATCGACTGGATGACGATCATGCCGAGGAGGGCCGACCAGACCTTGCCGCGGCCGCCGAAGAGGCTGGTGCCGCCGATGACGGCCGCCGCGATGACGAGCATCAGGGTGTTGCCGCCGCCGAGGCTCTTCGTGGCGCCGCCGGAGAGGCTGGCGACGAAGAGGCCGCCGAACGCGGCGAGCAGGCCGGAGAGGCCGAACACGGTGATCCGGATCCGGTCGACGTTGATGCCCGCGCGGCGGGCGGCCTCGGCGCTGCCGCCGACCGCGAAGACCTGGCGGCCGAAGGTGGTGCGGCGGGCGACGAAGTCGGCGACCAGCAGGACGGCGAGGAAGAGCACGAGGGCCAACGGCAGGCCGCGGGCGCCGGCGGGCTCGTTCAGCACGTAGGCGACGGCGAGGCACAGGACCGCGACGACGCCGGTGCGCAGCAGGATCTCGCTGGTGGGACGGGCGGCCAGGCCGGCGGCGCGGCGGCGCTTGACGTCCAGCAGCAGCGAGGCGGCGTAGAGGAGCACCGCGGCGACGGCCAGGCCGTAGGCGGCGGCCTTGTCCTCGAAGTAGTAGCCGGTGAGGCTCTCCACGACGCTGCCGGTCGGCGTGTTGATGGAGCCTTCCTTGCCCATCAGCCAGATCTGCAGGCCGCTCCAGCCGAGGAAGCCGGCGAGGGTGACGACGAAGGCGGGCACGCCGACCTTCGCGAAGAAGAAGCCGTGCAGGAGGCCGAGGGACAGGCCGACGACGACCGAGATGAGGACGGCGAGCCAGTCGTTCAGCCCGTTGGTGACGCTGAGCACCGCCCAGACGGCGGCGCCGACGCCGGCGATGGAGCCGACGGAGAGGTCGATCTCGCCCAGGATGAGGACGAAGACGATGCCGACGGCCATGATGCCGAGGCCGGAGCTGTACACCGCGATGTTCGCGACGGAGCTCGCCGACAGGAAGTTGGCGTTCTGCGACTGGAAGACGACCGCGATGACGATCAGGCCGATGAAGACCGGCAGGGAGCCGAGCTCGCCGCCGCGGACCTTGCGGGTGAACTCGGTCCAGTAGCCCTTGAGGCCCTGCTCGCGGACGAGGAGGCGGGGGTCGACCGCCGGTACGGGCGCCGCCGACTGGTCGGTGCCGTTCTGGGCGTGGGCGCCGCGGCGCCGGGGGGTCTTGGTGAGGTCGCTCACTTCGCGTCCTCCTTCGAGGCCGTACGGGCCTGGCGGCGCGTGACGGCGTTGTCCGTGGCGCCGGTGATGGCGGCGATGATCTCTTCGTGGGACGTGCCCTGGACGTCGAAGACGCCGTTGTTGCGGCCGAGGCGCAGGATGGCGGCGCGGTCGGCGACGGCCCGGACGTCGGCCATGTTGTGGGTGATGAGGATGACGCCGTGGCCGTTCTCGCGGAGCCGCTCGACCAGGTCGAGCACCTGGGCGGTCTGCTCGACGCCGAGGGCGGCGGTCGGCTCGTCCAGGATGACGACCTTGGGGTTGCCGATCAGGGCGCGGGCGATGGCCACGACCTGGCGCTGGCCGCCGGAGAGGGAGGCGACCGGGATGCGCACGCTCGGGATGCGGATGGAGAGGGTGTCGAGGAGCTCCTTGGCGCGCTTCTCCATCGCGATCTCGTCGAGGACGGAGGCGCGGCGCAGCTCGGTGCCGAGGAAGAGGTTGGCGACCACGTCGAGGTTGTCGCAGAGGGCGAGGTCCTGGTAGACGGTGGCGATGCCGAGCTCCTGGGCGTCGTTCGGCCGGGTGACCCGGACCGGACGGCCCTCCCACTCGATGCTGCCCTCGTCGATCGGGTGGACTCCCGAGATCGTCTTGACGAGGGTCGACTTGCCGGCGCCGTTGTCGCCGAGCAGGGCGACGACCTCTCCGGCGTGGATCTCCAGGTCTACGTCGGTGAGCGCCTGGACGGCGCCGAACCGCTTGGAGACTCCGCGCAACGCCAGCACGGGCGTAGCGGACACGTGAATCATCTCCTTCACCCGCCCGACGGGCGGGGATGGTGGTGCGTTGGAGCACAAGGGGTGCGAGGGAGTCCGGCGCCCGCCCGCCGCCGCGGGGCGTGATGAGGGGGTGGGCGCCGGACCGGTGCGGGGGCCCGGGTCGAACGGGCCTCGTGTGGGGCCCGGCCGGAGCGGGCCCCGCGCGTGGTGAGGGGGGAGGGGTGCCGGTTACTTGATGCCGGCGGCCTCGCAGGCGGCCTTGTACTCGGCCGTGCAGATGTCGGCGGCCTTGTAGACCTTGTCCATGACGATCGTGTCGGCGATGTTGTCCTTGGTCACGATCTGGGCGTCGTAGAGCTTCGCCGGGATGTTCTTGAACTCGCCGGTGAGGCTGGTGACCTTGGCCGGGGTCAGGTGGGCGAACTTCTCGCCCTTGAGGAGCGCGACGGCGATCTCGGCGGTGGTCTCGGCCTCGGGCTTGATCTGCTTGTAGATCGTGAAGGACTGCTCGCCCTTCAGGATGCGCTGCAGACCGGCCAGCTCGGCGTCCTGGCCGCCGACGGGGACCTTGACGCCCTGCTTCTTGAGGGCGGTGATGATGCCGCCGGCCATGCCGTCGTTGGCGGAGTAGACGCCCTGGAAGCCGTCCTTGCCGAGCGAGTCGATGGCGGCGCCCATCTTCTTGTTCGCCTCGTCCGGGGACCAGTCCGGGATGTCCTGCTCGTAGACGATCTTCCCGACCTGCTTGTCGAGGACGCTGTGGGCGCCCCTCTTGAAGAGCGGGGCGTTCGGGTCGGTCGGCGAACCGTTGATCATGACGACGTCGGCGTCCTTGGCCCCGGCGCCCAGCGCCTTGACGAGGGCCTCGCCCTGGAGGCGGCCGATCTTCTCGTTGTCGTACGAGACGTAGGCGGCGATCGGGCCCTCGGCGAGCCGGTCGTACGCGACGACCTTGACGCCCTTCTTCTCGGCCTGCTGCACCCACGACTTGGTGGCCTTGTAGTCGACCGCGTCGAGGATGATCACCTTGACGCCCTGCGTGACGAGCGCGTCGAACTGCTTCTTCTGGGTCTCGGTGTCCTGGGCGGCGTTGTTGTACTTGACCTCGCAGTCCGAGCAGAGTTCCTTGATCTTCGCCTCGATGATCGGGCGGTCGAAGGTCTCGTAGCGCGTGGTCTTGTTCTCGGGCAGGAGCAGACCGATGGTCTTGCCGTCACCGCCGTCGCCGCCGGCGGAGCCGCCGTCTCCCGCCTTGCCACAGGCGGCGAGGGACACGGCCATGGACACCGCGGCCGTACCTATGACGACGCGTCGCGTCATTGCGTTCATTGGGTTTGCCTCCCTGACGAGGCCGCGACACTGCGGCCGAGGTGGCTGTGAGTCAACTCGGGCCGCCACCTCGTCGTCAAGGAGTGAATTGTTAACGAGATGACAACGGTGCCATGCGTTATCTAAGTGAACGCAGGCGTAGCGGCCTTCCCGGCCGGCTGGTGGGCGCCCTCCAGAAGGGTCGAATCACCCATTTCGCTCAGGACGAGGGCGAGCGCTCCCAGCACTTCGGCGCGTCCGCCGAGGGCGCCCGGGGCGACGGAGAGGTGCCGGGCGGCGCTGGGGATCGCGTACCGCGAGACGGACTCCCTGATGGGCGTCAGGACCAGCTCACCGGCCTCCGCGAGGTCACCGCCGAGGACGACCCGGCTGGGGTTGAGGAGGTTGCAGAGGTTCGCGACGCCGCTGCCGATGTGGCGGCCCACGTCGGCCACGACGCGGCGGCAGCCGGGGTCGCCCTCGCGCGCCAGCTGGACCACCCGCTCCATGGTGAGGTCGGGACCGTGGCCGGGCTGGAGGAGCGGCAGGACGTAGCGGGCCGCGGTGAACGTCTCCAGGCAGCCGCGGTTGCCGCAGCGGCAGACGGGGCCCGACTCGTCGAGCGTGATGTGGCCGATCTCGCCGGCCGTACCGCCGGGGCCCCGGTAGATCTGCCCGTCGATGACGAGCCCGGCGCCGACGCCGCTGGCCACCTTGATGTACGCGAGGTCGCGGACGCCGCGGCCGGCGCCCCAGACGAGCTCGCCGAGGGCGCCGAGGTTGGCGTCGTTGTCGACGTAGACGGGGACGCCGAGGCGGGCCGACAGCTCCCGGCTGGGGTTGATCCCGGTCCAGCCCGGCAGGATCGACGTGGAACCGAGCGTGCCGGACGAGACGTCGATCGGGCCGGGGACGCCGAGCCCCACCCCGATGACCTTGTCGGGGCCGATGCCGGTGGTCTCGATCAGCCGTTTGACCAGGTGTTCCGCCCGGTCGAAGCCCTCGGCGGAGGAGGCGTCCACGTCGAGTGGCTCGGCCTCCTCCGCGAGCACCTGGTGGGCGAGGTTGCCGACGGCGACGCGCAGGTGCGTGTGGCCGAAGTCGACGCCGATCACGATCCCGGCGTCACCGCTGAGCGAGACGCTGCGGGCGCGGCGGCCGCCCGCGGAGGTCGGGGTGACCTCGACCGTGCCGCCGTCCTTGAGCTCCCGCACGATGTTGGAGACCGTGGCGGCGGACAGCCCCGTGGCCCGGGCGATCTCCGCCTGGGTGAGGGAACCGGCCATACGGACGGCGCGCACGACCCGTTCGAGGTTGGCGCGATGCAGAGACGTCTGCGACCCCGGAGTCTCCATCGACTCTCTCACTCCTGCCGTTTTCTCCAACATGTGAACTCTAAGCTGAGCCTTTCGCGTTGGCCTCCGTCAAGACCTTGAGCATTACGAAGCTCTGATGAGCGGGTAATGTCGCAATAAGACCGGTATGTCGGCATTGGGGCACAAAGAAACCGCCCGCCGGAGCCCGTGGGGCCCGGCGGGCGGTTCACGGCTCGTAGCCGCCGGACGGCTACTTCAGGGCGCCGGAGGTGAGCCCCGCCTGCACCTGCCGCTGGAAGACGGCGTACACCACCAGCACGGGCAGCATCGCGATCACCATGCCGGCCATCAGCGCGCCCCAGTCGTTCTCGTACCCCTGCTGCAGGGCGATCATCGCCAGGCCCTGGGTGAGGACGTACTTGTCCTCCTGCTGGTTCAGCACCATCGGCAGCAGGTACTGGTTCCACTGCCCCAGGAAGTTGAAGATCCCGATGCTGATCAGGCCGGGCTTCGCCATCGGCAGCATGACCTGGAAGAACGTCCGGGTGTGCGAGGCGCCGTCGATCAGCGCAGCCTCCGCCACCGAGGTGGGCAGCGTCCGGAAGAACGCCGTCATGAAGAAGACGGTGAAGGGCAGCGAGTACGCGACGTAGACGAGGATCAGCCCGTGGTACGTCGCCAGCAGCGAGGTGCCGGGGAAGTCCCGCATCACGAAGAAGAGCGGGATCACCAGCATGAAGACGGGGAAGGACATCCCGGCCACGAACAGGTAGTAGACGAACCGGTTGCCGGGGAAGGTGAAGCGGGCCAGCACGTACGCGGCCATCGACCCCAGCACCATCGTGCCGGTCACGGAACCGCCCACGACGATCGCCGTGTTCACGAAGTAGCGGCCCATGTTCGCCTCGTTCCAGGCGTTGGACCAGTTCTCCCAGTGCAGGACCGTCGGCAGCCCCCACGGGTCGGTGAGGATGCCGCCGCTGTCCTTGAAGGCGCTCCACAGCACCCACAGCAGCGGGACGCCGACCATCAGCGCCCACAGCACGAGGATGCCGTGCGAGAAGACGTTGAGGACGTCGCCCTCGGACGGGCGGCCCCCGGCGCGCCCCGGGCCCGTGGACCGGCGGGGGGTGCGCGGGGACGTCGGGGTGCCGGCGCCGGGTACCGGCCCGTCGGTCTTGCGGATCTCGTCGGTGGTCACGCGCCGCTCCCTCAGTACTCGATCCGCTCACGGCGCGCGAAGCGCAACGTGAGCACGGCGAAGGCCATCGTCACGACGAGCATCGCGACGCCCATCGCGGCCGCGAAGCCGTACTGGCTGTCGCGGAAGGCCGTCAGGTAGAGCCTGAGCGGCATGACGTCGGTGGCGCCGTCCGGCCCGCCCATGTTCACCGACATGATCTGCACCAGGGCGAACGCGTCCAGGGCGATGATCCCCATGTACACCCAACCGGTCTGCACGGTGTCCCAGAGCAGCGGCAGCGTGATCCGGAAGAAGGTGTGGGAGCGGCCCGCGCCGTCCAGCAGGGCCGCCTCGTACACGTCGCGGGGGATGGAGGCCATCGCCGCGGAGAACAGGACGACGAAGAAGCCGACGTGTCCCCAGACCATGACCGCGCTGATGCACCACAGCGCGAGGCTCTTCTCCCCCAGCCAGGCGTTCTGCAGCCCCTCCAGGCCGACCGCGCCGAGGAGGGAGTTGAGCATGCCGTCGTCCGGGTCGGGGTTGTAGATGTTGAACCAGATGACCGCGATGATCGTGATGGAGATGACCTGCGGGAGGAAGAACACGAACGTGTAGAGGCGGGAGCCCGCCACACCGGCGACGACCTGGTTCGGCCGCCGTCTGCCGCCCACGTTGAGCATGAACGCGAAGAACAGGCCGAGGGCGAGCGTGACCAGCGGCACGAGCGCCAGCATGTACACGTTGTGGCGCAGCGCGTTCCAGAACTCCTCGCTCTCCCACAGCCGGACGAAGTTGTCGGCGCCGACGAAGCGGGCCGTGCCGACCAGGCCCGACCAGTCCGTCAGCGAGATCTGGAAGGCCTGGACGAACGGCGAGACGACGAAGACGGCGTAGACGAGCAGAGGCGGGGCGAGGAAGCCCACGATGAATCGGTACTTGCCGTGTTGCATGGAGCGTGCGGCCCCTTCCCTCATCCGCCGGTCGACGACTGACGACCGGCACCGAACCGGCCGGCGCGGCACCGGCGCCGGGTCGGCCGCCTCCGGTCGGTACCGACCGCGCCGGAGCCGGAGCCGGTGCCCGCGCCGGCCCGGTCGGTGCCGGCCGGAGGCCCGGCGCCCGGCGCCGGTCGTGGTCGCGGTACTGGTCCCGGTCGCGGCGGCCGGCCCGGCGCCGGTCGTGGTCGCGGTCAGGCGGTGCGCTTGAACTTCGTGACGGACGGGTCCCTGGCCACCTTGTCGGCCTCCGCCTGGGTCTTCCTGATCCATTCGGCGGCCTTCAGCTCGCCGGCGAGGAGCTGACCGGTGAGGCCGCCGATCTTCTCGTCGGTGAGCGCCGGGTACCACTCCTGGAGCTGGAGGCTGATCAGGTGGTCGCCGGCCTCCTTGAAGACCTTGCTGGCGGAGGCGAGCCCCGGCGAGAGGGACATGCCCTCGGTGGCGTCCACCACGCAGGTCAGGGACTTCACCTTGGTCGCGAAGTTCTGCGCGTGCTTGCGCGACAGCATGATGCGCAGCAGCTCCATGCCGCCGACCGGGTTCGCGCCCTTCGCGGCGACGACGTACGGCTCGCTCGGCTCGGCGCGCAGGGTGCCGTGCGGCATCGCGTCGCCCGTGCCGTCGAAGAGCGCGCCCACCGCCATGCCGAAGCCGTCGGGGGTCGTGGGCGCCGACTCGTTCTCCACCCAGGAGCCGTTGGGGATGAAGACGGCCTTCCCCCGGTTCCAGGCGGTCTGGGACTGGATGTGGGTCAGGCCCTGGCTGCCCTCCAGGAAGTACTTCTTCGCCGCCAGCTCCTCGTAGTGCTCGACCACTTGGCGGACCGCGTCGTTGGAGGTCCAGGCGCCGGGTTCCAGGTTGTCGATGGCGGTCCACTTCTCCATGCCGCCGATCTTGGCGATCTGGGCGAAGAGGTTGAAGTGGACGTAGTACGGGTACTTGCCGGCGTACGTCCAGGGCGCGATGCCGGCCTTCTTGATCTCGCCGCAGAGCGCGACCATCTCGTCGAGGGTCCGCGGGTACGCCCAGCCCTTCGACTCCAGCAGCCTCTGCGAGTACCAGGTGCCGTAGATGGTGAAGGCGTAGTACAGCACGTCGAAGGTGTCGCCGTGCCTGCCCTTCTCCACGGTGCTGGGGTGGATGGTGTCCCGGACCTTCTTCGCCGGGTCGTCCAGGGACGGGGCGTCCAGGAGGGCTGCGAGGTCCTGGAGCTGCCCCTGTGTGGAGAGCTTGTTCATGTCCAGGTGGTCGGCGCCGGAGTTGTCGATGACGTCGGGCGGGTTGCCGCCGGCGAAGCGCGGGGTGAGCTTGGGGCCGACCTGCTGGGTGCCGGTGTGCTTCACGTCCGCCTTGTACGTGGCCTTGTAGTCGGCCTCGGCGTCCTTCGCGTACTGGTCGCCGAGCCCGCCCTTGAAGATGAACGCCTCCAGCGGGGCGCCCTCCTTGACGCCGAGCGGGTTCTTCTCGGTCTTCTCGCCGGCGGGGGCGGTCGCGCCGTCGCCGCCGCCACCGCCGCCCCCGGTCGCGCAGGCGGACAGCAGGCCCGTGGCGGGCACGGCGATCAGGCCGAGCGCGGCGGACCGCCGCAGCAGTTCTCGGCGGCCGTGGCCCGCGCGGCCGCGGCCGCCCTCGGGGGTGGAACCGTCGTCGCCGTCGTTGCGGGCGGAGGTGGATCCCATGCTCAAGTCCTCGCCTTCTCCAGGACTCAGGCGGTGCGCCGGTCGCCCCGTACGACTCGCCAGAGGCGAAGGGCCCCGCCACCGCGGTCTCGTGCAGCTGGGTCGTGCCGGTTCGTGCAGGGAGCAGCGCACCGCCCGGCCGTTCGGGAACGGCCGGCGCGGACGCCGACAGGTATAGTCCACTTCAGGTCGACGGGGCAAGATCGATAACAGTATTCGGCAGGAGTCTTTCCCTAGTTGAGACCTCGGGGGAATTCCTTTCAGCGCGGCGTGAATCGAAGCTCGATTCGATCACCGGAAGGAATGAATCGCGCCGCACCGCCCCGTCGGAACCCTTGACACCTTCTTCCGCTTCGCCCCCTACTGGACCCCGCGCCCATGAGTTGACAACGTTGTCCTGGCGCGATCGGAGGGAGCGTCGGATGCGGTTACGACCTCTTCGCACGGCCGCCGTCCTGGCGGCCGTCTCGCTGCTCGTGGCCGGGTCGCCCCCGGCCGTACAGGCCTCACCGGCCCGACCGGCGGCCCCGGCACAGGAGTTCACCACCTCGTTCGAACCGGACGAGGCCCCGCCCACCTGGCGCGACACCGTCGAGACCGGCCCGGACGGCCGGGAGCGGGCACGGGGTGTGGACGGCGCCTTCGCCGCGGGCATCCCCGGCGACGTGACGGACCGGGTCACCGGGGTGCGGGCCAGCGGGGAGCACGCGGAGGCCGGCGAGACGAAGGAGAATCTGCTCGACTCCGAACCCACCACCAAATGGCTCACCTTCGCCCCGACCGCCTGGCTCGAATTCACGCTGGAGGAACCCCTCCCGGTCGTCTCCTACGCCCTCACCTCCGCCAACGACCACGCCGCGCGCGACCCGCGCACCTGGACGCTCCACGGCTCCGCCGACGGCACGCGCTGGACGCCCCTCGACACGCGCGAGGACGAGACGTTCCCGGAACGCTTCCGGACACGCACGTACCACTTCGCCAACACCACCCGGTACGCGCACTACCGGCTGGAAATCACCGCCAACAACGGCGCCCCCGCCACCCTGCAACTCGCCGACGTCCACCTCTCGGACGGGGACGGCACGGCCCCCGCGCCGCGGACCATGCGCAGCCACGTCGACCGGGGCCCGGCCGGCTCCCCCACCGCCAGGGCCCACGCCGGCTTCACCGGCCTGCGGGCGCTGCGGTACGCCGGGACGCACCGGACGGCGGGACCGGGGCACTCGTACAACAAGGTCCTCGACGTGCACGTCGCGGTCGGGCCCGCCACGGAGCTGTCGTACCGGATCCACCCCTCCCTGCCCGCCGGGCCCGGCGGCACCGGGGCCGACCTGACGTACCCCGCGACGCACGTCGCCGTGGACCTGGCCTTCACCGACGGCACCTACCTCAGCGACCTGCGCGCCACCGACAGCCACGGCGGGGCGCTCACCCCGCGCGGCCAGGCCGCCGCGAAGCGCCTCTACGCCAACCAGTGGAACCAGGTCACGGCCGGCGTCGGCGCGGTCGCCGCCGGCCGCGTCGTGGACCGGATCCTGGTGGCGTACGACGCGCCGCGGGGACCCGCCCGCTTCCAGGGGTGGCTCGACGACGTCACGCTGCGCCGCGCGGCGCCCGAACCGGCGCACGTCCAGCCCTCCGCGTACGTCTCGACGGTGCGCGGGACCCACTCCAGCGGCGCCTTCTCGCGCGGCAACACCTTCCCCGCGACGGCCGTGCCGCACGGATTCAACTTCTGGACGCCGGTGACGAACGCCGCGTCGAAGAGCTGGCTGTACGAGTACGCGCGCGGCAACACCGCGAACAACCTGCCCGCGCTCCAGGCGTTCAGCGCCAGCCACGAGCCGAGCCCCTGGATGGGCGACCGGCAGACGTTCCAGGTGATGCCGTCGGCGGCGCCGGGGCCGGGGGCGCCACCCACCGAACGGGCCGCCCGGGCGCTGGAGTTCCGTCACGGCAACGAGTCGGCGCGGCCGCACCACTACCGGGTCCGCTTCGAGAACGGCCTCACGGCGGAGATCGCCCCGGCGGACCACGCGGCGACGATGCGGTTCACGTTCCCCGGTGACGACGCGTCGGTGGTCTTCGACAACATCACGCAGGAGGGCGGGTTGACGCTCGATCCGGCGACGAGCTCCTTCACCGGCTACTCGGACGTGAAGAGCGGTCTGTCGACGGGCGCGACGCGGATGTTCGTCCACGGCGTGTTCGACGCGCCGGTCACCGCCTCGTCGGCGGAGGGCGTCCGGGGCTTCCTGCGGTTCGCGGCGGGCCGGGACCGGACGGTGCACCTGCGGATGGCGACGTCGCTGATCAGCGTCGAACAGGCGCGGCGCAACCTCGCCGCGGAGATCCCGGCGGGCACGCCGTTCGCCGCGGTGGCGGCCGCGGCGCGGGCCCAGTGGGACCGCCTCCTCGGCCGGGTGCGCGTGGAGGGCGCGACGCGCGACCAGCTCACGACGCTCTACTCCGGCCTGTACCGGCTGTACCTGTACCCCAACTCCGGCCACGAGCGGGTCGACGGCCGGTGGCGCTACGCCAGCCCGTTCTCCCCGCAGACCGGCCCGGACACCCCGACGCACACCGGCGCGAGGATCGTCGACGGGAAGGTGTACGTCAACAACGGCTTCTGGGACACCTACCGGACGACCTGGCCCGCCTACTCCTTCCTCACCCCGCGCCGGGCGGGGGAACTGGTGGACGGCTTCGTCCAGCAGTACCGGGACGGCGGCTGGATCTCCCGCTGGTCGTCGCCGGGGTACGCCGACCTGATGACCGGCACGTCGTCGGACGTGGCGTTCGCCGACGCGTACGTCAAGGGCGTCCGCTTCGACGCGGAGGCGGCGTACGAGGCGGCGCTGAAGAACGCGACGGTGCTCCCGCCGGGCCGGGGCGTGGGCCGCAAGGGCATGGCCACCTCCCCGTTCCGGGGGTACGCCTCGACGGAGACGCACGAGGGCCTGTCCTGGTCGATGGAGGGGTACGTCAACGACTTCGGCCTGGCGCGGATGGCGCGCGAGCTGCACCGCAGGACCGGCGAGGCGCGCTACGGGGAGGAGGCCGCGTACTTCCTGGACCGGGCGCGCGGCTACGTGGCGCTCTTCGACGCGGAGGCCGGCTTCTTCCAGGGGCGCGACGCGAGCGGCCGGTGGCGGGTGCCGTCGGCCTCGTACGACCCGCGCGTGTGGGGGTACGACTACACCGAGACCAACGGCTGGGGGTATGCCTTCACCGCCCCGCAGGACAGCCGGGGCCTGGCGAACCTGTACGGCGGGCGCGCCGGTCTCGCGGCGAAGCTGGACGCGTACTTCTCGACGCCGGAGACGGGCGCGCCCGAGTTCGCCGGCTCGTACGGCGGCGTCATCCACGAGATGACGGAGGCGCGGGACGTGCGGATGGGCATGTACGGCCACTCCAACCAGGTCGCCCACCACGTCGCGTACATGTACGACGCGGCGGGGCAGCCGTGGAAGACGCAGGAGAAGGTCCGCGAGGTGCTGTCCCGGCTGTACGTCGGCAGCGAGATCGGCCAGGGCCACCACGGCGACGAGGACAACGGCGAGCAGTCGGCCTGGTACCTGTTCTCCGCCCTCGGCTTCTACCCGCTGGTGATGGGCGCAGGCGAGTACGCCGTCGGGTCGCCGCTGTTCACCAGGGCGACGGTGCGCACCGACGACGGGGCGGTGCTCGTCGTCGAGGCCCCGCGCAACAGCCCCCGGAACGTCTACGTGCAAGGGCTGCGGGTCAACAGCCGGCAGTGGACGTCGACGGCGCTGCCGCACCATCTCCTCGCGCGGGGCGGGACGCTGGAGTTCGACATGGGACCGCGGCCCTCGACGTGGGGCACGGGCGCGGACGCGGCGCCCGCCTCCGTCACCCGGGACGACCACGTGCCCGTGCCGCGGCGCGACGCCCTGTCGGGTCCCGGCCCGCTGTTCGACGACACGTTGGCGACGGCGGGACCGGTGTCGGGCGCGGTGGAGCTGCCGGTGCCGGGGCCGGTCCGCGCGGTCCAGTACACCCTGACGTCCGCGGCCGCGGCGGCCGCGCCGGAGGGCTGGGTGCTGGAGGGCTCGACGGACGGCGCCCGCTGGCGGGAGGTGGACCGCCGGTCGGGCGAGGCCTTCCGCTGGGACCACCAGACGCGGGTGTTCACGGTGGCCCGGCCGGGGGCGTACCGGGCCTACCGGCTGGTCGTCGCGGGCGCGGGCGCGGGCCGGGAGCTGGCGGAGGTGGAACTCCTGGCCCGGCCACCCCACGGGTGAGACCGCCGGCAGCGCGGGCGGGCATGCGCGGGCGGTGCGGGGCCCCGCGGCGGGCGGTCGGCGCGGGTGGCGCCAGGGCCTCGCGGCGGGCGCGGGCGGTGCGGGGTCTCGGGCAGGCGGATAAATCGCTGGCCCAGGCCCCGTGCCGACGGCAGCCTGGGGCCATGGAAGAACCGCACCAGCGCGTCCGCGCGCTCCACACGGACACGACCGTCACGGTCTACCAGGCGTACTCCCCCGCCATCGGCCTGCCCGCCGCGCGCGAGGGACGGTTCCCGGCGTCCTGGAAGCGGGACCGGATGACATGGATCAAGCCGTCGTTCCTGTGGATGATGTACCGCTGCGGCTGGGCGACCAAGGCGGACCAGGAGACCGTCCTCGCCGTCGAGATCCGCCGGGCCGGGTTCGAGTGGGCGCTGCGCCACGCCTGCCTGTCGCACTACCGCGCCGGGCTGCACGCCTCCCCGGAGGCGTGGCGGCGGGAGCTGCGCGACGCCCCCGCCCGCGTGCAGTGGGACCCGGAGCGCGACCTGCACCTGCGCCCGCTGCCGTACCGCTCCCTCCAGCTGGGCCTGGCGGGCGAGGCGGCCCGGCGGTACGCGGACGAGTGGACGGTGTCGATCACCGACGTCACGCCGCTCGCCCACGAGGTCCACGCCCTGGTCCGCGCGGGCGACCTCGACGGCGCGCGGCGGCGGCTGCCGCGGGAGGAGCCGTACCCGACCCCCGACGGACTGCTGGACCGGCTGGTCGGCACGGGCCCGGCGGCCGCGTGAGCACCGCGCCCCCACCGCCACGGGCCCCGTGACGGCCGGAGGGCCGCACCCCGTACGCGACGGGGTGCGGCCCTCGGCCGTGGGTGGGGTGGTGCCTCAGCCGCGGATCAGGTTGCGCAGCACGTACTGCATGATGCCGCCGTTGCGGTAGTAGTCCGCCTCACCGGGGGTGTCGATGCGGACGACCGCGTCGAACTCGACGCCGGTGTCGGTGGTGACCTTCACCGTGCGGGGCGTGGTGCCCTCGTTCAGCTCGGTGACGCCCGCGATGGAGAAGGTCTCCTCGCCGGTCAGACCGAGCGACTCGGCGGACGCGCCCTCCGGGAACTGCAGCGGCAGGACGCCCATGCCGATGAGGTTCGAGCGGTGGATGCGCTCGTACGACTCGGCGATGACGGCCTTGACGCCGAGGAGCGCGGTGCCCTTGGCGGCCCAGTCGCGGGACGAGCCGGAGCCGTACTCCTTGCCGGCCAGGACGACCAGCGGGATGCCCTGGTCGATGTAGTTGCGGGAGGCGTCGTAGATGAACGACACCGGAGCACCTTCGTCGGCCCGGGTGAAGTCGCGGGTGTAGCCGCCCTCGGTGCCCGGCGCGATCTGGTTGCGCAGGCGGATGTTGGCGAACGTGCCGCGGATCATGACCTCGTGGTTGCCGCGGCGCGAGCCGTAGCTGTTGAAGTCGCGGCGCTCGACGCCGTGCTCCGTGAGGTACTGGCCGGCCGGGGTGTCGGCCTTGATGGCGCCGGCCGGGGAGATGTGGTCGGTGGTGACCGAGTCGCCCAGCTTGGCGAGGACGCGGGCGCCGGTGATGTCGGCGACCGGCGTCGTCTCCATGGTCATGCCCTCGAAGTACGGGGGCTTGCGCACGTAGGTGGACTGCGGGTCCCACTCGAAGGTGTCGCCGGTCGGGATGGACAGCGCCTGCCACTGGGCGTCGCCCGCGAAGACGTCCTGGTAGGACTTGTTGAACATGTCCTCGCCGATGGCGTTGGCGACGACGTCGTTCACCTCGGCCTCGGAGGGCCAGATGTCCTTCAGGAAGACCGGGTTGCCGTCCTGGTCGGTGCCGAGGGCGTCCTTGGTGATGTCCACCTTCATGGAACCCGCGAGGGCGTACGCGACGACCAGCGGCGGGGAGGCCAGGTAGTTCATCTTGACGTCGGGGTTGATCCGGCCCTCGAAGTTCCGGTTGCCGGAGAGGACCGAGGTGACCGCGAGGTCGTGGTCGTTGACCGCCTTGGAGACCTCCTCCGGCAGCGGGCCGGAGTTGCCGATGCAGGTGGTGCAGCCGTAGCCGACGAGGTTGAAGCCGACCTTGTCGAGGTACGGGGTGAGGCCCGCCTTGTCGAAGTAGTCGGTGACGACCTTCGAGCCCGGGGCGAGGGTGGTCTTGACCCACGGCTTGCGGGTCAGGCCCTTCTCGACCGCCTTCTTCGCCACGAGCGCCGCGGCGACCATGACGTACGGGTTCGAGGTGTTGGTGCAGGAGGTGATCGCGGCGACGGTGACGGCGCCGTGGTCGATCTCGTACGTCGAGCCGTCGGCGGCGGTGACGGTGACCGGGCGGGTCGGGACCGCCTCGCCGGTGGCCTCGTCGTGCTGCGGGGCGCCGGCGCCGTTGTCGTCGTGGCCGTACGCCGGGGCGTCGGAGGCCGGGAACGACTCGGCGCTCGCCTCGTCGACGGGGGAGGCCACGCCGTGCGGCTGCTCCTGCTGCGGGACGCCCGGCTTGCGGTCGTCGCCGCCGGTCACGCCCGCCTCGACGTAGTTGAGGACGTCACGCTTGAACTGCTCCGCGGCCTCGGCGAGGACGATGCGGTCCTGCGGGCGCTTCGGGCCGGCGATGGAGGGGACGACCGTGGAGAGGTCGAGCTCCAGCTTCTCGGAGAAGTCCGGCTCGGCGGCCGGGTCCAGCCACAGGCCCTGCTCCTTGGCGTACGCCTCGACGAGCGCGACCTGCTGCTCGGAGCGGCCGGTGAGCTTGAGGTACTTCAGCGTCTCGTCGTCGATCGGGAAGATCGCGGCGGTGGAGCCGAACTCGGGCGACATGTTGCCGATGGTGGCGCGGTTCGCGAGGGAGGTGGCGGCGACGCCCTCACCGTAGAACTCGACGAACTTGCCGACGACGCCGTGCTTGCGCAGCATCTCGGTGATGGTGAGCACCAGGTCGGTGGCGGTGGTGCCGGTGGGCAGCTCGCCGGTCAGCTTGAAGCCGACGACGCGCGGGATGAGCATGGAGACCGGCTGGCCCAGCATGGCGGCCTCGGCCTCGATGCCGCCGACGCCCCAGCCGAGCACACCGAGGCCGTTGACCATGGTGGTGTGGGAGTCGGTGCCGACGAGGGTGTCGGGGTACGCCTGGCCGCCCCGGACCATGACGGTGCGGGCCAGGTGCTCGATGTTCACCTGGTGGACGATGCCGGTGCCGGGCGGGACGACCTTGAACTCGTCGAAGGCGGTCTGGCCCCAGCGCAGGAACTGGTAGCGCTCCTTGTTGCGGCCGTACTCCAGCTCGACGTTCTGGCCGAAGGCCTCCGCGGTGCCGAACTTGTCGGCGATGACGGAGTGGTCGATGACCAGCTCGGCCGGGGCGAGCGGGTTGATCTTCGACGGGTCGCCGCCGAGCTCCTTGACGGCCTCACGCATGGTGGCGAGGTCCACGACACACGGCACACCGGTGAAGTCCTGCATGATCACGCGGGCCGGGGTGAACTGGATCTCCTGGCTCGGCTGCGCCTGGGAGTCCCACCCGCCGAGGGCCCGGATGTGGTCGGCGGTGATGTTCGCGCCGTCCTCGGTGCGGAGCAGGTTCTCCAGCAGGACCTTGAGGCTGTACGGCAGGCGGGCGGAGCCCTCCACCTTGTCCAGCCGGAAGATCTCGTACGACTCGTCGCCCACGCGCAGCGTGCTGCGGGCGTCGAAGCTGTTCGCCGACACGACAGTCTCCTTCATCAATGTGCGCGTTCAACCGCATCCTGCCGCCAGGGCTTCTCGCCGATCCGCTAAGGTAAGGCTCAGTTAGGTGACCCTTACCCTCACGGGCGACCGCGGTGCGTCGTCAGCAGATATCTCGATGTCGAGATAACTCTAGTACATCACCGCTGCCCGGTCATGCCCGGGCGCGACCGGAACCCGTCCCGGGCCCCTTCCGACCCACCGGACCCGGGCCCGGCGGCGCCCCCGGCGGCCGGTCGGCACGCCGTCCGCAGCAGTCCGCCGGGCCGCACCGGCCCCCGCCGCACCGCGGCGCCCCGGGCGGAAAGCCCGCCGCACACCCCTGACGCCCGCCGCGGCACACCGCGGAGCGGCGGCGAAACGGAATTCCGCACACCGGGTCTTTGCGCGCATGGGCCGTGAGTCAACGCGGGCGTTGTCCGGGACTTTCCGGCGTTGTTAGTTTCCGCGCATGACTGAAACGGTGATTCGCGCGGAAGACGATCTGCTCACTCTCATCAACGTCTTCGAGGTGGAGGCCTCGAAGCAGGACGAACTCGTGGCGCTCCTCAACGAGGGCGTCGAGAAGGTGTTCCGGCACCGGCCCGGGTTCGTGTCGGCGACCGTGCTCGTCGGCAAGGACGGCACGAAGGTCGTGAACCTCGCCCAGTGGCGCAGCCAGGAGGACATCCAGGCGACCCTCGCCGACCCCGCCGCCCAGGAGTACGGCCGCAAGACGGCGGCCCTCGGCAAGCCCGCGCCGGGCGTCTACTCGGTGGCCTCGGTCTTCGGCGCCGCCTGAGCGGGTGGGGCCGCCCGCCGGGACGCACCCCACACCTCCCTCCGACCGGAGAAGGGACGGACTCATGTCGAGCACCGGCACCGCCACGACACTCGGTGCGAAATTCGCCGCGATTCTGACCGACCCCCGGGGTGTGCCCGGCGAGCGTGCCCCGCTGGCCGCGCGCCTGAAGTACGCGCTCGTCATCCGGCGCTACGAATTCCTCCCCGTCTATGTTCCGCTCGTCCTGACACCGGCCCTTCTGGGCGCGCGTTCCTGGGGGGAATTCGCGTCGCTCGACGCGGTGCTCGCCCTGGTCTACGTCATCTCCGGCCTCCAGGTCGCGAACATGACGAACGCCCTGGCCGACCGCGAGCAGGACAGGCAACTGAAGTCGCGGCAGTCGGACGCCGTGTACGGGCTGGGCGTGCCGCGCGTCGTGACGCACATCGCCGTGTCGACGGCCGTCTGCGGGGCCCTCGCCCTCTACCTCACCGTGCGCGCCCAGCAGTGGGAGATGCTGCTCCCGGCGCTCGCCGCCGGACTCATCGGCTTCCAGTACTCCCTGCCGCCGCTGCACCTCAAGAGCGCCGGGCTGTGGCAGCTGCTCGCGTTGCAGAACGGCTGCGTGTTCCTGCCGGGCCTGTTCGTGCTGTGGTCCTTCGGCCATCCGCTGGAGTGGGGGTCGGTCGTCGCCGTCCTCGGCTTCGCACTGGCCCTGACCTCCCTCTTCGTCACCAGCCACGGGGAGGACTACCTCGTGGACGGGCGCTTCGGCATCCGCACCTACGTGCGCGCCCTGGGGCTGGTCCGGGCGTTCCGGGTGCAGCTGGCGATGCTCGTCGCGGGCGGGGTGCTGATCCTCGTCTCCGTGCCGGCGACGTTCGGCTTCACGTGGGGGCTGCTGCCGTTCCTCGCCGCCTGGCTCGTGAGCATCCGGTTCCTCGACGCGGTCGTGCGCGACGTGCGCCGGGCGCCGCTCCACGAGGCCGTCGCCGACCTGCACGGGAAGTCGCTCCTCGGGCCGTACCACTCCTCCCTGCTCAGCTGGGCGACGGTGGTGCTCGCCGCCTCCGTCCTGATCGGACGGTGACCCGCGCATGACCGTCGACCACCGCGAGGCCACGGCCGGCACGGCCGCCGTCGACACGGCGCTGCGGACCTTCCTCGCCGAGCGCCGGGCCGGGGCCGCGGCGATCGGCGAGGGCTACGCCACGGCGGTCGCCGACCTGGAGGAGTACGTGCTGCGCGGCGGCAAGCGGGTGCGGCCGACGTTCGCCTGGACCGGCTGGCTGGGCGCCGGCGGCGACCCGGACGGCCCGACCGCCCCGGCGGTGCTGCGGACCTGCGCGGCGCTGGAGCTGCTGCACGCGTCGGCGCTGATCCACGACGACATCGTCGACGCGTCCCGCACCCGCCGCGGCTTCCCCGCGGCGCACGTCGCCTTCGCCGACCGGCACCGGGAACGGGGCTGGTCGGGTGACCCCGACGCGTACGGCACGGGCGCCGCCCTCCTCGTCGGCGACCTCGCCCTCGTCTGGGCCGACGACCTGGTCCGCACGTCGGGGCTGCCGGCGGACGCCATGGCCCGCGTCGGCCCGGTCTGGTCCGCGATGCGCACCGAGGTCCTGTGCGGGCAGCTCCTCGACCTGGCGGCCGAGGCCCGAGGCGACGAGAGCGCCGACGCCGCGCTGCTGAAGGACCGGTACAAGACGGCCTCGTACACGGTGGAGCGGCCCCTGCACGTCGGCGCGGCCGCCGCCGGCGCCGACCCGGGGCTCGTCGCCGCGTACCGGACCTTCGGCGCCGACATCGGCATCGCCTTCCAGCTGCGCGACGACGTGCTGGGCGTCTTCGGCGACCCGGCGGTGACCGGCAAGCCGTCGGGGGACGACATCCGCGAGGGCAAGCGCACGGTGCTGCTGGCCACGGCCCTGCGACGGGCGGACGACCGGGACCCGGCCGCGGCGCGCTTCCTCCGCAGCAGGATCGGCACGGACGTCTCCGAGGACGACCTCGACTCGGTCCGCGCCATCCTCGTCGGCCTGGGCGCGGTCGCGTACGTCGAGCGCGAGATCACCCGCCGCCGTGACCGGGCCGTCGCCGTCCTGGAGCGCAGCGCCGCGACCCGCCCCGCGCGGGAACGTCTCGCGGCGATGGCCCTCAGCGCGACGCAGCGGAACCGGTGAGGAGGGGGTCGCGGCCCACCCGGAGGCCGGGGCCGCGGGGCCGGTGACCGGGTGGCCCCGGCGGCCTGGACGGGTGCCGGTCGGCCCCGGAGGCCGATGGCCGGGCGGTCCCGGGCCCGTGGTGGGTGGCGGGTGACCCCGGTGACCGACGGCCGGGTGGCCCCAGCGGCCTGGGCGGGTGGCCGGTCGACCCCGGAGGCCGACCGCCGGGCGGTCCCGGGGGCGTGGGCCGGTGCCGGTTGTTCCTGCGGCCGGTGGCCGGGGGATCCGGGGCCCGCGGCCAGGGCCCGGATGGCCCCGGAGCCGGGTGCCGGTTGTCGCGGTCGTCGGGGATCGGGTGGTTCCGCCGGATGACGCCAGGGGCCGGGTGGTTCCGGCGGCCCCCCGGGGCCGGTGGCCAGGGGTCGGGGTGACCCGGGGCCGGTGGCCCCAGGGGCCTCGGCCGGTGCCGGTTGTTCCTGCGGCCGGTGGCCGGGGGATCCGGGGCCCGCGGCCAGGGCCCGGATGGCCCCGGGGCCGGTGGCCCGGTGGCGGGTGACCCCTATGCCTGAGGCCGGTGCCGGTCGGTCGCGGCGGCCGGTGGCCGGGCGGTCCCGGGGCCGGTGGCCGGTGACCCGGCGGTCCCGGGGCCTGGTTGGTGCTCCTTCCCGGTGCGCCGGCGTCTCGACGCCCCGCCATCGCCCGGCGTGGCCCCGTCCGTCCGGCGACCCGTGGTGGCCCACGAGCCCCGCGGTCGGGCGGCCTGTGCGGCGGACGGCCCGTCGCGGGGCTCGTGGGCCGCGGGTGGGGGTGCCGGGGGCGGCGCGGAGCTCCGGGTCGTGTCGTACGCCGTCGTCAGGAGGCGGCGCCGGGCGCCCTGCCGGGGCGCTCCGTTGAGTGGGCCACTGCCGCGCCGCCCGCCACCGTCAGGTGGAGGCGGCCCGTCAGCACCCGGACCCGTCGGTGCAGCGCCGCCGGGTTGAGGCGGTCGTGGGTGTCGGCGAGGATCGCCTTGTCCTCCGCGCTCACCGCGGGGTGGCGTGCGGTGCGCCGCAGCGGGGTGGCCGTGTCGTACTCCTTGCGCCGCCGGCCGTCCGGGCCGGTCACCCGTACCGAGTGCTGCTGCGGGGAGAAGTGGTTCGTCAGCTGTGACAGCGTCGCCCAGATCCGGTTGAGCAGCAGGGCCTGCGCGCGGGTGTCGTAGCGGTGGCCGGCGGTGACGGCGTGCAGCGTGCTCCAGTTCTTCTGCCCGACGTGGTGGTTCCCGGCCCGGGAGGGGCGGGCGCGGGTGAGGGTGACCCGGCGCTGCTCGCACCACCTCAGCAGCATCTCCCCGGTCCGGGCGTCGACGTGGGCGCCGGACTCGACGCCGAGGACCGGGAAGGGGAGCGTCCCGGCGATCTCGTCCAGCGCGTACGGCAGCCAGTTGACGGCGCGGACGGTGCGGTTCTCGGACCAGCCGGTGGCGATGTCGGTCGCGGACACCGTCAGGAGGTGGCCGCCCCGCTCCCCACGCGCGTCCCGCTCCGGCTCCCGGTGCCCGTCGCGCTCGCCGCCGTCGTGGTGGACGACCGCGACCTCCAGGAAGCCGGGCCTGGAGTGGTCCCACTCCGCGAAGGTGAGCAGGGGCGGTTCGTCCCGCAGCAGCGAACCGGGCCGGATGCGTGCGACCGGGACCGGCTCGCGGGACCGGCGGCGCAGCGGCGCCAGACGGCGGTCGATCGTCGCGGCGGACATCCCCGTCAGGAGCGCCGCGGTCTCGTCGTCGACGGCCAGCTCACCGTGACGGCGCAGTACGGGCACCAGCTCGGGCAGGACCGGCGCGAGCCGCTTGCCCGCGGGCATGTCGAGGATCGTCCAGCAGAAGGTGAGCGCGGCGACGACGTCCGCGTCGTAGGGGGTCCGGCCGCCCCGCGCGGGCCTGGCCGGCCGGGGGCGGGAGGCGTCCAGCAGCGCGCGGCGCGCGTGGCTGCGGTGCCATCCCGTGGCGGCGCACACCCGGTCGAGGATCCGTGACTTCTCCTGCTTGCCGGCGCGGGCGTACCGGGTGGCGTACGCGTGGGTCAGCGCCCGGCGTTCGGCGAGGGTGACGGCCCGCCCGGCGGGTGGTGCGGCGGGCGCGGCGGGCTCCTCCGTCGCGGAAGCCGCGGCGGAGGCTCCGCGCGTCGGGGACACCGGGGTGGGTGGCGGGGCGGGACGGGGTCCCGCGGGGCGGGGCTCGGTGGAACGGGGTTCCCCGGAGCGGGGTTCCCGGGCGGGCCGGGGCGCGGCGGCCGATCCGGCAGCCCGGCCCCCCGGTCCGGCGGCCGGCTCCCCGGTGCGCCGCCCACCGGTGTTCGGCTCCCCGGCACGCGGCTCCCCGGCGGACGGCCGACCGCTGGGCTGTGGGGCGGGCGCGGCGGTGGGGCCGCCGCCGACGGAACGCAGCGGCACCCGCGCCGGGACCCGTTCCCGGGGCGGTGGCGCTGCTGCCGGGCGTGTGTGCGTACGGGCCTCGGTCCTGACGGGGACCACGGCTTCGGCCGAGCTGGTCAACGCTCCCCCATACGGCTGGGGCCTCCCTCTGAGGCTCCTCACCCGTACGTCGGACGAGCGGACGCCCGGATCGACAATCCGGTGCGATCAGTCGCCGAGTTCTTCCAGACGCGACTCCAGGAACTCCCGCTCGACGGCGTTCTCGGTGACCCGCAGCGCCTCGCGGTAGGCGGTCCGCGCCTCGCCGGCGCGCCCCAGCCGCCGCAGGAAGTCGGCGCGGGCGGCGGCGAGGTACTGGTAACCGGCCAGCTGCCGTTCCGCGACCAGCTCGTCGAGCGCGGCCAGGCCGGCGGCGGGCCCCCGCGCCTGGCCGACGGCGATGGCCCGGTTGAGCGCCACGACGGGCGACGGCCACACGCTCAGCATCGTGTCGTACAGGTCGACGATGCGGGGCCAGTCGGTGGCCTCCCAGTCGGGGGCGCGCGCGTGGACGGCGGCGACGGCGGCCATGAGCGCGTACCGCGTGGGCGGCCGGTGCCGCAGGGCGGTCGCGGCCAGCCGTAGCCCCTCCTGGATCTGCGCGGCGTCCCAGCGCGTGCGGTCCTGCTCGGAGAGCGGCGCGAGGGAGCCGTCGGGGAGGGTGCGGGTGTGCCGCCGGGCGTCGGTGAGCAGGATGAGCGCCAGCAGCCCGGCCGGCCCGGACCTGCCGGGCAGCAGCCGGTGCAGGACGCGGGCGAGGTGCTCGGCGCGTTCGACCAGGTCGCGGCGTTGGAGCCGGTCGCCGGACGGGGCGGTGTGGCCGGTGCTGAAGACGAGGTGGACGACGTCGAGGACGGCGTCCACGCGTGCGGGCAGCTCCTCGGGCGGCGGCTCCCGGTACGGGATGCGGGCCGCCTTGATCTTCTTCTTGCCGCGGGTGATGCGGGCGGCCATCGCCGGTTCGGAGACGAGCAGCGCGCGGGCGGTCTCCGCGGTGGACAGGCCGCACACCAGCCGCAGGGTGAGGCCGACGCGGGTGTCGACGTCGAGCGACGGGTGGCAGCAGGTGAAGATCAGCCGCAGCCGGTCGTCCGGGATGTCCCGGCCCGCGATGTCCTGGTCGGCGGGGGGCGCGGTGTCGTCCTCGGCGAGCAGCGGCAGCTTGCCGCGCAGGGTGTCGCGGCGGCGGACGACGTCCACGGCTCGGCGCCGGGCGACGGTGGTGAGCCACGCCTCGGGCCGGTCCGGTACGCCGTCGCCGGCCCACTGCGTGAGCGCCTGGGCGTACGCCTCCTGCACGCACTCCTCGGCCAGGTCGAGGTCGCGGGTGACGCGTACGGTCGCGGCGAGCACGAAGCCCCACTGCCGGCGGTGGGCGTCGGCGACCACCGACGCGACGGTCGCGTCCACAGGGGGGTGGTCGATGTCAGGCGTCCGGCGTCGGACGGACGGGGCGGATCGGGCGGACCTCGACGCCCCCGTGCGGTACGGGGACCTGTCCGGCGACGGCGAGCGCCTCGTCCAGGTCGGCGGCCTCGACGAGGAAGTACCCGGCGACGACCTCCTTGGACTCGACGAACGCGCCGTCGCTGATCCGCACGCCACCGTCGGCGTCCCGCCGGGCGGACACGGCCGCGGAGGTCGGCGCCAGCCGCCGGCCCTCGCGCACCCGGGTGGCGTTGCGCGCCATGAACCGCTGGAAGTCGTCGACGAGCGCGGCGTCGGCCGCCGGCTCCAGGGCACTCGTCCGCGCCTCGTCCTCGTAGATCAACAGCAAGTACTCTGCCACCGCTCCGTGCCCTTCGCTGCCCCCGGCAACCGCCCGCTCACGGTACAACACCGGGCGTGCGGACCGTCGTCGGCGGAAAGCGCGACGACACCGCCCCTTTCTCCCACCCGGCGGCGGGGGCGGGGCCGGAGATCACAGGATCTTCACCGGTGGGCGCGTCGTGGGGCGCGGCAGCCCCCGGGCCCCGGCCCCGCGACGACGCGCACGTCATGCCGTGCCGAGGCGGGGCCGCGGGGCGAACGGGTGGCTCAGCGGTCGTCGGTCCGTACGGTCCCGTCGGTACGGGCGGCCCCGGTGGCGGGGTCTGCGGTGGGCGCCGGGGCCCCGGCGGTCGCGTGCCGGCCGGCCGGTGGGGCCGGGTGCGCCTCCTCCGTGAGGCCGACGCGGGCGTGCAGCCGACTCAGCGCGGGCGGGGCCCACCAGTTGAAGCGACCCATCAGCCGCATCATCGCCGGGGCGAGCAGACAGCGGACGACGACGGCGTCCACCAGGACGGTCAGGGCGAGCCCGAGGCCGAAGAGCTGCATGAACGACACCTTGGACACGCCCATGCCGATCAGGACGATGGCCATGAGGAGGGCGGCGGCGGTGAAGACGCGACCGGTCCTGGCGACGCCCATCGCGACGGCGTGCGTGTTGTCCTCGGTGGTGGTACCGCCGGACGCGAGCCACTCCTCGCGGATGCGGGAGAGCAGGAACACCTCGTAGTCCATCGACAGCCCGAACGCCAGACAGAACATCAGGACCGGGATGTTGGCGACGAGGTAGCCGGTCGGCGTGAAGCCGAGGAGGCCGGAGAGGTGGCCCTCCTGGAAGACCCAGACCATCGCGCCGAACGCGGCGGCGAGCGACAGCGTGTTCATCAGCAGCGCCTTCACGGGCAGCACCACGCTGCCCGTGAAGAGGAACAGCAGCACGAACATGGTGAGCGCGATGAGCGCGGCCGCGTACGGCAGCGGCCCGGTGAGGGCGTCCAGCACGTCCTGGTTCTCGGCCGCGGCGCCGCCGAAGAGCGCCTCGCCCGGTCCGCTCACGTCACGCAGGGCGGCCAGCAGCCGCTCGCCGTCGTCGGAGTACGGGTCGACGGCGGTGCCGACGCGGACGACGGCGCCGGCGTCGTTCACCATCCCGGCCGCGGCGGGGCCGACCTGCGCCCCGTCGGCGAAGGTGCCGCCGCCGCTCACGACGGTCGACACGCCGTCGACACGGGAGAGCGCCGTGGCGTACGGGGCGAGTTCGCGGGCGCCGCCGTCGAAGCCGGGCAGCACGACGGTCATCGAGGCGGCGGCGTCCTGGGCGAAATCCTCCCTCAGCAGGTCGCCGACCTGGCGGCTCTCGGCGGCGGACGCGGCGATCACCCGGTCGTCGGGGTACCCCCACTTGGACGACAGGAAGGGCGCGCCGAGCACCAGCAGACCGACGGTGGTGAGGACGGCGACGGGCACGGCGCGGCGCGTGACGGCCACGACCATCCGGTACCAGCGGCTCTCCTCCGGCGCGACCCACCTCGGCGGTTTCATCCCGAACCAGCGGCGCAGCGGGACGCGCATGTCGTACCTGTCGACGCGGTGGCCGAGCAGGGTGAGGGCCGCGGGCAGCACCAGGACGGCGGCGAGGGCCGCGGCGAGCACGACGGCGACGCCGACGTACGCGAACGACTTGAGGAAGAACATCGGGAAGACGATGAGCGCGGCGAGCGCGAGCGCCACCGTCACCGCGGAGAACATGACGGTGCGGCCGGCCGTCTGGACGGTGCGCAGGACCGCGGCGGGGACGTCGAGGCCGTTGCGCAGCTCCTCGCGGAACCGGCTCACCATGAAGAGGCTGTAGTCGATGCCGAGGGCGAGCCCGAGCACGGTGGTCATGTTGAGGGCGTAGATGGACACGTCCGCGAAGGTGGTGACCAGGCGCAGGATGGCGAGCGTCGTCACGATGGAGACGGCGCCGATGAGCAGCGGCAGGCCGGCGGCGACGAGGCTGCCGAAGACGACGACGAGCACGATGAGGGAGATGGGGAAGGCCACGGCTTCGCCGATGGTGGCGTCCCGGGTGACCTGACTCTCCATCTCGGCGGTGAGCGGGCCGTAGCCGCCGACGCGCACGGTGACCCCGTCCGGCCGCGGAAGGTCCGCCTTCACCCGCTCCGCGATCTTCGGCAGGTCGGTGTCGCCGGCGTCGATGCGCGCCATGACGAGACCGCTGGCGCCGTCCTCGCTGCGCAGCGCTGCCCCGGCCTCCGGCCCGAGGGTCCAGTAGGACTGCACGCCCTCGATGTCGTCGCGCGCGTCCATCCACTCCGTGATCCGCGCGCCCGCGCGGCGCGCCGCGGCGCTGTCGACGCCCGCCCTCGCGGCGGCCCCGGCACCCGCGTCCGCCCCGGCGCCGGTCGTCACGGCGACGATGAGGTTGGGCTGGGCGCCGTCGAAGTGCTCGTTGACGAGCTTCGCGGCACGGGCCGACTCGGAGTCCGGCGAGGTGTACCCGCCGGCCTTCAGCCGGTCCGTCACCGACGCGCCGAAGACGCCGCAGAAGACCACGACCAGTAGCGCGCCGACGAGAACCCATTTCGGCCGATTGATGGCGAGACGGGCAAGTCGGGTCAACATCGTTGTATCCCTACCGGGTTTCCCCTGGCATGTTGCTTGTGGTGATGTTCCGGCATAACTTAGGTCGCTTGCCGTCCGTGAACCACGGGTGCGTTGCCGCACGGGATGCGCTTGTGAACGCGTGACGCCCGCCCGCCTCACCGGCCCCTCCGCGCCGCTCCCCGGCGGCACCCCTCGGCACCACCCCCGAAGGCCATCCGTCCGATTCGGGCAACTTCGGGGGTTTTCCGAGAGAAGTCGGCGAAGCGGGGTACCCAGGGAGGGGTGACGCGGCCTCATCCGCCGCCGGTGGCCAACCGGCGCCCGGTGCACAGGTCCTGACATGCGCTGATACGTCCCGCTGACGCGGATGGCGCAGCCCAACGAGAAGGCCATCTCATATCTGAGATAGCCTGCCTCTATGGCAGACGACTACCTCGTACGCATCGGCAAGCTCATCCGTGACGCCCGCCAGCACCGTGGCTGGACACAGACGCAGCTCGCCGAGGCGCTGGCCACCAGCCAGAGCGCCGTCAACCGCATCGAGCGCGGGAACCAGAACATCAGCCTTGAGATGATCGCCCGGATCGGCGAGGCACTCGACAGTGAGATCGTGTCCCTGGGCTACGCCGGACCCATGCACCTCCGGGTGGTCGGTGGCCGCCGCCTCTCCGGCGCCATCGACGTCAAGACGAGCAAGAACGCCTGCGTGGCCCTGCTGTGCGCCTCCCTGCTGAACAAGGGCCGTACCGTCCTGCGCCGCGTCGCACGGATCGAGGAGGTCTACCGGCTGCTGGAGGTCCTCAGCTCCATCGGCGTCCGTGCCCGCTGGATCAACGACGGCCGCGACCTGGAGATCGCGCCGCCCGCCGAGCTGAACATGGAGGCGATCGACGCGGACGCGGCCCGCCGCACGCGCTCGATCATCATGTTCCTCGGGCCACTGCTGCACCGCGTGCACTCCTTCAAGCTGCCCTACGCCGGCGGCTGCGACCTCGGCACGCGCACCATCGAGCCGCACATGATCGCCCTGCGCCGGTTCGGTCTCGACATCACGGCCACCGAGGGCCTGTACCACGCCCAGGTCGACCCGTCGGTCTCCCCGGACCGCCCCATCGTCCTGACCGAGCGCGGCGACACCGTCACCGAGAACGCGCTGCTGGCCGCCGCGCGCCACGACGGCACCACCGTCATCCGCAACGCGTCCTCCAACTACATGGTCCAGGACCTCTGCTTCTTCCTGGAGGCCCTGGGCGTACGCGTCGACGGCATCGGGACCACGACCCTCACCGTCCACGGCGTCCCCCACATCGACGTGGACGTCGACTACTCCCCCTCCGAGGACCCGGTCGAGGCGATGAGCCTGCTGGCCGCGGCCGTGGTGACGGAGTCGGAGCTGACGATCCGCCGCGTCCCCATCGAGTTCCTGGAGATCGAGCTCGCGGTCCTGGAGGAGATGGGCCTGGACCACGACCGCTCCACCGAGTACACCGCGGACAACGGCCGCACCCGGCTCGTGGACCTGACCGTGCGCCCCTCCAAGCTGGAGGCGCCCATCGACAAGATCCACCCCATGCCGTTCCCGGGACTGAACATCGACAACGTCCCGTTCTTCGCGGCCATCGCCGCCTCCGCACAGGGTCAGACCCTCATCCACGACTGGGTCTACGACAACCGCGCCATCTACCTGACGGACCTCAACCGGCTCGGCGGCCGCCTCCAGCTCCTGGACCCGCACCGCGTCCTGGTGGAGGGCCCCACGCGCTGGCGCGCCGCCGAGATGATGTGCCCGCCCGCCCTGCGCCCCGCCGTGGTGGTCCTCCTGGCCATGATGGCCGCCGAGGGCACCTCCGTCCTGCGCAACGTCTACGTCATCAACCGCGGCTACGAGGACCTCGCCGAGCGCCTCAACTCGGTCGGCGCCCAGATCGAGATCTTCCGCGACATCTGACGGACGGCGCCGCCCCGCCCGACCTGTGGTGAAACGGGTCGGGCGGCGCTCCGGTCGACGGGGGACCTCGCCGCGACCACCGGGCCCGCACCGCCGGAGGAGCGGCGGAGGAGCGGCGGAACGGCCGCCCGGCGGACCGTGACGGGCAACGGCGTGTCGTCCGTAGGATGATCCGGCCGAAGCGGGGTAGAACCGCTGTGGCTCCTGATTCAGCAGGGGCCGGGGCACGTCCGACCCTGGGCTGCTCCGTGCATGAGCGAAGGACGAATTCGGTATGGCCAGCGGCACCGTGAAGTGGTTCAACTCCGAGAAGGGTTTCGGGTTCATCGAGCAGGAAGGCGGCCCGGACGTCTTCGCCCACTACTCCGAGATCCAGGGCAACGGGTATCGCGAGCTGACCGAGGGCGAGCGCGTCACGTTCGACGTCGGCCAGGGACCGAAGGGGCCGCAGGCGCAGAACATCGTCCGAGGCTGAGCTCCTCCGGACCGATCCCGGGGCAATGAAGGGCCGCGACACGCGTCGCGGCCCTTTTCGGCGTGGCAGCCGTCGCGGCCCTTTTCGGCGTGAGACCCGTCGATTCGACCGTGGCACCCGTCGAGCGGGGGGCTCGTCCCCCGGCATGGGCACCGCCCCGCCGCCCGCGTGGCTGCCGTCCGCAGCCCGGGCCGGCGCGGACCCCGCCCTTCGACACGATCACCGGGGTCCGGACAGCCGGGGGACGCGGGGTCTCTTCCGGCGCGTGGTGACGCGTCGCGCCACCGCGGATCCCCGCGTCCGGGGGCGGAGCCCGGGGCCGATGCCGTCGCTACGGACCCTCCCGTCGTCCGGTGCCCGCCGAGGAGTCGGGGGTGACGCTCGGGCAGGAGCCGGGGGTGACGCTCACGGGCAGGAGCCGGGGGCGTTTCGCGGTACGGCCGTCGCCGGAGGACCGACCCCGCAGACGGCGTCCCAGCCAGGGGCCGAGGAAGGTGGCCGCCCAGCGCAGTTCGGCTCCTGCGGCGTGCCAGCCCGTGGCGACCCTCTGCGGCGGGAGGGGGCGCGTCCAGGCGTCGTCGCTTCCGGGCAGGCGGATGGCCTGGGCGAGGGCCGCGGCTATCCGTTCGTGGCCGAGGGAGCTGGCGTGGAGCCGGTCCGCGGTCCACATGCGCGGGTCGGTGGTGACGGCGTGCCGATCCGTTTCGACGACCGTGACCCCGTGACGGGCGGCCGCGGCGCGGATGCGGGTGTTGAGGTCGGACAAGCGGGACCTGACGGGCCGGGCAAGGGGCGCGATCTTCCCGAAGTCGGGGAAGGCCAGCGTCACCACGTGGGTCCCGGCAGCCGTGAGCGCGGCGAACATCTCCTCCACGTGCCCGGCCACCTCCGCGGCGTCGTACCGGGGCCGGAGCAGGTCGTTGACTCCGGCGACGACCGTGGCCAGGTCGGGGCGCAGGGCCAGGGCAGGCCCCAACTGCTCCGCGCGGACCTGGCCGGCGGTACGTCCTCGGACGGCCAGATTGGCGTACCGCACACCGGGGTTGACCGCTGCGAGGTGCTCGGCGAACCGGTCGGCGAAGCCGCACAGGCCGACGGTGTCGTCCCCGTCGCCCAACCCCTCGGTCTGGCTGTCGCCCAGGGCGACGTAGCGCGCGTACTCACCGCTCGGCACGGGCCGTCCGCCTTTCCCGCAGGACGGCGGCGATCCGCAGGCACCAGTCCCGGTGGCCCTGCTCGAAGGCGAGGCCGCGCAGGCCGGTCAGGTACGGCCCGATCCGCTCGCCCCGGCGCAGGAACTCCTCTTCGTCCGCATCGCCGCGCATGTGCCGCAGCAGCTTGCCGAGGAGCTCGATCTTGCCCTCGGCCACGCAGGCGCGCTCTTCGAGCTGCTCGATCACCGACGCGGTACCGATGCGGTCGGCGACCTGGACCTTGACCAGCAGGTCGTCGCGGATGGACGAGGGCTTCGACGCGGCCGCGGCGAACTCCTCCAACACGGCGCGGCCCGCGTCGGTGACGTGGAACAGCCGCTTGTTGGGCCGGGTCTCCTGGACCACCTGCCGACCCGCGACCAGCCCTTCCTTCTCCAGCCTGGCCAGCTCGGCGTACAGCTGCTGGGGCAGTGCGTGCCAGAAGTTCGCGACGCCGACGTCGAACGCCTTCGCCAGCTGGTACCCGCTGTACTCACCGTCCAGCAGCGCCGCCAGCACGGCATGCCGCAAGGCCATCGGAGGCACCCCCTTTCTTCGTCCTCCGCCGGATCATACTCAAGAAAATGACTAATCACCTCCTTGAGTAACAAAGGTCCGGGTACGGGCACGGATACGGGTCCGGGTCCGGGTCCGGGTACGGGTTCGGGTTCGGATACGGGTCCTCGGACGCGATCTCCGAGACCGGCTCGCCGAGCGGGGTGGGCGATCGTCACCCCGGCCGCCCGTGAGTCCAGGCCGTCCTGGGGCGCCGTCACCACCTCCACCGAACGGTGGTTCCTCACGGCTGCGGCGACGGACGATCGGGACGGCGGCCTGGCGGGCGAGGCCGGGACGGGCTGGGAGCGGGAGTTCACCGCCGGGCAGCCGACAGAGGCCGTCGCGGTGGACGCCCTCATGACGACCGGCCAGGCCGAGTGGAACGGCACCCCGAAGACGTACGTCACGGACAAAGTTCGACCGCCAGAACCTCGCCGTCTGGACCAGCTCGCCCCCTCGCGGCGCACGGCGGCGGCGCGGCGCGCCGGATCCGGGGCACCCCGGAACCGACCCTCACCGTCCGCAGCACGGCCCCTGCCACGACCCTGGTGGCCTACCTGTTCGACGTCCACCCCGACGACACCGCCCGCATCATCACCCACGAGCCGCTCACCCTCACCGACCTGGTCCCCGACCGGGACCGCGGCGCCACCTGGCAGCTGCAGGCCGCCGGTCACGACCTGCCCGGGGACCACCGGCTCAGGCGGCCGGATCGGCAGCATCAGCGGGACGCCCCCCTGTCGGCGCCCCGGGGAGCGGACGGTGCGGCGCCGGGGGGTGGGACGCGGCAGGGTCGCGGGGGCGGTGCGTGGGGGGCGAGGGTCCATCGCAGGACGCTCCAACGGCGCTCGTCATCCGTCAGTTCAATCGGGTGTCGCGGCATGGCGGGCGGGCTGCGCTGGATCGTATGGGCAGAGCAGCGGAGGATGTCGGACACGACCGGCGCGTATGCGTATCTGAATGCCGGTCAGCATGGCGTCCCCCGAGCGCCTCCGGGGAACTGCCATTCCCGTTTCTGAACCAACCGGTGCGCGGAACCTTGTCACTCCAGTAGGCGGACCCTATTCTCGCGGCCAGAAAGCGCTTTCCCGCGTCATCCGCCGTCGCCCGGCCGAGCCGACGGTGGCGAGCGGCGCCGCCATCGCGGCGCCGTCGGCAGGTGAGGACGAAAGGGCAGCCACCATGAGACGAAGGGTCGGACTACGACTCTGCACGGCGCTGGCCACCGTGGCCATCGCGGGCGCCGCGGGCGCGGTTCTGCCGATGCCGAAAGCGTCGGCGGCAGTCGCCGGCGCGACCGGCTACGCGAGTCAGAACGGCGGGACCACGGGCGGGGCGGGTGGGCAGACGGTACGGGCGACCACGGGAACCGCGATCCACGCGGCACTGTGCGGCCGGGCCAGCAGCAGCACCCCCATCATCATCCAGGTGGAGGGGAGGATCGACCACGCCAACACCAGCAAGGTGTCGGGCGGCAGCTGCAGCACCGCCGACGGAGTGATCGAACTCAAGCAGGTCAGCAACGTCACCCTTCTCGGGGTCGGAAGCGGAGCCGTCTTCGACCAACTGGGCATCCACATCCGCGACTCCCGCAACATCATCATCCAGAACGTGACCGTGCGGAACGTCAAGAAGTCGGGCTCCCCCACTTCCAACGGCGGTGACGCCATCGGCATGGAGAGCAACGTACGCAACGTCTGGGTCGACCACGTCACCCTGGAGGCTTCGGGCGGCGAGGCGGAGGGTTACGACGGCCTCTTCGACATGAAGGACAACACGCAGTACGTCACGCTGTCCTACAGCACCCTGCGCAACTCCGGCCGTGGCGGCCTCATCGGCTCGAGCGAGACCGACACCTCCAACGGCTACGTCACGTTCCACCACAACCTGTACGAGAACATCGACTCCCGTGCTCCGCTGCTGCGCGGGGGCGTCGCCCACCTCTACAACAACCACTACAAGAGCCTCAACGACTCGGGCATCAACTCACGGGCCGGGGCCCGCGCCAAGGTGGACGGCAACTACTTCGAGGACTCCAAGGACGTCCTCGGAACCTTCTACACCGACGCGGCGGGGTACTGGCAGGTCAGCGGCAACATCTTCGACAACGTGACGTGGTCCCCCCGCGGCGGCGAACACAACCCCGCCGGGCCCGACCCGCAATCCAACACCACCGTCGGCATCCCGTACGCCTACGACCTGGACGCCGCCGGCTGCGTACCGGACGTCGTGAGCCGTACGGCAGGCGCCGACAAGGGCCTGCGGGTGTCGGACGGCAACTGCTCACCCCAGACGCCGACCCCGACCCCGACGCCGACCGCGAGCCCGACGCCCACGCCCACGCCCACGCCCACGCCCACGCCGCCCACCGGTACCAATCTCAGCATCGGGGCCGGCTCCGACGGATCCAGCAAGGCTGACGGCACGAGCTACGGCAACGTGCGGGACGGCACCCTGAGCACCTACTGGTCACCGACCGGCTCGACCGGTTCCGTCTCGATCAAGTGGAACTCCCCCACCGCGGTCTCCCGTGTGCACATACGGGAGGCGGCCGGATCCGCCGGCAGCATCGGCTCCTGGAGGCTGGTCAACGCCGACACCGGCGCCGTCCTGGCCTCCGGCAGCGGAGCGGGCGTCATCTCCTTCGCGCGGACGTCGCTGCAGAAGATCACCTTTGAGATCACCAGCTCCACCGGTACGCCGAAGGTCGCCGAGTACGAGACCTACGCCGGGTGACAGCCCCCTGCCACCCGCCCGTCCGGGTCCGTCATCGCCGGACCCGGACGCCGGCGGCTCTGCCTGCGGATCGGGACGCGCCCGACCCGTGCCCGCCGCGTCCGCCGTCACGACGCAGCCATGCGTGGCCACCGGGATCGTCGTCGGTGGGGTACGCGCGCACGGCCGTCCCCGCCGCCGCACCCGTTGCCGTGCCGACCGTCAGGGCGACCGCGGCGGGACCGACACCACGGCCTTCGCCGAGCGCTGGTGAACCGGATGCACTCGCACGCTCCTCCCGCTCTCCGAGGAGGCAGGCGTGCAAGGCCGTACCCGACGGCCATCCCGTGGCGCCCCCCCGTGGCGCCACGGACGTCCCCGCCTGTCGCGATGAGCATGGGCCAGACGCGCTCAGCTGGGGAAACCGTCGGATGCGGACAGTCGTCGACGCTACAAGCCCGACGGCGCGTCGAGCGGGACACCATGCGCCACACAGGGGACCTCGGGCGCCACGGCGCCGGGAAGCTATGCTCCGTCCCCGTGGTCCCACCTGCGCACCAGGGCACGATGTCCTCCGCCCTCACCCGTCTGAGCGTCAAGGCCGCACGCCTGCTCGGCACACCCCCGCACGGATACGCGCACCTACTGGGTCTGGCCTCCGAGCACCTCAACGACGACCTGTGCCGCATTCCCGCGACCACGGGCAACCGCATCGCGGAACTGACCACCGCCCATACCCCGTGGCCAGAGCTGTCCGTGGTGCTGGCGGAGCAGTCGAGGATCGGCACGCTCGGGGTCTGGGACTACCTGATCACCTCCGCGGCCACCCCGCTCGAAGGGATCCAAGACGCCTCGACCTACTTCGCCGCCGTCGCCGACGTCGGCACGGACACCCTCGACATCGCGGAGAACGGCGAACACGTCACCGTCAGCCACGTCAACCAGGCCGAGCTGACCCACGAGGCGGCCTGCGCCGTCCGCGCGTACGCACTCGGCCTGTACCAGCGGCGTCTCAGCGAAGCCGCACAACGCAGTCTCGTGCCCCTCCGCGTCACCCTGGCCGCCAGTGCCCCCCGCCGGCACGACGTCCTGACCGAGCTGTACGGCACCCACGCCATCGACTTCGAGGCACCGACCAGCTCGATCACCTTCCTCGCCGCCGACCTGAAGGCCCCGACACCCCACGCCCAGCCCGGCCTGTCGAGCGTGCTGCGAAGGCACGCCGAACAGAGCCTCGCCACCGCGGTTCCCCTGCACGGCTGGCTCGACCTCTTCCGCGCCGCCCTCGCATCCGTCCACCAGGAGAAGACGCCCACGCTGGCCACCGTCGCCCGACGCATGGGCGTCAGTACCAGAACCCTCCAGCGCCGCCTCGACGCACACGAGACCACATGGAGGAACGAGGTCGAGATCCTGCGCCGAGCCGACATCACCCGCATGCTCCACGACACCGACCTCACCGTCGACGCGATAGCCGCCCGAACCGGCTACGCCGACGCCCGCGCCCTGCGCCGCGCCGTCCACCGCTGGTACGGCACCACACCCGCGACCCTGCGCCGCACCGGCCGGTCTGCGGAGAGCGGCCGTTTCTCCCGGCCCGGTCCCACGGGCTGACAGCCTCGGGGCTGCGCCTTCCTCCACGGTCGGACGCCGAGCTTCCCGGTGGTGCCGGGGTCGAGGTCCGGGGGCACCGTCGAGGTCCGGGGGCACCGTCACGGGGTCGGCACCCGCCTTCGCCCGGACCCGGACGCAAGGGACGCTCACCGGTGCCGGACGCGACGGTGCTGCGCCGGACAGGGTCGGCGGTCGCCGAATCGCCGGGAGGGAGCGTGACGGGGCGGGCCGTTCGTCGCGGCCGGCGCCGGTGGTGATCTCGCCGCTGCCGACGAGGATGGTGACGCCACCGACGGGCTCCCGGTCCTCGTCCGGAAGCTCCGGCAGCGGGTGGCCTCCGACGCTGTGGAGGCGCGTGCCGCGGGCGTCGAGGTGCAGGCCCACGGCGCGCAGCCCCGTCGCCGCGGCGCCCTGGCCGGCGCTGACGCGGATTCCGGAGGGGCACGAGCCCGCCTCGGATCGGCGCCTCGGCCGCAGGCGCCTTGGCCACCCTCGCACCCTGGCCTGTGTGATCCGCGGCGGGGCGGGGCAACGCGCCGACCCGGACCGTACCTGACGCGGCCTTCCCGGGTGCGACGTCGCGCACGGTCACGGTCGGATCGGCCACCGGCGCCGCCGTCGCCGATCGGGCGTCGTCCCACGCGGGCGACGGGGGCCACAGCCCATGACCAGGGGCGTCACAAGCGAACGGATGCGTCTCAGGTGGCGCCACTGTGGCGCTGCGCGGTGCCACTCAGCGGCGCGAAGAGCACTCCGACGTCCATGGCGCCACCGGGTCCCAGCGTGACGTTACTACGTTTATGCAGGTCAGAGGCGTAGGCGCGTCGCACGCTCCGGCTGCCTGCCTCCTTCGCCTTGCGTGTGGCGCCACAGTGATGCCATGATGGCGTTATGGACCTCACCCCGTATGTCGACACCCTCCGCCGTGAGCTCGCGGTGGCCGCCGAAGCCGGCGGGGACGAAGCCCGCGAGCTGGCGGAGCGGCTCACCGCGCCCCTGGAGTCGGCGACCCGGCTGACCCTGCTGAACGTGCTCTCCGCCGCGATGGACGAGATCACCCGCGAGCTCGCCCCCGGCTCGGTCGACGTACGGCTGCGCGGTCTCGACCCCGACTTCGTGGTGACGCCGCCGCCCGCCGACGGCGGCACGCCCGCGGAACCGGCGGCCCCCGTCGAACAGCCCACCGGCGCGGCTCCGGCCGACGGCGACGAGGGCGGTACCGCCCGGGTCAACCTGCGGCTGCCGGCCCACCTCAAGGCACGCGCCGAGGAGGCCGCGACACGCGAGGGCCTGTCCCTCAACGCCTGGCTGGTGCGCGCCGTGTCGGCCTCGGTCGACGGCGGCACCGGGCCGCGTACGACGCAGAGGGCCCAGACCCTCGGACAGAGCTTCACGGGCTGGGTGCGCTGACCGCAGCCCCGCCCGCGCCACTTCACTCACACGCGCCCCACCAGCGCGGATATTCCGCAGACCCAGGAGGACGGGACAGTCATGCCTTCTTTCGACACCCCCGAAGCGATCAAGGCCACGGCGCACGTGGAGGCCGGTTCCCTCACGTTCACCGCGGGCGACCGGCTCGACACCGTCGTCGAGGTCCGGCCCCGCGACCCGAAGCGCGAGCTGGACGTGCGGGTGGCCGACCGGACGGAGGTCGCGTACGCGAACGGCGTACTGACCGTCAGGACGCCCAAGTCCCACCTCCTCGGCCGCACCGGCGTCGTCGACGTGACGGTCGGACTGCCCACCGGCTCGCACGTCGACATGTCCGGCGCCTGGACCCAGGTGCTGGGCGAGGGGCGGCTCGGCGAGGTCCACGTGAAGACCTCGTCCGGTGACGTCCGCCTCGACACGACCGGGCCGCTGCGGCTGACCGCGTCACACGGGTCCATCGCCGTCGACCGGGTGGAGGGCGCGGCCGAGATCACCACCAGCTCCGGCAGCATGCGCGTCGGGTTCGTCGACGGTCCCGCCGTCCTGAAGAACTCGCACGGCACCACGACCGTCGGCGCCGCGACCGGCGAGCTGCGGGTGAGCGGAGCGAACGGCGACATCGAGATCCGGCGCGCCGAGGACTCCGTCACCGCCACCACCGCCCACGGCACCCTGCGCCTGGGGGAGGTGGCGCGCGGCACCGCCCGGTTGGAGACCTCCTACGGCGCCATCGAGGTCGGCGTCCGCGAGGGCAGCGCCGCCTGGCTCGACGTCAGCTCGACGTCCGGGCAGGTCCGCAACACGCTCACCTCCTCCGGGGCCCCGCAGGAGGGCGAGGACACCGTCACGATCCGCGCCCGTACGCGGTACGGCAACATCGACGTCCGCCGCGCCAGGCCCTGACCCCGGCGGACCGGCCCCGCCGTACGACGCCCCGGCCACCCCGGGCCGCCCCGGCCGCTCCGGCCGCTCCGGCCGCTCCGGCCTCCGAGAACACCCCGACACCCGAGAACACCACGACCTCCGAACGGGAGGGCCCATGCCTTCTTCTGTCATGCCCACCTCAAGCTGCGGCGGTCGTCCGTCGCCGACCACCGGCCCCGCGGTCCGCGCCGTCGGCCTGCGCAAGTCGTACGGCGACAAGACCGTCCTCGACGGCATCGACCTGCACATCCCGGCCGGTTCCGTGTTCGCGCTGCTCGGGCCGAACGGCGCCGGCAAGACCACCGCCGTGAAGATCCTCTCCACGCTCGTCGCCGCCGACGGCGGGCGGGCCGAGGTCGCGGGCCACGACGTCGCCACGTCACCGGACGGGGTGCGGGCCGCGATCGGCGTCACCGGGCAGTTCTCGGCCGTCGACGGACTGATCACCGGCGAGGAGAACATGCTCCTGATGGCGGACCTGCACCACCTGCCCAAGCGCGAGGGGCGGCGGGTCACCGCCGAGCTGCTGGAGCGGTTCGACCTCGTCGACGCCGCGAGGAAGCCCGCCCAGAGCTACTCCGGAGGCATGAGGCGCCGCCTCGACATCGCCATGACCCTCGTCGGCGGACCGCGGATCATCTTCCTCGACGAACCGACCACCGGCCTCGACCCGCGCAGCCGCCACAACATGTGGCGGATCATCCGCGAACTCGTCTCCGACGGCGTCACCGTCTTCCTCACCACCCAGTACCTGGAGGAGGCCGACGAACTCGCCGACCGCATCGCGGTGCTGAACGACGGCAGGATCGCCGCCGAGGGGAGCGCCGACGAGCTGAAGCGGCTCATCCCGGGCGGGCACGTACGGCTCCGCTTCACCGACCCGTCCGCGTACCGGCACGCCGCCGCCACGCTGCGCGAGGCCACGACCGCCCGGGCCCCCGGTTCCGCTCCGGGCGCCGCCGTCGACGACGAGGCGCTGGCGCTGCAGATCCCCAGCGACGGCAGCCAGCGCGAGCTGCGCTCCCTGCTCGACTGGCTCGACTCGGCCGGCATCGAGGCGGACGAGCTGACCGTGCACACGCCCGACCTCGACGACGTGTTCTTCGCCCTGACCGGCTCCACCGTGCCCACCCAGCCCCACAAGGACGTCCGATGAGTTCCCTCTCCCTCGCCCTGCGCGACTCCTCCACGATGCTGCGGCGGAACCTGCTGCACGCGCGGCGCTACCCGTCGCTGACGCTGAACCTGCTGCTCACGCCGGTCGTCATGCTGCTGCTCTTCGTGTACGTCTTCGGCGACGTGATGAGCGCCGGCATCGGAGCCGGCGGGGCGGACCGCTCACGGTACGTCGCGTACCTCGTCCCGGGCATCCTGTTGCTGACCATCGGCGGCACCACGATCGGCAGCGCGGTGTCCGTCGCCACCGACATGACCGAGGGCATCATCGCCCGCTTCCGCACGATGGCGATCCACCGCGGGTCGGTGCTCGTCGGGCACGTCGTCGGCAGCGTGCTGCAGTGCGTGCTGAGCGTGGCCCTCGTCGGGGCCGTCGCGGTGGCCATCGGGTTCCGGGCGACGAACGCCACCGCGGTGGAGTGGATCGCGGCGTTCGGACTGCTCACGCTGTTCGCCCTGGCGCTCACCTGGATCGCGGTCGGCATGGGCCTGTCCAGCCCGAACGCCGAGGCCGCCGGCAACAACGCCATGCCGCTGATCTTCCTGCCGTTCGTCTCCAGCGCCTTCGTCCCGGTCGACGCGATGCCCGGCTGGTTCCAGCCGGTCGCCCAGTACCAGCCGTTCACACCGGCCATCGAGACCCTGCGCGGGCTGCTCCTGGGCAGCCCGATCGGCCACAACGGCTGGCTGGCCGTCGCCTGGTGCCTGGGCCTGGCCGCCCTCGGCTACGCCTGGTCCACGTCCCTCTTCGCCCGCGACCCGAAGTAGCGGGCGGAACGCCGGCCCCCAGCTCGTCCCGCCCCGGGCGGCGCACTCCGACACCACGTCGGCGTACGCCGCCCGGTCGGCGTTCCCCTCGACGCGCACGGCGCTACGCCGCCCGCCCCCCGTCCCCGCGGGCCGGCGCGGGCGGGGACGGGCGGCGGCGCAGGGTCAGGCGGGCACCGGGAGGGTGCGGGGGCTGTGGAGGGTGAAGCCCTCGTAGTCCGCGGCGGCCGTCTCGCGCAGACGGCGCCGGTACTCCGCCAGGCCGCCGAAGAAGAACATGACCGACCTCTTCTTGCCGGGGATGTTCGTCCCGAAGATCCACGAGTCGACCTGGGAGAAGAGGGAGTACGCGGCCGTCTCCTCGCAGGTGACCGTCCAGCCCGCCTCGGCCTCCGCGGTCGCCTCGATCGCGGTGGCGTCGCCGTCCTCCACGAGCCCGATCAGCTCCGCGATCCACTCGACGTGGGTCTCGATGCCGGGCGGGAGGTTGCTGAAGGCGCTGTTCGGGCCATACACCATGAACATGTTCGGGAAGCCGGAGACCGCGACGCCCAGGTAGCTGCTCGGGCCCTCCGCCCAGTGGCGCTGGATCGGTTCTCCGCCCCGGCCGCGGATGTCGATGACCTGGTAGCCGCCGTCCATGGCCTCGAAGCCCGTCGCGAAGACGAGGACGTCCAGCTCGTGCTCGACGCCGTCCTCGGTCACCACGCCCTTCGGGGTGATCTCCCTGATCGGGTTCTCCCGGACGCTGACCAGGGTGACGTTGTCCCGGTTGAACGCCTCGTAGTAGCCCTCGTTGCAGATGGGCCGCCGGGCGTAGTAGTCGGTCGGCGTCAGCTTCCGCGCGGTCTCCGGGTCCTTCACGATCTCCTTGATCTTCGAGCGGATGAACGCGGCCGCCGCCTCGTTCGCGGCCGGGTCGACCGCGATGTCGCCGAAGGTGCCGAACATGAAGCGGAAGCCGTTGCCGACGCGCCAGCCCTCCTCGAAGACGCGTCGGCGCTCCTCCTCGGAGACGCTCATGGCGGGCGTCTGGCTCTCCTCGAAGCCGCAGCCCACCCGGGAGTTGCGGACCTGGTCCCAGATCCGGTCGTAGTCGGCCTTGACGCCGGCCACGTACTCCTCCGTGACCGGCCCGTTGCCGGAGGGGACGACGTACTGCGGGGTGCGCTGGAACACCGTCAGGTGCCCGGCGGTGCGCGCCGCGGCGCAGACGAACTGGGTGCCGGTCGAGCCCGTGCCGACGACGCCGACCCGCTTGCCGTCGATGGTCAGGTCCTCGGGCCAGGCCCCGGTGTGCACCATGACGCCCTCGAAGGTGTCCCGCCCGGGTATGTCCGGGAGGTTCGTCTTCGACAGCGGGCCCAGGGCGGTGACCAGGTAGCGCGCCGTGTGGCTGCCGCCGTCCGTCGTGGTGACGGCCCACACGTCGCGGTCCTCGTCGTAGACGGCGGCGGTGACGCCGGTCTCCAGCTGGATGTCCCGGGCGAGGTCGTGGCGCTCCACCACGGCCTCCAGGTAGGCGAGGATCTCCGCCTGGGGGATGTAGCGGGTCTTCCAGTCCCACTCCTGGAGCATCTCCTTGTCGAAGGAGTACCGGTAGACGAACGCCTCGACGTCCGCCATCGCCCCCGGGTAGCGGTTCCAGTGCCAGGTGCCCCCGACGCCGCTGCCCTTCTCGAACGTGCGGACCCGCAGGCCCAGTTCGTCGCGCAGCTTGTGGGTCATGTAGATGCCCGCGAATCCGGCCCCCACGACGATCGCGTCGAAGTCCGTCCCGGTGTTGTCGCTCATGCGTCAGCCTCCCTGTGTGTGTCACGCCCGTACGGGCTGTTCGTGCGCGGGCCGTATGTCCGCGGACCGCTCCCGCGCGGGCGGTGCGCTCGTCCCGCGGTGGCCCGTGCGCCGGCCGTCCGCGGGTCGGGGGCGTTCACGGCTGGAGCCGTACGGCCCGCCAGCCGGCCGGGGCGCTGTCGTAGCGCAGCCGCCGGTGCAGCCGGTCGGCGGCGGCGCACCAGAACTCGACCGCTTCCGGCCGCAGCCGGTATCCGACGAACCGCTCGGGTCGCGGCAGCGGCGAGCCGTCCGCGGCCAGCCGGTCGGCCTCACGGCGCAGACCCTCGACGTCGGTGAGCGGGTCGCTCTGCCGGGACGCCGTCGACATCGCGTGCAGCGGTACGGGCCGCGCCGCCCACAGCCGGTCCGCCTCGGCGCCGTCCAGGACGTCCACCGGGCCGGAGACGATCAGCTGCCGGCCCGTCTCGCGCCAGTAGAAGAGCCCCGACGCCCACCCCGTCCCGGCGATCTCGCGGCCCTTGCGGCTGGTGCTGTGGCTGGTGAAGAGCAGGCCCTCGGCGAAGACGTCGAGGACGGCGACGGTCCGGTTGGAGGCGCGGCCCCGGGCGTCGGCCGTGGCGAGGGCGAGGGCGAGCGGCTCGCGCACCCCCGCCTCCACGGCACCGGAAACCCACGCCCGCACCAGCCCCATCGGTTCGCCGGGCGGCGCGTCGTACTCCGGGAACGGGTCGTCGACCGCTCCGGTCAGGCTCTCGAACTGGCTGCTCACTTCTCCCCCAGGGCGACGGTGGTCGGTCAGACGTGGATCGTGCCGCGTGCGAAGGGCACGCCGGCCCCGGCGACGCGCACCGAGGTCACGCGGTCCCCCTCGCCCTCCGCGAAGGCGCGCATCAGGGCGTGCCGGCCCATCTCGACGCCCTGGTGGACGTCGATCCAGCGGCCGTACGCGGCGCGGCCGTGGCGGGCGAGGTGGACGGCGAGCGGGCCCGCCGCCGAGCCGGTCGCGGCGTCCTCGGTGACGCCGTAGGCCGGGGAGAACATCCGGGTGCGCCAGGTCGTCCCCGAGCCGGCGAAGCAGTTGGTCGCCATGTCCGGGAAGGCGGCCAGCGCCCGGTGGTCGGGGTCGACGCGTGACAGCGCCTCGACGCTCCCCAGCCCGACGAAGACGTGCCGCGGGCCGTTGGTGTAGATCTCGACGGGCAGCTCCGGTACGGGCACGCCGAGGGCGGCCAGCAGTTCCTCGGTGCGGTCGAACTCCCGCCAGGTGGGGATCGGCTGCTCCATCCGGGCCGTCAGCGCTCCCCCGGCGGGCCGTTCCAGCTCGAAGGCGATGACGCCCATCGCCGTCTCCAGGCGGAGCCGGTCCCCCGGGTGGGCCTCACCGAGCGCGACGGCGGTGCCGAGGAGCGGATGGCCGGCGAACGGCAGTTCGTTGACGGGGGTGAAGATGCGGATGTGGGCGTCGCCGCCCCGCTTCGGCGCGAGGACGAAGGTCACCTCGGAGAGGTTCATCTCCTGGGCGATGCTCTGCATCCGCTCGGCGGGGATGTCGTCGGCGTCGAAGAAGACGGCGACGGGGTTGCCCCGCAGGGGGGTGTCGGTGAACGCGTCGATCACCACGTACCGGTGGGTCGTGCCGAGCACGCCGGCAGACGTCATCAGGTCATCGCCCTTTCGATGAGGGAGCCGAGGATGCGCGGCCCGTTCTGGGTGAGCACCGACTCCGCGTGGAACTGGATCGAGGAGAAGCGCGGCCCGCGCAGCGCGTGGACCTCGCCGGTCTCCGGGTCGCGGCAGACCTGTACCGGACCGACGCCGTCGACCTGCCGGGTCTCCGCCTCGGCGCGCGCGGCGAAGGTGTTGTAGAACCCGACGCGCTCGGCAGTGCCGAACAGGTCGATCCGCTTCTGCAGGCCCTGGTTGGGCGTGGCGCGGCGGCGGATCGGGAAGCCGAGGCGGGTGGCGAGGACCTGGTGGCTGAGGCAGACCGCCAGGAACGGGCGCCGCGCCGCGAGCAGCGCCCCGGCCGCGGCGTCCAGGGCGGCGATCTTCGGGTGGCCGGCGGCGCGCGGGTCGCCGGGGCCGGGGCCGAGGACGACGAGGTCGTACCCGTCGAGCGGCGGGACGGCGTCCCAGCGGCACACCGTCACCGCCGTTCCCAGCGTGCGGAGTTGGTGGTCGAGCATCGAGGTGAAGGTGTCCTCGGCGTCGACGACGAGGGTCTTGCGGCCGACGAGGCGGGCCGCGTGGCGCATCGGGCCGGTGGCGGCGGACCCCGTGGCGGGGCCGGCGGTGGAGGAGGCGGCGGGCCCGGCCGGGGTGGCCGTGGCGGCTCGGGTCGAGGGGGCGGGCGCGGCGGTGGGCGCGGGCGCGGCGCCCTCGGGGGCCGCGCCGGCGGTCGTGTCCGTGCCGAGCCAGAAGGCCGCGATGGTGGCGTTGCGCCGCTCCAGCGCGCCGCGGACGTCCGGGTGGTCGGCGAGCCGGGCCGGGCCGCCGCCGGACAGCGCGGCGAGGAGCCCGGAGACCTTGGCGCGGGTCTCGGCGACCTCGGAGAGCGGGTCGGAGTGGCGGACGAGGGTGGCGCCGACGCCGATGCGGGCCCGGCCGGCCGCGTCGATGTCGGCGGTGCGGATGAGGATCGCCGAGTCGAGGGTGCGGCGGTCCGCCGCGTCGCGGCCGACGAGGGCGAGGACACCGCTGTAGTAGCCGCGGCCGCCCCGCTCGTGCCGCCCGATGACCCGGCAGGCGCTCTCCAGGGGGCTGCCCGTGACGGTGGGCGCGAACATCGTCTCGCGGAGCACGTCCCGGACGTCGCCGTCGCAGGTGCCCTCGATGACGTACTCGGTGTGGGCGAGCCGCGCCATCTCCTTGAGCCGCGGCCCGACGACGCGGACGCCCGGCTCGCAGATGCGCGCCATCATCTTGAGCTCCTCGTCGAGGACCATGTAGAGCTCGTCGGACTCCTTGCGGTCGGCGAGGAAGTCCATCACCCCGGGCAGGGTCGGTCCGGACGGCGGGTAGCGGTAGGTGCCGCTGATGGGGTTCATCGTGGCGACGCCGCCGGACAGGGTGAGGTGGCGCTCCGGGGTGGCGCCGACGAACGTCCGCGTGCCGGTGTGGACGACGAACGTCCAGTACGCGTTCGACTCCACCTCCAGCAGGCGCCGGAAGAACGTCAGGGCGCTGCGGGGCGTGTAGTCGTCGATGTCGGTGACGAAGGACCGCTTGATGACGAAGTTGGCGCCCTCGCCCTCGCCGATCTCCTCCTTGACCACCCGGCGCACGGTCTCGGCGTAGTCGTCGTCGGCCACGTCGAAGTGACCGCCGGAGACGGTCACGGGCACGTCCGGGAAACGGTCGAGGACCTCCGCGGTCGGCACCGACCGCTGGTCTCGCACCGTCATCGCGAGCAGCGGCGCGCCGTCGTCGACGCAGTCGAAGCCGCGCTCGCGGATCTGCCGGTACGGGACGAGGACGAGCACGTCGTGGCGCGGCCCGGGCTGCGCCGACGCCGTGCCGCCGTGGCCGTGCCCGGGGTCGCAGGCGGGACCGGAACCGGAGCCGGGGAGCGGGATGTGGGCCAGGTCCGCCACCGGGGTGACGTCACCGACGAGGACGTCCAGGGCCCCCGGGCCGTTCGCCTCCGGCCGGTGGAGCAGCGCGAAGGCGGGCGGCCGCTCCCCGAGGACGGCGTCGAGCAGTTCGGCGGTGGTCGGCCGCGGCGGCGGCGCGGCGTGCGGGCCGGTCACGCGAACACCTCCTTCGAGGCCAGGACGACCGCGCAGCGGCCGGCTGCGTAGGTGAGCGCCATCCGGTGGTGGGCCGCGTCGAAGTCGGCGACGGCGTCCCCGACGAGGAACGTGCGGATGTCGTGGGTGAAGGCGTCGACGGCCGTCATGAGGACGCCGACGTGCGCGTACACGCCGCACAGGACGAGCTGGTCGCGGCCTTCCGCGCGCATGCGCTCCAGCAGGCCGGAGCGGAAGAAGGCGCTGTAGCGGAGCTTGTCGAGCATCCAGTCGCCGGGGGCGGGCGCGAGCGCGTCGACGACCCGGCGGTCCTCGGGGGTGGCGCGCATGCCGGGCCCCCAGAAGTCCTTGAGCAGACCGCGCACCTCGTCGCTCATGTCGCCCCGCTGGGTGGTGTAGGCGACCGGGACGCCGAGGGCGGCGGCGCGGTCGCGGACCTGGGCGGCGTTCGCCACCACCTCGGCGCGCAGGGTGGCCGGCAGGGGCGCGAGGAAGTACCGCTGCATGTCGTGGACGAGGACGACGGCGCGGGCGGGGTCGAGGGTCCAGCGGGCGGTGTTGGCCGGGAGTTCGCCCGCCGTGGGCAGGGGGTAGGGCTCGATGGCCGGGATACCGGGCATGGTCTTCTCTCCTGGTCAGGTCGCGCGGAGGGGTCGCCTGGAGGGGTCGCCTGAAGAGGTCCGGGCAGGGCCGGGGCACGCAGGGCCGGGGGTGCGGCACCCGGGGGCCGAGGGTCGGGGGTCGGGGGTCCCTCGGGTCGGGGGTCGGGGGTCCCTCGGGTCGGCGCCCGGTCGGGCCTCGGAACCTGGCGTCCGAACGGGTCGCCGGGTGGCGGCACCCGGTCGGGTGGTGTGGTGTGGGGTCGCGTCGGGTTCGGCGTCAGGCGTCCCAGGCGGAGATCACCGAGGTCGCCTGCTCCACCGTCAGCCGCGGGTCGCAGTGGGAGGTGTACCGGTCACCGACCCGGGCGAGGTCCGCCGTGTCGGCCGCGCACTCGGTGACGTCGTCGGGGGTCGTCTCCAGGTGCAGTCCGGCGGGGACGCCGCCGGCGGCCCGTACCGCGCCGACGAAGTCGCGCACCTCCCGCCGGAGGGCCCCGACGAGGCGGGTCTTGCGGCCCTCCGGGGTCGTGACGGTGTTGCCGTGCATCGGGTCGCAGAGCCACAGGGCCGGGTGCCCCGCCGCCCTGACGGTCTCGACGAGCCGCGGCAGTCGGTCGGCGACGAGGTCGGCACCCATCCGTGCGATGAGGGTGAGGCGGCCCGGCTCGCGTTCCGGGTCCAACCGCCCGCACAGGGCGACGAGTTCGTCCGGTGACGTCGACGGGCCGATCTTGCACGCGACGGGGTTGGCCACCGCGGCCAGGAGGGCGACGTGCGGGCCGTCCGCGCGGCGGGTCCGCTCCCCGATCCACGGCCAGTGCGTGGAGCCCAGGTACAGCGTCCCCGCGGCGCCGCGCCGGAGCATGGGCATCTCGTAGGCGAGGAGCAGTGCCTCGTGGCTGGTCCACACGGGCGCGTCGACCGCGGGGCGACCGTTGGGGCCGCGCCAGCCGAGGTGGTCCATGATGTCGCTCGCCGCCATGTACCCGGTGAGGATGCGCAGCGGGTCGGGCCGCCGGCCGTCCGCCGTCGGCTCGGGGCCGTTCACCATGTGGCCGCGGAAGACCGGCAGGGTGAGGTCGCCGACGCGTTCCGTGCCGTTGGAGCGCGGTTTGGCGAACTGGCCGCCGATGCGGCCCACGCGGAGCACCGGCGCGTGGGCGCGCATCCGCAGCGCCCCGGCCATGATGTCGAGGGCGGCGCTCTTGCGGGCGACGTGCCGCGGGGTGCACTCCTCGGGGTCCTCGGCGCAGTCGCCGGCCTGCACGACGAGGGTCCGGCCCTCCGCCGCGTCCGCGAGGAGCGCGCGCAGGGTGCGCACGTCCGCCTCGCGGACGAGCGGGGGGCGGGACGCCAGCACCTCTCCGACGCGCTCGACCTGGCCGGTGTCGCTCCACTGGGGCTGCTGCGGCGCGGTGGCCGTCCCGATCTCGGGCATGACGTGCTCCACGGTTCTCCATCGGTCGGGGGCGAGCGACTGGTGGGCGGGTTCTCGTCGGCGGTGCGCGGCGGTGCGACGCGGGGCGGGCGTACCGCCGTCAGGTCGGTATTCCCTCGCGCTTGATCTCGGGTACGGGAATTCCGAGGGCGCGCAACTGCTCGAACGGGTTCATGAACTCCCGCTGCAGCTTGATCTTCCCGTTCTCCAGGAGGAAGGAGTGCAGGAAATGGTTCTCGTACCGACCCTCGGGATAACCGGGGAAGCGAATGGCGCCGACTCCGTCGCACTCGACCCAGAAGAAGTTCGGGTCCTGCGTCTCGAAGATCTCGATGTTCGTCCATTCCCAGTCCGGAAAGCACTTCAGCGACCAGACCGCGTGCTCACCGAGGCGGTCGCGGCCGCGGATGGCGATCGGCTGTCCGGTGTCGTTGGTCCACAGGCCGCCGACACCGTCCTCCGTGAAGAGCAGGTGACGCCGCAGGCGGTCCTCACCCCGGGTGTTCATGTAGGTCTCGACCGTGGCCCGGTTGACCTTCCTGAGCTCCGCGTCCTCGGCGGTCCCCGGGAAGTGAGCACTGCTGGACATGACTGGCCTCCGACTGCACGTGGCTGGTGTGGCGGGAAGGGGCACGGGCGGGAACGCCTCGCGGGGTGCGCGCGCCGACGGCACGCGGGACACGGCCCGCGGCATTCCGGTCCTCGACCGCGAGCGCGGCGGGAAATGCGGCGGGCCGAATGACGGCGGGCCGTTTCCCGGCCCGCCCGCCGTTCGGATCGTCGACGCTTTTCTGCAATCCCCCGAGGCGGCTTCCCGAGCCGCTACGGTCCTTAGCTTTTACGAACGCCCCGTGCGTGTCAAGGCTGTGGCTGCGCACATGAACCGGATTTCCCCGGGTTCAACTGCCGCGCGGAAATGCGAAAGCGTTCACCGTGGGGAATCCGGGTCGGTCGGCACCGACTCGGCGAGTTTCCTCAGCTCTTCGCAGCGCCTGAGGAGCACCTCGCGGACGAGCGGCACGCAGTGGGCGGGGACCGCCTCGGCGATCTCCTCCCACCGGGGTTGGGCCAGCTCGGTCGCCAGGAGCATCCGCAGCAGCTGCCGGCCGGACTCGGTCGCGCGCAGCGCCGGGTCCCGCGCGAGCTTGCGCACGGCGGTGGCGGGGTCGAACGGGGCGCCGCGGGCCTCGCCCCGCGCCCGGCCCGTCTGGTCGGCCGGCGGCCGCGCCACCGCCGACCGCACGCCGGTTCTCGGTACGGCCGTCGGGGGCGTACCGACGGACGAGCCGCCGGCCGGCGCGCCGGTGGGTCCGGCACCGCCGGACGGGGTTCCGCCGGGGGGCGTCCGGGCGGGTGGCGGCGCCGTGTCCCCGCGCCGTTCCTCCGGGCCGCGCAACCGGTCGGGCACGACGTCGCGGCCCTTGACGAGGCGTTCCCTGACGTCCCGTACCGTCCCCACCGCCAGGCCCGTCCTGCGGGCCACCTCGCGCAGGGACATCCCCGGGTGCTCGGCGAGCAGGACGGCGGCGCTGCGCCGCCCGTCGACGCTGCTGAGGGGCCGTACCCGCCCGTCGCCGCCGACGCGCCGGGCGGGCCCCCCGTCGTACTCGCCGGCCCGTGCGCGGACCTTGCCCACGGTCTTGGGGCTGAGGCCGGTGCGCTGCGCCAGGACGCGGTCCGACCAGTGCGGGTGGGAGCGGATGACGCGGGCGGCGGCGGCCTTGCGCTCGTCGAGGGTGAGCGGCAGTCCGTGCCGGACGTTGAGTTGGACGGCGAGGACGAAGGCGTCCTCCTCGGTACCGTCGAAGAACTGGACCTCGACCGCCGTCCGGCCCCGCATGACGGCGGCGCGTAACCGGTGCGCCCCGTCGATCACCCGCATGGTGGCCCGGTGCACGAGCAGCGGGTCGCAGGTGCCGCCGGTCTCCGCGAGGAGGCGGACGTGGGACGGGTCCTCGCGCTGTTCGCGCGGTGCGAGCGACGGCATGAGCTCGTCGATGGAGACGACCTCGCAGGGGAGGTCGCGGAGCCGTTCGGGCGCGTCGAGGAGGGGGTTCTCCGCGATCCGGTCCGGCGGGAGTGCGTGGTGGAGTGTCACGGGCGGCAACTTCCTCGGTGGTTCCCTCGACTGCCCGCCCGGGCTCTGCCCGGGCGGCTCGGACGGTGGGGTGCTCTGTTCCACGGAGGTGTGCTCGCCCCGCCGGCGGTACGGCGCCCGGAACCCGCTCCTGCCGGCAGGTGTACCGGGTGGTGAACCGTCGCCGAAGCCGCATGCGTCGACCGACGGTCGGCACGCGTCGCCCCCCCGTGGGCTCGTCGGTCTCGTCAGGCTCGTCAGTCACGTCGTTGACTTCACGCGAGAACGCTAGTCAAGGACGTTCGCGGTCACAATCCCTCTTCCTACCGTCCGGTTCGCCCGCCCCCGCTGGTCGGGCGGGTGGGGGCCGCCGGGAAAAACGGCGATCACCGGACGTTCCCGGGCGGTCCGGACGGTCCGGGGGCGGGGACCCGGGCACCCCCGGGGGGTCCGGGCGGTCGGCGACTTGTCTTGATTCAACCTTCTCTTACATAAGCGGCGGCCAATATTTTGAGGCCGTGCACGCCTTCGAGGTCCTCGCCGACCCGGTGCGACGGCGCATCCTGGAGCTGCTGGCCTGGGACGAGCAGTCGGCCGGGGAGCTCGGCACGGCCATCCGCGGGGAGTTCGGCATCTCCCAGCCCGCCGTCTCCCACCACCTGCGGGTCCTGCGGGAGACCGGTTTCGCCACCGTGAACCCCGAGGGCACGCGCCGCCGTTACGCCGTGTCGCCCGACCGCCTGCGGGAGGTCGACGACTGGCTCGGCCACTTCCGCCGGTTCTGGGAGCAGCGCCTCGACGCGCTCGGTACCGAACTCGTCCGGGGCCGGCGCGAGCGCCTCGACGGGGACGGAGCCGCGGCGCCGCCGGGTGGCGGCGGGCCGCGGACGAACGACGGGAAAGAGCTGTGAGCGGAATCCTCGACCAGATCAACGCCGCCCACCGGGAGATCAGCGACGGCCCGGTGGGAGCGGGCGAGGGGCGCTCGCTCGTGCTCCGCAGGAGCTACGACGCCCCGGTCGACGAGGTGTGGAGCGCCTGTACGGATCCGGCCAGGATCCGGCGCTGGCTCGCACCGGTCAGCGGGGACCTACGGGTCGGGGGCGTCTTCCAGGTCGCGGAGCACACCCGCGGCAGGGTGCTGCACTGCGACCGGCCGCGGCTGCTGCGGGCGACGTGGGAGTACGGGCAGGGGTCCGTCACCGAGGTCGCGGTGCGGCTCACGGAGGACCCGGCGGGCGGCACGCTGCTGGAGCTGCGCCACGCCTCCCGCGCCGAGGTCGCCGACGAGCTGCTGCGCACGCGCGGACCGGCCGGCGCCGTCGCGAACGGCGCGGGCTGGGACCTGACGCTGCTCGGGCTGGGCCACTTCCTGCAGGGCCGGGACGTCGACGCGGTGCGGCGCGAGGACGCGCCGCAGATCCGCGAGTACGCGCTGCGCAGCTGCCGTGCCTGGGGCGCCGTCAGCCAGGCCGTCTGGGGCATCCGCGCCGACGACCTCGCCGGCATCGTGGAGACGGCGTTCCGCCGTGTCGTACCGGAGGTGTGCAACTGAGTACTTTCCTCACTTGCACGCCCCCCGCCGACCCTCGAACACGGGGTCCCGCGGGCGTAGCGTGGCGTGGAGATCCGGTCCGGGGGAATCGGCCCCGGCGCACGAGTCGGGGCGGGGGAGACGGTGTCGCGGAAGCGCAACGGCAAGCAGAAGCAGGTGTTTCGGATCACGCAGGCCCGCCAGGGCCTCGCCGAGGACGTACGCGGCAGGCAACGCCGTTACGTGATCTCGATGTCACTGCGCACGGTCTCCGTCGTCGTGGCGGCCGCCCTGTGGAACACGGAGCGGTACGTCGCCGTGGTGGCACTGGTGTTGAGCGTGGTCCTGCCGTACATCGCGGTGGTGGTGGCCAACGCCGGCCGGGAGACCCCGCCGGGCCTCGACCGGGTGACTGCGCCGGTTCCGCCCGTCCGCCCCGCACTGCTGCCGGGCGAGGCCGCCGCGAGCGCGCCGGGTCGGGAACGGACCGCGCCGTGACCGCCGTCCGACACCGTCACGGACACTGTCCTGCGGCCCCGCGTGACATGCAACACCCTTGCGGGTGTGCAGAGTTAGGCACTTTGCACACCCGCGCCGAGGATGTCCCGACTGCTAGCCTGGATCACCCGTCACGCCCGCACCACGACCTCTTCCTTCCGCACGCCGGGCTCACCAGCGCACAGGGCTACGGGACGACATGGGTACGCCCCGCTGATCCCGTTCAGCGGGGCGTACCCATGTCGACGCTCCGCCGTCCCCACGTTCCACGAACCGAACCGCAGGGAGCGCACACGTCACCATGGCAACCTCCACAGCAGACATACTGATCGCCGGGGCCGGCATCGGGGGGCTCACGGCCGCCCTGGCGCTGCACGCCCGCGGCATCCGCGCGACCGTGCTGGAGGCCGCCGAGGAGATCCGGCCGCTCGGCGTCGGCATCAACATCCAGCCGGCCGCCATCGCCGAACTCACCGCCCTCGGCCTCGGCGGCGAGCTGGCGGCCACCGGCATCGCCACCCGCGAGCACCTCTACGTCGACCACCTGGGCGCGACCCTGTGGAACGAGCCGCGCGGCGTGGCCGCCGGCCACCCGTGCCCGCAGTACTCCATCCACCGCGGCGACCTGCAGATGATGCTGCTCGCCGCCGTCCGCGACCGGCTCGGCGCCGACGCCGTGCGCACCGGCACCCGGCTCACCGGGTTCGAGCACGTCGACGGCGGTGTCCGGGCCCGCGTCCAGGGCCGGGGCGGCGCCGACGGACCCGTGCTGGAGGCGCCGGTGCTCGTCGGTGCCGACGGGCTGCACTCCGCGGTGCGCGCCGGGCTCCACCCGGACGGACCTCCGCTGTCCACCGGCGGGGTGCAGATGTGGCGGGGACTGGCCGAGCTGGACGGCTTCCTCGACGGCCGCACCATGATCGTGGCCTCCGACGAGCAGGCCACCCGACTGGTCGCCTACCCGGTCTCGGCCCGGCACGCGGAGCGGGGCAAGGCCCTGCTGAACTGGGTGTGCCTGGTCCAGGACCCGACGGGCGGGAACCCGGCCGGCGCCGGCTCCCCGACCCTGCCGGGCGGGATCGACGACGTCCTCCCCCACCTGGCGCACTGGGACTTCCCGTGGCTCGACCTGCGCGAGGTGCTCGCCCGCAGCGAGCACATCCTGCGCTACCCGATGGTCGACCGCGAACCGCTGCCGCGGTGGGGCGAGGGCCGGGTGACGCTGCTCGGCGACGCCGCCCACCCGATGTACCCCATCGGGGCGAACGGCGCCTCGCAGGCCGTCCTCGACGCCGCGGCGCTCGCCGCCGAGCTCGCCGCGCACGGTGACCCGGTCACCGCGCTGGACCGCTACGAGGCGGCGCGGCGTCCCGCCACCACGGCGATCGTGCAGGCCAACCGGGACATGGACCGGGCCGAACGGGCCATGGTGAGGCGTCCCGACCGGGACAAGACCGCGACGCTCGTGGCGGTGACCACCCGCTACCGGGCGACGGTGGAACGGCGGAACGCCTCGGGCTGACCCGTGTACTTCGGCCCTGCCGGCCCCGCGGTGCCCGCCGCGGGCCGGTGTCGACAACCTTCTGGGAGCGCGGATGAGTACCACCACGGAACAACCCCGCCGGGGGAAGGCACCCGCCGGTGAGCGGGTCGCCGACTGGGCGGACGGACGGCTGGGGATCTACTCCCTGGCCAAGACCAACATGCGGAAGATCTTCCCGGACCACTGGTCCTTCATGTTGGGTGAGGTCTGCCTCTACAGCTTCATCATCATCATCCTGACGGGCGTGTACCTGACGCTCTTCTTCCACCCGAGCATGAACGAGATCGTGTACCACGGCTCGTACGTGCCGATGCAGGGTGTGCGGATGACCGAGGCGTACGCCTCGACCCTGGACATCAGCTTCGACGTCCGCGGCGGTCTGCTGATCCGGCAGATACACCACTGGGCGGCGCTGATCTTCCTCGCCGGCATGTTCGTGCACATGATGCGCGTCTTCTTCACCGGCGCGTTCCGCAAGCCGCGCGAGGTCAACTGGCTGTTCGGCTTCCTGCTGTTCGTCCTGGGCATGTTCACCGGCTTCACCGGCTACTCGCTCCCCGACGACCTGCTCTCCGGCACCGGCGTGCGGTTCGTCGAGGGCGCGATCCTCGCCGTGCCGGTGGTCGGGACGTACCTCCAGATGTTCGTCTTCGGCGGGGAGTTCCCGGGGACCGACATCATCCCCCGCTTCTACGCGATCCACATCCTGCTGCTGCCGGGCATCATGCTGGCCCTCGTGGTGGCCCACCTGATCCTCGTCTTCCACCACAAGCACACGCAGTACGCGGGGGCGGGGCGCACCAACAAGAACGTCGTCGGCATGCCGTTCATGCCGGTGTACATGGCGAAGGCCGGTGGCTTCTTCTTCCTGGTCTTCGGCGTCATCGCGGTCATCGCCGGCGCGTTCACCATCAACCCCGTGTGGGCGGTCGGCCCCTACCGGCCGGACCACGTGTCGACCGGCGCGCAGCCCGACTGGTACATGGGCTTCACCGAGGGAGCCGTCCGGGCCATGCCCGCCTGGGAGTGGGTGCTGCCGACCGGGCACACCCTCAACTTCGGCGTGCTCATCCCGATGCTGCTGCTCGTGATCGTGCCGGGCGTCCTCGCGGTGTACCCGTTCTTCGAGTCGTGGCTGACCGGTGACAAGCGCGAGCACCACCTCCTGGACCGGCCCCGCAACGTCCCCACGCGGACGGCCTTCGGCGCGGCGTGGATCAGCTGGTACTTCGTGCTGATGATCGGCGGTGGCAACGACATCATCGCCACCTACTTCCACCTCTCCATCAACGCGATCACCTGGTTCGTGCGGATCGGGTTCTTCGTGGTGCCACCCCTGGTGTTCATCGTCACGAAGCGGATCTGCCTGGGCCTCCAGCGCCGCGACCGCGACAAGGTCCTGCACGGCCGTGAGACGGGCATCATCAAGCGGCTGCCGCACGGCGAGTTCGTCGAGGTCCACGAGGCGCTCAGCCAGGCCCAGCTGCACCGGCTCACCGCACACGAGCAGTACACGGTCGCGGCGCTCGGCCCGGTGGTCGACGAGAACGGCGTGGAGCGCAAGCCCACCCGCAAGGAGAAGCTGCGGGCCAGGCTCTCCAAGGGCTACTTCGGCGAGGGCAACCAGATCCCGAAGGTGACCGCGGAGGAGTACCGGGAACTCACCAGCGGCCACGGCCACTAGCACCACCCCTCCCGCCGGTCCGGAGGCGTCCCGCCGACCGGACCGGCGGGACGCCGCGGCCGGCGCGGCCACCACCGGCGCCACCGGCCCGCGCGGCCGCCCCGTCCCGAAGGCCGCCTCGCCCGCACGGCCGCCGGCCCGCACGGCCCGCGGCGCCGGCGCCCCCACGCGGGGCGCCGGACCAGTTCCGCGAGCGGAGCCCGATGCTTCCCACGCACCCAGGAGGGCCAGCACATGAGCCTCGACCCCACTTCGCGCGGCCCCGACACCGGTGACGGCCACGCCGTGGTCATCGGGTCCGGATTCGCCGGACTGACCGCGGCACGGGCGCTCGTGGACCACATGGACCGCGTCACGGTCATCGAACGCGACCGGCTGCCCCGCGGCCCGCGGTGGCGCCCCGGCGTGTCCCAGTCCCGCCACACCCACACCCTGACCGACACCGGGCTGCGCGCCCTGGAACAGCTCTTCCCCGGCGTCACCGGGGAACTCGTCGCCGCGGGCATGAGCGTCGTCCGCGTCCCGAGGGACGTCCTGCTGTACGGGCCGGGCGGCTGGCTGCCCCGCTTCGACAGCGGCCTGTCCGTGCTGACCGGCTCCCGCGACGTCCTCGACACGGTGGTCCGCAACCGGCTGCACGCCGACCGGAAGGTCCGCTTCCTCCAGCAGCACGAGGTGGTCGGCCTGGAGGGCGGCCGCAACGACACCGTCACCGGTGTGGTCCTGCGCCGGGCCGGCGACGACACCGGCCCCACCGGCGTGCGGCGGCTGTTGCGCGCCGAGTTCGTCGTGGACGCCTCCGGATACGCCTCGGCCACCCCGCAGTGGCTGCGCGAACTCGGGTACGAACCGCCCCGGGAGTCCGTCGTCGACGCGGGCGCGAGCTACGCCACCGCGGTGTACGCCCCACCCGTCGGCCACGTCGACGACTGGAAGGGCCTGCTGCTGACCGCCACGCCCGACAACCCGCGGCACGGGGCCCTCACCCCGTTGGCCGGCGGGAAGTGGATGGTCTCGTACGCCGAGAACGGGGCGGCCCACGCCCCGTCCGGGCACGCCGACTTCCTGGTCGCCCTGGGGCGGCTGCGCCACCCGCTGCTGCGGGAGGTCGTGGAGAGCGCCACGCCCCTCGGACCGGTCTACCGGTCCAACCGCACCGAGAACCGGTGGCGGCGCTACGAGTGGACACGGCGCCTGCCCGACCAGTTCGTCGTCATGGGTGACGCGCTGGCCGTGTTCCACCCCGTCCACGGGCAGGGGCTGACCGTCGCCGCGCAGTGCGCCGTCCTCCTCGACGCCATGCTGCGCAGCCACGGCAGCACGGTCGGCGTCGCCTACCGGCTCCGTCACGCGCTGGCCCGGCAGGTGGCCGGGGCCTGGCGGGCCGCGACCGCCACGGACCTCGCCTTCCCCTGTGCGGTCGCCGACGTCGACCCCCCGGGCCCGGCCGCGCGGCTCGCCCGGCGCTACCTCGACCGGGTGGCCCTGGCCGCCTCCGTCGACCGGGCCGCCGCCACCGCCACGCTCGAACTGGCCCACCTGCGCGCCACCCCGGCGGTGTTCCTGCGTCCCCGGGTCGTCGCGGCGGCGGTGCGCGGCGGGCGCCCCGCGGCGTTCGACGCGCCCAGCACCACGCACGGACGGGGGGTGCGGCGGCGGCGCCCCCCGCTGACCGCCGCGCCCTCGGTGGGCGCGTCCACCGCCGCGCCCCCGAGGAGCCGCGTCCCCGGCTCCTCCCCCACGCACCTGTCCGGCCGCTGAGTACGACGCCGAGGAAAGGGCCCCCCGATGATCACCAACCCGCGCCTGGCCGTGCTCTACGTCACCGACGTGGAGCGGACCCGGGACTTCCTCACGCGGACGCTCGGCTTCGAGCTCGCCGCCGACGTCCCGTACGGGGACGGCCGGCGCTGGGTGGAGGTCCGGCCGCCGCACGCGCACACCTGCGTGGCGCTCGCCGCCGTCGAACCGGCCCTGCTGGAGGTGCTGCACGCACGTGCGGGCCGGATGACGCACGGCTGGTTCGACTGCGACGACCTCGACACGACCTGTGCCGACCTGCGCGCCCGGGGCGTGGAGTTCGTCGTGGAGCCGCAGGAGGCGCCCTGGCGGGCGGGCAGCCGGTGGGCGCAGATCGCCGGCAGTGACGGGCACCTGTACGGGCTGACGGAACGGGGCCGCTGAGCCATGGCCGTCGCCGTCGCCCTGCTCGCCCTCGGCGTGCTGATCGCCGCCGCCGGGCCCCGCGCCCTCGCCCGCGCCCGGTGGCTGGACCGGGAACCCGTCGTCGCGCTGTGGGTGTGGCAGTGCGTGGTGGCGGCGGTGCTGCTGTGCTGCGCCCTGTCGATGACGCTGAGCGCGGCGGCCGCCTGGCACACGGTCCGCGTCCCCCTCTTCTCCCCCGCCCCCGGCTCCGTCCCGGCGGCGTACGGCCTCGGCACCGGTGACGCGTGGGCGGCGGCGACGGCCTCGCTGCTCGCCGTCGGCGGCGCCTGGACGGCCGCCATGCTCGCCCGCGAGGTCCTCGGGGCCCGCGCCCGCCGCCGGCACCTGCGGGCCGGACTGCGGCACCGCGCGCCCCTGCTGCCCGGGGAGGCCGCGACGGGCGGTCCGCGCCTCACCGTGCTGGAGGACCCGCGCCCGCACGCGGCGTGGCTCCCGGGCGGCCGGCCCCGGCTGGTCGTCACCACCGCGGCGCTGCGGCGGCTGGACGGCAGCCGGCTGGACGCCGTCCTCGCCCACGAGCGGGGCCACGCCCGCGCCCGCCACGACTGGTTGCTGCACTGCTCGGGGGCGCTCGCCAACGGCTTCCCGGGCGTACGGGTCTTCACCACCTTCCGCGACGAGGTGCACCGGCTGGTGGAACTGGCCGCCGACGACAGCGCCTCGCGCCGCCACGGCCGGCTGGCCATCGCCCTGGCCCTGGTCGAACTGAACGAGCACCGCGGGGTGTTCGGGCCCTGCCCCACCCCGTTGTCGCCGGCACGGCAGCGCGTCGACCGGCTGCTGGCGGCGGCACCCAGGCTCACCCCCTGGCAGCGGCTGCGGCTCACGGTCACCGCCGCGCTCGTCCCCGCCGCGCCCCTGCTGGTCACGTTCCTGCCGGGGCTCGGCGCGCTCCACGGCTAGGTCCTGTCCTGTGGACCAAGCCGGATCCGGGAGCGGCGTCCGGTGCCGTGGATCGCAAGGCGGAGGGGGGAGCGACTGCGGAACGTGGCCGACCGACGACGACGCGGTGAGACGCGGTGCCGGACGCCACGACCCCGGCACGGTCCGAAAGGCAGGCCCTGGTGGCCGTCACCGCCGGGCCGGGCCCCCGCCGGCTTCGTCCGGGGCCCGGGCGGGTCAGCGGTCCTCCGCCGCCCACAGGGACCGCACGTGGCCGAGGTGCCGGGCCATGCACTCCTCCGCCCCCGGGGCGTCCCCGGCGAGCATCAGGTCGAGGAGCTCCAGGTGCTCGCGGGCGGAGGCGACGAGCATGCCGCGCTCGTCCAGTGCGGTCAGGCCGTACAGCCGGGACCGCTTGCGCAGGTCGCCGACGGTCTCCACCAGCCGGTCGTTGCCGTGCAATGCCAGCAGGGAGAGGTGGAAGCGCCGGTCGGCGTCCAGGTAGCCGATGAGGTCGTGGTCGCGGGCCGACGCCACGATCTCCTCGGCGACCGGCCGCAGGGCCTCCAGTTGCTCGGGGGCGGCGGAGCGGGTGACGGCGCCGACCGTCGGCACCTCGATCAGCGCGCGCAGCTCGGTGTACTGGTCGAGGTCGTGCTCGCTGACCTCGGTGACGCGGAAGCCCTTGTTGCGGACGGGCTCGACCAGGCCCTCGCGGGCCAGGTCGAGCATCGCCTCGCGCACGGGGGTGGCGGAGATGCCGAAGTCCGCCGCGAGGGCCGGGGCCGAGTAGACCAGCCCCGGCTGGAGCTCACCGGAGATGAGGGCGGCGCGCAGGGCGTGGGCCACCTGGTCGCGCAGGCGCTCCTGCGCGGTGATGAGGTGGGGTTGCTTCAGATGGCCACCCATGGGTCTACCTCCGGGGCTGCTGTGGTGCGTGGGTTCGTTTCGCGGGCACCTCAGAGTAGGAAACCCGCGGGGAAGGGATCGTCGGGGTCCAGGAAGTACTGGGCCGTGCCGGTGATCCACGCCCGTCCCGTGACGGTGGGGACGACGGCGGGCAGACCGCCGACGGTGGTCTCGCCGACGAGCCGCCCGGTGAACCGGGTGCCGATGAACGACTCGTTGACGAAGTCCCGGCCGAGCGGCAGCGCGCCGCGCGCGTGGAGCTGTGCCATGCGCGCGGACGTGCCGGTGCCGCAGGGCGAGCGGTCGAACCAGCCCGGGTGGATCGCCATGGCGTGCCGCGAGTGCGCCGCGTCGGAGCCGGGGGCGGCCAGGTACACGTGTTTGAGGCCGCCGATGGCGGGGTCCTCCGGGTGGACCGGGCGGTCGGTGGCGTTCACGGCGCGCATGACGGCGAGGCCGGCCGCGAGGAGGTCCTCGCGGCGGGCCCGGTCGAAGGGCAGGCCGAGCCGGTCGAGGTCGACGAAGGCGTAGAAGTTCCCGCCGTACGCGAGGTCGTAGCGGACCGTGCCGTGGCCGGGGACCTCCACCTCGCGGTCGAGGGCGACGGAGAACGCGGGAACGTTGGTGAGGGTGACGGCCTTCGCGGCGCCGTCCTCCACGTGGACGTCCACGGTGACGAGCCCGGCGGGGGTGTCCAGCCGGACGGTGGTGACGGGTTCGGTGACGGCGACCATGCCCGTCTCGACGAGGACGGTCGCGACGCCGATCGTGCCGTGGCCGCACATGGGCAGGGCGCCGGACACCTCGATGTACAGCACCCCGTAGTCGGCGTCGGGGCGGGTGGGCGGCTGCAGGAGGGCGCCGCTCATCGCGGCGTGGCCGCGCGGCTCGTACATCAGGAGGGTGCGGAGGTGGTCGAGCTCCTCGACCAGGTGGCGGCGGCGCTCGGCCATGGTGGCGCCGGGGAGGACGCCGACGCCGCCGGTGACCACCCGGGTGGGCATGCCCTCGGTGTGCGAGTCGACGGCGTGGAAGACGTGTCGGGTACGCATCGGCGGGACCTCCGGCGGTCAGTCGAGGCCCTCGGCGAGGGCCTTCTCGGTGGCGGCGCGGACGGCGGCGGTCTGCGCCTCGGTGAGCGGGGAGCGCGGCGGGCGGGTGGGGCCGCCGGGGCGGCCGGCGATGTCCATCGACAACTTGATGGCCTGGACGAACTCGGTCCTGGAGTCCCAGCGCAGCAGCGGGTGCAGGGCGCGGTAGAGCGGCAGGGCGAGGTCCAGGTCCTGGGCGAGGGCCGCCCGGTAGAGGGCGGCGCAGGCGCCGGGCAGGGCGTTGGGGTAGCCGGCGATCCAGCCGACGGCGCCGGCGAGGGCGAGCTCCAGGAGGACGTCGTCGGCACCGACGAGGAGGTCGAGTTCGGGGGCGAGCTCGGCGAGCTCGTAGGCGCGGCGGACGTCGCCGCTGAACTCCTTGACGGCGACGACGTGCCCGTCGGCGTGCATCCGGGCGAGCAGCCCGGGGCCGAGGTCGACCTTGGTGTCATGGGGGTTGTTGTACGCGACGACGGGGACGCCGGCGCGGGCGACCTCGGCGTAGTGGGCGCGGACGGTCGCGTCGTCGGCGCGGTAGGCGTTGGGCGGCAGGAGGAGGACGGAGCCGCACCCCTCCTCGGCGGCCTGCTCGGCCCAGCGGCGGGCCTCGGCGGCGCCGTAGGCGGACACGCCGGGCATGACGCGCGCGCCGTCGCCGGCCGCCTCGACGGCGACGCGGACGACGCGGGCGCGCTCGTCGTCGGTGAGGGTCTGGTACTCGCCGAGCGAGCCGTTGGGGACGACGCCGTCGCAGCCGTCGGCGATCAGGCGGGCGACGTGCGCGGCGTAGGCGTCGTAGTCGACGGAGAGGTCGTCGCGCAGGGGCAGCGCGGTGGCGACCATGATGCCGTGCCAGGGCTTGGTGCGGGTCATGGAAAGGCTCCTCGTCAGGTGGTGGGGTGCTCGTCCCGCCCGGCCGCCCCCGGCGGGGGCGCGTCGGACGGGTCGGACGGGTCGGATGGGTCGGACGGGTCGGACGGGTCGGGCAGGGCGGCCAGGTGTCCGAGGGGTACGGGGCAGGAGAGCGGGCGCCGGTCGGGTGCCGGCGGCCCGCCCGCGAGGTGGGCGACGGCCTGGCCGCAGACGCGGCCCTGGCACCAGCCCATGCCGGCGCGGGTGAGCAGCTTGACGGTGCGGGCGTCGCGGGCCCCGAGCTCGGCCACGGCCTCGCGGACCTGCGCGACGGTCACCTCCTCGCAGCGGCAGACCTCCGTGGCGCCGTCGAGCCGGTCGGCCCAGCCGGCGCCGGGGCGGTGCGCGGCGGCCATCACGTCGGCGAAGGCGCGCAGGCGGGCCCGGCGCCGGGCGAGGACGGCGGTGCGGCGCGGGTCGCGCGGGGTGCCGCGCAGGGCGTGGGCCAGGGCCGCGGCGGCGATCTCGCCCTCGGTGAGGGCGAGGTCGGCGCCGCCGACGCCGCCGGTCTCCCCCGCGGCGAAGACACCGGGCACGGACGTGGCCTGGTCGGCGTCGAGCTCGAGCGCGGGCGTGCCGTCGGCGGTGCGGCGGGTGGCGCAGCCGAGGCCGGTGGCGAGTTCCAGTTGGGGGACGAGGCCGTGGCCGACGGCGAGCGCGTCGCACGGGACGCGGCGGGAGGTGCCGGGGACGGGCCGCCACGCCCGGTCGAGGCGCGTGACGGTGACGGCCTCGACGCGGTCGGTGCCGTGGGCCGCGGTGACGGCGTGCCGGGTGAGCAGGCGGGTCGCGCCGCGCAGGAGGGCCCCGCCCTGCCGGGCGCCCTCGACGAGCTTGCCGGGGTTGCGCAGCAGGGTGGGCAGGTCTCGGGCGTACGCGGTGTAGTCGGCGGCCTCGACGACGGCCGGCACGCGCGCGCCGGCGGCGGCGAGCGATCCGGCGACGGCGAGCAGCAGGGGTCCGCTGCCGGCGACGACGACACGTCCCCGAGCTCTCGGCTGCCCTGCGGCAGGGGATGCCCCTGTGCCGGGCAGGACGAGGCCGGACTTGAGCATGGCCTGGGCGCCGCCCGCGCCCACGACGCCGGGCAGGGTCCAGCCGGGGAAGGGGAGTTGGCGCTCGAACGCGCCGGTGGCGAGGAGGACCGCACGGGCGGTCACCGTGGCCGGCGCGCCCTCGGGTCCGGCGACGGCGTGCAGCCGCCAGGTGGTGTCGGCGTCGCGTACGACCGTCCACACGTGGTGGGCGGCGAGCCAGGTGATCCGGCCGGTCCTCCGGTGGGCGTCCAGGCGGCGGGCCCGGGTGGAGAAGCGGCGCCAGCCGTGGTGGAGGGCCTGCGGGCGGGTGGCGCCGAGGCCGGGCGCGGGGTGGCGGTAGTACTGGCCGCCCGGCCGCTCGCCCGCGTCGAGCAGGGTGACGCGCAGGCCGAGGTCGGCGGCGGTGACGGCGGCGGCGAGCCCGGCGGGCCCGGCCCCGACGACGGCGACGTCAGCGGGGGGTGTCACGGCCGGTCCCCTCCTGGGTGGTGACGGCGTCCCCGGGGCGTACCGGTACGAGGCAGGCGCGCTGGTTGGGGCGGCCGTTGACGGTGGCGAGGCAGTCGTGGCAGGTGCCGATCCCGCAGAAGGCGCCGCGCGGGGCGCCGGCGCCGCGGGTGGTGCGCCACGACAGGATCCCGGCCGCCCACAGGGCGGCGGCGAGGCTCTGCCCGGGGAGCGCGGTCAGGGGACGGCCGTCGAAGGTGAAGGGGTACGACTCCGTGGGCTCGGCGCGGACGAGGCCGAGCGGGTCGCGCGGGGCGCGGGCCATGGGGCGGCTCCTGGGGAGGTGCGCGGGGGCGGTTCGCTGCGGGGACCGGAGGATCGGGGCGGGGAGGTCCGGCGGGGGAGGTCCGGGCGGACCGGCCGGTGGGGGCGGTTCGGGCGGGGGCCGGTGCCGCGCGGGCGGGGGTGCCGGGCGCGGCGTCACGGGGCGCCGTCCGGCGGGGGCGGTCCGGCCTGCCGGGGCGCCGCGTGCTGGGACGGGCCGCCGTGCGCGGGCGGGGCCTGCGGGGGCGGGCCGTCCGGGGGCGGGAAGCGGTCCGGGCGGAACGGGGCCGGGTCCAGGGGCGGCGGGGCGCCGGTGAGCGCCGCGGTGACGAGGAGCCCGGTCGCCGGGGCGAGGCCGATGCCGGCGCCCTCGTGACCGCAGGCGTGGTGGAGCCCGGGGACGCGCGGGTCGGGCCCGACGGCGGGGAGGTGGTCGGGCAGGTAGGGCCGGAAGCCGCAGTACGCGCGGATCGCGTGGACGTCCGCCAGGGCCGGGAACAGCGCCGTCGCCTGGGCGGCGAGACGGCGCAGGGCCGGGGTGGACAGGGTGCGGTCGAAGCCGACGCGTTCCCGGGTGGCGCCGATGAGGACCGGTCCCGCCGGGGTGCTCTCGACCACCGCCGACGACTGCAGGGCGGCGGAGTCGCTCGCGACGTCGGTGACGTAGTCGGCGGCGTACACCTTGTGGCGGACGGTGCCCGGCGGGAGCGGCTCGGTGACGAGGACGAAGCCGCGGCGGGGCAGGACGGGCAGGTGGGTGCCGGCGAGGGCGGCGAACCGGCCGCCCCAGGTGCCGGCGGCGTTGACGACGGCGGGGGCGTGGAGGTCGCCGCGCGCCGTGCGGACGCCGCGGACGGCGCCGCCGGGGGTGGTGAGGACGGCGGTCACCTCCTCGCCGAGCCGCAGCAGGGCGCCGGCGCGGCGGGCGGCGCGCAGCAGGGCGGCGGCCGCCCGGGCGGGCTGGACCTGGGCGTCGGCGGGGTAGTGGACACCGCCGGCGAGGCCGGGCGCCAGGTGCGGTTCGAGTGCGTGCAGCGCGTCGGCGGGGACCTCGTGCGCCGTGACGCCGGCGCGGCGCTGACCGCGGGCGAAGGCGTGGAGAGCGGTGAGGGCGGTCTCGTCGGGTGCGATGACGAGACCGCCCTTGGGCTCGTACTCGATCGCGTCCTCCGGTGGCAGGGCCTCGGCGAGTTCCCGCCACAACCGGATCGACAGCCGGGCGAGGTCGAGCTCGGGGCCCGCCTCCTTGTCGGAGACGAGGAGGTTCCCCTCGCCGGCACCGGTGGTGCCGCCGGCGACGGGTCCGCGGTCGACGACCGCGACGGAGAGGCCGGCGCGGGTCGCGTAGTACGCGCACGCGGCGCCGACCACTCCGGCGCCGACGATCACGGCGTCCAGGGACGGGGGCGTCTGCGGTCCGGGGTGTCTCATGGGCACGTCAGTAATATTTCACATACTACTGAGCACCCACAAGACCCGTGATCGCGTTCACCGGCGGAGCGGGCCCTCACAGGTGTAGTCGGCGCTGCCGGCCGTGCGGTCGGCCCAGACCTCCACCTCACCGAAGGAGCAGTTCATGTCGGAGAGGTTGGGCGAGGCGGGCGCGGCCCGGTCGAGGAGGAAGCGGTCGACGGTCTCCGACATGTCCCGGAAGACCCGGTCGGCGCTGCCGGCGTCGCCCAGGCGGGCGGTGACGCGGCCCGAGCAGACGAACCGGGGCATCCCCGTGTCGCCGGTGGCCGTGCAGCGCGGGTCGGCCGCGGTCGCCCCGGCGAAGGCGGTGCGCACGGCGTCGGCCGTCGTCTCGCGGAGCCGGTCGTTCGGTACGTACGCGGTGTTCGGCACGAACAGCTCGGCGACACGCGCGATCTGCCGGTCGAGGAAGGCGTCGTACCCCTGCTGGACGGCCGGGTCGCGCGCCAGCCGGCCGCGCCAGGCGTCGAAGGCCGCGGGGTCGTCGGCGCGCAGGTGGCGGTACATCTCCCGCAGCTGCGCGGGGCGTTCGGTCCACAGGTACTCGAAGAGCACGCCGGCGTAGCTGTAGAAGCGGAAGCCGTCGCCGGCGTAGGTGGCGTGCAGGATCCGGTCGACGCCCATGCGGGGGCCGCCGCCGGCGGTGTCCGCGATGACGCCTTCCACGAGCGACTTGCGGACCGCGACGCCGTCGCCGCGCGTGGCGCCGGCGAAGAACTCGGCGGTGCCCTCGTCCATGGCGGTGGTGCGGTCACCCTGGTACCAGGGGCCCTCGCCGAAGAAGCCGGGCACGGCGAACCTGCCGTTGAGGTAGTGCACGTACTCGTGGCGGAAGAGCTCCTCCAGCGTCAGCCGCGAGTCCTGCGGCACGCGCCGCTGGTAGGTGTAGAAGGTCGCGCCGCGCTCGATGTAGATGCCGCCGTTGTTCGTGTCCATGCCGGTCAGCAGCGGATGGTAGTTCTCGTAGTCGGCGCGGGAGGCGTACAGCACGACGTTCAAGGCGGTGTTGGGGTCGCCGGCCAGCGGCGCCGCGGTGCCGAGGACCCGGTGGAACTGGGCCTTGACCTGCTTGCTCGCGTAGTACAGCTGGTCGACGACGGCGCGGTCGAGGGCGGTGCGGACCTTGAGGGTGCCGTTGTCGTAGGCGTGGGTCCGCGGGAAGAGCAGGCGCTCGATGTCGTCCTTGCAGACGGCGTACGGCTTGCAGGCGCCGTAGTGGTCGAGCCAGGAGGCGAGCTTGGCCCAGGGGGCGCTGCCGCGGCCCCAGTCGGCGGTCACCGGGGTGAGGAGCGCGCCGAGGTCGGCGACGATCCGGCCGCGCAGGGACGGGACCTCCCCGAAGCGGCCGTACTCGGAGAGCGCGTCGCGCACGGTCCACTCGTTGGGCTTGCCCTTGAGGTGCGTGTGGCGCGCGAAGGCGGCGAAAGCGGCCCGGTAGGCGTCGTTGCGGGCGACGAGCGTGCGGAACGCCGTGTCGTTGTTTCCGGGGTACAGGCCCAGGTAGTTGACGGACAGGCCCGCGAGGACGGCGCCGCCCCAGGAGGGGTCGGCCGAGGTCTCGGGGTGGTACCGGTCCATGGTGGCCAGCACCCTGCGTATCAGGTCCAGCTGGGAGTGGCGCAGGCCCGGGGCGCTGCCGGCGTAGAGGGCCTCGCGGAGCGTCTCGGCGTTGGCGCGCGTGACGCGGAAGGTGCGGGCGGCCGTGCCGAAGTAGTGGATGGCGCGCCGCATGGTCTCGGCGGTGGGCGCGTCGGTGACGTCGATCTCCGTGCGCGAGAAGTCGTGGTACACGACCGCGTGGAGGTAGGTGAACATCTCCAGCAGGTGGGCGGAGTTGGTGCCGTCGTGCCGGGCGGCGAGGTCGGTGATCCGCTGCGAGACCGCCTGCACGTGGGCGTCGGACATGACGGGCGCGAGACGCGCGTCCCACGTCCAGATCAGGCCGCGCAGGCAGCCGTCGGCGGTGACGGCCGGGTCGGCGAGGAAGTCGGCGAACGCGCGCGGGGCGAGACCGGTGACGCCGTCGAGGGTGCAGGGGACGCCCGACGCCGTGGCGACGGGGGCGGTGCGCGCCGCGGTGGCGCCGGCGGTCGGGGCGCGCCCCGGGGTGCGCCCGCCGGCCCGGTGTTCGCCGGGGGCGTCGGCGGCGGGTGTGACGGGGGCGGGGGCCCGGCCGAGGCGGAGCACCTCGTCACCCGCCTCGTGCCCCTCGGCGCCCCGCGCCGCCCCGGCCGGGGCACGACCCCCGAGCGCGACGGCGCCCGGTCCGGGTGCGGGGCCCTGGAGGGCGGCGGCGCCGCGGGCGGTCAGCGGCGCCCGGTCGGCGGCAGCGGGGGTGGCGAGGGCGGTGGGGGCGGTGCCACCCAGCAGGACGGCGGTCACGGCGGCGGCGAGGAGGCCGGTGCGCAGCGGTCTGCGCCCGGCGGGGCGCGGCGGTCGGGGGTTCTGGAACACCTTTGCGGCTCCTGGTGTGTGTGGGAGGTGGCGGCCGTCCACGCCCCCTCTTCGGGCGTGAACGGCCGTGCCGCAGCGGCGCGTTGCCCACACGCTTGAGGCGTGCATGCCACTGCAATGTGAGCTGTAACATAGTAATGTGAAATTGCACTGACAACCCCTCTGCTCTCCTCCGTTCCGACGAACCCTCCGGGAGCCCCGATGGCCGACGCCCCCACCCGCCCCCGCACCGGCAGCCACGACCTGTCCGTCTCCACCGCGCTGGCCCGGTCGATGGCCCGCGACTGGGCGCCCTCGCCGCTGCCGCTCGACGCCCGGGTGACCGCCCGCGCCGTCACGCCCGCGCGCCGGGCCAGGCTGTCGGCCCGCTTCCCCGGCGAGCGGCTGGTGATACCCGCCGGCGAACTGCGCGTCCGTTCCAACGACTGCGACCACCGCTTCCGCCCGTACAGCGCGTACGCCTGGCTCACCGGCCTCACCGGGGAGGACCAGCCGGGCCACGTCCTCGTCATGGAGCCCTCCGGCACCCACGACCACGAGGCGGTCCTCTACCTGCGGCCCCGCTCGCCGCGCACCGACGACACCGGCCCCCACGGCGGCGCCTTCTACCGGGACCGGCGCTACGGCGAGTTGTGGGTGGGCCGCCGCCCCGACCTCGACGAGGCCGAGCGCCTCACCGGCATCCGCTGCGCCGACCTCGCCGAGCTGGGCGGCACCCTCCCTCCGGGGCGGGAGCCGTCCGCGGACCCGCGGCTGGCCGCGGCCCTCGCCGAACTGCGGTTGGTGAAGGACGCCTGGGAGGTCGAACAGCTGCAGCTGGCCGTCGACCACACGACGGCCGGCTTCGAGGACGTCGTCCGGGCCCTCCCCCGCGCCCTCGCCCACCCCCGCGGCGAACGCTGGATCGAGGGCGTCTTCGGGCTGCGCGCCCGCGCCGAGGGCAACGGCACGGGGTACGAGACGATCGCCGCCGCCGGCGCCCACGCCTGCGTCCTGCACTGGACGCGCAACGACGGCGCCCTCGACCCCTCACAGCTGCTGCTCCTCGACGCGGGGGTCGAGACGGACACCCTGTACACCGCCGACATCACCCGCACCCTGCCGCTCTCCGGCCGCTTCTCCCCCAGCCAGCGCCGGGTGTACGAGCTGGTCCTCGCCGCCCAGGAGGCGGGCATCGCGGCGCTGCGCCCCGGCGCCCGCTTCCGCGACTTCCACCTCGCCGCGATGCGCGTCATCGCCGAGGGGCTGGCCGAGTGGGGCGTCCTCAAGGACGCCGAGGGCGATCTGCACCGGCGCTACACCTTGTGCAGCAGCGGCCACATGCTGGGGCTCGACGTCCACGACTGCGCGCAGGCGCGCGCGGAGACGTACCTCGACGGCGTCCTGGAGGAGGGGCAGGTGCTGACCGTCGAACCGGGCCTCTACCTCCAGCCCGACGACCTCACGCTCCCGCCCGAGCTGCGCGGCATGGGCGTGCGCATCGAGGACGACCTCGTCGTCACCGCCGACGGCGCCCGTCTGATGTCCTCGGCGCTGCCGCGCAGCCCGGACGCCGTCGAGGAGTGGATGGGTGCCCTGCTCGACGCCGCGTAGGCGCCGGGCGGGTCCGGCCCCCTCCGGCCCGTCCGGAGGGGGCACGTCACGACCGGGAGGCCGCCGAGCGCCACCGGGGCCCGCGCGTCCCGCAGGCGGGCACGGCCGCGGAGGGCGAGTCGCGGGTGGCCACCCTGGACCACCGGGCCCCGGGTGTCGCGCGGCGGGCGGCCGTCGTCACGTCACGCGTGGGCGACCCGGTCCCCGGCGAGGGTGGCCACCAGGACGGCCTTGATGGTGTGGAGGCGGTTCTCGGCCTCGTCGAAGACGACCGAGTGCGCCGACTCGAAGACCTCGTCGCTCACCTCCAGTTCGGTGAGCCCGTGCCGCGCGTGGATCTCGCGGCCGACGGCGGTGCCCAGGTCGTGGAAGGCCGGCAGGCAGTGCAGGAACCTGACGTCCGGATTGCCGGTGGCGCGCAGCACGTCCATGGTCACGGAGTACGGGGCGAGGGCGGTGATCCGCTCGTCCCAGACCTCCTTGGGCTCGCCCATCGACACCCACACGTCGGTGGCGACGAAGTCGGCCCCGCGGACGCCCTCGGTGACGTCCTCGGTGAGCGTGACCCGGGCGCCGCTCCCGGCGGCGAGCTTGCGGGCGTGCGCGACGACGTCCTCGGCCGGCCAGTACGCGCGCGGGGCGACGACGCGGACGTCCATGCCGAGCAGGGCGCCGGTGACCAGGTAGGAGTTGCCCATGTTGTGGCGGGCGTCCCCGAGGTAGGCGAACGCGACCCGGTCGAGCGGCTTGTCGGTGTGCTCGGTGACGGTGAGGACGTCGGCGAGCATCTGGGTCGGGTGCCACGCGTCGGTGAGGCCGTTGTAGACGGGGACGCCGGCGTGCAGGGCGAGCTCCTCGACGGCCTCCTGGCTGTCGCCGCGGTACTGGATGGCGTCGTACATCCGGCCGAGGACGCGGGCGGTGTCCTTGACGGACTCCTTGTGGCCGATCTGCGAGCCCGACGGGTCGAGGTACGTCGTGGAGGCCCCCTGGTCGGCCGCCGCCACCTCGAAGGCGCAGCGGGTGCGGGTGGAGGTCTTCTCGAAGATCAGCGCGATGTTCCGGCCGCGCAGCGCCTGGACCTCGGCCCCGGCCTTCTTGGCCGCCTTCAGCCGGGCGGCCAGGTCGACGAGGCCGCGGAACTCCTCGGCGGTGAGGTCCAGCTCCTTGACGAAGTGGCGGCCGGTGAGGTCGGGGGCCATGGGTACTCCTGGGGTCGGGCGACGGAAAGATTTGGAAGTGTATACGACACCCGGCATTCTTATACGGCAGGAGGGCGGGGGCTCCCTCGGAGCGGTGGTGCGCCGTACGGGTACGACCCTAGGACGGGCGCGCGACCGGCGCGGCGGCGGCTCGCGCGGGTCGCGGGCGTGGTGGGGGACCGGTCCGGCCCCGGTGGCCCTCGGCGGGGGCGGTGACCCCACGCTCACCGCGCGGCCGGGGTGGGCGCGCGGCCGGGTGGGGGTCGCGCGGGCGGGGTGGGGGCGCACGGCTCACCGCGCGGCCGGGGTGGGGGTTGCACGGCTGGCCGCGTGGCCGGGGCAGGGGTTGCACGGCTGACCGCGTGGCCCGGGCGGTGGCCGCGTGGCCGGGGCCCTGGAGCCGGTGCCGGCTTCGGGGCCCCGCGCCGTCAGGCGGCGTCCCGCTCGATGGGGCAGCTCATGCAGCGCGGACCGCCCCGGCCCCGGCCGAGCTCGCTGCCGGGGATCTCGATCACCTCGATGCCCTCGCGGCGCAGGTGCGTGTTGGTCGTGACGTTCCGCTCGTAGGCGACGACGACGCCAGGCTCCACGGCCAGGACGTTGCAGCCGTCGTCCCACTGCTCGCGCTCCGCCGCGTGCACGTCCTGCGTGGCCGTCAGCACGCGGATCGAGGACAGGCCCAGCGCCCGCGCTATGGCCCGGTGCATGTGCTCCGGCGGGTGGTCGCCGACCTTCAGCACCTGGCCGCCCTCCCCCGGCTCGATCGTGTACGAGCGGAGCATGCCCAGCCCCGCGTACTGGGTGAAGGTGTCGGGCGCGACCATCGTCATGACCGTGTCCAGGTGCATGAACGCCCGGCTCTTCGGCATGTCCAGCGCCACGATCGTGTGCGCCGACCCGGCGGCGAACAGCCCCCGCGCGAGCATCTCCACCGCCTGGGGCGTCGTGCGCTCGCTCATGCCGATGAGCACCGCGCCGTTCCCCATCACCAGCACGTCACCGCCCTCGATGGTGGACGGGTAGTCGTCCTGCCCCTCGGACCAGTGGTGGAACGTTCCCGCGTCGGGGCCCGTGAAGAGCGGGTGGTGCTTGTAGATCGCCTCGAAGTGCACCGTCTCGCGCTGCCGCGCCGGCCAGCGCATCGGGTTGATCGACACCCCGTCGTAGATCCACGTGGACGTGTCGCGGGTGAAGAGGTGGTTCGGCAGCGGCGGCAGGAGGAAGTCGTCCAGGTCCATCACGTGGAAGCGGACGGAGGTCGGCTCGGCGTGGGCCGCGAGGTACTCCCGCTTCGTCACGCCGCCCACCAGCGCCTCGACGAGGCGCGGCGTCTCCATCGCGTCGAAGGCGGAGCGCAGGTGGTCGGCGGCGAGGGGGCCGTACTCCTTCTCGTCGAAGACCCGGTCCAGGACGAGCTTGCGCGCGGCGGGCAGTTCGAGCGACTCGCGCAGCAGGTCGCCGAAGAGGTGCACCTCGACGCCGCGGTCGGCCAGCACGTCGGCGAACCCGTCGTGCTCCTGACGGGCGCGGCGCACCCACAGCACGTCGTCGAAGAGGAGGGCGTCCTTGTTGCTGGGGGTCAGGCGCTTGAGCTCCAGGTCCGGGCGGTGCAGGATGACGCGGCGCAGCCGCCCGGTCTCGGAATCGACGTGGAATCCCATCCCCCCATCCTGGCCGAGCCGGGCGCCCGACGCACCGTCAGGGTCCGGACCGGAACGTGCCTTGCCGACCGGACCGGCGGGGGCAGCCCCTGGGGGATCCTGTCGACCAGGTGGGATCCGGGGGCGGTGTCCGGTGCGCGCGCCCGCACGGCGGAGGAGGAAGTCGACCCGGAGCGTCGGCGGCCGACGACGACGCCGCGAGGGCCCGTGCCGGGCGCCGCGAGCCCGAACTGATCGACAGGACGTCCCCTAGGAGCGCAGCGACACGACGACGAGCGCGGCGAGCAGCAGGACGATCACGGCCGCGCCGACCCCCACGACGACGTACGGCCGCCGGTCGTCCGGCCGCGCAGGCGCGGGCGGATCGGCACCCGTCGGCGGCGACGACCCGCCGGGGGGCCGGGGCCCCGCCCCGGACGGACGCCCGGCATCACCGGCCGACCGCCCCGGCACGCCACCGGCCCCCGTCCCCGGCTGCTCCCGCCCGGGGCTTCCGGGGGCGCGCGCGTCGGGCCGGGCGGGGCGGGGTGGCTCCGCGGCCACGGGGATGGGAGGTGCGGGCCCACCGCCCCGCCCCGGGGCGGCTCGCCGGGGAGTCGACGGAGGCGCCGCGGCTTCGCCCGACGCGCCCGCCGAGTCGGGCTCGTCAACCCGCCGCTGCCGGCCCCACGGCCCACCCGCGTCAGCCGACCCGGGCTCGTCCGCCGGCTGCGGCCGGCTCGACCGAAGCCTGTCCGACGGGCGCGGCTCGCCCGCCGGGCGCGGTGCCTCGCCGGGCGGGCGCGGCTCGCCGGGCGGGTGGACCTCGTCCGGACGGCGGGACGCGCCGCCCGGCCGGGCCCCGTCCGTCGGACGGCCCGAGGCACCCGACCGCACCTCACCCGTCGACCCCGATGCGTCATCCGAGCCGGACGTCCCACCCGGCCACGGCCCGTCCGCCGGACGCGACCTGCCCGCCCCGGGCCGGCCCGACGGGCGCGGCTCGCCGGGCGGATGGACCTCGTCCGGACGGCGGGGCGGGCCGTCCGGGCGGAGCCCGTCCGCCGGACGCGGCGCCTCCCCCGGGCGGGTCGCCTCCCCGGAACGGGACGGGGCCGCCGGGCCGAACCCTTCCCTCGGACCGGGCGCATCCGCCGAAGGAGCCGCACCGCCTGACCGGAGCTCGCCCTGCCGGGCGGACGCGTCGGCGGGGCGGGGTGTACGCGGTGCGTGGGCGGCGTCAACCGGAGCGGCATCACCCGGGGCGGCGACGCCCGGGGCGGTGTTCGCGCGCATCGGGTCTTCGCCGCCGGCGCCGCGCGCGGTGCGGTTGCCGGCGGTCCCGCCCGTACCACCACGCCGGTCCTCGCCGTCGTCTCCGTACGGGGACGGGACCCGGGTCCCGTACCCCGCGCGGTCGGGGTCCTCAGGGTCCGGTGGGGCCTCGCGCTCGCCGCCCGGCCCGCTCGTACCGCCGCCGCGCCCGTCCCGCCTCCCGTAGGCGGCCGCGTCCGGGGCGTCGGTGCCGTACGCGTACGCTTCCCGTCCGTCGCGGGCCGGTGGGGGCGGGGTCCCGCGGCCCGGGGCCTCCCGAGGCGGGCGGGGGGGATCCGCCTGCGCGGGCCCGTCGTCGCGCGGGCGCGGCGTCCACGCGGACGGCTCGGTCGGGGCGAGGGGGGCGGACGGGCCCGGCGGAGCGGGCCGGCTGGGTGGTGCCAGTGGCGCTGGTGGCGCTGGTGGGGTCGCGGCCGGTGGCCAGGGCCTGCCGCCTCCGCCACCACCGCCGCCCCCGCCCGGATCGCCTCCTCCACCATCCCCCGCGCCACCGCCCGCTCCCCCGCCGCGGCCACCCCCGCCGCCACCGCCCGGGTGCGGGGTGCGGCGGGTGCGGGCGGTGCGGTAGAGCGCCTGCCACACGGGCTCCGGCAGGCCGGGGCTCGGGTCGTCGGTGATCTGGCGCACGGCGGCGCGCGCCGCACGGTACGGGCAGACACTCAGGCGCGGCAGCAGCTCGGTGACGCGGTCCGCGAGCGCCGGGTCGTCCAGCAGGGGCCGGACCGCCCAGCGGTGGAGCGAGGCGGCGTTCGCCGCCCGCACCTCGTCGGCCGGCTGCCCGGCCCCGGCCGCCCGGTCCGTGACGAACAGCTCCTGCTCCAGCAGCACGGCGCAGAGGGCGGCGCGCTGCTCGCGGCCCCAGGCCGGCCAGCGGGCGGCGACCTCCGTCATGAGGAGTGTCAGCGCCCCGTATCCCGTGCCGCGCGTGGCGACGGCGCGCACCAGCTCGTCGTCGGGGGCGCCGGACACCGCCTCGCGGACGGAGTCCCCCGCGAACGGATCGTGCAGGAGGGCGAGCAGGTCGCCGTGGCCGGGGCCGCGCCGCGGTCCGCCCCGCCACCTGAGCGCCCGCGGCCGGTCACCGGACGGCTCCGGCCACTGCGGGGCCACCACGCGCACGGCGGGCGGGGCCGGTGGGGCGGGCGGGCGGCCCCGGAGGGGGGCCGGGGGCGGGGCCGGGGGCGGGGCGGGGGGCCGGCGCGGAGGCCGGTCCAGCGGCGGCAGGCCGGTCAGGGCGGCCTCGGCGAGGGCCAGCAGCGTGGTCGGCCCTGCCTGGACGGCCCGGTGGCGGTCGGCCGCGCGCCGCAGGGCCTCGCCCACCTCGTACCCGTCCCGCAGCTGGTGGTGGACGAGGAGCTCGGCGACGGACTCGGCGTGGTCGCGGGAGCGGTCGGCCGGGTCGACGCGCCGCCGGGCGCCGTTCGCGGGGGCCTCGCCGGGCCAGCGGCTGACGAAGACGAACCGCAGCTGGTCGGTCTCGGCGGTGTCGTGCGTGGCGAACGTCCACCGCCGGGAGACCTGGCCGCCGAAGAGGCCGTGCAGCCCCCACAGCACCCGGCACGCCGCCTCGCCCGACGGGTCGAGGAAGGTGAACCCGGCGCCGGGGTGGCGCAGGAACGCGGCGACCGCTCCGGTCAGTTCGCGGCGGACGCCGTCGAGGTCGGCGGTGAGGAGCCGCTGCCCCTCGTCCGCCGCCGGAAGCAGCGCGGCCTCCGCGACGGGCGGGAGGGCGCCCCGCACCTCCGCCAGGGGCAGGTCGCCGCCCGCCCAGGACCAGGGGTGCAGGCCGAGGCAGGTCGCCGGGTCGAGCACCGTGGCCGGGCCGACCAGGGCGTGGCAGACGGTGCTCGCGCGGCCGCCGGCGTCGCGCCACGGCGCCCGGTGCACGAGCAGCGCCTGGTCGCCGCTCTCCAGCCGGAGCAGGGCGGGTGCGGTGGCCTCGCCGGTGGCCCGCAGCACCGGCCCGGTCCTGCGGAAGACGGCGTCGGCCTGCTCGGGGGTGCACGAGCAGGCGACCGGGCCGAAGCCGGTGGTGCCGGAGAGGTTGTCGGTGTCCCAGCGGAAGACGATCTGGTCGACCAGCCGGTCGTGGGGAGCCGTCGGACGGACCATCAGATGCCCACCTCTCCCGGGTCGGTCCCCGGCAGGAGCCCGCACATGGCGAAGAGCGACAGCAGGGGCGCGAGGACCCTGCGGGGCCGGACGCCGTGCGGGAAGCGGTCGTCCCGCGCCTGCCCGCCGGTCGCCGCGACGAAGTGCAGGGTGCAGCGGGCGCAGTCGTCGAAGGGCCGCAGCCAGGCGGCGGACGCGTGTTTCGCCAGGAAGGCGTGGACGTCGCGGCTCTCGGCGTGGACCTCGTCCGCCCGGTACGCGGGGGGCAGGGTGCGGCCGAGCCACTGGTCGACGGCGGGTTCGACCCGCACGAGGTCGCTCTTGTTGACGGCGACGACGGCCGGCGCGGCGACGTACGGGCCGTGGTCGCGCGGGACGCGGTTGAGGACGGTGGTGAACGCCTCGTCGCCGAGGTCGCGCCGCCGCAGCCCGTTGAGCGCCCGGACCGGGTCGAGGGACGGCAGGCGCAGGGACCGCAGCGGGTCGACGACGAAGACGAACGCGTCGACGCCCGTCAGGAACCGGGTGACCTCCCCGTCCTGCGCGAGGTCCTCCCCCGCGAGGTCGAAGAAGACGACGGGCCGGGTCGGGCCCCGCCCGGTGACCAGCAACCCGTCGGCGAACCGGGCGAACGTCTGCTGCCCGGTGCGGCCGAGCTCCCGGCCCTGCTGGAGGCTCTGCACGCGTTCGCGCAGGAAGGTGCGGTGCGTGTCCGGGTTCAGCGGCAGGCACTTGAGCCCGTACGGTTCGAGGCCGCCCTGCTCGACCTCGCCGAGCATCGCCGCGAGCAGGTGGGTCTTGCCGACGCCGGAGCTGCCCACGAGGGCGATGGTGAGGGGCCGGCCGTTGGTGAGGTAGGGGGCGGGCAGTTCGTGGAGGGTGTCCTCGTCGGCGTGGGGGCACGGCTGGTAGGCGGTGCGCAGCAGGTCCCGCAGGAGTGCGGGCGGCAGTTCGCCGCTCAGGTCGAGGGGGACGCGCTCGCCCGTGGGGCCGATCGACACGAGGCGGGTGGGGTCGAAGGCGACCGGCAGCAGGCAGTGCGGGCAGAGGCGCTCCGGTGAGGTGGCCTGCGCCGCCGGCACGGGTGGCGGCGGGGGCGCCGCGGGCGGGTCGGGGTACCGGGTGGGCGCGCGGCGGGGGAACCACCGGGGGCGGGCGGCCGGCTCCGGTGGCGGTGGGGGCCGGTCCAGGCCCAGCTGGGACCGTTTGCGGGCGATCTGGGCGTCGTACTCGGCGCGGCCGCTGACCAGCGGGTCGGGGCCGTCGGCGGTGACGAGCGGGTCGGGCACGTTCAGCAGGCGCATCAGCTCGGCCGGCGTGGGCCGCCCGGCGGCCTGCGGGGCGAAGGCCCCGCCGTGGTCGAGGGCGGCGAGGCCGCGGAAGCCGGCCAGGTCGGCGGGGGGTCCCCCGCCGCGGTCCGGGCGCCCGGCGGCCAGGAAGTAGCCGACCTGGGCGACGGACCACAGGTCGTCGCGCGGGTCGGCCGTGCCGGTGCCGCGCCGCTGTTCGGGCGAGGCCCACGGCGCGGTGCCGTACGCCCCGCGCGGCTCGCCGGCGCGCAGCGCGGCGTGGGGCTCGGCGAGCCGGACGTGCCGGCCGTCCCAGCGCACCGAGTCCGGGTCGACGGCGCGGTGCACGAGCCCGGCCTCCTCCAGGAGCCGTACGGCGAGGACGAGTTGGGCGAGGACCTGCTGCTGCTCCTCGACGCCGAGGGCGCCGCCGTACGCGGCGAGCGGCTCGCCGCCGGCGATCCGGTACAGGACGAAGGGCTCCGGGGCGTCGAGGGAGTAGCCGACGACGCGGGTGAAGACCTCCCCGAACCGCTCCGGGCCGTAGCGGCGCTCGAGGGCGACGGCCGCCGCGGCCTCCCGTTCGAGGGCGGCGTGGGCGTGCGGGTCGCCGGGGGCGACGCGGTACTGCCGCACGGTCCAGTCGAGTCCGAGGGTGACCGTGCGGGTGACCCGCCCCGGGCTGCCCGGGACGTCCTCGTCGGGGCCGAAGCGGGCGGCGAAGCGGACCAGGTTGCCCTGGTGGGTGAGGAACGACAGCTCCTCGTCGGTGTGCGCGGGGTACGTCACGACGGGCCGGCCTCCTCTCCGGGCGTCTCCTCGCGGACGGTGCGGACGGCGTCGGCGCGCAGCGGTACCAGGCCGAGCACCCCGGCGTGGCGGCCGGCGGGCGTCCACACGACGTCCTCGGCGAACCCGTCCTCGCCCGCGTGCCCGGCGCGCGGTCCGGCGGGGCGGTGTTCGTCGCCGTCGGCGGCCCCGCGCCGGAACGCCTCGGGGACGAAACGGACCCGGCGCACCTCCAGCGGGTCGGCGGACAGCAGCCGCCGGTGCTGCGGCCCGCACAGCGGGACGGTCGCCTCGGCGTCGCCGGCGGCGAGCAGTTCGGCGACGCGGTCCGGGGCCACGCCGGTCAGCCGGGCGGCGTCCGGACGGTCGCCGGGCCGGGGCGCGTGCGGGGGCGGGGAGGTCGCCGCGTCGCGCACGAGGCGGTCGTGGACCTCGTCGAGGACGTCGCGCATGGGCCCGTCGAGCGGGGTGCGTCCGGCCCGTGCGGGGTCGCGTTCGAGGCGGGCCCAGCAGGGGGCGAGGATCCGGCGGGTGCCGGCCGCGAGGTCGTCGACGAGGGTGGTGACCAGGTCGGGTCCGCCGTCGCCGCGTTCGCGCTCCAGCCAGGGCGGGTCCTCGGCGGGGCCGGCCGGCTGCCAGGTCGACCAGCCCCCGTCCTCGTCGGGGTCGGCGTGGAAGGAGCCGACGGTCTCGTACGCCGGGCCCTGCACGGGCGCGACGGTCTCGTACGCCGGACCGTGTGGGGGCGCGACCGTCTCGTATGCCGGGCCCTGCCGGGGCGCGGCGGGGAAGGCGTCGACGGCCCCGGCCGTGCCCGCCGTGTCCGGTGCCGCCGTGTCCGGTGCCGGGGCGCCGTGGTGGGCGGGGCCGGTCGGTGCGGCGGGTTCGGCGCCGTACCAGCCGTCGTCGGCGGAGCTGTCGCCCCAGGTGTCCCAGTCCCACGTGTCGGTGGTGCCGTCCGGTTCGGCCGGGGGCGCGGACCGGGCCGCGGGTCCCGGCCGGGGCGCGGGGACCGTCCGGGCGGTGGGGGCCGGGGGCACGGGCGGCGCCGTGGCGTCGCCGCGCCCGTGGGCGTCGGCGGTCGCGGCGAGGCCGCGCAGCAGGAGGCCGGCCGCCCGCGCGCCGTCGGAGCAGTGGTGGCGGGCGTCGGCGAGCAGCCAGTCGTGCACGGCCGTCTCGGCCAGCAGCCGGTCCACGCCGGTGAGGACGCGGGCGGCGTAGGCGGCGTCGGTGGCGCGCCACCACGCGTCGACGGAGGCCGTCCAGTCGCGCAGCGAGAGGGCGAGGACGCCCGTGAGGGCCAGGACGGCGGCCGCTGCCCCCGCCCAGGGGGGCAGGGCGAGCGCGGCTCCGGCCACGGCCCCGGCCGCGCCGCCCGCGAGGCCGCCGAGGAGCCGCGCCGCCACCTGGGTGGTGACGGGCCCGTCGAGGTGGCCGTCGGGTGAGCGGTTGGGCCGGTGGCGCCGCATCAGCAGCCCGAGGGCCGCCGCGGCGAGCCCGGCGACGGGGCCGAGGAACCAGCCCGGGCCCGCCCACAGCCCGGCGACGAGCGCCGGCACCAGGGCGAGCAGCGCCACCGCGACCGGTGTCCCGCCCGCCCGGAACGGTGGCGGGGCGGCCAGGTGGCGCAGGTACGCCGGGTCGCACACCTCGTCGAGGCGGGCCAGGCGCGCGGCGCTGCCCGCGGGCGCGGAGCGGTCGGCGAGCGCGGCGAGCCGGGCGGCCGTGGATCGCAGGGGCAGGCGCCGGTCGAGCAGCCGCTCGGTGAGCTCGCGCAGCGCGGGCACGACCCGGGCGCGGGAGGCGGCCGGCAGGTCCGGCAGCACGATGCCGCGTTCCAGGAGCCGGGCGCGCTGGTCCGCGGTGAGCCGTACGCCGTCGGCGTCGGCGAAGGCCCCGGCGACGGTGTCGCGGTACGCCTCCAGGGCCCGGCCGAGCGCGGCGAGCCGGGCGGGCAGGTCGGCGCGGCGGGTGCGGGCTGCGAAGAGCCCGGCGGGGCCCCGCGCGAGCCGGTGCCCGGCGTGGGCGTCCTCCAGCGCGTCGTCGCAGGCCCGCCGCCGGGCGGCGGCGGGGCGGGACGGCTCCAGCCACCGGTGGCCGGCCACGGCCTCGGGGAGGGAGTCGTCCAGCAGCAGGGCGAGGTCCGGTGGGACGGCGTCGCCGGGTACGGCGCCACCGGGGGCGTCCTGGCCGGTGAGGGCGGCGAGGGCCTCCTGCCAGGCGCGGGTGCGGGCCTCCTCGGTCAGGTCGTGCTCGACGACGCGGACGGACGGCACCGCGACGTTGTGCACGACGTCGCCGAGGGAGGCCAGGACCGCGTCGAACACGTCGCGCTGGGCGAGGAGGTCGACGAGCGGGCGCAGCCCGTCGGGGTCGTCGCCGGTGTGCGGGTCGGGGAGCCACAGCACTCCGGCGGCGGGGGGCCGCAGGGTGAGCGGGCGGCTCAGGACGCGCTCGCGGGGGGAGCCGACCGCCAGGCAGACGATCCGCGCGGGGCCGTGCGCCTGGAGCCGCTCGTAGAGGAGCTGGTGGGCGACGAGCCGGGCGGCGTCGTCGACGACGAGGAAGCGGGGCTCGCCGTCGTCGTGCCGGACCGCGTCGAGCGCGTCCCGCACGGCGTCCGCGCCGGGGGCTCGGCGCAGGTCGAGGCAGACGGCGTCGGCCGGCGGACGGTGGTGGACGGGGGTCGTGGCGGTGGCGGGGCGGGTGCTCACTCCTCGTCACCGTCCATGTCCCACGGGTAGGCCGGGGAACGGGTGGGGCCGGGCTGCGCGGGGCGCGGCTCGGCGGGCGCGGGTTCCGGGGACGCGCGGCGCGGTTCGGGGGGCGTGCCGCGCTCCTCCTGCGACGTGCGGCGCGGCTCGGGGACGGCCTCGTGCCGGGGTTCGGCCTCCCGCCGGCGGCCCTCACCGGCCGGGGGCCGCTCCCCGGGGGCCGGGTACCGGTATCCCTCGCCGGGCCGGGTGCCGGGTCCGTCGTGTCCGTCGTCGGGTGCGGCGCGGGGCCCGGAGGGGCGGGGCGCGTACGGTTCGTCCTCCGCGTCCTGCCGGCGGTACCGCTCGTGGAGCGCGCGCAGCGTCGGGCGGGTGGGCCGGGCGGCGCCGTCGAAGCGCAGGGCGAGCGCGCCGGGCAGGGTCTCGGCCCAGAAGTGCCGCAGCGGGGCGAGCCACTCCTCGTCCTCGTCGCCGTACCGGCCGGTGAGCTCCTGGATGCGGGCGAGCTCGCGCGGCGCGACCTCCTCGACGAACGTCAGGAACAGCGGCGAGGGCGGCACGGGCGTGGTGGACAGGCCCTCCGGCTGGGTGCGCATCAACCGCTCGCAGAACTCCTCGATGATCGAGCCCTCGTCGAGGAGCGCGGCCCGCTCGTACGCCCGCAGGAGTCCCGCCCACCCGGAGAGCCGGCCGTCGTAGGACTCCAGGCGCAGCGACAGCGTCGCCGAGTCGCCCTCCTGGAGGCGGACGCGGACGAGGCCGGGCGAGGTGTCGCTGCCCTCGTGGACGGCGACCCTGCCGTTCCACATCGCGCACAGGAGGTGGTGGAGGATGCGCTGCCGGTCCTGTTCGGTGCTCACCAGCCAGTCGTCGTTGTGGCCGAGCCGCTGCCGCCAGTGCAGGAAGTCCTCGGCGCCCGCGGCGTCCCGCGCCTCGGACCAGAGCTTGAGGACCTCGCGGACCTCGGAGATGTCGGTGAGGCTCATGCCGCTGCGGAACAGCACCACGGTGATCGACTCGGTGTCGACGGCGCGGAACTCCTGCTCCGCGTGGGGCGGCAGGTACAGCTCCTGGGCGAGGTACTCGGCGGCGCGGCCGTCTGCCTCGCTCTCCGGGTGGGCGATGAGCACCTTGAGGGGGCCGCTGCCGTCGGGCGTGAAGCCCACGGGCAGCAGCTTGGCGAGCTGGACGCGGAACTGGTCCAGCCAGCGGCCGTCCACGGCGGCCGCGGCGTTCTCGTCGCCGGCCGCCGCGCGCAGCAGGAGGGCCATCGACGGCAGAAGGGGCCGCTCGTACAGGGTGTCGTCGGCCTCGCCGAAGAGGCGCTTCACGCGCCGCTCGACGACCTGCTTGACCTCCTTGACGGCGGCGCCGTGGGAGCGGCGCACGGCGTCCAGGGCGCGCAGCCAGTCCTCGGGCTGGACGATCGTGGCGAGGAGTCCGGCCGCGTCGGTGTTGTCGGGGAGCCGTTCGCTGCGCACGAGCCGGTCGACGACGTCGTCGTAGAAGGCGCGCAGCCCGTTCTGCGGGGGCAGCAGGTAGGAGACGCCCTTGCGGTCGTCCCGGTACAGCTCGCGGCGCCGGTCGCTGAAGAGCTTGCCCTCGTCCTCCTCGTGGGCGCGCAGGGCGCGGGCCAGTTCGTCGACCGCCTTGCGGGCCCGGGCGAGGGGCGGGCGCCACTGCGTCGCGCCGTCGCCCCAGGCCTTGTGCCACAGGGCGTTGGCGCGCCAGCGGTACCAGTCGTCCTGGTCGGCGACGGCCTCGCGGACGTCGGGGTCGCTCCAGCGGACCGGTACGAGTCCGCCCGCGCCGCCCTTGATGCGCGGCACCGGGGGTGCGGCGTGCTGGACGTGCGCGGGGCGCCGGGGTTCGCTGCCGCGGTTGCTGAGCATGCCGGCGAACCCCGCCTCGGCGACCCGGTCGGGGTGGCCGGGCAGTCCGGCGATGACGCGTTCCAGCTGGAACGGATCGACCCGGCCGAGGAGTTCGCGGGCCCCGGCGGCGGGCCGGAAGTCCTCCACGAGCCGGGGGACGTCGCGGCCGAGGTCGCGTTCGAGGCGGACGAGGAGGTCCTCCAGGTCGCCGCGCCGGTCGTGCAGGGCCTGGGTGACGGCCTTCGTGCCGCGGGGCGGCTGCTCCGGCTCGGGCGGGTCGGGGGCGCGCCGGGCCCACAGGGCGCCGATGCCGGAGCGTTCGAACATCTCCCGGACGCGGTCGCCGCCGTCCTTGGCGGGGTGGCGGGCCCGTTCGGCCATGCCGCGCACGGCCTGGGCGAGGAGGCGGGCGGCGACGATCTCGGCGAGGTCGTCCACGGGGACGGTGAGGGAGGCGGCGAGGCTGGTGGACATGGAGCGGTAGCCGATGCCGGAGCGGGCGGTCTTGGACCGTTCGACGCTCTCGTTGATGAAGCTCGCGGCGAACGACTGGTGGTCGGCGTCGGACCGGCCGCCGCCCTTGTCGTCGGGCAGCTCGGTGCCGATGAGGGACATCACCATCGCGGTGACGGAGCGGCGCAGGTCCTCGGTGCGGATCACCGACGGCTTGCTGAAGAGGAAGGCCGTCTGGACGGTGGAGGGGCGCAGCGCGACGACGGTGTCGCCGGGGTAGCGGACGCTGACGCGGGCGCGCTGCTCGACGTCGCCGACGTCCGACTGGGCGTCGGGGACGTTCTGGTCGTCGACGAGCCGCGAGAGGTCCACGAGGGAGCGGGCGGCGTTGAGTTCGGCCTCGCGGCCGCCGCCCGCCTCCGGCGGGAACGCCGACGGCATGACGACGAGCGGGTAGATCTTCACGCCGGGCACCTTCGACCGGCGGAACTCGTGCCCGATGAGGTGGATGAAGTCGTAGAAGATGCCGGCGCCGGTGCCGCCGGCCACCGAGAACGCGACGAAGACGTCGCAGCCCCGGATGCGGCCGCCGCCGAGCCGCTGGAGGTCGCCGGCGGAGTTGCCGATGGCGCCGATGGCGGTGCGCAGCGGCCGCAGGACCGGCTCCAGGCCGCTGCGCAGGGTGGCGAAGAGCGCGGCCCGGCCGACGGTGGGCAGTTGCCCGGCGCCGTTGTGGAGCGGGGCGACGCGCGGCTGGCGGGCCTGCGGCGGCAGCCAGTCGCGGGTCTCCTCGTGCAGGGCGACACGGAGCATCCGCGTCACGTCGGGCGAGCTGTCGAACTCGCCCGGCAGCAGGTCTCGGACCATGCGGGAGGTCCGCGCGTACGCGGCGCCCTCCGTGCCCTTCGCGTGGAACTGCGGCTGGCGCAGCAGCTCCGCCTCGCTGAAGTCCGCGTACACGAACTGGAGGCAGTCGGGCAGCTGGAACGGGGCGCGGCGGCCGCCGTCGACCAGGTTCGTGCCGTCCGGACCGCACAGTTCGCGGCGCAGGCCGCGTTCGAGTTCGCTGCCGATCCGTCCGCCGGTGCCGCCCAGGCCGACGAAGAGCATGGGCTGGTAGATCTTCATTGCGTCTCCCCTCGGGGCGCGGGCGCCCCGTCGTGCGGTCGTACGTCAGAAGTGCGGGTCCCAGGTGCTGTCGGTGCTGTCGGTGCGGGACCCGCGGTCGCCGTCCTCGGGTGCGGTTCCGCGGTCCCGGCCGGGACGGGACCAGGTGCCGCCGCCGTGGCCGTCCCGGGGGTCGCCGGGGTCGTCGCCGCGCTGACGGGGCACCCCGGCGCGGCCCGCGGGGTCCCGTGCGGGGCGCAGCCGGCCGAGGAAGCCGCCGGCCCCGGCCGCGGTCCGGTGGGTGTCGCCGCCGCGGCGGTACGGAGCGGTACGGGCCGTCCCGCCCGCGGACCTGCGGTCGTGGACGGCGACTTCCAGTCCCTCGTCGTCGCCGAGCGGGGCGGCCTCGCCGGGGCGCAGGGTCTGCTCACGGCCGCCGTGGGGCCGCAGGCGCAGCTCGCCGCCGCCGGTGCGGTGCAGCTGGTGGGAGCGGGACGCGCCGGGCCGGGCCCGCTGGAGCGTCGGGGCGGCGCCGCGCGCCTGCTCGACGGTGAAGCGGAACACGCCGCCCTGGGCCTGGCCGCCGCGTACGGAGAGCCGGTCCAGGGAGCGGCCCCCGCCGAGCAGTTCCAGCTCGACGCCCGCGAGGTCGCGGCGCCGGCGGCGGGCCAGGAGGCGCACGGCGACGAACGCGCCGAGGAGCAGCGCGGCGGCGGCCGCGCCGACGACCACCCGCCACCACCGCTCCCACCAGGTGGGCGGGGCGTCGACGCGGACGTCCAGGAACGCCGTGTCGAGGACGCGTGCGGTGTCGCCGGTGTCGGCGACGGTGATCTGCCCGCCCAGGTCGCCCGGGGCGGTGTCCTCCCCGACGGTCAGCGTGAACGGGACGTCGCGCCGGCTGTTGGGGGCGGCGGTGACGGTGGCCGGGTCGAGGCGCAGCTGCGTGCCCGGCGCCTGGTCGGCGAGGGCGAGGCGCAGGGTGCGCGGGGTCCGGGCGTTGTTGGTCACCGACAGGGTGCCGCGGACACTGTCACCGGGGTGCACCGTCACCCGCTCGACGGTGAGCCCGGCGACGACGTCGGGGGTGCCGTGGGAGACGCGGGCGTGCAGGGGCCGCCGGTCGGAGGTGACGCCGGGCGCCGCCATGAGCGTGGTGAGCCGCAGGGCGCCCGTCGCGGTGGCCGGGACGGTGACGGTGCCGGTGAACCGGACGTCGGAGGCGGTGGCGTCCGGCCCCTCGCCGTCGTCGGCGAGGGCGACGCGGACGGGCGGGAAGCCGTCTCCGGCGAGCTGCGCGGTCACCTTGATGCCGGCGAGCAGCGCCGGGTCGGTGATGACGACGCCGCGCCGGGTCTGCATCCGCACCTGGACGACGGTCTCCTCGCCGGGTCGGGGCGACGCCGGGTCGAGGAGGACCTCGGAGCCGAGCCGGCCCTGCCAGATGGCCCGCACGGCGACCTCCCGGTTCCGGTGCTCCGCGGGCGCCTCGACGTGGGCCCGCCAGCGGCCGGGCAGCGGGTCGGACACCCGCAGGGCCTCCACGGGGCCGTCCTGGCCGCTGAGTTCGAAGCGGGACCCGTCGAGGTCGGTCCCGGCGGAGACGCGGCGGCCGCGCGGGTCGTAGTAGGTGACGGTCACGGCCGGGTCGTGCTTGGTCACGGTGATGGTGCCGTCGGTGGCCACCGGCGGGATCGTCACGTACAGGTCGGCGGGGGGCCGCTTGGAGTCGCCCGGGCTGACGCCGGCGCAGCGGGCCGCGGCGAAGGTCTCCTGGAACGCCTCGTCGATGCCGGCCGAGTCGGCGACGACCCGCATCCGGGGCGTGGCGGCGGAGGTGTCGGCGCAGCCGGGCTGGTAGCCGCCCCGCGCCATGGCGGTGAGCGCGGCCCGGTCGATGCCGCTGCCGAAGCCGAGGGGCCAGATCTGCACCTTCTCGCGGCGGGCGCGGGCCAGTGCGTCGGTGAGCCGCTTCGCGCCGTTGGCCTGCCGCGACGTGCGGTCCTTGCCGTACTCGGGACTGTCGGCGACGTCCAGGCGGCCGTCGGTGAGGAGGAACACCACGCGGGGGGTGGCGGCGTCGCCCCTCTCGGTGAGGCGGTCGACGGCCTGGCGGATCGCCGCCGGGAAGTCGGTGCCGGGGCCGGTGCGGGCGGGGTCGCGGCGCGACAGCTGCTGGACGCAGTCGCTCAGGCGCTGGCGCCCCGCCGTGTCGGCGACGGTGGGCGGGCACACCTCGCGCACGGGCGACTGGCCGGGCTCCTCGGAGCTGCCGAAGCCGATGACCGTGGCGCGGGACCGCTGCGAGATCTCGCCCTGCACGAGGAGCGCCGCCGCCTCCACCTCGCGGGCCAGGTCCGCGGCGGAGAGGCTCTCGGACTGGTCGACGACGACGGCGAAGTCGAGGGGGTCGGCGTCCCCGGCGGGCGCCGCGGGCGTGCTCGCCGCGGCCGCCGGGGCCAGGGCCGGGGCGGGGGTCGGGGCGGGGGTCAGGGCCACGAGGCCCAGGGACAGGAACAGGGCGGCGGCCCGGCCGGCCCGTCCGGTGCTGGTCGTTCGCATCGTCTCTCTCACCACAGTTCACTCAGGAGGGCCAGTGCCGCGCCGAGCGCGAGGCAGAGCGTGCCCGTGCGCAACCAGCGGTACTTGGCGGCCAGGACCTGTCCGTGCACGCTCGCCTGGTCCAGGAGCCAGGAGGTCGTGTCGGCGCCCGCCTCGGCGAGCCGGTCGAAGAGCACACCGGCGGGGGCGCCGGAGGCCAGGTCGCGCAGGAGCGTGCGGTCCGCTCCGACGCGGGTGCGGGGCAGGACCACCGCGACGAGCATCAGCATCCCGGCGCCCCACAGGACGGCCCCGAGGGCGAGGAGGGCCACGCCGGCGCCGGCGGTGGCCGGTGCGGCGGGGTCGCGGGTGAACACCACGGCCAGGAAGGCCAGGGCGCCGGAGAGGAGGATCGCCGCCTTGGTGTCGGCGCGGCCGATGTCCTCGCGGACGGTGGTGAGCATGCGCTCCGCCATGAGCCGGATCTCGTCCGGGGGCGCGGGGGTGCCGCTCACGCGTCGTCCCAGTCGTCGAAGTCGGCGCTGGGCCGGGCGGATCCGCCGCCTCCGTGGGGGGCGTCGCGGCGGTCCCGGTCGGCGTGGCGGGGGCCGTACCGGTCGTCGTCGTGGCGGTCGGAGCCGTAGCGGTCACCGCCGTACCGGTCGCCGGCGTACGGGTCACCGGCGTACGGGTCACCGGCGTACGGGGCGTCGCCGTACCGGTCGCCGTCGTGCCGGTCGCGGTCCTCGCCGAACCGGTCGCGGTCCCCGGGCCGGTCCCGCCCGCGCTCGCGGGCGGACTGCACGCGGGTCGGCTCGTGGACGTGGTGCGGTGCGTGCGTGAGGTTCGGGTCGCGGTCGCGCTCCCGGTCGTCCGGGGCCCGGTCGGTGTCGTCCCCGTACCGCTCGCCGTCCCGGCCGCGGTACCCGTCACCACCGCCGTCGCGGTCCCGGTCGCGGTACCGGTCGTCGTCGCGGTCCAGGTCGCCGCGCGGGTCCCTGCCGTCGCCGTGCCGGCCGCGGTCGGCGTCCCGGTCCCCGTACCCGTTCCGGTCGCCGTACCCGTCGCGGTCGCCGTACCCGTCGCGGTCGCCGGCGGCGCCCCGGCCTCGGTCGGCGGGGTCCTCCTCCCACGGCGGGCGGGCCGTGTCGCCCCGGGAGGCGCCCTCGGTGAGGGCCCGGGGCGCCTCGTGCGGCAGGTCGAGGACCCGGTCGGCGACGCCGCCCAGGACGCCCCCGCTGCTGCTGCGCAGGTGCTCCAGGACCTGGTAGGTCATCTGGTCCAGGTCGTGGCGCTCGATGACGCCCGTGTCGATGAGCCGGTGGAGCACGGCGAGGAAGTCCGCTTTGCCCTCGCGCTCCTCCGCGCGCAGCTGCCGGCGGATCTCCCACTGCTTGTCGGGGTTGCGTGCCATGTGGTGGGCGATCTGGGTGAACTCGCCCTGGCGGAGCATGTTCTCCAGCTCCCGGGTCCGGTCGGCGAGCAGCTGCCGTTCGTACGCCTCCTTGCGCCGCTCGCGCTCGGCCACCCGCCGGTCGACGCCCATGCCGACGAGGGTCCGGTCCGCCTCGGCGAGCTGGCCCTTGACGGCGCTGTCGAGGTCGAAGAAGACATGGACACGGGTGCGCAACCCCAGGTCGCGGCCCAACTGCAGGCGGCCGGCCGCCAGTTCGTCCCGGACGGCCTCGTCGGCGCGCTGCGCCTCGGTGAGGCCGAAGCGGCGGGAGACGGCGCGCAGCCCGTCCAGCAGGTCGTCGCGGAGCAGGTCGGCGACGTCCCACACCTGCCGCGTGACGACCAGGTGCGGGTCGTCGACCTCCCACTGCACGCTCGCCTTCGCCCGGAAGGACACGCCGTCGCCCGCGGCGGGCAGTTCGAGGTCGAAGTCGGTGACGTTGCGGCCGAGCACCACCTCGAAGACGGTGTAGGGGCCGCCGAAGAGGGGGACGCCGTGGTCCTCCTTGCGGTCCGGCCACATCACGCGGTGGCCGCCGTTGCGGTACAGCAGGACGGCCGCGATCGTGCCGGTCTCGCGCCGGTAGGGCGGCGGGCACTCGCGCCGCAGCGGTCCGCGCCGGCGCGCCCCGGGCTGGTCGTCGTCGGCCCGGCGGGCCGAGGGTCCGGGATTCATCGCCGGCCTCCTTCCGCCACGGCGTCCCACATGCGGCCCGCCGCGGCCTTGTCCAAGGACTTGTCCCGGTCGCGTACGAGTCCCGTGAGGAGGCCGCGCAACCGGTCGCGGTCCCGGGAGGTGGCGGCGAGCCGCGGCAGGAAGCCGCAGACGTCGCGCAGTGTCTCGGGGTCCCGGGCGGCGCGGCGCAGCAGCGCGGCGAGCCCGTCGAGGGCGGGTTCCCCGGAGCGGGGGGTGCCCAGGGCCTCCCGGACCAGGGCCGCCAGCGGGGCCGCGAGGTCGGGGCGGGTGGCGAGCAGCGCGAGGAGCAGCGGCCGCGAGCCGTACGTTTCGAGCGCGGGCACCTCGGTGAGGCCCCAGAGGTGCGTGGTGCGCATGGTGAGGGCGCCGATGGCGGAGAGCAGCACGAGGTCGGCGAGGGGGCGGCGGCCGTCGTCCAGCCAGCGGCCGAGCCGGTCGACGACGGTGTCGGGCCCGCTCGACGCGAGGAGCCGCATGACGCTGAACGAGGCGGTGCCGAGGACGTCGGGGTCCGCCCCGTCGTCGGCCCGGACCACCGCGCCGAGGGCGTCGAGGGAGGAGCGGACGGAGCCGGCGGGCAGGACGTAGCCGTGGGCCAGGACGGCGCTGTCGACGAGCGCCGCGTCCCCGCTGCGCGCCCACTCCCGGAGGACGGCGGCCACGGCCGGCTGGACGCGCGGGTCGCGGGCCGCCTCGGCGAGCGCGGTGGCGGCGGCCATGCGCGGGACGCGGCCGTCGAGGGCGGCCAGCGGGCGGACCAGCTCGCCGAAGCCGTACACCCAGTCCCAGGAGCACAGCACGCCTGCGGCGATCGAGGCGCGGACCCACACCTCGGGGCGCGGGTCGTCGCACAGGCCGCGCAGCCAGCGGGAGACGGGGCCGCGGACGTTGTGGTGGCCGTGCCACACCTCGCGCAGGACGGCGGTGGCGAGGGCGTCGCCCTGGAAGCGGATGACGCGGGCGGGCACGCGTGCCGCGCCGAGGTCGAGTTCGCCGTCCTCGACGACGGAACGGGCGACGGCGGGCCGGTTGTCGGCGTGGGTGCCGAAGAGGCGGCGGCCGACGGGGTGCTCGGGGTCGAGGGTGACGGCGAGTTCCCAGGTGAGCAGTTCGGCGGCCTCGGCGGTGAGGCTGTAGGCGGAGCCGTTGAAGACGGCGACGGCGATGCGGAACGCCGCGGCGTTCAGCGCGGGCAGCGCCTCGGGGAGGCGGCCCGGCCGGTCGGCGCGGGCGAACCAGACCCGCGCCTGCGCGCGGACGAAGGCACCGCAGTCCTCGACGAGCTGCTCGTGGGTGAGTTCGCCCTTCTGGTGGCGGGCGAGGTGGTCGGCGAGGCGGGCGGCCTCGCGGGGGCGCAGCTCGTCCAGGCCGAGGGCGCCCACGACGTCCTCGTGGGCGGCGAGGGCGCACGCCGCGTCGAGCGCGCCTTGGGGTTCGCCGCGCAGCAGGATGCGCAGGTGGCGGTGGAGGACCTCGGCGGGCGACGGGGGCGGGCAGGTGACGCCGTACCGGCCCTGGAGGAGCCGGTCGGCGAGGTCGCCGCTCTCGACGAGGACGATGCCGTACGAGGTCCTGGCGCGCAGTTGGCCGCTGAAGCGGTCGAGGTGGAGTTCGGTGAGCCGGCGCCGCGCGGGGTGGCGGCCGTGCGGGCCGTCGGGCCCGTCGGGTTCGGGGGCGGCGCTGTCCTCGGGCGGGAGCTCCAGCAGGTAGCCGTGGGCTGCGTGCAGGGCGTCGTCGCCGATGGTGTGGACGGCGGTGGCCGGGTCGAGGCGGGTGACCTGGTCCTCGGTGAGTTCGGAGAGCAGGGCGAGCGCGGTGGCGGTGCGTCCGCTGCCGGGCTCCCCGGCGAGGACGATCAGCCCGTTGGCGCGCAGGGTCTGCTTCATCCGCTGGTAGCCGGTGGTCTCGCAGTAGACGGCGGCGAGGTGGGCGAGGGTCTCCCGGGGGACGGCGCCCTGGACGGCGGGCGGCCCGGAGTCGACCCAGAACTGGTTGATGAAGGTGTTGTCCTCGAAGACCTGGCCGTCGCCGCGGATGTCGTAGCGGCGTTCGGCACGGCCGTGTTCGAAGGTGGTGCGGGCGGCGTGGGCGGTGCCGGCACCCCCGGTGCCGCCGGACGCGCCGAGCGGGTTGCGGCCCGCGTGGTCGAACGGGTTCGGCGGGGGCGGTTCGGGGGCGGGGGCGGCGTCCGCGCCGTCCCGGCCGGCACCGTCGCGGCCGGCACCGTCGCGGTCCCTGCCCGGGTCCCTGCCCGGGTCGCGGGCGTGGTCGCCCGCCGGTGGCCGGCCGTCCCGCTGGTCCTGCTGGTCCCGCTCGTCCTGCTGCGGGGCGTCGTCGAGGTCGCTCATGCGCCGTCTCCCGTGCCACGGTCCTTGCGGATGCCGGTGAAGCCGCCGTGGATGGTGTTGTGTTCGAAGACCTGGAGGTCGCCGCCGGCCCGGTAGGTGCGTCCGGGCCGCGTCGCGGCGGTCCGGGGCGGTGGGCCGTCCCCCCTGTGCGGCCCACCGCCGGTCCTCGGGGCGCCGCCTGCGGCTCCGCCCTCGCCTCCCTCGCCGTCCCGGCCCGCCGCGGCCGGGCCCTCCGCGGCGGCGCCCGTACCCGTGCCGGGCGGGCCGCCCTCGCCGGGGTGGCCGTCGCCGGGGGCACCGCCGGTGTCGGGGGGCGGCAGGGGCGGTGCGGCACGGCGGGGTATGTGGAACCAGGCGGTCTCGTCGGTCTCCTTGGAGCGGACGCGGGCCGGCCGGTAGTGGCCGGGCTCGACGTACCGCCCGCCCTCGCACACCACGTTGACGTACAGCCAGTCCGACACGACGACGAGCAGGTCCGCGTCCTCGGCGCGGACCATCACGTCCTTCGCGGCCGGGCTGTCGGCCAGCCGGCAGGTCAGGTCGACGGCGCGGCCGACGAGCCCCCGGCCGTCGTCGAGCACGGGCCCGGCGTTCATGCCGACGCGGACGCGCAGCCGCCGCTCGCGGTCGGCGTTGTGCTCGCGCAGGCTCTCGTACAGCGTGTCGATCCACCGGCCGACCATCAGCGTCGGCGGCACGTCGGGCGGCACCGCGCAGAGGATGCCGTCGCCGCGGTCCTCCTGGTGGACGGCGCCGGGCGCGACGCCGACGGCGTCGTACGCCTCGGCGAACGCCCGGTACAGGGCGCCGCGCATGCGCTCCTTCGCGGCCATGCCCAGCGTGGCGGACGCGCAGGCGTCGCCGAAGACGACCAGTCTGTGGATGGCTCCCGCACTGCTCACTCGGACTCCCTGGTGCCGTGATGTGCCGTGGTGCTGGAAACGTCGTGCTCGTGGGGGTGGCGCACCGGTCCGTACCGGTCGGCGCGCCGGGTGCCCGGGTGGCCACCGCGGCCGGGTGCCGCCGCGACCGCTCGTCGCGGTACCGGCGCGGCGGCTCCGGGCCGTCGTGGTGGTGCGGGCCTTCGTGGGTGGTGCGAACCTTCGTGGGGTGGTGTCGCGCGGTGGTGCCGCACGGTCGTGTCGGGCGGTGTCGCGCGGTCGTGTCGCGGTGGTCTTCGTGGTGGTGTTCGTGGTGACAGGGCCAGCCTGGTCGCCCGCCGGCGCGGGCGATGTAGCCGTTTACACACCCGGCGGGAATTTCTCCGCGGGTCCCGGGGCCGGGCGCGGGCCGCGCCCCTGCGCGAGGTGGAGGAGGACGGTCATGTCGGTGACGACGACCTGGCGCTGCCCCGTCCGCACGACCTTCTCCTCGCGGAGCTGCCGCAGGGCCTTGGCGACCGCCTCGCGGGTCGCGCCGATGGCGGCGGCCAGGTCGTGCTGGGGCAGGGGTATCTCCAGGACGGTGCCGTCCGGACCGGGGCGGCCGGCCCGTTCGGCGAGCTCGACGAGCCGGGCCGCCAGGCGTTGGAGGACGGTTTCGGAAGCGAGGGAACGGCGCTCGACGTCGGCGCTGCGCAGCCGGGCGCTGAGCTGCCGCATGATCAGTGAGGTGGCGTGCGGGCGGGCGGCGAGGAAGCGGCGGAACCGGTCGCCGGATACGGACACGGCCTCGACCCTGCCGAGCGCCGTGACCGTGGCGCTGCGCGGGCCCCGGTCGACGGCGGCGAGGTCACCGACGACCTCGCCCGCGCCGCGCAGGGCGAGGATGAGGCGCGTACCGCGTTCGGTGCCGACGGAGACGACGGCCCAACCGGAGAGCAGGGCGAGGACGTAGGCGGACGTGTCCCGTTCCCGGATCATGACCGCGCCGGGTTCGTAGACGCGGGGGACCCCCTCGGCGAGGAGGGCGCGGCGGTCCTGGAGGGAGAGGGCTTCGAGGAAGGAGCGGTCCTGGCCGAAAAGACTCACGCCGCACCCCTCCCCGCTCTTCGCGCACCCGCCCGGACGGACGGCCGCGCGTCGGCCGGACCGCATCGGAAGACCGCGCGCCGTCCCAAGTGACCTTGTTGGCAACACTGTTGACGTTACGTCACTCCTCTGGGGTGTGATGAACGCTATGGGCTCGTCACAAGCCCGTCAACAGGCGGCGAAGCACACAGGGCGCATCGCGCCACGAACCCGCGCTCCGTGCGCTCCGCATATGCGCTCTGCACTCTCCTCGCGCGCCCCCGTGCGCCCCCCACCCGGCCCGTTTCCGACCCCTCGACCGCCCCCTTCCGGCCGGGCCACCCCGCCCTCCCGACCGGGACCGGACGTCCGGATCCCGCATGGGCCCCGCCCGGTCCCGCGTGGGCCCCGCCCCCGCCCGACCCCGCTGCGGACCCCGCCGAGGGCCGTTCCCGCTGCTCGGCCTCCTCGGGCGTCCCGCCGCAAAACCGCTGGAGGGAGGGGGGTCCGGACGGGATACTCGGACGGGTGTTCCTGACGATCAGCACGACCGGCCTCCCCGGACGACCCGCGACCGACCTCGGCTTCCTGCTGCACAAGCATCCGGACAAGGCGCAGGCGTTCTCGACCTCCCACGGCACGGCCCACGTCCTCTACCCCGAGGCGTCGGAGGAGCGCTGCACGGCCGCGCTCCTGCTGGAGGTGGATCCGGTCGCCCTGGTGCGCCGCGCCAAGGGCGGCAGGGGCGGCCGGGACCGCAGCCCGGACACGGCACTCGCCCAGTACGTCAACGACCGCCCGTACGCCGCGTCGTCCCTGCTCGCCGTCGCCCTGGGCAACGTGTTCTCCAGCGCCCTCAGGGGACGGTGCGACGCCCGCCCGGAGCTGGCCGGGGCGGCGCTGCCGCTGCGCGTCGAGGTCGCGGCGCTGCCCGCGCGGGGCGGCGCCGAGCTGGTACGGCGCCTCTTCGCACCCCTCGGGTGGGCGGTCACGGCCGACCCCGTGCCCCTGGACGAGCGGTTCCCCGAGTGGGGCGACTCGCGGTACGTGCGGCTCGTCCTGGAGGGCGAGCAGCGGCTGTCGGACGCGCTGCGCCACCTCTACGTGCTGCTGCCGGTGCTCGACGACGCCAAGCACTACTGGGTGTCCCCCGACGAGGTCGACAAGCTGCTGCGGGTCGGCGAAGGATGGCTGCCCGACCACCCTGAGCAGAAGCTGATCACCTCCCGCTACCTGGCGCACCGCCACGCCCTGGCCCGCGAGGCGACGGAACGCCTCGAACTGGCCCGGCTCGCCGCGGCGGACGACAGCGAGGCGGAGGACCTGGACAACGCCGTCGACGAGGGCACCGACACCGAGGAGCGGCCCGTGCCGCTGGCGGTGCTGCGCCGCGCGGCGATCACGGCGGCGCTGCGGGGAGCGGGCGCCTGCCGGGTGCTCGACCTGGGGTGCGGCCAGGGCCAGCTGGTCAAGGAGCTGCTCGACGACCCGCGCGTCACGGAGGTCGTCGGCGTCGACGTCTCCGCACGGGCGCTCGGCCTCGCCGCCCGCCGGCTGCGCCTGGACCGCATGGGAGAGCGCCAGGCGGCGCGCGTACGGCTGCTGCAGGGTTCGCTCGCGTACACGGACGAGCGGCTGCGGGGGTACGACGCGGCGGTGCTCAGCGAGGTGGTCGAGCACGTGGACCCGCCGCGGCTGCCCGCGCTGGAGTACGCCGTGTTCGGCGACGCCCGGCCCGCCACGGTCGTCGTGACGACGCCGAACGCCGAGTACAACGTCCGCTGGGAGTCGCTGCCCGCCGGGCACCTGCGCCACGGGGATCACCGGTTCGAGTGGACCCGCGCGGAGTTCCGCGCCTGGGCCGGCGACGTCGCCGAGCGCCACGGGTACGCCGTGGCCTTCGAGCCCGTCGGGCCGGACGATCCGGAGGTGGGCGCGCCGACGCAGATGGCGGTGTTCACCGCACGGCCCGCCGAACCCGCCGCAGGGGCCGGTCGGGAGGCGGGGGACGCCGCGCCGGACGCGGATCCCGTGGGCGCCACCCCGGCCGTGCCGGACGTGCACGCCGCGCGCGACGTGCCGGACGTGCCGGACAGCGGGGACCCGCAGGACCCGCAGGACCCGCAGGACCCGCAGGAAACCGAGGACGTGAAGGACACGAGCGTGACGCAGAAGGAGGGGCAGGCCGCATGAGCACCACCGACGCCACCGGCACCGCCGCCCCGGAACCCACCGGGCCCGCCGGCGCGACGGGCCGCGTGCTGCCCGTCACCGACCTGTCCCTCGTCGTGCTCGTGGGCGCCACCGGCTCCGGCAAGTCGACCTTCGCGCGCCGGCACTTCAAGCCCACCGAGGTGATCTCCTCCGACTTCTGCCGCGGTCTGGTCGCGGACGACGAGAACGACCAGAGCGCCTCGGGCGACGCGTTCGACGTGCTGCACTACATCGCCGGGAAGCGGCTCGCCGCCGGCCGGCTCACCGTCGTCGACGCGACGAACGTGCAGCCCGAGGCGCGCCGCCAGTTGGTGCGGCTGGCCCGCGCGCACGACGTGCTCCCGGTCGCGATCGTGCTGGACGTGCCGGAGGAGGTGTGCGCCGCGCGCAACGCGGGCCGTGCCGACCGGGCCGACATGCCCCGGCACGTCGTCCGGCGGCACTGCCGCGAACTGCGGCGCTCCCTGCGCGGCCTGGAGCGCGAGGGCTTCCGCAAGGTGCACGTCCTGCGCGGCACGGAGGAGGTCGACGCCGCCGAGGTGGTGCTGGAGCGGCGGTACAACGACCTGCGCCACCTCACCGGCCCCTTCGACGTCATCGGCGACGTGCACGGGTGCAGCGCCGAACTGGAGGCGCTGCTCGTCCGGCTCGGCTACGTCGACGGCCACCACCCCGAGGGGCGCACCGCCGTCTTCGTCGGCGACCTCGTCGACCGGGGACCCGACAGCCCGGGCGTGCTGCGCCGCGTCATGGGGATGGTCGGGGCCGGGGACGCGCTGTGCGTGCCCGGCAACCACGAGAACAAGCTCGGCCGCTGGCTGGCCGGCCGCTCGGTCCGCACGACGCACGGCCTGGCCGAGACGATCGAGCAGCTGGAACGGGAGGACGACGCCTTCCGGGAGCGGGTGCGCGACTTCATCGACGGGCTCGTCAGCCACTACGTCCTGGACGGGGGCCGGCTGGTGGTCTGCCACGCCGGCCTGCCGGAGAAGTACCACGGCCGCACCTCGGGCCGGGTCCGCGCGCACGCCCTGTACGGCGACACGACCGGCGAGACGGACGAGTACGGGCTGCCCGTGCGCTACCCGTGGGCGGAGGAGTACCGGGGCCGCGCCACCGTGGTGTACGGCCACACTCCCGTCCCGAACACCACATGGATCAACAACACCATCTGCCTGGACACCGGTGCGGTGTTCGGCGGCCGGCTGACCGCGCTGCGCTGGCCGGAGCGCGAACTCGTCGACGTACCTGCCGAGAAGGTCTGGTACGAGCCGGCCAAGCCGCTCGCCGCCGACGCGCCGGGCGGGCACGAGGGCCGGCCGCTGGACCTCGGCGACGTGCGGGGGCGGCGGGTCGTGGAGACCCGGCACGCCGGCAACGTCGCCGTCCGGGAGGAGAACGCGGCGGCCGCCCTGGAGGTCATGAGCCGCTTCGCCGTCGACCCCCGGCTCCTGCCGTACCTGCCGCCGACGATGGCGCCGACCGCGACGTCGGCCCTCGACGGGTACCTGGAGCACCCCGCGGAGGCGTTCGCCGGGTACGCGGCCGACGGGGTGGCCCGGGTGGTGTGCGAGGAGAAGCACATGGGGTCGCGGGCCGTGGCCCTGGTCTGCCGTGACGCGGAGGCGGCACGGGAACGCTTCGGTTCCGGGGCGGCGACCGGCTCCCTGTACACCCGCACGGGGCGGCCCTTCTTCGCCGACGGGGCGACGACCGAGGCGGTGCTCGACCGGGTGCGCGCCGCGGTGTCCCGCGCCGGTCTGTGGGAGGAACTGGACACGGACTGGCTCCTCCTGGACGCCGAGCTGATGCCGTGGTCGCTGAAGGCGGGCGGCTTGCTGCGGTCGCAGTACGCGGCGGTCGGCGCGGCCTCCGGGGCGGCGCTGCCCGGCGCGGTCACCGCGCTGGAGGCGGCCGCCGCGCGCGGCGTCGACGTGGCCGGGCTGCTGGAGCGGCAGCGTGCGCGGGCCGTGGACGCGGCCGCCTTCACGGCGGCCTACCGCCGCTACTGCTGGCCGACCGACGGGCTGGAGGGCGTGCGGCTCGCGCCGTTCCAGGTTCTCGCCGCGCGGGGCCGCAGCCTGGCCGGGCTGCCGCACGACGAACAGCTGGCCCTGGTGGACCGCCTGGTGGAGGCGGACACGACGGGGCTGCTGCGCACGACGCGCCGACTGCTGGTCGACACCGGCGACGAGGCGTCGGTGCGGGCCGGTGTCGACTGGTGGCTGGAGCTGACGGAGCAGGGCGGCGAGGGCATGGTCGTCAAACCGCTGGAGGCCCTCGCCCGGGACGTCCGGGGCCGGCTGGTGCAGCCGGGCGTCAAGTGCCGCGGGCGCGAGTACCTCAGGATCGTCTACGGCCCCGAGTACACCCGCCCGGAGAACCTCCGGCGCCTGCGCTCCCGCTCCCTCGGCCACAAGCGCTCGCTCGCCCTGCGCGAGTACGCGCTCGGCCTGGAGGCGCTGGACCGCCTGGCGGCGGACGAGCCGCTGTGGCGCGTCCACGAGGCGGTCTTCGCGGTCCTGGCCCTGGAGTCCGAACCGGTCGACCCCCGTCTGTGACCCACCGGGCCCACTGCCACCGGCACCGGGCCCGGCCGGGCCTCCCGACCACCCGACGGCAGGCCCGGCCGCCCCGACCACCCGACGGCGGGCCCGGCGGGCCTCCCGACCACCCGACGGGGGCCCGGAGGACCCCCGACCCCACCCGATGGCGGGCCGGGCGGACCTCCCCGGCCACCCCGGCCGCGGGCCCGGCAGTCACCCGGTGGCAGACCCGGCCGGCCTCCCCGGCCACCGCGGCGGCGGGCCCCGACGGCCGCATGGGCCCGGCAGGTCACCCGCCGGCGGGGGCCCCACGCCCGGGGACCGGTGGGACCGGCTCCGAGGGGGAGAGACGGACGTCCCGCCCTGCCCGGGCGGGTGACCTCCCGGCGGCCGGGCCCCCGGCGGGTCGGGCCCCCGACGGCCGCATGGGCCCGGCGGCCTACCCGACGGCGAGCGGGGCCCCAGGGCCCGCTGACCGACGGGACCAGTTCCGGGGAAGACGGGCGTCCCGCCCTGCCCGGGAGGGCGGGCCCCCGGCGGGCGGGGCCCCGGCGGGCGGGGCCCCGGCGGGCGGGGCCCCAGCGGGTCGGGGAGAGCACCCGACCCGCCCCCGGGCCGTCAGTCCGGTGAGACCTCAGCCCAGTTGGGACTGGACCTGTGCGGAGATCAGCTCCAGGTGGTCCAGGTCGTGCAGGTCCAGCACCTGGAGGTACACGCGGGAGGCGCCCAGGGCGGCGTACCGGCCGATCTTGTCGACGACCTCGGCGGGGGAGCCCGCGAGGCCGTTGGCCTTCAGCTCGTCGACCTCGCGGCCGATCTTCGCCGCGCGGCGGGCCACCTCGGCGTCGTCCTTCCCGACGCACACCACCAGGGCGTTGGAGTACACCAGGTCGTCGGGGCGGCGGCCGGCTTCCTCCGCCGCCGCGCGGACCCGCGCGAACTGCCGCTCCGTGTCGGCGAGGGAGGCGAACGGGACGTTGAACTCGTCCGCGTACCGCGCGGCCAGCCGCGGGGTGCGCTTCGCGCCGAGACCGCCGACGAGGACCGGGACCTTCTTCTGGGTGGGCTTGGGCAGCGCGGGCGAGTCGGTCAGCCGGTAGTACTTCCCCTCGTAGCTGTAGGTCTTGCCGAGCTGCGTCTCCCACAGGCCGGTGACGATGTCGAGCTGCTCCTCCAGGCGGCCGAACTTCTCCTTGGGGAACGGAATGCCGTACGCCTTGTGCTCCTTCTCGAACCAGGCGGCACCCAGGCCCAGTTCGACGCGGCCGCCCGACATCTGGTCGACCTGCGCGACCTGGATGGCGAGGACCCCCGGCAGCCGGAACGTCGCGGCGGTCATCAGCGTGCCGAGCCGGATGCGCCGGGTCTCGCGGGCGAGGCCGGCCAGGGTGATCCAGGCGTCCGTGGGGCCCGGCAGCCCGGTGACGGAGCCCATGTGGAGGTAGTGGTCGGAGCGGAAGAAGGCGTCGAAACCGAGGTCCTCGGTGGCCTTGGCGACGGTCAGCAGGGTGGCGTAGTCGGCGCCCTGCTGCGGTTCGGTGAAGATACGCACGTCCATTCGTCCATCCTGCACCGTCGAACACCGTCAACCACGATGTGCGTGCCGTGCCCGCTCCGCCGGGGCGCGGTCGCCGACCGCCCGGCCCTGGCACCGGCGGCAGCCGCCGACGCGTCGCCGTCGTATCGCCCTCCCTCGGACGGGCCGTGGCCGAGGAGCCCGCGATGTTCCAGGAAGCCGTGCCGGAACAGGCCCCGTCCGACAGGGCCGTGTCCGCGCCGGGCACGCCCGCGGAGCAGGGCTCGGGCGCCCCCGCGGATCTGCCGCAGCAGAGGGTGGCGCTGACGGCGCTGACTGCCGACCTGTCGCAGCTCGACGCGGACCTGCAGTCCTGGGCCGACCGCGCGGACGGGGAGCGCGGACACCGGGCGTCCTGAAGCCCCTTGCCACCGCCCGGCGGTCACGACCCCGCCGCGGAGTCCGCCGGGTCCACCACGTCCACCCGCTCCGGACGCGCCGTGTCGATCGGGCCTTCGCCCCCCGTGGACCGCGGCGCGGACGCCCGGGGCACCGCCGCGCCGCCGCGCTCCGTCCGCACCGGGCGCGCGCCCCGCCGGTCGGGCGGGCGGGCCGCCCCTCCGGGAGGTCTCGCCCGGTCGCCGACCGTGAGCCGGCGGAGCATGACGCGGACCCGGTCGCTGGACTCGTCGGCGGCGTCGATCGCGTCGATGCACTGCCAGTACAGCCCTTCCTCGTCGGTGGCGCAGGCCACTCCGACGAGGGCGATGCCCACCTCCCCCAGCAGCACGCCCAACGCGAGTAACGCGCCGTGCGGGTCGGCGACGCCGGACAGCTGCGCCGCGCGCGCCGCCGTCCGCCGCACCGGGTGGTCCGGTCCGGGGACCCCGCGCCCGCCGATCTCACCGAGCCCGCGCGCATCTCCCTTCAGCTCCTGCGGCCCGAAGAGGGCCAGGTGGTCGCCGATCGCCTGGGCGAGACTCTGCGCCTGCCAGACGGACGCCATGACGTCCGGCACCCCCCGACTCTCCGCGAGGTCACTCCGGCTGAGGGAGATGAGCCGCTCCGCATCCATGTACGCCGCCCCCGTTCGTACGACTTTCCGCTCACTGACTCACTACCCAGAGTGAGGCCATCCGAGCCGAAACACCAGGGGAATTCGGAAATCTGTGGACACGAAGCTCAGTTTGAATAAGTCGATCACTCCGAAGAGTGACGATCCGCCCTCGCGGACCGGCCCGGCGGGCGCCCCACGGGGAAGCGCCGCTCGTTCCGGTCGATCTTGTCGGAGAGCGCCGCCAGCGGGTCGACGCCGAGCGCTCCGCAGAACTGGAGCAGGTAGGCCAGCACGTCGGCGACCTCGTCGGCCACCCGGTGGGCGGTCTCCGGGTCGTCCATGACCCGGGCGGCCTCCTCGGGCGTCAACCACTGGAAGATCTCCAGGAGTTCGGCCGCCTCGACGCTCAGCGCCGCCGCGAGGTTCTTCGGGGTGTGGTAGGGCTGCCACTCGCGCGAGGCCGCGAACTCGGCCAGCCTGCGCTGCAGTCCCGCTACGTCCAGTTCCGTCACGGCGTCAGGTCTACCACCGTCGCCCCGGGGCACGCGCGGGCGGCCCCCGCACCGGTCTCCCCCACCGCGCCGATGAGCCGCATGTGTCCGTCGGCGCAGATGGCGGCGGCCAGCTCGGTCAGCTCGTGGGCCTGCCGGGCGTCGAGCCCCCGGTCGAAGCCGTCGGCGAGGACCGTGAGCGCCTGCATCGGTCCCGGCACCTCGGCCGGCTGGTCCACGGCGAGGACACCCGGCCCCGTCAACAGCACCAGGCCCAGCGCCAGGTAGCGCAGTTCACCGTCCCCGAGCCGGTCCAGCGGCGTACCGGCCGGCCGGCCGCCGGTCCCTCCCGCTCCCCCGCCCGCGCCCCGCTCCGCGCCCCGTCCCGGGCCGGGGCCGCCGTCGCCCGCCGCGTCCCGCACCAGCAGCGCCCGTACCGTCCCGTCGGGCAGCACCTCGGCGTCCACGCCCCGGACCGGGCCCGCGCACCCGGCCCGCGCCAGCGCCACCAGCCGCGCGTGGCGGCGGGCGCAGTCGGCGCGGGTGCGGTGGAGCACCTCGGCGAGGTTGTCGCAGCCGCGACGCAGCCGCCCCTCGACCGGCGCCACGGGGGCGCGCATGAACGAGGGGCGCGGGTCGCAGGGGAAGACCGACCGCAGCGCCATCAGCGTCTGTTCGGCCGCCGCGAGCACGCGCAACTGGCCCGCGTCCTTCCCCGCCACGCGCAGCGGCAGCAGCGCGGTGGCCAGCCGGTCGTCGGGCAGCGGCGCGCGGGTCGCCGGGGCGGGCCCCGCCGTGTACCACTCGGCGTGCACCGAGCGCCGCCCCGGGTCGCGCAGCGCCGTGGCCAGCAGGGTCCGCCCGTCACCGCCCGTCAGCCGCTCGCCCACCACGCGCAGCCGCGGCTCGGCCTGGACGGCGAGGTCGAGCCGTACCGGCCCGGCCGGCCCGTCGGTGGTGCAGCCGATGCGGAAGCCGCGGCGCCCCTGCGCGTCCGCGGGGGCACCCTCGGGCACGCAGCCCGGGGCGTCCGGGAAGACCGCGTCCAGCGCGGCGCCCGCACCGAGCCCCGCCAGCGCCTCGTACGCCTGGAGCGCACCGGACTTGCCGCTCCCGCTCGGGCCGGCGAACAGCGTCAGCGGGCCGATCGGGTACACCGCGCCCCGGTGCGACCGGAAGGCGGAGAGCCTCAGTTCGGTGACGACCGGGCGCACGGGGCGGACGGCGGGCGCCGCGCCGTCCGGGCGGCGCGCCACGGGTGACGGGCGGGCGGGGCGGGCGGCGCGCCCGGGGTGCCGGGCGTCGCGCGCGGCGTCCCCGGTGGCGTGGTCGCGCCTCGTGGTGGAGTCCATGGTCGGCCACCGTACGAGGGCGTGCCGAGGGCGCCCGGAGGGGAACCGTTCCGCCCGAACAGGCTTCCTACGAACGAGCTACGCGTGCGGGACGGCCGCGGCGGCCGCGCCCTCGACCTCCGTCCCCGCCGGGGCGAGGAGGAAGACGTTCCGGTCGACCCGGTGCATGGCGCTGCCGAGGCCGAAGACGACGCCGCTGCTGAAGTCCAGGATCCGCTTGGCGACGTCGGTCTCGGCGCTGGTGAGGTCCAGCAGCACCGGGATCTGCGCGACGAGGTACTCGGCGACCTCCCGCGCGTCCGCGAAGACCTGGACGCGCAGCACCACCATGCGGCGCTGTGCGCCGGCCTCGGCGTCCTCGGGGAACGCGCGGTGGTCGACCCTCGACGGCCATTCGTCACGCCCCCGCAGCGGGACGACCTGCGCCAGGCCCTCCCACTGCTCGTCGGTGACGTCGTACCTCTCGTACCTACTCATGGACCCATCCTCGCCTCCCTCACCCGTTCGGCCCAACTGCGACACGGCGCGTGTACGGCGTGTCGGCATACCGGTTCGGCGACGGACGCCGCCGAGGCGTGCTCCTGCCGCGCGCGGACGGCGCGCCTACGATGGGAGGAACCGGAGACAAGCGAAAAGGCGGAAGAAATCGGAATCGCGCACTCCGGTGGCACCCCCGACAGAACGGGCGGGAGGGCGGCATGCGGTTCAGGGACCGTGCGGACGCCGGTCGGCGGCTGGCCGCCGCCGTGGCGGCGGTGGATCCGCGCGACCCCGTCGTCCTCGGACTGCCGCGCGGCGGCGTTCCCGTCGCCCACCGGGTCGCCGAGGCGCTCGCCGCGCCCCTGGACGTTCTCGTGGTGCGGAAGCTGGGCGTGCCGTCCCGGCCCGAGCTGGGCTTCGGCGCGATCGGCGAGGACGGCGTGAGGATCCTCAACGACGCCGTCGTACGGGCCGCGGCGGTCGGCGAGCACGACCGGACGCGGGTGGAGGAGGCCGAGCGGACGGTACTGGAGGACCGGCTGCGGCGGTACCGGCGCGACCGCGGCGGGGTGCCGCTCCGGGGGCGCACCGCCGTACTGGTCGATGACGGGGCGGCGACGGGGTCGACCGCCCTGGCGGCCTGCCGGGTCGCCCGGGCGCACGGTGCGGCCCGCGTGGTGGTCGCCGTGCCGGTGGCCCCGCGCGAGGCGGTGGCGCTGCTGCGGCAGGAGGCCGACGAGGTGGTGTGCCTGGCGTCGCCGGACGGGTTCGGCTCGGTGGGCCAGTGGTACGACGACTTCACGCAGACGAGTGACGGGGAGGTCGCCGAGCTGCTCGCGCTCCACGGCCCGCCCACGCCGGAGACCGGAACCGGAAGCGGAAGCGGAACCGGGCGCCTGGGTGAGGAGGGAAGCGGACACGCAAGCGGGGTCCGGGGCAAAGGCTCCGCACGCGGGAAGGGCGTCGTGGGCCCGGCGGTGGCCGAGGGGCCCGTCGAGGTGGTGGCCGACGGCGTGCGCCTCGCCGGTGACCTGGTGCTGTCGGACCGGGCCCCGGGGGTCGTGGTCTTCGCGCACGGCAGCGGCAGCGGACGGCTCAGCCCGCGCAACCGCGCCGTCGCACGGGCGCTCCAGCGGCAGGGCCTGGGCACGCTGCTGTTCGACCTGCTCACCGAGACCGAGGGGGAGGACCGCGAGCGGACCTTCGACATCCCGCTGCTGGCCCGGCGGCTGACCGGGGCGACGGCCTGGCTGCGCCGCGCCCAGGCCCCGCCGGTCTGCTACTTCGGCGCCAGCACCGGCGCGGCGGCCGCGCTGACCGCCGCCGCGGAGCCGGACGCGGACGTGGCGGCCATCGTCAGCCGCGGCGGCCGGCCGGACCTCGCCGGAGCCCGGCTCGACGACGTGCGCGCGCCGGTGCTGCTGATCGTGGGCGGGGCCGACGCGCCGGTGCTGCCGCTGAACCGGCGGGCCGCCGCGCGGTTGCGCTGCGAGCACGCGGTGGAGGTGGTGCCGGGCGCGACGCACCTGTTCGAGGAGCCCGGGGCCATGGAGCAGGTCGAACAGCTGGCCGCGGCCTGGTTCCTGGGCCACCTTCCGCGGCCCGGACCCGGAAGCGGGGGGTGAGAGGCGGAGGAGGCATGTCCGACCGTCTTGCACCAGCCCCGGGAGGGCCCACAGTGGAAGGGAAGGCGACGCCGGAAGGCACCTTCCGGCGGTGACAGCCTGGGAGGCCGTCATGACGATGCACGCGCCGGCGCGGGACGCCCCCGGGCCCCCCGCCCGCGTCGAGGTTCCGGGTCCGGGCGGGGAGCCGCCGCCGGGGGCCGGGACCGTACCGCTGCTCGACCGGCGGGTCGGGGACGTGATGCGCGCCCCGCTCGTCGCGGTCGCGGCCGGGGAGACGCTCCTCGTCTGCTGGGAACTGCTGGAACGGACCGGTGAACGGCACCTGCCCGTGGTCCAGCCCGACGGCCGCTGCGCCGGTGTGCTGGACCGGGCCGAGGTGGCCGCGGTGTGCGCGGCGCCCGCGGTGGCGCTGTCGCGGCGGTACGCGGGTGACCTCGTGCGCGGCCGGCGGTGCGTGGTGCTGCACGAACGCGACCCGGTGCGCCGAGCGGTGGACGTGATGGACGACAACGACTGCGACGCGCTGCCCGTGGTGGCGGACGGCGGGACGCTGGCCGGACTGCTCACGCCCGCCGACGTGGTCCGGGCGCTGGCCGGCCGCCGGACCGCCGCGCCGCCCGGCCGGGCCCCGGCGCCACCGGCCCCGTATCCGGTGCTGCCCGGGCTGGCGCCCCGGCGCGACACCGGGCGGGTGTCGCCGGTGCCGTGACGGCGGGACGGGGCGCGGGGGCCGATGACGCGGGGGGACGAAGGGGGGCGGAGGAGGTGGCGCGGTGACGAGGACACCAGGACGAGAGCCGGAGCGGACCGGTCCGGTACCGGCGGCCGAGCGGACCGGACGCCGGCCCGCGGCCGAACGCGGCGGACCGGAGGAGCGGCGGACCGGAAGCGAGGGACGGGAGGAGCGGCGGACCGGAAGCGGCCGCCTCGGCCGCCCCGCGACGAATGACCGCCCCGCGGCCGGCGGGCGCGGCGCTGCGGGTGGGCGGCTGCCCGCGCACGGGGCGGAGAGCGGTACGCGGCGGACCGGGCGCGCGTCGTCGTGGCGGGAGCGGCCCGTACGGACGATCCGAGTCCGGTCGCTCTTCGGCTGAGGCACCCAGGGCCCCGGGCGCGCGGGCACGAGGGCACGGCGATCCGCAGGGCCGGCGGCACGGGCGGCGACAGGACCGGCGGCACGGGCATCCGCGGGCGGTCGACTCGCGGCGGTCGGCGGTCGGCCGGTCGGCGGTGGTCAGACCGTGAAGGGGCGTTCCGCGAGGAACGCCTCCGGCGGGCGGCCGGACACGTGGAGGTTCGGACTCTGGTTCGCGGGCATCCGGCGCAGGATCGCCCGGTGGAAGGCGCGGTGGTCGCCGCGGAAGGCGCCCCGGTCCCACACGTCCAGCAGCGTCCCGGTGAAGGCGCCGTTCACCCGGCCGTCCGAGGCGAGCTGGTTGTCCTGGCAGGCCGAGATCAGCACCGCGTCGGCCGGGCGCCCGCCACCGGTGCGCAGCTCCCGCTGGAGCCCCTGGAAGAAGTCCTTGTCCCGCTGGTAGATCGCGCCCTGCCGGACCAGGGGCATGAGCCGGGACGCCGCCTCGATGCCGGCGGGGTCCGCCGTGCCGAACTGGGCGTCCAGGGCCTCGGGCGTCAGCAGCTCCCGCACCTCGATGCCGCTGCCGCTGTGGCAGCAGTCGAGCAGGACCAGGATCCGCACGCCGTCGGCGCACCGGGCGAGTTCGCGGTTGAGCTCGTCGTCCAGGAACTGCCGGTCGTACAGCACCAGCGTCTCGTCCAGCGCGTCCGGCTCGTCGTCCGCGCCCGTCACGTCGGGGACCTGCCCGCCGTGGCCGGAGTACGTCAGGAGCAGCGCGTCGCCGTCGCGGAGCCGGTCCGCGGCGGCGCGCAGTGCGGCAGTGACGTTCTCGACGGTGCCGTCGGCGCCGAGCAGGACCGTGTCGGAGAAGCCGGCGGCACGGGCCAGGGCGGCCATGTCGTGGGCGTCGTTCTCGCAGGCGGCGAGCCGCCCGTCCCAGCCGTCGTAGCGGGCGGGGTCGACGGTGTTGAGGCCGATGTGCAGGGAAAGGCCGGCAGCGGCCATGGGGGCTCCTCGCGCGGGCGGTGGGCGTGGTCGTCCGCATCCCTTCCGTACGCGGCGGCCGGGCGAACCGCGTGGGCGGCTGCCGGGCCGGAAATCCCCCTGAACGGCCCGCCCTGGGGGTGCCCGCCGGACCGGCTCGGCGCAGCGAGCGCGCACCTGGCGCCGCCGGACCGACGCGCCCGGCACGCCCCCGCCCCGTGGGTGCGCTGATGGGGTGGCGTGGGCGGCGGGTCCGTTGGGGGCGGGCCCCCACGCGGTACTGGTCAGATCATGATCCCACCCGATGATCGGGACGGCCCGGAGGGCCACGGCGGGCCGGAGAGCGGGCCCGTGCCGGAGGGCCGGGCCGGGGCGCTCGCCGACCGCACGGGGTACGACGAGGCGTTCCTGGGCCCCGTGGTCCCGCTGCCGCGCCTCGCCGCGGCCGGTGTGGAGACGGTCGTCCTGCCGTACACGCACTTCAGCGTGGTGCTGCGGCCGGACCGGCGGCTCGCGGCGGCCACCGCCGTGTGCGTCGACGGCGCGCGGCTGGTGGAGGACGTGCCGCGCGACGACGTGTGGCGGTACGACCCGCGCGTCGCCGAGGACTGGCAGGCCGGCCCCGAGGTGTACCGGAACAACTCCCTGGACCGGGGCCACCTCGTGCGCCGCCTGGATCCGGTGTGGGGCGCCGTCGCCGTGGCCCACCGCGCCGACGCCGACACGTTCCACTACACGAACGCGGCGCCCCAGGCCGACGTGTTCAACCAGGGCAAGCAGGTGTGGCAGGGGCTGGAGAACCACCTCCTCGACCACGCCGCGCGGCACGACCGCAAGCTCACCGTGCTGACCGGTCCGGTCCTGCACGACGGGGACCCGCCCTACCGGGGCGTACAGGTGCCGCTGCGCTTCTGGAAGGTCGCCGCGTTCGTCCACGAGGGGCGGCTGGCGGCGACGGCGTACGTCCTGGACCAGAGCCCCGACCTGACGCGGGACGCCGACCGGGCGCTCGCGGGGGCCGTGCCGGGCGCCCCGCCGCCGCTGGGCGCCTTCCGGACGTACCAGGTGCCGGTCGCCGACGTGGCGGTGCTGACCGGCCTGGACCTCGGGCCCCTGCCGGGCGCCGACCTGATGCCGGCGGCACGCTCCCCGGAGGCGCGGTGGCGGCGCCTGGAGGCACCCGACGAGACCGTGATGGACATCTGAGGCGCGGGAGGCCCGATGCGACCCCGGATCGTGTACGTCCACGGCAGCGGCCCCAAGCCGCGTGCCGAACTGCTCAGGGCGCAGTGGGACCGGGCGCTGTTCGGGCGCGACGCGGGGAACGTGTCGCACCTGGCCTACTGGGCTCCGGTACTGCGGCCCGACACCCTCCCCGACACCGCGTCCGACCCTCTGGAGGGACGGCCCGGCGCGGTCGCCGAAGCCGAAGCCGAGGCGGAAGCGGAGGCAGAGGCGGAAGCGGAAGCGGGGCCGGGCTTCGGAGCGGAGGGCGGAGCGGAGTCGAGTGGCGCGGCGGGCGGGCCGGGCGCGGAGGTGCCGGCGCGGCCGGCGCTGGAGGACCCGGCCCACTTCGCCGCCCGCACCGCGGCCGCGGCCGCCGCGCGGACGGCCCGCACCCGGTCCGCCGGCCCGGGCACAGGCGCGGGCACGGGCGCCGGCTCCGGTGCCGCGCCGGCCGGCGCCGCCGGCGGGGCGCCGCTCGGCGCGTGGCTGCACGGCATGACGTACCTCGCCGAGGCGCTCGCCCTCGCCGAGGAACCGCGTCCCGGGCGGGGCGCCGAGCCCCTGCCGCGGGCCCTGCCGCTCCCCCGGCCCGCCCGCACGGCACTGTTCCGGCAGCTGGTCCGGCACTCCTTCGAGGACGTGTACGCGTACTTCTTCGGCGGCGTGGGGCCGGCGGTGCGGCAGGTCGTGGCGGACGCGCTGACCGCCGCCGCCGACGCCCGCGACCGGGACGGCGGCGGCCCGCTCGTGGTGGTCGGCCACAGCCTGGGCAGCATCGTGGCGTACGAGGTGCTGGCGTCGCGGGACATCCCCGTCGACCTGTTCGTGACGCTCGGGTCGCCCCTCGCGATCCGTGAGGTGCAGGACCTGCTGGCGGTGCCGCCCGCCGTGCCGCCCGGCACGCGGCTGTGGCTGAACGCCTCCGACGCCCGCGACCTCGTGGCGCTGGACCACACCCTGCGGCCCGAGTACGGACCGCCCGGCCGGGTCACCGACCTGCTGGTCGTCAACGGCAGCGAGAACCACCACGGCGTGTGCGAGTACCTCGCCGACCCGCTGGTGCGGGAGCCGATCCGCCGGGTCCTCGACCGAATTGCATGACCCCCACCCCGGTGTGACCATGGCGGAAGGGGACCGGAGGGAGGCGTGGCGGACGGGAGGGCGACCGGCGGGCGGCGAGATGTGGCAGGTGCTGAATGCCGTTGGAGACCCCCGAGTGGGACGAGGTCACCGAGTGGGCGCGTGAGTACCTCCTCGACTCGATCGACCCGCACGCACAGCTCCGCCGGGCCGGTTTCCCGGCCGACTTCGTCGCGGACCTGCCCCTCACCTCCGTCAGTTCGCACAACGCCCGCGCCCTCGTGTACGCCTCGCGCAGGTCGATCGCCGGGCAGGTGCGGCTCCTGCGGGCACTGGTCCTCGACGACCGGCTGCGCAGCCTGCCGGACGTGACGGTGGCCGAGGGGTTCCTCGCGCAGCTGGAGCGGGACGCCGCCGCGCACGAGGCGCAGGACGTCTTCCGCACCTGCGTGCTGCGCGGCGGCAGCGAGGTGTTCCTCGACCGCGACGACCTGCGGGAGACGCTGCGGGCGTTCGTCGCGGACGCCCACAAGTCGGTGCTCCTCGTCGACGGCGAGCCCGACAGCGGCCGCTCGTACACGTACTCCCTCATCCGCCACCTCGCGCAGCACCGAGGTTTCCGCCCGGCCCGCATCATGCTGGAGCCGACGACGACCGCCACCAAGGTGGTGCGGCGCCTCGCCGCGTTCGTCGCCGACCCGCGCGCCGGGGTCGCGCCGCCCGTCCCGACCGGGCTCGACGACCTGCTGCCCGCGCTCGACGAGGCGGTGCACTGGGTGGTGTGCCAGGCGACCGGCGCGGAGGACCTGTTCTGGTTCGTGCTGGACGATTGCGACCGGCTCGACCCGGGCTCCGACGTGTGGGACCTCATCGGGCAACTCGCCCTCGCCATCTACGAGCACGAGCCGGTGCGGCGCGAACAGGCGCCCCGCCTGGTCCTCCTCGGCTACGGCCCCGCCATGCGCCAGCTCCCGCACGACCTGCGGCACAGCCTGTGCTGGGACCGGGCCCGGTCCGCGGGACCGGCCGACGTGCGGGCCTTCTTCGACCGGTACCTGCGCGAGCAGCCGCCGCCCCCGCTGGCCGCCCTCGCCGCCGGGGAGCGGGACGCCGCCCTGGCCGGGCTGGTCGACGTCGCCGTGGAGGAGGTCCTCGCGGCGGCGGCCGGCGGGGCGGGCGAGAGCTACATGCGCCGGCTCGGTACCGCGGTGGAGGGAGCGGTCCGTGTCTGCCGGGCCCTCTGACGGCTCCGGCCGGTCGGTGTCCACCGGCGCCGCCGGCCCGTGGGCCCCGGGCCGCAACGGCTCCGGGCCGGCACCCACGGGCCCCGAGGCCGCCGCCGCCCATCCGGGCCCCGACACCGAGGCCGCCGCCCGTCACGTCACCGGCTCGGCGTCCACCGGCCCCCGTACGGCCTCCGGCCCGCGTCCGGGCCCCGGTGCCGCCGCCGCGCTGAGCGAGCTGTTCCGCTCGCGGCTGCGGGAGGAGCTGCGCCCCGCGGCCGGCCCCCCGGACGCCGTGCCCGACGCCCGGCTCGGCTACCGCCGGGCGGCCTGTCTGCTCACCTCGTTCGACCCGCGGCGGCTGCGGCTGCCGGACGAGCGCGAACCGACCGGGCGGGCCCTGACGGAACTGACCGCGGACTGCACCGCGACCGGCGTGGCCGACCGCCCCGAGTGGTCGCTGAAGCCGCAGGTGCGGGAGGAGGCGTTGCGCTCGCTCGCCGGTCCCGCCGAGGCGCTGCGCGTGCTGGAGGAGAACCTCGACGCCGCCGACGCCGCCTCCGGGGAGCCCGGGCCCGAGGCGGTCTGCCGGGAGGTGCTGCGCGGTCGGGCGCCGCGCACGGCCGGGGTGGGACCGGACGAACTCGCCGACGTCCTCCAGGCCGTGCTGTGGCTGTCGCTCGTGCCGGGCGTGACGGGGCTGCCGGACCCGCACGTCGTCCGGCGGGAACTGGAGCTCGCCCGGCTCCTCCAGCCCCTGGAGCGCCTGGCGGGCGTGCCGTTCGTCGGGCGGACGGTGGAGCTGGAGGAGCTGCGCCGGTACGTGCACGAGCCCATCGGCGGGCCGGGCGGCGAGCCGTCCGTACCGCCGCCGCTGGTGGTGCACGGGCCGGGCGGCACCGGCAAGAGCACGCTGCTCGCCCGGTTCCTGATGGACGGCCTGCGCGGCGGGACGGCCGAGGGCGGTGCCGGCGGCGGGGTGCGGAAGTTCCCCTTCCCGTTCGCGTACGTGGACTTCGAGCGGCCGACGCTGTCGGTGCACGAGCCGGTGACGCTGGTCGGCGAGATGGCCCGCCAGCTCGGCGTGCAGTACCCGGCGCACCGGGCGGCCCTGGACGCGATCGCCGACGAGTGCCAGGAGGCCGCGCGCGGGCAACGGGTGGACGAGGAGCGGGTCGCCGAGCTGAACCGGCTGGCGGCCACCCGGGCCGGGGCGGGCCGCCGCTCGTCGCAGCAGTTCATGGTGACGGCGAGCGAGCGGGAGAGCGGGCTGTCCCGCCGCGTCGGGGAGGTGCTGCGGCGGGCGGTGGCACCGGACGACCCGCCGTTCGTGCTGGTCATCGAGTCCTTCGAGGAGGCCCAGTACCGGGGGTCGCCGGCGCTGGGCCGGATGTGGGCGGTGTTCCTCGCGCTGTACGGGGCCTATCCGCGGGTGCGGGCCGTCGTCTCGGGCCGGGCGCCCGTGCCGCACCCGGCGGCCGGGGCTCGGCCGCGGGAGATCGAGCTGGGCGACCTCGACCCCGCGGCGTCCGTGGACCTGCTCCTGGCGTGCGGGGTCCGCGACCCGGAGCTGGCGCGGCTCCTCGCCGAGCGGGTGGGCGGGCACCCGCTCAGCCTGCGGCTCGCGGCGCGGGCCGCCGCGCTGGCGGGTGGGGACGCCGCGGGCGCCCGGGAGTTGGTCGGCAGTCTGCCGGCGCGGCGGCGGGACTTCTTCCGCCGTGTCGACCAACTGCTGGTGCAGGGCGTCCTGTACGAGCGGATCCTCCAGCACGTCCCCGACGCCGACGTACGGCGCCTCGCCCGCGGGGCGCTCGTGCTGCGGCTCGTCACGCCGGAGGTCGTCCAGGAGGTGCTGGCCGGGCCGTGCGGGGTCGAGGTCGCCGGACCGCAGGAGGCGCGGCGCCTGTTCGCGGCCCTGTCCCGGCTGGACCTGGTGGAGCCGGCGGGCCCGGCGGCGCTGCGGGTGCGGTCGGACGTACGGGCGATCATGCTGCGGCTGGCCGCGGGTGACCCGGCGTCCGTCGCGCGGGACGTGGAGCGGCGGGCCGTGGCCCACTACGCCGGGCGGGAGGGACTGGAGGCACGGGCCGAGGAGATCTACCACCGGCTGCGGCTCGACGAGGACCCGCGCACCGTGGAGGAGCGGTGGCTCCCGGGCGTCGAGCGGCTGCTGGAGGGGGCGCAGGACGACCTGGGTCCGCGCGCGGCGGCGCTGCTCGGGGCGCACCGGGACCGCGGTGGGGCGTCGGAGCTGGTGATGGCCGAGGCGGACCAGGAGGACTGGGAGCGGATGGCCGCCCGCGAGGTGGGGGACCTGCTGTCGCAGGGCTTCACCGACGCGGCGCTGGCGCGGCTGGCAGAGCGCCGCCCGTGGACGCCGTGCAGCGCCCTGCACCCGTTGCTCGGCGAGGCCCTGGACGCGGCGGGGCGGCGTGGCGAGGCGCGGCGGGCGGCGTCCGACGCGGCAGACGCGGCGCACGGGGCGGGCTGCCCGGAGCGGGAACTGGAGCTGCTGCTGCTGTCGGCGCGGCTCGCCGAGCGGGACGGGGACATCGACAGCGCCGACCGGGAGCTGCGGCTCGCGGAGGACGTGGCGATCGGGCTCGGTCATGACCTGGAGGCCGTGGGCACCCTGCTCGCCCGGGCCCGGCTCGCCGACGCGGCGGACCTGCCGGACCGGGACGCGGACGCGCGGCTGGCGCGCCGGCTGCGCCAGGTGCCGGACGAGATGCTGGCCCACCAGCCGACGCTCATGCGGGAGGCGGCGTCCCAGGTGTACGCGCTGGACGAGCGGGCCCTGCACCACGCCCTGGAACTGGTGGGGCTGCCGGAGGGCGACGAGGTGGTGCGGGTGCTCGGCGAGGGGCTGCGGCGCGCGGTCCGGCGCGACCCGGGGCTGCTGCCCGCGCTCATGGGGGTGCTGCGGACGGCGGCGGGCGCGCCGCGAGCCCCCGGGGCCACCGGCCCGGCGCCGGCGCCCGCGCCCGCACCCGTCCCCACCGGGCCCACGGCCCCGGGTGGTCCGCCACCACCACCGGCGTCACCGTCGCCGATGGACGTCACCGGCATCCTCCGGCTCGTGCGGGAGCGCGGCGCGCTGGACGAACTGGCACGGCGGCTGCTGGTGCTGCGCGACGAGGGCGGCGAGATCGCGGCCTGTGTCGCCGCCGCCCTGCGGGTCGGCGCCGAGGGAGGTGGAGGAGCGTGACCGCGTACCTGTCACCGGAGGAGCTGCTCGCCCTGCGGGACGCGGCCGTGGACGCCGGGCTCGCCGACCCGGCGGTGCGGCCCCTGCTCTTCCAGGGGATCATGCCCCGCTACCGGAGCACCCTGCCGCTGCTGGCCGCGCCGGGGCTCCAGGTCCAGTCCGACCTCGCGGAGATGAACCGCGTCGAGCGGCTCGTGGACGGTTCGGTGCCGCTGGAGACGTGGCTGCGCAACGCGGTCGCGCAGAGCACGGCGGCGGCGCCGGTCGCCGTGTTCCAGCGGGCCCTGGACGACGTGGCGCGCGGGGCGAACGGCGAGCCTGACGTCCTGGCGGGCCGGCCCGTGCCGGAGATCAAGGAGGAGATCGTCCACCGGGACGACACCGTGCCGTTCGGGTTCCTGCGCGGTGGCGACGCGGCGGGCGCGGCGGTGGCCCGGCTGAAGGTGCCGCCGTACGAGGGGGGCCGGCCGCTCCAGCCGAACGGCTTCCCCCACGCGGGCACGGGCTGGCTGGTCGCGCCGGACCTGATGGTCACCAACCACCACGTGGTCAACGCCCGGTCGGCGACGGGCGGCACCCGCGTCGTGGCCGGCCAAGACGACCTGCTGGTGCAGGCGCGCCACACCCGGGCGAGGTTCGACTACGAGAGCGAGGACACGGAGACGGCGGAGGTCGCCGTACGGGAGCTGGTCGCCGCCGACGCCGACCTGGACTACGCGGTGCTGCGGCTGGCGGAGGCCCCGGGGCGGCCCCTGCTGCGGCTCGCGGGGCGGACGCTGCGGGTCGCGGCGGGCGAGGTCGTGGCCGTCAACATCATCCAGCACCCGGGTGGCGCGCCGAAGCGGGTCGCGCTCCGCAACAACCTCGTGTTCGACGCGGACGACCGGGACCTGCGCTACTTCACGGACACGCGCAGCGGTTCGTCCGGTTCCCCGGTGCTGACGGACGACTGGCTGGTGGTGGCGCTGCACCGGGGGACGCGCCGCGTGGAGGACGTCCACTTCCAGGGCCGGGACACCGCGTTCGTGAACGTCGGCACGCAGATGACGGCCGTCATGGCCCACCTCGCGGAACGCGCCCCGGCGGTGCACGCCGAGATCGGCGCGGCCCAGCAGGGCTGAGGCCGCACCGCCGACGGGAGACCGCGGGGAGACACGGGACACGGTCCGGAGACGGAGCGAACCGGGAGGGCCGGAGGAGGAGGGGCCCGGGGAGGGCGGGCCCCGAGAGGAGAGCCGCGGCGAGGACGGGCCCCGAGAGGAGGACCCGGAGAGGAGGGTCCCGAGATCGGACAGGAGGGGGCGGGAGACGAGAGGAGAGTGACATGGGCAGCCGCAGTGGGTCACCGGTGGCGGCCGGGCCCGGACAGATCTTCGCCGACCCGGGCGCCGTGGCGGAGCGGGTGCGGCGGCGACTGGCGCAGGAGGTGCCGGAGTCGGCGTACGAGCCGCCGGCGGACGAGGCACCCGGCGAGCACGTCGCCCGGTTCGCCGAGCGGGAGCGGGAGCGCGTGCTGGAGGCGGGGGCGCGGGGGCTGGAGAAGCTCGCCACGGGACGCGACGACGAGATCGGCGACGACGAGTCGTTCGGCATGGAGGCGATCGTCCTGCTGGAGGGTCGCCCGGCGATCCTCGTGCAGGGTGCGGACTTCCCGCCGCAGGAGGGCGACTGGGCGGTGCTGAACGGCCATCGGGCGGCCATCCGCACGTCGCTGTCGCGCGTGGGCCGGGTCGACGTGTCCGGGCACGTCAGCCTCGACTGGGTGGGCACGGCGTTCCTCGTCGGGCCCGACGTCGTCATGACGAACCGGCACGTCGCCCTGGAGTTCACCGCGGCCGGCGACCGGCGGGACGCCTGGACGTTCCGGCCGGGCCTCGGCGCGGCCCTGGACCTGACCCGGGAGTACGGTGCCCTGCCGGGCGCCGGCGGACCGGCGTACACGGTGACGGACGTGGTGGGCGTCCACCAGGACGTCGACCTGGCGCTGCTGCGGGTGGAGCCGGGGCCGGGCGGTGCGCCGCTGCCGGCGCCGCTGGCCGTCGCGGCGGACGCCCCCGCCGACCTGCCGGGCCGCCCGGTGTACGTGGTGGGGCACCCGGCGTGGGACGGGCGGCGCAACGAACCGGAGTCGATGCGGCGGATCTTCATGGACGTCTACAACGTGAAGCGGCTCCAGCCGGGCACGGCCAACGAGCTGGTGGCCGAGCGGAACGTGCTGACGCACGACTGCTCGACACTGGGCGGCAACAGCGGCTCGCCCGTGTTCGACCTGGCCGACCACCGCGTCCTGGGCCTGCACTTCGGCGGCCGGTACGGGTTCGGCAACTACGCGGTACCGCTGTGGTCGATGCTCGACGACCCCCTGGTGCGGCAGGCGGGCCTCAACTACGTGTGAACGCCCCGCCCGGACCGGGCACCGGGCCGGGCCGGGCCGGAGGCGGACGCACCGCGCCCCGGAGCCGGGCGGCTCCGGGGCGCGGCGGGAACGGCGGCCGGCCGGTTCAGCGGCCCGCGCCGCCGGTCCCGGTCCTGCGGCGGCGGACCACGATGGCGCCGGCCGCGGCGACGCAGGCCACCGCGGCGGCGGTCGCGGCCACCGCCGTACCGGACCCGCCGGGCCCGGTGGACCCGCCGGAGTCACCGGCCCCGTCCGTGTCGGACGCGGTGGTGCGCGTCGCGGCCGTACCGGACGCGACCGTGCCGGAGGCCGGAGTTCCGGCCATGGGCCGGTCCCCGCCCGCCGCGGCCGTGCCGGCGGCCGGCGCCACCGGGGAAGCGGGTGCCGCCGGGGAGGCCGGGGTGCCCGCGGGCACGGTGACCTCCCGCTGGGCACGGCCCAGCCCCGGGTGGCCCACCTCGACGGTGACCTTCCAGCGGCCCGGCGGCAGCGCCTCGACCGTCGTGTACCCGGTCGGCGTGCCGACGGCCCGGACGAGCCGCCACGGACCGAGCGCGGTCCGGCCGTCGCCACTGACGGCGTTGACCGTCGCGGCCACCCGCTCGTCGACGGGGTCGCCGTCGCCCGCCCAGGTGACGTCCGCGGTGACGCGCCCGGCCGACTGCCCGGTGACGTCGACCTCCAGGCCGCCGCCGTGCGCGAGGGTGGTGCCCGTACCGGTCAGCCACAGGGCGGCCCCGGCCAGCGCGGCGACCGCGGCGGTACGGCGGGTGCGCGGGGTACGGGTGCGGGTCACGGCTGCTGCACCGTCCACACCTGGGCGCCGGCGCCCGAGGCGTGCTGCAGCTCGATCAGCCAGGAGCCGTAGTACGGACGGTTGCTGACGCCGAGGACGTACCGGCTGTCGCCCGCGGTCACGGTGACTCCGCTGCCGCTGCGGGTGATCCGCCACTGCTGGGACGCGACCGCGCGGCAGGGCTGCTGCGCCACCCAGGTCCCGGCCGAGGCCGTGCCGCCGAGCTGGAGGCACTTGCCGGAGACGGCCGAGCGGATCCGGGTGTACCCGGCGCCCGCGTCGTCGAAGAACCACTGCTGTTGGGCGTAGCCGTTGCGGGGCGAGCCGACGAGGACGGTGCCGTCGGCGGTGCGGCCGCCCCAGATCTCGGCGGCGTTGCCGGTGGCGCCGTTGGCGAGGACGTACCGGGTGCCCGGCGTCGGGGTGGTGCCCCCGCCGCCGGTGGTGCGGAACGACGCGGCCCTGCCGGGGGCGGTGTCGCGGCCGGAGGCGTCACGCACGGAGACGGCGACCGTGTGTGCGGTGTTCGGCTTCAGGTTGTACAGGCGGGCGCTGGGCGTGTCGACCCAGCCGATGGGCCGGCCGTCGAGGTGCACCTGGTACCAGGCGGCGCCGGCGACCGCGCGCCAGCTGACGACGGCGGAGTCCTGCGCGATCTGGCCGACGGTGACGTCCGGGCCGGTCGTACCGCCCGTGCCGCCGGTCGGGGACGGCGTGGGGCTCGGGGTCGGGTTCGGGTTGGGCGTCGGGCCGGGGCCGTTGCCCTTGTGGCCCATGAGGAACTGGTTGTCCGCGATGTTCCAGTGGGTGGCGAGATAGCTGCCGGGCTTGGGACTGGTGTGGAAGTAGTCGTCGTGATTGCAGTCGAGCCGGTTCTCGTACGCCCGGTCACCGCACACGGTGCGCATCTTCGGGTAGTACGGGGTGTCCGAGTAGCACATGACGTCCCACTCGTCGGTGCAGTGGGCGCCGCGGCTGGTGTTGGGCGCGCTGTTGTTCACCGCGCCGAGGTTGTGGCCCAGTTCGTGGGCGGCGGTGTGACCGCCCCAGCAGCCGGAGTCCGTACGGCCGTAGGACGGGCCGAAGTTGCTCAGGTTGCTCTGGCCGGGGCGCTCGTCCCCGGCGAAGGTGCCGATGCCGCAGTAGACCTGCGAGTCCGCGAAGATCATGTACTTGCGGTCGCGGCGGTCGAGGCCCTTGGCGGCCAGCGCGCGGTTGGTGGCGCTGAACTCGGCGAGGGCGGAGGCCGGTACCTCGATGTTGAGCACGGTGGGGGTGCAGTCGGCTGCCGTCACGTAGCGGATGTGACGGACGCCGCCGGTGTCCCGGGCGCTCTCGGAGTAGATGAGGTCGGCGTCGGCGGCCCACTTGCGGAAGGACGGCAGGTACTGGGCGTACCGGTCCTGGCCGGGGGCGTGGACGTAGACGACCTGGACGCGGTTGCCCGTGGCACCGTCGCCGTCGCACTGGACGGTCTGCCCCGCGGGCCCCTGGGCCGCGGTGCGGCCTCCGGTGGAGGAGGGGGTGGCGGCGGGCGGCTGCGGGTCCGCCTTGCGCGGCAGCGCGGCGGCGTCCAGGGCCGGGGTGGTCACGGCCTTCTCGCCGGCCGGCGCCGCGGCGGCCGGGTCCTCGGCGCGGGCCGGATCCTCGGCGGGGGTGGCGGCCTTCACCGCCGGCGGGGTGTCCTTCTTGATGTCGACACCGGGCGGCGGGGCGTCGGGGCCGTGCGTGCAGTGGCCGCTCGCGGTGCGGTAGACGCCCTCGCAGGTGTCGTCCTTCGGGGCGGGCTTGAGCCCCTTGTAGACGAGGCCCTTGGCGGGCTCGTCCTTCGGCACCTCGGTGATCGGCTCCGGCTCCTCGTCACGGGTCGGCTCGGCGGCCGGCTCGGGAGCGGCGCTCGGGGAGGCCGCCGCGGGCGCCGCGACCGCCGGTGCGGCGCCGCCGCCACCATCCGCCGGCGTGCCGCCGGGCGCGTACACCCCCTGGTACGCGACGGCTCCGGCGGTCGCCATGAGGGCGACGGCGGCGGTCACGAATATGAGGCGGCGTGGCTTTCGGGCTGGGGTCTTCTTCATTCTTCGACGTCCGGACACGTACGTGCACCTTTCCTTGGCCCCTGGTCAGAGGACGGTGCGCGGAAGCCTGCCAGAGGAGAATTCCGGCAAACGAGACCAGCGGAACGAGTCCATTCCGTAACCGGGACGCAGGAAATGACGAACCCTCAAAAGGCTTGTCCGGTGCGGTAGTTACGCGCGTCACCCGCGAGTGGTTGAGCCCTTGACAAAAAGGTCGTTACCCAATCGAGATAGACCTTGCCGCTATTTGTCTACGCGTCAGCGGAATGGGTCACTCCGCCGGAGAGCGGCGATTACGGGCCGTGCAGGAACTCCGGGTATTGGTTCAGACCTTCGGACCTTCGGACCTTCCGACCCTTCCGAGACCCTCAGACCCTCAGCCCGAAAAGCTCGGCGGCGTTGCGCCACAGGACGCGCTCGAGTTCGTCCGGTGCGAAGTGCGCGTCACGGATCACGCCGAGGGAGACGCACGGGTCGATGAGCGTCGAGTCCGTGCCGAAGAGGATGCGTTCGACGGGCACGCCGGCCTCCCTGGCGTACGCGATGCGGCCCGCGTCGGTGGCGGTGCGGCAGTGCTCCAGGTACAGCCGGTCGCAGGCCGCCGCCGCCCGCGCGGCCTCACGCCAGGCGTCACCGCCGGCGTGGCCCACGAGGACGCGCAGGCCCGGCCGGGCCTCGACCAGCTCCGGCAGGAGGGCCACCTCACTGCCCCACGTGTGCAGCAGCAGCGGTACGCCCGCCTCGGCGACCAGGTCGAACGCGGCGGCCATCTCCGGCGACCCGGGCAGCCGGCCCGGGTAGTGCGTGTGGATCTTCACCCCCACGAAACGCCCGGTGTCGAGGCAGCGCCGCAGGTCGGCGGCGCTCTCGTCGATGCGGTTGGGATTGACGACGGCGTAACCGTGGAGCCGCGGCCGCGTGGCGAGCGCCTTGTACAGGGCGGCGTTGCCCGCGACCGCGTCGTACACCACGGCCTCCGAGGCGGAGACCAGCTGGTGGTCGATGCCGTACCGGTCCATCTGCCGCAGGTTGGCGTCCGCGTCACCGGCCGTCAGGTGGAACTGCCAGCGGCCCACGTGGGCGTGAACATCGATGATCGGCATCAGGCGAGCAGCTCCTCGACGTTCCTCGTGGCGATCGCGGCGCGGTCGTCGGCCGGGATCTCCGCGTACCGCAGCTTCAGCGTCTGGGGCGAGAGGTCCATGAAGGGCGTCCGGGAGCCGAAGACGAGGTGGCGGGAGCCCACCGACTCCACGACCCGTTCGATCGAGTCGGGCCCGGAGAGCATCCGGGTGGTCGCCCGGAACCCGGGCTCGTCACGGGCCAGGAGGAGGAAGTCGGCGAGCAGGTACGCGTGGAGGTCGAGGAAGACGACGTCGGCGCCGCACCCGGTGAGGGGCGGGCCGAAGCGGCGCGGGTCGCCGTCGTGGAGGAGCACCATGCCCCGTTCGACGGCGAGGCGCACGACCCTGCGGTACCCGGGGAAGTCCGGCTCGGCGCCCTGGTCGACGGTGAACAGGCGCAGGAACCGCACGCCCGCGGCGCCCAGCTCGTCCAGCCGCGCCTCGGCGGTGAGCGCGTCCCGCAGGTCCACCGTGCCCACGGGCCGCAGCTCGGGGCAGTCGGCGAGGTCGCGGACCGTCTCGGCGTTCCCGCCGGCGTCGTCGTAGAGCACGCCGCGCGTGGAGAGGGCGAGCGCCCCGGCGACCGGCGAGGCGGCGAGGTGGGCGCGGACCTCGGCGAGACCGGTGTCGCGGTCGTGGCGCGGCCAGGGGCCGTACAGCACGTCGACGTCCCAGCCGACGTACTCCTCCGGCGCGGGCTCCAGCCACGGGTACGCGCCGCCCGGCTTCGCGGAAGCGGTGACGGAGGTGGAGGTGGAAGCGGTGGTGGTGGAAGCGGTGGGGCCGGTCGGCGCCGCGGGTAGGGGGGTGGCCTGCGGCCCTTCGCGTGGGGGCATCGGGGCCGTCCTCTCTCGTCGGGGCCACTTGCGGTCCGGACCGAAACTAGAACGGCGACGCGGGGCCGGTCAATGAGGCGGGGCCCCGGGCGCGTGACGGGCGCCGGCAGCATGCGCACCCGGCGGACCCGGCGCAAACCCGTTGCGGCACCACCGGCGCCACCCGCATCGTCGGCACGTACCCCCTTCGTTCGACCACAGCCAAGGAGCACGCCGACGATGACGCACCCCCGGGTCACCTACGACAGGGCGGCGGACGCCGCCTACGTGTACCTCACCGCCCCCGGCACCTTGACGAGGGCGGCCCGCACCGTCGCCTGCGATCCGGTGGGAATCGACGGCACCGTCAACCTCGACTTCGACGAGGAGGGCCGCCTCGTCGGCGTGGAGGTACTGGGGGCCGCCGCGACACTGCCCGCGCGCCTGCTGGAGTCGGCGGAGCGCCTGGACCCCCGAGGCGCCTGAGCGCCCCGGCCCACATCGACGTCGACGTCCGCGTCCAGGTCCCCGTCGGCATCCACGTCCATCCTCCTCGGCGGCCCGACCACGATGTCCACCACGGCCCGACCACGACGACCGCACCCCCCGACCGCACCCCCCGACCCGGCCGATGCGCTCCGCCCGGGAGTAAACCGGGCTGCCCCCGCGGGGCCGGTCGGGTACCGTGCGGGCCATGTCGAGTCCTGAGTCAGCCGAGGTGGGGGCTTTCGGTCACGCCGTCAGCCCCCTTGCCCCCTGAGTTCACGGTCCGCCGTCCCGCCGCGCTCAGCGGCCGGACGAGGGCGCCCCTGGGTGCTGACCGCGGTGACGAGATGACCTCTCGTGCTTCTCCTCGCCTCGGAGCCACTCGATGCCCTTCCCCCTGTACCTGCTCGCCCTGGCCGTCTTCGCCATGGGCACCTCGGAGTTCATGCTCGCCGGCCTGCTGCCGGACATCGCCCCCGACCTCGACGTCACCGTCGGGACGGCGGCCGCCCTCACCACGGCGTACGCGATCGGCATGGTCGTCGGCGCCCCGCTCATGGCCGGGCTCGCCCGGAACGTGCCCGGACGCTCCGGCCTGTCGGCGTTCGTCCTCCTCTTCCTCGCCGCCCACGCCGTGGGCGCGGTCACCGGCAGCTTCCCGGTCCTGATCGCGACCCGGGTGGTCGCGGCGCTGGCGAACGCCGGGTTCCTCGCCGTGGCGCTGACGACCGCCACCGCGCTGGTCCCCTCGGACAAGAAGGGACGGGCGCTCGCCGTGCTGCTGTCGGGCACCACGGTGGCGACGGTCGCCGGGGTGCCAGGGGGGTCGCTCCTGGGCGCGCTCTTCGGCTGGCGGGCCGCCTTCTGGGCGGTCGCCGCTCTCTGCGTGCCCGCGGCCGTCGGCATCCTCGCGGGAATGCCGGCGCGCCGCCCGCGGGAGCACGCCGCTGACGGGCCGCCTGCGCTGCGACCCGAGCTCGCGCAGCTCAAGAGGCCGCGGTTGCTCGTGGTGATGCTGGTCGGCGCGCTGGTGAACGCGGCGACCTTCGCCGGTTTCACCTTCCTCGCCCCGGTGGTGACCGACGCGGCCGGGCTGGGCGAGCTGTGGGTGCCCGTCGCGCTGGTGCTCTTCGGCGCCGGTTCCGTCGCCGGCCGGCTCTCCGACCGGCGGCCCGGCTCGGTGCTGGTGGTCGGCGGACCGCTGCTGCTCGTCGGCTGGCCGGCCCTGGCCCTGCCGGCGGGTGAGCCGGCCGTGCTCCTCCTCCTCGTGTTCCTCCAGGGCGCGCTGTCGTTCGCCCTCGGCGGCACGCTGATCACCAGGGTCCTCCACGAGGCGTGGGGCGCGCCCACCATGGGCGGCTCCTACGCGACCGCCGCGCTGAACGTCGGCGCCGCCGTCGGACCCCTCGTCGCCGCGACCACCCTCGGCACCCCGCTCGGGTGTCACGGGCCGCTCTGGGCGAGCGGGTCCCTCGTCCTGCTCGCGCTCCTCGTCGCCCTCCCCCTGCGCGGGGTGATCACGGCCGACCCCGGCCGGAGCGGGGCACCGCGGTGACCGCACGACGACCGGCGGGGGCCGGCCGAGAGCAGGCGGGGGCCGGCGGGTTCGGCACGGTCGACGGCGTCGACGGCGTCGGCGCTGTCGGCCGGGGGCCGGCGGGCCGGGCGTCGAGGGTGGGGACGGCTAGCCCTCCTCCGGTGCGGGGTCGGTCCGTACGTCGGCGGGCGCGTCGGCGGTCCGCTCCCCCTCCGCCTGGGAGGGGGTGGACCGGGCCACGTCGGGGTGTTCGTCGGTGCCTGGCTCCGGCTCCCGTTCACCCTCCGCCTGGGAAGGAGTCGGGTAGTCCCACGCGTCACTCATGGTCGTGCCTCCGCAGTCCGTGCCCGCCCCGTCCGGGGCGGGCGTGACGGGTACCCGGGAGAGCCCGCCACTACCGCGCCGCCGCCCGGCGGTGCGGTACCGGCGCGGCAGGCCGGACCGGCCCGGGACCGGACCCGCGGAACCCCCGGGCCACGGAACCGCACCGGGCCCACGGAACCCCGGGCCGTCGACGCCGGCAGGGCGGCGCCGGGCTCAGTCGGCGCGGCGCTGGGCGGCGATCAGCCGGCGGTACCAGTGGAAGCTGTCCTTCGGGGTGCGGCGCTGGGTGGCGTAGTCGACGTGCACGACGCCGAAGCGCTTGCCGTAGCCCTCCGCCCACTCGAAGTTGTCGAGCAGCGACCACACGTAGTAGCCCCGTACGTCGACACCGTCGGCGAGGGCGGCGGCCACGGCCCGCAGATGGCCGTCGAGGTACGAGATCCGGTCGGTGTCGTGCACCGTGCCGTCGGGGGACGGCTCGTCGTGCTCGGCCGATCCGTTCTCCGTGACGACGATCGGCGGGAGCGCGTCACCGTAGCGGTCGCGCAGGGAGACCAGCAGCTCGTGCAGGGTGTGCGGGGCGACCGGCCAGCCCATCGCGGTGTGGCGGAGCTCCGGCCGGGGGACGGCGGCGTACCGGTTGTCGTCGGCGGTCCGCAGCTGCGGGTCCGGCTCGCGGAACGGGGCGTCCCGGATGGTGGAGGGCGTGTAGTAGTTCACGCCGAGGAAGTCCAGTGGCTCGGAGAACAGCGCGAGGTCGCCGGGACGGCGGAACGTCTGCCGGGTGATCAGCTCGCCCCAGGTGTCCTCCTCCGAGCCGGGATAGCGGCCCGCCAGCAGCGGTTCCGTCCACATGAGGTTGCGCTGGGTCTCCGCGCGCAGGGCGGCGGCGGTGTCGTCCGGGCCGGGGGTCGCGGGGGTCACGTGGTCGGGGTTGAGGGTGATCCCGGCCTCGCGGACGCCGGCGGCGCGCAGGGCCCGCAGGGCGTGGCCGTGGCCGACCAGGAGGTGGTGGGCGGCGGCCAGGGCGGGCGTGCCCTCGCGGGTGCCGGGGGCGTGCAGGCCGTGGGCGTGGCCGAGGAAGGCGCTGCACCAGGGTTCGTTGAGGGTGATCCACCGCGGGACCCGGTCGGCGAGGGCCTCGGCGACGTGTGAGGCGTACTCGGCGAAGCGCAGCGCGGTCTCGCGGTTCCGCCAGCCCCCGTGGTCCTCCAGGGCCTGCGGCAGGTCCCAGTGGTAGAGGGTCACGGCGGGTTCGACCCCGGCCTCCAGCAGCCGGTCGACGAGGCGCGCGTAGAAGTCGAGGCCCGCGCGGTTGACGGGGCCCGCGCCGGAGGGCTGGACGCGCGGCCAGCTGACGGAGAAGCGGTACGAGTCGACTCCCAGCTCCTTGAGCAGGGCGATGTCCTCGGGGTGGCGGTGGTAGTGGTCGCAGGCCACGTCACCGGTGTCGCCGTCGCGCACGCGGCCGGGGAGCCGCGTGAAGGTGTCCCAGATGGAGGCGCCGCGCCCGTCCCCGTGGACGGCGCCCTCGATCTGGTAGGCGGCGGTGGCGGCGCCGAAGACGAAGTCGCGGGGGAAGGCGGGGAAGCCGGACAGGTCCCGTGGATCAGGCGTGTGGGGTGTGGCGGACGGGCCGGAGGGGGTGGGGAGGGAGGGGGCAGCGCTCATCGGGGTGTCTCGTCCTCGGGGCGGCGGGCGGCGGGCGGCGGGATCGGGGGGGAGCGGGGTGCGGGGTGCGGTGGAGCAGCCGGGCGGCGGTCCGGGCGTGACGGGGCACGGCGACGCGACGGCGAGGTGCGCGACCCGATACTTAACCGATCAAGTGCCTTGGTAAAGGGGCTATGCGCGCTCGGCGATGAGTTTTACTAAACGGTCACTTAACATCGGCAGCCGGCTAGACAACGTTGTCAGCTACCGTGCAGAGTGATCCCCCGCGGGACGCCCGGTCCCGCGCTACCCGCGACGAAAGGCTGACGCGATGGTGTACGGGGCTCTGGACATCGGCGGTACGAAGATCGCCGGGGCGCTCGTCGACCCGGACGGCCGCCTGGTGGCCCGCGCGCAGCGGCCGACGCCCGCCCGCGGGTCGGCGGAGGCACTGATGGGGGCCGTCACCGCCGTCCTGGACGAGCTGTCCGCGCATCTCGCGTGGGCGGCGCTGGACCGTTTCGGGATCGCCAGCGCCGGGCCGGTCGACACGGCCGCCGGGACGGTCAGCCCCGTCAACATCCCCGCCTGGCGCGGATTTCCCTTGGTCGAGCGGGTGCACGCCCACCCGCGGATGCCGGCGGGCACCGCCGCGCCGGTCCTGGTCGGCGACGCGGTCGCCATGACCGCCGCCGAGCACTGGCTGGGCGCCGCGCGGGGCGTCGACAACGCGCTGTGCATGGTGGTGTCGACGGGCGTCGGTGGCGGCATCGTCCTCGGCGGACGGCTGCACACGGGCCCCTCCGGCAACGCCGGGCACATCGGTCACATCTCCGTGGACCTGGACGGCGAGCCCTGCCCGTGCGGGGCGCGCGGGTGCGTGGAGGGCCTGGCGAGCGGCACGGCCATCGCCGCCCGCGCGCTGGCCGCCGGGTGGACGCCGCCGCCCGGCGCCCCGGCCACCGCCGCCGCCGTGGCGGAGGCCGCCCGCGCCGGGGACGGTACGGCGCGGGCCGCGTACGACCGGGCCGCGCAGGCCCTCGCGGCCGGCATCGCGGCGACCATCACCCTCGTCGAGCTGGACGTGGTGGTCGTCGGCGGGGGCGTGGCACAGGCCGGGGACACGTTGTTCGCGCCGCTGCGGCGGTGGCTGGACGCGTACGCGGTGCTGGGCTTCGCCCGCGGTGTAACGGTCGTGCCCGCGGGCCTGGCCCTCGACGCCGGGCTGATCGGCGCCGCGGCCGCCGCGGGCGCCCACACCGGCGCCGCCCCCGTCCCTGCCCCGCCCCGCCGGTCCGCCTCACCCGGGCCGAACGCCCCCTCTGCCCCGTCCGTGCCGTCCAACCCCTCCGCCCCGCCCGCACCGCCGGCGTCGTACACCCCGTCAGCCCGGCCCGACCTGGGCACCCCCTCCGCCCCGCTCGTGCCGGAGGCCCCCTCCGGCCCGCCGGGGCCGGACACCCCGTCCACGCCGCCGGCCCGGGGCACCACACCCACCCCGCCGGTCCCCACGCCCTGACCGGCATTACGTCTCCGGCGTACACCCCCGGCACACGTCCCGCTCCCCCGCCCCCACCGCTTCCCGCCCCGCCGCCCCGGGTGGCACGTCCCTCGGCCGGCCGGCCGAAAGGAACCCGCCCGTGGACCGCCTCGGTACCACCGTCCGCCCCTACGAGTGGGGCTCCCCCACCGCGCTGCCCGAGCTGATGGGCACCGTCCCCGACGGCACGCCGCAGGCGGAGCTGTGGATGGGCGCCCATCCCGCGGCCCCCTCCCTCGTGGAGCGCGGGGGACGCCCCCGGCCGCTCGACCAGGTCATCGCCGCCGACCCCGGCGGGGAGTTGGGCGAGGCCACCGCGCGCCGGTTCGGGCCGCGGCTGCCGTTCCTGCTCAAGCTCCTCGCGGCCGAGTCGCCGCTCTCCCTCCAGGTCCACCCCGACGCAGCGCAGGCGGCCGCCGGGTACGCGCGCGAGAACGCCGCGGGCATCCCCGTCGACGCACCCCACCGGACCTACCGGGACGCCCACCACAAGCCCGAGATGCTCGTGGCACTGAGCCCGTTCGAGGGCCTGTGCGGCTTCCGCCCCGCCCGCGAGTGCGCCCGGCTCCTCGACGCCCTGGAGGTGGAGGGCCTCGCCGCGTACGCGGAGGTCCTGCGCTCCCGGCCGGAGGAGGACGCACTGCGCGAGGTGTTCTCCGCCTTCCTCACCTCCCCCGCACCGGACCTCGTCGCCGAGGTCACCCGGGCGCTGGCCCGCGTGGCGCGGAGCGGCGGCGCGTGGAGACGCGACTGCGCGGCGTACGCGGAGGCGGCGCGGGTCCACCCCGGCGATCCGGGGCTGCTCGCCGCCCTGATGGTGCGACAGGTGCGACTCGCCCCGGGCGAGGCGCTGTTCCTCGGGGCGGGGGTCCCGCACGCGTACCTGAGGGGGCTCGGCGTGGAGGTGATGGCCGGTTCGGACAACGTGCTGCGCTGCGGGCTGACGACCAAGCACGTGGACGCGGCGGAGCTGCTGCGGGTCGTGCGGTTCGCCGCCGGTCCGGCCGGTGTCGTGCGCCCCGAGGTCCTCGCGGGCGGCGAGGAGCTGTACCCGGCGCCGGTCGGCGACTTCCGGCTGTCCCGGCTGCGGCCGGGAACGGCCCGTGCCGCCTACCGCCTCGACGGGTCCGGTCCGCAGGTCCTGGTGTGCACGGGCGGGCGAGCCCGACTGGCCGGCCCGAGGGGCGAACTGTGGCTGGCGCCCGGTCAGTCGGCGTACGTCCCGGCGGGCGAGGAGGTCGCCGTCACCGGAAGCGGGACGGTCTTCCGGGCCACCGTCGGGCGGGAAGAAGCACACCGAACGGACATCGCGCACATCGGCAACCGATGAACTCCCGCTAAACTTAACCGGTTTCGTCCGAACGGTTGTCTCGTTCCTGGTCTCGTTCTAGCCTCTCCTCAAGTCGCCGGACGGAATGTCGAACACCGTCGTGCACGCGCTCCCCCACCAGGGAATGCGCGGTGCCGTCCCCCCGGCGCCCGATCTCCCGCCGTCCGGTCCCGGAGCCGCAATCTCGGACCGGGCAGCGGGAATCCACCTCGGCACTCCGGCGCGCCCGTCGATGAACGGCGCGGACCGGCGGAGAAAGCACACGCGGGGGAATCCTCCGGGAATTCTCCGCCGCACCGGGACCGAGGGAACGACCCACGACACACACGGCACAGCCGTACCCCGGGACGCACACGCCCCGGCGTACGAGCGACCACGTTGGGAGCAGGAGATGCGAAAGAGACTGGCCACCGCGGCGGGAGCGCTGCTGGCCATGGCGGCCTCGACACTGGCCGCCCCGCACGCCACCGCCCGGGAGGCCGACTCCGGAGGGAAGGTGACACCATCGGCACAGGTGTCGGCATCGGCGGCGACCGGGTTCCACGTCAGGGACGGCCGGCTGCTGGACGCGAACGGCGGGGACTTCGTCATGCGCGGCGTGAACCACGCCCACACCTGGTACACGAACACGACGCCGAAGGCGTTGAAGGACGTCAAGGCGCTCGGCTCGAACACGGTCCGCGTCGTGCTCGCCACCGGTGACCGCTGGACCAGGAACGACACCGCCGACGTGGCGGCCGTCGTCGACCAGTGCAAGCAGAACCGGCTCGTCTGCGTGCTGGAGGCGCACGACACCACCGGGTACGGCGAGCAGGACGGCGCCGTGACCCTGGACCGCGCCGTCGACTACTGGATCGACGTGCAGAGCGCCCTCAAGGGCCAGGAGAAGTACGTCGTCCTCAACATCGGGAACGAGCCGCACGGGAACACCGGGTACCAGGCGTGGACCGCCGACACGTCCGCGGCGATCAACCGGCTCCGCACCGCCGGATTCACCCACACGCTGATGGCGGACGCCCCGAACTGGGGCCAGGACTGGTCCTTCACCATGCGGGACAACGCACAGCGCGTGTTCTCCGCCGACCCGGCGCGCAACACGGTGTTCTCCATCCACATGTACGGCGTCTTCGACACGGCGGCCGAGGTACGGGACTACCTGAACCGGTTCGCCTCCGCCCGACTCCCGATCGTGGTCGGCGAATTCGGCCACGACCACTCCGACGGCAACCCCGACGAGGACGCCATCATGGCGACCGCCGAACAGCTCGGCCTCGGTTACCTGGGCTGGTCGTGGAGCGGCAACGGCGGCGGCGTCGAATACCTCGACATGGCCGTCGGCTTCGACCCGTCCCGGCTCTCCCCGTGGGGTGAGCGGATCTTCAACGGCGCGCACGGCATCAAGGCGACCTCCCGTGAGGCGAGCGTCTACTCCGGTGGCGGCAGCGACACCAGGCCCCCCACGGCGCCGGGCACGCCGACCGCGTCCGACGTGCGGTCCGACCGCGTGACGCTCGGCTGGGCGGCCTCCACGGACGACACGGCGGTCACCGCCTACGATGTGGTGCGCCTCGACGGCGCCACCGAGACCCGCGCCACCACGTCCGCGACGAACCGCGCGACCGTCACGGGCCTGACGCCGTCCACCGCGTACGCCTTCGCCGTGTACGCCCGTGACGCCGCCGGCAACCGCTCCGCGCGCTCCGCCCCGGTCACCGTCACCACGGCACCGGCGCAGTCCACGGGCGCCTGCGCGGTCACCTACCGCGTCCAGGAGTGGAACGGCGGCTTCAACGCCGACGTGACCGTCCGCAACACCGGCGCGGCGGCGGTCAGCGACTGGCGGCTGGACTTCGCGTTCCCCGGCGACCAGAGGGTGCACTCCGCCTGGAACGCCAAGGTCGTCCAGCAGGGTTCCCAGGTGCGGGCCACCCCCGAGCCGTGGACCCGGACCATCCCGGCGGGCGGCAGCGTGAGCTTCGGCCTCAGCGCCTCCTTCACCGGCACGAACGGCACGCCGACCGCCTTCAGCCTCGACGGCGCCCCCTGCACCAGGCTCTGACGGGCCCCGCCGCGGCCTGCCGGGAGGCGCCGGGACCGACGCTCCGCGACACGTCCCCCCGCAGCCGACGGCGGAGCTGACGGCGGAGCTGACGGCGGAGCTGACGGAAGGCGGCCGCCCCGGGCCGCCCCCGGGGGGGCGCCCCCCCCCCCCCCCCGGGCCCCGCCCGCCCCCCCCGCCCCCCCCCCCGCCCCCCCCCCCCCCCCCCCGCCGGGGGGGGGGGGGGGGGGGGGGGGGGGGGGGGGGGGGGGTGGCGGGCGGGGGGGGGGGGGGGGGCGCGGCCCCGGCGCCCCCCCCTTCCGCAGCCCTCGGGGCCCCGGCGTCTCCCGGCGTCTCCCGGCCTCTCCCGGAGCCTCCGGCGTCGTCTCCGGCGTCTCGCGGGGCCTCGTACGCCGGAGGGCCGCACCCCCGAGCGGGGTGCGGCCCTCCGGCGTGTCGGGTCAGGCCCGCGGGCCGTACCCGGGTGCCGGAGCGGTGGATCCGCGGGGGGTCAGCGTCGGGGTCGGCGCCTGGTACGGGCCGGTGTGCGTGCCGTCGATGACCTCGAACAGGATCCGCGCCACCTCCGCGCCGAAGTGGTGCACGTCGTGGCTCATCGCGGAGAGCGTCGGATGCGTGATCCGGCAGAGCTGCGAGTCGTCCCACGCCAGCAGCGACAGGTCGTCGGGGACGACGAGGCCCATCTCGGCGGCGACGCCCGCCCCCGCGACGGCCATGATGTCGTTGTCGTAGACGATCGCCGTGGGCCGGTCGGCGGAGAGCAGCAGGGAGCGCGTGGCGCGGGCGCCCTCCTCCTCGTCGAAGCCCGTCGCGATCTGCCGGCCCTCGTCCAGGCCCAGCCCGCGGACCGTCGACCGGAACGCCTCCGCGCGGATCGCGCTGTGGCCGAGCTCCGCCGGGCCGCCGACACGGGCGATCCGGCGGTGCCCGAGGGCCGCCAGATAGCGCACGGCCTCACCGACCGCGGTCGCGTCGTCCGTCCACACGGCCGGGAAGGCCCCGGTCAGCGACGGGTGGCCGACGGCGACGGCGGGCAGCCCGATGGCTTGGAGGGCCGGGACGCGCGGGTCGTCGCGGCGGAAGTCGACGAGCACCGCGCCGGCGACCATGCGCCCGCGCCACCAGTCGCGGTGGACGGCGATCTCCTCGTCGACGTCGCGCACCAGCCGCAGCAGCAGCGAGCAGGAACGCTCCACCAGGACGCTCTCGATGCCGGAGACGAAGTCCATGTAGAACGGCTCGATGCCCAGCAGCCGCGCGGGCCGGCACAGGGCCAGCCCGACGACGTCGACCCGCTGGTTGGAGAGGCTGCGCGCCGTCGCGCTGGGCGCCCAGCCCAGCTGCTGGGCGGCTGCGAAGATCCGCTCGCGGGTGGCCTCCGACACGCCCGGCTTGTGGTTGAAGGCGAGCGACACGGCGCCCTTGGACACCCCCGCCCTGGCGGCGACGTCCTTGATGGTGACACGTGCGGGCGAGCCGCTCACACCACGTCCACGCAGAACAGGGCGGACCGGACGTCCGCGGCGTCCGGGGTGCCGCAGCCGGTCAGCCGGATGCGCGTCACCTCGCCGGGCAGCAGGGTCTGCGGGCCGCGGTCGGCGGCGGCCGCCGCCCCGAGCCGGTCGGCCTGGAGCAGGAGGTCTCGGACAGGAGTGTGCGCGCTCACCACGACGTCGACTCTATCCCCCCCGCCCGCTACCGGCTCCACCGCGACGTCGAACCGGGGCGGCACGTACGCGAAGTCCTTGTCCGGCACCGGGAAGTGGACGGCGCGCAGGCCGTCCGCGTCGGCGACGAGGAACTCCTTCACGGTCCCCTCGGCCGGCGCGGCCGCCTCGGGGACGGGTACGCGGACGACGGAGCGCGGCGCCACGGCCACGTCCAGGGTGGTGTGGTGCAGGACGGTGCCGTCCGCGGCGAGGCGGCGCAGGGTCACCGCGGCGTGCCAGGGGTCGGCCGACTGGTTGATCACGGCCAGCGTCGGTCCCCCGCCACCGCGGCCGGCGTCCGTGCCGTCACCACCGGTGCCGGCGCCCGTCTCCGGGCCGGTCCCGGTGCCCACCCCCGTCCCGGTCCCGGTGCCCACCCCCGTCCCGGTCCCGGTCCCGGTCCCCGCCACCGTGCCCGCACCGGCGTCCGCTCGCGAGCCGCCCGGCAGCAGGGTGAGGAGCCGGTCGGCGTAGACGCGGCGCAGCTCGTGGTGGAGCGGCTTCGGTCGGCCGTCGCCGTCGATCGCGGACCAGGAGCTGACCGGCCAGCAGTCGTTGAGCTGCCAGACGACGGTGCCGGCGCAGACCGGCCAGTGGGCCCGCCAGTGCTCGATGCCGGCGGCGACGGCGCGCGCCTGGACGAGCTGGGTGAAGTAGTGCCAGCGGTCGAAGTCGCCGTCGGGGAGCGGGAAGTGGCGGGCGACGCCCCGGTTCAGCTTGCCGTTGCCGTCCTCAGCCTTCTGGTGGTGCAGCATGCCGGGCGAGTCGGGCGCGAGCCGTTCGCCGGGCAGGGCCCGCCGGAGCGTGGCCAGCGCGGGCGGCGCCTGCCAGCCGAACTCGGCGACGAACCGGGGGACGTTCGCGCGGTACTCGGCGTAGTCCTGGCGGTTCCACACCTCCCACGAGTGGTGGGTGCCGTGCGCCGGGTCGTTGGGGTGGTGGTCCCACGAGCCGGACCAGGGGCTGCCGGCGGTGTACGGGCGGGTGGGGTCCAGCTCGGCGACGATGCGGGGCAGCAGGCCCAGGTAGTAGCCCTCGCCCCAGGAGTCACCGGCCAGGTCGGCTTCCCAGCCCCAGTCGCGGAAGCCCCAGAGGTTCTCGTTGTTGCCGTTCCACAGGACGAGGCTGGGGTGCGGCATGAGTCGGACGACGTTGTCCCGCGCCTCGGCCTCGACCTCGCCGCGCAGGGGCGGCTCCTCCGGGTAGGCGGAGCAGGCGAAGAGGAAGTCCTGCCAGACCATGAGGCCCAGTTCGTCGCAGGCGTCGTAGAACGCCTCGTCCTCGTAGATGCCGCCGCCCCAGACCCGGACGAGGTCGACGTTGGCGTCGGCGGCCTGGGCGAGGCGGGCGCGGTACCGCTCGGGGGTGACGCGGGAGGGCAGGACGTCGTCGGGGATCCAGTTGACGCCCCGGGCGAAGAGGCGGACGCCGTTGACGACGAGGGTGAAGCCGGTGCCGTGCGCGTCGGCGGAGCGGTCCAGCTCGACGGTGCGGAAGCCGATCCGGCGGTGCCAGGTGTCGAGCGGCCCGTCGTCGTCCGCGAGGGTGACCTCCAGGCCGTACAGGGGCTGGTCGCCGTAGCCGCGGGGCCACCACAGGCGCACCTCGGGCACCTCCAGCCGCAGGACCGCCTCGTCTCCCGTGACGACGGCCTCCGCGAACGCCCCGTCGCCCCCGCCGGCGGCCTCCGCGGCCGCGCCGGCGCCACCACCGCCACCGCCGACCCGGGCGCGGACGCGCAGGGGCCGCCCCTCGCCCCGCGCGGTCCGCTCCACGTCGACGCGCACCTCCACCCGGCCCGTGGCCCCCTCCACGGTGACCAGGGGCCGGACCTCGGCGACGCGCGCGGTCGACCAGTGCTCCAGCCGGACCCCGCGCCAGATTCCGGCGGTCACCACGGTCGGCCCCCAGTCCCAGCCGAAGCTGCACGCCATCTTGCGCACGTACTGCGAGGGCTCCGGGTAGACGTTGGGCCGCTCGCCGGTCACGGCCCGGACGGCCGCCGCCTCGTCGTAGGCGGAGGCGAAGCGGACCTCCAGCTCGCCGGTGCGGCCGGTGACGTCGAACCGGTAGCGGCGGTGCATGTTGCGGGTGGCGCCGACCGGTTCGCCGGCCAGGGTGACGCGGGCGGCGGTGTCGAGGCCGTCGAAGACGAGGTGGGTGCGCTCGTGGGCGCTGTCGTGGGCCAGGTGCGTCGTGTACGTCCACTCCCGCCGGCCGACCCAGGCGACCTCCTTCTCGTTGAGGCCGATGAACGGGTCGGGGATGGCCCCGGCGGCCAGCAGGTCGCTGTGGACGCAGCCGGGGACGCGGGCGTCGAGCAACTCGTCGCCGTGACGCAGGTGCCAGCCCTCCGTGAGCTGCGTGGTGTCCTTCATGGGTGCGGCTCCAATCGCCTGGTTCAGGCCGGGGCGGATGTACGACGGCGCACAACGTAACCCGCCGATCAAGGCGTGTCCATAAACCGGTCTAGTAGAGAATCCGGTCCGCAGATCGGTGGCTCCAGTCAGCCCGTACCCGGCTCGACGCACGCGGTCCGGTAACGATTGGGCATCACGCTGGAAATCTGAGCTTTACCGGTTCACCACCGACTGACATAGTGCCGACATCCCACCCGCAGAGCTGAGCCGCGATCCTGAAGGAGCTGGGCACATGGGGAAGAAGAAGACGCTCACGGGGGCGCTCCTCGCCACCGCGATGCTGACCGTCGCGGGATGCGGCGGCGGTGGCACCGCCTCCGGCGAGCCGGCGACCGCCCCCTCCGATCCGGGGGACGCCACCGGCGAGATCAAGGTCCTCACGCACCGCACCGACCTCGTCCAGGACGGGACGATGGCCCGGTACGCCGCCGAGTTCAACAAGACCCACCCGAAGGTGAAGGTGACCTTCGAGGCCCTGACCGACTACGAGGGCGAGGCGAGGATCCGGATGAACACCGACGACTACGGCGACGTCCTCATGATCCCGGCCGCCGTCGCCAAGAACGACTACCCGAAGTTCTTCGCCCCCCTGGGCAGCTCCGAGGAGCTGCGCTCCAAGTACCGCTTCAGCGACAAGACGGACGTCGGCGGCAAGGTCTACGGCATCGCCCAGTTCGGCACCGCCAACGGCTTCCTCTACAACAAGGCCGTCTGGAAGAAGGCCGGCATCACCGACTGGCCCACCACCCCGCAGGAGTTCCTCGCCGACCTCCGGGCGATCGAGGCGAAGACGGACGCCGTCCCGTACTACACGAACTTCAAGGACGGCTGGCCGCTGACGGCCTGGAGCAACGACATCGGCTCCGTCGGCTGTGACGCGAAGGCCAACGACAAGCTGGCCGGCCCCGTCTCCCCCTGGAAGGAAGGGGGTGAGCTGCGCGTCATCGACTCGCTGCTGCACGACATCGTGAAGTCCGGCCTGTCGGAGAAGGACCCCAACACCACCAACTGGGAAGCCTCCAAGGGCATGATCGCCGAGGGCCGGATCGCCACCATGCACCTCGGCTCGTGGGCGATCACGCAGATGCGGGACGCGGCGAAGAAGGCCGGTACCGACCCGGCGGACATCGGCTTCATGCCGTTCCCCGCCCAGAAGGACGGCACGTTCTGCGCGACCGCCACCACCGACTACCAGCAGGCGGTCAGCACCCACTCGGAGCACAAGGCGGCGGCGCGCGCCTGGATCGACTGGTTCACCGAGAAGTCGGGCTACGCGGCGAAGGAGGGCGCCATCTCCACGGTGAAGGCCGCCGCGATGCCCGACACCCTCGCCGAGTACGGTGACAACGATGTCAAGCTCGTGGAGCGGTCGGAGGCCGAGACGGGCGAGGTCAACACCATCGACAAGGCCGCCGAGATCGGCCTCGACAAGCCCGACTACCGGCGGCAGCTGGTCGACATCGCCCGCGGGGCGCAGAAGGGCGACGCCCGGAGCTTCTTCGCCGACCTCGACAAGCGGTGGAACGAGGCGGCGAAGACCGCCGGTTCCTGACCCCGGCGGAACGGGACCGCCGGACCCCGACCCGGCGGCACAGGACCGCCGGCCGCTGCCGGCGGAGCGGGCTCCGGCCGTACGACACCGGCCGGAGCCCTCCCTCCCGTCTCCCTGCCGCAGACGCGGACACGAAAGGCTGAGATGACCGACACGACCGACACCGGCTCCGGACGCGCCGCCGCCACCGGACGGCCCGCCGCCGCACGCCCCGCCCCCACCGTCTCCGCACGGCCCGCACGGCCCTCATCGGAGAAGACGGGTGCGCCGGGCCGGGGGCCCCGTCCCGGCGAGGCACCCGCGGACCGCCCCGTGGAGCGCTTCCCCGAGCACCCCGGCCGGCGCTCCCGGCGCGGTGACGGCTCCGGTCCGCCCTCGGGTCCCCCCTCCGGCCCGCCGCCCGGGCGGCGGTCCTGGCGCGACAGCCCCGTGCGGCGGCTCACCCCGTGGCTCTTCCTGCTGCTGCCGCTCGCCCTGCTGATCACGTTCACGTACGTCCCCGTGGTCAACATGGTCTACTACGGCTTCACCGACTGGGACGGCATCAGCCCGGACCGGAACTTCACGGGCGTCGACAACTACGTGCAGATCTTCACCCGCCCCGAGCTCTTCCGCGTCTTCTTCGTCAGCGGCTACTACCTCGCGGCGTCCGCCGTCCAGATCGCCGTGGCGCTGTACTTCGCCACCGTCCTCAGCTTCGACCTGCGGTTCCGCAACCTCTTCAAGGGGATCCTCTTCTTCCCCTACCTGATCAACGGCGTCGCGATCGGCTTCGTCTTCCTCTACTTCTTCCAGGACGGCGGCACGCTCGACTCGGTCCTGTCCTGGCTGGGCGTCACCAGCGACCACCCGTGGCTCGGCGACCCCACCTCCGCGAACGCCTCCCTCGCGGGCGTCTCCATGTGGCGCTTCACCGGACTGAACTTCGTCCTCTTCCTCGGCGCGATCCAGTCCATCCCCGGCGAGCTGTACGAGGCCGCACAGCTGGACGGCGCGAGCCGGTGGCAGCAGTTCCGGCACATCATCGCCCCCAGCATCAGGCCCGTCCTCAGCCTGAGCGTCATCCTGGCGATCTCGGGTTCGCTGTCCGTGTTCGAGATCCCGTACATCATGACCGGCGGCGCGACCGGCACGTCGACCTTCGTCATCCAGACGGTCAAGCTCGCCTTCCAGTTCAACAAGACCGGCCTCGCCTCCGCCGCCGCCGTGGTGCTGCTCGCGATCATCCTGCTGATCACGTGGATCCAGCGCCGGCTCGTGCCCGACGACAAGGTGGACCTCACGTGACGACCCCCGACCTCACCGCCGCACCGGCCGCACGGCCCACGCCGCCCGCGCCGCCGTCCACGCGACCCGCACCGCGCCGTACCCGCCGCCCGCGGATCGGCACCGCGCTGACCTACCTGTCGCTGGTCGTGGCCTCCGTGGTGGTGCTGCTGCCCCTCACCGTCGTGTTCCTGACGTCCCTCAAGACCTCGCAGGAGGTCGCGGACGGCAACGCGCTCTCCCTGCCGGGGAACTGGCTCAACACCGACAACTACGTCACGGCCTTCACCGACGGCAAGATGCTGGCCGCCTTCGGCAACACGGCGTTCATCCTGCTCTTCTCCATCGGCGGGACCGTCCTGATCGGCTCGATGACCGCCTACGCCATCGACCGCTTCGACTTCCGCGCCAAGAAGACCGTCATGGCACTGTTCCTCGTCGCCACCCTGGTGCCGGGCGTCACGACGCAGGTCGCCACCTTCCAACTGATCAACAGCTTCGGCCTCGTGGACTCGCGGTGGGCGCCGATCCTCCTCTACATGGGCACGGACATCGTGTCGATCTACATCTTCCTGCAGTTCATCCGCTCCATCCCGACCTCCCTGGACGAGGCGGCCCGACTGGACGGCGCGAACGCCTTCACGATCTACCGGAAGATCATCTTTCCGCTGCTGAAGCCGGCCATCGCCACCGTGGTCATCATCAAGGGGATCACGACGTACAACGACTTCTACATCCCCTTCCTCTACCTGCACTCGGAGGAGCTCGGCACCATCTCCACGGCCCTGTTCCGCTTCAAGGGCCCCTTCGGCGCGCACTGGGAGGCGATCTCGGCGGGCGCGATCCTCGTGATCGTGCCGACGCTCGTCGTCTTCCTGCTGCTCCAACGGTGGATCTACAACGGCTTCGCCCAGGGCGCGACGAAGTAGCCGTCGGGGCGGAGCCCTCCCGCCCCACCACTTCCCCTGCCCCCTCACCCCCGCGACACCGCACACCAAGACGTCCGGGGCCACGTCCGCAGGGCCCCCACCCCCCGAAGGCGGCGATCCCACCGAAGGGGGAGGGGCCGCCGTGTGGAGTACGTGACCGCCAGACCCCACAGCACCCACGCCCCTCCCGTAACAATCGCAACGAGGGCCAGCGGACAGCCGAACGCCTCCGCCGACAGCCCCGATGAGGAGCGCCCAGTCCGCGATGCGCGATATGCCGCACTCTCAAGAAGGACCCAAAAGCCCTCGTCGGGATCGGCGGCCTCACGGGGTGGCGGCGCGCGGCCGTCTCCCCGGAGAAGGCCGCGTCCTCGATCGGGAACCTGCGCTTCGGCGCGGGCGGCGGCGGGACGGTGCACTACCTGAGGGGCAAGCTCTCCTACAAGACGCCCATCACGCCGGAGCTGACGAAGCTGGTCAACCCCCAGAAGGGCGGGACCAACTGCCGCGCCTGCGCCATCGCCGTCGACCGGTTGCCGGCGGACGGCGCCCCGTCCTCCGCCCCGGCGAACCTCGGGCGGGGGTCCGACTCCGCCATCACCGGCCTCTACGGCGGCAAGCCGTTCCTGCGCACGACCCTGAGCGGCATCGTGCGTGACGTCCTCGCCGGTGGGGACGGTGCCCGCGGTATCGTGTGGGGCTTCGGGCCCGGCAAGGGCGACTCCCACGTGTTCAACGTGGTGAACGTCAAGGGAGACGTGATCTTCCTCGACGGACAGTCCGGGCACGCCAAGCCGGGTGTCCACCGCAACTACGGATTCCTCAGGACCGACCAGTGATCAGTCTCGAACGAGCGGCGGAACTGGCCCAGCGGTACGTGACCGACGACCCGCTCAACTCCCCAGTGGACCTGGTGCCCGTCGAGGGTGCGGCGACCGTGGTCGGCGGGGCGGCCTACTTCGGGTTCCAGAACCGCGGCTACCTGGAGACCGGGGACCCGTCGCAGATGACCATCGGCATCGGTCCCGTCCGTGTCGACCTGACGACGGGCGAGTGCAGGATGCTCGGTGCCGTCGAGGCCGGGGAGATGGACCTGTTCGACGTCGACGAGCTCGCCCTGCCGGGCCCCGGCGGCTGGCGGCTGGTGCCACCGGGACTGCTGGCCGCCTGGCGGACCGCCTTCGACGCGGAACCGGCCGCCCCCGACCTCTCGGCGCCCTGTCCGCACTGCGGGGCGGAGGACCTCCACCGCTGGTACCGGGTGGACGGTCCGCTGGACGAGGAGTTCGACGGGGTCCGGGCCGTCGCCTACGGCTGGCGGACCGAGTGGTGCGCCTCGTGCCACCTCGCCCAGGAGGACGGCGACACCTTCGTGCCGGACCACTGGCGGTCCCCGTACGACGTGCCGGACGCCCACGGGATGGCGTTCTCCCCGAGGCTCGTCGAGGCCGCCCGCCAGGCGCACCTCGCCCGCGGCACGGACACCGGTGCCGATGCCGGCACGGGGACGGGCACCGGCACCGGCACCGACCGGGACGGCTGAGGCCGGAGGAGACGGCGCCGTGCCTCCCGCCGGGTGACCGGCGGGAGGCACCGGCCGACGGAGGGCACGGACGGGCGGCCCGGTGCGGGCCGGCGGCCGGTGCGGGCCGGCGGCCGGTGCCGTGTGGCCAGTCGCGGTCGCTTCGGGTCGTGGTGGGGCACCCGCCCCCGACCGTCACGGGCAGGTGATCACCTGGGCCGCGTAGCTGAGCCCCGCGCCGAAGCCCATCAGCAGGATCGGGTCACCGGGCCGGACCTGCCCGAGGTCGATCAGCCGGGACAGCGCCAAGGGTACGGAGGCCGCGGAGGTGTTGCCGGTCTCCACGACGTCCCGGGCGACGGCGGCGTTCGTGGCGCCGAGGCCCGTCGCCAGGCGCTCGATCATCCGCAGGTTCGCCTGGTGCGTCACGAAGCCCTTGAGGTCGGCGGGGGCGATCCCGGCGCGCGCGCAGGCCGCCGCCGCCACCGCGGTCAGCTCCGACGTCACCCAGCGGTAGACGGCCTGGCCCTGCATGGTGACGCTGCCGTACCGGTCGGGGATGGCGACCAGCCCGGCCTTGTCGCCGTCCCCGCCCCACTCCACCGGGTGGATCCCCACCCGCTCGTCGGCGACGACGACCGCGGCACCGGCCCCGTCGGCGAAGACGGTGGCGGTGTCCACGTCGTCCCGGTCCACCCAGTCGGTCATCCGCTCGGCCCCGATGACCAGGGCCACGCGGCTGGTGCGGGCGCGGACGAGGCCGTCGGCGACGCCGAGGGCGTAACAGAAGCCGGCGCAGGCCGCGTTGACGTCGAAGGCGGCGACGTGCGGGACGCCGAGCAACGCCGCGACGGACGCCGCGCCGCTCGGCATGGGCGACGGCATGGAGCAGGTGGCCAGGACCAGCAGATCGACGTCGACGGGGGCGAGGCCCGCCGCCGAGAGCGCCTTGGCCGCGGCGCCGGCCGCCATTCCCGTGACGGTCTCCTCCGCTCCCGCGAAGCGCCGCTCGCGGACGCCCACGCGGCGCTCGATCCACTCGGCCGTGACGCCGAGCCCCCTGCCCAGCTCGTCGTTGCCGACGACCCGCTGCGGGCGGACGCCGGCGACGGCCGCGATCCTGGAACCGGCCACGGCGTCGGTACCGGCCGGAGCAGATGAATGGGACGACATACGGTCACCTCGAACTGTCTGCGACGGTGGACGGCCGGGAGGGCCGCGAGGAATTCACGCCTCCCGGGCGCCCCTGAATGCGGGGCGAAATTTTGTACGGAGTCGTCGATTCCCCTTGCGGGAGCATTTCCCCGTGGCCGTAAACGGCTCCGTGCGCGGCTGCGAACCGGAGAGGGCGGAAAGGGCCGGGCCGCGGTGCGGACCGCCTTTCCGCGCCGGTGTGGAGAATTCCCCACGAGGAGCGGGAAACCGCACGTCCACGCCCTGGCGGCCGTCGCCACGGAGCCCGGACGACACCCGGGGCCGCGGCGAAAGCCCTTGCCGGCGCGGGGAGTTGAGCGGTCAACCAATCGCGAAGACGATCTTCGCGTTCATCCGTATCGGCTTGAACGGAACCACCGCCTCGCCCTACGCTCCCTGGACGGTCCGACGCACAGGCGAATCGAACCCGGTTTCGACCGGCGACCCCTCGCCCTACGGGTACAGTGCGAGTGACGCACGTCACATAGGCGGCGGGCTGTTCGGGCGCCGCCTTGTTCATGGTCGGACCGAAGGGGGAATTCCGGTTGGGTGCGACGAAACGATCCGATTCCTCCCGTGGTGACGACTTCCTCAAGGAGTTGGAGAACGCATGCACGGGGAGAAGCTTCAGGTCGGCGGAGGCGTCGACAGACGCATAGGGGTCGGTGGCGGCCGGCTGGCGTCGGTGGAACGGTCGGCCCTGCGGGTACTGACGCCACGGGAGCTCGAAGTGTTCAGCGTGCTGCCGGACGGTGAGGGGAACCGGGAGCTCGCCCGCCGGCTCGGCATCGCGGAGCGGACGGTCAAGGCCCATCTGACCAGCATCACGAGGAAGCTGGGACTGCGGTCCCGGGTGGAGGCCGCGCTCCTCTCGGCGGAGTGGGCGGACGACCTCCGGCGCGACCCGCGGGGCCTCGACAGGCCGTGACGGCACCTTCATGACTCACTCCCTTCGGGCCGGGGCGCCGGGCGGACCGCCCGGCCCCCACGGCACCGACACGGGCGGTACGGGCGGTATGGGCGGCGTGGTGACGGGTGACATCGGTACGGGAGGCGTCGTCCCGGGCGGCGTCGATACGGATGGTCCGCTCGACCGGCCGGACCGGCGCGACCCGGCGCACGCGGTCGACCCGGCCCGCCCGGTCGACCCGGCCCACGCGGTCGACACCGTCGACGTGTGGACGCTGTGGATCCCGGACCACGCCGCGGCGGCCGCCGCCCGCGCCGGGATCCTCGACGCCGGAGAGACGCGGCGTGCCGCCGGGTTCCAGGACCCGGCGGCGCGCACGCGCTTCGTCACGTCGCACGTGGGGTTGCGGGTACTGCTCGGCGACCGCCTCGGAACCGCTCCCCAGGACGTCGTCCTCGTCCGCGAGCGGTGCGGGATGCCCGGCTGCGAGGAGCCGCACGGGCGCCCCGCCGTCGCCGGCCACCCCGGTGTGCACTTCTCCCTCTCGCACGCCGGGGACGTCGCGCTCTACGCGCTGGCCGCCTCGCCGGTCGGGGTGGACGTCGAGTCCCGCGAACTGGTCGGCGACGGCTTGGAACGGCTGGCCCGGCGCCTGCACCCCGACGAGCGGCGCGCCCTCGACGCCCTGCCCCCGGCGGCCCGCCGGGACGCGCTGCTCGGTTGCTGGGTGCGCAAGGAAGCCTTCCTCAAGGGCATCGGCACCGGACTGCCCGGCGGGGTCGGCGCCCATCACGTCGGCCTCGCCGCGGCGCTGGCCCCGCCCTGGGCGCCGCCCGGGCCCGACGGCTGGGCCCTGCTGGACGTGCCCGCGCCCGCCGGCTGCCAGGCGGCCGTCGCCCTGCGCCGCCCAGGGACCGCGGGACACCTCCCCACCATGCGCACCTCCCGACTGCTGCTCGCCCCGCCGGACTGACCGGCCCTACTGCTCCGCCACCGAGGTGACCACCTTGTTCAACCGGTGCATCCGGGTCGCCAGGCTCATCCGGCCCTCCAGGCGGAACGGCGGCGGCTGCCGGCCGTCCACGTCGGCGAAGCCGTACGCGACCGCCAGGTCGCCCGTGCTCAGCACCTGGCCCGTGCGTTCCATCACCGCGGGGTCCGCGAGCAGGGCGACGATCGCCCGCCCCACGTACTCCGGGGAGTGGACCACCGACGCGGGACCGTCGCCCATCGCCTCCCAGGCGGCCTGCACCCGCTCCGTGCGGACGAAGCCGGGGTGCAGGGAGAGCGCCGCGACGCCCTTCTTGCGCAGGTCGAGGGCGAAGTCCCGGCACATGCGGTCGGCGGCGGACTTGAAGACGTCGTAGCCGACCTGGCCGAGGTAGATGTCGCCGTCGGAGAAGCTGATGCCGACGACCAGGCCGCTGCGCTGAGGCAGCATCAGCGGGACGAGCCTGCGGGTGACGTCGTACTGCGCGCGCAGCGACGTCGCGAACAGGTCGTAGCGCCACATCGGCTGGTCCCAGAACGGCGCGTCGAAGCGGACCTCGGAGGAGCGTTCGTAGCCGCCCCAGGCGTTGTTGACCAGCAGGTCCAGCCGGCCGTGGTCGGCCTGGACGCGGGCGGCGAGCGCCTCGTTGTCCGCGGCCGACCCGTGGTCGCAGCGCACGGCGACGCCCTTGCCGCCCCGCTCGGTGACCTCATCGGCGGTGTCGTCCACCGTGCCGGGCAGCCCTTCGGTGCGCGCGCCGTCCCGGGTGCTGCGGCCCGTGACGTACACGGTGGCGCCGGCGGCGCCGAGCGCGAGGGCGATGCCGCGGCCCACGCCGCGGCTGGCCCCGGTGACCACGGCGACCTTGCCCCCCAGGTCCGGCGCGTTCCAGTCCTCGTTCCCGTTCACAGCACTGTCCTTTCCGTCGGTCCGGCCGTCCGGGCCGGGCCCTCCCCGGACCGTGTGGTCCGGCGGTTCCCCCGGACCGCGCGGTCCGGCCGTCCGGTCTAGCCCAGGTGGTCGGCGGCGTACTCCAGGCTCGCCAGGTACGCCGTGGTGTCGTCGACCCGCGGAACGCCGTAGCGCTCGCGCAGCTCCGGCATGGACGTGGGCAGCACGCCGCCGCTGCACCGGGTGACCTCGCTGACGTCGCGCAGCACGGACAGGTAGGAGCGGGCCCGCGGGGAGGCGTTCGCGATGGCGTCCGCGGCGAGCTCGTCGGCGTTCACCACCGGCGGTGGGGTCAGGGTCCGCCCGCGGCCGGCGGCGTGCTTCACCAGCACCCGCAGGCAGTCCTCGACGTCCATGGCCTCCGGGCCGTACGTCACCCAGAACTCGCCCGCGTCGTCGCCCCGTTCGACGGCGCCGAGCACCGCCTTGGACAGCAGGTCCTGGGGCACGAAGTCCATGCGGATGCCCGGGTGCGCCGGGAGGAAGGGCGCCCTGCCGCGGCCCAGCCAGTCCGACATCAGCTGCACGATCTGGCCCTGGGAGGTCCAGCCCGTGGTGGAGTCGCCGATGAGGTTGGTGGGGCGGAAGACGGTGTGCCGCACCCCGCTGTCACGCAGGACGTGCTCCGCCTCCCGTTTGGAGCTGATGTAGTTGCGGCAGACGTTGTCCGGGCCGAGCGGCACCGGCGCGGTGTCCGCGAGCGCGGCGACGAACGCCGTGCTGATGAAGTGGACGGTGGCGTCGGCCCGTTCGGCGAACTCGGTGATCCGCCGGGTGCCCTCGACGTTGACCGGGCGGTAGGCCCCTGCGGGCAGGCCCCACTCGGTCAGGCCCGCGGAGTGGATGACGACGTCGACCTCGGCGGCGAGGGCGGCGTAGGCGTCCTCGTCGAGGCCGAAGCGCTCCGCGGTCATGTCCAGGCGGACCGACCGCGCGTCCCCGGCTTCGGGCACGGGCGTGCTGTGGGTGGCGACGACGAACCTCGGGCCGTCCTGCTCCCGCAGGAGGGAGCGTCCGACGACCCCGGACGCGCCGGTGAGCAGGACGGTGGGGCGGGCACCCGGGGCGCCCCCGCCGCTCCCGCCGTCGCGGCGGCCCCCGCCGTTCCCGTTGCTCGTGGTGCGGCTCATGCGCGGGAGTCCTTCCAGTCCATCAGCCGGGCCGCGGCACGGGCGCCGGCGAACAGGACCGGGTCGGGCGGGAAGGAGGCGGGCGGCTTGCGCCGCTCGTCGTCCACGAAGAGCAGCCGCGAGTAGTCCGTGTCCTTGCCCAGCGTGAGGTCCCGCAGGACCTTGCCGCCGGTGTGGGTGGCGGCGATGCCGTTGCCGCAGTAGCCGTACCCGTAGAGGATGTTGCCGCCGCCGAGCCTGCCGAAGTGCGGGGCGTAGTCGCGGACGACGTCGGCGGTCCCGCCGTACGCGTAGCCGAACTCGACGTCGTCCCACATCGGGAAGAACCGCAGGAACTCCCGGTGGATCTCCCGGTAGACCTCGGGCCGGTTCATGTTCCGCTGCCGCTTGTCCCGGCCGTAGTAGTACGGGGCCGGTCCACCGGCGAACATGACGCGGTTGTCGTGCGTGAGGCGGGCGCAGGTCAGCAGGGACTTGGCCTCGACCAGGCCCTCACGGCCCGGCCAGTTCACGCGCCCCAGCTGCGCGTCGGTGAGCGGCTCGCTGACCATCGCGTACGTCCAGATCGGGATGACCTTCCTGCGGAACGGCGGGAAGGCGTCCATGTGGACGTTGGTGGCCAGGACGACCTTGTCGGCCGTGACCCGCCCGCCGGCCGTCACGACGGTCGGCCGCACCCCCGGCTCGACGCGCAGGCAGGGGGAGTCGTCGTGGATCGTCACGCCCTTCTCGCGGACCACGCGGGCGATGCCGCGGGCGAGCCGGAAGGGGTTCACGAGTGCGCCGCCCGTGCGCATGCTGCCGAGCACCACGGGCGAGCCGATGACGGCCCGCGACTCCTCGCCCGGGAGGATCTCCGCCTGTGCGGCGCCCATCCGCTCGGCGAGCGCGCGGTCCTGCTCCAGCCGTCTGAGCTGGGCGGCGTCGGTGGCCACCATCAGGTAGTCGTTGGCCTCGTACTGGGCGTCGACGCGGTTCCTGCGGGCGAACCTGCCGATTTCCAGGATCGACCGGCCCACCGCCTGCGACGCCTCGAGTGCGCGCTGGAGCCCGAATTCCTTCACCAGGGCCTGGATGTCCTTGCCGATGGTGGGCGTGACGAATCCGTCGGCGCGGCCGGAGGCGCCGTAGCCGGAGTGGTGGGCCTCGACGATGCGGATGTCGAGCGCCGGCTCGGCCTGGTTGAGGAAGTAGGCGGTCCACAGGCCCGTGAAACCACCGCCGACGATGCAGACGTCGCAGTCGACGGATTCCCGGAGGGGCGCCTCGACGGTGACCTTTTCGGTGTCGTGCCAGTAGACGACGTGCTTGTACGCGTTCAAGTGAGTGCTCCCAGGGAGGGCCCGCCGGTGGAGCTGACGTCGGAGCTTTCGTGAGGAATGCAGGTCACCCGTTCACACGGCTTCGAGGACGATCCTCGACAGTCCCAGGTGGCGGTTCCGGAAGTGGCCGACCGTGGAACTCAGATACCTCTCGTAGTCGGCGACCGTCTTCTCGCCGGCCACTTTGACGGCCTGGTCGCGGTGGGCCCGCAGCCGGTCGAACCATTCCTGGCAGGTGCGGCTGTAGTGATCCGGGTCGTTGCGCAGACGGACGACGTCGAAGCGCTTCTCGCTCGATTCGAGGACCTCGGAGAGTGCCGGGATCTCGGATTCCGGGAAAATGGTGTCGATGATGAACTGCAGGTCCCGGACGGTCTGCTTGTCCATCCGGACGTTGTTCCCCTTGACGTTCGTCTGGAGCGCGATCCTGCCGCCCTTGGGCAGCCAGGCGCGGCAGCGCTCGAAGAACGCGCGGTACGCGGCGACCCGCTCGGCGCGGGAGAGGCCCGTGCGCGCGAAGTGCTCGAAGGCGCCGATGGAGATGATCGCGTCGTACTGCTCGGCCGGCTCGTGGTCGAGCCAGTTCTCCACCCGCACCTCGGTGCGTTCGAGCGCCAGTCCCCGCAGGTGCCGGGCCTGGCTGTCGCTGAGCGTGAGGCCGACGGCCCGCTCCACGCCGTGCGTGCGGACCAGCCGTTCGAGCAGGCTTCCCCAACCGCAGCCGACGTCGAGGACGCGGCGCGCGCCGGCCGCCCGCGCGCCCTCGATCAGGTGGTCGAGCTTGCGCTTCTGGGCGCTTTCGAGGGTGTCGCCCTCGTCCCACAGCGCGCAGGTGTACGTGAGGTCCGGGTCCAGCCACAGCGCGAAGAAGTCGTTGGAGACGTCGTAGTGATGTCTGATGGACTCCGCGGTGGCGCCCTGGTAGGCGTCGGCCGTCACGCGGCGGCGCTGCCCTGCTGGGTCTCCTCGGCGAGCTTCACCAGGTCCGCGACCGTCTTCACGCTCGCGGCCCTGCTCTCGTCGAATTCGATTTCGAGGTCGTCCTCGATGGAGTAGACGATGTCGGCTATCTGCAGGCTCGACAGGCCCACGGAGTCGAAGGCGGTCTCCTCGTTCAAGGTGTACGCCTGCGCCTTGCCGCCGAGCTTCTTGGCGATGCGGGCACATACGTCTTCGGCAGTGATCACGGGACAGCCTTTCCGATGCACGGTGATGGGATGACCGAGGGGTGAATGAGTCCGCGATCCGGCCGCTGCGCGAGGGGCGAGGGCGGAAATCCGGAGTGGTGACCCCTGGGGTGCGGACGGAAGCCGCACGGCATACCTCGTCCGTGTACGCGCCCTTCACCTTGCGGCGGACGGCTCCGGTACGGGAGTCGCCACTGTACCCAGGCGGCGGTCGGCCGACCATTGCCCTAAAGGGCAATGATCGTTCCTGGTCGGGTTGTTGCTGGCGAAAAGCAGCCGGAGGTGTTTTGCTTACCCCGACTCACCCGTCCGGGTGGCCGCCACGCCGCCCAACTGGGCGTCGAGCGTTGCGTCCGGTGCGAGCATCCCTTCGCGACCTCCCGAACCCGTACAGCTCCGAGGAGATGTGAAATGGCTGAGGTAGACCTTTCGGCTGGCACGGTGGAGTATCAGGACACCGGGGGTGAGAAGCCGGTCGTGGTCCTGCTGCACGGGGTCGCGATGGACGGATCCCTGTGGCGGAACGTGGTGGCGTCCCTGCGTTCCGACTTCCGGTGCGTGGTGCCGACCCTGCCGCTGGGCGGTCACCGCCGGCCGATGAAGCCGGACGCGGACCTGTCGATCGCGGGTGTGGCCCGGCTGGTCGCGGAGTTCCTCGACCGGCTCGACCTGCGCGACGTCACGCTGGTGATGAACGACTGGGGCGGTGCGCAGGCCCTGGTCTCCGCGGGCCGGGACGAGCGCGTCGGCCGCCTGGTCATCACCTCGTGCGAGGCGTTCGACAACTTCCCGCCGGGCCTGCCCGGGAGCAACCTCTTCACCTCGGCGAAGCTGCCGGGCGGCATCAACGTCGCCTTCAAGCTGCTGAAGTGGAAGCCGATGCGCCGACTGCCCATGACCTGGGGCTGGATGAGCAAGCGACCGGTCCCGCACGAGGTGATGGACGCCTGGTTCACCCCGCTGTGGAGCTCCGAGGAGATCCGCCGCGACCTGCGCAAGTACGTGCTCGGCGTTCCTCCGAAGAGGGAACTTCTCGACTGGGCCGCCAAGTTGCGCGGCTTCGACCGGCCCGCCCTCGTGGTGTGGGCCGCCGAGGACAAGGTGATGCCGCCCGAGCACGGGCGCAAGCTCGCCGAACTGCTGCCCCAGGGCCGGCTCGTCGAGATCGAAGACAGCTACACCCTCATTCCCGAGGACCAGCCGGAACAGCTCAGCGCGCACATCCGGTCCTTCCTCCTGACGGGCGGAGCCGCCTCCTCGTAGGAGGCTCCCCCGAGGAGTGCCCTCCCCCACCGGAGGAGGGCACTCCCACCAGGGGCGGACGACGGAACTCTGTGGCCGCATCCCGTGCGCGGGGGCGGCGGCGAGGCGCGGGGGCGCAGGGAGACGACGTGGAGGACGGCATGGCTGACCCGATGGACGGGCGGACCCGGCGGACGGGGCCGGCCGAGGACGTACGGGCCGGGGAGCCCGGACCGGCCGAGGACCTGGCGGGACGCCTGGCCGGGCTGCCGGTCGGCCGCCGCCGGGCGGCCCTGCTCGACCTGGTGCGCGAGGAGACCGCGGGCCTCGCGGGCGGGGACCCGCTCGACATCGACCCGGAGAAGGCCTACCGCGACTACGGCTACCACTCCCTCGCGGCCGTGGAGCTGACCGGTCGGCTGGGCCGGGCCACCAACCTCGACCTGCCGCTCACCCTGCTCTTCGACCATCCGACGGCCGCCGCCGTGGCGGAGCACCTGCTCGACCTGCTCGGCCTCGCCGCCCCGGAGGACGACGTCCCCGCCCCGGAAGCGGCGGGCGAGGGCCGGGGCGGGAGCCGGGGCCGGGGCAAGGGCCCCGAGGACGATCCCATCGCCGTCGTGGGCATGGCCTGCCGCTACCCGGGCGGCGTGACCTCCCCCGCCGGCCTGTGGGACCTGGTGGCCGCCGGGCGCGACGTCGTCTCCGACTTCCCCCGCGACCGGGGCTGGGACCTCGACGGCCTCTTCTCCGCCGACCCCGAGCAGCCCGGGACCAGTTACGCCCGGGCCGGCGGGTTCCTCGACCCGGTCGCCGACTTCGACGCGGAGTTCTTCGGCATCGCCCGCCGCGAGGCCCTGGCGATGGACCCCCAGCAGCGGCTGCTCCTGCAGACCGTCTGGGAGGCCCTGGAGGACGCGGGCATCGACCCCGGCCGGCTGCGGAAGTCGCCGACCGGCGTGTACGTGGGCAGCAGCGGCCAGGACTACGAGGGCGTGGCGCGGTCCGGCCCCGGCGAGCTGGAGGGCTACTGGGGCATCGGCTCCGCGGGCAGCGTCCTGTCGGGCCGGGTCGCCTACGCCTTCGGGTTCGAGGGTCCGGCCCTCACCGTCGACACGGCCTGTTCGTCGTCCCTGGTCGGCGTGCACCTGGCGGTACAGGCCCTGCGGCGGGGCGAGTGCTCCTTCGCCGTGGCGGGCGGCGCCACCGTGATGGCCACGCCGAAGGTCTTCACCGAGTTCAGCAGGCAGCGCGCGCTCTCCCCGGACGGCAGGTGCCGCTCGTACGCGGAGGCCGCCGACGGCACCGGCTGGGCCGAGGGCATCGGCGTGCTGCTCCTGGAGCGCCTCAGCGAGGCCCGACGCCGCCACCACCGCGTCCTGGCCCTCATCCCGGGCACGGCGGTCAACCAGGACGGCGCCAGCAACGGCCTGACCGCCCCGAACGGCCCCTCCCAGCAGCGCGTCATCACCCAGGCGCTCGCCGATGCCGGCCTGCGCCCCCACGACGTCGACGCGGTCGAGGGGCACGGCACGGGCACCACGCTCGGCGACCCCGTCGAGATCGACGCCCTCACGGCCGTCTTCGGCCCTGACCGCCCCTCCGGACGGCCCCTTCGGCTGGGCTCGCTGAAGTCCAACATCGGGCACAGCCAGGCCGCCGCGGGCGTCGGCGGGCTCATCAAGATGATCCAGGCGCTGCGCCACGAAACGCTCCCCCGGACCCTGCACGTCGACCGGCCCACGCCCAAGGCCGACTGGTCGGGCGGCGGCGTCTCCCTGCTGACCGAGGCCGTCCCGTGGCCGCGCGGCGAACGGGTCCGCCGGGCGGGCGTGTCGGCCTTCGGCGTGGGCGGGACCAACGCGCACGTCCTCGTGGAGGAGGCACCCGCCGTACGGACGCGCCCGCCCGGGGCCGGGGCGCCGCGGCCCCCCGCCCCCTCGTCGGCGACGCCTCCCGTGGTGCCGTGGGTGCTGTCCGCCCGGACGCCGGCCGCCCTGCGCGCCCAGGCCCGACGCCTGCACACCCACCTCACCACCGCACGACCCGACGCCGCCCCCCTTCAGGTCGGCGCCGCCCTCGCCCACACCCGCGCGCACTTCGACCACCGGGCCGCCCTCACCGGCACCACCCGTACCGAACTCCTCGACGCGGTCGCCGCGCTCGCCCGGGGCGAGGAGACGGACCGGGTGACCCGGGCCCACGCCCGTCCCGGCAGGACCGTCTTCGTCTTCCCCGGCCAGGGCTCCCAGTGGGTCGGCATGGGCCGGGAACTCGCCGCCGCGCACCCCGTGTTCGCCGACGAGCTCGACGCCTGTGCCGCCGCGCTCGCGCCCCACACCGGCTTCGCGCTCGACGAGGTCCTGCGCGGGGCGCCGGGCGCTCCCCCACTGGACCGGGTGGACGTCGTACAGCCCGCGCTGTTCGCGGTGATGGCGGCGCTCGCCGCGCTCTGGCGCCACCACGGCGTGCACCCGGACGCCGTCGTCGGGCACTCGCAGGGCGAGATGGCCGCCGCGTACGTCGCCGGGGGCCTCTCGCTCCAGGACGCCGCCCGCGTCGTGGCGCTGCGCAGCAGGGCCATCGCGGGGATGGCCGGGCGGGGCGGCATGGCCTCGGTGACGGCGTCGCCCGAGCGGCTGCTGCCGCTCCTGGCGGAGTGGGACGGGCTCATATCCGTCGCCGCCGTCAACGGCCCGTCGTCCGTCACGCTCTCGGGTGACCCGGACGCCTTGGACGGGCTGCTCGCCCGCTGTGCCGCCGAGGGCGTCTGGGCCCGGCGGATCCCCGTCGACTACGCCTCGCACTCCCCCCAGGTCGAGCCGCTCCGGGAGCGTCTGGCCGAGGTCCTGGCACCGATCGCGCCGCGCTCGGCAGAGGTGCCCTTCCACTCCACGGTCACCGGCGGCGTGTTCGACACCCGTGGTCTCGACGCCGACTACTGGTACCGGAACCTGCGCCGCACCGTGCGGTTCGAGGAGACCGTCCGGGCGCTGCTCGACGGGGGGCACACCACGTTCGTCGAGATCAGTCCGCACCCCGTCCTCACCTTCGCGGTGGAGCAGACGGCGGAGCGGGCGGCGGAGCAGACGGTCGAGCGGGCGGGGGGGCGGCGGGACGGGGGGTCCGGTCGGGCCGCCGTGACCGTCCTCGGCTCGGCCCGCCGCGAGCGGGAACAGGCGCAGTTCACCGCCTCGCTGGCCGCCGCCCACGCCCACGGGGTACCGGTGGACTGGGCCGCGGTGTTCGACCCGGCCGACGCGCGCGACGTCGACCTCCCGACGTACCCCTTCGCGTCGACGCGCTACTGGGCGGCGCCCCGGCCCGCCGCGGGCGACGTCGGGGACGCGGGACTGCGCTCCACCGGCCACCGGCTCCTGACCGCCGGGGCCGAGCGCGCCGACGGCGGCGGATGGCTGTTCACCGGCCGGGTCTCGCCGGGCACGCACGGCTGGCCGGCCGACCACGCGGTCCACGGCACGGTCCTGCTGCCGGGCACCGCCTTCGTGGACATGGCCGTCCTCGCCGCCGCGCACGTCGGCTGCGACACGGTCGAGGAGCTGACGCTGGAGGAGCCGCTGCCGCTCCCCGCCGAGGGCGCCGTCGACCTGCAGGCGTCGGTCGGCGCCCCGGACGCCCGGGGACGGCGACCGGTGGCGATCCACTCCCGGCCGGCCGACGCGACCGGCGGCGACGACTGGACGCGGCACGCCGCCGGCTTCCTCGCGCCCGCCCCGGCGCACGTCGACACCTCGCCCGCCGCCACCGCCTGGCCCCCGTCGGACGCCGATCCGCTGGACGTCGACGGCCTCTACGACCGGCTCGCCGACCGCGGCTTCGGCTACGGGCCCGCCTTCCGCGGCCTGCGCGCCGCCTGGCGGCGTGACGGTGCGCTCCTCGCCGAGGTGGACGCCCCGGCGGCCGGGGACGGCGGGGGCACCGAGGGGTACGGCGTGCACCCGGCCCTGCTCGACGCCGCGTTCCACGCCCAGCTCACCGAACTGGCCGACGCCGACGGAGGGTCCGGGCAGGCGTGGCTGCCGTTCACCTGGTCCGGGGTGCGGGTCAGCCGGACGGGCGCCACGCACCTGCGGGTGTCGCTCACCCCGCTCGGCGAGGGGACGGTACGGATGTCCGCGGTCGACGCGGCGGGCGCCCCCGTGGTCACCGTCGACTCGGTCGTGGCCCGCCCGGTGGCCGCGGACCGCCTGACCGGCGCACGCGGCCCGGCCGATCGCCTCTTCCGCGTGGACTGGCAGGCGGCACCGGCCCCGGACCCCGCCGCGGTCCCCGCGCCCGGGTGCTGGGCGGTCCTGGCCGAGGACGGGACGACCCTGCCGCACCCGGGCACCGCCGGCGGCGCGCCCGCGGGGACCGGCATGCCCGCCGGAACCGGTGCGGACACCGGGGCCGGCACGCCCGCCGGAACCGGTACGGACACCGGGGCCGGCACGCCCGCCGGGACCCGTACGGACACCGGAACCGGTACGGACGCCCCAGCCGGCTCCCTCGGCCCGCGCCTCCCCACCTACCGTTCCCTCCCCCACCTCACCGCGGCGCTCGACGCGGGCGGACCCGTACCGGACACCGTCGTCGCGCTCGTGCCGGCGGCGCACGGCACACCCACCGCGGAGGCGGCCCGCGCCCGCGCCCACCACACCCTGGCGCTGCTGCGCGGCTGGCTGGCCGACGAGCGGTTCGCCGCCGCGCGGCTGGTGCTGGTCACCCGGGGCGCCGTGGCCACCGCTCCCGGGGCGGCCGTCGCTCCCGACCTCGCGCCGCTGTGGGGGCTGGTGCGGACCGCGCAGTCCGAGCACCCCGGCCGCTTCACGCTGGTCGATCTGGCCGCTGACGCCTCCGACGATCCGGCGCGCGTCCTGCCCGGCGCGCTCGCCACCGGCGAGCCCCAGGTCGCCGTACGGGACGGCGTCCTCCACGTCCCCCGTGCCGTCCGGGTCCGCGGCACGTCCGGCGGACCGCTCCCCTTCGACCCGGACGGCACGGTCCTGATCACCGGCGGCACCGGCGGACTCGGCGCCCGGGTGGCCCGGCACCTCGCCGCCGAGCGGGGCGCGCGCCACCTGCTCCTGGCCGGCCGCCGCGGCCCGGACGCCGAGGGCGTGGCGGAGCTGACGGCCGAACTGACCGGCCTCGGCGCCCGGGTCACCGTCGCGGCCTGCGACGTCACCGACCGGTCGGCGACGGCGGCGCTCCTCGCGTCGGTCGACGCCGCGCATCCGCTGACCGCCGTCGTCCACTCCGCGGGGACGCTCGACGACGGCCTCCTGGAGGCCCTGACGCCCGAGCGGTTGGACCGCGTACTGGCGCCCAAGGTGGACGCGGCGCTGCACCTGCACGAGCTGACCGCGTCCCTGCCGCTCGCCGCGTTCGTTCTGTTCTCCTCCGTCGCGGGCACCATCGGCGGGCCGGGACAGGGCAACTACGCGGCCGCCAACACGTTCCTCGACGCCTTCGCGCAGTGGCGGCGCGCCCAGGGGCTGCCGGCGCTCTCGCTGGCCTGGGGCCTGTGGGAGGAGACGAGCGGCATGACCCGGCACCTCGGTGACGCGGGGGTGGCCCGGCTGGGCAGGTCGGGGCTGGCGCCGCTGACCACCGACGAGGGGCTGCGCCTGTTCGACGTCGTGCACGGCACGGACGACGCGCTGCTGCTGCCCGCCCGGCTCGACCCGGGCGCCCTGCGCGCCCAGGCCCGCGAGGGCTCGCTGCCCGCCGTGCTGCGAGCCCTGGTGCCGGCTTCGCACGCCCCCGCGGGCCGGTCGGGTCCGGCGCTGCCCGCGCACCTCGCGGCCGCCGCGCCCGAGGAGCGGTACGCGCTCGTGCTGGCGGCGGTCGCGGCGGAGGTCGCGGTGGTCCTCGGGTACGAGGACGCGGGCGCTGTCGACCCGGAGCGTCCCTTCAAGGACCTGGGTCTGGACTCGCTGGGCGCGGTGCGGCTGCGCAACCGGCTGGGCCAGGTGACCGGTCTCGCCCTGCCGTCCACCCTCGTGTTCGGCCACCCGACGGTCTCCGCGCTCACCGCGCACCTGCGCACGCTGCTCGACGCGCACGCCGCCGCCGGGGAACAGCAGGCGGCGGCGCCCGGTGTCCATGCGGACCTGGACCGGCTCGCCGGGCTGCTCCCGTCGGTCGCCGCGTCCGACGTGCCGGCCGTGCGCACGCGGTTGCGGTCCTTGATCGCGGCACTCGACGACAGGGGCGGCGGGGACGGCGAGGACGGCGGCCTGCGCCGGGAGCGCATCGACGAAGCGTCCGCCGACGACCTGTTCGACCTGATCGACAACGACTTGGGGGTGGGCTGAACCATGCCGGACGACGACAGGACACTGCGGTACCTCAAGCGTGTCACCGCCGAGCTGCAGGCCACGCGCGAGCGGTTGCGGCAGGCCGAGCAGCGGGCGTACGAGCCGATCGCGGTGGTGGGCATGGCCTGCCGCTACCCGGGCGGCGTGACCTCGCCCGACGGCCTGTGGGACCTGGTGGCCGCCGGGCGCGACGCGGTCGCGGACTTCCCCGCGGACCGCGGCTGGGACCTGGAGCGGCTCTTCCACGACGACCCGGACCACCCGGGCACGACGTACGCCAGGGCCGGCGGGTTCCTGGAGGGGGCGACGGACTTCGACGCGGAGTTCTTCGGCATCGGCAGGACCGAGGCCCTGGCGATGGACCCGCAGCAGCGGCTGCTCCTGCAGACCGTCTGGGAGTCGCTGGAGGACGCGGGCATCGACCCGGGGAGCCTGCGCGGCTCGCCGACGGGTGTGTTCGTGGGGACGACTGGCCAGGACTACGGACAGCTGGCGCGGTCGGGCCCGGACGAGCTGGAGGGCTACTGGGGCATCGGCTCGGCGGGCAGCGTGCTCTCCGGCCGCGTCTCGTACGTGCTCGGGTTCGAGGGTCCGGCCCTCACCGTCGACACGGCCTGTTCGTCGTCGCTGGTGAGCGTGCACATGGCCGTCCAGGCGCTCCGCCAGGGCGAGTGCGCGCTGGCCGTGGCGGGCGGGGTGACGGTGATGTCCACACCGGGCGTCTTCACCGAGTTCAGCAGGCAGCGCGCCCTCTCGCCGGACGGCAGGTGCCGCTCGTACGCGGAGGCCGCCGAGGGCACCGGCTGGGGCGAGGGGGTCGGGGTCGTCCTGCTGGAGCGCCTGAGCGAGGCGCGCCGCAACGACCACCGCGTCCTGGCGGTCGTCGCGGGTTCCGCGGTCAACCAGGACGGCGCCAGCAACGGCCTGACCGCCCCGAACGGCCGCTCCCAGCAGCGCGTCATCACGCAGGCGCTCGCCGCGGCCCGGTTACGCCCCGACGACGTCGACGCGGTCGAGGGGCACGGCACGGGCACCACGCTCGGCGACCCCATCGAGGTCGACGCCCTCGCGGCGGTCTACGGCCCGGGGCGGACCGCCGCGCGGCCGCTGTGGCTGGGCTCGTTGAAGTCCAACATCGGGCACAGCCAGGCCGCCGCGGGCGTCGGCGGACTGATCAAGATGGTGCAGGCGCTCCGTCACGGCGTACTGCCCCGGACGCTGCACGTCGACCGGCCCACGTCCAAGGCCGACTGGTCCGGTGGCGGCGTCTCCCTGCTGACCGAGGCCGTCCCGTGGCCGCGCGGCGAACGGGTCCGGCGGGCGGGGGTGTCCTCGTTCGGCATCAGCGGCAGCAACGCGCACGTCGTGGTGGAGGAGGCGCCGCCCGACGCGTCCGCCGGGGCCGGGGAGGGGCCTGAGCCGGCGGCCCTGCCGGTGGTGCCGTGGGTGCTGTCCGCCAGGACGCCGGCCGCCCTGCGCGCCCAGGCCGGCCGCCTGCACACCCACCTCACCACCGCACGACCCGACGCCACCCCCCTCCAGATCGGCGCCGCCCTCGCCCACACCCGCGCCCGCTTCGACCACCGGGCGGTCCTCACCGGCACCACCCGTACCGAACTCCTCGCCGGGCTGGCGGCGTTCGGCGCGGGGGAGCTGCCGGGCAACGCCGTCCTCGGGGTGGCGGCACGGTCGCGGAAGACCGTGTTCCTGTTCTCCGGGCAGGGGTCGCAGCAGGCCGGCGCGGGCCGCGGTCTGGCCGCCGCCCACCCGGTGTTCGCCGACGCCCTGGACGCGGCCCGCGCCGAGCTCGACCGGCATCTGGACCTTCCTCTGCGCCGGGTGATGGACGCCCCCGAGGGCAGTGCCGAGGCGGAGCTGCTGCACCGCACGGGCTGGACGCAGCCGGCGCTGTTCGCGCTGGAGGTGGCCCTGTACCGGCTCGTCGAGTCCTGGGGCTTCACCCCGGACTTCCTGATGGGCCACTCGATCGGCGAGCTGTCCGCCGCGCACGTCGCCGGGGTGTTGTCCCTGGCGGACGCGAGCGCCCTGGTCGCCGCGCGCGGCAGGCTGATGCAGGCCCTGCCGGAGGGCGGCGCGATGGTCGCCGTGGAGGCGACGGAGGACGAGGTCCTGCGGAGCCTGCGCGGCGACGACCGGCTGGCCGTGGCCGCCGTGAACGGGCCCCGTTCGGTCGTCGTGTCCGGCGCCACCGAGCCCCTGGCGGCCTGGCAGCGGGCGTGGCGGGAGCGGGGCCGGCGCACCCGCCGGCTGCGCGTCAGCCACGCCTTCCACTCTCCTCTCATGCGGCCGGTGCTCGACGAACTCGCGGCCGTGGCAGGGAGCCTGAGCTACCGCGCGCCGACCGTGCCGATCGTCTCCAACGTGACGGGGACCCTCGCCGAGGCGACCGACCTGACCACGCCCGACTACTGGGTCCGTCACGCCGAGCGCCCCGTCCGCTTCCACGACGGGGTGCGCCGCCTGGAGGGCGCGGGGGTGACGGCGTTCCTGGAGCTCGGGCCGGGCGGGGTGCTGACCGGGATGACCCGTCCGTGCCTGCGCGACCCGGACGCCGCGGTGGTCGTCCCCGCCCTCGACGGGCACGCGCCCGAGCCCGCCGCGCTCATGGCCGCGCTCGCCGAGTTGCACACGCACGGCGCGTGCGGCGACCTCGCGGCCCTCCTGCCCCGGGACGCGGCCCGCCGGGTGTCGCTCCCGACGTACGCCTTCCAGGCGCGCCGCCACTGGATCGACGTGCCGCAGACCGTACGGGGCACGGGCCCCGCGCCGTCCGCGGACCGGGCGGATCCGGCACCGGGCGGGCAGGGACCGGCGGACCGGGACGCGCCGGAGGCGCCGGGCGGGGAGCGGGACGTCCTCGGGCTGGTCCGCACCCAGATGGCCCTCGTCCTCGGCTACGAGGACGGGGCGCGGATCGACCCGGACCTGACGCTGCCGGAGCTCGGCATCGACTCGCTCGGCGCCGTCCGCTTCCAGCGGCGCCTGGCCACGGTCACCGGGCTGGCCCTGCCGGCCACCCTCCTGGTCGACCACCCCACCCCGGCGGCCCTCGCGGAGCACCTGCGCCCGCTGCTCGCCCCGAGCGACCCGAGCGCCACCCCCACACCCGACGCCACGACACCAGCGCCCGACACCACGTCCGCACCCGACACCGCAGCGCCACCCAAAGCCGTCACCGCACCTGGCGCCACGTCCGCACCCAGCGACGCGCCCGCCCCCGGCGCCCCGAACGCGGCCGACCTGTCGAGCACATCCGGCCTCTCGAGCGCCACCGGCACCTCCGGTCACCCGAGCACCCCGAACGCCGCCCGCACCTCCCATGACCCGAGCCGCCCCGACGCGCCCGCACCCGGCGCCGGGGACGGTCCCGCCGCCCTGCTGCGGGACCTGCACCGGCGCGGGCGGCTCGGTGACGCCGTACCGCTGCTGCGGACCGCCGCGGCGGACCTCCCCACCTTCACCGCCGCCGACCGGCCCCCGGGACCGCCGGAGTCCGTGCTCGTCTCCGACGGGCCCGCCGCGCCCGCCGTCGTGTGCGTGCCGTCCTTCCTGGCCGGCTCGGGCCCGCACCAGTTCGCGCGGTTCGCCGCCGGATTCGCCCACCGGCCGCGGATGTCGGCGCTCACCCTGCCCGGTTTCGGCGCCTCACCGCTGGTGCCCGGCTCGTGGCGGGCGGCGGTCGACAGCCTCGCCGCGGCCGCGCTGCACACCGCGGGCGGCGCCCCGCTGGTCCTCGCGGGGCACTCCATCGGCGGCGTCCTCGCGCACGCCGCCGCCGCGTCGCTGGAGCGCGCCGGGCACCGCGTCGAAGGGGTCGTGCTGATCGACACGTACGAGCCCGAACCGGCGCAGCAGCAGGCGGTGTTCGCCTGGGCGATGGGCCGCGTCCTCGCCAGGGACGGCGGGCCCGCGGGCCTCGACGACGACGTGCCGGCCATGGGCGGCTACCTGCGGCTGTTCGACGACTGGACGGCTGACCCGCTGACGGCGCCCGCGCTGCTCCTCACCGCCGAGCAGGGCCCCGACGCCCCGGACGGCGCCGGCTGGCGGCTCTGGCGGGCCGCGGGCACCGTCGCGCCCGTGCCCGGCGACCACTTCTCGCTCCTCGAGGATCACGCCGCTCACACGGCACGCGCCGTCGAGGAATGGCTTCGAAAGGAACTGTCATGCAGCCGGTCGGCATAGTCGACTTCGGGAGCTACCTGCCCGAGAACGTCGTGGGGCCCGAGTTCTTCCTGGACGGGGACGCCCCGGTGGACCCGCTCGCCCACACCCCGCTGTTCCGCGTGCCCCCGACCCGGCACCACGTCGCTCCCGGCGAACGGGCCGCCGACATGATCGCCGAGGCGGCCCGGCCGCTCTTCGAGCGCCTCGGCAGGGGCCCCGCCAACCGGGTCGACGTGCTGCTCACGAACGTGCTGCTGCCGGACGAGCCGTTCATGGGCGTCGGCGCCCAGGCGGCGCACGCCCTCGGCATCGACCCCGAGTGGATCGTGGACCTGCACAACGGCGGCTGCGCCTCCTTCCCCTACATGCTCGCGCTGGCCCGGAAGATCATGGCCGACGGGGCGGCGCGCACCGCGCTGGTCGCCAACGTGCAGAACACCGCGGGACGGATGTTCGCCCAGTCCGAGGTGCGCAAGCGGTCGCACGCGCCGATCCCCGGCGACGGCTGCGGCGTGGCCTACCTGGAGGCCGGCGCGGGCTCGCCGCTCCTCGGGGTACGGACCCGCAGCATCCCCGCGCACTCGGTGGACCTCGGCATCAAGACCCCGGACGGGCGCAGGTACTGGGAGCCGGGCGAGGGCCAGATGGACATCGCCTTCGACCCCGCCAAGGCGGCGGAGATCCTCCAGCGCGGCAACACCCTGGTGCCCGAGCTCGTCGGGGAGCTGTGCGCGGACCTCGGGGAGCAGCCGTCCGACATCGACGTGCTCGTCACCAACCAGCCGAACCGGATCTTCCTGCAGAACTGGCGGCAGGCCCTGAAGCTGGACGCCGCACGGCACCTGGACACCTTCGACCGCTACGGGAACCTGTACGGGGCCGCCGTGCCCGTCACCCTCGACCGGGCGGCCCGCGCCGGTGAGCTGCGCGACGGCGACCTCGTGGTGATGTCGGGGTTCGCGCACGCCGGTGACTTCGCGGCCGCCGCGGCGGTGCGCTGGAACGGCGCCTCGTGAGCGGGCCGACCGGGGGGCCCGGGCAGCCCACGACCACGGAGTACGACGTCGTCGTCGTCGGCGCGCGCTGCGCCGGGGCCACGCTCGGCGCGCTCCTCGCGCGCCGCGGCCTGCGGGTCGCCGTGCTCGACCAGGCCACCGAGATCCGCTCGACGCTCTCCTCGAACATCCTGCAGGCCGACTCCCTGGCGTTCCTGAACCGCCTCGGCGTGATGGAGCGGCTGCGCGCGGCCGGGGTCACCACCATGAGCCACGTCGACATGCGCCTGGAGGGGTTCCGCTGCCGGGAGGCGTTCCCGCAGGAGCCCGGTGACGTGGGCGGCGCCGCCTGCGTCCGCCGCGAGGTCCTCGACCCGGTCCTGGTGGACGCGGCCCGCGCGTCCGGCGCCGAGGTGCGGCTGGGCACCCGGGTCGTCGGGGTGATCCGTGAGGGCGGCCGGGTCACGGGGGTCCGGGCGGTGGCGGGCGGCGTCGAGGCGCGGCTGCGGGCCCGCCTGGTGGTCGGCGCGGACGGACGGAACTCGAAGGTCGCCGAGGCGTGCGGGGCCCGCATGTACCACGTGAGTCCCGGCGAACGCAGCTACTACTGGACGTACTTCGAGGGCGCGGACACCGGTCCGCGGCCGACGTTCGTCTTCCACCGCTGGGGCGACCGGCACATGCTGGGCGGCCCCGCCGACAACGGCCTGTACATCGTGGGCGTCTCCCCGCAGCGGCACGAACGGGAGAGCTTCCGCGCCGACCTCGACGGTTCCCTGCGCGCCCACGCGCTGCGCTGCGCGCCGATCGCCGAGGCCCTCGCGGGCGCCACCCGGGCGAGCAGGATCTACGGCATCCGGCGCTTCTTCGGCTACTTCCGCGAGGCGGCGGGCGCCGGCTGGGTGCTGCTCGGCGACGCCGGGCACTTCAAGGACCCGGCGGGCGGGCGCGGCATCGGCGACGCCTTCCACCAGGCGGAACGGCTCGCCGACGCGGTCGGTGACGCCATCGGGTCGGACGCCCGGCTCGACCGCGCCGTCACGGACTTCGGCCGCTGGCGGGACCGCACCTACGCCGAGTACTACGGCCTGGCGGCGGACCTGGGCGTGGCCGGTCCCATCGCGGGCGTCGTCCCGCGGGTCGTGCGCGCACTGCACGCGCGCGGCCGGGTCGACGGCGTCCTGAACCTGCTGAGCCACCGGGCCTCCGTCCTGGAGGTCCTCACCCCGGCGCGGGTGCTCGGCGCCACGGGCGGGCAGCTGCTGCGCGCCCCCGGCCGGCGCCGCGCCGCGCTCGGCGAGCTGCGGCGGCTCGCGACCACCGAGCTCCGGCGCAGGAACGCGATGCGCCGGCCCGTCTTCCGGAGCGGCCCGGAGCCGCGCCCCGTACTGCAGGACACGTCCGAACCGGAGCTGAGCCGATGACCAGCACGTACCCGCACACCGCCGCACGCGGCCACCTGCCGCCCCCGGGCATCGACCTGGGCTTCGAGCGGACGGTGCCGCGCGCCCTCGCCCACCGCAGGCAGGTCGGCGAGGTGTTCGTCACCGACTCCGCGCAGGGGTCCGACGACGACTTCCACCTCGCCTTCCAGATCCCGCGCGCCCACAGCCTGTGGTCGGACCGGACGGCGGGCTTCCATGACCCGCTGGCGTCCGCGGAGGCGGCGCGGCAGTCCATCTTCGTGCTGCTGCACCGCCACGTCGGGGTGCCGGTCGGGCTGCCCTTCAGCCTCCAGCGGATCTCGCTGCGGGTGACGGACCCCCAGGCGTACGCCCACGACGGCACGTCGGCGCTGCAGGGGTACGTGCACTACCGGGTCGCCGAGCGCCGGGGCAGGGGCTCCGACGTGGTGGGCATGGTCCTCGACGGCGTGATGGAGGTCGGCGGGCGCCCGGCGATGACCCTGAACGCGGTCCTCGCCTTCATGTCGCAGGAGGACTACGACGTCTTCCGGGCCTTCCAGCGGGGGCAGAAGCCCGTGGCCGAGGCCCGCCTCACCCCGGCCCGGCGGCTCGACGCCGGCCTGGTGGGGCGCGAGAACCCGCGGAACGTCGTCGTCGGCCTGCCGGAGGGGCAGGCGTGGCCGGACGGCGGGTCCGACGGGGGCGCGTTCCGCTGCCTGCTGGCGGCGGACCCGCACCACCCGGCCTTCTTCGACCACGAGTACGACCACGTGCCGGGCCCCCTGATGGTCGAGGGCATGCGGCAGGCCGCCCTGGCCGCGGCCTGCCGGGCCGGGGTGCCGGCCGCCCCGGACGCCCTCACCGTCGGCTGCGAGGCGGCCTTCCTGGACTTCGCCGAGTTCGAGGCCGACCTGGTCCACGAGGCGGAGGTCGGCGCCCCCGGCGCGGACGGCCGCGTCCCGGTGTCCGTGGTCCTGCGGCAGTTCGGCAGACCGGTCGTCGAGGGCCGCGTCGACCTGCTTCCCGACGCGGCACCGCGTCGTCCCCGATCGACCGCGCGAGCGTAGGAGTCCGAGCCATGGCAGTGACACACACGGGTGACCGGCGGCGCGTGGCGGTGGTGGGGGCGGGCGTCTCCGGCCTCACCGCGGCGCTCCGCCTCGACCTCCTCGGGTACGACGTCGAGCTCATCGAGGCGGCCGGGATACTCGGCGGCCGCTTCGGCCTCGACAAGCTCGGCGACCGGCAGGTCATGACGGGCGGGAAGAACATCGGCCGCCGCTACCACACGTTCCGCTGGTTCACCTCGGAGCTCGGCGCGGACGCGTACGAGTCCTTCGGCTACAACGCCTCCCGCATCAAGGACGGCGAGGTCCTCACCCTCGACAGCGAGCGGCGGGGCCGGACGCTGAGGAACATCCGGCGGATGGGCTCGTCGCGCGACGTCGCGCGGATGGCGGCGATGGCGGCGCGGATCCGCGCCGACGACCGCAACCGCTTCCTCGGCTCGCGCTACTTCAGCGGCGTCTCGCGGCGCCACGACCACTCCCCGCTCAGCTCGTTCTTCGGGCGCGAGATGACGGACATGCTGGTGCGTCCCATGGTCATCCGCAACAACGGGGCGGAGCCCGACGAGGTCCACCCCGGCACGTTCGGCACCAACCTGGCGATGCTGATGGACCACTACGACCAGCTGAGCGGCGGCATCCAGCCGGTGCTGGACGCGTTCGTGAAGCGGGTCCCGGTACGGCTCGGCGCCACCGTGGAGGACCTGGTGGTCCGCGACGGGAGGGTCACCGGGCTGCGCGTCTCCGAGGGCGGGGCGCCCGCGCGGACCAGCGACTACGACGGCGTGGTGCTGGCCACACCGGCCCACGCGGCCGCCGGGATCGTCCGCTCCGCGCGGCCCGCGCTCGCCCGGCGGCTGTCGGACGTGAGGTACTTCCCGTCCACCGTGGTCCTCGTCGAGTACGACCGGCCCGTCTTCGGCCCGGACGTGCGCGCGCTCGCCATGGACGACGGGCCGTGCAGCAACGCCGGTTCGTACGGCATGGAGGAGCGGCACATCGTCCGCTACACCTACAGCGGCCGCGAGGGGCGCCTGACCGACCTCAGCCCGGAGAACATCGACCGGCTGACCGGGGAGACCGAGGAGCGCCTCGTGAGGTACCTGGGGGCACCGCGCGCCGAGCGCGTCAACCTCCTGGTCAAGCACTGGGACGCGGCCTACAGCGGCTACCTCCCCTACCACGCCGACTTCCTCGCCGAGGTCCGGGAGAGCGTCGCGGACATGCCCGGCCTGGAGCTCGCGGGCGACTACATCCAGGGCGTGTCCATCGAGGCGTGCGCGCGGACGGGCCGCGCCGCGGCCGGCCGGCTCGCCGCGCACCTCACCTCCCCCTCGGCGCCCGCGCGGGCGGCGGCGTGAGCGGCGGCGCGCACCGCGAACCGGGCGACGGCCCGGGTGGCGGCGCGAGCGGGGACACGGGCCCCGGGAGTGCGGGCGGCGGCGCGGACGGGGGCGCGGGCGCCCCGGCCGACTGGGCGGTGGTCACCGGCGCCTCCTCCGGCATCGGCGAGCACCTCGCCCGGGGTCTGGCCGCGCGCGGGTACGGGCTGTGGCTCGTCGCCCGCTCCACCGACGCCCTCGAACGGCTCGCCGGGGAACTGCGCGGCCGGCACGGCGTACCCGTGCGCGTGCGGACCTGCGACCTCGCGGACCCGGCCGCGCGGCGGGCGCTCGCGGCGGAACTGGGCGGGCAGCCGGTCTCGGTCCTCTGCGCCAACGCGGGCTTCCCCACCTGCGGGCCGTTCCACGAGAACGACCCCGCCCAGGAGAGCGCCCAGGTCCAGGTCAACGTCGTCGCGCTGCACGCACTGACGCAGGCCCTGCTCCCGGGCATGCTGGCGCGGCGGCGCGGCGGGATCCTGATCACCGGCTCCACCGCCGGCTGCCAGCCCGTACCGACCGCGGCCACCTACGCGGCCGGCAAGGCGTTCGCCAACGCCTTCGCCGAGTCGCTCCACGTCGAACTGCGCGGCAGCGGGGTGCGCTGCACCCTGCTCGCGCCGGGCCCCGTCCGCACCGGTTTCTACGCGGTGGGCGGCATGGCACGGCTCCAGGAGCGGCGGTTCCTGGCGTGGCTGACCCCCGAGCGCGTCGCCGAGGCGGGCCTGCGCGGCCTCGCACGGGGCCGCCGCGTGGTGGTCCCGGGCCCGGTCGCCAAGGCCCAGTACCTCGCGGGCCGCCACACGCCCCGCGCCCTGCTCTTCCCCGTGCTGCGCGCCGTGGTGCTGCCGGTCTTCCGCACCGCGCGGACCGGCTCCCGCACCCGCCCGCCGGCCGGCACTCCCGACTCCCGACTCCCGCACGTGAGAGGCACAGGACAATGGACGGCAGAAAACACCGGTGGTTCATCCTCGGGGCGTCGCTGATACCGCTGATCGCGGTGGCCGGCGCCATGGCCCTGCTGTGGAACGAGATCTTCGGCTGGTCGGACGTGGTGGTCCTCGTCCTCATGTACGCGGTCTCGGGCTTCGGCATCTCGACCGGCTACCACCGGATGCTCACCCACCGCTCGTTCGAGACGTACAAGCCCATCCGCGTCGCCCTGGCCACCGCCGGGGTGATGGCCGGCCAGGGCCCGCCGCTGATCTGGGCGGCCCACCACCGCAAGCACCACCGCGTCGCCGACAAGCCCGGTGACCCGCACAGCCCCCACCTGGACTTCGAGCCCGGCTTCAAGGGCACGATGGCCGGTCTCTGGCACGCCCACCTCGGCTGGCTCTTCGACGTCAACCTCACCTCCGACCCGATGCGCTACTGCCCGGACCTGGTGCGCGAGAAGCCGCTGCGCTGGCTCAGCGAGCACCTCCTGCTGGTCACCGCCGCCGGTGTCGTGCTGCCCGGCCTCCTCGCCTACGCCCTCACCGGCGGCGACTGGCGGGCCGGCCTGACCGGCATGCTCTGGGGCGGCCTGGTCCGCATCTTCCTGATCAACCACATGACCTACGCGGTCAACTCCGTCGGGCACGTCTTCGGCCGCCGCCGCTTCGACACCACCGACCAGTCCCGCAACGTCGCCTGGCTCTCCCTCCCCTCCTTCGGCGAGGCGTGGCACAACAACCACCACGCCTTCCCGCGCTCCGCCCGCCACGGCATGAAGTGGTACGAGGTCGACCTCTCCGCGATCCTCATCTGGAGCCTGGAGAAGACCCGCCTCGCCTGGAAGGTCGTGCGCATCGACCCCGACCGCATGGAGATGCGCGAGGCGGGGGTAAGCCGGGTCAACGCGGCCTCCATGGACAAGAGGGAACTCCTGGAGACCCAGCAGAACATCGCGCCCCTCGCGGAGCGCCGCCGCGATGCCCGTGAGGCCGACGCCTCGCTGGTGGACGTCGAGTAGCGCGGCCACCGGACGAGCAGACGAGTAGACGGGGATCACGTACATGGAGTTCTTCAGGGCCCTGACCGACGGGGCGACGCACGGCGTACTGCACGAGTGGACGGGCGAGGGGTTCGCGCACACCCCCTGGCGGGACGTCGTCAGGGACGCCCACGGCATGGCCGCCGAGCTCCGCGGCCTCGGCGTCGGGCCGGGCACCCGCGTCGCCGCCGTCCTCACCAACACGCCCGACACGGTCCGCGGACTGCTGGCGATCTGGCTGGCCGGCGGCGCGGTCGCCTCCCTGCCGCTGCCGACCCGCGGCCAGGGCCGGGAGGCGTACGGCGAGCAGCTGGTGGCGCTCTCCGCGCGGCTGGACCCGACGCTGCTCCTGGTCGACGAGGGGCTGACCGACATGGTCCCGCCGAAGCTCGGCAAGGAACTGCCGGTCCGCGGCTGGTCGTCGCTGCGCGGCGGGGGACGCGTCGAGCCGAGCCCGCCGGGCCGGGACGACGTGGCCTTCGTCCAGTACTCGTCCGGGTCCACCAGCACCCCCAAGGGATGCGCGCTGACCACCCGGGCCATCGAGCAGCAGCTGCAGATCATCCTGCACCTGACGGGCGGCCGCCCCGGCGCCGACACGGTCGCCTCCTGGCTGCCGCTCTCGCACGACATGGGCATGTTCGGCTGCCTGCTGTACTCGTGGGCGTACGACTTCGACTTCGTGCTGTCGTCGCCCGAACGGTTCGGGATGGCGCCGCGCACGTGGTTCCGCGACATGGCCGAGTACGGGGCGACGATGACGGCGGGCACCAGCACCGCCGTGTACCTCGCGGCGCGGGCGCAGGGCCGGGGGGCGCTGCCCAGGGAGCTGAAGCTGCGGGCCGCCGTGATCGGGGCGGAGCGCGTCGACTGGGACACGCTGGCGGCGGCGACGGAGAAGTTCCGGCCGTTCGGCCTGTCCGACACCGCCTTCCAGCCCGCGTACGGGATGGCCGAGGCGACTCTCGCGGTGACCGGGAAGCCGTGGGCCCAGGCGCCCAGGGCGCTCGCGTTCGACGGTCCCGCGCTGGTCGAGGGCACGGTGATCGAGGTGGCGCCCGACCACCCGAAGGCGGCCCGGCTGGTCTCCAACGGCGTGACGCTGCCGGGGGTGTCGGTCCGGGCGGGCAGCGGCGGCAGCATCGCGGAGATCCAGGTGTCGTCACCGAGCCTCGCCGTCGGCTACCACGCCGACCCCGAGCGCACCGCCGCGCGGTTCCGGGACGGCTGGCTGCACACCGGCGACCTCGGCTTCGTGCGCGACGACGAGCTGTACGTCCTCGGCCGGGCCGACGACATGCTGTCGGTGGGCGGGCGGAAGGTCTACGCCTCCGAGATCGAGTCGGCGGTCGACTCCCTGAGGAACGTCCGCAAGGGCTGCGCCGCCCTCGTCGACGCGGGCGGCTCGGGGACGTCCCGGCTCGTGCTGATGGTGGAACCCCAGGGCAACCCGAAGGACTTCCGGCCGATCGCCGAGGAGGCCGCCTCGCTGGCCATGGAGAAGGCCGGCGTCGCGCTCGCGGAGTGCCTGTTCCTGGCGCGCGGGGTGCTCCCGAAGACGCCCAGCGGAAAGATCCAGCGCTTCCGCTGCCGCGCCCTGCTCGACGAGGGACGGCTCGCCCCCGTGGCACGGGTGGCGTTCGCCTGACCGGGCCGAGGGGCCCGCCCACACGGGCCCCTCGCCCCACCACCCCACCACTCCCCTCGCCCTTCCTCCCCGCCTCCGCGCCCGCCCCCGCCCCGCGCGGCCGTCAGTGGAACCGCGACGGGAAGGCTTGCGAGAATCAGCGGGCACGCCACCCGGACACGGCCGCGCGGAGCCGGACGGGGGGACACGGGGCGGACATGGGGGAGGTTCCGTGACGCGGGACGAGCTGCTGGACGCGCTGTCGGCACTGCGGCGGGCCCAGGTGGGCGGGCGGCGGGCACCGCACAAGCCGTTGCTCGTGCTGTGGCTGCTGGGGAGGTTCGCCGGTTCCGGCAGCACCGCCGTCTCGTACGACGAGGCCGAGGAGCCGGTCAGCCGGCTGATCAACGACTTCGGGCCCGCCGTGACCAGCCCCGCGCGGGCGCGGGAGCGGGCGGCCATGCCGTTCGTGCACCTGGAGCGCGAGCTGTGGGAGCTGCGCGACCGGGACGGCCGCGCGATCGGCCCGGACACGCCGGAGCGGGGCGGCGCCCTGCGGGCCCGCGGGGCGCACGGCCGCCTCCACCCGCACGTCGAGGCGCTGTTGGCGGAGCCGGGCACGTTGGCCACGGCGGTTCGCCTCCTGCTGGAACAGCACTTCACCCCCGCGCTGGAGGCACCGGTCTGCGACGCCGTCGGGCTCGACCTCACCGACGACCTCACCGCGGACCCCTCCGGAGACTTCGGCACGGGCCTCGCCGGGGACCCCGGCGCCGACCTCGCCACCGACATCGGCTCCGCCCCCGCCGGCACCGCGCCGCACACCCCCGCCGGACGGAAGCGACGCCGGCGCAGGGCCGGTTTCACCGAGGAGGTGCTGCACGCCTACGCGTACGCCTGCGCCTTCTGCGGGTTCGACGGCGCCCTCGGCCGCCACCCGGTCGGCCTGGAGGCCGCGCACGTACGCTGGCACAGCCAGGACGGCCCGGACGAGGTGAACAACGGCCTGTCCCTGTGCTCCCTGCACCACGCCCTCTTCGACCTCGGCGTCCTCGGGCTCCTCCCCGACCTGCGCATCCAGGTCTCCGAGCTGTACGTCGCCCGCGGACCGGCCGGCCGCGCCGTCGACGACCTCCACGGCCGCCCCGTCGCGGCGCCCCGCCCCGGCCGCCCCACCGTCGACCCGCGGTTCGTCCTCTGGCACGGCCGCCAGGTCTTCAAACGCCCCGGGACCCAGGCCGCGTAGCCCTCAGCGAGCGCATCCGCCCGCGCGCCGGCGCGGTGGCGGTACGGTCACGACGGTGGCCACCAGCCCCCCGTCCACCGCCCACCGCCCGCTGAAGCCCTCCGCCGGAACGGCCGGGTCGCGCGGGAGGACACGCGCCGTGAACGTCCCGTCCACGGCGAAGGCCAGCTCGGCCTCCTCGTGACCGAGCCAGCGGCGGGTCAGCGGGAACCACGCCTTGTACACGGACTCCTTCGCGCTGAACAGCAGCCGGTCCCCGTGCACGTCCGGACGCGCACGGGCCAGCTCCGCGAGGTGCGCCCGCTCGCCCTCCGACGCGACCAGCCCCAGCACTCCGTCCGGGAGCGGCAGGTGCTCCTCGGCGTCGATCCCGAGGGCGCGCAGGTCCGTGTCGCGCGCCACGGCCGCCGCCCGGTAGCCCTGACAGTGCGTCATGCTGCCGACGATCCGGTCCGGCCACTGGGGCGCCCCGCGCTCACCGCGCGGTATCGGCACGGGCCCGACGCCCAGCCCGGCGAGGGCCCGCCGCGCGCACCAGCGGACGGTGGTGTACTCCCGGCGCCGCTTGTCGACCGCACGACGCACCTGCTCCGCCTCCGCACCGAGCAACGGCAGCCCCGGCGGATCGTGGAAGACCTCGACGACGCGCACCTCGGCCGGCAGCAACCCGTCCATCACGGCCGTCCCCTCCCCTCCACGACGACACCCCGGCGGGGGCCACCCTCGCACACGGACGCACGGTCCGATCACCCCCCGCTCGCGTGACGCTGCCCGCTTCACCGCCATGCGCATCTCACCGCCATGCGCGCTTCACCGCCATGCGCGCTTCGCCGCCGAGGCCCCGGTGGTCCCGCCGGTCCCCCAGGTACGCACGGCCGGCACATCCGGCCCGCCCTGCGCGGTGCCGGTGCCCGGCCGGTGCCACCGACCGCGGCGCCGGTGCGGTGTGGGAGAAACGATAATCTGAGCCGCATCGACACATCGGGCGGGAGCGAAGTTGAAGCGAGCGAGCAGATCGGTCTGCGTCGCGGGAGCACTCGTACTGCTTCTCGGAGGCTGTGACGCCCTCTCCACCGACAAGACGCCCGAGCGCATCAGGAACGGGACGTCCCAGCTCGACCTGACCGTCACCGGGCGCCCGACGCCAGGCAGCCTCTCCGTCACGGAACACGTTCTGGCCCGGCTCAGGGCGCGCGACGCCGAAGGCCTGGCCGAGCTCGCCGGGGAGGGCGACAGAGCGGACGAGGACGCGAAGCGCTGGCTGGCACGCTGGGGTGATGCGGCCCGACGCCCGGCCACGGCGGACTTCGGCCTCGGCGAGAAGGACGCGTCCGTCGAGGTCCGCTTCGCCGGAGACCGCTCCACGCTGACGCTCCTGCTGACGCCGAAGGACCAGGACGACCCTTACGGCGACCGGTACGTGGTCGCCCTCCACGAGGACCCGGTGACGTGACGGCCCGGCACCCCGGGGGGCGTCCGTACGGCCCCGGAGTGTCCGACCGCCGCTGAACCCGCCGGCCGGGCCCGGGACGCGGGCTCCGACCCCAGTCGCACGGGGAGGGAGCCGTACGGGCCGGAGGACGACGGACCTGTGCCTCTCGACGACCCCGGACAGCTCAGCGAGGAGGCCGCACGCCCCCTCCGCCCCCTTCGCCTGCTGCTTCCCTCGGCAGGCGGCTGACTTCCTCGGCGCACACCTGCCGCTCCGTATCGCCGTGCGGCGTCGGGCGCCGGTGAGCGCCCTGGAGCGGGACACCGGCAGGCGGCGTGGGCCGACTGCCCGCCGCCTGCTCGTGCAAGGAACGGTCGGCTGAGAGGTGCGCCCCCTCGGGCGCGCCGTGGTGCAATGACTTCTGCCCGGCACCGGGCTTGTGCCTGCCCTCGCACCCCTGGGACGGGGCCCGGGCCACCAGTGAGCGAGGAGTCATCGTGACCGTATGCGAGCCTGACGGGGAGGGTGAGCCGAGCTCTCGTGCTCCCGGGAACGGGTGGGGCCGGGGCGAGGCGATGACCTTGGCGGGGACGCTGGCGGCGGCGGAGAGCTCGGCTCCCGTGGAGTCGCTCGACGTGGTCGCCCGCATGCTGAGGGAACACCTCGGGGCCGCGTCCGTGTCGTTCCTGATCACCGACTTCACCGGCGGCTCGGTCGTACGGCTGGGGGCCGCGGGCAGCGTCGAGACCGACGAGCCCGCGCGGCGCATCACGCTGCGGGGCACCCTGTACGACGACGTGATCCGCACCCAGCGGCCGCGGGTGGAGGACCGGGGCGAGGCCACGCTGGTGCGGGTCGTCGCCCCGGTGACCAACCGCGGGGACGCCATCGGGCTGCTGGAACTGTTCCTGCCGTCGGCGCCGGACGCGGGGGTGATGCGGGAGATCGGCGAGACCGCGCACGCCCTGGCGTACATCGTCATCGCGAACCGGTCCTACACGGACGTGTACCAGTGGGGCCGCCGCACCACCCCGCTGAGCCTGGCCGCGGAGATCCAGCACCGGTTGCTCCCGGCGTCGCTGGCGTGCGAGGCGGCGCAGTTCGCGGTCGCCGGGGCGCTGGAGCCCGCCGACCACGTCGGGGGCGACACCTTCGACTACGTGATCGACCGGGACACGGTCCAGCTCTCCGTCACCGACGCCATGGGGCACGACGTCGACGCCGCGCTGCTGGCCACCCTGCTGGTGGGCGCCCTGCGCCGGGCACGACGGGCCGGCGCCGACCTCGCCGAACAGGCCCGCCAGGCCGACCGGGCCATGCGCGAGCACGGCCGCCACGGCTACGTCACCGGTCAGCTGCTGCGCATCAGCCTGATCGACGGCGGGACCGAGTTCATCAACGCCGGGCACCCGTGGCCGCTGCGGATGCGGGACGGGCAGGTGCAGGAGATCACTCCGAAGATCGACATGCCGTTCGGCTTCGACGCCCCGCACACCTACCGGGTCCAGTCGCTGGACCTGCGGCCGGGTGACCGGCTGGTGATGTTGACCGACGGCATGCTGGAGCGCAACGCCATCAGCTCCGACCTGTCCGACCTGGTCGTCCGCACCCGCGCGCTGCATCCACGCGAGGCCGCCCGCACCCTCATCGCGGCGGTCGTCGACGCGAACGACGGCCACCTGCAGGACGACGCGACCGTCATGTGCCTGGACTGGCACGGTGTCGGCCACTCCCGGCGGGACGCCGACACCGGTGCCGACCTCGCCGACGCCTCCGCCCCGTCGTGGACGGGACAGGCGGGGCGGACGAGGCGGACGGCTCCCGGGCGGTGACCCGACGGCTGCCCCGGGGCCCGCGTCGACGCGCCCTGGTCACGGCCGCCGTCGGCTCGGGGCGAGGACCGGGCGGGTCAGGAGACGGCCAGGGCGATGGCGGCGTAGTGCGCGGTGAAGGCCGCCACCGTCAGCGCGTGGAAGACCTCGTGGAAGCCGAACCAGCGGGGTGAGGGGTCGGGCCGCTGAAGGGCGTAGACCACCGCGCCCGCGCTGTAGAGGAGACCGCCGACCACGACCAGGACGAGCACGGCCACTCCGCCGGCGTGCAGGAAGTCGGGCAGGTAGCTCACCGGTGCCCACCCCAGGGCCAGGTAGCAGGGGGTGTACAGCCAGCGGGGGGCACCGACCCACAGGACCCGGAACGCGATGCCGACCGCCGCGCCCACCCACACGATCCACAGCAGCAGGGACCGCTGGTCCGGCGGGAGGAGGAGCACGGCCAGCGGGGTGCAGGTGCCGGCGATGATCAGGAAGATGTTGGCGTGGTCGAGACGGCGCAGGAGTGCCTCGCCGAGCGGCCCCCAGGTACCCCGGTGGTAGACGGCGCTCGTGGCGAACAGCAGCCAGGCGGTGACCGCGTAGACGGTGCAGGCCAGGACCGCCTGGGGGGTACGGGCCAGCCAGATGAGCACGATGCCCGCGATCAGCGCGGCAGGGACCATTCCGACGTGGAGCCAGCCACGCAGCCTCGGCTTGATCGGTTCGGCCAGGTCCGACGCCCGCTCCACCAGGGCGGCGACCGGGCCGGTGCTCTCCTCTGTGTCGCTTGTGCCGCTGCCGGCTGTGTCGCCGGCTCGTGGTTCGCGGGCCGGCCCGCCTTCATGACGTTCTCCGGGCGCTGAGGCGACGTGACCACTCTCGACTTCAGCGGCGTGGCGGGACACGGCTTCCCGTCCTCCTTCGAACTCCTGGGCGTCACTGGCAACCATGTGAGCATGCTAGGAGGCACCACCCGGCAGGACGGAAGGAGGCCGGTCCGGAACCCGAAATCGCGTTGCCGGGCATGCGCCGGTCCGGAACCCGAAATCACGTTGCCGGGCATGCGCCGTTTCGTCACCGTGTGGGCTGCGGCCCCGTCGCCGTCGCCACCGATCGGGCCTGCCGAAGCCGAGTAGATCGCCCGGTCATGGGAACGATCAGGGCTTCCGAACGGGCTCCTCCGCTCGCCTACCGCAAGGATCGCCGATGCTTCCTGAGGTCCGCCCCCACGTGTCCGCCCCCCTCGCACTCCAGCTGGAACACCGGTTGGGCCTGGCTCCGCACCTGGGAGTCGGCCACCTCGATGTGGAGGGCGTCGCCGGCATCGCCGTCGTCGCGGCCGCCCACTCCGGCGGGTACGCGGCCACCGGCCACCTCCTCGGGCTGCTGGCCGCGCTGCCCGCCCCCACCGAGGCAGGAGAGCGCTTCTGGTCGGACCTGTGGAGGGCCTCGGGCACCGCGTACCTGCTGCCCGTCAACATGAAGGCGCTGGTGCGGCGTTCCCTCGCGGGAGAAGGGATCGACCTGGCCCGACAGATCCTCTCGGCCGTCGACGAGATGACCCCGCCCCAGCGCGTCGCCGCCGGGGACGTGATCGGTGAGGCCCTCGCCGAGTCCGACCACCTTCCCGACCTCAAGACACAGGTCATCGGAGAACTGTGGCTCCGCGATCTGGAGCTGACCGCCTGGCGCGTCCTGCACGCGGACCGCGGCTCGGACGATCCGGCCGGCCGGAAGGCCTTCGTCGACGCCTGGACCGGCGTCTGAGCGTCCGCTCTCCGGGCGGAGGCGCAGGGCACGTGGCGCCCGGGCCGGCGCGCGGTGCCCGCGGCGCCCTGTCCACCTCGACGGCTCAGGGCCGCGCAGCCATGGCTGCGCGGCCCTGAGATCGTGCTTCACCGGTCTGGTCGACGCCCCGGCGCGGGAACGGGTCCGCACGGTCCGGCTGGAGCACGGAAACGCACGGCCCTCTGGCCCCCACGGGTCGCGGCGGTCACCGGACGCGCGGTGCGCGAGCCCTCGGGAAAGGGCTGGAGGGTCAGGCCGGGGTGATGTTCTCGGCCTGCGGGCCCTTCTGGCCCTGGGTGACGTCGAACGTCACGGTCTGCCCCTCCTGGAGCTCACGAAAGCCCGAGGAGTTGATGGCGGAGTAGTGCGCGAAGACGTCCGGGCCGCCCCCGTCCTGGGCGATGAAGCCGAAGCCCTTCTCCGCGTTGAACCACTTCACAGTGCCCGTAGCCATGTTCATGCCTTCCAGTCGATGACGCCTGCCACTGCATGTGGGAGGCAGAGGTGATCGCCCTGGTTCGTGCGGCACAGCACAGCACAGCAAGATGCCCACGCCTGAGGCGTGGGCAAAGGGGAACTCCGAACCACGACAGCTGGAGCAGACGCTACACGCCCACCCACCGCGTCGCCACAGGAACGATCACAACGGCGCCGCGCGTGGCGCCCGCCGGCACCGGCGGGCGCACCCGTCTCATGCCGCGGCCGGAGGCGTGGGCGGTCCCGCGGCGCGTCGGTCCTCGGCGGCGCGGCGGTACTCCGCGTTGATGCGCTGGGCTTCCTCGAGCTGGTCTTCGAGGATCACGATGCGGCAGGCGGCTTCGATGGGGGTGCCCTGGTCGACCAGCTCCCGGGCGCGGGCGGCGACGCGCAGCTGGTAGCGGGAGTAGCGGCGGTGGCCCCCCTTCGAGCGCAGCGGGGTGATCAGCCGGGCCTCTCCGATGGCACGGAGGAAGTTGGGGGTGGTACCGAGCATCTCGGCAGCCCGCCCCATGGTGTAGGCGGGGTAATCGTCGTCGTCGAGACGGCCGAAGGAATCGTCTGCTGTCATCTCACCTCTCAGTGTCACGCGTGGAGGGGCCCTGGTGCCGTACTGGCACCAGGGCCCCGAAGGAACTGCTACACCATCTGCCGGCCCTAGTGCTGCACCGGCCTACTTGTTCCGCAGACCCACCCGGCAGAGGGCGGGACGTGCGGGGATCGCGGATGCGTGACCGGAGACCACCTACCTATCGATGTCCTGCGGTACCCGGGCTCGAGCCGCTGGCTGCTACCCGGGCGATCCTGATGGCGCCGAAGCCCTCCGTTCTTCCCTCTGGACCGATCACTTACCAAACGGGTACTGCGTACTGCTCGTGGTGGCCCCTGATCACTGCGGGCCACCCGGTCCGGTCGTCAGCTCCGTCACCGTCCTACGACAACCCTGGCTCCGGAACTCCACCACCGCACCGTGCTGCGAACTGCTTGTACCTCTGCCCGGCAGTTCGTCTCTGCCGGGCCTTGCTCGATCTCGGCTACAAGAGAAACCATAGCCACAGCACCATGCAATGTCTACTCCGGCGGGCATAGATTTTTGACCGCTCGAAGAGGAGCTAACCTGCGCCGCCGGCCTACGGGGGCGGGCCGGGGCAGACCGGACGCCCGACTCCGGCACCCGGAGCACCCCCGACCACGGCCCGCACGGCCCCGAGGGCGTGCCGCGGGCTCGCGGTCAGGTGGCCCGTGGTCACCGACCACCGGCCGCGCAGGCAAGCCCTTCGGGCCGGCACGGCGACCCGAGCGGCGGGCGGCAAGCGGCAAGCCGCGCGATCGAGGCACCGCGACGGGGCAGGGGACGGCCGGACACCGGGGCCGGGGGGGGGCCGGACGGCCGGGCATGCACCGGCTGGGCGTAGCGATGCACGGCGACGAGCGGCAGGGAAAAACGACACCTACGGCCAAGGCGGAAGAAGAAATGTTTCGCCGGCGAAATTGCGCGGGCGCAGGGCCAGGCGCGGAGCGGACAACGCGACGGAAGCGTGAAATCCGAACATCAACGGGCGGTGCAGCCCTTCAGGGCGGCATTCTCCACCTCACCGCCTCCGGAGGAGCAGCCACCTCAAGCCGGGGCCGCGCACCCCTCCGCGTCACCCCGCAGGTCGAACCACTGCGGGGCGGACATGCAACCGGGGCCCGCATCCGGAAGGATGCGGGCCCCGACTACGGAGTGCGTATCAGCGTCAGGCCGGAACGATGTTCTCGGCCGTCGGGCCCTTCTGGCCCTGCGCGATGTCGAACTTCACCTTCTGGCCCTCGAGGAGCTCACGGAAGCCCTGAGCGGCGATGTTCGAGTAGTGGGCGAACACGTCGGGGCCGCCGCCGTCCTGCTCGATGAAGCCGAAGCCCTTTTCAGCGTTGAACCACTTCACGGTGCCAGTAGCCATGTCATATCTCCTTTGGGGCAGTACACCGGAATCCACACTGCGCGGACCCCGTGTCGCCGCGATGATTACCCCGCCCGGAAATGACCGGAAATACAAAAGTGCTCCCACCCGAAGGAACCGAGAGGGGGCACTTGAAGCTTGGGAACCACAACTGCAACTGATATCGACAGTAGCACGTCTGAAGGGCCCGCGCGCGCTGCCCGATTCCCCTTCGCGCGTCGCGACAAAAACCCTGACCGCTCGAACCGTGAAACTCTTCCTTCACGAACACAGATATCGAGCCGAAAACCCACGAGGAGAACCCGGCACGGCGCGGTCGCGCGACCCCCGCCCGACCGCGCCGCCCACGCGGCCCGCCGCACACAGGCAACGGACCGAACGGAGCCCCGGACGGCCGGACGCCCTACGAGGCCAGGCCGCAGGCCAGACGCCAGCGAGAAAGCGCACATGAAGTGCGCAGGACGGCCGGCGCCACCAGGGGCGCATGACGGCCTCGACGAAAGCACCCACTACCGCACGCCGTGCCACTCCCTGTTGCGCCGCAGCTCAACACCCCGCCGACGGAACTCCTACCGACCCCCCTGCCACTACCGCCGGACTCGATCCCCGCGAGCACCCCCACGGGGAAGCCACCCTCGCCCCCTCTTCTCCGGCAGCGAGCGGTCTCACCGTGAGCTCGGCGAGGGCGGTCGGCCCCACGGGGCCTCCAGCGCCGCCCGCAGGGCGTCGACCGCCTCGCGGCCGATGCGCTCGGCGAGCTGCTCTTCCAGCCGCTCAAGGACGATGCCGGCCTGCCGGTGCGCCCGCACACCCAGCTCGGTGCGCCGGATCAACCGCTGCCGGGCGGAGGCCGGGTCCTGCACCTGCTCGACCAGTCCGGCGGCGAGGAGGTTGTGCACGGCCTGGTGCGCGGTCTGCCGGGTGACGCTCATGCGCCGGGCCAGCTCGGACACGGTGGTGCCCTGGTCGTCCAGCACGGCGAAGAGCTGAGCCTGCGTCGGGGACACCGGCGTGGCTCCGGCCGCCTGCATGGCGGCCAACAGCCCTTCTTCGAACCAGCGTCGGGCGTCGCCGAGCAACTGGGGGAGGTTGCGGCGGGTGGACTGCATCTGTTCCTCACGACCGGGCCGGGCTCGCACCCGGGCGCTTGCTTCCGAACAGGCTCTCATGTCAGGCTGCCTGACGTTCCTGGCGAAGGTCGATCCACGGAGACGACACATGACCATCGAGTACGCGACCCGCTACCGGCAGGCGTCGCGCATTCCCCCGGAGCCCGGCAAGCCGTATTTCATCGAGAAGGGCGAGGGCGACCGCGCCCATCTCTTCGGCGACCTGATCACCATCTACGCGGGCGGCGAGCAGACGGAGAACACCTTCAACTTCTTCACCGTCGAAGGCCCCAAAGGGGACGTCATCCCGGCCCATCTGCACACGGACACCCACGAGGTCTTCTACATCACCCAGGGCGCCGTCCGGCTGTTCGTCGAGGACACCGAAGGCGACCAGCAGGAAAAGCTGCTCACCCCGGGCGACTTCGGCTTCGTACCCAAGAACTGCCGGCACGCCTACCGCATGGAGCGCCACCACAGTCAGGTGGTCGGCGTCGCCGCCGGCCCGGGAGGCACCTTCGAGCGGTTCTTCGAAACCTTCGGCGCGCCCGCCGAGCAACTCGGCCTGCCACAGCGGCCCGTGGTCCCGGCCCCCCACAAGTTCGACGTCGTCCCCGAGCGCTACGACGTGCGCTTCCTGCCCGACCACCAGTGGCGAACCGGGTGACGACGACCGCGCCGTCGCGACGGAACTGACCGCCACACCCCACCCCGACCACGCCCCCTGCCGCCCGGCGCGCCAAGCGAGCCGGCGAAGGACTTCCCCCGGGCAGCACGAAGAGACTCGTGCGGGTGGGGGCATGTCCTTCGAAACTCCACCGAGGCGGAGCGGAAGCCCGTCGGGCCGCGTAGACGACGTGCTTGAGACTACCCGGTGACTCACCCAGCCGTCCTGGGGGCAGCCGAGGCGGCGCAGGCGCCCCAGCCGGCTCTCTCGCTCGCCGTCGACTCCACCGCTTGGTCCGCGCAATGGCGATCTGGAGGTGATCATCCGGGGAGGCATCCAACGCGCGGTCCGTGACCGGCGGACCACACCCCGGAGGGACCACGTTTCCCTCAGAGCCCCTGGTCACGCAGGGGTCCCGAACCAAGTCCCGAGCCGTACCTCCGGTAAACGACGGATGGCGATCTCGCACCGCCGTCGCGGCTACTCGCTCGGCAGCGGGGATGTGCAGCGAGCACGGGGGTGGCGTTCAGCAGGTCTCGCCGAACTTCACTGCTGTCAACGTGACAGGCCGGCCGTCGAGCCTGGTGCCGGCAGTCGGTACCTGGGTGCACACCTGCCAGTTGGACTCCATGAGGACCATCCGGCCCGCGGGAGACGCATCGGTCACCGTGAGACTCGTGGATGCGTCGAGGGCCTGGCGGGCGACCTTGACGGACTTCCCGGTGAAGTCGGGCATGGTAGTCACGGTCTCCGGCCGGCTCGCGCCCTGGTCCTTGTCGGGGCAGTCCTCCGCGAGCTTGACCGACGCGAAGTCGATCTTGACGTCGGCGGGATGCTCACCCGGAGCCGGACTCTGCCCGCACACCTTCCAGTTCCGGTCGAGGGTCTGCACGCGGCCACGCCCGAGGGCGTCGTGGGAGTGCAGATTGTAGAAACCGGCGGCCTGCGCCTGATCCTGCGCGGACTGGAGGCCCTTGCCGGTCATGTCCGGCAGAGCGCCCACTTCGGCGTCAGGCTCGGGGGCCTTGGTGGTGGCGGCTGCGGTCGGCTCGGTGGGCCGGGCGGTCGGCTTGTCCGAGCCGACCTGGCTGCCCCCTTCGCAGGCGGTGAGCGTGAGCATGAGGGCAGCACCCGCGATGAGCGGGGTGGTTTTGATGCGCATCGGGCCAGCCTGCCGGATGGTGTACAGCTTGCATGGGGCCTTGATCAGTTCGTGACGATGCACCGCTGCGAGGGTCACGCTGACCGACCAGAGTCATCTCAGCGTCGAGACGTCACCCGTGACACCCACACCGCGCATGAAGCGCGACCACAAAACACAACTCAGGCGTCCTACTTCACCGGCGCCAGGATCGCGACGCACTCGACATGATGGGTCATCGGAAAGATGTCCTAGCAGGATGGATCTCGCATAACACCAGCTCAGGAGCCGTTTTCCGCTCCACCGAAGGGCCCTTCGTGCGCACGGAGCGTCAAACGGGCGTCACGCCCAAGAACCACGTCCTGGGCGGTCAGTGCTGGGGAATTCACGACCCCTGCCGGTACAGCCAGCCGCTTGGCCTCCACGGTCCGGTGGCCAGACCGCCCGATGAGCGAAGTGGTCAGTTGTCGGGTTTCTTCCTCGAGCGCCGAGGGGCGGCGGCCTGGGTGGGGCGAGCACCGGCCTCGGTCTGCTGGGCGTGCACGGCGTTCGTCACGAGCTCGCGCGCGTATGCGGCGTCCAGTCGGCCAGGGCGGAAGAGGATGCGGTACATGATCGGCGCCACGACACGGTCGATCAGCAATTCCGTCTCGGGCACCGGCTCCCCCCGCTGCACCGCACGGGCCAACACGACGTCGATCTGCTCTGCGGCATACGCCGAACACTGACCGGCATTGGTTCCGTCGGGGTCGCCGAGCAGGGCGTCCCGGATGTAGGCGCGCCCGGGCGGCGAGGCCATCTCGTCGACGAACTGTTCCGCCCACGCGTCGAGATCGGCCCGCAGGCTTCCGAGATCGGCCGGATCCGTTTCCGGGCGCAGTCGTTCGACGGCCACGTCTGACAGGAGTTCCTGCAGGTCGCCCCAACGACGGTAGATCGTGGAGGGGGTGACGCCCGCCCGAGTGGCCACCATCGGGACCGTCAGCGCGTCGCGGCCCACCTCTCCTACGAGTTCACGTACCGCCGCATGGACGGACTCCTGTACGCGTGCGCTGCGCCCGCCGGGGCGGACCATGGGCTTGGGACTCATGCGTTCCACCTTAATGCGATTTTGTTGCTTCTAGGCGGTGGCCGGCGTCGGCGACCCGCGGGGCTACGTGTCCGGGCGGCCAGAGCACGGCGGACGCCCCTGCAGCGACGCGACCGCATGCCGGGTGGAACGACCGCCTTCCCTCAGGCAGCGAGGGGAGCAAGCCGCCCCGCGCCGGCCACCGACTCCTCGTAGACCCGGCCCACACGGAGCACCGTCGCGTCGTGGAAGGGGCGCGCCATCAGCTGCATACCGATCGGCAGTCCGGCGCGGTCGTGACCGACCGGCAGGGTGAGGGCCGGGACGCCGGTGATGTTGGCTGGGGCACAGAGGCGGACGTAGCTGTCCGACACGGCCTCGGTCGTGCCATCGGCCCACTCGACGGCTTCCTGCCCCGCCTCGGCGGCGGTCATCGGCACCGTCGGCGCGGCGAGGACGTCGATTCCGTCGAACATGCGGGCCCAGGCGTCTCGCATCATGGTGCGGGCCCGCTGGGCGCGGAGGTAGTCGCCCGCAGAGGTGAGTTCGCCGGCCTCCAGCAGGAGGCGAACGTCCGCCGCGTACAGGTCGGGGGTGGCCCGCAGCGACCGCTCGTGGTAGGCGGTGGCCTCGGGAACCATCAGCCCCCACTGAACGGCCTGGACGTAACGCGCCATCGGGATCTCGACGTCGACGAGCTCCGCCCCCAGCTCCGCCAGCCGCTCGATCGCGCCGCGTACGGACTCCTCGACCTCGGGCGCGACCCGGTCGAAGTAGTGGTTCCGCGGTACGCCGACCTTCAGTCCCCGCAGGTCGCCTCCCGGGAAGCGGTCCAGCATCGGGCCGGACACGCTCGCCGGGTCGCGCGGGTCGTGGCCGGCGGTCGCCGAAAGCACCAGCGCGACGTCCCGGACGGTGCGGGTGAGAGGGCCCACGTGGTCCAGGGACCAGGACAGCGAGGTCACGCCTGTGCGTGGGACCAGGCCGTAGGTCGGCTTGAGGCCCACCACGCCGTTCAGGGCAGCGGGGACCCGGATGGAACCGCCCGTGTCCGTGCCCATGGCGAACGTCGCCCCGCCGGCGGCGACAGCTACCGCCGAGCCGCCGCTCGACCCGCCCGCAACCCGGCTGCGGTCCCAGGCGTTGTTCGTCTGCGGAGTGGTCAGGCCGTAGGCGAACTCGTGCGTGTGCGTCTTGCCCAGGAGCACGGCCCCGGCGGCGCCGAGCCGTTCGGCCACCCGGCTGTCGCGTTCCGCCACGTGCCCTGCCCGGACGTGCGAGCTCGCCGTGGTGGGTATCCCCTCCGCGTCGATCAGATCCTTGAGCGCCATGGGGATCCCGTGCAGCGGCCCGCGCGGTCCGCTTCCGGAGATCTCCCGTTCGGCGCGGACCGCTGCGGCCAGGGCCGCGTCGGCGGCGACGGTGACGTAGGCGCCCAGCCGTCCTTCGACGGCGGCAATACGGGCGAGCACCGATTCGGTGAGTTCGACGGGGGACAGCTCCCGCGCGCGCACCGCACGGGAGGCTTCGGTCAGCGACAGCTCAAACGGTTGCATCGGCGTTCCCCTGTCCGGCTCGGTAGGAGGACGCGGGAGGGGTCTCGCCGAAATCGAGCTCGCGCAACGCGCTGATCACGGAGTGGATGTAGTTGGCCGTCATGGCCACTCCTTCGTGTCGGCCGTCCCCGAGGGGGAGCCCCGCCCGCAGCGCCCCTCGGGCTGCCTCTTGGGGGGTGAGTTCGCTGGTCATGGCTTCCTTCCGGATCTGTACGGCGCGACGGGCCGGGGCTGGTACAGGACCTCCGACCACCGTAAAAGCGAATCGTTTGCTTTAGTCGATCGTAGGACCTACGGTGGCTTAACGCAAACGAATCGCTTTTAGCACTGGAAGGACTCTCATGCAGAGCGTCCCTGCGGGCCTCGCGCCTCCCCGCACCTCCCCATCCGGACGCCCGCCGTTCGCCTTGCACGCCTCGATCCTGATCGCGCTGCTCGCCGCATCCAGCGCGCCGACCCCGCTGTACCCCCACTACCAGGCTCAATGGCAGTTGTCGTCCCTCGACATCACCGTGGTCTTCAGCGCCTACGCCTTGGCGCTCCTGATGGCACTGCTGACGACCGGAGCCCTTTCCGACCATGTCGGACGCCGCCCCGTGCTCCTGGGCGCGCTCGCGGTCCAGGTCGCCTCCATGGCACTGTTCGCGACGGCCGGCGGCCTGACCACCCTGATCGGCGCCCGCGTGCTGCAGGGCATCGCGACTGGCGCGGCGACCAGCGCAGCAGGTGCGGCTCTCCTCGACCTGGAGGACCCCGCCCGGCCGGGTCGCCCCGCTCTGGCCAACAGCATCGCGCCAATGACGGGCATGGCGGCCGGCGTCCTGGCAGCCACCCTCATGGTGCGCTTCGCCCCCGTTCCGACGATCACGGTGTACGCGGCCCTGATCGCCGTGTTCGCCGCGCAGGCCATCGCCCTTGCCTCGACGCCCGAGACCGTCCGCCGCCGTCCCGGAGCACTGCGCTCGACGCGGCCCGACCTGGCGCTGCCGTCGGCGGCCGCCCACGCTCTCCTGCTCAACGGCGCCGGTGTCGTCGCCGTCTGGGCACTCGGCGGCTTCTACTCGTCCCTGGGACCGGGCTTCACACAGCTCGTCTCCCCCGGCGGACCCGAATACGCCGGCGGCATGGTCTTCTTCACGCTGACGGCCGTCGCCGCCCCGACGGAGTACTTCACGCGCAGGATGCGTGCCGACGTCTCCGCTCTTCTCGGGAGCTGCGCGGTGATTCCGGCGGCCGTCCTGCCCCTGGGTGCCCTCCATCTCGCCGGCCCCGTACTTCTCTTCGCCGGGGCGGCGCTGGCCGGGTTCGGCTTCGGAGCCGTATCCCAGGGTGCGCTGCGCGCGGTCGTCGACTCGGTCCCGGCCCGGGAGAAGGGCGGCACGCTCGCCTCCTATTACGCACTCAGCTACCTGGCGATGAGTCTGCCCGCCATCGGCGCCGGCGCCCTCACCGCCGGCTTCGGGCTGCGTGCGGCAGCACTGGCCTATGCCGGCTGCGTGGCCGTACTGGCGACCGTCGCAGTCGCGACGCTGACCGCGTCGCTGCGCAGTCGGCGCCGGGCACCGTCCCCGGACACCCGCTCCCGCTCCCGCTCCGGCTCCGGCTCCCGCCCGGCAACGAACAACTACTCATCCACCTCACCCGACACACTCGCTCCAGACATCTCCGTCCTCGCGACCCATAACAGGTAAGGCAAGTCGCCGTGTTCACCTCATCACAAACGACCGAGTCCATCACTCCCCCCGTCTCTTCCTGGACGGTGGGCAACCACACCGTACGACGCATCGACGAAGTGGTCCTGCCCGCCCGGACCGGTCCGTGGCTGCTGCCCGGGGCAACCACCGACCTCGTGAGCCGGACTCCCTGGCTGAGCCCCGAGTTCGCCGACGAACAAGGCGTCCTACGCCTGGCGAGTCACAGCTTCGCCGTCGAGGTGGACGGCATGCGGGTGCTGGTGGACACCGGCATCGGAAACGGGAAGCGGCGCGCCAACCCCGCCTGGCACAACCTGAACAGCGACTACGAAGCACGGCTACGGACGGCGGGCTTCGCGCCGGAGAGCGTTGACCTCGTGGTCCTGACCCACCTCCACGCCGATCACGTGGGCTGGAACACGCGTGCCGAGGGCGACGCCTGGGTGCCCACCTTCCCGAACGCGCGCTATCTCACCTCACGCACCGAGTGGGACTACTGGGCCGGTGTCGACATGGAGGAGGCGCGTCGGCAGATGTTCCGGGACTCGGTCCATCCCGTCCGGGAAGCAGGTCTGTTCGACCTCATCGATGTCGCGGACGAGGGCACGGACGTCGCGCCGGGCATCCGTCTGCTGCCCACCCCCGGCCACACACCGGGGCAGGTAGCGGTGGAACTGAGCAGCCGTGGCGAGACCGCATTGGTCACCGGTGACAGCATCCACCACCCGGTCCAGATGGCGCATCCGGAGCTCTGCAGCTGTGTCGACGTCGCTCCCGAACTCGCGGCCAGGACCCGGAACCAGGTGCTCGGCTCACTGGCCGGTACGTCGACTCTCCTGCTTGGTAGCCACTTCCCGCCGCCGACCGCCGGACACGTGCTACGCGAGGACGGCGGGTTCCGACTGGTCCCGGCTCCCTCGGGGGTACCGCCCATCGGCGGCTGAAGCGGATCGGAGCACCCGGGACGTGCCGCGCACCGAGTCGCACCGAGTCCGTGCGGGTGACGTCCTGGGCGTCCGCGACCGGACGGCCCGGGAGCGGCTATGAGACTCCTCCGGCATGCGGTCCGTCGTCACCGATGGGGCCGGACGACGTCATGACCGATCACCGGCTTGCGCCCTTTGCGTAAGTCGGCTGTCGGCTGTCCCTCGTGGGCGACAGTCACGCCGACGCGTCGCGAACGAGGGCAACCTGCCGGCCCCACTCACCCATCGCCGGCCGAGCAACGCGGCCCTGCTTCAGTCTCACGAAGCGAACGTCATTCGAGCGTCAACAATGACGAATGCACGTCGCCGACATCATTCGTACGAACCCCGCCACACCCTGCAACCGCAGGTCAGGCGAGTTCGAACAAGCAGTGAGTGCGAGCTCCAGAACCGCCACGCACTCCACATGAGGCGCCCTTGCCTCGTCGAACGTCAGGAAACGGGGAACCAGGTCGCGAGGCGCTTGGCGATCGCCGGTACATCGACGTTGTCCTGCGCGACTTCCTCGACGAACGGGCCGGCCACGGAAACGGGCGGCGGGACGGTACTCGCGCTGACGCCGTTGAACCGCAGGAAGACACGCATGGCGAGCCAGGCGGTGCGCTTGTTGCCGTCGATCAGCGCATGGTTGCGGGCGACAGAGTGCAGCAGCGCCGCAGCCTTCTCGTGCAGCGTGGGATACAGCTCGGCTCCGAACACATTCGTCCGGGGTCGCTCGATCGCCGACACCAGAAGACCCATGTCACGCACACTGTGCTCCGTACCGTTGACCGTACGGGCGATGGCCAGGATTTCGTCGAGCTGGATGTAGCGCAGGTCGGTCACTTCAGGTAGTCCAGGATCTCCGCATCGCTGTCCATGAGCTCGGCCAGGACGTCATCGACCTTCAGCTCGGCCCGGTCCTGGGCGTCACGGATGGCCTCAATGGCAAGTTCCTGCTTGCTGCGGCCCTCCCGACGAGCCCGCTCGGTGAGCTTCGCGTCAAGGTCGTCGGGGAGTCGAAGTGTCATCGCCATACAGAGATGATACCAGGCCGGTATCAAGTGCGCGGTCGGGCCACACTCGGCTCCGCGGAGCGTGGAACCAGGCGGCCGTGCGCATCGCTACCGCGGAGGCCCTAAGACTTCCATTTCGAGCGTCATCCGAGCGTCAAGAATCCCGCAAGAGCCACTTGAGGCGTCGCCGTTGCAAGCGAATTTCGCAGGTCAGAGAGCGCTCAAAGATCGATCCGCCCGCTCGAACCGCTGCACGGAGGGAAACAGGTCGAGTCACCCGCCCGAACAACAAAACCGCAGGTCAGGAGCTCTTCGCGGCCGGCTCCAGAATCGCCACGCACTCTACGTGGTGGATCATCGGAAAGATGTGTCAATGACGGGCGGGGAACGAATCACCAGGTCAGCGAGGGTATTCGGGCAGCTCGAGGGAGCGCTGCGAGCGCCTGTGCGTCAAACGAGCGTCACACACCTGCGTACGGGGACCGCGCGGCGGTCACCGTCCGGAGCTGGGACCGCGTTCCCGTACTCGCTGGAAACGCCCTCGACGCCGCGGTCCCGCAGGTGGGACTGCGCTCCCGGACTCACCGGACCACTTCGGCAGGGACTTTTCAGGTGCTTGCCGACCAGCACCGCAGCGCCACGTGCGCCGTGACGTAGCAGCGCTCGTCCCTGGTATGGCGGAAGGCCGCGGGAAGCCGACACTCCTCCGGTCCGGGACATGAGGACCAGGGCAGCAGCGCCCTCCCGCCGGCTCCGCGCATCCACGAGCCACGGCACCGAACCGCCGGGCGCGCCGGAGGCCGCGGGCTCCCGGGCCACGCCCCGAAGTCGGTGCCCGTCGCTTGGGCTGCGGTGATGCTCACGTCAGTCATGCATCGAGTCCCGCCTTGGCGCTCACGGCCAGGACGAGGCAAGATGCAAGGCCGTTGAATACGACTTGCGGTCTTTCACCACCCGCGCGGCGCGGGCCAGGGAACAGCGTCCATCGACCCGGCGGCGCCATGTCCCTCGGTGACTCCGCGGGGTAGTGGACCTGCTGGCCGAGCTTTTCCCGTACGAGCATGGCCATTGGGACCCAAGCCCGAACACAGCCCCACCGCCTTGGTCATGATCACGCCGGCGTCGCATGACCGTCTTGATTCAACCCTGTGTCCCTGCCGCAGGTTCCAAGCCCCAGTGCGTCCACGGCGTACCGTGAGGCGTCCCCAATCCCACGCCGCGGTATTTCCGGTAGCAGGCAGGGCACTGTGCCAACCTCGTGGAGCGGCGGGGTTGGCAGGAGATCCTAGGCGTCCGGATTCGTGCCGCCCGCCGTGGCCAGGTCACGCAGAAGCGCTTCCGTCGCCTCGTCCATCGGGAAGAACGTCTCCACCGCGAGCTCGGAGAGTGTCACGTCTGCGGGGGCGCCGAAGGTCGCGATCACGCTGAAGAAGGACATGTCCCCGTACGGCGTGCGGACCCTCAGCGGGACCACGAAGCCCATCGGGTCCACCGGGCCGGGCGCGAGGTCGAGGCCCGGCGGGGCCGGATAGGCGGAGACCTCGTCGTACAGCTCGCGCAGATCGCGGTGGCCGGTGGCGTTGACCTGGTGCAGGAGGCGGCCGAGGGCGTGGGCGCGGACCTCGGCGAAGTTCAGGCACCGGGATGCCAGGCCGTCGGGGTGCAGGATCAGCCGCATGACGTTCGCGCCCGAGTCCGTCAGGTGCGGCGGAACCATGTTGAGCAGCACGGACACGGCCCGATTGCAGTCGACGACGTCCCAGATCCGGTCGATCGCAGCGGCCGGGTAGGGGTCGTGGCCTGCCAGCATGGTCTTCAGCGCCGTACGCACCATGGCCATCCGGTCGCTGCCTAGAGGGCTCTCCCGGTAGGCGGGGGCGTAGCCGGCGGCCAGCAGCAGGCCGTTGCGGTCGCGCAGGGGCACGTCGAGGTGTTCGGCGAGCCGGAGCACCATCTCCCGGCTGGGCCGGGCGCGGCCGGTCTCCACACAGGACAGATGCCGGGTCGAGGTCTCCGCCTTCAGGGCGAGATCCAGCTGGCTGAGCTTCTTGCGCTGCCGCCAGTCCCGCAGTAACACCCCGACGCGGGGCAGGTCTTCCGTCTCCATGCTTCCACCGTATCCGCCGTCGTGAGCAGTGCCATGACCTCAGAGGTCATGGAGTCCGCGACCTGGTGCGTGTCACGGTGGGATCACCCCCCCGGCGGCGAGAAGGAGTCCTGAGATGACGCACACCCTGGCCACGACCGACACGGCGACACCCTCGCGCGACACGGCCCGACTGCTGCGCCTGGTGCTGCGCGTCGACAGTGTCAGTACCGCCGTGATGGGGGTCGTGCTGATCGCGGCCGCCGGGCCGCTCGGTTCCGCCACCGGAATGCCGGTGCCGTTCTCCGTCGGGTTCGGGATCTATCAGCTCGGCGGGGCGGCGGCACTCGCCCTCGTCTCGGGGTATCCGGTGATCCCGCCCGGACTCGTGTGGGCGGTGATCGCGGTGAACGCGCTGTCCGCCGTCGCCAGTATCGTGCTGGCCTTCGGCGGCATGGTGCCGCTCACCGGCTTCGGCACCGTCTTCATGCTGATCGGCGGGTTGATCGTGACCGTCTACGCGGCGCTGGAGTACGCCGGTCTGCGGCGCATGACCACGGTGGGCCAAGCCCGCCCCGTGTGAAGTCGACTCCGCCCCAGGGGCCCCGCCGCGCTCGTGGAACTTCCCGGTGGAGTACCCGCCTGGTCGGTGACCCGGCACGACGTGATCAAGCGGCTCCTGGCCGACCCCCGGGTGTCCAAGGACCCCCGGCGTCACTGGCCGGCCCGGGCCCCGCCGCGACGGCGCCGCCGGTCGCGTCCACTGCGGCGGGGCCCGTCGCGACGGGCGCGACGGCCACGGCCCGGCACAGCAGCTGCCTGCCCGACCATCAGGTTCAGCGTCAAATGAGCGTCGAGACGACGCGACAGATACCAGCCGACATATGCGCCATCCTGCGCTGCCCCACGGCACCAGATCGACAGATCAGCAGGTCACCGGCCCCGTCGCGGAGAAACACCCATCAGCACGCACTTCCACTCGATGGCTACCTGGAATCAGGTGAAGACACTTCACCATCAGACGAAAACCGCAGGTCAGACACTCTTTGCCGCAGGCTCCAGGATCGCCACACACTCCACATGGTGCGTCATCGGGAAGATGTCACGCGAATGGCAGTCGACATAGTCGCAGGTCAGCACCGGTATACGGCTCCTCTGAGCGCCCCTTCGGTCGCTTGGAGCGTCACGGACAGCCAGCGGGGTACTCCTGGCGAGCCGCAGCAGCGAGATCTTCCAACAGCGCATCCGCTACCAGCTCCTCGACCACGGCGATGTCGTGCTCCGCCATGGCTTCGGCCAACTCGGGATCCCACGGTGCTCCGGTGATGCGCCCCGGTCGAGGACCGTGCGCGTTGCGGACGATCGCGGATCTGTAGTCTGCCGCCGTCATGCGCCAGGGGTGCGCCCCTGTTTTCTCCATGACGTATGCGGCAATGCGGATGCCTTCGCCATCGAAGTCACCGTGGTAACGGAGAGCAGCGCCTTGGTCCGCGAGTAGGCGCAGGAGCTGGATGGCTGCGCTGTTGGGCCAGCCGGACGTGCAGACGAGCGGTGGGCAGTTGGAGCCGAAGCGGCGGAGGGCGAGGGCCAGGATACTGGGGTTCTCCACTACGTGGACGACGAGCGGGGCAGGGGTGGCGGGCAGGGTGAGCTCGCCCGGGCTCCTGACGTGGGCGAGGGTCAGGCTGGCGGCCTGGCCGGCCTCGGTGCACAGGCGGGCCACACGGGCGAGAAGGCCGTCGCCGCCTGGGCGCAGTCCGCCGGCGATGACGGTGGCGGACAGCTCGTCGTCGGCGACGCCAGCGCGGGACCACAGGGCGCGCCGTTCCGCTGCGGACTGCGGTGGAGCAATGTCGTACAGAGTCGCCAGGGCACGCAGGACGAGGGTGGAGACGGGTGCGCCGTCGTCGAGAGCGTGGGCGTGGCCGTTCAGGACTCGGGCGGCGAAGACGGGCAGGGGTTCGGCCTGGCCCGGTAGTTCGGCGAGCACCTTGAGCGTGTCGGTGAGGAGCGTACGGGTACGTTCCGCCGATCCGCCGACCAGTCCCGCGGCTCGACAGGACGCAGCCCAGTCGGCGAGCACCGGCTGCGCCCGTACCGTGTCGTGACCAGCCAGCCAGGCCCACAGACCGGCGCGTTCGTCCTCCTGGCGGCGGCGTTCACCGGCTCTGTCGCCGAGTGGGCCGATGAGTTCGGCGACGACTTCTCGTACGGTGCGGCCGGAGAGCTCGGTGACGGCCTCCTCCAGGCGGGCCAGGGCGACGGAGGGCCGGGCGTCCGGCAGGCGGTCCAGGCCGAGGAGGTCTGCGAGGGCTTCGCGCTGGGTCTCGTCCAGCAGTCCGAGGCGTACGCGTGTGACGGGGCGGCCGGAGGAGAGACGGTCGTGGACCGTCTGCCAGACGGGATGGAGTTCGGGGCGGCGAAGGGTCGCGTCGCCCGGGGCGAGATGCTCCCGAGAGGTCGTCCCGCCGGACACGGGGTGGTCTCGCAAGGTCATCCTTCGTCCATTCCGGTGCCGTTCCAGACGAAGCGCGCGCTGGTGACGGCGTCGTCTCCGTCGGTCAGGAGTTGGTGGACGGCGATGCCGGGCAGTTCCCTGTAGTTTCCCCACTCGTGGTCGGAGGTGATCATGAGGTCCAGGTCGAGTGCGGTGAGCAGGGCGAAGACCTGTCCGCGGTTGACGGTGTCGACGCCTACGAAGACCTCGTCGAGGAGGATCGGGCGGGGGGCCAGGGGCACGTCCTCGTAGTGGGCGGCGACGGCGGCGAACGGGGGCAGGTGCAGTGCGATGGCTTTCTCCCCGCCGGAGAGCGCGCCGTGCAGCCGCTTGGTCAGGGGCTGCAAGCCGCTCCCGTCCGCCCGGTCGAGGCGGACGGTGAAGGTGTGCCAGGCGGTGTAGTCGAGCACCTCGCCGAGGTGCTCCTCCCAGCTCGCGGCCGTGTCGCTGCCCTTGGCCTCCTCGATGCGGGCACGGAAGAAGGCGTGCAGGGCCTCCCGGTCGGACTCGGTGACCCGACCGGGGTCCTTCAGGAGCAGCTGGCGGGCGGTGCGGGTGCTGTCGGGGAGGTCCGGGCGGACGTCCCAGACGAGCTGGACGGCGACGTTGGAAGCGGTACGGACCCGCTCCAGGTGCCCGTTCATGTGCGCGACGAGTTGGCCGGCCCGACGGATGCGGGCGGCGAGGTGGCGGCGGATGTCACCGGTGAGGATCTGGTCGAAGAGGCGCCGTTCGGCGGTGCTGATGTCGTCGCGGCTGCGGTCGCGCTCCTGCGTGAGCGCGGCGAGCAGACCGGTCGCCCCGACGCGGACGCCCTCCAGGGTGGCGGTGAAGAGCTGGATGTCGTCGTCGGGCTCGAGCTCCAGGTCGGCGCGGACGCCGAGGTGGCGGCGGGCCTCGTGGACGGCTTCGGAGAGGCGGGTGGCGGCGTCGCCGAGGTGGCGCGGGGCGTGCGGGACCTGGGGCCACCGTGCCGCCATGGCGCGCGCGGCCTCCAGAGTGGCCTTGGTGCCGTCCACGGCGTCGAGTTCGGGTACGACGCCCGCGTCCTCGGCCAGACCCACCAGGCACAGGTGCCGGAACCGCTGCGCCGCGCCGTCGCGGGCCTCGGCTGCCTTCTCCTGCCGGTCGGCGTCCTGGCCGCTGGTGGCCCGCAGCTCTCCGATGCGGCCTTCCAGGCCCAGGAGGAGCTCGGCTGCCTGGCGGGCTTCCTTGCCGCAGCGGACCCGTTCGGCACGGGTCTCCGCAACGCGCGCGACGATCTGCCGGTAGTCCGCGCCGACCGTCTCCTCCACCGCCTTCAGACGTGCCGTCATACCAGCCGCCTTCGCTTCCGCAGCGGCCGCGTCTGCGGCCTGCTTCTCGGCGAGAAGGCGTGACCGGTCCGCCCGTGCGGCCGTTTCCCTAGCCCTTTCAGCGGCCGCGATCGCGTCGATGTGGGCGTCCGTCCAGGCTTCGGCGAGGTCGCGGAACCTCTCCACGTCGCGGCCGAGTTCGCGCAGCCGGTCGCGGTCCGTGGGCAGTCCGTGTTCGGCGGCCCTGCGGCTCAGCGTGCGCAGCGCGCCGGCCACGTCACCCTCGCGTGCGGCCAGATGCTCGGTCGCGTCGCGCACGGCGTCGTCCCGGGCGGCCACCTTCTCCTCGGCCCGGTCCCAGTCTCGTCGGCAGGCGTCGACTTCCCGGTGGTCGGGCCGGGCGGCGCGGTCGTCCGCCAGCCGGGCGGCGCGGGCACCGAGTTCCCGCAGCCGGTCGGCGAGGGTGGCCAGGGAGGCGTCCTTGTCGGCGATCAGCTCGGTCAGTTCGGCGATCTCACGCTGCTTGGCCCGCTGCCGGGCGAGGGCTCCGATATGGGCGGGCTCCGGCTTGCTCCAGGAACCCGTGGCCGGCGCGAGGCGCCAGGCGCCGTCGGAGGAGACTGCCGCAGGGTGCCCGCTGGGCAGGGTGGTGCCGTACGCGATTCCGGCGAGGATGCGGGTCACCGTGCCGGCCGGTACGGGCATGTCCTCCTCGGGCCTCAGCACGTCCAGCAGGCTGGAGCCGGGGGCGGTCGTGGCGAGGCCGACCTCGACACGGGTGTCGTGCCCGGGAAGGGTGAGCCCTTCGGATGCGCTCACCCATGCGTCCAGGAGGCCTGACGCCTCCAGTGCCGCTTCCACCGCGGCCTGTACGGGGAGCGGGACGTCCTCGTGGAAGGCGATCAGCCGCCACAGCGGCGCGCCCGCCGCACCCGTGCGGACGGTGGTGCGGGTGGGTGGAGCGACGGGCTGGAGATCGGTCTCGCCGCTGAGCTTGCGCCTCCGCGCGTCGAGCAGGTCCCGTTCCTGCTCCAACCCCTGTTGCGCGGTGCGGACTCCGGCCCGCTCAGTGGTGATCTCCTGGTCCAGCGGTCGTGCGACCGTTTCGACCAGCTCGCGCACGTCTGCCTCGACGGCCGCTCTGGCGGCCAGTTCATCGAGGTCGGGGATGCGCAGCTCCGTGCAGTCCCGGGCCCAGGCGAGCAGCCGTTCCGCCTGGGCGGCAAGGGCGTTGTTTCCGGCGGTGGCGAACGCGTCGCGGTGGGCGATCGCCTCCGCAAGCCGGGTGCGGGCCTCGTCCAGCAGGCCCTCGGCGGTTCCCCGGTCGCGTACCGCCCGGTCGTGGGCGTCGATCGCGTCGGTGATGTCGGCGACCTGCTCCCGCCGGGCGGTGACCGCGCCCCGGAGCAGACGACGGGCGGCGGTGCCAGGAGCATCGGACCGCCTGCTCCCCGGCCTGACCGGGGTGTTCGCCGTCCCGTAGCCGAGGGACTTCGCCTCCCCTTCCGCGTCCAGAATCGTCTTCACCTCGTGGTGAATGGACTCCATGACTGCGGCCCGGGCCGAGCGGTGTGCCTCGTCCGCGGTCGCGCGGGCGTGCTCGTCGCGCGAGCGGGCGTGGCCCGCGAGCTCGTCGGCGTGCTTCCGGTCCTCCTCCGCCTCGGTCTCGGCGGACAGGGCGGCGGTACGCAGCTTCGCGGCGGCCGCGACCTGTTCCTCGGTGCCGCGGCGGAGCCGGTCGAGCTCCTCCCCCTTCTGGTAGGCGTCGCTCTCCCGAAGCCCTTCGATGATCTCGTCCAAGGCGTGCGCCCGTAGTTCCAGCTCCTCTCGCAGGGCCAGGGTGGAGGCGCGCTCCTCGCACGCCTTCTCGTACTCCTCGGCGCTGACGCGGGCGTCCCGGGTGAGGTCGTCCATCTCGGTGGTCGCAGAGATCAGCGCTGCCGCACCGGCTCGCAGGACCCGACGGGCGTAGGCGCGCTGCCGGGAGGCGACGTTCTCGGCGGCCGTCACCTCGGCGTCGAGCCGGTCGAGGTGGTCCCGCTGCCGGTCCAGGCGCTCGAAGCCCTCGGCGAGCTCGGTGATCTCTCCTTCTCCGAGCGGGGGCAGTGCCCGGGACAGCAGGGTGGACAGGAGGGAGGGGTCGAGCCGTTCGGACAGCTTGGGCTGGCGGAGCTGGAGCAAGGCGGAGAGCAGGGACTCGTACCGCTGCTCACCCATGCCCGCGAAGAGTTCGCGCCGCACAGTGGTGCGGTAGTCGGTGGCTGACGGATGCACCTCGCCGCGGTCGCGCAGGGCTTCGGCGAGGGCCGCTTTGGTCAGGGGCTGTCCGGTGTCGTTGACGAGGTGGACCCCGTCGGGATGGGCAATCCGGGCGGTGGTGGTGAAGTAGTCGGCGTGCGCCGTACTGGTGTGCACGCTCGCGTGCAGGCGGGCTCCGCAGCCGAACCAGTGCTCAGTGCCGTCGTCTCCGACGCGGCGGAACTCCATCCACACGTACCCCACACGGGTCTTGCCGGACGCTCCCTGGCCGAGCAGGTTCCAGTGCATCGTGCGCTCCGAACCGCCGAACGTGGAGAGGCGGTTGGGGCGGAGGCTGGCGTCGAAGAGGAAAGGGAGCAGCAGTTCCAGGGCCTTGGACTTGCCGGTGCCGTTCTGACCGCGCAGCAGCAGGCGACCCTGGTGGAAGGTGAAGGTCTCGTCGTAGTAGCGCCAGACGTTGAGGATGCCCGCGCGATGGGGCTGCCAGCGTCCGCGGCCGGTGTCCGCCTCGTGAACGGGCGACGGCTCGATGGTCTCCTCGGGCCGTCGCTGGAGGGGGAGTTCCGTCACGCTCACTGCTTGTCTCCTTCTCCGGCACTGCCGACGGCGGTCACGGCTAGCGGATCGTTCTTCGTAGATGGGCCGGTGGTCTCCGTCAGGCGGTAGCGGTACGCGGCCGGTCGCGCGACGACACGGTCTCGGGCCCTGCCTGCCAGGCCGACGTCGAACAGGATCCGTACGGCGTCGTCGACAAGGCGGGCCGGGCCTTCCTCCGACTGGTACGCCTTGGCCCAGCCCGGGAAGCGGCGCAGCAGCTCCGCTCCGGCCTCGACCAGCTGCTCGGGCAGCAGGCCCGCGGGCGTGGCGCAGAGCGGTGAGAGGAGGAGTAGCGCGGCGACTCGGGCTGTGGAGGTGTCGTCGGGGAAGCGGACGTCGGTGGCGATGGCGTCCGGGTCGACGAGTAGAAAGCCCTCCGCCCGTTCCTCCAGGAGGAAACCGGCCTGTTCGACAGAGCGGCGCAGAATCTGGCGGCCGGTCAAGGAAGTGACATAAGCGAGCTCGTCGTCGGCGAGGTCGGTCCGGTAGAGCACGGGATCGTCGAAGAGGCTGCGCAGCACCGAATGGCGCAGCCGCAGGTTGCGCTGGGCGTCCGTGGTCGCGGCGGTCTCGGCGTGCGTATCGTCGGCAGAAGCGCCTCCGTAGCGGCGCTCCCTGACCAGGTCGGCGAGGAGTTCCTCGAACCGCGCGGGCACCTCCTCCGGAGGCACGGCGAGCCGGGAGGCGCCGACCGGTGCGGCGGGCAGCCGCATGAGCAGTGTGTTGTCCACGCGGTAGAGGACCTTCGCCTCCACGGAGTCGACGTACGTCTCGGTCGTGCCGTCCACCACACGCAGCACGTCGTACGACTCCAGCAGCTTCAGGACATCGACGAACGCCATGCGCTCCGGCCGGCGGACCGGGTCGAACCCCGCCAGCGCGCGGTCGGCCGCCATGGCCTGGACGACGCGGTCGGCGAGCATGCCGATGGTCGTCATCGGCATCGACAGCAGCTCCGCGGCGGTCACGCACAGCAGGACGTACCGTCGGCGGTCGAACGGGGCCCGGCCGGAACGCGCCCGGCGAGCGGGGCGGGAGCCGTCGGGGTTGACGCGGACCTTGGTGAGGCGGGCGTAGCCCCGGCGGGGCTCCACGACCAGATTCCAGCCGCAGGTGTAGTCAAACCAACGAGCGAGCGGGTCACGGCGGCGGCGCACCAGATCGAAACCGGTCGGGTCGGCTGCCTCGGTGAGCAGCGGGCGGGCCAGAAGGAGGCGGATGGCACGGGCGACCTCCTCCCGCTCGGCGGAGGCCAGTTGGTTGGCGAGGGTGCTCATCCTGCGGCCTCCTGCCCCGTGGCGGCGCGGACTGCCGGGAAGGAGATCGCCCCGCCCACGGCCGTGACGTGGATGACGTAGTCCGGTCCTGCCATCGTCCCCTGCACGGTACGCAGTACGGCGGTGCGCCCGTCGGGGGGCGGCGACAGCGCCACCTCCACCCGGCCGTCGCCGGTCGTGGCCCGTCGCCGGCCACCCGCGTCCGGCCGGGCGGCCAGCGCCCGGCCTAGCAGATCGAGGAGACGGTCGAAGGCCGCGGGGTCGAGGGTGCTGAAAGAGGAGAGCCGTACCGGGCCGTCCGTCTCCAGCGCCTGCCAGGCGCGTGCCAGCTCCGCTCGCTCCGCCCGGGCCCGCTCGGCGCGTTCCGCCCTGACCGCCGCAACGTCCCGCACCGTGGCCGTACGAGTGAAGCGTTCGGTCCGTCCGCTGGTCCTCAGCAGAGCCGACACCTGTACCGGCGGCGCCTCGGACCAGGAGTGGGACGAGGGGATCAGCTCCGGGTCCGGGTGGGCGAGGTGGGCATGGCGGGCCGGGCCGAGGCCGAAGGCGGCCGACCACAGCCGGTGCAGGTCCTCCTCGTCGGGAGCCGCAGCGAACCAGCGCGCGAGCTCCCGGAAGTCCTGTACGGCGCTGGAGGGGCGGCGCCGGGACTCGTTGATCCGCTCCAGCACCTGCAGGAGGGAGACGATGGCGCGCCGGGCGATGTCGTGCAGCTGCTCGATCCGGGGGCGCGCCCCGTCGTCCGGCAGGAACCAGGCCCTCAACCCCGCCCAGCGCGCCCGCCGGCTCTCCAGCCAGCCGGCTGCCGGGTCCTCTCCCGGGGTCGGGGGCAGCTCGGCACCGCGCAGGGCCCGCTCACGCAGCACCGCGATGCCCCGCTCCTCCACGCGGGCTACGGCGGCGGCCACCGTCTCGCCGCGCCGGTCGAGATTGACCAGGAACTCCTGGAGATACGCGACGGTGCCGGCCTTCACCTCACGGAACACGTCCAGATCCACTCCTTCGGCGCGAAGGAGCCTCTGCAACTGGCCGTTGAAGGCCTTGGTGTTCTCCACCAGGCCCTCCAGATGACCCTCCAGCTCCCGCAGGGTGCTGAAGATCCGTCGGTCGGCCGCGGCAGGTTCGCCTGACAGAAGGGTCAGTTCGTCGAGCCGGTCGGCGATCGCCTCCAGCACCGCGGTCTGCAGCGCCCCCGTGGAGGCCAGCACCTCCAGGGCGTGTCGCACCCCGGCGAGCGCGGCCTCGCCCCGGCGGGTCAGCGAGTAGTGCAGGTTGCGCCGCTCGTACTCCTCGGCCGTGCGGTAGTTCTGGGCGTGGTTGTGGACCACGTCGAGGAGTTCCCACTTCACCAGCCGTTTCAGCGTCTCGTGCAGTTCCTCGTCCTCGAGGTCCGAGACCCAGCCCACCGCACGCAGCCGCTCCCGTACGCCGTCGAGCCCGAGCGCAGTCTCCAGGTGCTCGCCGGCCACCCCGAAAGCCTCGAGCACGGCGCCGTTCAAGTCGGCCGTCTCCCCCGTGGTGAACCGGAACATCTCCGGCGGAACCCTGCGCATGCTGGTACGTCCCCTCCGCCGCCACCCCTGCGGCACTTCGGCGCCCACGTTAAGGGGCGGTCCGAAATCACGTTCTCGAGTCGCTGTCATCATTCTCATGGCAGTCACGGCCGAGGATTACTCCGTGCTCTCGAACGGGTAGACAAGGCTCTGCGCGCCCCGGATGCCGGAGACGAGTACGTTGCTGCTCGGACGGTAGGGCAGGTGCTTCAACGGCTCCAGGATGATCCGTACGGTGACCGGTGCGGCTCCGGCCTCCAAACCGGAGACGACCACAAGGAAGAAATCGTCGCTTTCGATCGCCCGCTGGAACTCCGCAGGGGTGAGCTGGATCGTGTCCGGCTCGGCACCGCCGTACGTCTTGAGTTCGTAGAACCGGGCCAGCTCGTCCACTGCGTCCGCCCCCAAACCGTGCTGAGCCCTCAGGTCACGCAGCTCGGTCTCGTCCAACGCCAGAGCCCGGCGTACGAGGTCCAGTGCCGCCTTCTCCTGCTCCACGGCCGTATAGGGACGTGCGGCGGTGCGCTGCTGGGGGACGGCCGAGCCGGACCGGGGCTGGGGCAGGCCGACCGGGCCCTTCTTCGGGGCGGTGCCCGTCGCGGGCCCGGCCCCGGATTGCGGTGCCGTGAGGTTTCCCCGGTCCACGACGAGACGGAGGGTGGCGGGATCCACCAGTCGGCGGAACGAAGCGGGGGGCCGCACGGCGGGGACGGAGGGGCCCCGGCCGTGCGGGATCGCGGGTAGTGCGGGCGCCCGGCCACTGATCGTCGACGGGGCTCCCGCAACCGGACGCCTTTCCCGTCCGTTCGTCCGGCCGCGTCGGTCCGCTTCTTCCCGCATCTCCATGAGCCGGCGATCGCGTTCGGCGACGGCGGCTTCCTGTTCACGGCGGACCTGATCCTCCGCGAGGCTAAGGTCCACGGCAGTGCGGCCCCGCTCCGCCCGGTCACACGCGGCGGTCCAGGCGAGGGCCGCCGCCCTGCGGTGTCCAGGGAACTTGGTGGCGATCGAAGCACCGCCCGCAGAGGGCCGGTTCACCGCTGACAGGTCACGGACGTACAGGGTGCTGGAAGCCCAGTCGACACCGGCGTCGACGGATACTTCCACCGGAGTACCGGACAGTTCCACCCGGCAGATCAGGTCCGGTGCCACGCTCACCGTGAGTGTCGCGAGTCCGTCCCAGGAGCCGTCCAGGCCGCGGGCCACCTCCGGGGCGTTGCGTTGCAGGTCCTCGCGCAGATGGGTGACAGCCGCGCGGACCAGTTCCGTCGCGTCCGGATCGTGCGAAGCGACAGTGGAGCTGTGCACACTGAGTTGCTCCACTCCGATCCACGTGAGGCGCAGGGCCCCGGCCAGTGGACGGAACTGCTCCAGCTCTGCTCCCGGCCGCCACACGGCGTGGTCACGGCCCAAGCCGTCGGCGACCATGGGGTCCTCGACCGCGTACACAGGCCGCTTGCTAAGCCATCCCTTGCTCGTGACCAGGGGAAGTCTTCCCAGCCGCCCGGCTGTCAGCTCCTCCGACCGGACGGCAGAGGGGCGACGGAGCATCTTCAGGGTCTCCAGGACTACCGATTGAGTGGTTCCCTCCGGAACGTTCCGTCGCTCCCTCCTGTCCTTCTGCGCCAACTCCCTGATCACCTTCACAGCGTCGTCGACGGTCGGCCGACGCGCCCCGAGCCGCGCCCAGAACGCCTCGCCACCAGTGAACACGGGAGCGAAGGCCCGTGACGCTCCGAACAGTGGCTCGCCGATGAGGCACTCGCCCGGGCGCCGCCAGCCAGAGTTCGTGAGGACCAGCCCTTCGCCTGTGGTGAAGGCACGAAGGACTTCACTGAACGGCATCTCTCCTGATCCGCCCGAAGTCCCCCTTCCGGTGGCACGCTCGGCCAGGGCTTCGTAGACGATCATTGCGGCGGGGGCGTTTCGTTCAGCCCCGTCCTTCTCCTCACGACGGAGCCGCCGCAGGCACTCGACGAGATCGCGGGTACGGGCGTCTCCGACGACGTCCAGGGCTCGGAGTACCTCAGTACGCCGCCGTGCCTGCTCCTGGATGTCCGGATGCAGGAATTGGGCGTCCCCGTCCCCGTAGACGGCCACGGTGCCCGCGGTGCGGGTACGGAGCCGGAAGGGGCTGGACGGAGTGCCGTTCCGATCGTCCAGCCAAGCCACCTCGCGTAGTTGCCAGAGCCATAGGGCGGCCGTCCGCCCTCGGTCGTGCCATGTGTGGTAGTCGAAAGCCGCACCGACCTCGGCATGTTCGGAGAAGCGACTCCATGAGCGGCCGAGTACGTGGAGAAGCGCGGCCGCCCTGCGTCGGCGACGTGCAGAGTCGTCGTCCTTCGCGATATCGGTTGCCACGGCATACAGGTCGGGGCAGTCGTAATCGTTGAGGGTGTAGGTCGCGCGAAGAGCCTCCAGCGCTTCCGTGCGCGCCTTCGAACCCGAGGCGAAGGCTGAGGGAAGTCCTCTGGCGCCTCGTTCGAACCGCGAGTGCTGTCCAGGATGACTGCGCGGCCGGGGAGCCGTCTCGGCACCAAGCAACCGGAGAAATCTCAGGGCTCCGATGCTGCCGCCTTGCAACACCTTGGCGTAACGCGATCGCAGCCACGCCGGGCCGGAAGTCGAGCCGGCGGCGAAGGCGAAGCTCTCGTCGTGCTCGGCGCTGTCCAGCCCGGACGGAAGATAGGCCCGAGCGGGTGCGATCTCCACGTCCTCCCGCGCTCCATCGGTGGTGTAGCGGTGGCCTTGGAGCCGCACTGCCAGCCCGACCTTCCTGCCCCACAGCTCACGGCGGCTCTCCGGTACGTGTGCGAAACCGTCCCGCAGCGCCACGAGCTGCTCATCCGTGAGGACAAGCCCAGCTCCACCTCGCGCACCCCCGAAGTCTGCGAGACGCTGAATCACCGCTGCCGGGTCGTCGTCGTTGAGCAGTACCCCTTGCTTGCCGAGCCATTCCCGGACCGACCGCGCGTCGTCGGTGTCGGCCAGAAAGTCCGGGTGGATCTCACGGGTGAGCCCCAGTTCGAATCCCAGCCCACGAGGAGTGGCGGCGAACAGCACGGGTACAGAGCCGCGCATGCCGTACTGCGTACCGGAACTGTCCACGAGCCAATCACGTGACGACAGGAGGCCGCTCCAACCCGCTTTGATGACTCGCGCGACCAGTCGGACCGTCGCTCGTGGTGATCGACTCCCGTCGCCAAGGAGGTCCAGCGTGTCGTACACCTCGACCCGGGCCGGTGCGCCGACACCGTTCTCCTCCCAATCCGACAACACCTCCCGCCACCTGCCGTCCGGGTCTCGCATCGCTCCGGGCAGCGCGGCGGGCACATCAGCCAGACGGGCGACCTCCTCCTCGGTCACGGCACCTTCGAGTTCTTCGTCCTCCACGGCAAGCGATTCGAGATCGAGGAGACCCTCCCCCGGGACCTCCAGGAGCAGCTTCGCGGACACCAGACGCCGGGCGTGGTCGAGCAACCGCTGTTCCATCGCAGCAGCCGGATTGCGCCCGTCACGGACGTGATCCGGCAGGGGAACAGCACTCCAGGCGTTCACCGGATCCTGCCGGAACTGCCGCAGAACGGCTGCCGTCCACAGATCGGCCACCAATGGAACGAGCGCACGGTTCCACGGGGTTTCGTCGAGCGCCTGCCGGCTGGCGAGCGGGTCGAACTGCGCACTCGTCCAGAGGGCCGGCCCGATCTCCTGAACCGGCAGACCGACGTGGATCCGTCCGGGACCGCCGTGTCCGAGCGGGAGGGCGACGGCGAGAGTCGTGGTGGGTCCGGCAGCCTTGTGCGCCCTGTCGATGCCCGAGGGACTGGGCACAGTGGTACGGCACACCAGCCATCGAGTCCCAGTGGCCGCACGGGCGAGGTGGGTCCCTACCTCTGCCGGTCCACCGCCGACCTCGGCCTCGAAGCCGGGTCCGGGCTCCCGGGATAGAGCGAGCCGGTGCCGGACGCCGCCCTGCGTATCCAGGTGCGTGACGTCGGATACGTGGTCGAGGAAGAGCAGCGCGCCGGAGGTCCAGGCAGCGAGCCACCCGTCGACGCTCTCCGCGTCGAGCGCACCGGGTGCAAAGGGAACGCGGAGCACGGTCCAGGCGTCGTCCGCGAACCAGTCCGGTACGACGAGCGGTTCGGCGACGGAGACATAGGGATCGCCGATGCGCACCCGGTAGTGGCCACTGTGCACTTCCAGATGGGGAGAAAGCGACTGCAGCGTCATCAGCCCGATGCCGAACCGCCCTGTGGATTCGGCTTCGTCCGCCTTGCTGGACAGCCACGGCATGGCCAGGGCCACTACGTCCGGCAACCGCACCGGGGCACCGTTATGGGCAACGAGAAGGTCTCGCTTCCTGGTGAGGATGCGCACTTCTGAGGCGCCGAGATCCTCCGAGTTCTGCACGATCTCGGACAGGCCCTGCAGTGGATCACTCGAAAGGTTGCCCGCGTGGTCCCGGGTCCGGCCGAAGGCGTGGCGAACCATCCCGGGCAGTGTCGCGAACCGTTTGCCCAGGTGCTCGACGGCTGCGGCCGTCGCTTCACCGCCCTCCGGCTCCGGTACGGCGTTCGCGTCCCGCATTTCCTCCTGATCGAAGATGCGGTCGGCGAACCCGACGGCCCGCGCAGCCGCCTTCGTGTCACGCGTTCCCATGTGCCTGGTCCTCGTCGTCCTCATCGGTGTCGAAGTCGAATGCGAGCTGCCCTGGGCCGTCTTCGACGCCGGTCCCTACGATCGGCCCCGCCGTCGGGTCCACCGCCTCCTCCTCGTCGTGCGGCAGCGCGTACTCGTCCGCGAGCCGTGCGAGGTGAAGAGCGAGCGGCAGGCCGAGCACGTCCCGGTAGTCGTCCTTGCAGATGCGCTGTTGGTGGACGAACGCGGCCCATGCCTCGGGGTCGTCGCCGGGCTGAAGGCAGGCCAGGGTGAGCTCCAGTAGCTCGGGGTTCCACGCGTTCACCGTCGGCCGGTGGGCGCTCCGGCCGGCGGGGTTGACGTGAGGGGTCAGCTTCGCGTCGTCGTTCGTCAACTTCGTCTGCGTGCTCGCCTTGTCCGCCGTGCTGTAGAAGACGCGGCCGGGGGCTCCGGGCTCGTCGGGCACCCACAGTCCCATGCCGAAGCCGCCCCGCTGTTGCCCGGCCAGCTCTTCCTCGCGCTCCTCCCGTTCCGCCCACCACTGGGGCGTCTCGTCACGGCCGCTGTCAGCGACCCTGACGACCCGGAGGTGCTTGCCGTAGAGACCGATCCGCTGCGCGGGACCCCCGTCGAGGCCGATCCGATCCACCTCGAGACCACCGTTGGTGAGCCACGGCCAGCGCTTGCGCACGTCCTGTGCGTGGGCCAGGACCAGGGTCGGCGTGCCGCGCAGGCTCGCCAGGGTCCTCCTGATGAAGGCCGCCGTGACTGCCGACTGCTGCGCCGAGGTCCTCAGGTCATTCCCCCGCACTCGTCCTGTCAGGGTCCGGAGCAGGTCCGGGTAGGGCATCCACTCCGAGGCGTCCGAGGTCCGTCCGAGAACACACGGTGCGTCCGGCCGGAGCAGCACGGCGATCGGGGTGAACTGTGCCCTGCCCGTGGGACCGTCGACCCGGCGCTCGACCAGATGGAAGGCCACCTGGTTCAGTCCGGAAGGGATGCGATCGCCGAGAGTGTGCTGGGGCACCAGGCGCATCCCGGTCTGACGGAGGCCGTCCGCCCAGGCCGCTTCGGCCCGCAGGGCGGCGTCCTTCTCGGCGTCAGCCTTGTCCATCGCGGTGTCCAGGGGGCGGATGAACTGGGTGACCAAGCCTGCGTCCGCGTACCCGAGCCGGATCGCGTACTTGGGGTCGGTGCGCCTCGCGGGACCCTGGAACGCTTCGCTTCCTTCCAGCTCGACAAGGGCGATCCGCGCCCCGGGCACCTGGGCCTTCAGACGGGTCATCGCCTCGGCGACGCGTCCGCGCCGCTCACGGATGGCCTGGTCGTGTTCCTGTCCCGCGCGCGGCGGCCGGTCCTCCGCTCCAAGAGGGGATCCCAGCTCACCGAGCGGGTGGGCGTGGAGCCGCACGGTGAGCTCCTCGGCCTCCCACACCCATGTCTCCGGCCCCTGTTCACGCCGAAACTCCGTGAGTCCGAGCGTACTCTCGGCGGTGGCGGCGAGCCGGTCCCGCTGGTCGTCGGTCTGGTGGACCAGGAAGCCGACGAGGTCGGTGCCGTCCAGCGTCGCGGCGAGCGCCGCACGTCGCACCCGTGCGTTGTCCGCAGCGGTCCGTTCCGTCCGCTCCAGGAGGGCGGCGAGCTCTTCGGTGGTGGCGTTCTTGGGCATGGAGGGCCGCTTCGTGAGCTGCCTGACAGGCGGGCGACCGTACCGGCTGCGCTGGAGCTTCGGGGCGGGGACGAACTCGGGGGCCAGCGCCTGCTCGGCCCACTCGATGAGACGGCGGCGTTCGCTGGGCATCAGTCCGGTCCCGATGGGGTGCCTGCCCATGGCGGCCTGGTGACCGACCGCCAGCCTGATGCCGTCCTTTCCGTCCCCGATCCAGTGGTCGGCCTCCTTGACCAGTCGATCCACCGACGGGAGACCGTCGAGCGCGGCGACGGCGGCGAGCATGCCGCTGGGGCCGCCCTGCCTCCAATCCGTGGTGCCGTTGCGCCACTGCAGCATGGCAACCGAGAGTCGCCGGGACACCGGTGCGTCCGGCACGAGCGAGGTCTCCGGCAGTAGGTAGACCGAGACACCCTTGCGGAAGGGCATCCAGACCTTTCCGGTGACGAACCGGCGGATTCCCGCGCTGAGATGAATCCGAGGAACCGGTGAGAACGGAACGGTGCGCACGCCGACGCGGAGGGTGGCCGCGTAGTACGACGGCTTGCGCTCGCCGCTCCTACCCGTGGGCCGGTATTCGATCGGCGGCCACGACATCAGTTCCGCGCTGCTGCTCCCGGCGTCGTACCCGCCGCCGGCGCCGGCGACCTGGTGGAAGGTGAGTTGCCGGCCTCCGTGCTCGTAGGCACCCTGACGTGCGATGCGTGCGGCCAGTTCGTCGGGGAGCAGTCGGTACACCAGACGGGTGGGCTTGGCGGTGCCACCGGGAGAAGGCTGCTGTTCGAGCAGGTCGATGGTGTCTGCGCGCCAGGTCAGGCTTCCGGTGTCTAGCTCGCGGAAGCACTCCGCGAGCAGACGCCGTGCGTCCGGAGCATCGGGATCGCGGGGGAGGTTCCTAAGCCAGGTGGCGGCGTAGAGGTTCGTCACCGGGGCGGGAAACGGCTCGGCGCAGTAGAGCCAGGGGGAATCCGTTCCGAAGGTGGCGTTGGACGCTACGGTGACGACGTCCGGGGCGGTGGTACGGATCAGCTGGTTGATCTCCCGGGTGGGGATGCGGTGTGGACCGTGCCATCGGCCCTCCGGCCGGCCATGGTCACGCAGCCGGCCGAGCGGCTCCTCCCAGTGAGCGGGCAGCGAGAGGGTGTGCCGTAGGACGGGGAAAGGCCCCTGCGCCGGGTCAGGCATGTACGAGGCGGTCCGTACGTGCTGGTACGCCATCTGGTGGGTCTCCTCAGATCGGAGGGAGGTGCGGGAACAGGTGTGGGGTGCGGACGGGCGGCCGCGGTCTCAGCCCATGTCGACGAGGGCGCGATAGAGCGGCTCGTACAGTTCGTGGACGAGTGACTTGTCGATCGGAGAGGGTTCCGGCGGGGCTTCGGCACCTTTAGCGACGACGTCGGGCTCGTCGAAGTAGGGGGCCAGCACGGCGCGCATGCTCGCCAGCAGGCTGGTGTCCGGGGTGTCGACAGCCTCGAATCCCGCCTCGCGGGGTGAGAAGGCGGCGTCCACGAAGGCCACCCTGGCGGGCACACCACCGCGTACGAGGCGGCCGATCACCTGCCACATCACGACCAGCTGGTCCCAGGTGAAGGCGACCTTCTCGTCGTCCCGGAGGCTGGACCAGGCCATTCGGCGGGTGAGGTACCGGTTCCACTGGCGGCGTGCGCGACTGCGGAACCCGATGGCGGCCTGGTGCGGCGTGGCAGCCGCGAGCGTCGCCTGTGTGAAGACCCTTCCGGTGTCGCGGAGCTGGCGTACCGCCCAGTCGTTGATCGACTGGATGGCGAGGGCGATGTCGTCGGGTCGCGGGTGGGGCCGGGCGAGGAAGTAGACGCTGCCGATCGCCGCCTTGCCCGTGCTCAGCACGATGTTGTGCCCTCGTTCCACTGCGAGCAGTGGAACGACCAGGAGTTCGCCGCCGGTCTTCGCGAAGGAATGCACGTCGCCTCGGGTGAGGGTGTGCACCGCGGGGTCCTCCGGCATCCGGGCCCAGGCGGTGTCGGCGTCCGCGTCGTCCGAGACGAGCTGGACGACACGGCCGTTCCACTCGGGGATTCCGTTGAGGTACTCGGCCGCGCGCCGCGCCTCGTCGTAGCTGCCGACGAGGAGCAGGATGCGGCGTCGATCCTGGTCGGGGATCTCGTCCAGCTCGGTGTCGAGCATGCTCGATGCGCCGGGCAGGCTGCGGTCAGGGACCGCGAGCTGCCGGAGCATCTCGACGAGCGCCTGGGGCCGCTCCTTCGGAGGGCAGCCCGACAGCCGCAAGGGCCGCGGTCCTTCGCCGCCCGGCCAGTGGAGGAACTCCTTGCGGAACTCGGTGCCGAGGACCGCCTGGACCTCCTCGTCCCGTGGGCGAAGCACGGCTCCTACGTCGGCGTGCAGGTGGTACCGGCTGGAGGTGCCGGCCCAGCTGGTCGCGGACATGAGCAGGACGTGGGGGGCGGGTCGGCCGTCCACCCGGCACAGGTCGCCCATTCGCATGAGGAGTTCGCGCCCCACGCCGTTGCAGTGGAAGAAGCGCAGCTCACCGCTGCGGTCACCGTCGCGCTCCGAGTCCGTGAGGCGGAACTGGAAGCCGAGGACGTTGCCCATCGGTGATTCGGGGATGACCGCCTCGTAGTCCTTCGGAGGTCTGCGGGAGAGGACGTTCGACGCGTTCTCCAGGTGGAGTGCGGCCTCGACGCGCGGCCACAGGATGGTCATGAAGTCGAGTCGGCTGTGGAGCGCGGCGAGGAGCAGGGTGAACTCGAAGCGTCGGGCCTGTACGTCGATCCGGTCCAGGGCTCCGGAGTCGTGGCCCACGACAGCAGTGAGGGTGGATCGGAGCCGTTCCCGGGTGCGGGCGCCCTGGGGGGCGTGGAGCAGTTCAAGGGTCAGGTGGACGAAGGTGTTGACCAGGGGGGTCACCTGGTCGCCGTCACCCGTGCTCTCGTGTTCGTGCAGGGGGTCGTCCCGGAAGCGCAGCAGCGCCTCGTCCAGCAGCCGCGCTGCGGGCGGTGGTTGGTCGCCCGCTTCCCGTCCGGGGAACCAGCTGTCGATCAGCAGGGTGTGCAGGGTGAACGCGCTGAAGTAGTCGACGCTGATCCACTGCCTCAGCTCCCCGTCCTTTACCAGGAGCGAATAGAGCCGGTCGGTGGCGGCACTCACGGTGTTGACGGCGTTCGTCCAGTCGTCGACGTCGCGTTCGGACAGCTGGAGTCGCCCGTCTCGCGCCATCTGCTGGAACTTGTGGACGGCGACCTCGTCGAACCATGAGTTCGGGTAGGTGCCGACGAGGGTGCTGGCCGGGGCGAACACGGTGTCGAGCTGCATCTGCACGCGGTCCGCCTCATCGACGATGATCACGTCGCTGAGTCGGCAGGCAAGTTCCAGGTAACGGATCTGCTCGTCGTGCTGGTGCTGGGGCACGGAACTGTGCACCAGCCCGGCGGGGGTCGCAACCCAGACGCGGGCGTCGACGAGGTCCCGGGCGCCGCGATGTCTCGGGCAGCGGTTCCACAGCGGGCACAGCCTTCGTTGAGGCTTGGGGCGCGGCCTTCGGCCGGCCGGGTTCTCCGCTTCGACCAGTGGATCGTCGGGGGTCTCTTCCTGGTCCACGGCGGGGTACACCCCGAGGCACGGGGCTTCCCTGATGCCGAGGGGCCTGCGTGCCTCCATGCCGCGCAGGACGTCCACGGGGCAGGCGCTGCTCAGGTACGCGAAGCCGGGGTGGTCGTGTCCCAGCATGGAGTCGGCGCCCGCCACCGCGGTGCGGCGGTGCAGGCGTCCGATGTTCCGCTCTCGCGTGGAGTGGCCGAGGATGGGGGCCGCCGCCACTCCCAGCCGCTTGAACAGCTCCACGACGGCAAGGGTTTCGGCGACGTCGCCGACCACCAGGGTGACACGGCGTGACGTCCGGGTGACCAGGTGGTAGGTGAGGATGTCGCGGAGGGTCGACTTGCCCGCACCGACCATGCCAACCATGTGGAGCAGCTGGTCGATCCTGAGGCGCTTGCCCCGGGTGAACCGGCCGAGGGCCTCGTCCCGGACGAGTAACCGGACACGGCTCAGTCGACCGCTCCATCCGCTTCGGGAGCCGCCGAGGGCCTCCTCCTTCGCGTCCATCGCTGCGGCCGCCGTCTCGAGTTCTTCCCAGGTCACGTCTACGGGTTCCCCGCGCCCGGCGGGCGCCGCGTCGAGGGCGTGCGACCTGGGCACGGCGCCGAACAGCAGGTCGTCGGTGATCTCGACCGAGTGGAGCCGGTCCTGGGCCCGGAAGGTGTACTCGCCCGATCCAGCGAGCGGAACATGGCGGGTCGCGAACTCGGGTCCTGTGGTGAGCAGCTCTTCGAACACCTCGAAACGGCGCGCTGCCCGGGCGGGTGCGCGTCGACGCGGGACCGCGTCGACGCTTTCGAGGTCGTATCCGCGCAGCTGCTGCGGCACGCGTAGGTACGCCTCCAGCGCCTCAGACCAAGCGTGTCCGCGTCTGAGGACCCACAGGCGGTGGCGGGCGCGCAGGATGCGCAGCCGCTGTTCGTCGGAGCGGACGTCCCCGAGCGCTTCGCTGTGGGGGTATCCGCCGAGCAGGGGCCACACGTCGAGCGCGGCGCGCGTGGGCGCCACGCTCTGCAGCAGGTAGAGGCCGAGTTCGACGTCGAGGAGATCGGCGGCCCGGAACGCACCGAGGTCGTCCGGCCACACGTCGGCGAGCTGGCGGGAGCAACGACGGTGCCAGCCGCTGCGATCACGCATGGTGGTCTCCTTGGGGGCGGGGGAATCCGGCTTCCGTCCGGTCCGCGATCTGTTCGGCCACGAGACGCAGGAAGGTCCGGTCGTCGAGCAGGGTGATGCTCCCTGCCAGATCTTCTGGAAGGCTTCGGCGGAACTGTCGTCCGTACGCCTCGTTCTCGCGGAATCGATAGCGGGGCACGACCAGGAAGGCCCGGTCGAAGGGCGGATCGGCCCGGAAGCGGGTGAGTGTGCGGGCGAGCAGGACCGGGTTCACCCGGTCCTTGACGTCCACGGCCCAGTACCGGCCACCCGGCAGCGGGACGCGCAAGTCGTACGCGTCGAACTGGGGCCACATCTCGGCGTCGATGCCGAAGCGTCTCTTGAGGGTTGCCCCGATGTCGTTCTCTGCCAGGCCCGGACTGGTGACGAACATCCGCAGGGGGCGGCTGAGCTGGTGGAGCCCGCTGCGGTCGGGGCGTACCGGAACCGGGACGGCGGCGGTGGCGTCACGGCGGCAGCGATCCAGCTCGCAGCGGTGGCCTCCGCCGGGCAGTGGCACCATCAGGCAGCGGCAGCGTCCGCACTGCTGGTATCCGCCGTCGCGTCGATAGGTCGCAGGGACGGGTTCGTAGCACTGTCTGATGACGTGGTGGAGCAGGAGTCCGCACTCCGGGTCCCCACCGAGCAGGGCGAGCTCTGCGCCGGTGAGTACGGGCCGGGTGGTCAGCAGGGACCGGAAGGCGGTGTACGCCGCAGGATCGCCCGCTGCCCGGCATACGGTGAGTGCCTCCAGCATGCGCTGGTTCTCGAAGATCTCTGCGGCGGGATCCGCCGCATCCACCTCCCACTCGAGGCAGAGCTGGTGCGGCAGTCTCGTCTGGGGATCCACGAGCGTGCCGGCGGCCCCACGGGCTTCGGGAGACAGGTCCAGCGGCCAGCACGTCAGCGGTCGTTCGCAGGCCCAGCGCACCATCTCGGGAATGCTGCCCGGCGGTTCGACTCCCTGTCGCAGGCAGTGCAGGACGAGTCGGTTGTAGGCGTTCTGGACCTGGGCCGGATAGATCGGGTGGGGCACGCCGCGCTGCCGGGACAGACGAACCAGCGCACTGGCGATCTCCCGGAGCAGGGGTTCGTCCGAGCCCGCGGACGGTCGGGAGACCAGGCCGGATCGGGCTGCCCCGGAGTTCGGTGGGGTCTGGGTGATCATGCCTTCTCCTCCGCGTCGGCAGGGGCTTGGGCGCTCGGGCACCACCGGGAGACCGGGCACTGGCGGCAGTGCCCGCCCGGCCGTGCCTCCCACGCACGGTCCTCGCGCCAGGGGCCGGCGTACCGCCGGAGCACCGCCCGCGCCTTGGCCAGGCGCTCCGCGTCCATCGGGTCGATGACGTGGGGGTCGGATCCATCGGGGCGGAGGACCTCCAGCTCCACCCTCGATCCGGAGGGGTCGCCGCCCAACTCCCCCTGGGCAAGCAGGACGACGGCCAGGGCGAGCTGCGGATACGCGTCCAGCGGATCCTTGCCGAGGCGAGCCGGGGTGCGGGTGGTCTTGAGCTCCCGCCACACCCAGGAACCGTCCTCCCTGTAGAGCAGGTCGGGTTTGGCCACGACCAGGGCCTGGGCCGCCGTGTCGTGAAACACCTGGGTCGGTTCGCATTCGACCCGCTCGATGGCCCCGGGGAACTGGAAGGGGCACGAGTCCACATGCTGCAGGAGCATGGCGCGGCCCGTTTCCGCTTCCTCGTCCGGAACCCTCCACCGACCGGCGGTCCAGTTCTCCCCCTGCGGGGGCATGTCGTCGCGCGTGCAGGGAACCGGGCCGGTGCGGCGGTGGAGCGCCTCGACCCAACCGTGTACGGCCTGGCCGAGCTTGGCCGCGTCGCTGTACTCGCCGGTTTTCGGCAGGTGCAGGGAGCGCAGCAGGGACTGCGCCGGGCAGGCGGCGTGGTACCTGAGGTCGCTGATGGACACCTTCCGCAGCGGTAACCGGCGGGAGGGCAGTGCCAGTACCCCAGGAGACCGGGGCACCGCCTCACACCCGGTGAACTGCTTGCAGTCGAAGCAGGCCGCCCCGGGGCGCTCCGGACCGCCCCTGACCACATTCCTCACGTGGGGGCCGCCGTGCGCCTCGTAGTACGCCTTGGCCTCCTCCGCAGTTCCGTCGAACTGAACGGTCCGCGATCCGTCGCCCAGGCCGATCTCAATGATCCTGACCCTCGCGACGGGCCCGGGAGAGCCGTGGATCACGAACTCCTGGTTCCAGCGGCGCGGCCACGCCGCGTCGGCTCCGAACGCCGCGGTGTACGCGGCGACCGCGATCTCACCCCGGCTCGACGCACGGGCGTCCCCGTGTCTCAGCCGCCGGTACTCGCGCACCGTGCCGTCGGCCGACTGGTAGCGGCGCCACCATGCGTAGAGCTCCCAGCGCCGACCATTGTCCTTGCGCACCGCCCAGTACGGCTGGACGGGCACGAAGGCGTCCGGCCCCTGGCTCGTGTACTGCCGCACCGCGTGCTCCACGTAGGTCCGGTGCCCCTCGTGCAGAGCAGGCCGGTGGCCGGACAGGGCTCCGAGCGCCTCGTCCACCGTGGCGCCGCCGAACTCGATCCGGTCCAGTGCCGCGCACACGGGACCGAGCGTGAAGGTCTCGTGCTCTTCCCGGGGAAGCTGCGACGGCACCCGCGCCCGAAGTCCTGGCCGGGCCTTCGCCGCGTCGCGGGCCGGGCAGACGTGCGGCTCGTCCGCTCCCCCTCCTGTGCCCGGCCCGATCCGGACCGGCCCCTCGTCCCCCGTCATCCACTGCGGCACACGCCACGGCACGTCGCACGTCATGTCGTTCCCCCTCCCGGCCGAAGCACGGAGTCAGGCCGACCGTCGTGAACCCCGAGGCCGTGCAGCCGAGCGTAGCGCACAACTTTGGAACTCTTTGGAGAACCTTGGAAATCAAAGGGATCGGCGATACAGTGCGCCCATGACCGCATCGCTGGAGGAGCTCGAGGAACGCCTGTCGCGCCTGCGCGCCCTCCTGCGAGAGGCTCGACGCGCCCGCGACAACGCGGCCACCGCCCGCATCCGCGCCGAACTGCGCGAGGCGGAGGCCGCGTGGGAGCGAGCCCTCGACGCCGAGGAGGCGGAGGGGGCCGCGCCACCTGCCGCGGCTCCTTCCTCACCCGCCGGGTCCCCGGCACCTGCCACCACCGCCGGGACCGCATCCTCGTTCCGGCTCCAGGCCCACGGGAAGCAGTCCACCCACGGCGCCGTCCCGGTCCGCGAGCAGGTGCACCAGGCACTCACCCTGCTCGGCGCTCCCGCGTCGCCCAAGCTGATCTCATCCGTATACCAGGCCTTCTTCACCGAGCCGCTGGTCGCGACGAAACTCGCCTCGCTCCGTCGCGACGAGGAGAGGTCCTTCACCGCACAGGGCTACGCCCGCCCCTACTACATCTGTGCCGCCCTCACCCACGACCGGCTCACACCCGCCCGCGGTCTCCTCGCCGTATCCGTCTGGCCCCTGGAGCAGCGCATCGTCGGCCCGCTGAGCCCGCGTGCCGACTTCCTCGTCCACGCCATCGGCACCGCCGAGCAGATCCTGCGACTCGACGTCTCCGGACACGCACCCTCCGGCGCGGCCCGCCAACTGCTGCGCCGTTTCGCGCTCAACATCCCCGGTGCGTACGGCGACGAGGAAATCGACCCCGAACGCGTGATCTCCGCAGCACGCACGGAGGCCGCAGTGCACCAGGAGGCGGATTACTCCCTGCGTCGCACGACCGCCGACCGCGCACGCGGCCAACTCACAGGAGTACAGCAGCTCTTCGGGGCCCCGCCCCTGCACGATGCCCTGCGTGGTTCAGCCGGCTTCACCATCTGACCGACTACCGGATTCCTCCGGTGCCGCCACAGAATTCCGCGTAAGAAGAGAAGATGTCTCCGCAGCACCCCTCTGCCCCCTCTCCGGGAAGGCTCGCCGTCCTGCGCGGACCGCGACCCCCGCAGGAGTACACGGCACGCAAGATCACCGCTCTCACGGCCAACCCGGCCTGCTCCCGCCGCGCCGTACTCGACGCAGCGGGCGTGGACAAGGCGTTGCTCGCCCAACGCCTGGGCCATGAGCCGCGTTTCGGCCAGTCCCCCTTCGCGATCCGGCGCGAGCAGAGCTTCGAGGCCCTGGTCAAATGGGGCGGCTACGCGGAGCTTATCCGCCTGCTCCGGGAGCAACTCGACGTCCCCGTCGAAGAAGCCGCGGTAGCCGATCTGACCGAGGTGGGCGGCGACGCTTCGCTCGCGATGCGGGCGGGCGAGAGTCGGCGGCTTCTGAACCGCCTGGCGGCCGGCGCCGACGAGCGTCTGATCCTGGACCGCCCCGTCCTGACCCTGGAGGTCGCCGGTCAGACCGCCCACGTGATACCGCAAGCCCTCAGCCACCGCACCGGCGGACAGTTCTACGTGGTGGAGATCCGCTCCTTCCCGGCCATCGACGGCCAGGCGAACCCCTCGGCGGTTGCCCAGACCACGAAACAGGCCGCGGTCAGCGTCCTCGCCCTGCGGCAGACCTTCATCGAACTCGGCCTCGATCCCAAGGCGATCGCCCACAGGTTCCTTCTCATCTGCCCTAAGGACTTCTCCAACCGGCCCTACGGAAAGCTGATCGACCTCCGCCAGGAACTCGACGCCCTGCGGTTCCAGTTATCGCGTCTGCGCCGGGCCGAAGACCTGGCCCACGCCCTCTCTCCCGACGCGACGCTCGACACCGAACGGCCGAAGGCCGAGATCGACGCCACGATGCGGGAGCTGGACGCCAGCTTCACCCCCGACTGCCTCTCGTTCTGCGAGATGTCCCGCTACTGCCGGGACGAGGCCACTGACTGCGCCTCCCCGGCCCGGCTGGGTGGAGTGGTGCGCAACAGTCTTCCCGGCATCGACTCCACCCGGACCGCCCTCCGCCACCTCGACGGCACCAGCGCCCCGGGCCCCGCCGAGGAGGCGGTCATCATCCGGCTGCGGGCCGCCGAACGACTCCGTCGTCTGCGTGGAGGTGCGACCGCGTGAGCGTCATCGCCACGGTGGCCGCCCTGCGGGCATCCACGTCGGAATACGCCGAGCGGCTGACGACCGTGCGCCACGAGCATGTGGACGACACCCCGTTCGTCCTCGTCCCGCTCACCCTCGCCGGCGAGGCCTGCGCGCCACTCGCCGCTCTCGCCGGGACGGATCCCGACCACCCGGCGCTTCTGACGGTTCGCCGCCCCCACGACCGAACCGAGCGCTTCGGCTTCGTCGAGAGCCTCGCGGACCTCCTCCTGCCCTACTTCGAGGAATGCCGCGCCGCGCCGAAAGAGCCGTACACGGTCGGGCGCGGCAAGGACAAGGAGGAGCGGGAGCGACCCCTGCGCGCACCCCAGCTCCTCGTCCCGAACGCCGGGGGGATCACGTACGTCCGGCTGCTGGGCCGTCTGACCCGGCTGCGCGCGACGGATGGTCCGCATGCCGTCTCCCCATCCGTACCCCTGCTCGGAAAGTGGCTGACCTGGTTCGCCGACCGGGCCGAGTTCCCGGATTCCGCCCTGCTCCAGGCCATGACGCGGACCCTCTCCGCCCACTGGGCCACTGGGCAGAGCCCCACCGAGAACGCGAACCTGGCATCCCTGCTCGGCTGGATCGATCCCCCCTCCGGACGCACCGGGGCCGAGACCGCCCGGGAGCGCGAAGACCCCGCGGCGTGGCCGCCCGCCGGGCCGGCGACCGATCCGGTCTTCGACCGCACGCTCGACGAACTGATCACGAAGTACGACGGCGCAACCGGAGAGCGGGCGCGGGACGCTGCCGCTCGCACCATCGACCGCGAGCTGCACGCCCAGATGCTGCCGACCTGGCAGCTGATGTGGCACGGCGTCCGCCTGTTGCGCGAGCTTCCCGCAGGAGACCACGTCGCCGAACGGCGGGCATATGACCGGCGTCTGTTCGGCGAGTACGCGACCTACCTGGACGACGACGGGCGCCCACAGGCCCGCCGCGATCACGCGGTGGGGGCAGCCCGCCGCCTCGCCCGTATGGAGGAGGCCCAGGAGCGGTACGACGCCGAGCGCGCGTATGACGATCCGCTGGTGATGGCGGAGTACGAACTGACGGGCGAGGCTTTCACGGGCGTGGTCACGGCCCGGGAGGAAGAGCGCACCATCCCCGGGGCGCGGCCCGGGTCCCCTCTGTGGCGCCCGACGATCACCGTGCACTGCGAAATTCCCGTGTCCATGGCGGTGGGGACGACGGTCAAGTCCCCGGCAAGACCGAGGCAGAAGGCCGAGGTCCTAGACGTCGCCCCCGACGGAGCCGGGTCCGCCGTGCTGATCCAGCTGAACGGTGGCTTCGGCAACAAGCGCAAGCCGCCCGCGCCTGAGGGGACCATGGCCGACCTCGGCGAGACGGTCACCTTCACGTCGATCGATCCCAAGAACATGCCGTCCTCGCTCCCGGCCGAGGAGGACACCCCCTGGACCCACGGCGGTCCGCCACAGCCGTACGAACCCACCGACGAGGACGCGGAAGAGGTCTGGGAATGACAGCCACTCCGGAACCCGACAGCGGCACGTCACCCGGCGCCCTCGCTGACCGGGCGGTCGCAGACGTGCTGTCCGGCCTGGACTCAGCCACCGGACGCGGCATCGTGGTCGACTCTCCACCGGGCGCGGGAAAGTCCACACTGGTCAAGCGCGCCACCGGCCACCTGACATCGGCCGGCCATCAGGTGATGATCGTCGCGCAGACCAACGAACAGGTCGACGACCTGGTCGACAACATCGCCCGGGAGTACCCTGCTCTTCCCCTCGGGCGCCTGCACGCGAACGGCTTCCGTCTTCCCGAGCGCGTGAGCCGACACGCGAATGTACGGGGCAGTAATGAGGCAGACGCCCTCCGCGAGCTGGCGGTCGTGGTCTCCACCGCCAAAAAATGGTCGTACGTCAAACCTGAGAAATGTGCTCCATGGCGCTGGGCCATCGTGGACGAGGCCTACCAGATGCGGTCGGACGCGCTGCTGGCGACGGCACCGCTGTTCTCCGAAAAGGACTCACAAGTCCTCTTCGTCGGCGATCCCGGGCAGCTGGATCCCTTCGCCACAGTGGACACCGACCGCTGGCAGGGACTGACCTGGGACCCGCTGCGCAACGCCGTCGACGTGGCGCTGGCGCACAACTCCGACCTGCTGCGACACGAGCTCCCGGTCTCCTGGCGGCTGCCGGAGATGGCAGCCCCTCTCGTGCAGAAGGCGTTCTATCCCTTCTACTCCTTCATCTCCGGTACTAAGGCGGCTGACCGCGTCCTCACCTATGGCACCGCACCTCACCGTGCAACACCGTCGGACGCCGTCCTCGCCTGCGCGGCCGGGTCGGGCTGGGGTCTGCTGGAGCTTCCCGCTCGGCACACTCTCGACGATGACCCCGAGGTGGCCGAAGCACTGGCAGAAACGGCGGCCCGGTTGCTGGAGCGAGGGGCGCTGGTGAACGGAGAGCCGCTCATCGAGTCCCGCATCGCGATCGGAGCCGCCCGTACGATCCAGGCGGACTCGGTACGGTCGCGACTGGAGAAGCGGGGTCTCACGGACATCACCGTGGACACCGCCAACCGTCTCCAGGGCCGCGAGTTCGACGTCACACTGGTCTGGCACCCGCTCTCCGGCCGTCAGGATGCCTCCGCCTTCCATCTGGAGACGGGTCGCCTGTGCGTCCTGCTCTCCCGCCACCGCTTCGCCTGCATCGTCGTGGCCCGCGCCGGCATCACCGACCTCCTGGACCGGCATCCCCGCAGCAGCCCGGTCTACCTCGACGTACCACCGAAGTTCCCGGACGGGTGGCGGGCGCACCAAGTGGTCATGGACTACCTGGAGAAACAAGCTCGTCCATAGCTGTAGGCCGCCCTTCAGCTCGCCCTGTACGTAGGGCGACGCGCGCATCCGACGCACGCCAGTGGACAGGACGAGTTGTCTACGCTGCAAAGGTCAGCGGGACGTCCAAACGCTCCCAAGCTGCCAGCACTGCCTTGTGCGCGTCCGGCTGCAGGTGGGCGTAGCGCTGGGTGGTCTGGAAGCTCTCGTGGCCGAGGAGGTGCTGGACCTCGTAGAGCGAGACTCCCTTCTGGACGAGCCACGAAGCGCAGGTGTGGCGCATGGAGTGGGGCGGATAGTGCGGAACGGGGAGCTGCTCCCCGTCGGTGCCGAAGTAGTGGGCATTCTCAATGGCAGGCCACCAGGTCTGGCGGCGCCAGTTGCCGTCGTCGAGGCGACGGCCAGCGCGGCCCTTGGTGACGGTGGTGAAGACCAGGGCGTCACGGTCGAGCGGGTGGATGTGCCGGTCGAGCGCGTCCAGGACGTGCAGCGGAAGCGGGACCTCCCGGCGGCTCCTCGAACTCTTGGGGTACTCCTTGATGCCGCTCTTGGTGTTGACCTCCACCACGAACAAGCGGGAACGGCGCTGGTCGATCCGATGGCGATGCAGGCCGGTGAGTTCGCCCCAGCGCAGACCCGTGTAGAAGCCGAGCAGGCACATGGTGCGCCATGGGGCCGGGAGCTCGTCGACGATGCTCTGCGCCTGATCGAGGGTGAACCATTGCGGAGGCCTGATCGCGATCTGCGGCAGGTCGATGTTCCGGCAGGGGCTGACCGCGATGACATCGTCGTCGACGGCCGCACGCATGATGGACGACAGCCGGTTGTACGCCCTCTTGATCGCCGAGGCACCGACCCCCTTCTCGACCAATCCGCGGATCCAGCTCTGGACGTCCATACGGGTGATGGCCCGCATCTCCCAGTCGGCCCAGTGGGGCAGCACGTGGTTCTTGATGCTGGAGGCGTCCCCGCGCAGCGTATGGAGCTCGACGACGCGGGCCTGCCACCAGCGAGCGTGCCACTCGTGAAACGCCATCTCGCCCGCCCGGGGGTCCCGCATGCTTCCGCGGGCGAACTGCGTCTCCATATCGGTACCCCAGGCGCGGGCCTGCGCCTTGAGGGGAAACGACTCGCTGAACCGGTCTCCAACCCGGTTGCGGACGGTTGCCTGCCATTTGCCGGACTACAGCTTCCGGAGGTACGTGGTTCCGGTCCTTCCTGTTTCGCGTACGGAGGTACTTGGTCCTGGTCAGCGGCGGCGCGCGGGCGCGGAAACCGCCCGGCTGTTGATGAAGTCGTCCAGGCTCGCGGCCGGGACGCGAACGCGAGAGCGAGCCGGTCCTGTGCGCAGGTCGACGACGGGCAGCTCGCCGGCGGCGATGAAGCGGTAGACCGTGCGGCGGTCAACGTCCAGGGCGGCGGCGACGGCGGGTATGGACAGCAGGCGCGGGGCCATAGGCGGTTCCTTTGCGTGAGAAAGAGCGACGGGAATGGAGAGATCTAACTGGGACGGGAGGCAACAAGCCCAGCCGATTCCGCGAGTTCGTCGAATAGGGCTTCTACGTACGGCCGGGATCTCCGAGCGGAGCAGAAGAGGAAGCGAGCGGGGCTACGTGTGCGCGGCGGGGAATATGAAATCGGCGCGCAGGAAAATCGAGCAAGGCATCCTCTGGGGAGGTGGGCAGACTTCTGGCAGGGACCGGCACGACGAGCGTTCCGGGACCCCCAATCATCCGGAGAATCCCCGGTTTCGCTAACCGGGGATCGTCGGCTATATTTCGCCCACCCCGGCCGCCCCTGGGGGCATGAGGGGGCCGGCGAGGAGGGTCTGCGGGGCGATTCCGAGGGCTGTGGCGATGGCGACGAGGTCGTCGATGTCGCAGCGGCGGACGGTGCGTTCGATGCGGGAGAGCGCGGTGAAGGTCATGGGCCGGCCCAGTGCGGTGACCCGGGCGGCGAGCTGACGCTGGGAGTAGCCGCGGGCGGTGCGGGTGCGTTCGATGGCGTGGGCGGCGGCATGTCCGGCGGGTCCGATGACGAGAGGGCGTGGCGGCATGGGTGGTGTTGTAGCTTGCGCGCCGGCCGGTCCGGAAGGGCATTCCTGTCTGCCGTGAGCGATGCAAATCACCCGGCGATTTCCCGCAGCGATTTCGGTGACCGGGAATTCGGCCCTACAGTTGCGGGACTCGCCGACGCGGCATGCCGCCGGGCTGTACGGAATTCCAGTGCAAAGTCTGGACTTCTGCGCCCCAGGTGTGGCTGTGTTGGCCATGCACCCCGCACCGCCGGATTCCCCAGCCCTCTCCCTGAAAGGTGGTCGATCGCCATCGCCCGTATCCGCACCATCAAGCCCGAGGCGTTCTCGTCCGAGTCCCTCGCGGCGGTGTCGCTGTCCGCCGAGCGGACCTTCTTCGGGCTGCTCACCCAGGCCGACGACCAGGGCCGGTTTCGCGACCAGGCCGCCGTCATCGCCGGCCAGCTGTGGTCGCTGCGCCGCGAGCACGGCCCGGAGGCGGTCGAGGACGACTTGATCCAGCTCCACGGTGCCGGGCTGATCTGCCGGTACGAGGGCGGGGACGGCAAGCGGTACCTGCACATCGTCACCTTCGCCCAGCACCAGAAGATCAACCGGCCCAGCGGTGTCCGGACGCCCCCGTGCCCGCACCACGATCTCGGGATTCCGCGTGAGCCCTCACCGCAGGCGCAGGGAGCTCTCGTGGAGACTTCCGCAAGTCGTCAACGAGGACTCACGGAGCCCTCCGTGAACAACGAATCCGCAGGTCAGAGGCAATTCCGTGAGCACTCACCGCAGCCGCAGGGAGGGCTCACCGAGCCCTCCGTGAGCCCTCACCGTCCGGATCTAGGACCTAGGAACAGGGATCTAGGATCTACCCCGTTGGGGGCGCAGGCGCCCCCCGTGCCCGACTCGGTCTCGACGAAGGACGTGATCGGCGAGTACGCCGCCGGATGCGCTTACCGCCCGCCGCAGGACGTGCTCAGCCACCTCGGCCAGGAGGTGAAGAAGCTCCTCAACGAGGGCATCGCCCCGGACCACATCCGCGCCGGCCTCAACCGTCACCGCGCCAAGGGCCCTGCACCCCAGCACCCTGCCCAGTCTCGTCCACGAGGCCATGAACGCCACCCCCGCCGCCGCTGCCCACCAGCCGTGGACCAACCCCACCAACACCGCCGCTGCCTACGGAGGCGACCTCTGACCGCCGCCCTCACTCGCGACCCGCAGCAGCCCGCCCGGATCACCGGCCGCCTCGGCGACATCCTGGCCCAGCGCGGTATCGCCCCCGACGCCGCCGCCCAGGAGCCGACGCCCGAACCCGTCACCGCACTGCAACAGGCGGAAGCCCGCATCCCCGCCCGCTTCCGCCACGCCCTCGCCGACCACCCCCAGGTCACCGCCTGGGCGGACGAGATCACCCGCGCCGGACGCCCCGGCCCCGGCGGCGCACCGGGCATCGCGGAGGGCCCCTCGCTGCGAATCGTCGGACCGACCGGCACCGGCAAGACCCACCAGGCGTACGGCGCCATCCGCACCCTGCTGGCCGCCGGGGTACGCCTGCGCTGGGAAGCCGCCACCACCGCCGACCCCTACGCCCGGCTGCGCCCGCGCCCCGGGTTCGACAGCGAGCGCGACCTGCAGAGCCTGATGCGCTGCCCGCTGCTGCTCCTGGACGACCTTGGCGCGGCGAAGACCAGCGAGTGGACCGAGGAGTTGACCTACCGGCTGATCAACCAACGGTACGAGCACCTGCGCCCCACCCTGATCACCAGCAACCTCACCACCGACACCCTGCGGGCAGCCCTCGGCGACCGCGTCGCCTCCCGCCTGGCCCAGATGACCGAACGCGTCACCCTCGAAGGCGACGACCGCCGCCGTCAGAAGCCCGTCGCCTGACCCCGACAGCGCCCATCCCGCCCCCTTGCACCACACCGGAGATTCCTGCTCTTGCCCTCCCCTGCCCCGATACACCCCGCCTTCGAACGGCGAGGCCGTCCCCTCCTCATGGGGATCACCCTGATCGCCGCCGTCGGCTTCGTCCTCTCCTACGACGCCCTGCGGCAAATGGCCGTCGCCGCCCACATCAGTGGACCGCTGACCTACCTCTTCCCCCTCGTCATCGACGGCTTCATCGCGCTGGGCGTCACCGCCCTGCTCATCCTGCGCACCGCCCCTCTCCGCTCCCGCCTGTACGTGTGGACGCTCGTCACCCTGGCGACCGGCGCCAGCATCTGGGCCAACGCCCTGCACGCCATCCGCCTGAACGAACAGGCCCGCCTCCACCTCAACAACGCCACCGTCGGCGCCCTGTCCGCCATCGCCCCACTCGCCCTCGCCGGCGCCGTCCACCTTTACCTCGTCATCAACCGCCACCTCGCCGCCAACAAGGCGATGGCGGCCGAACCGCCAACCGCCAAGGCACCCAGTGGCGGACCGCCACCGCCCGCTGCCAAGTCCGCCGCCACCGCCATACCCGCTAAGCGGCGCCTGGTGCAGCCGACCGCCACGCCAGAGCCGAAGCCGCCCGCCGCACCGGCTTCCCCCGCCACGACCGCCACGGCGCCGCCTCCCCCCACCGCCGCACCGCCGAGGAAAGCGACGCCAAAACCTGGCGGGCGCAAGGCCAGCGCCCCTGACGCGTACCTCCTGGAGCTCGCCCGCCAGATGCGCTACGAGACCGGCACCGTCCGCCGGACCGACCTGGAGCGCACCGCCCGTGCCCAGGGCTACACCGTCGACAGGGCCCGGGCCCAGAAGGCCGCCGACACCGTCCTGGACGAAGCGGCCACCGCCAAGAATCTGGCGGCCATCGCCTGACGTCCCCGTCACCCCAGGCCCACACGGGCGCCCCTCCAGCACTCGCTCCGAAGGAACACTCCGATGCACGACAGCCACACCGAGGCCCTCACCAACCAGCCGTTGGTGCCCACCGGCGCTGCCCCGGGCGGAGCAAGTTGGAGGTTCGGACACTCCCCCGTCGGGGGTGCGTCCGAACCGGTGCCCGCCCCGGGGGTGGCGGGCACCCTCCCGCGCCGGGGGGCGCGGGAGGGTGGGGCTGCGGCCGAGGGCGGACCGCAGCCGGTGCCGCGTCGCCGTGGCAAGTCCCGCGTACGCGCCCGTACGCAGCGCCGCGCGCACAGCGTCCGCCTCAGCGACGCCGAGCACGCGACCATCGCCGCCGGCGCCGAAACGGTCGGCATGAGCATCGCCGGCTTCCTCGCCCACAGCGGACTCACCGCTGCCCGCGACCTCGACCGCACCGCAGCCGCCATCGCCACCCGCCAGGACACCCTGACCATCCTCTTCACGCTCCGGCGCCAGCTCGGGCACGCGAACAACAACCTCAACCAGGCCGCCAACGCGCTCAACAGCGGCACCTACCCCGACGGCCTGGAGGACACCATCGCCGCCGTCCGCCACGCCGTCGACGCCGTCCGCCACGTCACCGCCCGCCTCACCGACCCGAACTCCGAAGGCACCGCCGCTTGATACCCCGCATCCACAAGCAGGGCCGCAACACCGTCCGCCTGCTCGCCTACCTCTACGGCCCCGGCCGCCGCGAGGAACACACCGACCCCCACCTCGTCGCCTCCTTCGACGGCTTCGCCCCCGACCCCGGCCGCGACCGGAGCACCACCATCGTCGACCTCGCCCAGCTCCTGGACGAGCCCCTGCACCTCCTCGACGAAGACGCCCGCCCCACCACCCACGTGTGGCACGCCTCCGTCCGTGCCGCCCCCGGCGACCGCACCCTCACCGACGCCGAATGGGCGGACATCGCCCGCCGCGTCATCGCCGCCACGGGCATCGACCCCGGCGACGGCGCGGGCTGCCGCTGGGCAGCCGTCCGCCACGCCGACGACCACATCCACCTCATCGCCACGCTCGTCCGTGAAGACGGCCGCCGCCCCGACCACCACCGCTCCGCCAAGCGCGCCCAGACCGAATGCCGCCAGATCGAAGTCGACTACGGCCTCCACCGCGTGGCGGCGGGGGACGGTACCGCCGCCACGCGGCCCACCAGCTCCGAACGCCACAAAGCCGACCGCCTCGGCCGACAGCGCACCCCACGCGAGGAGCTGCGCGAGGAAGTCCGCCGCTCGGTGGCCGGCGCAGCCAGTGAGGAGGAGTTCTTCGACCGTCTCGCCTCGGCCGGTCTGCTCGTCCGGCGGCGCATCGCACCCTCGGGCGACACCCTCGGCTACACCGTCGCCCTCCCTGATGACCGCAACGGCAAGGGCGAGCCGGTCTTCTACTCCGGTTCCAAGCTCGCCCCAGACCTCTCGCTGCCCCGGAATCCGTGAACGCTGGACCACATCCGCGGAAGCCCTCTCCTCGGAGCCCTCCCAGCCGTGGGTGACCGGGCCCGCGTCCGCACGCCGACACGCCGCCACAGCCACCTGGCAGGCCCTGCTCGTCATCGACCACGGCGACGACGGCGTCATCGCCGCACAGATATCCGCCACAGGGGAGGTCCTCGACGCCCTCGCCAAAACCTCCGCCGCCCACACCCGCCACGAACTCCAAGCCGCAGCAGCCGCCTTCGAACGTGCCTCCCGCTCCCACGTCCGCGCCGCACGCGGTCACGATCACGCCTTGCGCCGAGCCGCCCGCGACCTCGTCCACAGCGGCCCGGCCCTCGGCCGGGGCGAGGACGGCGCCACCACCGCAATGGTCATCGACATGCTGTTCTTCCTGATCACCGCCGCCACCCACTGGCACGCCAGGAAGCAGCACTTCCAGCAGGCCGAAGCCGCCCACCGGGCCGCCGCACACCTCCGCGCCGCCTATCCCGCCGCTGCCGCCCACCCCATGGCCTTCCTCCACCAGCGGGGCAGCCGTCTGGCCCCTGCCTGGCAACGCCATCACGCCGCCACCCTGCGCCAAGCCCTGCCCCAGCTGGCCGACCAGGTCCTCGCCGAACGCGGATGGCCCGCCCTCGCAGCCACCCTCGACGAAGCCCGGACCACCGGCCACAACCCCACCGCTCTGCTGGTGCAGGCAGCCACCCAGAGGGATTTGGACACGGCGGAGCGCATGAGTGACATGCTCGTGTGGCGGCTACGACGGATGGCCGACCTCCCCGCCGATCCCCAGAACTCCCGCAGCACGCATGGACGAGGCAGCGCTGCCGCCTCCTCGCAGCAACGTGCGGCACACCTCGACGCCAGGACCTCGAACGACACCCGAAGGCAGCGCTGACCCGCGAAACGAGGCGGAAAGATAGCCCAGAATCGCCGGTTATCCTAACCGGCGACTCTCCCAACAATTGACCTTCCGACCAACCCCCGGAAGGAATCCCGCATGCCCCCGTCCGAAGCCCGCCCCGAGATCGTCGCCCTGCTCTGCGACGCGAACTTCCAGCACTTCCGCGAAACCGGCTCCTGGTCCCATCGAGACGGCCGCTCCTTGACCCAGGAGGAACGCACACTAATCTTCCAGGCCACGCGCGCCGACCTCGAAGAGCTGAAGATCCAGCATTCGCGCTGAATGGATTACCTCCAGACGCACGAGGAAGCACCCGAAGCCATCCAGCTTTCCTCGCCCCGTTCATGGAATAGCTCGACGAGAAGGACCTCGGCAACGCCCACGCCCTCATGGCGGAGGACGAGCGAGCCGAGTTCGACCGGCTGCTCAAGCTCATGATCGAACCCGCTCTCTCCTTCACCCGGTACACCTCCTGACCAGGCACAAGGAAGCCTCCATGCCCACCCCTCCCCCGCCCCCACGTCATGGCCCTGCTGTTCGACACGGACTTCGACCGGCCGTGGGGCACCCGCACCTTCCGCCACCTCGACGGCCGCCCCTTCACCGACGAAGAACAGGCACTCGCCGATGACGCCACTCTCGAAGAATTCCAGGCCGCCGGCGTCCGCATCCACAACCCCGAAGCAGGAACCGAAGCCAAAGCAGCCGTCACCGAACTCGCCAAGCTGATCTATTCCTACGCCCTGGACCATCACATGGTCCTCGTCCAGTTCATGACTTACGAGGACGTGCTCGAATACGACCGCCTGTGCGGCATCGTCGCCACAGGCGCCGATGCATGACCCGAGAGAAATAGCAGGAACGGGCCAGATCCTCCATGTAAACAACCAGCCGGTGGCGGGGGTCTTCCCTGCCACCGGCTGCATACTGTCCGCCGCCGTACCGAAGTCCAGACCACGCGCCCCTGCGCACTTGCGTGCGCCGCTCCTCCCTTCCGTACGGTCCAGCCGATGGCGAACCGCCCTCGCACACCGTGAAGGAGAGCTGTTGAAGCCGACCGAGGAAGTGCTCCAGGACCTGACCCAGCCGTCGAACATCTCCATCCACTCCGACGACGCACTCGTCGGCAAGGTGGAAGCCGCCGTCGCAGCGGACGACAAGAAGCGGAAGGAGAACGAGGACGAGCCGCTCCGCAGGAAGCCCGACCTCGTCCCGATCCCGTCGACGGAGCTGCCCCGGCAGTTCGAAGTGACCCTCTGGGACGTCCTCCACACCCTCGCCCGGGCCACCGCCCTCTCGTGGCGTGGCGCGGGCCGGGGACTGGCGGAGCACTGGGGCGCGCTGAAGTACACCCAGGCCCTGGCCGGCGGCAGGGACTCCTTCCTCGGTCTCACCGACGAGGGCCACCGCATCGCGGACCACTACAAGTCGCTGCAGTCCGGCGAGCTCGGCATCGGCTTCGCGCTGACCCTCGCGGAGCACATGCTGCGCAGCCGCTTCCCCGATCATTCGGTGACGATCGTCCCCGCCGACACGGTGTTACGCGCGGGCTGGGCCCTCACGAGCAGGGACAAGGGCGAGAAGGTGAAGTACCGCTACCGCCCGCAGTACTTCGCCGAGGTCTGGCGTCCTGGCGAGCCGTCTCTCGTCATCCCCCTCGCCTGCAAGGGCAACCACGGCGACGCCGCCACCTCCGCCGACCAGCTGGCTTCCGCCTCCGCCCACGCCGAGGCGGTCCACATCGGCGCGTGGAACGAGACCCCCGGCCTACTGTTCAGCACGCAGCTCCCGACGGACGGCGGCGCGATGACCGTCCATGCCCTCCAGGCACCCGGCAGCGGAGGCCGGTTGTCCCCGGCGGAAGTCCGTGAGGCGAACCTGAACGCCCCACCGTTCCAGGCGAACGTGATGCCGGACATCCACCCGCCCACCGAGGGCCTGGTAACGCCGGAGCCCGTACGGGGCTGCCACGTGCAGCCGAAGGACTACGCCTGGTTCCAGGAGTCCCTGGCCCACACCACCGCGGCGGGCCTCATGGCGTTCACCGGCTCCGGCCACGCCACCGCCCGCCACCTCACCGACCGGCAGGGCCGTAAACGCTTCACCGGTCTCGAACACGCGGCCGCCATGAGCACCCAGGACGCCGCCCACACCCTCTTCGGCACCGCGTACGTCGGCACCGACCACGTCTTCCGCTTGAACGGCCCCCGCGTCGAGGCGTTCTCCGGCGTGGACGAGGAGATCTTCCGCCTCCTCGCCAGGGGCGACGTCGAGGAGTACCGGGCCATCGTCCATGCCGGCCGCCACGCCCGCTCCCGGCTCAGCTACGACAAGGACTGGGGCGGCCCGGTCTCCGTCCACGCCGACGGCTCGGTCCTCGCCCTGCGACTGCTGCCGGGGCAGGACGAGGAGCCGCGTCCGGGCTCCGCCCACTGACGAAAGATCCGCCCGGTCCTCTCCGACCGACGACAGGCGCGCGGGCGTCGATCCGGATCACCGTCCGAAGAGACCTGCGCCCCTGTCGTCCAAGAGCTCCAGCGCCTCCTCCCACCGAAAACGCTCCGCTCCCCCGCCCGCCTTCGGCCGGTGCGGCTCGTACGACCCGACCAGCACGCCCATCTCCCGCAGCTGGTTCAGGCTCCGGTCGTACGCCGGGTGTGCGGCCATGGCCGCGTTCACATACGGCAGGACGACCGTCGGAACGCCCACCCCGTACGCCTCGCACAGGATGCCCAGCGCGAGGGTGTCGGCGATGCCGGCGGCCCACTTGTTGATCGTGTTGAACGTGGCGGGCGCGACGGCGATGACGTCAGCGGGCGGGAGGGGGCGCGGGTCGCAGGGACTGCGCCACGCCGAGCGGATCGGGTAGCCCGTCTGGGCCTCGACCGCCTCGGTATCGAGGAAGCCGAGGCCCTGGGGTGTAGCTACGACACCGACGCCCCAGCCCTGCTCCTTCGCGGCGGTGATCAGCCGGTGCGCGTCGCCCGCGATGCCGGCGGCGCAGACGACGACGTACAGGAACGGCTTCTCCGACCGATCGTTCATGGCTTTGACCCTCGTCGACGCGCTCCCCTGCGGTCACACGATCCAGACCCTAGCCGTCAGCATCCGCGGACGGGGCCAGGCCGGAGAAGCCGCCTACCACCAGCGCGAAGGGCACGGAGTCTGAGTACAAGCGTCGGCCGGACCACGGATGCCCGATGCCGCGCGGTGATCCTTGTGCACCCGGGTGCTCTGCTCACGTATCGTCGCCAAGGTGACCAACGCGCATGTGGCGAGCAGGCACCGCATCCCCTCCGATGATCTTGATGACGGCGCAGGCCGGTTACGAGCACCTGGAGGCGGCGGCCCGGGAGCACGCCTGGCAGTACGGCCGTAGCCTGCGCTCCGTTCTGCGCGATCCCCGAGTTCTAGGATCCGCGGCTTCGCTGACAATGAAGGCGATCCATTGACAATGGATTGACAAATCTGCAGGCCCGTTGTCAACGACGACCTACCATAGCGGACATTGTTGATGCTTTCCCCGTCTTCGTCAGTGCGTGATGCCCGTCCGTAGCCTTTTGTCTTACGCTCATCATGGTCAGGTGCTGCACGGGGGGAGGCTCCTCATGACGAGACCTGCCCCCTGCGCCGGGTCGGCTTCGATCCCGAGATCAGTGGCGACTCTGCCACCAAACAACCAGCAGGCCGAAGCCGGTTGTCCCGGCGGCATATCCGACACCGCGCAAAGCGCCGTCGCTTAGTTTGCGGGCGCCGCTTGTCAAGATGTTCAACCACCGCCTCGGGGGCTGGGGGGACTCTGACTGGCGATCTTCCCTAGACTCACTCATGGGAACCCTTCTGTCTGACTCGATGGATACGGGTGACTCCAGCGGGCCCTCTCGGGTGAATGCTTGCCGGCTAAGCCGAGAGGGCCCGTTCGCACGAACCGTGGGTCCTGTAAAGGAAGTTGGGCCCGGTCGTTGCAAAACTCTAGGGCGATTCCTCGTAGTCCCGCCGCGTACCCTTGCCTACGGCCCGGAACTTCCATTCGCCGTAGTACCGGTAGACCTCGCCGAAGATCATCGCCGCCTCGGTGGAGCCGGCGTCCTCGGAAAGCCGGAGCGCGCGAGCTCCTGGCCGTCGGCCTGCTTGATCACGCGGATGAACGCATGCTGACCTGGCCGAAGGTCTGGCCGCGATTGTCCGTCTCGTGGTTGGGGAGGCGCTTCTCGACCTCGGCCGGGACCTTGGAGAAGGTCAACCAGGATCCACTCGCCGTCACCGTCGCCCTCACCGGTGAGGTTGTCTCCGGTGTGCTCCACCGAACCTCTGGGCTCGTGAGCTGGTTGTAGAAGACGAGCCACTCACCCTCGAGCACTTGCCCGGAGTTACAGAGCAGGACGCTGGCGTCCAGGTCGAAGGGGCTCCGGTGGTAGAGCGGGCATCTCAGCCGAGCCCGACCTTCACCTGTGTGCGGTTGGGTGCGGCTTTGAAGAAGGGAGACGTTGCCTGCCTTGGCGAGCGCGATGCCCCAACGGCGCACTTGCGCCTCATGCCTGCGGCCCGTCCGTCCCCCGCCGCCTATCTGCTCCACCACCGACCACGTCAGGAGATGCCCGCCCTCTTGGAACCCGGCACCCACTTTGTCTTCGGCACCCACAAGGAGCACGGCTTCGTCGCTTCCTTCACCTCCTCCATGCCCTCGCACCTCGCCCAGTGGTTCCTGCTGCGCGAAGAGTTCGAACCCGTCGCCGACGAGCCGTTGTTCCGGCTCAGCGAACCCGAGCGGGACGGCCCTCGCCGCACCCGCCAGGCCGTCCACGATCTACGGCGCCAGGGCTACGCGGTGCACGCCGACATCGCTCTCGACCCCACTGCTTCGGCTGGCCCGCCGCGTCCCGTCCTGCCGAACGGGCTCCTGGAACGCCGCAGCCGTCTCGCCCAAGCCGCCGCCGGCCGTACGACACAACGCGGCACGGCACCCACCACCTCGCCACCGTCGGCCGGGCCGATCCCGCCGAAGCCCACCTACGCGCCCACCGTCCACCTGACGGCCTCGGGCGGCGAGCGATCCCGATGACGCCCGGAAGCGACCCGGCCCCCGAAAGCCCGCTGCCCGTGGCCGCCGACCTCGGAGTCCGAGCAAGCGACTTCCGACTCCGGATGTCCGTCATCGCCCGCGACAGCGAGATCGCGCTCGACATGACCCGCGATCGCTATGGCCGCACCGTTCACGAAGGCGCCGCGGCAGCCGCACGCGCCACCGCGACAAGGCCGCCGTGGAGGCGTACGCCACGCACCTCGCCCCGTCCGCCGATGCACTGCTCGATGCCGCCCGTCGCGCGCTCGACGAGCTGCCACCCGCCCGGCACCTCACCGGGTGGCGGACCGTGCTGGACGGCCTCGCCGTCTCCGCCGCCAAGATCCGGCGGGCACTCGACCGGCCCGCTCCCCCCGGTCCCGCCGTACGCACGCAGCATGCGGCCTTGTGGCCCCACCTCGCCGCTTGGGCGGACCACGGCTTCATTGCCGGCAACCTCGCCGACCAGCACCAGCACCAGCACCACAAGGTCCCGTTGGTCGACGAAGAACAGCAGGCGTGGACCGAGCGGGCCCAGGCCGCGCAGCGGCGAGGCGAGCTGGAGCTGACCGAATCGTGGTACGCCGCTGACGGGCAGCCCATCACCCTCGCCCATCTGATCGAGGACGACGACTCGATGGTGGTCGCCCTCAGAGGTGACCCGGACACCCCCGGCTGGCAGGCGATCGGGCACTTCGCCCACAAATACGAGGCCGGACAGGTGCTGCCCGCCCCGGTCCCGCCCGGCGTGCTGCGCCCGGACGTCTCTGTGTTCAACCGCCCCGTGCCCGCCCCCGAGGTATCGCTGCAGGAACTCATCCGGGACGTCATCGAGGCCCAGCACGCCGGTGACGCGTCCAACGCGCTCCTCGGGGCCACCCAGCGCGGCTTCAACGCGGGCCCGATGATCCGCCTCCAGGAACTTCTGGAGACCGCAGGCCAGTTCGCGAGCGCCCTGGAGACCGTGCAAGGCCGGCAGATCGCCGCCCGGCTCACCGCACTCGGCCGGCAGATCGACTTCCTCACCCGCGAAGTGCACGAGGCGGCCGAGGACCTCGGCGCGACCGTCGCCGTCCTGCCGCCGCACCGCACCCCCGTCCTACGGGTCCGCCCGCGCCCCGCCGTGGACACCACACCGCCCACGCCGCCGCCCCGCACCATCACGGCCCGCCACCGCTAGGCACCGCTCCCCGAGAGAAAGCACCCGTTGTCCCTGACCGCACCCCCGGGCCCGGCACCGCGCATCACCTATGGCGCGGTGCTGGGCAGCCCGTACGTCGCCCGCCTCCTCGGCGGCACCCTCACCGGCCGCCTCCCCAACGGCATGGCGCCCGTCGCCATCCTCCTGTGGGCCACCGCGACCGGAGGCAGCATCGCCTTCGGCGCGCTGCTCCGTGATTAAGTGTCGCTGCTCTTGAGGTCTTCGATGAACAGACGCGCATACCGACCCCAATCCATCCTGGCGGTCCGGATCCTTTCCATCGCTCTACCCGAGGGCATTTCATCTTCCATTCGTGCCCAGGAGATGAGGAGGAGCGCAAGCGTTGTTGCCGCCTGCTCGTCTTCACCATCCATCACCTTCCAGATCTCATTGCCCATAGGGTGTCGAAGGTTCAACTCAACTCGGAATAGCCCGGGAAGGATAGAGACATTGAACATCTCGGGACCATTCCATCCCGCCGCGACAATAGTCGTGTGAAGTGAAGCTCCTTCACCGGATGGCGCATCCATCAAAAACTGCCACTTTTTCGGTTCCTCTTCGGCAGTCGGCGGACCGGCCTGGGCGGATTCAGGTGCCACCAGCCCGCCTACCTCAATGACTTGGGGCGCCTCTGGCAGGGGGAGCGATGGAGGCAGGGGCTCAGGGGGCGGCTCAGGCTGCTCTCCCGCGGGGAAGCTGATCGCCTCCCAGAGGCCCCGGAAGCGGTCAATCTCGGACAGCGATGTCTCTCGTCTCGCAAGGGTGAGCAGGGCGTCCACCAACGCTTCCACTTTGAGCCACCGCGGCACACGGCGCCCCGTCAGAATGTTTGCGACGGTCTGATGGGACATGGAGTCCCTGGCGAATTCTGACCGCGTGATCGCCTTGCTGATCACGCGGGTGCTCGGGAATCCGGCTAGCCGATAGAGATCGTGCAGGGCCGTCAACAGATTACGATGAGGCCCCAGCGGTACCTCTGATTTATGCGGCAATGCGATCAGAGACGGCCTCACTTCTGCCACTATTATTCCCCCCTGCAGCGCTCACTTGTTGTCTTTCAGGAAGTACTCGACGACCGCTTTAACTGCCCCACTGACCACGGCAGATGCCAGCGCTAGGCCGATTCTGAACCCGTTTCGTTCCCTTGCTCCACTTTGCGAGTTCCCACGCGGTGATTCTTGCTTGGGCTTCGACTCCGGGAAATTCTCCTGAGAGGTGCTCATGACTTAATCCTGAGATCACCATGGCATCCGTCAGACACTCATGAACGCTCCTTGACAAAACTTTACAGATCTGACCAGGAACGTACAGGGCGGGCACCGCTTCGTGTAGAGATGCCGTCGCCTGCGCCTACGTCGCCACCGAGGCCCTCACCTCGCGGACCGCATCAGCGAGGCAACACGTGACTGACCGTCAATCGGAGGCGGGCAGAACGCCGGCACCGTGTTCGCCGGACACATCGCCGATCGGCCTCTCGTGCGCTCTTCGACCGTCGGCGCGGCCTTCGCTCTCACCATGCGCCGACGTCTCAGCCCCAGCAGCATCGCCGCCCGCTCCTCGGCTGGCCCAAGACGCCCTGATCAGGTCGCACCCCCAAATTCCAACCCTTGTTACAGGAGACCCATTTATGGCCGTTCGTACGCAGTGGACCGTGGAGCACGCATGCTCTCACCAGGCGGTTCATGACCTGTCCAACCGTCCCGCCGACAAGCGCGCCGGATTCGCCCGCTGGCTCGCCGGGCGGGACTGCACCGACTGCTGGAAGGCAGCTCGCGATGCCGACACGGAGTCCAAGGAGGAGTGGCTCGCCGCCAAGCGCGCCGAGGAACAGCAGGCTGCCGTCGAGTGGGCGAAGCAGTTCGACATGCCGCAGTTGGAGGGTCCGGAGAAGGCCCTGGCCTGGGGAGAGCGGTCCCGGCACCATCTGATGACCTCCGCGCACACCTCACTGGTCGTTGAGGACTCCTGGGACGAGGCGGAGCTGGAGGAGAAGGCGCGCTCCATCACCCGCGCCGGATGGTGGATCGATCAGCGTGATGCGGAGGGCACCGACCTGCTCGAACTCCTGGGCGCGGCCGGCGGGGACGACCGCGGGACAGAGAACCCGTTCCGCTGACGGCGGCGGAACATAGCCGAGGATCGCCGGTTAGCCAAACCGGCGATCCTCCGGACCATTGTTCCTCCCGCCGCCACCCGCCTCGCGTGGAAGGAACCCCATGTCCCAGCCCCCATCCGCTCCGGTCTTCACTCCGACCCCCGACCCCCTCACCCCGGATAGGGACATCACCCACGCCCACTTCCAGGCCGGCGACACGGTCGTCGTCCTGAAGGGGGCCGCCGGCGGGGAACTGTGGGGAGACGCCATGCGTATCGTCGCCCCGTCCTGGCACACCCCCACCGATGAAGACGGGTGGCGGCTGCGCGACGCCACGGGGGGAGCACAGACGTACATCACCGCGCACCCCCGCTACCTCGTGCACCTCTCCCGCCGCTGCCCGGACTGCCTGATCTACCTGCGAGCCATGGAGGACTACCTCCCGCCGAAGTACACGGACGGCGAGGCCATCGTCGACTGCGGCTGGTACACCACCACCGCAATCGGCCAGCTCGTACACCGAGCCGACGCCCGGAGCGGCTCGTGACCCTCCCCGTCCGCGACATCGTCCTCCGCGAAGCCAGGACCCGTGCCACCAACCATCTAGGCGCCCCGTTCTGGCCCGTCCGGCTGGCACATGAGCTGCGCGAACTCGACGTGGACTGGCAGGAATCAGCGGAGGTATGTGCGGATGCGGCATGGGCCGCCCGTGCCGCTGGGCGCAGCGTCTTCAGCCTGCTGAGCCCCGACGAGATCACCGCAGCCAACCTCGATCCGGTCACCGCCCGTACTTACCGGCATCTGTATCTGAGCGCCCTGCGCTACGACTTCCGCTGTGCCACCCTCCAGGCGTTCGTCGAACAGCTCCCGTCCAGCGCGATCTCGGAACTCGACTGCTACAGCCGCGCGCTGTACGCCTTCGCACTGCTCGGTCAGTCCCGCCCCGAGGGTCTGGCCCTGATGGACGAGGTCCTCGCCGAAGCCGGCCAGCACACCAAGACACTCCACGTTCTGCTGCACGGACTGTGGCTCGGCCACGACCTGGACCACGGTGCGGCGCGACTCCTCGCCCTCAGCGCCCAGCCTGCCTTCGGCACCGCGGGCACGGATCCGATCGTGCTGTTCCGGGTGGCCGGCGCACTGCGCAGACTCGGCCGCTACGACGAAGGGCTCGCGGCCATCGACCGGGCCCTGGATCTTCTGCCGCCGGGCGACATCACGGTGCACGCCGATCTGGTGCGCGAGCGTTCCCTGATTGCCGCCGCCCGGGACGTCCACCAACACCTGTCTGCCCGCGCCTTCGGAGGCTCGGCGGCGTGATACCTCGCATCAACCCGCGCACCCACGAGCCGTACGAACCGCTCGGCGAAGCGCTGGGGCGTCCGGTGCCCATCGGGGGCGGGATACCGGAGGACACCGTCTTGGCCTACTGGCCGGGGCTCAGCTCCTACACCCTGGACGACGAGCAGGCTACGTGGACCGCCACGCAGTGGGCCGAGCACCTGGAAGACCCGCTGCTGGAGGAGCCTTTCGTCCCGAGCCCGCAGGGTGATCGGCGGGCGATCTTCCACCTCGACGTCCGGCTGCACCCAGACGACCGTGAGCTGTCCGGCCCCGAATGGGCTGAAGCAGCTCACCGGCTGGCCCGCGCGGCGGGCATCGAAGTCCCCGGCGAGGCGAACGGCTGCCGCTGGATCACCGTCCAGGCCCAGCCCAGACGCCTCGACCTGATCGCCAACCTGATCCGTCTCGACGGCTCCTGGCACACGCAACCTCCCAAGGTCATCCGCCGCCTCTCGGATGAGGCCCGCCGCACCGAGCAGGACCTGCACCTGATCCCCGTACGCAGTACTTCCCCGCCGCAGCCCGTCGCCCGGCCCGCTCCGACAGCATCAGCCCAGCTCGCGGTCATCATCTCGCAGCTCGCTGACGAGCGGACCGGCCTCTTGGCCACGGTGCGCGGACTCATCGAGCACACCGCCCACCAGGCCGCCCGCCAGCCGGGAGCCGCCGGTGCCGACACGGCGCATCGCCTGGAACTGATCGCCCGCCGCCTCTACGGCATCCAGCAGGACCTCGACACCGCCGCGACCCACCTGAACGCACCCACCCGGCCACGCACAGGCTTCCCGGCACCGCCCGCGATCACGGCACCTCCACGTCGATCACCGTAGGAGAAACGTCCCTTTGCCCCCGGCCGACCGATTTCTGACCGTCCGCCGCGACCCGCACTCCGAGGAGGTGCTCGCCCGCGGCGGAGACCCCGAGGCCCACAGCGTCCTGCAGCGTACGGGCTTCGTCCCGGTGGTCCGCGTCCACGAGACCTACCACCGCGCCCCCACCAACCTCATCGAGGGCGACGACACCCGCCTCGGGATCGAAGCCGTCGCCCGGCTTCGGGCCGTCGGATACCACGTCGACTGCGACAAGGAAATCGACACCGACCGCCGGCCGGTCCACGATCTGCCGCTGGGTGCCACCGTCGCTCATCTCGCCCAGCGCATCCGCGAAGCCACCACCACCTGGGATGCGGCCGGCGTACTCACCGAACTGACCGCCTCCCACGACGGCGTCCTCGCCGCCCTCGAAGAAGTCCTTATCGCCACCGCGGATTTCCACGACGGCCTTGGTGACGCGGCCGACCCGCACATCGCCCGCCGTCTGCGCTACCTCGCCGACGAGCGTCTCCAAGCCCTCCGTAGCGACCTCTCCGACACCCGTAACGCCCTCGCCGACCGGCACGTCCCGCACCACGGCCGCAGCATCTGCGCCGGAGAGGTCCCCGCCACTGAGCGCGAGCGCTCCGCCGTCTGCGCCTGCCCGTCACCACCGCGCACCGCGCCGGCCCCGCCGCCGCCTCCCGTGGCCGCCGGGCTTCGCCGCTGACCCCACCTCGCTCAAGGACACCATGCACGATCACGACAACTCCGAGCGCCTCGCCTCGTACGCCGACGTCCTCGCCGGCGAACTCCCGGGCACCTGGACCAGTTCCTACCACCCTCCCGAGCACAAGGACGACCTGGCCGAACTGTCCGACCGCATCTGGGACCTGGACCTCGTCGCCGAATCACTCGCTGAGCGCCCATTCCAGCAGGCGGCCGTCCTGAGCCGCCCGGACGGAGCCCAGCTCGTCGTCCTGGAACGACACGACGAACGCGACGGATTCCTCATTGCCGCCGTCGCCCCGCGCGCACTGCCCGACGAGGCGTACCGCGCCGTACCCGAGCCCAACGGCATCGCGCTCGCGGACGATCCGTTCCTGAGCGCCGAGCAGGTCACCGGCGACCTGCTCGCCCGCTACCAAGCCGCGCTCGCCCAGGTCCGGCACAACGCCCTCGGCGGCATCCAGCCGTCCCAGCCGGATCGGGTCGTCCTGACCTGGCAGCAGGACGGCAGCGTCGCCGCCGCGCCCGTCGGTGACGCAGCCGGCGCCGTCCTGGCGGCTCACGGCTTCATCCAGGATCCGCAGACCGGTATCTACCGCCTCGGCGCAGACGACACCAGGGCCCAGGCCCGCGCCCTGCACGCGATCGGTCCACAGCTCGACGCGCTCGGCATCGGCACGGCGCTCCAGCACCCCGCAGCTCGGACCGCCCCCAGCGCCGTCATGCCGCCGGCCCCGGCCGCCACACGAACGCCGGCCTCCAGAGCTCGATGAAGCCAGGGGAGCCCAACTTCCTGGTGCTGGAGTACGTCACCATCACCAAGGACCCACGCACCGGTCTGGTCGTCGCGATCGGCGGGACCGAGCGGGCGGCGGACATCCTCCAGCGCACCGGTGGCTTCCTTACCGCTCCCGGCCCCCGCGGGGACTACCACCGTCTTCCCCACGGCCTCCCGATCGAGCAGCAGCGCCTGAAGGCCACCGCGGCATCGCACGCCCTGCTCTGCGCCGGTCACAGCGTCCACCTCGGCCCCGCCCTGAAGGCGCTGACCGCGCCGAATGGCGAACGCGACGCGGCTCTGCGCTACCTCGCCCAGCTCGCCGAGCGGGCCTCCCGCGCTGAGAGCAGCACCGAGGTCGCCGAGGTCCTGAGCCGAGATCGCCGGGCCGGCCAGCGGCCTGCTGCCGCTCACCCGGGACGTTGTCGTCAGAGCCTGGATCGCCTTGTCCCCTGCCCCGGACGCCGAGAGCGCAGACCCCGACCCCGTCGCCGACCTCGGCAACACCGCCAGCGCGCTATCGCGCGCCACCCACCGGATCCTCGCCGCCCGCAATCACGCCGCGCGGGCTCCCGAGCGGTCGACAGCCACAACACCGCCGCCGAGCCCCGCGAGGCAGCCGTCCGCCCCCGCACCCCGACGCCGATGAACTGGAGAACCCCCCATGGGCAATCGTGCCGATGATTACGGCACCGACGTCGAGATCTACGTCAAAGCGTTGACCACCACCATCCACGCCGCCACTCCCACCGGCGCCCCGGCCAAGCTCCACGACTTGCTGGAACAGCTCGGTATGGAACGCCACGAGTACCCCGTCGGCACGCCCCTGTACATCTGGCACACCGTGCCCGACCACCTCGGTGCCGAGGAGCAGAAGCACCTGGCGAGCCGGGCGGTCCCGACGCTGCTGATGGCCGGATACAAGGTCAACATCGCCCCCGACCTGCTCGACGAAACCGCCTACCAGCAGGCCGTGCGCGAGATCCGCGCCAAGAAGCCGCGCCCCGTCAGACAGCAGCCGCCACGGGCTGCCTCCGCCTCGCGCCCCACACCGTCCCGGCGTACCCCGTAACGCCCGTCGGGCGGCCCCGGCTCCATGCTCGGGGCCGCCCGCCCCGCACCGACAGCCTTATCGGAGAACCCAGTAACACCCCGCAAGCCCCCGCCGATCAGCCACCGCCTCACACCGCGCCTCGCCACCGCCCTGTTCCGCCGCTACCTACGCGCCTGCATCACCACCAGCCCCCACCGCCCCTCCCCGCCAGCACCTGCCCGTCCCGAAGCCGTCCCCGGCGAAGCCCGGCGGATCGGCCACCGCCACCACCACTGAAACCGACCCCCGTCCTGGAGGAGCATGCCCCACTCCAACCCGTACCCGGTGCGGCTGGCCGACGAGATCGCCCGCCAGCTCGGCCAGCTCGGCGACCACCTCGCGATACTCCCCCCGCATGAAGCAACGCAGGTCATCGCACGCGTTGTTGATCCCGCGGACGGCGTCCTCGCCGGCGTCACCCACCTCGTCTCCGTCAGCAGCACCTTCGCCAAGGTCCAGGCCGAGCGCGGCGCCCTGCCCGCTGAGGTGTGGCTCGCACTGGGGCGGGCCACGAACGAACTCGACGCCATCGGCGGGGACCTGGACGAACACCGAGAGATCCTCCAGCACGCCGGCAACCGGCCCGAGACCGCACCGGCGAAGCCGCCGGCCCCTGCTCCACTCGTCGTACGGCGGCGCCGGTGAAGAGGAAGCATTGGCAGGGCTGGGGGGCGGGCGAGCAGGCGCAGCAGCACTACCTTGTCGAGCCCCGCGCCCTCGCCGGCGGCGGTGACCTCCGGCACGTCTCCGAGTTCCTGCGCGCTTCGGGTTGGCGGGACAAGTCCAAGGCCGGCGGTCCTCTCGCCATGGAAAGCCCGGACCGCGCGGTTCGTATCACCTACGACCCCTTCGTACTGCCCGGCGGGTGGACGATCCACGGTGCCGCGAGCGGTCACCAAGAGCAGTGGTGGGCAGTCCTCGGGCGGCAAACACCGGTGGAGATCGTCGCCGGTCTCACCGACGCCCTCACCCGCCCCCGCTCCGCGCACGCCCCCAACGTGTGGGCACCGCTGCGCGAGCAGGGGTGGGACCGTCCACCCAACGCCGAGCACGTGACCGCGACCAGCCCCGACGGCAGCGCCTGGATGCAGTTCCACCAAGGCCCCGACGGCGAGGCGATGTGGTGGTCCGGGGCAAAGGACAAGCAAGGCAACGGCTGGACAGCCCAGTTCGCACCCAGCACCCCGATGCACCTGGTGGAAGCCTTCTCGACCGCGCTCGCCAGCCCCGAACCCGTGATGCGGCCGCTCGGCCGGGTTCCACACAGCGCCCAGATCCGCACCACATCCGTGTCCGTCCTGCCCTCCCAGCTCAGCGCCTGGCAGCAGGCCCGGATCACCGCCGCCCGTGCCGCCACCTGGGCTCGCAACGCCGCCCGCAGCAGCCGGCCCCGCACCACGGCCCGCCCCCACGCCAACACTGGTGGCGCCCACACCTACCGCTGATCACCCACACCCCACGAACCGAGGAGCTTGATGCCCGCACTCACCCCGGACACGATCCGCACGGCGACCGAGACCCTGTCCCTTCTTACCGACTACCTGCGTGAGAGCCCCGACCCCGAAGAGGCGATCGCCCTCGTCGAGCCTCTGCTCGACGAGTACACGGGCCTGCCCGTCCAGCTCGCCGACACCTTGCGCGCCCTCGCCCGCGCCGTGCAGGACCACCCGGACACCCCGCGCACCCCAGAAGTCGGCCTCCTGATCACGGACCTGCGCACCGCCGCATGGGAGCAGGCAGACCAGCACACCCTCCACTACGTCCTGGACGGCCTCCGGGGCCTGTACGGCAGCGCCGTCGCCACCGAGCCGGAGTACGGCTTGTGCCGCTGAGCGAACGGCAGCTCGCCGCCTTCGCCGACAAGCACGCCTGGCGGATCCCGTTCGACACCAGCCCCCGCCACCTCGCCGGCCCTGGAGACGCCCGCCACGTCACCCACGGCCTGGCCGCCGCCGGATGGAGACCCACCTCCGACCCGCTCAGCGCCGAGATCGTCCTGCGGAGCCCCGATCACCGTCACAGCCTGCAGTTCGACCCGCAGTCCGCCACCTCCGCGTGGTGGCGGCTGCGGGCCGAACCCACCGGCAGCGAGCCGGGCTGGTACGCCGAGTTCGGCGAACTCGTCCCCGCCGAGGTCCTCGCCGGCCTCACCGACGCCCTCGTCGCACGTGCACCCGCCGAGCCGGCCAACCCCCTGCCGTCGCTGGAAGCTGCCGGCTGGCTCATCGACGGCCGCGGGGCCGCCGTCTCCGATCCACCGGGGTGCAGGGTGGAGCGCCGGCCGGAGAAGGGTGACGGCACCGTGCCGTGGCGCGAACCAGACCGTACGTCCTGGCACATCGAGGTCCGGGACCACCCCGGACTCTCCGCTGCGGGCCCCCGGATCTGGCACGCCTGGTTCGACGGCAACACACCGGAGCACCTCGTGACCGCCTTCATCACCACACTCGCTGACCGCGCCCCGCTCCAGCGCGGCATGTACGACCGCACCGCCCACGGCGCCGTGCAGAAGCCGAGTCCGCTCACCCCGGAGCAGGTCGTCGAGGCCCACGCCGCCCGACTCGCCGGCATCCGCAGGCAGGCCCGCGGCGTGCGGCGCCAGCCAGAGGCCGTGACGCCCCCGGCGAAGGAAAACACCACCCGTTCCACCGCTCGCCGCTGATCCCGATAGGACACCCCACCATTCCCCTCGCCCCCGCCGCACATCGCGAGGTGCTGCGTCACCTCGACGCCTTCATCCGCGACAGCAAGAAGATCCTCGACGCCTGGGACGCGTACTCCGACGAGCACACCGGCCTCGACGGCTGGCCGTACGACGACCACGCCTACGGACTCCGCCAGAGCCAGCGCGACGCCGACACCGGTGCCGCATTCGAAACCGTCCACGCCGGCGCCCGCCACCTGCTGGCCACCGCCGAGACGCAGCTCGCCCAACTCCCCTCCCACGCGGTACAGAGCCGCTGGGTATGGCAGCTGGGCGTCCTGCAGGATGCGCTCGACCGCGTGGATGTACTGCAAGAGGAATGGCGGCAGACGCGCGACAGCCTCACTGCCGACGCCTGCCCCGGAATCCCGGCGTACGACGACGCCCTCACCGAGTACCACGCCGAAGCCTGGAGCTACCTCGACGGGGCCTCCCACGGCCAGGCCGTCCTCGACATCAACACAGCTGCCCGCCACGCCCCCTCGACCCTGGCCCCGCCACCGACCGCGACCACGGTCCCCGCGTCCGGCCGGGCCAGCACGGTGCGGAGGTGACCATGCCGAAGCCCCCCGAGATCGTCGATGTCGACTTCGTCGCCCCGCGCCACCTGGCCGGAGGCGGAGATCCCTCCTGCGTCACCGTCCCCCTCCATCGGGCCTGCGGCTGGAGCTACGGCCACGACCCCCTGATGCCGCGCGTCATCCTCTCCAGCCCCGACCAGAGGGCCCTCCTCCGGCTCGAGCCCGACCCAGACGGCCAGTGGTGGACGCTCCATCACGCCCAGCAGCCGGACCGGCCCGCCTGGTACGCGAGCTTCGGTGCCCGCACCCCGGTCGAAATCATCGCCGCTTTCACCGACACCCTCACCAGTCCCGCCGCCCATCCTGCAGACGACTGGGACCCGCTGGAACCGCTCCAGAAATCCGGCTGGTCACCGGCCTACAGCCACAACCGGCTCGCCTCGGCCGACGGCACGGTCCGCGTCGAGGTCAACGAGACCACCGGCTGCTGGTGGGTCGGAGCCGCCCTCGATCGCACCGGCCCTCCTCTGTGGCAGGCCCGATTCGGCGAGCACACGCCGCCCCACCTGATCACCGCGTTCACCGCAGCACTGACCGACCCAAGCCCGGTGCTGCGTACGGCCACCGTCGTCAACCTCCCCACCCGGGACCCGGATCTCATCACCGTCACGCGGCGGGAAGTCCCCGCCGCGCAGGTCGCCTCCGCCCTGGAAGAACGCGTCCATGCCCTCGCCGCCCGCCGCGCCAGCACGCCGGCGAATCTGAGCCCCCTTCGACGGTCACCGGCCAAGAACACCCGCAGCCGCTAACCCCTTCGTCCCCGCCCGGAAGCACGTAGCCCTTTGCCACCCTCCTCCAACCGTTCCTCCGACGGGTACGACATCGTCCTGCGCCTCCTCCTCGGAGTGCTCGGCGTCGTCGTCCCGCTGTCCCATCTCGCCTGGCTGTCCGGCAACATCACCGCATGGCTGACCGCCGACCACTGGGCGCCCTACCAGCCGACCGCCGCCCTCCTCCACCCTGACCAGCTCTGGCCCCAGGTCGGAGAAACGTCCCTGCTTGTCGGCGCTCGGATCGTCCCGATCGCAGCCCTGCTCGCCCTCGGCGCCGTGACCGGCGTCCTGTGGGCGCGGTACAAGAGCCGCGGCGGCGGCCGGAAGAAGATCACCGGCATGGCCAAGGCCCGGGACATCGAACCGCTGATGGCCAAGGCGATCACCGCCAAGGCCCGCTCCCTGCGCCCGAGCCTGAAGGACGCCAAGCACATCGAGGCCCGCGACACCGGCATCCTGCTCGGCAACCTGCAGGGCACCAAGCACGAGGTGCGCATGGGCTACGAGGATGTGGCCGTCGCCATCATGGCGCCGCGCTCGGGCAAGACCACCTCGCTCGCCATCCCCTCCGTACTCGCCGCGCCCGGCCCGGTTCTGCTGACCTCGAACAAGGCTGCGGGTGATGCGTTCACCGCCACCTACGACGCCCGCGCACGCGTCGGTCAGGTGTGGTCGATGGATCCGCAGCAGATCGCGCACGCAGCACGCGAGATGTGGTGGAACCCGTTGGCGGACGCCAAAACCCTGGACGGCGCCGGGCGGTTGGCCGGCCACTTCCTCGCCGCCTCGGTGGACGCGAGCCAGCAGGGGGACTTCTGGTCCAAGGCCGGATCCAACATCCTGTCCCAGTTGTTCCTGGCCGCAGCCCTCGACGAGCGGCCGATCACCGACGTCATGCAGTGGCTCGCCTTCCCCGCCGACCGCACTCCGCTCGACATCCTCCGCGACCACGACTTCGCCGCCGTCGCCGCCCAGCTCAAGGGCACGGTCGAGGGACCGCCGGAGACGCGCGATGGCATCTACGAGACCGCCCGCCAGTACGCCGCCGCGCTGCTGAACAGCGAGATCGCCGCCTGGGTCACCCCGCAGAAGGACGTGCCCGAGTTCCGTCCGGCCGAGTTCGTCACCTCCACCGACACGCTCTTCCTCTTGAGCAAGGACGGCGGAGGCGGCGCCAGCGCGCTGATCGCCGCGTGCGCGGACTCGGTGATGCGCGGCGCGACCGCGCAGGCCGAGCGCGCCGGCGGGCGGCTCGACCCGCCGATGCTCGCGATCCTCGACGAGGCCGCCAACGTCTGCAAAATTTCGGACCTTCCGGACTTGTATTCGCATCTCGGGTCCCGCGGGATCATCCCGATCACGATCCTGCAGTCCTACCGCCAGGGCCAGAAGGTCTGGGGGGATGCGGGCATGGACGCCATGTGGTCAGCGTCCACGGTGAAGGTGATCGGCTCCGGCATCGACGACCCGGACTTCGCCGACAAGCTGTCCCGGCTGATCGGCGACCATGACGTCGAGACGACGTCCACCTCACATTCCGAGTCCGGCAAGTCGACCTCCGTGTCGATGCGGCAGGAGCGGATCCTGCCGGCCGACGCGATCCGCGCCCTGCCCAAGGGCACCGCTCTCTGCTTCGCCACCGGCATGCGCGCCGCGATGCTCGACCTGCGCCCGTGGTACCTGGAGCCCGGCGCCGACGAACTCTCCGCCGCCTCCAAGCGGGCCTCCGACGGCATCACCAAGCGGGCGGTCGCCAAGCACACGCCGAGGCAGACCGACTTCGGGACGGCAGCATGAGATCGATACGGCTCCCCGATGGTGCCCGGCTCGCCACCTACATCGACGGTCCCGCCCAAGCACCCGTGACGGCAGTCCTCGTGCACGGGCTCTCGGTCACCGCTGCCCTCTGGCGCTCGCACGTACCGCTCCTGCTCCGTGAGGGGATGCGCGTCGTGCGCTACGACCAGCGCGCGCACGGTTACTCCACCCGCGGCACCGCCGCCCTGAGCCTCGACCAACTGGCCGACGACCTCACCCAGGTTCTCGAGACGACAGCGCCACGGGGACCGCTCGTGCTCGCCGGCCACTCCATGGGGGCGATGACGCTCATGCGCCTGGTCGCGCGCCACCCCCACCTCGCGCCCCGCATCCGCGGGCTGGTGCTGATCTCGCCCCCGTACGCCGGTATCAGCACCCGCACGGGCACCGGCCCGGCCCAGTCCATCCTCACGCTGGGCCGCAACCTTCTCGCGTCCGCGTGCACGCACGCGCCGTACCTGCTCGACGCGGTCCGGCGGTGCCTTCCCACCACCAGCCGGTGGGCCCTGCACTCCCCCGCACAGTCGGCGTCCGGTGCATTGCCGTTGCCGTGCCGGCAGGGCCTGCACACCATGGCGACCGGAGACCTCGCTGCCCTGTGGCACGACCTCGCCAATCAGCAGCCCGACCCCGGTTCGCTGCAGCAGCTCGGCGGGCGGGTCCACCTTCTGGCCGGAAGCCTCGACGCCCACATCCCGCCCGAGCGGACCGGTCGTCTCGCCGCCTGTCTGCCCAGCGCCCAGCTGGAGATCGTCCCGGACGCCACCCACGCATTGCCCCTGCGTCACGCCCAGCTGGTCACCGACCGAATCTCCCGCTGCGCCTCCATCTCTAACCCGATCTCCCGGAGCACACCGCCCCATGCCTTCGCTCAACCTTGCAGAACAGGCAGAACAACTCCGTGACCTGGCAGGCGAGTTCGAGGCCCTGCACGCACGCGTCCGGGACCTCTCCTACACCCCCGGCACCGACGCGCTGCGCCGGATCAGCCCGCTCCTGCTCAAGGTCCAGGACCTGATGGCCACCGCCCTCGTACGCCTGGGCGCGCTCGACGGCGGCGCGTACGCCGACATCGCCGGCAGCCGCGCCAGCCTGGAGTGCCTGGCCTCGGTCGTGGTCGCTTCCTCCCTGGCCGGCAACGACCTCGCCAGCGCGCTGTACGCCAACCCGTACGAAGGCGCGCCGTTCGTCGGCTACCCGGCAGACGACGAAGCGGTACGCACCGCTCGCCACGCCGAGGCCATACCGCGTATGACCGGCCACCTCGCCGATGCCGCCCACCAGCTCGACCTGAGCGCGATCGGGTGCCATTACGTCGCCACCGGCATCACCCGCGACCTCGCCGCCACACAAGAACGAGCGAAGCCTGTTCAGCGGACGACCGGCCCCACCACAGCCCCCTCAGCGTCCCGCACTCCCCGCGTACGGCGTTGACGCTGCCCCGACGCCGCCAGCTGGACACGCTGACCTTCTCTCCCGCCGAGGACACTTCTTGCACCCCTTCCACCTGTTCGCCCTCCAGCTCGCCGACCGTCTGCCCGGCACCTGGACGGCCCTCTACCGCCAGTACACCCGCGCCGCCGACCAGTTCGCTGACACATGCCGCGTGTGGACGCCGCTGGACGCCAGGCCGGCCATCGCCTTCCGCAGCCACGGAATCACCCTGCGGCGGCACGACGACCTGGAGCTGTACCTCGTCGAGCACCGGCGAGGCCGGGTCCTGGTCTGCCCTGTGATCCCCCAAGGGCTGCACGAGGGCATCACCGACCGCATCCCCGCGCCGCCGACCGTCGCCGGCCCTCTCGATCCGGCCCGCGCCGCCTGGCGGATCACGGACCGCGTCCTGCCCCACTACACCGCTGCGGTCACCGGCGCCCGCGAGGCCACCGCCGCCCTCGCCGCACGGCGCTCCTTCGTGCCCGCGCTCCTGCCCGCCCCGCAACCGGACACCTCCCGAGCTCGCGCCCGCTGACCGGCCTCCACGCTCCGCCCAAGGATTGCCCATTCACGCCTCCCCCCAGTTCCGCGCCCTTTCTCTCGGTGCCGGCGTCCAGTCCAGCACCCTGCTCGCCCTGTCTGCCGAAGGCATCCTCCCGAAAATTGACTACGCGATCTTCGCCGACACCGGATGGGAGCCCAAATCCGTCTATGACCATCTCGACCGCCTCGAACGCGAAATAGCAACGCCCGCCGGTATACCTGTTCTCCGGGTTTCCTCCGGAAACATCCGCAACGACGCCCTGAACCCGGATCACCGTTTCGCCTCCATGCCCCTCTACATCCTCAACACGGACGGGCGTCCTGGGATGACCCGGCGCCAGTGCACAGTTATCTGCACCAGCTCCCCTCGTTGATCGACGTGATGGTCAGTGCGATTGATGGGGAGGAACACCTTGGAACTGCGGCATGAACTGATCGAGGGGCGGGCCGAGCTACCCCGGGTGGGGGCCGTTGTCCCCGCTCGGGGCGTCCACCCTCCGTACATCGTCGTGAACGCGTACGACGATGAGATCGAGGCGGCTACCGCCTATCTGCGGGACCTGGCGCTGAACGACTGCAGTCCGCTGACGGTACGCAGTTACGGGTATGGCCTGCTGCGGTGGTTCCGGCTGCTGTGGCTGCTGGGGGTGGCCTGGGAGAGGGCGACTGAGGCTGAGGTCGCGGTGCTGGCGGGGTGGCTGCGGACGGCCTCGAATCCGCAGCGTCAGCGGACGCGGGCGCGTGGTGATGCGCCGGGGTCGGTGAACTTGAGGACCGGCAAGCCGACGCTCCGTGCTGGGTATGCGCCCAGGACGATCAACCATGCGTTGTCGGTGATCAGCGGCTTCTACGGGTTCCACGCCCATCAAGGCAACGGTCCGGTGGTCAACCCTGTCCCTGTCTCGCCGCAGCGCCGGAGGGCCCTCGCCCACCGAAGCCCGTTGGAGCCGCGGGCGGTCGTGGGTCGGGCACGGCTTCGGCAGAAGGTCTCAGACCGGCCGCCCCGCTCCATCCCCGACCGGCTCTGGGATGAGCTGTTCAACCGCATGGGCTGCGAGCGCGACCGCGCCCTGCTGGAGTTCTACGTCTCCAGCGGCGCCCGCGCGGTCGAGCTCCTCGGGGTTGGAGTGAATGACATCGACTGGGCCGGCCAGCGAATCTACGTGATCTCCAAGGGCACCCGGGAGAGGGAAGCGGTGCCGGCCTCGCCGCAGGCGTTCGTCCGGCTCGCCCGCTACCTCGACGAAGCGGGCACGCCGCCACGGAACGAGCCGATCTGGCGAACCCGTCGCGGCAACAATCGGCCTCTGTCCTACTGGGCGATGCGCCGGATCATGCAGCGGGCAAACGGGCTGCTGGGCACGAACTGGACGCTGCACGACCTCCGTCACACTGCGGCGTCCCGGATGGCCAACGGCGGGAAACTCACCCCAGTCGAGGTCCAGGCGATCATGCGTCACGCCAACATCCAGACCACCAGCCGCTACCTGACCGCCCGGGTGGAGGAGATGTTCGACAAGCTCGCCGAGCACTACAACTCGCCTCGGCCCGTGACGAGCTACCCCACCGGGTACTCCGCGGACGACATCAAGGCGGTGTTCGGTGCCTAGGTCACAGGCGAGCCCGACCACCGGTGTCAGCCGCCGGCACGGGCCCATCGTGGAGGGGCTCACCTTCCCCAGCCGGTTCGTGGGCGGTCCGATGAAGCCGCAGCCTGCGGTCTCGGATCCTCCACCGCGACCGCACGGAGAGCTGTCCGGTGCCTCGATCAACCAGATCTCGAAGCTGGCGTTCGATGTCTGGGAAGACGCTTCCACCGTCACGCGGCACCAGCGCAGCCAGGCCACCCGCGGAATCCTTCAGTACCTGTCCACCCACCCGGGCCAGACCTGGCAGGAGCGGTGGGATGCCAGCCCTCTGGGCAAGGGACTGATCAAGGCGAACAGTCTCGGTGCCCGCAGGACGACCGGTCTCGCGGTCACCCCCGGGGTCCGCACGCTGTTCTGTCTCCGCGTCGTCCAGCCCTCGATGCTCGCCTTCCGGCAGAACCAGCTGAACAACTTCACGCCCCTGTTCATCTCCGCGCAGAACGACCCACTGCTGGTCACCTTCGAGGAGCACATCGCCGCGCAGGAGCTGCGGCTCAAGCACCAGCGGGAGGCCGTGCTCGACATGTGCACGCTCCTGACCTACCAGGGCGTCGCGCTGGCCGACGTCACGCCGGAGTCGATCCTCCAGTACGCGCACGACAACCGGCTCGCCCGCTGCCGCCTCCAGCCCGGACAACCGGCATCTAACCGCTTGTTCGGGCATGGGATGTGGACGGCCCTTATCGCCATGGGGCGCTTCCCAGCCTCCACGCCGACCACGATGCGGGCGGCGATGATGCGCGGCCAGCGGACCATCGAGGAACTCGTCGATCAGTAGCGTCCGCGACCAGGCCGTTCGCGGCCTGCTGATCGACTACTTCGGCCGGCGCCGAGCCGATCTCGACTACTCCAGCCTGAAACAGCTCGCGCTCCTGCTCGTCAAGCACTTCTGGGTGAAGATCGAGCAGCTCAACCCCAGCCAGCAGGGCCTTCGAATCGCACCGGACCTCTACACACGCTGGCGCGAGACGATCCGCCTTAAGGACGACGGCACCCACAGGAGTGGCCAGGACGACATCGTCATCTCCGTCCGCAGCTTCTACTACGACCTGCACACCTGGGCTGCCGACGAACCCGAACGCTGGGCGGCCTGGGTCGCACCGTGTCCCGTCCCGCCTGGTGAGTTCCACGGCCTGGGCGTCCGCCGGCGGAAAGGGACCGAACGCTCCGCGGACCGCACCCGGCAGCGCCAGCCCCTCCTGCCCGTCCTGGTCGAGCACGTCGAGTCCCGCTACGACCATGCCCGGCTCCTACTCGAACGCGCCGACCAGGCCGTTGACGGCGAGGAATTCACACACGCCGGCACCGCCTACCGCCGGGTGATCAGCGAATCGGACCGCAAGCTTCTCCGGCACGGCGACGCCGTTCCCACGCGCGTGCTGCATTTGGACTCCGGCGAAGTGGTGAATGTCGAGGCCGACGAGGAGGCCGCGTTCTGGGACTGGGCGGCGGTGGAGACCCTGCGGCACTCCGGCGTCCGCATCGAGGAGCTGTGCGAGCTGACCCACCTCAGCATCCGCCAGTATCAGCGCGCGAACGGCGAGGTCATCGCCCTGCTGGTCATCGCCCCGTCCAAGACTGACCGCGAGCGCGTCATCCCAATGTCGGCCGAACTGTTCCACGTCGTCGCCTCGATCATCCGCCGCCACGGCCGGCGGGGGAAACCCATCCCCCTGGTCAGTCGCTACGACCCGCACGACAAGGTCTGGAGTGCGCCGATGCCCTTCCTCTTCCAACGCCAGAACGGAGCGATCGGATCGAAGATCTTCAACCCCGGCACCATCCAGCACATGATCAGCCGACGCTGCGAAGACCTGGCCAAGACCCACCCCGGCTTCCGCGGTCTGAAGTTCACCCCGCACGACTTCCGGAGGATCTTCGCCACTGAGCTGGTCAACAGCGGCCTGCCCATCCACATCGGCGCCGCACTGCTGGGCCACCTCAGCATCCAGACCACCCGCGGCTACGTCGCAGTCTTCGACGAGGACGTGATCCGCCACTACCAGGCCCACCTCCACCAGCGGCGCCAGGTCCGGCCAGCGGACGAATACCGGGACGCCACCGAGCAGGAGTGGACCGAGTTCGAGGAGCACTTCGACCGCCGCAAGGTCGAGCTCGGCGCCTGCGGACGCCCCTACGGCACCCCCTGCCAGCACGAACACGCCTGCATCCGATGCCCGATGCTTCACATCAACCCCAAGATGCTGCCCCGCCTCGCAGAACTGGAAGTCGACCTGCTCGACCGTCGGACACGGGCCGAAACCGAAGGCTGGGTCGGTGAGGTCGAAGGAATCGACCTCACCCTCACCTTCCTTCGCGCGAAGCGAGACGAGGCCCAGCGCCGGTCACAGCGCCCAGCGGTTGACTTGGGCACGCCCCGTCCGCGAACAGCGCCAGGGCATCAAACTTGAGCGATCAGCGCGTACCGAATGTCATCGACCGGGCGCCCCCACAGATCTGGGGCTTCGCTGAGATCTTCCACTCGCATCGATGCAACCAGCGGTTCGACCGCGGAGGAAAGGTCGCCGGGAAGCACTCCGCCGTTCCATGGCAGCGCTTCGGCACCCGTGACATACGGCTCTCCTTGCCCTGCTTCACCCCAGCGCCCTTCGACAAGGAGCAGAGTGCCTCCCGGGCGAAGCCGGGCCACCCACTCTCGCAGCGCGTTCTCAGGGGCCGGGAGGGTCCACAGGAGGTGCCGAGCGAGCACCATGTCGAACTGCTGGCCGCCCGTGGGAGGCGCAGCAGCGTCCCCCACGACAAAGCGGCCTGGGAGACCAGCGGTTGACAGCTTTGCCTGAGCTTGCTCAATCATTCTCGCGGACAGGTCGACGCCGGTCACCCGGTGGCCGGCCGCAGCAAGTAGCGCCGAAAGCGAGCCCGTACCGCAGCCGATGTCTAGGACATCAGCCGGGCCAGGCGGCGCCCAACGCCGCAGCAGTTCGTCCCACGCACGGTGGGTGTGTTCCGCCCGCAGACCGTGATCCGGCTCCTCGTCGAACGACGGAGCTGCGGCGTCCCAGTAATTGGCAATCTCAGAGGCGTTGACCATGCCTCGCATCCTCGCAGCACCCACTGACAGGACCGCTTGCCAGCCAGTCCCCTTAATGACACCAAACGAGCCAAACGGAAACAAGCAGGAGAAAGCAATACATATAACCGCAGCCACCCATACGGGTGAAGTGCAGAGAAGCACCGGGGAGTACAAGGTGAAGCCCATCAAGAAGAAGATCCGCGATCTTCTCGGCTACCCGTATCCGACTCGGATACCAAAGGGCGTTTTCGTCGAGCAGTGGATCGGCATATCCAACGACGAATTCCACCGCGCCAAGGACGCCGACGTGAAGTACATGCAGAACCGACATCCGCTGATCGACATGGGCTGGTCGCGTTCCGACTGCGTTCGCTATCTCACCTCTCTCGATCTGGCCGAGACCCCGAAATCGAGCTGCCTGGGCTGCCCTTTCCATGGCAATGCTCAGTGGCGGCGCATCCGCGACAACTCCCCCGCCGAGTGGGAGGATGTCGTGGAATTCGACGCTGCCATCCGAAAGGGCAATGCCCGCGCCAACGCCAGCGGCAATCGGCTGCTGGGCGAGGCGTTCCTGCACCGCTCCCGCGTCCCCCTCGACCGGGCCCCGATCGACCACGTCACCGCCTCCGAGTGGGCGGCCCTCCAGCAGGAGCTCGCCGACGAGGACGAGTTGGAGCGGGGTGTCGCGGACGGCTGCTCGCCCTGGGCGTGCCGCGGCGATGCGGACGCGCTGGCGCAGGACGACTTCGGGCTGGCCACGTGATACTCGACCTCTTCGCGGGGCCGGGCGGCTGGAGCAGTGCACTGGGTGTCTTCGGCGTGCGTGACGTGGGGCTGGAGTGGGACGAGTGGGCGTGCAGGACCCGTGCTGCCGCTGGGCAGTTGACGATCCGGACCGACGTGGCGATGTATCCGACGTGGCCCTTCCTCGGCCGGACGCGCGGGCTGATCGCTTCTCCGCCGTGTCAGGCGTGGAGCATGGCCGGCAAACGTCTTGGCCTGGTGGACCAGCCGCTGGTGCATGCGGCGGTCGAGGACCTCGCCGCCGGACGCGACACCCGCGAGCGCCTCCTCGCCGCCTGCCGTGACGAGCGTTCCCTGCTCGCGGCCGAGCCGATGCGCTACCTCCACGCCCTGAACACGGTCGGCGAGCCCGAGTGGGTCGCCATGGAGGAGGTTCCGGACGTCCTGCCGCTGTGGAAGCAGTACGCGGCGATCCTGCGCGGCTGGGGCTTCTCGGTCTGGTACGGGATTCTCAACGCGGCCGACTTCGGCGTTCCGCAGACGCGCAAGCGGGCGATCCTGCTCGCCTCGCGAGTCCGTACGGCACAGCCTCCCACGCCGACGCACGCCCGGGTCGCCGAGCCCGACTCGCTGTTCGGTCCGGGACGTGCCCGCTGGGTGAGCATGGCCGAAGCTCTGGGGTGGGGTGCGACCGACCGGCCCGTTCCCACCGTCTGTGCCGGGGGCGGGCCCGGCGGCGGGCCCGAACCGTTCCCTTCGGGCTCCCGCAAGACGCTCTCCGACGCCCGGGACCGCGGAACCTGGATGCCGCGACCGGACGGAGTGGTCCTTCAGTCCCGTCGCGAAGGCGCGGGGTGGGCGGCACGGCACGGCACCCGTGAGAACCGTGCTGCCACCGCCCCGGCGCCGACGTTCACCGCCGAGGCGCACCGCTGGTCCTGGTCTCTGCGCAGCAACAACCAGGCCAACGCCACTGTCCGGTCCATCGAGGAGCCGGCAGGCACGCTGTTCTTCGGGCACCGCGCGAACGAATGCACCTGGGTCGCCACACCGCTCTCGGCGCCGACGAAGGACACGGACGCGCCGGCAGTACCGGAGCCGATCCGGATCACCGCTCGCGAGGCCGGCCTCCTGAAGACCTTCCCCGGCGACTACCCGTGGGCCGGAAACAAGGGCCAGCAGTTCTCGCAGATCGGCAACGCGGTCCCGCCGCTGCTCGCCGGCCACCTCCTCGCCCCGCACCTCGGCGTCACCCTCGACCCGAACGACTTCACCCTGGCCGCCTGATGCCCCTCAGTCCCGAACCCGACGAGGACGACCTCGACACGATCCCGGCGCCGCAGCCGGTGTTCCACGTCGAGCAGGCCCTCCTCGGCGCGCTTCTTCTCGATCCGCACCGTCTCGGCGACGTGACCGGGGTCTCCGCCGACTCGTTCTCCACCGCCGCGCACGCCGCCCTGTTCGCCGCGATCAGCACCCTGCCGCCGCCCGACCCGGCCGAGCACGCGAAGAACACCACGTGGCTCAACCAGGTGCTCGCAGCGGGCCAGCAGCAGGCACGCGGACTGACCGCCTCCTATCTGCACACCCTCATCCAGGTCTGCCCCTGGCCCCGCCACGCACCCGCCTACGCTCGGATGGTCGAGGCCGAACACGCCCGCCGCCGGCTGCGGGCCGCCGCCGAGCACCTTCTCCAGACCGTCCACGACGCCTCCCTCCCCCACCCCGTCCAAACGGTGCTCACCGAGGCCGACGCGCTCGCCGCAGTCGTGGACGACATCGCAGCACGCTTCCCGCCACGCGCGGGCGTCCTGCCCCGCACCCCGCCACCCCCGCCGGCCATCGCACCCGACTATGCCGAGGCGGCGCAGGAGGAGCAGTTGCTGCTCGCTACCGCCACCGCCCACCCCGCTGGCATCGAGTCCGTACGGTGGCTGCTTCCCGAGGATTTCACCCAGCCGCTGCACGCCGGCCTGTGGCAGTGCCTCACCACCCTCGAACACCGCCACGAGCCCATCGACCCCGTCACCCTCCTATGGGAAGCACAACAGCGCGGCCTTCTTGAGCACGGCAACGAACCCGGCGACGTGCTCTGCCTTCTCGCCGGACCGGTCGGCTCCGTCGAGCACTGGGGCGAACGCACCTTGCAGCGCTCCCTCCTGGCCGCCGCCGACCACGTCGGCCGCCGCATCGAGGCGTACGCCAGCGACCCTGCGAACACACCGTTCCAGCTCGTCGTCGGTGCTCGCCGGGCCCTCGCCAACCTCGGCGCCATCCGCACCCGCTGGCAGCACGCCACCGGACGGATCCTTCCGCAGCGCCCACGCCCCGCGCCTACCACCCGCGCGGGCCCCCCGACCACCACGGCCGCCCGCACCACTCGCGCCACCCGATAGCCCCCCGCACACGCCGGTGGCCGGGCCCGTAGGCCCGGCCACCGGGCACAGGAGATGACACCCCCACGTGACCACCGCCCAGTTCATCGACGCGCACGTCCGCCTCGACGTCCACCCCACCCACCCCAGTGCCGTGACCGCCGTCCTGACCGGCTCCCAGGCCCACATCCCCCACGTGGGCCTGGAGGCCGCCAACTGGACCGTCGTGGCCGAGAACACCCTGGTCCTGGCCCGCATCGATCACGAGGAGCCCTACTGGGCCGAAAAGGCGGCCCAGCAACTGGCCGCTGACGGGGTCAGCGTCGAGATCACCCCGCGGCTCCGGGAAGCCATGGCCGAGGAATGGACCTGGGCCGACTATCCAATGCCCTGGTGCACCCGCAGCGAAATCCTCGAGGTCTCCGACGCGGCCCAGAAGATCTATGACGACATACGCCATGGCCAGCTCCTCATCCACGCTCACGCCGAGGACGGCCACACCACCGTCGCGGTCGGCACCTACCTCGGCAGCGGCAAGAGCGTCTATCTCCACGGCGAGAACCATCTGCGGCAGGTCGCCGACACCTTCGACTCGCCCGCCGCAGCCCTGGTCGCCTTCGAGAGAGTCCACGGCGCCGCCATGCGGCCAGGCCCGGCACCCATGACCGACACCGAGCGCGCCGCCGCCCAGGCGGAAACGTCCCCACCCGCCGCCGAATCTGGACCTCCACACCCCCCGCCGGAAACGGTCCCCGCGTACGCGGCTGATGCCGGCGACCACGATGCTCTGCTGGAGGCGTTCCTCGCCGCCCACGGTGACTGGGAAAAGTGGCGGACCTGGTCGGACGAGACGACCCACGCGATCCACGAGTCCCAGACCCTGCGCATCGAGCGCGTCCACGAAGCCCACCCCCACGAGACCGCCTGGACCGTAGCCGCGTACAAGACGCCCGTCTCCGACCGCATGTGGGTCCTCACCGCGACCGCCGCCACTCCGGCCCCAGTGCTGCAGGAACTGCTGGATCACCTCGCCGACGGCGACGGCTGGGACACGGCCGTCGGCGCCCCGGTGGACGAGAAGACCGTCGCCGCCGCCACACAGCCCCTGTCCGAGGCCGGGTGGAAGCACACTATGGACGGGCGATGGATCGGCTGGACGTCCCCCGCCGGGGGCGCGGGGGTCCGGTTCGACGCTTTCGCCGCCCAGCACCCGAGCCAGAACCTCGCCACCTGGACCGTCTGGGCAGGTCCAGGTCCCGACCGACCCACCTGGGCCCTCACCGCGTCCCCGCACACCCCAGGTTCGCTGCTGGCCGATCTCTCCGAGACCCTCGCCCACGGAACCGGCACCCGGCGCACCAATACCGCAAGGCGCCCCCGCAGCCTCCGACTCCGACCCGCGCCGCCAGCTATCTCCCCACCAACGACCGGGCACACGATCAGCCGCAGTCTCTGAACCGGACACGAGCGGCTTATGTCGCTGATGCCGCCCAACGGCAGCCCTGCGTCCCGTAAGCCCGGTATCGCACCTGTCCCCGTTCGGGGCGCGTCCTCACCTAGAGGGCAGCACGGGATCGATCTCCTCGTCAGCTGCACCTGTACGCCTCGCCCCGAATCTCCCTCGCGATGTGGCTGGGACTTGGTACGTTCGGGCGCATGACACCGCGTTCAGTGGACCTGCGCAAGGAGCCTGTGGAAGCCGTGCTGGACCGTGTCGAACGGTCGCTTGAGGTACGCCTTAGCCGGGAGGCTGTAGTGCGCAAGCGCCGGTCTCTGGGGGCGCGTACGGACCGCAATACGTGGGTGCGGATCGAGCGGCGCGGACTCGATCGGATCGGGGTCCAGGGAGGGGATGGCACCGCGTCCGCCGAGGCCCTTCGCGGGATCGCGAAACCGGCCTGGCTCACAGGCGTCGCGTGGCGGGACGACACGGAGCCGGTGATGTGGCGAGCGGACGAGACGGAGATGCTGCCGGCGGCGCCAGTGAGCAGCGCCGTAGTGGCGGAGGATCCACAGCTGCCCGAGGAGTGGTGGAATGCGCTGAACGCCTCGCTGGATGCCCTGGCCACGCAGCACACAAACCGTATCGCGACACCGGATACCGAGACCCTCACACAGGACCTGGTCAGGGGAACGATCCACAACGTCTTCCCGGGTGTCGATGCGACCGTAGCCGAATGGCGGCCGGCCCATGCAGATTTCAACTGGGCAAATATCACGGCGCCGGTGTTCTGTGTGTTCGACTGGGAGGACTGGGGCATGGCCCCTCGCGGCCTGGACGCGGCAAGTCTGTGGGGGGCCTCGCTCGCCGTCCCAGCTCTGGCAGACCGCGTCCGCAGCGAGCGGCGTGAGGATCTGGAGAGCCGGGACGGCATGCTGATGACCCTGTTCATCGCCGCGAAGATCCTCGGCCCTTACGCCGATCCCGAGGACCCCCGCCTGGTCCCCGCGAGGAAGACGGCGGAGCAGCTGCTGCAGGAACTTCAGGCGCGCTGACGGGCTTTGAGGAGCTGCCTGTACTCCCGGACCACGTTCTCGTCGACCTCGTACGCCAGGGCCTCGGTCAGCTCCCGCAAATGGGCGACGTCGTCTGTGCCGACCGCGACCGCGTCGACCCGAGGGAGGCCGTACGAGGAACAGAAGGCAGCCTGGATCTTCGTGGCGGACGGGGAGCCTCGCAGGAAGACCCTCGGATCGAAGCGTTCCCACACCGCCTCGGCCGTACTTCCGCCGAAGGGGCTCATGCCCCACACCTGCGACGGGCACCACCGCATCGCCAGGGCCTCGGCCGCTTCGAGGACGTCGACCCCGACCAGCAACCCCGCTCGGGCCATAAGGACATCAGGACTTGGCACGTCGAAGTCCATGAGCGAGCGCGGATCCCAGGTCGAGACGCCCCAGGAACGGCAAAGCCCCGCCTGCGCTGCGTCGGCCAGGACCGTGCACGCCTGTTCCAGCGCCTCGGCGTCGGGTGCCGAGTGCTCTGGGTTGTGGAGAAATACCAGATCAGGCTCCCGCCCAAGATCCTTGATGGCTTGCTCGACGGCTACGCGGAGCCGGGCGGGAGCGAGGCTGTGCCCCTCGGGGAAATACCCGACCTTGGTGGAGACCGAGAATTTCGGCAGAAGATCGCCTGCCGTCGTCTTCAGGACCTCGTGGGAGCGATGACGCAGGTAGTTAGACGCGGTGTCGAGGCGTGTTACATCGAGGTCGGCGGCTGCTTCGAGTAGGTCACGGGCGTGACCAGACCGGTGTAGCCCGAGGACGATAGTTCCGTCAGCGGTTCGCACAGCCCCTCCGTGATCAACAGGTCGGCCAAAGTGATGATGTCGTCGGGGGCACCCTCGAGGTAGACCGGGTGACCCGACAGGAGCGCACGCAGGCTCGGTTCTGCGCGCTCGTGGAAGGTCAGCCGCTTACCGCCACCGCACACTTGGACGGTGTCACCGGAGCGGACGATGGAGGGCGCGAACTCGGTGACGGCCGCGACTCCGTCCGGCCGACCGAAGGCGGCCACGTGCGGCATGTGGCGTGCGGGCGGGGTGCTGGACCGCAGTTCGTCCAGGTACCGCTCTGGGCTGTAGGTGGCGGCCAGGGCGCTGAGCTTGTCCGTCAGCACCTGGTGTGCGGTGCCCTGCACGCCCTCCAGGTCGTGACGGAACGCGTCGTCGGCGCGGGCGGCGTCAGAGAGGAAGTTAGCCCAGGTGACACCGGTCCGTTTGGTGAACCCGAACGTCACGTGCAGTGAGTGTCCACCACTCCCCGAACCGAGGCGGGTCGCGGTGTGCCAGAAGCCTCGTGGGATGTGCATGACGTCCCCGGCCTGCATCGTGCCCTTCCACAGCACTTCCTCGGAGGGCGTGCGGTTGCGTTCCGCGTCGCGGTACATCGGCGCCAGCCGCGAAGGACCGCGCACTTCCCACGACTTCTCGCCAGAAAGCTGCACGGCGATGACCTCGTGGTCGTCCCAGTGCAGGTGGAATCCGTCGGTGTCACCCACCGCGAGGTAGACGTTGGCAGAGGTGAGCTCGCCGGACCACCAGCCCAAGGCCCGGCAGGCGACTTCCAGCGTCGCGTCAAAGAAGTCCACGTGATCCAGGACCACGGTGCCGCCGTCGTTGAGAATTCGTCCGAGGGCCGCCATGTCCGCCTGGCTCACGGCCTGCCTGCGCCGGTTGACGTTGGTGGACAGGAACGTGGACGGGTGCACTTCCTCGCCTTCGGCATAACAGCGCAGCTGCGGATTGGCCAGATGGCGGCGCTTGATCAGGTCCAGCAGTCTGAGCGGGGTCAACAGCCGTGCGGGCAGCTCCGGGTCCGTGAGACGGCCGCGCGCGAACGCGGATCCCACGGAACCCGGCCCGTCCCAGCCGAGAGCCTTCTCGATGTGGCTGACGAGCCGGTGCTCCATGGGTTCCCCCTACTCCTTCGGGAGGTTCAGGTCGCGGTTGTCGCCGTCATCTCCCGCGCTGTTCTGCGAGCTGGTGATGTCGGACCGCTCGGACTCGCTGCGGTCATGCGCAGTCGCCAGCTCCTCCACCGCGATCAGAAGCGCGGGGCTGGTCCCCGCCACCTGTGTGGATGCCCTGTCTGCCATCGAGCTCTCCTCTCAGTTCTCCAACCCAGCTCTGGGCGAACGTCTGAGTTAACCCGCGTCCACCGCATGGCAGTAGGGCGGGATTCGGACAGCGCTGCAGGACGCTCTTGCCCCTTCTCAGGGGAGGAAGCTAGGGCCTGATTCCGCCTGGACGACTGCCTGGTCTGGGCTGGGCCGAAGGAGTGTATTCATCGACCGGGAGTGTGAGCCAGGGCGAGAGTGACAACCACGGCGCTCACCATGGCGGCGAAAGGCAGGACATCGGAGCCCCGTCAGCGGGGCAACATAGCGCGGGATCGCCGGTTAGCCAAACCGGCGATCCCGCGGATGATTGATGGTCCACCGCCACTACCTGCCCGTACGTCGAGAGGCATCACCGAGACGACCATCGAATTGACGCGTGGAAACGCGATCGGCTAGGACCCGTTAGCGCTTCACGCCGCCGCATAGCTCATGCGGAACAGGTCCTGGGCGCGCTCCACATCCCGGAGGCTGCGCAGCTGCACCTCCAGGTCGCCCGTGCCGTGGTGACCGAGACCCGTCACGTCCCGGGTGAACCCAGGGACGAGGTCGACCTGCTTCGGGTCAACCTTGAGATAGACGAGGAGCTTGGTCCTCTGGGGCGGGCACACGCAGGCGAAGTTCCGCAGGCGCTGGTACGCCCGGTACATCTTGCGCTGGACATAGTTCACGCCGTCGCCCAGCCCTAGCAGCGACTCGTCGACCGCCTGCGCCAGCTCAACCAGGGCCGTGCCGTGGCCGCCGCCCCCAGGCCCGGTCCCCTGCCGGCGGACGCGTCGGGTGACTGGCGACCGGCCGCTGACCGAGGCCACAGTCTCAAGGCCGAGCAGGTCGTTGCCGAAGAGCCGGTAACGGACCAGGTCGATGCTGCGCCGGTGCTCGCGCACGGCATGAACGTCGTAGCGGGTGAAGCCGCCAGCGACGCAGATCAGCCTCGGTCCGCTCCACAGCACCTGGGCCGCGGTCGTGGCCCCGAGCCGGTCGCGGGCCAGGCGCTCGAACTCCGCCCGGTGATCCATGAGCCAGCTGAGGTAGATCAGGCCCTGGTTGATAACACCCGAGTCAACGCCCCGCTTGTACTCGACGATGACAGGGGATCCGTTCTCGTCGAGACCGAGCGAGTCGATGCGACCGGCGTGGACCGGTCCCGTGCTGTACTCGCTTGCCAGAAAGCGAACCCCAAGCAGCGCTTCCATGTTGGCCTCGACAAGGCTCTGCACATCTGCTTCGAACTCGGCAAGACGCGGTGCGACCTCGGTCACACCGCCATTCGTGCTGTAGAGCTTCAGGTTCGACACCACCCCTCCCATACACCAGTACCGCCGAGATTCAACAGTGGTAGCCGTCGGATCTATTTCCGACGCTGGCCATTAGACGGTTAGCCCGGAAAGAGCTGAAGCACCTCGGGCGCATCTCCCTCATCAACACTCAGAGCGAGGCGGGGACGAGTCATCGTGGCCGTCGCATAGACCTCGTTCGCGAGTTCAAAGGGGAGTCCCGACCGAGCAACGAGCTCGTCGAACGACACCCCCGTCTCCTCGCAGAGCCGGACTGCCCGCTCCAGCAGTAGAGGGGCTTCCCGAGGACCCAGGTCGCACGGCTCCGGATCCCCGTTCTGGGAGAGCATCATCATCGCGCGCTTATACGTTGCATCGCGGAAGGCGCCGAGAGCGTGAGCGCGATAGACGATTGCCTTCAACGACGTTCCCCAACGCCGCTTCAGCGCGTATAGCACCTCCCAATCGAGCCGTTGCGGTAGCTCCGCAAGGATCTCTGCACTTGGCATCAAGAACTCCGCCGCAAAGTCATGCGCCTGGTTCTCGATGATCCGGCTACCGGGCTCTGCGTCAAGATGCATGACCAAGTGCCCCGCCTCGTGTGCGGCATCGAACCGAGAGCGAGCCCTGTCGTTCTTGGCAGGATTACGGAAGACCATGGGCCTGCTTCCGTACCAGTGAGAAAAGGCGTCCACTCGTTCGGACATTGCTGGAAGCTCCAGAACTACCGCGCCATGAGCCTCGAGAAGCCGCGTCATGTGGGGAATGGGTCCGGTAGGGACCCCTAGCGCATCACGAGCGTCCCGTGCCACGGCTGCGATGTCCGCCCGGCTGGGCTCGGACGGCAATGCCAGGCGAGGCAGCGCAACAGGAGGCAGCTCCACATAGTGCTCAATAGTGGTAACCAACCTCCACGCAATCTTGCCAAAAGCGACAGCCTGGTCCCGTTGCAGTTGAGTCGTTGCCCGAAGGCTCCGGAAGTGGGCAGCACTGGGCACCGTCGGGTGCGGGTGGCCCGCTGCGAAGAATGTGGCCGGCACCCCCAATGCCATGGCCAGCTGCGCAACCACCGCAGCCGACGGACGGCTCTGGCCCAACTCGTACTGACTAACCGCCGCTGGCGTGAGCGCGACCTTCTTGGCGAGCTCGTTCTTGCGGAGTCCTCGAAGCTGGCGGGCCGTCGTCAGAGCTTCAGGTTCGAAGGAGCGGGAGGCGAGCTCAGCGCCTCTCGATCCTCGCAGCGGTGTCGGCATGATCTCTCAGTCTGTCTTCTCGCGCTTTTCACGCGGTTCTTCAGTACGCCGCCGCAGCGGCAGCTCGTGCTCGTCCAGGTCGCTATAGGCGGGCGCCCTCGAAGTCTCCTTGGCAGTACGGCTGTCGTCGATGCCCGGCTCCGGCAGCTTGCGGTCCACGCCCGTGCTGACCTCTTGGGGCAACCCTTCCTGCTCGACCATGACGTCTTCGGCCGAGCGGGGAGCCGGAAGGCCGACCTGGAGATCATTGTGGATCTCGACCGTGCCATCAAGCCAAGGCGACCCACCCTCGCGGTTGTCCCGCGGGAGACCGACCTCGATGACACAGTTACCCGTCTCGGGATCGCCCATGTGCATGACCCGCACGTGGCCCTGGCGAACGGCCTCAGCGAAGCTCTCGGACCAGTCGGGGTCTTGATCGAAGGTCAGCTGACCCTTCATCGCACTGTTCGCTACCGCACCCCTGAGACGCGCAACGCTACCGTCCCAGCTCAGTTGCTCCAGCTTGTCCCGCACCTTGCCAGGTGCGGTCAGCGGAAACTTGTAGATCCTCAGGACCCACGGCCCTGAGATGACCTCGATCGCTCCGCCGGCGACCTTGCGGACCGGAATACCTGCTTGGTTGAGCCTCTGGAAGGAGAGGTTGGCGATGTTCCGCCAGACCAGTTGGGCAAAGGTGCCGTTGTCATCCCCATGCGAGGGGTCATGACGGTCGGCGTTGGTCGCGTACACCTCGCACGCGACATCCCGGATGATCTCCAGCGCACCCGCCTGCCGGAGATCACTCAATGCCTGCTGCAGAGTGATTTCCACACGCCGACGATAGCAGAACCCTCCCATCTCTGCGCGAAAATCAAGTAGATGGGTCCCGTGCGTGCCGTTCCTCAAGCAGGAGCGCGAACCGGGAGGCTCGCCAAGTTGCTCGAGCGGAACCACTGCTAGCAGGCGGCGGGCCGTGATCTGGGTTGTTCAGCCGCCCCATTCCAGGCGCACGGGTTCTCGGGCAGCGGTGAGGGCCCCCTCTAGGTCGGCGAGTCGTTCGGCGAGGGTGGTGGTAGCCAGTCGAAGGGGGAGGGCGGCCGAGAACTTGAGGCCGCGAACGGCACGCGGGTCGACGGTGGGCAGGGTGAGGGAGTCAGGGAGTTCAACGCGGGCGCCCTTCCAGTCGTCGGGCGCGAGGTCTTGGCGCAGCCGGACGTGGGTGTCGGTCGGGCGCTGAATGGGGTCTGCGAAGTTGCCGAGGGAGGCTGCGAGAGTGGCATTGGCGCGGTAGCCGGCCCAGGTCCACCAGCGTGTGGCGTCCGCGTCGCGGACCAGGAGGGTGCCTGCCGGGTGTACTTCGTGGGGTGCGCGGTCCATACGAAGTTCGGCGAGGGCGGCGGTTGCGCGGCGTGTGAGGCGGACGTCCGGGTCGGTACCGAGGAGAACATCGCGCATGGCCCGGGTGAGGTCGTAGGAGAGGCCGCGGGCTTCGCTTCCCTGCCATTTTGCGATGCCGCCATCTTCGACGGGTTCGACAAATGCGCGGCGCCGGGCCCAGTCGATGAAGGTGACCTGCCAGCTGCGGCCTGCCAAGAGCAGGCGGCGCGGGCCTGGGCGTTCCTCGGTGAGGACGGCGGGGTCGGTGGTGCCGATCTCGGTGCGTCCGGCGAGCACTGTGAACTCGGGCGGTGCAGTGAAGGAGGCGGTCAGCTCCATGAAGTGCCGTCGGCCGAAGTGCTTCTCGGCTTCGGCGCCGATAAAGAGCATGCCGCCGTCGCTGTCGAGGAAGCCGCCTTCGACGAGGTGGGACAGGAGAGGGGCAGCGGAGCGGTCAAACGGAGCAAGGCCGTTCCATTGTTCGGGCCACAAGCGATCGCCAAGGCGGTGTTCCTGCAAGGTGACGGCGAGGAGTTGCTGTGCAACGAGGTGGCGGGGCGCGGGGGGCGGTGTGACGGGTTCGACCCAACCGCGGGTCCACAGAGTGAGTAGGCCGGCGGCTTGGAGGAGGGCGTCGGGCCGGGTGGCGAGGAACAGGCAGTTGCGGAAGGTTCCGGTGCGGCGGCCTGTGCGGCCGATGCGCTGCAGGAAAGAGGCCACGGTGCTGGGCGAGTCGATCTGGATTACGCGGTCGAGGTCGCCGACGTCGATGCCGAGTTCGAGGGTTGAGGTGGAGACGATGACACAGTCGCGTGCTTCGGCGAATGCCTGCTCGGAGCGGGCGCGTTCGTCGGTGGAGAGGGAGGCGTGGGAGAGAAACACGGTGACGTCGCGGGCTCGTAGTGCCGCGCCGAGCTCCTCGACCTGCTTGCGGGAGTCACAGAAGACGAGCCGTTTCTCGCCCCGGTGCAGGGCAGAGATCACCTTGGCAGCGTTGGCGAGAGATCCGACGTAGTCAAGTTCCACCTCTCCTGCGGGGCGCGGGAGATCTTGGGTTTCGGCTGCAGCAGCGCTGGCTGCTGGCAGGGTGACGCCGGGGGCGACGACTCGGCCGGGGCGGTCGGCGGGGCTTGCGCCCTGGAGCCAGGTGAGCAGGGTGTCGGGATTGCCGACGGTGGCGGAGAGGCCAATGCGCTGGATCCGGTGGCCGGCCAGTCGCTCCAGGCGTTCGAGTACGGCGAGCAGGTGCCAGCCGCGGTCGTCCCCGGCGAAGGCGTGCACCTCGTCGACGACGACGGCATGCACCCGACCCAGCATGTGCGAGTGGTCGGTCTTGACGCTGATGAGCATCGCTTCGAGGGACTCGGGAGTGGTGAGCAGGAAGTCAGGGGACTCGGTGCGGATGCGCCGGCGTGCGGACTCGGGGGTGTCGCCGTGCCAGAGGGCAGCTCGGCGTCCCAACCACTGGGCGTAGGTATCGACTCGGTGCACCAGGTTGTTGAGGAGCGCCTTGAGCGGGGCCAGGTAGAGGACGGAGGTGCCGGTCCAGCGTTTCTCCCGCATTGCGGACAGCATGGGGAAGGTGGCGGCCTCCGTCTTCCCGCCTGCGGTAGGCGCGAGCAGGATCGCGTCCTCGCCGTCCATCAGCGGGTGCACGGCGGCCTTTTGCAGGGGGCGTAGATCTGGCCACCCGAGCGTGTTGACGATGTGGTGCAGGACGACCGGGTCGAGGCGTTCCACTGGGTCGGTGCCGCGCGTCTGCTCCTGCACGTCTGTAACTCCTGCACTGATCCGTCAGAGTTCGGGTCTTCGGAGAATGGGACTTCAGATCTCGAGGTCGAGATCGTCCGCAGAGGCGGCTGGCGCGGGTGCGGCGAAGTTCCGTTCGGTCGCGGTGAGATCGCCGCTGGCCACTGTCAGCTTGTAGTGCGTGCGCGGGTCGAAGTCAGCGAACTGGTCGATCCGGTCGAGCACGTCCCCGACCAGCTTCTTCAGGTACAGCCGTGGTGCCACTCCGACCTTGCCGCCGAGAGCCCCACCCACTGCTCGCGCCAGGTCCGTGAGGTACGCGTCGTCGGCGAGCTGCTTGATCCGGTCAGGAGACTGGGAACCTTCCGCGTACAGGTCACGGATGGTGGCACCGAGGCTGGTCAGTGATTCCTCGGTGAATCCGGGCAGCCGGATCTGGACAGCCCGAGGGTTGTCGAAGCGGGGATCGGTCGTGAAGTCGGTGGAAAGGCGCTGGGCGAGCGGCGCGAGGCGCTGTACGCCCTGCTGGCCGTCGTAAAAGGCGGGCGTGCCGGTGATGACGAGGTACAGGCCCGGGAAGCGGCCGGAGTGGACCTCGTCGATGAGCTGGCGGAGCGCGTTGAGTGCCTTGTCGCGGGCGTCGGAGCGGACCCGTTGCAGGGTCTCTACTTCGTCCAGGACGAGGACGAGTCCGGCGTGCCCAGCATCCCGGAGCACGGTGAGCAGGCCCTGCAGGAAGCCGAAGGCGCCGAAGTGGTCAAGGTCGCCGCGGACGCCTGCGCTGCGCCTGGCGGCTGCGGCGACGTGTGGCTGGCCGCCGAGCCAGGCCATGACCGCGGCGGCGGTGGCCTCGTCTCCGGAGTCCAGGGACTGCTTGTATCCACGCAGGGCGGTGGCGAACGCGGGTGCGTGCCGGGAGACCTCCGCGAGGCGGGCGGTGAGCAGCCTCTCCACGGCCTGCGGCAGCTCGTTCTCGCTCGCGCCGTCGGCGAGCGCATCCTCTTCCAGTGCGTAGAACCAGGCGTCGGCGACCGGCCGCAGGGCGCTGGGCGGGAAGCTCGCGGTGGTCAGGCGTTCGGTGAGTCGCCGGTAGACGGTCTCCAGCTTGTGCAGCGGGGTCTCGGTCTCCGACACCTGCACTTCAGCTACGGCGAAGGTGCGTCGTTTGGCGCGTTCGCCGAGCCAGCGGGTAAAGAAGGTCTTGCCGGATCCGTACTCACCGCGCACGGCCTTGAACACCGAGCCGCCGGCAGCAACAGTCTCCAGTTCCTCGTCGACTGCCTGCTCGAAGCGCCCGAGGCCGGTGGCGAGCAGGTCAAGGCCGCTCTCAGGGACGGCGCCGCGCCGCAGCGCGTCCACCACGGCGCGCCGCCTCACGGCGCCGACCGGGGTGGCCCCGGATGCTGAAGATCCAAACGCGTTCACCCGCACAGTCTCCCATCCTGCCGCCCACCTGGCCGGACACCAATGCGGACCCCGCACCGCCAGCGCGCGGACGGGGCGGGCCGGGAAACCGGCCCGCCCGTCGCGGCCGCAGTGTGCCGGTTCACAGCCCGAACTGCTCGATCAGCTGGGCGCGGTGCAGGCGCAGGGTTCGGTTGTCGGGCAGGATCTCCAGGATCTGAGCACCGTCGTAGTTGAGGAGCTGGGCGAGGGTCGCGGCGAAGCCGGGGGCACGGGTGGCGGGCTGGCCGGCGCGTTCGGCGAGAGCGGTCATCGGCAAGGTGCCGGCCTCGACGAGCGCGACCAGCGCCTTCGGGAGGACGGTCTTGTCACGTGGCTTACGGGCGAGGAGGTCCAGCTGTGCCTGGTACAGCTCAGTGGCCATGAGCCGCTCGACCAGGGCAACAGCAGGGTCTTCGGGCTGGTTGGAGGGGGGTACGGTCTCGGGCTCGGCCGCCGACTCGGCGGGATCCTGCGGTACGGGGGGTGCCACCTCGTCCTCGCCGAACAAGCTGATGGCGCCCTCGGGCGCGGGCGGGGCGGCCTTCCTGGTCTGCTTCCGGCGCGGGCTCGCCAAGGCGGCATCGGGCACGCCACCTGCGTCCGCTTCGTTCTTGGCGCCGACCTCGACGACGCCACCGCCCTCGGCATCCTCCGTCCACCAGGAGGGTGTCGGGTCGCCCAGCTCCCGCCATCCGATCGGCGGCTCGGCGCCGAAGGGAAGCAGGGCGAGGAGCGGGATGGTGAACTCGGCGAGCGTCACCCCGCCGTGGTAGCCCGCCTTGAGCGCGGTGTACCGGGTGTCGTGGTCCCGCAGCGCGACGATCCGCGATCCGGGCTCCGGCCAGACCACCCGAGGTCCGGACAGCTCGATCTCGGCCGGGGCGACGGGCCCACCAGGAGTGCGGTGGCGGGCCGAGCCGATGGTGCCGCCGGCCGCGTCGAGCTTGGTGCCGCGCCGCTCGACTACATGGCCGTGGTCGGAGGTGAGCAGCACGGTCATGCCGTACGCGCGGGCAGCCCGCAGCAACGGTTCCAGACCGCCGATCTCCTTGGCCTGCCACGCGCCGTCGCCAAGCTTCTGCTCTTTGCCGAGGCGGTCGTCGACCGTGTTGAGTACGACCGCGACATGGGTGCGCTCGTCGGCGAGGGCTTCGGTGAGAGCGGTGGAGAAAGGCGAGCCGGTGTCGGGGCCGCGCAGGTCATCCTTGTGGAAGACGACCGCCGGAGCCCCGTTCCAGCAGGAGTGCTGGGGGAAGAGCCGCTTCTCGTCGCTCTGGTCGCCCTTCATCAGGGTGCCCGCGAACAATGAGGTCCGGGATACGGCCGTGAGGGTGGGCAGCGCGGCAGCCACGGCGCGCCGGACGGGCGCTCCGGTCGCAGCGGGCAGCGGGTCGAACTCCGCCCACTGGCCTCGGAGTTCTTCACCGATCTCCGCTGCTATCGCCGCGCTCATCCCATCCACGAGGAGGAGCAGCACCCGTCGACCGGGGCTGGCCACTACGGGTGCGACGACGCGGTCCAGCAAGCTCTCCACGGTGAGCATGGCGCCGGGAGCGGTGCCACCCGCAGTCCACACCGCGAGCCGCTCGGAGAATGCGCGGTCCAGCTCGCGGCGCTTGTCCCGCGCCTGCGCGCCGATTTGGCTGTATGCGTCGGCGAGTACGTCGTCTGGGTCGCCGCCCGCTTCGAGGTGTTCCAAGGCTCGGTCCACCCAGCCGAGTTCGTAGATCTGGCGGGCGGTGCCCTCAGCGACCGAGGCGATATCGGCCTCAGGCGAGCCGGCAAGCCACCGTCGCAACCGCGCCGCCATCCGCACCCGCTCGATACGGGCCTGGGTGGCGCCGTCGGCGGCCAGAGCATGGTCGGCCAGCGCGGTGACGGCAGCGGTGATCGTGTCGGTGCCGCCGTCGGCAAGGGCAAGACCAGCCGCAGTGAAGCGGGCGTCGAGTCCGGCCGACAGCAGCGGGCTGGCAGTCGCGGCAGCCTGTGCCCCGAACTGTGCCACGAACTGTGCGGCCCGAGTCAGGACCGGGTCGGCGAGCCGGTGCTCGCCTCGGTCGACGAGACCGCGGACGAACGCCTCGCCGCTGCATCCGAAGGAGGCCAGGAGTCTGTCGAGGTCGTCGCCCTGGGCGGGAGGCTGTTCGCCGAGCCATCGCTCGGCGCGCCCTCGAGCCCGGTACAAGTCGTGGTCGGCCTCCGCGTGCCCCCACAAGGCGGCGCAGACGACCGCGTAGGCGGCTGCGTCGGCCCCGTGTTCGGCGTTCACCAGCGCGGTGATGATCTTTCCGGTGGAGCCGCCCTGTTCGGGTTCGGCGAGGAAGCGGGCCAAGCCGGCCCGTTCCGGTCCGCGCAGGTCGCGTAGGAGGTCGGGGCCGCCTGGGGTGAGGGTCCATCGGAACAGTGCGACGGGGTCGATGCGGTCTCCGTCGTCGTGTGCGGTCGGCCCGCCCAGCGCGTCCGTGTCGTGACGGCCGAGCCTGAGACGGCGCCTGGCCAGCCGGGTGAGTGCCTCGTCTCGGGAGAGCACTCCCTTGCCCAACGAGGGCCAGCCACGGGTGGCCGCCGCGTCCAGGAGCGCTTCGGCCGCCCAAGTCTCGCTGCGCAGTCGCCCGTCGAGGCCGCGTGCGTCAAACGCCTCCTGCACGACCTCCCAGTTGTCGACGGACCGGATCCTGCCGCCGTAGACGCGGGCGAGCAGCCCGGGGTCGAGGTCGGTGTCCTCGCGGTCGGTGAGGACGACCAAGACCTTGGGGTCGGGCGGAGTTGCCGCGTCGAGGTGGCCCAGGATCTGCTCATGTACGGCCAATACCGAGGGCCCGACGGCTACGCGCGCCCGCAGCCCACCCGCTGTCTGTTGCACGGCGGGCCCATCCCAGACCGGATCGGCCCGCAACAGCAGAACGCGTACCGTGCCGTCGCCGAGCCGGCTGCGGGCAGCGAGGTACTGGCGGACGGTTCCCGCAGGCAGCCGGGCGAGACCGGCAGTCACGAGCGCCGTGGTGACCGTGTCGGACATCAGTCGACAACCTTCCAAACGACCTCGACGGTGGCATTGGGGTGCTCAGCCGCGAGCGCCGCAATCTCCGCCTGCAGCTCGGCGGCGGCCCGTGCAGCAGTGGTCCGCCCACCGCCGGAGCGGACCACGGACCGCGACGGCGTACGAGGCCCCGGTTGCTGTGCCGGCTCCGGTAGCACCTGCGGGTGAGCGGAACCGCCGTTCAGGTCCACGTCGTCCGAGCTCGGCGACGGGGTGACGGGCGGTTGAGGACGCTCGGCCGTGGTCTGTCGGGCCCTCAGCAGGGACAGCACCTCCCGGCCACCGGCATTGAGTACCCCAGGCAGGTCGGGGTAGTCCCCCGGATCGCCGGCGGCGGCATCTCGCACCCGTTCCAGGACGGCTGCGCCGCCCACACCGAGGGTGTCGGCCAGTCCCAGCTGATCCCAGCTGGTGTTCTGCAGCGCGGTGGCGACCTTCCCGGCGCTCTTGAGAGACATGGCGTACCGGTGAGCAGTGAAGTCACCAAGGTCGAAGCGGGCGAGCCGGTCCACGACGGTCTTGGCCTCGATGCCGGCTTCCGTCACCTCCTTGACCAGCTCCTGCGCCCGCCGGGCGAGGACGAGCCGCGGTGAGTCATCGTCGAGGCGGAGGAAGTCGCGGTGCTTCTCCAGTTCCCCGACAAGCCGTCCTGCGTCCTGGCCGAGCGCGGCGGCTGCCTGCTTGATCTGTCCGGCGAACTGGTTGACGATGCGCCCGCGCCGCAGTTGCGGTGCCCGGTCCCCGAGGATGGTCTCGTACCGCTTGCGCGCCTCTGGCCAGTTTTCCTCACTGGGCAGAGGCTGCTCGCGCAGGGAATAGTCCCGCTTCAGCTCATGCGGTGCGGGCGCCGGTTCGACGGGGACGCCGCCGCGCACCCACACCCGGTCGGTTGTCTCCGCGTAGGCGGCGGCGAGCAGCCTGCGCAGCGGCTCGGGCAGTCCGCGCGGTTCGGGAAGGTCGCTCCAGTCGGAGAGCTTGACCAGGGTCGGTTCGGCGGTGCCGTCTCGGCGGGCCTGGCTGGTGAAGTGGTCAGGCCAGGTGGTGGACTGTCGGTAGTACGCCTCCCGCATGGTGCCGAGGCCGAGGCCGCCCGCGATCCGCGCCATGGTCTTGCGGTCCTTGCCGTCGACCTCGACCTGTCCGTCGCGGTCCTCGGCGGCCTTGCGTACGTACTCGAAGACGGTCCTAATCTCGGCGGGCTTCACGGGCTTGCCGCTGCCGTCGGGGTCCAGGTCGGGGTGGGCGGGGTACTGGTGTGCGAGCAGCTTGCCGGCCAGGTCGCGGGCGGCGGCATCCAGCGGCGCGCCGAGCGGAAGCCGAAGCTCGGGCACGTCCTGCTGGGCGACCAGGTGGGTGTCGAAGCCGAGGTCGACGATCCCTTCCTGCTTCTGCGCGAGCCCGTACGCCTGCCGCAGCGCCTGGGTGACGCGCTCGGTGAGGATGTCGCGCTGCGATTGCAGCATGCTCTTGGCGCGCGCCTTGTCGTCGGCATTGAGGCTGCGTGCGAATTCGGCGTCGAAGCGAGCCTCGTCGGCGAGGGCCTTGTCGATGACGACGAGACGCTCGAAGTCACTGCGGGAAGCGTCGGTCAGGTGTGTGGGCAACCAGGCCAGGGTGCGCGAGTCGCCGCCCGGCTTCTCCCGCAGGGCACGCAGCCGCTGCAGGTCGTCCATCGGGCCGAACTCGCCCTCGTCGTACGGGAAATCGACGACGAGCCGCCAGGCGTCGTCCTGGCTGGGCCGCAAGGTCGCCTCGGACAGCGAGTCGACGTCTGCGACGTGGCCGAAGACCACCTCGATCTGTCGTTCGGTGCCCTTCCACACAAGGTCAAGCACGTCGTATGCGTCGAAGCCTCCGGGCCCGTCGCCAACCCCGAGCGCGTCCTTAAGCAGGCTGCGCATCTTGGCGCGCCGGTTGCCCAGGTTGTTGTGGACCTGTGCGTTGGCGAGGACGGCGTCCAGGTCGACGCCGGTGAGCTCTAGACGGACCACCGCGCCCGGCCCGGTACCGGCGACCTTGATCTCGGGGAAGGTCGCCGCCCACTCCTTTACCTTCTGCTCGAGCCGGCCGACCTCGGTGCCCGCGATTCGGGTGGTGATAGAACCGTGGTTAAGGGCGTGCAGCCGAGCGAGAGTGAGGTCGGCGAGCGCCGGCACGCTGGGCGCGAGCGCCGACAGCAAGAGGGTCTGCAGGAGCCGGCTATCGCCGGTCAGATCGCGGCAACGGGCGGCGAGCTGTGGGTCGCCCAGGCTCTCGGGAGAGCGTCGATACGCCTCGACCTGGTCCTCAGTGACCTGGTTGGTCTTCAGCAGGTACGGGCGCAGCTTGTCCCGGTACAGCTTGTCGGCAGCCTCGAAGTGGACGTTGGTCTCTCCGCTGAACGCCTTGTCGCCGCCGCCCGCGATCGCCGGATACAGATCGCCGAGCGGCACGAGCTGTCCGAGCCGCCAGTCGTCACGGTGGTCGACAAGCAGCTGGCTCATCAGCTTCAGGCCGGTGCGGGAGCGCTGCAGCGCGGCAGAGATGTGCACCAGGGTGTCCATGAACGCCGGCGGGAACGGGTACGTCCGCCTAAAAGCGTCCTCGTCCGCGCCGGTGGTGGACTTGTCGTGACCCAGCAGGGTGTCCCACACATCCGGGCCGAGCTTCTTGGCCTCGGCGAACGCCGCGTCCACCTTCGCCTCGGCCCCCGGCACGGGCTTGAGCAGGCGAGCCTGCGCGATCTGAGGAAGGTTGCGGTCCTCTAGGACGATCTCGTCGTAACGCCCGCCGTTGAGCTTCAAGGTGTCCTGCACTGCCGCCTCGGCGGCACCCGACATCTCCTCACCGACCAGCTCGCGCAGATCGCGCTGACGGGCGATGAACGACACCACCGGAATCGCCCGCCGCTCGTCACCGCCCTCCACGAAGTTCGTCACCTTGCTGGATTCCCTGCCCAGCACCTTCTGGTCGTGGATGAGAGTGGCCAGCCACAGGATCAGCTCGTCCATAAACAGGATGAGCCCGTCGTAGCCCAGCGCCTTGGCGTGCGCCGCGATGACGCTGAGCCCCCTGTCGAGGGAGATGAAGCCGCTGACGTCCTCGGAAGCATTGCGCGCGAAGGCGGGGAACAGCGTTCTTGTGAGGTCCTGCACGAGGCGGGCACGCAGTTCCCTCGGCGTGGAGGGATTGTCCAGATCGAGGCTCTTGGTGTTCTCGTGCTCCTCCACCGCGTCCATGGCCTCGTCGAGAAGGCTGCTGGTCCAGGTGAAAGAATCACCCCATTCGTCCTCCTGGCCACCGGCATCGGCGAGCTGTGCGATCACCCAGTGGTCACCGTTACGGCGGCGCTGCTCGGCGAAGTCCTCGAAGATCCCGTCGGTCCGGTAGACCTGCGGCAGCGGGCAGTCCGGATGCAGCTTGCGCACGTGCTCCACGTACTTGCCGAGCACCCGCTGCTCCAGGGACTTGGAACCCAGCATGTGGTACGGCACCAGCAGGAACTTCCGGTCGTCCGCATCCAGCCAGGAGTGCCGGGCCCGCACCGGGTCGAGCTCGCTACGGTTCCGAGCGGCCTGGTTTCGCGAGAGCAGCGCGTAAAGCACTGCCATGAAGTGCGACTTACCGGAACCGAACGAACCGTGCAGATATGCCGCCTTCGACGAGTGACTGTCGAGCGCCGACTTGATCAGGTCCAGGGCTTCGTCGAAGTTACCCAGCAGCCGGTCGGTGACGACGTAGTCCTTCAGGGCCGCCTCAGCCCCCTCGGCGGTGACCGCCTCGTTCAGCTTCAGCACGAAGTCGGAGGTGGACACCGACTCCGGGATGTCGATCAACTCTCGCAGCAGCGGCCGGTCCTCGGGGCGAGAGTTGTTCCTGCTCATGAACGCCATGATGTCTTTAAGCTCCTCGCCCTGCTCAGTCGGACTCTGCGCCGGTGACGGCATCAATGACAGTGTCCGTGACGGACATCTGGACGGCGGCCTTCGCGCCCGTTCGCTTCTTGGGCGCGGCTGCCTTCTTCGCGCCCCCTCGAGTGGCGGCGGCCGGGCGCCAGGCCCTCAGCGCGTCGTCAGTCAGCCCGAGCTCGCCCTGCTTCTGCTGCCGGAAGGCCAAGATCTCGGCGGCCGGCGACGCCCCGAACTCCGGGTCATACTCGCCGTACCACTGCTCCAGCCACGGTTGCAGCTCAAGCAGCCCGGCCAGATACGGCACGAGGTCGTCGTCACCGAGCCCAGCCTGCTGGATGTACGAGGCAAGGGCGAGCGCCTGCTCCAAGTGGTCCCAGCCGGCCCACCCGTACAGTTCCGGCGACTGCGCGTTGGTCGTGCCGTACGACACGAACCGCTCCTTGGGCACGTCGAGCTTGCCGCGCGCACGCCAGTAGCTCGGCTTCAGAAAATCTGCCGAGGTGTACTTCGGCGGCACGGGCGTCCGCTCACGGACCTTCCGCTTGGCGGGCTCGTCCGGCGCCGCGTCCTCCTCGCGCTGGAGGTCCCACACATGCTCCCAGTCGGCCCACTTCTTCAGCGCGGCCGGCTTGTAGCGCAGCGGGGCGACGAACGGCACATGCTCCTCTGACAGCAACTCACGGACGGTCTTCGCGAGATCCTGCCGGGGCGCGTACAGCTCGGCGACAGAAGTGAAGTTCTCGTCTGCAGATAGCGCCTCGGCGAGTCGGCCGAGAGTGGTGACGGTGGGATTTCCGTTGGCATCGAACCAGTACGCACTGTCCTCGATCCGGTCCAGGAGCCAGGAACGTAGGGCCTTCTGCCGCATCGCGTCCCAGCCCTCGGTGGCCCAGCGCCGCTTGTACTCGGGCCGCTCCACCATGCCGATGGCACGGTTCGACTCGATGACGTCGATGCGCTTCTGCACGAGGGCGCGGTACTCGGCGGGCCAGTGGGTGGGGATCTCAGTGATCGGCGTGGATCCATGCCGCTTGAACCACTCGTCACTGGCCTCCCCAGCTTCCACCCGGCGCGCAAGCACGATCTCGAACGCCCGCTCTCCAAGGGCGAGTTCGGGCACGGCGGCGACGTCAAGCAGGCGCAGGTCCTCGGAGTGCAGGCTGTAGAGGTTGTACACCTGCCAGTCCAGCTCCTCCTGGAGCGCGATCATGCGGGCGCGGAGGGAGGCATAGCGAACCTGGGCCGCACGGAGAGCGGAAGCGGTGGGAACCGCCTCGGCAGCGAGGGCGGCGGGGGTCGTGGCGGAGAGCTGCTGGGCGAGAGAGTCGAGTTCGGTGGCGACGATGCTGGGGTAGCTAGCAGGGAGGGGGAATTCCTGGAGCTTGGTACCGGTGAACTCGTAGAAACGTTCCCAGACCTGAGACTTGTACCCTTCGTTCACCCCCTGACTGCCCTTGTCGTGACTCACCATCTTCAGCCAGAACCCGGCCGTGGAGCTGTTGAGCAACCCAAGCAGCCGAACGTACTCCTCTTCCGTGGCCCCTTCCCGCAGTTTGATAACGGGCGCGTGGCGATTGAATACCTTGCCGCCACGATCGAGGGCGAAATGATTGTGTGTAGCCACGAAGGGAAAAGAAATTCCCATAGGGTCTGAGAAGCGCTCCGGGTGCCAGCGACTCCATTCATACCAAGCAAGGCCGATTTCCTCGGGCGTTCCCCCGAGCTCTTGACGCCCACGCAGCGAGGTGCGATTGCGCCACAGGAGGCGCTCGGTGTCGCTTGTCAACTCAGCGCGCAACGAATCCCCGTACGGGAACAGTGCTTCTGTTGCCGGATTCAAGTTCCAGTCCCGGACGTCTTCTCCGGTAATCAAGGGGACCGTATGCGCCTCGATCGCACCAAATCGACGCCAGGTTCGCGATGGAGCGAAATAGGCAACATCATTTCCGGTGTGTGCGTACCTACCGATAGAGCGTTGCACTTCTTCGAGTCTAGTGGTTGCGAAGCGACCGATTGTTCGGTTCAGCTCCAGGCCCCCGTCGGCCAGGATCCAGGGCTGCTTGCCGAAATACATCCCCCGTTCCAGGTCGTCAACTGAAACCCACTGCCCCACACTCCCCGGCTGGTCGATCTGGTCCACGATCGCCCGCCAAACCAGCCCCTCCTCCGCCTTCTCGGGCGCCGAAGGCTCACCCTGCACACTCCGCACCGTCCGGATCGTCACCTGCCGCTTAGTCCCCTCCCGCGGCCGCCCCACGAGGATGACCGTCGGCGTCCCGTGCCCGGGAATGTAGGCCCCCGAAGTGTCGATAACCTCAGTCAATTCGACCTTGTGGCCGAAGTATTCCTCGATCAGCTTCGTACCGAACTCCCGCTTCATGAAGGAGTTGGCCGTGATCTGGCCGACCATCCCGTAGCCGTTTCCGTCGACCCCGCCCCGCTTGGCCAGTTCAAAGAACCGCTGGGCGAATGGGACAGAAAGCGCGTATGTCCCCGCGCAGGCGTCGTACAGCTCTCGGTACAGCTGGTTGAGCTTCTTGTCCTTGACCGTAATGTATGGCGGGTTTCCCACCACCACGTGGTACCGCCCCTGGTCCAGAATCCCGGGGTACTCGTGCACGTCCTCCGTTGCGTACGAGAACTCGGCGAGCGGGTCACCAGCCGCGTTGCCGTCCTCGTCAAACCCGAGCCCCAACTGCAGCTCCAGCTGGCGGTTCTTGATGAGCGAGTCGCCCACCGCGAGCTGGATGGGCCACTCGTAGCGCCGTGCCTCCTCGAAGGTACGCATTCCGCTCGCGGCCATTGCCGCGACCAGGAGTCGGAAGCGGGCCACTGCGACCGCGAACGGGTTGAGGTCCACCCCGTGCACCGAGTCGAGTGCCGCTCGCACCCTCTCGTGCGTGCCAACCTCGGGCCGCTGCTCAGCCCACATACGCACGAGCCGCCGGAACGCACCGAGCACGAAGTGTCCGGACCCACACGTCGGATCGATCACCTTCAGTTCTTCGAAGCCGAACTCTCGCACCGCCGGGGTCATCGTGCGATCGAGGATGAACTCCTCCACGAACTCCGGTGTCTGCAGTAGTGCGTACGTCTTGCGGGCCGCCTCGCTGAGGTCCTGGTACAGGTCACCAAGGAACCGGGTGTCCCAGCCCTTGGTGCCATCCTCGTTCAGCGGGTCAGTGAAGTCGTGGACGAGGACCGAGCCGCCGGCCCCGCCGTCGCTGTCGGCCTCATCCTTGGCGGCGCGCTGTTCGCGCCAGAACGCGAGCAGCGCGCCCGCACCGTCGTGTGAGAGGGGGATCTGGTAGAGCGGGTTGTGATCGCGGTCGAAGAGCAGCTGCCCGGCCTGGCCGGCGCCGAGTTCGGCGAACGCAGTCTCCAGCCATCCCCGGTACGTCGGGTCAACGACCTTCTCCAGGTACTCCTCGTACCGCGCCTGGGCGGTTTCCCGTCCGGCCACGTCGGGGGAGGTGATGTATGGCTCGGCGATCAGATGGTTGTCCTCGCTGAAACGGACGAAGACCGTGCCGAGTACCCAGGCCACCGCAACCTGGGTAACGCGCTCGCCGAGCCAGGCGTTCCAGGTCGCCGCCGTACGGCCCAGCTTCCGAGCCTGCTCATACTCGCGACGCAGCCGCGTCCCGACCTCGGGGACAGCTTTGACCTGCTGCTCAAGGTCGGTCTCTGCCGCCTTGACCTGCTTCTGCAGGTCGGCGAGGAGGCTCTTGCGGTCGATCACGGAACGGCTCCTGAGGAGAAATCGGAGAGGGCGGAAGAAGATCAGGTCAGAAGGGGGAAAAGGGTCAGGCGTCCGGTGCGAGGTGTTTGCGCGCGACCCAGGCGTCGGGCACGACGATCCACTCGTCGAACCCCGCCTGGTACGGCACGCTCTGCCCGGCCAGCCGCGGTGCCCGTGCCGGGTCGGACTGGGCGACGAGCAGCCACAACGGGCTGCCGCCCTGCCGCGCTTCCTCCGCGAGCCGGCCGAGCAAGTCCAAAGCGTCGTACCGGGCGAGCACCGCAGTGTCGGTGAGGAGCAGCGGGCCTTGTCCCTCCGCGAGGCGCTCCCGCAACTGCGGCTCGACCCGCCCCCACGCCTTGTCGGTGCGGATGCGCAGCTGCTGGTGGGCCCGGCTGCCCGGGTCGGCGGCGTCCGCCTTGAGGACGGTCTCCCAGGTCGGTCGGGCAGCCTCGCCGACCACGCCGCGCAGTTCGTCGACGAAGAGCCCGGTCAGCGACACCGGCCGAGCCTCATACGGTTCGCCAGCCAGGTGCCGCACCGCGTCCTCGGCGCGCCGGTGGGGCACGGTCAGCACCCGGAAGCCGTCCTGCCGCGCCGAGTGCGTGAGCCGCTGCTCGGCCTTGACGGCGGCTGCGACGGCCGCGTTCGCGTCGTACTGGGTGGGGGCAGAGCGGCGGGCAGCCGAGGCGCCCCAACTCGCCGAGGTCAGCCCGGTGGTGGCGTCCCCGGACGGACGGTCCGGGATGAGGCGGAGCACCTTGTCGTAGCGGGTGGCCAGCTTCAGCTCGAAGCCGGCCTGCTTCAGGCCGCGGACCAGTGCGCTGCCGGTGGGCAGCTCCCGCGGCACCAGCGGGTCCGTGCCCAGGTCGGGGAAGCGGGTGGAGACCCGCTTGTGGAGGGCGTCCACCGTCAGGCCCGGCTGCCGCTCCTCTTCGACGCCCGGCTGCACGGCGACCACACCAGCCTGGGTGATTCGCAGCGCGCGCACGAGGTCAAGGTCGCGCGGGTAGATCTCCAGTCGGGGGGTGAGGGCGGCCCGGGTGGAGGCTGCTACCGCAATCTCGGCGGTGCGTCGCTCGTCCCAGCCCAGATTTCCCGGCGGCCGTCGTACCGCGTCCAGCTCGGTGAGGACGGTGCTGGCCGTCGGCAGGGACTCCAGCTCCGCGAGTCGGTCGGCCCGCGCGCCCAGGTTGAGCGCGTAGTCCTGAAGGGCGGGCAACGTCGGGGTGTCCGGGCCGTCCACTCCCTCCCGGACGTCCAGGGCGAGCAGGCCGAGCACCGGTTCGGCGCCCTTGGGCATCCGGGCGTGGAAGTAGCGGAAGAGCGGCGGGGACTCGTTGTCGTAGCTCTCTCGCTCCACCACCGCGCGCAGGAGCGACAGGGCGAGCGCGCGCCGGTCGCGCCGCTCCACGTGCTGGGTGCCGCGCCGGGCGATCAGCGCGTCGGCGAGCTCGATCACCGGGGCCACCCGGCCGCGCTCGGCAAGGAGCTCCACCACCTCCTCGCGCAACAGCCCAAGGGCGGCGTCCTCGAACCAGCGCTCGCGCGCCTTCTTCACGATCTGCGGGATACGGCCTGCGGTCAGGCCCACCGCGTCGGCGACGTCCCGCTGCCGGACCCACGCCAGGCCCTCGGGCAGCTCGCCCGCCTCGTTGGGCAGCCGCAGCAGCAGCCGGACCGCTTCGCGCTCCTTGGCGTTGGAGCGGGCGCTGCCGCTGGATGGCTTTGGCACCAGGCGAGCGGCGAGCGCGTCCAGGCTCAGTGCGCCTAGCAGCTGCGGGTCGGTGACGTTTCCGCCGCCGGCGGCGACCGAATCGGCGACCGCCTGTTCCAGCTCGGTGATCTCCTGACCGGCTGCCTTGCGGGCTTCCGCGCTGAGTGGCGCGGGGGCCGCTTTGCCGAGGCGGAGGTTCCACTCCTTCTGCCGGCGCTGGATCTCCTCCCGTGTGCGCGAGCCCATGCCCGGCGCAGTGAGGAACTTCCTCGCCGAGTAGTCCAGTACGTCCCCGACGGTGTTCAGTCCCATGGCGAACAGCTGGGACTGCGCGGAGAGCGTCAGACCTGCCACGGACAGAGGCGTCGTACGGTCGGCCCTCGCCGCCTGCTGGTCACGAACCTGCTCGACGGAGGCATCGTCGTCCTCGCGTCCGATCTGCGGCCCGGCTTCCTGCGTGATCCCTGCGCTTTTCGCCGTACCGTGCCCGGAGCTCGGAGCCGTTGTCCGCTGCGCATCCAGGAAGAGCGCCTGCCAGGCACGTTCCATCGGCTTCAGGTCCGAGAACCGGTCCTTCACGTCCCGCGCCAGAGCCTTGCGGAAGAAGGCCACCAGGCCGTCACGGACCGCCGGCTCAAAGGCGTCGGCCGCCAGCTGCGGGTACGGCCACTCCTTCGGATCTGTCTGCCGAGCTGTGACGGCGCCGTCGCCCCATCGGGGCAGCTCGTTCGACGCCATCTCGTGCAACGTCACCGCGAGGGCGTACCGCTCGGCGTGCCCGTCGTACGAGCCGCGCGTGATGATGCCCAAGAACGGGTCGAGGTAGCCCTCGGTGCCCGCATCGATCTCCTTCGCCGGGTATCCGGCTAGCGAGAAGTCGATGAGCACCAGCTGTCGAGTGCCGTTGGGACGGATCCGAATCGCGATGTTGTCCGGCTTCAGGTCCCGATGCCAGATTCCTTCCGCCTCCAAGTGCTCCACCGCACCGAACAGGTACTTCCCGTACGCCTCCAGCTGGTCCATGCCCAGGCGACCGTTGTCCCGCAGCTGACGGGCGACGGTGTCCTCACGCCGCCTTGGTCCCTTCCCGTCACCACGGTCCTGGTCCTTCAACTCTCGGCTATCGCCGACGTATTCGAGAGCGAGTACCCGACGGCCCGCGAGAGTCATCGGCTCCCGCTCGTACAGCGCGATGATGCTGGAATCCCGGTGGATACGGCCCAAGACCTGGGCCTCCCGGTCCAGGACCGCGTGCTTGGCCTCGCTCAACGCGACCTTCAGCACCGCCACCGGCAGGGTGCCGCTGCGCCGCGGCTCACCCGCGAGATCCCTCACCAGGAACGCCCGTGACGTCGAGCCCGTGCCGAGCCGACGCACAACCTCCCAGCGCCTGGCCAGTACATCCCCGGCCACGGCCTCCAGCGGGTCCTTCTCCGGCTCGCCCCGATCCTCGTCCGTCTCCGATCTCGACCCGCCGTCCCCGCCCATACCGGAAGCTGCGTCCGTGCCGACGGAGTCCTTTTCGGTGAATGCCTGCTCGACGTACTCCAGCATCTCCAGGAAGTCGTCGACCGTGGACAGACGTCGGCCCGGTTCGTACGCGGTGGACGCCTCCACCAGGTCGTCGATGTCCGGGTTGAGCCCGTCGACCAGGGCGCTCGGGCGCAGGCTCTCACCGGCTTCCAGCCGGGCCATGACCTCGCTCTGGCTCGCGCCCGGTGCCTGGCCGGTGACAAGCAGATACGTGAGGACACCAAGCCCGTAGACATCAAGGCGCACCGGATCGGCCTTCGGAATCCGCAGCTCCGGCGCCAGATACGGATCAGCCTGCTCCGAGACGTGGAACCCGGACACGTTCGTAGGAGCCAGGGTCAGGGGCCGGCCACGGCTGGCGCTCTGACCGGTAGCGATCTGCCAGTCCGCGATCTGCGGCCAAGGACTCAGCCAGCGCTGCTCCTCGCTGAGCTCCCGCCCACGCGGGCCGCGGTCACGCGGAATGACGTGCACCGCGTGCGCCGAGAGCGTGCGGTGATGGACGCGGCGGGAGTGTGCGGAGCGCACCGTCTCGGCAAGCTGCCGTACGAGCGCGAGGCGGCCCCGCAGGTCCAGCTCCTTCCCGTGCTGCACCAGAAAGTCGTCCAGCCGCAAAGTCTCCGGGTGGTAGTCGAACAGGATCGTCGGTCCAGCCGGATGCCCCGACGGCAGGTAGCTCTTCAGCTGCACCGCACCCGGGTGCCGGAACCGGCTGAGCACCAGCGCCTCGCGAGCAGCGGCCTGCTCCACGGAACGCCGCTCGGCGTCCGAGGCACCACGCTCGCTGAGAAAGACCCGCACCCGCGCCAGATCGTGCAGCTGGGAATGACGGCCGAGATAGTCGGCCCAGGTGGGCCCAGTGTCGAACGCCTTCGCATCCAGGAGGTAGGAGCCCACCTCGTGCTGGCGGCGGATCGGTGCGATGCCGAGCTTCTTCAAGGACGCGTCGACATGTCGAGATGTCTCGGCCGTTATCCGGCGCCGGGCGTCACCCGGCGGCTCGGCCAGCATTTCCACGAGCTGCTTGACCGTGAAAACGCCGTTCAGATCGGCGGCCGGAAGGTTCACACGGAGCTTGTCATCGGTGAAGCAAACCGCCTCACCCACCCAGATCTTCGGCCGGTCCCCGGGCCGACCGGAGACGTCGTTGATCAGACCAGACAGTTCCTTGGCTTTCCGATTCGCCAGGTGCAGGGGGTTGCCGTGTCGCCGCTGGGTACCGCCGGGCGTGGTCTGCACCCAGTCGTTGCCGCCGCCGTGAACCGATCCGTGCCAGTCCTTGAGCTCAACGAGGAACACCCCGGCCGGTGAGGTCACCAGGAGATCGACCTCGCGGACATGCCCGCTATTCGCAGTGAACGTGAAGTTCGACCAGGCGCGCCACGGCTCCTCGTCCGGCAGGCGCCTGCGGATCGCTTCCAGACCGCGGCGCTCGTGCTCGTACTCGGAATCGGTGATCGTCGTCCACCGGCCTTCCAGCATGCGACTCCCCGCCTGTATCTGCTGCGCCCGTTCATGCCTGCCGTGACCCTGCCGCGGCGACAGGAACACGGAGCTGCCCCCGCAGAATGAATCTTAGGGGGCGGGACTGACACCGGGACAAGGAATCGAACCTGCGCCTGACGGCCAGCTCCTCATCTGACCAGCGGAAACCAAGGAACGCCGCCGGAAGGTCCAGCTCTGCGCCAGGGAACTCAGCTGGGGTGGCCCAAAGGGCAGAGATCCACCGCCCGATGGCCGGGAAACGCCCGCGGATACGACGTGGGGTGACGAGCCTGGCCGCTGCTCATGCACCAAGCACACAACCGCTGGTGTAGGCGTCCCGCACCTGCACTGATGAGGCAGTTTGGGCAGCACTAAGCCACCTGACACCCCATCAGAACGAGCGTCAAATGAGCGTCACGAGCGTCATTTCAGCGTCAAGATATCGCCCGTAACGCCCACACCGCACATAATGCGCACGCACAAAACCGCGGGTCAGGAGCTCTTCGCGGCCGGTTCAAGGATCGCCACGCACTCCACGTGGTGGGTCATCGGGAAGAGGTCGAAGGCGCGCAGGGTGCGGACGCGGTAGCCCGTTTCGGCGAAGTACGCGATGTCGCGGGCGAGGGCGGCCGGGTCGCAGGCGACGTAGGCGATGCGGCGGGCGCCCAGGGACGCGAGGTGGCGGACCGTCTGCTTGCCGGCGCCGGCGCGGGGCGGGTCGAGGACGATGATGTCGACCTCGGTGATGCCGGTGCGCGGCAGGACCTGTTCGACCTTGCCCTGTTCGACGCGGACGCGGTCGAAGTGCTGGAGGTTGTGGCGGGCGTCCTCGACCGCGCGCTTGCCGGACTCGATGCCGAGGACCGCGCCCTGGTCGCCGACGCGGTCGGCGAGGGCTCCCGCGAAGAGGCCGGCGCCGCAGTACAGGTCCAGGGCGGTGTCGCCCTTGCGCGGGAGGAGGCCCTGCATGACGGCGCGGACGAGGGTGTCGGCGGCCTTCGGGTGGACCTGCCAGAAACCGCCGTTGCCGACGCGGTAGGTGCGGTCGTCGGCGCGCTCGCGGACGAAGGCACGGCCGTGGACGCGGTGGACGCCGCCGTCCTTCTCCTCGACGCGCAGCACCGAGACCGGCTTGTCCAGTTCGACGAGGGGGAGGCGGGCGCCGGGGCGCGGGGTGAGGACGACCTGGCGGTCCTGGGAGCCGGTGGCGGCGATGGCCTCGACGGACGCCATGCCGGGCCAGTCGCGGTTCTCGACGCCGAGTTCGCTGACGCCGGGCGCGGCGATGAGGCAGCGGTCGATCGGCTGGACCTCGTGTGAGCGGTGCTTGCGCAGGCCCGCGCGGCCGTCGGCGTCGATGGCGTACTGGACGCGGGTCCGCCAGGCGGGCACCTCGCCTGCGGGGAGCTTGTCGCCCTCGACGGGCACGACCGTGCCGTCCCAGCCGGCCTCCTCGGGGGTGAGGCCCGCGAGGCGGCGGAGCTGTTCGGCGACGACCTCGCCCTTGAGGCGGCGCTGGGCGCCCGGCTTGGCGTGCTGCCAGTCGCAGCCGCCGCAGCGGCCGGGGCCGGCGTACGGGCAGGGGGCCTCGATGCGGTCCTTGGACGGGTCGAGGACGGTGACGGCGTCCGCGCGCAGGAAGCGGGAGGTCTCGTCGCCCTCGGTCACCCGGGCGACGACCCGCTCGCCGGGCAGCGCGTGCCGGACGAACAGGACCCTGCCCTCCGCGGTGCGGGCGATGCAGTGGCCGCCATGCGCGACGGGGCCGACCTCGACCTCGTACTCCTCGCCGACGAGCGAGGACTCGGGTGCGTTCTTCGGCATGGCGGGGTGACTCCAAAAGAAGGGGGCGGAGAGATCCGTTGGCGGGCTCGCGTCGGGCGTGGCGCCAGCCCACCAGTCTACGTCCCCCCGGGGTCACTCCTTGCCGTTCGGCTCCCCGCGGCCGGAGGGACGCTGGGGGCCGGTTTCCACCAGGCCCCGGCGGACCGAGCCGGGCGCGTTCCAGTCCTGGTTCTTCTTCGCCCGCTCCTTGGCCACCTCGGACGAGCGCAGCTGGTAGGGCACGGAGGTGACCATGACGCCGGGGGTGAACAGGAGGCGGCCCTTGAGGCGCAGGGCGCTCTGGTTGTGCAGCAGGTGCTCGAACCAGCGGCCGACCACGTACTCCGGGATGATCACGCTGACGACGTCGCGGGGGCTCTCGCGGCGCAGGCTCTTGACGTAGTCGACGACGGGCCGGGTGATCTCGCGGTACGGGGAGTCGAGGACCTTCAGCGGGACGTTGATGCCGCGGCGCTCCCACTCCTCGGTGAGGGCCTTGGTCTCGGTGGGGTCGACGTTGATGCTGAGCGCCTCCAGCTTGTCGGAGCGCATCAGCTTGGCGTAGGCGACCGCGCGGAGCGTGGGGCGGTGGATCTTCGACACCAGGACGATGGAGTGCACGCGGGCGGGGCGGATGCTGTCGTCGCTGGGGCCCTCGGGGGCGGCGAGCTCCCGGGCGACGCGGTCGTAGTGCTTGCGGATGGCGGTCATCGTCACGAAGAAGATCGCCATGCCGAGCAGCGCGACCCAGGCGCCGTGGGTGAACTTGGTGACGAGGACGACGATGAGGACGAGGCCGGTGAAGAAGGCGCCGAAGGCGTTGATCGCGCGGGAGCGGATCATGCGGCGGCGCTTGGCCGGGTCCTGCTGGGTGCGCAGCAGGCGGTTCCAGTGGCGGACCATGCCGGTCTGGCTGAGCGTGAAGGAGACGAAGACGCCGACGATGTAGAGCTGGATGAGCTTCGTGGAGTCGGCGTCGTAGATCCAGACGAGCAGGATGGCCGCGCCGGCGAGGAGCACGATGCCGTTGGAGAAGGCGAGCCGGTCGCCGCGGGTGTGGAGCTGGCGGGGCAGGTACCGGTCCTGGGCGAGGATCGAGCCGAGCAGCGGGAAGCCGTTGTACGCGGTGTTGGCGGCCAGGAAGAGCACGAGCGCCGTGGCCGCGGCGAGCACGACGAAGAAGAACGTCCCGTCGCCGAAGACGGCGGCCGCGACCTGGGAGATCACCGGGTCCTGGACGTACTCGGGGCCGACGGGGACGCCGTCGTGGAGCAGGTCGTGGGCGGGCTTCTCGGCCATCTTCACGTGGGTGGCCATGGCCAGGCCGATGATGCCGCAGAACATGGTGACGGCGAGGGCGCCCATGAGCAGGAGGGTCGTCGCGGCGTTCCTCGACTTGGGCTTGCGGAAGGCGGGGACGCCGTTGCTGATCGCCTCGACGCCGGTGAGGGCGGCGCAGCCGGAGGAGAAGGCCCGCAGCAGCAGGAAGACGAGTGCGAAGCCGGCGATGCCCTCGTGTTCGGGCCGGATCGTGAAGTCCGCGGTGGGGGCCTGCATGGTCCGGTCGAGGACGACGCCCTTGAAGGCACCCCAGGCGATCATGACGAAGACGCCGGTGACGAAGACGTACGTCGGGATGGCGAAGAGCTTGCCGGACTCCTTCACGCCGCGCAGGTTCATCAGCGTCAGCAGCACGATGATGCCGATGGCGCACAGGACCTTGTGCTCGATGACGAAGTGGACGGCTGAGCCGAGGTTCTCCACGCCGGAGGAGATGGAGACGGCGACGGTCAGGACGTAGTCGACGAGCAGGGCGCTCGCGACGGTGAGTCCGGCCTTCGGGCCGAGATTGGTGTTGGCGACCTCGTAGTCGCCGCCGCCGCTCGGGTAGGCGTGGACGTTCTGCCGGTACGAGGCGACGACCGTGAACATGAGGATCACGACGGCCGCGGCGATCCAGGGACTGAAGGTGTAGGCCGACGCGCCCGCGATGGAGAGGACCAGCAGGACCTCGCCCGGCGCGTACGCCACGGAGGAGAGGGGGTCGGAGGCGAAGACGGGGAGCGCGATGCGCTTCGGGAGGAGCGTCTCGCCCAGCCTGTCGCTCCGGAGAGCCCGGCCGATCAGGATCCGTTTGGGCACGTCGGTCAGTTTGGACACGGAGAGGATCGTAAGCGTTCCAAATGGGCCACGCCCACTCGCGGGTGACCGGTTCGACGCGTCGCCCACGTCCGCGGGCGGATGAGGGCAACCGATCGATCGGGGCATAAGCTCGTGACGAGACAGCACCGCACGCAGGCTGAGAGAGAAGAGTGAGCAGGGTGTTTTCGCAGGTCAGCAAGGCGACCCGGAGTGCGGGGTAGGCGGACGTGCACATTGTGATCATGGGCTGCGGCCGGGTGGGGGCGGCCCTGGCGCAGACCCTGGAGCAGCAGGGGCACACGGTCGCGGTCGTCGACCAGGACCCCACGGCCTTCCGGCGCCTCGGCTCCGGCTTCGGTGGACGGCGTGTCACCGGGGTCGGCTTCGACCAGGACACCCTGCGCGAGGCGGGCATCGAGGAGGCCGGGGCGTTCGCCGCGGTCAGCAGTGGTGACAATTCCAACATCATCGCCGCGCGTGTCGCCCGCGAGATGTTCGGCATCGAGAACGTCGCCGCCCGCATCTACGACCCCCGGCGCGCCGAGGTGTACCAGCGGCTGGGCATCCCGACGGTCGCCACGGTGCGGTGGACCGCCGACCAGATGCTGAGGCGTCTGCTGCCGGCGGGGTCGGAGCCGGTGTGGCGGGACCCGAGCGGTGGGGTGCAGCTCGCGGAGGTGCACACGTCCCCCGCGTGGATCGGCCACAAGGTGAGCACGCTCCAGGAGGAGACGGGGGTCCGGGTGGCGTTCCTGACCCGGCTGGGCGAGGCGATGCTGCCGACGTCGCAGACCGTGCTGCAGGAGGGCGATCTGGTGCACGTGATGATGCGGACGGACGACGTCGAGAAGGTCGAGGCGGCGTTCGCCCACGGCCCCGAGGGAGGCGAGCACTGATGCGGGTCGCCATCGCCGGCGCCGGCGCGGTGGGGCGTTCCATCGCGGGTGAGCTGTTGGAGAACGGTCACGACGTCCTCCTGGTCGACAAGGCGCCGACCGCCATCTCGGTGGAGCGGGTGCCGCAGGCGGAGTGGCTGCTGGCCGACGCGTGCGAGATCACGTCCCTGGACGAGGCGGCGCTGCAGCGGTGCCACGTCGTCATCGCGGCGACGGGCGACGACAAGGTGAACCTCGTCGTGTCGCTGCTCGCGAAGACCGAGTACGGGGTGCCCCGGGTCGTCGCCCGGGTGAACAACCCGAAGAACGAGTGGCTCTTCACCGAGGCGTGGGGCGTGGACGTCGCCGTGTCGACGCCGCGTCTGATGTCGGCCCTGGTGGAGGAGGCGGTGAGCGTCGGCGACCTGGTCCGGCTGCTGCGCTTCAGCCACGGCGACGCGAACCTCGTGGAGCTGACGCTGCCCCCGGAGTCCGGTCTCGCCGGTACGCAGATCGGGGACGTGGCGTGGCCGGAGGACACCTCGCTGGTCACGATCATCCGCGGTTCGCGGGTGCTGACGCCGACCCCGGAGGAGACCCTGGAGGCCGGTGACGAGCTGCTGTTCGTCGCGGCGCAGGCGCGCGAGGAGCAGCTGGAGGAGTTGCTGTCGGTCCGGCGCGAGGACGCCTCGGGCTGACGGGCGGCCGGTCCGGCACGCACGCGGGAGGGGCCGGGATCCGTGACGGATCCCGGCCCCTCCCCGTGTACGCGGGCGGCATCGGGGCGCCGGGCCGGGGCGCTTCCCCCGGGAGCCGCTCCTCGGGTCCCGCGCCGAAGCGCCGCGCTCAGGCACCCTGCCCGGGTCCCGCGCCGAAGCACCGCGCTCAGGCGCCGCGCTCGGGCTCCGGCTGGGTGCGCCGGGCCTCGGCCTGGGCCTTGCGCTCCTCCTCGGCGCGCTCGGCCGCCTCCATCTCCGCGAAGACGTCGATCGGCGGCGGCGCCTTGGCGAGGAACATCCACGTCAGGTACACGGCGAGCAGGAACGGCGGGATCTTCAGCGCGACGAGCACCCAGCCGAGCTGGGTGGTGTCGGCCCACCAGTACAGCGGGAAGAGGATCGCGCACTTGCCCAGCAGGATCAGGCCCCACGCGTAGCTGGCCTTGGCGTAGGCCTTCTTGCGGCCGGGGTTACGGGTGCGCCAGGAGAGGTTCTCCTTGAAGATCGGGCCGAGGACGAGGCCGATCAGCGGCACGCCCGCGAGGGTCGTCACGATGTACGCGATCCCGAGCCCGAGGGTGTAGAGCATGCCGGGCAGGTAGAAGTCCTTGGCGTCGCCCGTCATCATCGCGAACACCACGCCGAAGGCGACGCCGAAGACACCGCTGAAGGCGTGCTTCATGGTGTCGCGGCGGACCAGCCGGACGACGACGAGCAGCAGCGACACGGCGAGGGCGGCGAGCGCCGAGACGTGCAGGTCCTTGTTGATCGTGTAGATCGTCACGAAGAGGAGGCCCGGCAGGACCGTCTCCACCATGCCGCGGACCCCGCCGAACGCGTCGAACAGCGCGGCCTCGGTCACGGCCCGCGCGTCGGCGGCCACGGGGTCGGCGGCCGCGGCGTCGGCGCGTACGGTGCCGGCGGGTGCCGTGCCGTCGAGTGCGGGGGCGCCGTGTCCGGCGGCGTGGTGCGCGGCGCCGTCACCGCGGGCACCACCGCCTACGCCGCCCTGCGGGCCGTACGGGCCCTGCGGGCCGTCGTGGTCGGCGGTCGGCTTGTCGAGTGACGTCACCGGCTACTCCTGTCCGAGCGGTCGGAGCTCGTATTTCGGATTGAAGAGGACCCTGCGCCCCTGGCTCATGGAGATCCGGCCCGAGGCTATGAGCCTGCGGCCCGGTTCGATGCCCGCGATGGAGCGGCGGCCCAGCCACACCACGTCCAGGGGGGCCGTGCCGTCGAAGAGCTCGGCCTCCAGCGCCGGCACTCCGGCCCTCGGACGCAGGGTGACCGTCCGCAAGGTACCAGTCACCTTCACGATCTGCCGGTCACCGCAGTCACAGATGCGCGTGCACCCGGTCGCCTCCGCGTCCTCCCGGAGCTCCTCGGACTCGAGGTCGCCCTGGGAGCTGGCCAGGCGGTCCAGCATCCGGCGGAAGCGGCCGGTCGGCTTCCCTGTACGCGGTGCAGCACTCATACGCAAAGCCTACCGGGACGCCCCGGACCCGACCCGGGCTCGGGCGGGTGCCCCCGCCGCACGCTGTGGGCACCGGGCGGCCACCCCCCGAGGCACGCCGCGGGCACCTGGCGGGTGCCCCCGCCGCACCCCGTGGGCGCGGGCGGGGCCGGCCGCCCGGCGCAGCAGCGGAACGCCTCAGCGCTCGAACCGGTACCCCATGCCGGGCTCGGTGACGAAGTGGCGGGGGTGCGAGGGGTCGGCCTCCAACTTGCGCCGCAGCTGCGCCATGTACACCCGCAGGTAATTGGTCTCGGTGCCGTACGAGGGCCCCCACACCTCCTGGAGGAGCTGCTTCTGGCTCACGAGCCGGCCCGCGTTGCGCACCAGGACCTCCAGCAGGTGCCACTCGGTCGGGGTCAGCCGTACGTCGGCGCCTCCCCGGTTGACCTTCTTCGCGGCGAGGTCGACGGTGAACCCCTCGGTCTCCACCACCACGGCGCCCTCCCCGGCCCCGCCGACCGGCTCCGCGCGGCGCACGGCGGCGCGCAGCCGGGCCAGCAGCTCGTCCATGCCGAACGGCTTGGTGACGTAGTCGTCAGCGCCTGCGTCGAGGGCCTCGACCTTCTCGTCGGAGGTGTGGCGGGCGGAGAGCACGAGTATCGGCACCCGGCTCCAGCCGCGCAGCCCCCGGATGACGTCGATCCCGTCCATGTCGGGCAGGCCGAGGTCGAGGACGACCACGTCGGGGTTGCGCCGGGCGGCCAGGGAGAGGGCGGTCGCGCCGTCGGGGGCGGCGTCGACCTCGTACTTCCGTGCCTTCAGGTTGATCACGAGGGCGCGCACGATCTGCGGCTCGTCGTCGACCACGAGCACCCGCGTCATGAGGGGCCTGCTTCCTGTCGTCGGGGGTGGGCGGGGTCCTGGCGGGGGCCCGGCACCGCGGGACCGGGCCCCGCGGTGCCGGGCGGTCCGGCGGCGGGCGCGGAGGCGGGCGGGGCCGCCCGGAGGGTGAGGACCATGGTGAGGCCGCCGCCCGGGGTGTCCTCGGCGGTCAGCGTGGCGTCCATGGCCTCGGCGAAGCCGCGGGCGACGGCGAGGCCGAGGCCCACGCCGGCGCCGCGCGGGGCGTCGCCGTACCGCTGGAAGGGAGCGAAGATCCGTTCCTTCGCCTCGTCGGGCACGCCCGGGCCGCGGTCGATGACCCGCAGTTCGACGCGGTCCGCGTGGGCGCTGGCGGAGACGAGGACGCGGCGGCCGGCGGGGGCGTACTTGACGGCGTTCTCGACGAGGTTGGCGACGACGCGTTCGAGGAGCCCGCGGTCGACGGTGACCATGGGCAGCGTCTCGGGGATGTCGAGGTCGACGCCGTCCTCCGGGACGCCGCCGAGGGCGACGGGGACGACCTCGTCGAGGTCCGTCACGCGCAGCAGGGGCGTGACGGTGCCGGTCTGGAGCCGCGACATGTCGAGGAGGTTGCCGACGAGGTGGTCGAGGCGGTCGGCGCCGTGCTCGATGGCCTCCAGCAGGTCGGTCCGGTCCTCCTCGGACCACTCGACGTCGTCGGAGCGCAGGGAGGAGACGGCCGCCTTGATGGCGGCGAGCGGGGTGCGCAGGTCGTGGGAGACGGCGGCGAGCAGCGCGGTGCGGATCTTGTTGCCCTCGGCGAGGCCGCGGGCCTCCTCGGCCTCGCCGACGAGCCGCTGGCGGTCGAGGACGACGGCGGCCTGGGCGGCGAAGGCGCCGAGGACGCGGCGGTCCTCGGCGGGCAGGACGCGGCCGGTGAGGGCGAGCGCGAGGTGGTCGCCGACGGGCATGTCGACGTCGGCGTCCTCGGGACGGGCCGGCGGGCGGCCGGGGCCGACGTGGGCGGCGCAGCTCCACGGGGTGTGGTCGTCGGGGCGTTCGAAGAGCGCGACGGACGCCATGGCGAAGTTGTCCCGCACGCCCTGGAGGAGGGCGTCGAGAGTGGTCTCGCCGCGCAGCACGCCGCCGGCGAGCGCGGAGAGGATCTCCGACTCGGCCCGCAGGCGCGCGGCCTGCTGGGTCCGGCGGGCGGCGAGGTCCACGACGGAGGCGACGGAGAGGGCGACGGCGAAGAAGACGGCCATGGCGACCACGTTCTCGGGGTCGGCGATGGTCCAGGTGTGCGTCGGCGGGGCGAAGTACCAGTTGAGGAGCAGCGAGCCGGCGGTGGCGGAGGCGAGTGCCGGCAGCAGCCCGCCGAGGAGGGCCGCCGCGACGGTCAGCGCCAGGAACAGCAGCATGTCGGTGGCGATGCCGGGTCCGGCGTCGACGCCCGAGAGGACCAGGGTGAGCAGGACGGGGCCGAGGACGCCGACGGCCCAGGCGCAGGCGCTGCGGCCGGGGCCGAGCCGGGCGCGGCGGGCGGCGGGCAGGCCGCGCCCCCGGCCGGCGGCGCCGTGGGTGACGATGTGGACGTCGAGGTCGGCGCCGGAGTCGCGGGCGACGGTGGCGCTGACGCCCGGACCGAAGACGTACTGCCAGGTCTTGCGGCGGCTGGCCCCGAGGACGATCTGGGTGGCGTTGTGGCCGCGGGCGAACTCCAGCAGCGCGGCCGGCACGTCGTCGCCGATGACGTGGTGGAAGGTGCCGCCGAGGTCCTCGACGAGGGTCCGCTGGAGGGCCAGTTCCTTGGGCGAGGCGGAGGTCAGGCCGTCGCTGCGGGCGACGTGCACGGCGAGGACCTCGCCGCCCGCGCCCCTCTCGGCGAGCCGGGCGGCGCGGCGCACGAGGGTGCGCCCCTCGGGTCCACCGGTGAGGCCGACGACGATCCGCTCGCGGGAGCCCCAGATGGCGGAGACGCTGTGGTCCCTGCGGTACTGCCGGAGGTGCTCGTCGGCGCGGTCGGCGGTCCACAGCAGGGCCAGTTCGCGCAGGGCGGTGAGGTTGCCGGGGCGGAAGTAGTCGGCGAGCGCGGCGTCCACGCGGTCCGGTTGGTGGACGTTGCCGTGGGCCACGCGGCGGCGCAGGGCCTGCGGGTCCATGTCGACCAGCTCGATCTGGTCGGCGTGGCGGACGACCTCGTCGGGGACGGTCTCCTGCTGGCGCACGCCGGTGATGGACTCGACGACGTCGCCGAGGGACTCCAGGTGCTGGATGTTGACGGTGGAGACGACGTCGATGCCGGCGGCGAGCAGTTCCTCGACGTCCTGCCAGCGCTTGGCGTTGCGGGAGCCGGGGGCGTTGGTGTGGGCGAGCTCGTCGACGAGGGCGACGGCGGGGCGCCGCTCCAGGACGGCGTCCACGTCCATCTCGGTGAGGGCGGCGCCGCGGTGCTCGACGGTCCGGCGGGGTATCCGCTCCAGACCGGCCAGCAGGGCCCGGGTGCGGGGCCGGGAGTGGTGCTCGACGAGGACGACGACGCAGTCGGTGCCGCGTTCGACGCGGCGGTGGGCCTCGGAGAGCATCGCGTACGTCTTGCCGACCCCCGGCGCCGCGCCGAGGTAGATCCGTAGCTTGCCGCGTCCCATGGCCTCATCGTCTTCCGAGCACTGCCGACTGCGCAGCGTCGACCCTAAGGCCAGGGATGGAGGCGAACCGGACGGGGGCGGTGGTTTCCGGGCAGTCTTGACAGGATTCTGACACCCGGGCCGGCCGGCCCCCGTACGGAGCGGTCAGCGGACCTCGGTGATCTCCGGGCCGCGGTGGAGCTGGCCCATGTCGCCGGAGAAGCGGGAACCGCCCTCGGTGTCGGTCTGGACGCCCTCGGGGACCATCTGCGCGTCCTCGGGGAGCTTGAGCACGATCGGGTCGCGCGGGGCCATCGGGCCCTCGCCGCGGACGACGACCGTGTCGCGGAAGATCTGCTCCAGCAGTCCGGCGGCCTGCGGCTGCACCGCGCCCTGGCCGGAGATGACACCGCGCAGGAACCAGCGCGGACCGTCGACGCCGACGAAGCGCACCAGCTGGACGCCGCCCGTGCCGTCCGGCAGCTGGACGGGGACCTGGGCGCGCAGCTCCCAGCCGAGGGAGCCCTCGATCTCGTCGATGACGCCACCCTGCTGGGTGATGCCGGAGGCGATCTCCTCGCGGACCTCGCCCCAGATGCCCTCCTTCTTGGGGGCGGCGAAGGCCTGCAGCTGGATCGCGCTGTCCCGCAGGACGACCGTCGCCGCGACGATGGCGTCGCCCGCGACCTCGACGCGCAGCTCCATGCCCTCGACCCCCGGTACGAACATGCCGCCCAGGTCGACGCGGCCCTCCTCGGGCTTGGTCACCTCGGAGACGTCCCAGGGCCCGTCGGGCCGGGGCGCCGGCGGGAGGTTCACGCGGCGGGGGCTGTCCTCGTCCGCCGCCTCGTCGGTGTCGACCGCGTCGACGACCTGCTCGGCCTCGCCCGCCGCGTTCTCGGCGGCACTGGTCTTCTTGCGACGTCCGAACACGTCACTGTCCTTCCCGGTCGGATACGACCGCAGCGTATTGATTCCCACCCGTCCAGCCGCCCACGGCGGCATGCCCGCCGGTGGACCCGAAGCCCCCCTCGCCCCGTGCCGAGCCGGGAAGCTCCGCCACCTCGTGGAAGCGGACCTTCTCGACCTGCTGAACGACCAGTTGGGCGATCCGGTCGAACCGTTCGAACCGCACGCTCTCACGCGGGTCCAGGTTGACCACGATCACCTTGATCTCTCCACGGTACCCGGCATCGACCGTCCCCGGGGCATTCACCAGACCGACTCCGAGCCGGGCCGCGAGCCCGGAGCGCGGGTGTACGAAGGCCGCGTACCCGTCCGGGAGGGCGATCGACACCCCGGTGGGGAGGACCGCGCGCTCGCCGGGCGCCAGCTCGACGGCCTCGGTGGTGACGAGGTCGGCTCCCGCGTCTCCGGGATGCCCGTACGCCGGGATCGGCACCTCCGGGTCCAGGCGGCGGATCAGCACGTCGACGGGGTTGCGCATCAGGGGTTCACCTCGAAGGCGCGGGCGCGCCGGAGCTGGTCGGGATCGGCCATGGCCGCGCGGATCTCCTCCGGGCGGCCGTTGTCGATGAAGTGATCGACCTTGACCTCGATGAAGAGCGCGTCGGCGCGGACCGCGACGGGCCCGTCGGGCCCGCCGATCCGGCCGGTCGCGGTGGAGTAGATCTTGCGGCCGTGGACGGCGGTGACCTCGGCCTCCAGGTGGAGGACGGTGCCGACCGGCACGGGCCGCGCGAAGTCGGTCTCCAGCCGCCCGGTCACGGCGATGACCCGCAGCAGCCAGTTGAGCGAGCCGAGCGTCTCGTCGAGCGCGGTGGCCAGGACGCCGCCGTGGGCGAGGCCCGGCGCGCCCTGGTGGTCCGCCGTGACGGTGAACCCGGCGGTGACGGTCACGCCCTCGCCGGCACGTGCCTCCAGGTGCAGCCCGTGCGGCTGGCCGCCGCCGCAGCCGAAGCAGTGCGCGTAGTGGGCCCCGAGGAGCTCACCCGGGGCGGGGGCTTCGGGGTGCCGTACCGGCGGCCGGGCCTCGGCGGGAGGCGTCAGTGCTGTGCTCACAGCCGCAGACCTTACCCGCGCGGCGGCGCACCGGTCGCACCGTGCCAAGCTTGGGTGTATGCAGCCTTCCGACCGCGCCTCGGCCCCGAGTCACGACGAACGCCTCACCGCGCCCGGCCAGTGGTGGCTCTTCGCCGCCCTGCTGGGCCTCTCCGGGGGCCTGGTGGTCATGCCGCTGGGCCCGGTACCGATGCTGGGGGGCGTCATCGCCGCGGGCGCCCTGGCGTCGATCTGCGTCAGCTCGTACGGCTCGGCGCGCGTGCGCGTGGTGGCGGGGTCCCTGGTCGCGGGGGACGCCCGGATCCCGGTGGAGGCGCTGGGCGAGCCGGAGGTGCTCGACGCCGAGGAGGCACGCGCCTGGCGCACGCACAAGGCGGACCCGCGGGCGTTCATGGTGCTGCGCAGCTACATCCCGGGCGCGGTGCGCGTCGAGGTGACGGACCCGGCCGACCCCACGCCGTACGTGTACCTCTCGACCCGCGACCCGGAGGCCCTGGCGGGTGCGCTGCGGCGGGCGCGCGAGGCTGCGGTACGCGGCTGACGGCCGACCGTTCCGGGCGGGCCTGGGGGCCGCCGGGCCGCCGGGCCGCCGTGAGGGGCGGTACGCCGGGGTGGGCCGACGGGCGCCGGGCCGGAGAGACCGTCCGAGCGCCGGACGGGGCCCTGTGTGTGGCGGACGCCGGGCCGGACGGGGCTCTGTGACGGACGCGGGGCGGAGGCCGTGCCGCGGGCCGCGGACACCAGGCAGGGCCTGCGCGGCGGACACCGGGCGGACGCCGTCCCGCGGGCAGCGGGCGGACACCGGGCGGACGCCGTGCCGCGACATCGGGCGGATGCCGTGCGGCGGGCGCCGGGGCGGGTGCTCCGCGGGCGGCGGTGGCGGGGAGGCCGTCCGCCGCGCGCGGTGCGGCCGGCTCAGTAGCCCAGCTGCTTGGGGTTCTCGGGCTGCTCCAACGGGGGCAGCTCCGGCAGCGCGTCCCAGGGGACCTGGCGGGTGCGCAGGTCGGTCCTGATCCGTTCGGCGAGCTTCCTGGTGTCACGGCGGTTCATCACGGCACCGACGGTGGCGCCGATCATGAAGGGGAGCAGGTTCGGCATGTTGCGCACGGTGCGCTTCATGATCTGCTGGCGCAGTTCGCGCTTCATGCGGCCGCCGAGCGCGGCGTTGACGGTGGTGGGCTTGGAGACGTCGATGCCCCGCTCCTCCGTCCAGGCGGTCAGGTAGGCCGTGGAGCGTTCCTTGAGGCCGCCCGGCGGCCGCTGGCCGTAGACCTCGTGGAGCTCGGCGATCAGCTTCAGCTCGATCGCGGCCACGCCGGTGACCTCCGCGGCCAGCTCGGCCGGCATCGCGGGCGGCACGGGCAGCATGGCGGCGGCGCCGATCCCGGCGCCGACGGTCGCGGTGGCGTTCGCCGCGCCGGCGACGAGCTTGTCGGCGAGCTGCTCCGGGCCGAGGCCGGGGAACTGCCGGCGCAGGGCGGCCAGGTCCCGGACGGCGATGCGCGGCGCCGTCTCGATGATGCGGTCGGCCACGTAGGCCAGGCCGGCCCGGGCCCCCGCGCCGCTCTTGCGCACGCCGCGCCGGACGGCGTCCAGACCGCGGGAGCGGACTGTCGGCCGGTCGGCCCGGTCGGGTGCGGCGCCGTGCGCCGTGGGTTCGAGCGAGGCCCCAGGGCCCCGCTCGTCGTCACGCGCGCCGGGGGAGGACAGGGCGGGGTGCTCGGCGGACGCCCCGTGGGCGCCCTGTGCCGGGCCGGTGCCGCCCTCGTGTGCCTCCGGCTTCCCAAGGAGCCGGAAGCGCCTCTTCCTGGACGGGGTGTCGCCTGCCACGTCCGACCGGTCCTCAGTCGCAGTCTCGGCAGATCGGCTGGCCGTTCTTCTCCTTGGCCAGCTGGCTGCGGTGGTGCACGAGGAAGCAGCTCATGCAGGTGAACTCGTCCGCCTGCTTCGGCAGGACGCGGACGGCGAGCTCCTCGTTGGAGAGGTCGGCACCCGGCAGCTCCAGGCCCTCGGCGGCCTCGAACTCGTCGACGTCGACCGCGGAGGTCGACTTGTCGTTCCGCCGGGCCTTCAGCTCTTCGAGACTGTCCTGGTCGACGTCGTCATCGGTCTTGCGTGGGGTGTCGTAGTCCGTAGCCATGTCACTCTCCCCCTCTGGGTGTTTGCGGTGTCTCCAGCGCACGTAACGCGTGAGAGGCCGGACTTGTGCCCGACCTGAGGCGGAGATTTTGCCTCACATCAAGGTCTGTTACTCAATCGACACCCAACCGGGGCCCTCTCGGGTGATCGGGTTTGGGTGGCGAACGGGACCGTACACGGTCGGGGACGCGTGCTTCACACGCACCACCCCGTGTACTTCCCGTGATCCGACCCCCGGGAAACCCGGACTTTTCCCGGTTTTCCAGGGCCAATTACCATCACGGAGCGTAAGTGTCCGGGCGGAGAGCGCTGTGATCGATCACACAACGGACCCGCGCGGACGGCTGCACAAAATTCCGCTGAGAGCGAACAGGCGGAGCCCATCGATCCGGCTCGTCACTGCGGAAGAGTGACGCGCATCACGAGACCGCCGCCTTCCCGGGGCTCCGCCGTGATGCGGCCGCCGTGGGCGCGCGCCACGGAGCGGACGATCGACAGCCCCAGCCCGACGCCCCGGTCGCTCCCGGTCCGCTCCTCGCGGAGCCTCCGGAACGGTTCGAAGAGGTTGTCGATCTCGTACGCCGGCACCACCGGCCCGGTGTTCGACACCACCAGCACCGCCCGGCCCTGCTCGACGCCGGTCGTGACCTCCACCCAGCCGTCCTCCGGCGCGTTGTACCTGACGGCGTTCTGCACCAGGTTCAGGGCGACGCGCTCCAGCAGCACGCCGTTGCCCTGGACGACCACCGGGGCGCACTCACCGCGGATCTCCACGCCCTTGGCCTCGGCCTCGCCCCGGACCTGGTCGATGGCACGGGAGGCGACCTCGGCGACGTCCACGGGCTTGCGCTCCACGATCTGGTTCTCGCTCCGGGCGAGCAGCAGCAGCCCCTCCACGAGCTGCTCGCTGCGCTCGTTGGTGGCGAGCAGCGCCTTGCCGAGCTCCCGCATCTCGACGGGGGCGGCCGGGTCGGAGAGGTGGACCTCCAGCAGCGTCCGGTTGATCGCCAGCGGAGTGCGCAGCTCGTGCGAGGCGTTGGCCACGAAGCGCTGCTGCGCGGTGAAGGCCCGCTCCAGGCGGTCGAGCATGTCGTCGAAGGTGTCGGCGAGCTCCTTGAGCTCGTCGTCGGGGCCGGCCATCTTGATCCGGCGGCTCAGGTCGGAACCGGCCACCTGGCGGGCGGTGCGGGTGATGCGGCCCAGGGGGGACAGCACGCGGCCCGCCATCGCGTAACCGAAGGCGAAGGCGATGATGCTGAGGCCCAGCAGCGCGAAGAGCGAGCGGCGCAGCAGCTCGTCCTGGGCGAGGTCGCGCTGGTGCTGGAGGCAGGCGGCCATGGCGTCGTTGAACTGGTCGGGCGTCACCCCCTCCACGGGCAGCCTGCACCAGTCGAAGTTCGGTTCGACCTCCCCCTTCAGCAGCTTGAACGGCAGGTCGTCCGTACTGATCGACAGCGCCTGCCGGGTGAGCAGGTAGATGATCGACAGCAGCAGGACGCCGGCGATGAGGAACATCCCGCCGTAGAGCAGGGTGAGGCGTATGCGGATGGTGGGGCGCAGCAGGGGGCGCGCCGGGATCCGCGGGTCCCAGGTGGGTTTGGGGGGCGCCTGTGGCGGCGTGGGGGTGCCGGTCACGGGGTCAGATCCGGTAGCCGGAGCCCGGCACGGTGATGATCACCGGGGGCTCGCCGAGCTTGCGGCGCAGGGTCATGACGGTGACCCGCACGACGTTGGTGAACGGGTCGGTGTTCTCGTCCCAGGCCTTCTCCAGCAGCTGCTCGGCTGAGACCACGGCCCCCTCGCTGCGCATGAGCACCTCCAGTACCGCGAACTCCTTCGGCGCCAGCTGGATCTCCCGGCCGTCGCGGAAGACCTCGCGGCGGTTCGGGTCCAGCTTGATGCCGGCCCGCTCCAGCACCGGCGGCAGCGGCACGGTCGTACGCCGGCCCAGCGCGCGCACCCGGGCGATGAGCTCGCTGAACGCGAAGGGCTTGGGCAGGTAGTCGTCGGCGCCGAGCTCCAGCCCCTCGACGCGGTCACTGACGTCGCCGGACGCGGTGAGCATCAGCACGCGGGTCGGCATGCCGAGCTCGACGACCTTGCGGCAGACGTCGTCGCCGTGGACGAGGGGCAGGTCGCGGTCCAGGACGACGACGTCGTAGTCGTTGACGCCGATCCGCTCCAGGGCGGCGGCCCCGTCGTACACGACGTCGACGGCCATGGCCTCCCGGCGCAGTCCGGTGGCCACCGCATCGGCGAGCAGCTGCTCGTCCTCGACGACGAGTACGCGCACGGCGCTGTTCCTTCCTCCGAGCCCGGATCCGGGCAGATCTACGACACCGCGGGACGGACGGCGTCCCGCTCATCCTGCCCCTTACGCGCGTAAACCGGCTGTAAGGCGGCCGACGGGCGGTCCCGGCGGGGGCTCGGGGGGCGGACGCATTCGCGACAGGCCCGATTCTTTGAGGTTTCCCTGAGGTTTCCTCTGGGGAGGACGACTCCACACCCGAGATCACGCCCCGTACGCGGTTTACCACGGGCCGCTCTGTCCCCCAGAGGCGCTGTGCGTGATCCGACCCACCCCCGGCACGCCCCGTGCCACCGACCCATGACGAGGGGGCGCATCATGGACGCTTTCACCGCAGGACTCCTCCAGCGCATAAGGGCCACGCAGAGCGATCTGACGCGGGCGCGGGAGACCGGAGACGACTTCCTGGCCGACGTCGAGCAGGCGGAGCTGGACGACCTCCGCCGGCTGGCGGAGGAGCACGGCGTCAAGGTCTCCCTGCTGACCGCCTGACGTCCGGACGCGTACGCGCGTCCGCCCTCGACCCGCCGAAGGCCCCGGTGTCCCGGACACCGGGGCCTTCGGCACGTCCGGGCCCGCCCCACGGCGCGGGGAGGCACCGGCCGGGGGCCGGGCGCGCGTCAGTCGTGCCAGGCGCCCAGGTCCTCCAGCAGGGTCTGCAGCGGGGCGAAGACGCCGGGGCTCGCGGCCACGGTGAGGTCGTCGTCCGCGGGCGAGCCGGGGCGCCCGCCGGTGAGGGCGCCCGCCTCGCGCGCGAGGAGCACGCCGGCGGCGCGGTCCCAGGGGCGCAGGCCGCGCTCGTAGTAGCCGTCCAGCCGGCCGGCGGCGACGTCGGCCAGGTCGACGGCGGCGGAGCCGCCCCGGCGGATGTCCCGGAGCAGCGGGACCAGCCGGCCGGCCACCTCCGCCTGGTGGGCGCGGACCTCGGCGACGTAGTTGAAACCGGTCGACACCAGGGCCTGGTCCAGCGGCGGGGCGGGGCGGCAGCTCAGCCGCCGCTCCCCCAGGTGGGCGCCGCGACCGCGCACGGCGTGGAACGTCTCGCCCCGCATGGGGACCTCGACGACGCCGACGAGCGCCTCGCCGTCGCGCTCGGCCGCGATGGACACCGCCCACGTGGGCAGGCCGTAGAGGTAGTTCACGGTGCCGTCCAGCGGGTCGACGACCCACCGGATGCCGCTGGTGCCCTCGGTGGCGCCGCCCTCCTCGCCGAGCAGGCCGTCCTGCGGCCGGCGCTCGGCGAGGTACCCCGTGATCAGCTTCTCGGCGGCGATGTCCATCTCGGTGACCACGTCGATGGGGCTCGACTTCGTGGCGGCGACGCCGAGGTCGGCCGGGCGCCCGTCACGCAGCAGCGCGCCGGCCCTGCGGGCCGCCTCCAGGGCGGCGTCCAGCAGCTCGTCCAGCAGCGGGTCGTCGGCCGTCCGGTGCGGCAGCGGGTCGGTCACGGGGCCTCCTCAGGCGTAGGGGCTGTCGGCGCCGGCCGCGGCGGGCCGCTCGGCGCGGGCGGGGCAGCAACCGACGGGGCACAGGTCGTGCGAGGGTCCCAGGGCGCCCAGGGCGCACCGCTGCGGGGCGGCGCCCCGCTCGGCGGCCGCGCGCTCCAGCAGCAGCTCGCGGACGGCCGCGGCGAAGCGCGGGTCGGCGCCGACGGTGGCGGAACGGCGGACGGGCAGGCCCAGCTCGGCGGCCTTGGCCATCGCCTCGGTGTCGAGGTCGTACAGGACCTCCATGTGGTCGGAGACGAAGCCGATGGGGACCATCACGACGGCCGGGGCGCCCTCCCCGTGCAGCGCCTCCAGGTGGTCGCAGATGTCGGGCTCCAGCCACGGGATGTGCGGGGCGCCGCTGCGCGACTGGTAGACGAGCTCCCAGGGGTGGTCGACGCCGGTGCGCTCCCGCACCGCCCCGGCGATCAGCCGGGCGACGTCCAGGTGCTGCGCGACGTAAGCGCCGCCCTCGCCGTGGCTCCCGACCGGGCCGGAGGTGTCCGCGGCGGACTCGGGGATGGAGTGCGTGGTGAAGGCGAGGTGGGCGCCCGCGCGGACGGCGTCGTCCAGCTCGGCGAGGGAGGCGAGGACGCCTTCGACCATCGGCTCGACGAAGCCCGGGTGGTTGAAGTAGTGCCGCAGCTTGTCGACCTTCGGCAGCGGCAGGCCCTCGGCCTCCAGGGCGGCGAGGGCGTCCGCGAGGTTCTCGCGGTACTGCCGGCAGCCGGAGTACGAGGCGTAGGCGCTGGTGGCGAGGACGGCGATGCGGCGGTGCCCGTCGCGGACCATCTCCCGCAGCGTGTCCGTCAGGTACGGCGCCCAGTTGCGGTTGCCCCAGTGGACGGGCAGGTCGACGCCGGCGGTCGCCAGGTCCTCGCGGATCGCCGCGAGCAGGGCCCGGCACTGGTCGTTGATGGGGCTGACGCCGCCGAAGAGGAAGTAGTGCTGCCCGACCTCCTTCAGCCGCTCCGTGGGGATGCCCCGGCCCCGCGTCACGTTCTCCAGGAAGGGCACGACGTCCTCGGGCCCTTCCGGGCCGCCGAAGGAGAGCAGCAGCAGGGCGTCGTACGGGGCTGGGTCTCGCTGGTCGGACACACGCTGATCGGACATGGTCCCGATCCTGCCACCCGGCACCGACAGCCGGAAAACCGCCGTGCGTCGCCACTCTTTCGGCCGTAATCTGTGAAGGCTGTACCGACGCCTTACCCCGCCCGGTCCGCAGGCGCCGACCGCGGCCCGCCCCCGCACCACCCCCGGAGAACCCCCTTGGCCAGTCCCTACCGTGCGCTCTTCGCCACCCCCGGCACCCTGGGGTTCTCCGCGGCCGGCCTCCTCGGACGCATGCCGCTGGCCATGATGGGCGTCGGCGTCCTCACGATGATCACGGAGCTCACGGGGCGGTACGGGCTGGCCGGGCTGCTGACCGGGACGCTGGCCCTCTCCGCCGCGGTGCTGGGCCCGCAGGTGTCCCGCTTGGTCGACCGCTACGGGCAGCGCCGGGTCCTGCGGCCGGCGACGCTCGTCTCGGTCGTGGCGGCCGGCGCGCTGCTGGTGTGCGCCGAGAAGGGGCTGCCGGACTGGACGCTGTTCGTGTGCACGGCGGGCGCGGGGTGCGTGCCGAGCCTCGGCGCGATGACGCGTGCCCGGTGGGCGGAGATCCTCCGCGGCCGGCCGCAGGAGCTGCACACGGCGTACTCGCTGGAGTCGATCGTCGACGAGGTCTGCTTCATCGTGGGCCCGCCGCTGTCGATCGGCCTGTCGACGATGTGGTTCCCGGCGGCGGGCCCGCTGCTCTCCGGGGTCTTCCTGCTGGTCGGCGTCTGGTGGCTGACCGCGCAGCGGGCGACGGAACCGGCGCCGCACCCGGTCGGGACGCACGCCGGCGCGCGGACCAGCGCGCTGCGCTCCCCCGGCCTGCAGGTCCTCGTCCTCGCGTTCGTCGCGACCGGGGCGATCTTCGGCGGGGTCGACGTGGTGACGGTGGCGTTCGCCGAGGAGCAGGGCCACAAGACGGCGTCGAGCCTGGTGCTGGCGGTGTACGCGGGCGGTTCGTGCCTCGCGGGGGCCGTCTTCGGGACGCTGCGGCTGAAGGGCGCCCCCGCACGCCGCTGGCTCCTGGGCGTCTGCGCCATGTCCGTGAGTATGATCCCCCTCCAACTGGCCGGGAACCTTCCGTTGCTGGCCGTCGCGCTCTTCGTCGCGGGTCTCGCCATCGCACCGACGATGGTGACCACCATGGCCCTGGTGGAGGCGCACGTACCGCGCGGCAAGCTCACCGAGGGCATGACCTGGACAGGGACCGGGCTCGCGGTGGGCGTGGCGCTGGGCACGTCGACCTCCGGCTGGGCGGTCGCCGAGCACGGGGCCGCCGCGGGGTACGCGGTGCCCGGTGTGGCGGGGGTACTGGCGGCCGTGGTGGCGTTCCTGGGGTACCGCCGGCTGAGCAGGCCGGTGCCGACGCGGGAGGGGCAGCGTGAGCAGCAGGACCCGGAACAGTCCGATCGGCCCGAGCGGTTGGAGCGGTCGGAGCGGTAGCGGCGGAATGAGCCGGCTCGGCCGGCGCCCGGCGGACGGCACCTGGCGGAACTGGGCGGGGAACGTCTCGGTCCGTCCGGCGCGGGAGGCCCGGCCGGCCTCGGTGGACGAGCTCGCCGAGGCGATCAGGAACGCCGCCGACGACGGCCTGCGGGTCAAGACCGTCGGCACGGGCCACTCCTTCACCTCCATAGCGGCGACGGACGGGTTGCTGATCCGGCCCGACCTGCTCACCGGCATCCGGCACGTCGACCGCTCCGCGATGACGGTGACCGTGGAGTCGGGCACGCCACTGAAGCGGCTGAACGCCGCCCTGGCCCGCGAGGGCCTGTCGCTGACGAACATGGGCGACATCACGGAGCAGACCGTCGCGGGCGCGATCAGCACCGGGACGCACGGCACGGGCCGCGACTCGGGCTCCGTCGCCGCGCAGGTCCGCGGCCTGGAGCTGGTGACGGCGGACGGGCGGGTGCTGACCTGCTCGGCACAGGACGAGCCGGAGGTCTTCGCGGCGGCCCGGATCGGCCTGGGCGCCCTGGGCGTGGTGTCGGCGGTCACCCTGGCGGTGGAGCCGCTGTTCCTGCTCACCGCGCGCGAGGAGCCGATGTCCTTCGACCGGGTCACGGCGGAGTTCGAGGCCCTGCACGCCGAGAACGAGCACTTCGAGTTCTACTGGTTCCCCCACACGGAGAACTGCAGCACCAAGCGCAACAACCGCAGCCACGGTCCGGCCGCCCCGCTCGGTCCGCTGAGCGGCTGGTTCGAGGACGAGTTCCTCTCCAACGGCCTCTTCCAGGTGGCCAGTTCCTTCGGCCGGGCGCTGCCCGCGGCCGTCCCGTCGATCGCCCGGGTCTCCAGCCGGGCGCTGTCGGCGCGGACGTACACCGACATCCCGTACAAGGTCTTCACCAGTCCGCGCCGGGTGCGCTTCGTGGAGATGGAGTACGCCCTCCCGCGGCAGGCGGCGGTCGCGGCGCTGCGCGAACTCAAGGCGATGCTGGACCGCTCGCCGCTGCGGGTCGGGTTCCCCGTGGAGGTCCGGACGGCGCCCGCCGACGACATCACCCTCTCCACGGCGTCGGGCCGGGACACCGCCTACATCGCGGTGCACATGTACCGCGGGGCGCCCTACCGGGCGTACTTCACGGCGGCCGAGCGGATCATGACGGCGCACGGAGGCCGGCCGCACTGGGGCAAGATGCACACGCGGGACGCCGAGTACCTGGCCGAGGCGTACCCCCGGTTCGGCGAGTTCACGGCACTTCGCGACCGGCTGGATCCCGACCGTCTCTTCGGCAACGCCTACCTCCGGCGGGTGCTGGGTGACTGACGCCTCGTCCGCCGCCGCCCACGGGAGGCGCACTTAAGTTCCCTTTCAGTCGTTTTCCACCCACGGGAACCCGCCCAGCGGGCCGTGTCGGAGGGTCAACTACCGGACGCCCGGAGAACTTCGGCGGCGCGCCGGTCCACTGACATGGCCCGAATGGAGTACTGTGGCGAACCCTGGGCATCGGTCCCTTACGGGTGTCCGGGATCAACGGGAGGGGCCGGAAATGGCACTCGATCCGGCGGCGCCGCGACACCGCACGGAAGCCTGTGACGAGGGGTGACCGACCGGTCACGCTGGGTTGCAGAATAGGCTACCGTGCCAGAACGGCGTTCCAGGGCCCATGCCCGACACGCCGGGCAACTCGGCAAGGTTGTGGCAGGCTGCACCCGGGCAGGCCACACTCGACTAGCGGAAGCAGCGACGCACGTGACGTCGGCAGGCACCACCCGGGAGGTCCCCATGCCCGAACTGCGTGTCGTGGCCGTCTCCAACGACGGCACACGACTGGTGCTGAAGGCTGCTGACAGCACGGAGTACACGCTTCCGATCGACGAGCGGCTGCGCGCCGCCGTCCGCAACGACCGCCCCCGGCTCGGTCAGATCGAGATCGAGGTGGAGAGCCACCTCCGCCCCCGCGACATCCAGGCGCGGATACGAGCCGGTGCCTCCGCCGAGGAGGTGGCCCAGCTCGCCGGCATCCCGGTCGAGCGGGTGCGCCGGTTCGAGGGCCCCGTGCTCGCCGAGCGCGCCTTCATGGCGGAGCGGGCCCGCAAGACCCCCGTCCGCCGCCCCGGTGAGAACGCCGGACCCCAGCTCGGCGAGGCCGTGCAGGAGCGGCTGCTGCTGCGCGGCGCCGAGAAGGACACCGTGGCGTGGGACTCCTGGCGCCGCGACGACGGCACCTGGGAGGTGCTGCTCGTCTACCGGGTCGCCGGCGAGGTGCACACCGCCAGCTGGACGTACGACCCGCCGCGGCGGCTGGTGCAGGCCGTCGACGACGAGGCGCGCGCCCTCATCGGCGAGACCGACGACGCCGTGGCCGTCCCCGAGCCGAGCTTCCCCTTCGTCCCGCGCATCGCGCGGCTGCCGCGCGAGCGGACCCTGGACCGGCCCGCGGCGCCCGTGCCGAGCGCCGAACCGGCGGAGGAGTCCGAACGCGACTCGCTGACCAGCCTGCTGGAGGCGGTACCGAGCTTCCGGGGCGACATGGTCGTCCCCGAGCGTCCCACCGGTTCGGACGCCGCGGTGACCGAGGACGACACGGAGCCGGACGCCGAGGAGCCGCCGGCGCCCGCCGCGTCGGCCGGCGCCGGATCGGCGTACGCGGACGTGCTGATGCCGCGTTCGGTGAGCGGCCACCGCGACCGGCTGGTCGGCACGACCGACCGCCAGGCCGAGGCGGACGGGGTCCGCCCCGGTCGCCGGGCGGCCGTCCCCAGTTGGGACGAGATCGTCTTCGGCACGCGCCGCAAGAAGCAGGAGTAGCGACCGGCGGCACAGCGGGCGCGTGGCCGTGGCTCCGGCCCGGCCGGCCCGGTTCGTCCGCCGTGCTCGTCGGCCCCGGCCGTCCGCCGTGCTCGTCGGCCCGGACGGCGCGCCCGCCCGTCAGCCCCGGTCGGCGCCCGTGGCGACCGGCCTCGACGGGTCGCGCGACCACTCGGACCACGAGCCGGCGTACAGCGCCGCCCTGATCCCGGCTACCTCCATGGCCAGCACCTCGTGGGCAGCGGAGACGCCCGAGCCGCAGTACACGCCCACCTCGGGCGTGTCGAGCGCGCCCAGCTCCTTGAACCGCGCCGCCAGCGCCTCCGCGGGCAGGAAGCGTCCGTCCGGCGCGACGTTGCCGGTCGTCGGGGCCGACACCGCGCCCGGGACGTGCCCGGCCACGGGGTCGATCGGCTCGACCTCGCCCCGGTACCGCTCCCCCGCGCGGGCGTCCAGCAGCAGTCCGGACCGGGCCACGGCGGCGGCGGCGTCCGCGTCGAGCAGCGGCAGCCCGCCCGGTACCGGGATGAAGTCGCCCGGCGCCGGTCGCGGGACCTCCAGCGACAGCTCGCCCCGCCACGCGGCCAGACCGCCGTCCAGGACCCGGACGTCGGGGTGGCCCGCCCAGCGCAGCAGCCACCAGGCGCGGGCCGCCGCCCAGCCCTGGCCAGCGTCGTACGCGACCACGGGCGTCTCGGCACGGACACCCGCCGCGCGCATCGCCGCCCCGAAGGCCGCGAGGTCCGGCAGTGGGTGGCGGCCGCGGGGACCGGGGGTGCCGGCCAGTTCCGCGTCGAGGTCCACGTACACGGCGCCGGGCAGGTGACCGGCCTCGTACGCGGGGCGTCCGGGAGGGCCGCCGAGCTCCCAGCGGACGTCGAGCAGGACGGGCACCCCGCCGGGGCCCGGCGCCGCCAGCTCGGCCGCGAGCTCCGCCGCGGAGACCAGGGGGTTCGAGTCGGTGCTTGCGTTGGGCTTCATACGTGCCATCCTCGCGCAGACACGGGCCGCGCCGGGACGACCCCGGGCGGATGGGTCACGGAAATCCGGGCATCCTCCTGCGGGATCGCGCCAAACCGCGGCGCGCCCCGGGCGCACCGTCCGGCCTGCGGTGCGAGCATCTGACGAGGCGTGAAGCCGCAGGGCGCGGGCGGTCCGCGCCCCGTCCCCCCCCGTACGGCCACGACGATGGTCCGAGGAGAGTGTGACGATGACCGAGGCGACTCGGCGCGAGCCGGGTACACCCTGTTGGGTGAGCTTGATGGTGCACGGCCTTGACGCGACACAGAGGTTCTACGGGGAGCTCTTCGGCTGGGAGTTCCGACCCGGTCCCCGGCAGCTCGGCCCGTACGTGCGCGCCCTGCTCGACGGGCTGGAGGTCGCCGGTCTCGGACAGCTGCCCGCCGACCGCCATCTGCCGGTCTCCTGGACCACGTACCTGGCGACCCGCGACGCGCGCGACGCCGCCGAATCGATCCGCTGTGCGGGCGGGACGGTCGCCGTCGGGCCGATCGAGGCGGGCGAGGCCGGGCGGATCGTGATCTGCTCCGACCCGTCGGGCGCCGTCTTCGGCGTCTGGCAGGCCGCCGCGCACCTGGGGACCGCCGTGCGGGGCGTGCCCGGCGCGCCGGTCTGGAACGAGCTGCTGACCCACGACACGGAGTCGGTCGCGAAGTTCTACCGGACGGTCTTCGGCTGCGAACTGGAGCCGCTGGTCCCGGCCGACACGGACCTCGTGACGCTCCGTGCGGGCGGGCGGCCGGTCGCGGGGTTGCGCGGGATGGGCAGCGCCCTGCCGCGCGACCGGGGCGCGCACTGGATGACCTGGTTCGAGGTGGCGGACCCGGACGCCGCCGCCCGGCGTGTCGAGGAGCTGGGCGGGCGGGTGCTGCGGCCACCGGCCGACGCCCCGGAGGGGCGGCACGCGGTGGTGGCGGACCCGGAGGGGGCCGTGTTCACGATCGTGCGGTCGGCCGGGGTCTGACCTGCCCGGTGGCGGCCGCCGGCGGCGCCGCTACCGCTGGGAGGCGGGTACGCGCGCGGGTCGGCCGGCTGCGGGGCACGCGCCTACCGCACGCTCTGGGGCGGCCTGCCGGACGTGCCGCGCCCGGCCCGCGGGGCACACCGCCCGCCCCGCACAGGGCCGGGCGGGTCCGCGACGGACCCGCCCCGCGGGACGTCAGGCGGGCTGGACGCGGTCGGTCGGCCGGGGCTGCCGGGCGCGCTCGGCGGGCCCGGACGGTTCGACGGGGAGGACGTCCGGGGACAGCGCGGCGGCATGGGCGCTCGCGGCCGTCATGCGGCGGCGGTGGTGGCGCCTACACAGCACCTCGTACCCGACCTGGTCCCCGGCGTTGACGTCGCCCACGACGACCTGCGCGCCCTCGACGACCATCACGCCGCCGACGGTGCGGGCGTTGTGCGTGGCCCGCGCCCCGCACCAGCACAGCGCTTCCACCTGCAGCACCTCGACCCGGTCCGCGAGCTCCACCAGCCGCTGCGAGCCGGGGAAGAGCTTGGAGCGGAAGTCGGTGGTGATGCCGAACGCGAAGACGTCCAGCTCCAGGTCGTCGACGACCCGCGCGAGCTGGTCGATCTGCTCCGGGGCGAGGAACTGCGCCTCGTCCGCGATGACGTAGTCGCAGCGGCCGCCGCGCGACAGGTGGTCGACGAGGTAGGCGTAGAAGTCGAACTCCTCGGCGGCCTCGACGGCCTCCGTGACGAGGCCGAGGCGGGAGGAGAGCTTGCCCGCCCCCGCGCGGTCGTTCCGGGTGAAGATCATGCCCTGGAGGCCGCGCGCGGACCGGTTGTGCTCGATCTGCAGAGCCAGGGTGCTCTTTCCGCAGTCCATCGTTCCGGAGAAGAACACCAGCTCGGGCATGGGGAGGCGACGACCTTTCGGGTCCACGGGCGGTAGGGGCGGGGGCGGGGCGGGGGCTGGGGGCGTGCAGCGGCTACGGGCGCACTTCGAGCAGCGGCACGAGCTGTTCGGCTGCGGTCATCGAGCCGTGCATGCCGGCCATCGCCGACTCGTGCGGCTCCTCGATGGAGGCCGTCAGGGCCACGTCGTCGTGGGCGGCCGCGACGACGTCGCCGATCCGGCCGTGGACCCGCTCGTCGATGTGCGGCCCGAACCAGCCGGCCTCCACCGCCTCGTCGCGGCCGGCGACCCAGAAGCGGTCGCCGAGCACCTCGCGCCAGCAGGCGAGGACGTCGGACGCGGCGCCGGGCACCGCGTACACGTGGCGGGCGCGGCCCTCGCCGCCGAGGAGGGCGACGCCGGCGCGCAGCTCCCAGTCCTCGTCGAAGTCGATCCGCGACTCCTCGTCGAAGGGGATGTCCACCATGCCGTGGTCGGCCGTGACGTACAGCGCGGAGCGCGGCGGGAGCTGCTCGGCGAGCCGCTGGACGAGCTGGTCCGCGTGCATCAGCTGCCCGCGCCAGGCGTCCGAGTCGACGCCGAAGCGGTGCCCCGCGCCGTCCACCTCGCTGTAGTACGTGTAGAGCAGCGCGCGGTCGGCGGCGGCGAGCTGCCGGGCGGTGAAGTCCATGCGCTCCTCGCCGGACAGCCGCCCGTGGAAGGTCCCGCCGCTGAGGGCGACCTTGGTGAGCGGCGTGTCCTGGAAGGCCGGGGACGACACCTGCGCCGTGTGGACGCCCGCCGCGTCGGCCAGCTGGAACACCGTGGGGTAGGGCTGCCAGACGTGCGGCGGCGTCCAGGGGCGCCAGCGCAGCTGGTTCATCAGCTGCCCGCTGTCCGGATCGCGGACGGTGTACCCGGCGAGGCCGTGGGCTCCCGGCGGCAGTCCGGTGCCGACCGAGGCGAGGGAGGTCGCGGTGGTGGCGGGGAATCCCGAGGTGAGGGGGCGGCCCGTGCCGCCGCGCGAGGTGCCGAGGAGCGAGGTCAGGAACGGCGCCTCGGCGGGGTGCGCCCGCACCTGCTCCCAGCCGAGCCCGTCGATGAGGAAGACGCAGACCCGGTCGGCCGGCGTCAGCTCCGCGATGCGCGGTGCGAAGTCCGGCACGCCGAGCCCGGCCGCCAGGGTCGGCAGCAGGTCGGCGAGGGAGCCGGTGCCGTACTCGGGTACGGGCGCGGTGTCGAGGGCCAGCGGTACCGGGTCGTCGGGCCAGGCGGAGGCCGTGGTGGCGGGCTGGACCATCAGCGGGTGGCCGCGGTGGCTTCGGACAGGGCCTGGGCGAAGTGCAGCGCCTGGCGGACCGTCTCGGGGCCGTCGCCGGCCTCGCTGACGCGGAGGCTGAGGTCGTCGGCGGTGGAGCTGCCGGTGTAGCCGTGGTCGGCGTCGCAGTTCGCGTCGCCGCAGGCGGCGGGCTCCAGGTCGATGCGGGCGACGGCGCCCCAGCCGACCGTGAGGACCACCTCGCGGGGGAGGGAGCCGGGCGTGTACGCCTCGGGGTTCGCCACGACGCGGCTGACGACCACCGACGAGATCCGGTCGAGCTTGACGGACTCGGTGGACGTGGTCGCGTACGGCGTCGGGGAGCTGGTGTCGGCGTTCTGCTCGTCGGTGTGGCTCACGATGAAGCGCGTCGACGTGAGGACGAGGACGGTGACGTGGCGCCGCACCTCGTTCGCGTCGAAGGTGGTCTCCTGGTGGACGAGGTACGACGAGATCGGCTCGCCGCCGATGGCGGCCTCCACCGCCTCGGCCACGAGGGCCGGGTAGTAGCCGCTGCGCTCGATGGCCGCGCGCAGCCCCTGGGTCGTCGTACCGGTCTTCGCCATGGACTCCATCCTAAGGGGCGTACGGGCGCCCGGTGACGGTCGCGGAGCCGCCCCGGGGAGGAGTGCCTAGTAGCTGGGGAGCCGGCGGGGGCCGATGTCGGTGCGGGCGGGTGGCGGCGCGAGCCGGACGGTCGCGCCGAGGACGGCGAGGCCGCGGGGGGCGACGACGACCGGTTCCAGGGCGACGGCGACCACCTCGGGGTGGTCGTCCACCAGCCGCGACACGCGCAGCAGCAGCTCCTCCAGGGCGGCGGTGTCGACGGGGGCGGAGCCGCGCCAGCCGAAGAGGAGCGGGGCGGTCCGGATGGAGCGGATCTGCTCGGCGACGTCGCGGTCGGTGGCCGGGACGAGACGGTGGGCGGTGTCCCCGAGGAGCTCGGAGGGGGCTCCGGCGAGGCCGAAGGAGAGCACGGCGCCGACGCCGGGGTCGATCGCGGCGCGCACGACGGTGTCGACGCCGCGCGGGACCATGGCCTGGACGACCGGCTGGAGCTCGGTGGGCTTGCCCAGGGCCTCCGTCAGCTCGGTGTACGCGGCGCGCAGCTGCTCCTCGGTGGCGAGGTCCAGGCGTACGCCGCCGAGGTCGGGGCGGTGGCGCAGGTGGGGCGCGGTGGTCTTCAGCGCGACGGGGTAGCCGAGCCGGGCGGCGGCCCGCACGGCGGTGTCGGGGTCGGGCGCGGGCAGGGCGGGCCGTACGGCGATGCCGTAGCGGCCGAGCAGCCGGTGGGCGTCGTCCGGCGTGAGCGTGACGCCCCGCTCCCCCGCCTCCGGGGTGTCCAGGAGGCCCTGGATCTGCGCGGCCGCCCCGCTCTCGTCGATCCCCTCGTACTCGGGGACGCGGCCGGGGTCGGCGACCTTGCGGCGCCACTCGGCGTACCGGACGGCTTCGGCGAGGGCGCGGACGGCGCGTTCGGCTGCGGGGTAGGCGGGGATGTGGCCGGGGGTGGACGCGGTGCCGGTGGGCGGGGCGGCGGTGGGCACGGCGTCGGAGCCGGTGCCGGTCGACGGGGCGCCGGTGGGCACGGCGTCGGAGCCGGTGGGCGGGGTGGGCGTCGGCGCGCCGGTGGGCACGGCGTCGGAGCCGGTGGGCGGGGTGGGCGTCGGGGTGGCGGCGGCGGCCGGCGGGGTGGGTGGGGGCGTCGTGCCGGTGGGGTGTTCCGGGGCGGGGGCGGTGCTCGTGGCGGCGGCGAGGGCGTCCGCCAGCGCGCCCAGCTCCACGTGGACCACGACGACCGGCTTCGCGGGCGCAGCGGCGCGGGCCGCCCGCAGTGCCGCGGCCAGCACCTCCCCCTCGCCGGACGTGTCGATCCCGCCGTGCGGGCCGACCGACGGGATGGCGGTGACGACGACCGCGTCACAGGCGTCGTCGTGCAGCGCCGCGGCGAGCGCCGTACGGAAGTCGTCCGGGGTGGCGGCCGTGGTGAGGTCCCGGGGCGGCAGCGGCCGCAGCCCCTCGGTGAGGCAGGCGTCGTAGGTGAGGAGGCCGAGCGACTCCGAGTTGCCGAGGATCGCGACCCGCGGGCCCGCGGGGAGCGGCTGCCCGGCGAGGAGCAGACCCGCGTCGACCAGTTCCGTGACGGTGTCGACGCGGATCACCCCGGCCTGCCGGAGCAGGGCCGACACCGTGGCGTGCGGGATACGGGTGACGGGCACGGCGTGGCCGGGCGGCGCGCTGCCGCTGTGCCGGGCGCCCTTGACGACGACGACCGGCTTGACGGCGGCGGTCCGGCGGGCCAGCCGGGTGAACTTGCGCGGGTTGCCGATCGACTCCAGGTAGAGCAGGACCACGTCGGTGTCGGGGTCCTCGTACCAGTACTGGAGGATGTCGTTGCCGGAGACGTCCGCCCGGTTGCCGGAGGAGACGAACGACGACACGCCGGCGCCGCGCCGGTGCAGCCCCGCGAGGAGGGCGATGCCGATCGCGCCCGACTGGGTGAACAGGCCGATGCGGCCGGCGGCGGGGAGCTGGGGGGCGAGGGAGGCGTTGAGCCGGGCGCCGTCCGCGGTGTTGATGACGCCGAAGGCGTTGGGGCCGATGACCCGCATGCCGTACGAGCGGGCCTGCCGCACCAGGGCGCGCTGGCGCTCGCGGCCCGCGGGGCCGCTCTCGGCGTAACCGGCGGAGAGGACGACCAGGCCGCGCACGCCGTGCTCGCCGCAGTCGGCGACGGCCTCCGGGACCCGTTCGGCGGGCACGGCGACGACCGCGAGGTCGACCGGCTCGCCGATGTCGCCGACGGAGCGGTGTGCGGGGACGCCCTCCAGTGTGGCGGGGCCCTCGGGGAGGGCGCTGTTCACGGCGTACGCGCGACCGGTGAAGCCGGCACCGACGAGGTTGCGCAGGACGGTCCGGCCGACGCCTCCGGGTGTGCGGCCCGCGCCGACGACGGCGACCGAGCCGGGGGCGAGGAGGCGCTGCACGGACCGTGCCTCGGCGCGCTGCTCGCGGGCGCGCTGGACGGCGAGGGAGCGGTCGGTGGGCTCCAGGTCGAGGTGGAGGCGGACGGCGCCGTCCTCGAAGCTGCGCTTCTGGGTGTACCCGGCGTCCGTGAACACCTTGATCATCTTGGTGTTGGCGGGCAGGACCTCGGCGGCGAACCGGTGGATGCCGCGCTCGCGGGCGACGGCGGCGATGTGTTCGAGGAGGGCGGAGGCGACGCCCCGGCCCTGGTGGGCGTCCTGGACGAGGAAGGCGACCTCGGCGTCGGCTGCCGGAGCGGTGGCGGGGTGGCCGTGCTCGTCGATGCGGTCGTAGCGGACGGTCGCGATGAACTCGCCGCCGATCGTGGCGGCCAGCCCCACCCGGTCCACGTAGTCGTGGTGGGTGAAATGCCGCACGTCCTTGGCGGAGAGGCGGGGGTAGGGTGCGAAGAACCGGTAGTACTTCGACTCGTCCGAGACCTGTTCGTAGAAGCTGACCAGGCGTTCGGCGTCGTCCGTGGTGATCGGTCTGATCCGCGCGGTGCCGCCGTCGCGCAGCACCACGTCTGCTTCCCAGTGGTCTGGATAGGCGTGCGCCGGCTGATCGGACGGGTTCAGCATGGGCCAAGGGTACGGCGCGCGGCGTGGTGCGGGAGGGGGTCGGCGGGCACGCCGAGCCGGGTTCCGCCACTCTTCCGCATATGGGAGACTGGTCTAGACAACCACTAGCACGTGAAGGGCAACACCATGGCTGAGCGCCGCGTCAACGTGGGTTGGGCCGAGGGCCTGCACGCCCGCCCCGCCTCCATCTTCGTCCGTGCCGCCACGGCGTCGGGCGTCCCCGTGACGATCGCCAAGGCCGGCGGCACCCCGGTCAACGCCGCGTCGATGCTCGCCGTGCTGGGTCTCGGCGCGCAGGGCGGCGAGGAGGTCGTGCTGGCCTCCGACGCCGAGGGCGCGGACGCCGAGGCGGCACTGGACCGTCTGGCGAAGCTGGTCGCCGAGGGCCTGGAGGAGCTGCCCGAGACCGTCTGACGGTCCCCCGGCAGCACGACGGAGCCGCACCCCCTGGCCGGGGGTGCGGCTCTTGTCGTTGCCGGAGTGGGCGCGCGGGCGGGGAATTCCGGGCGCGAGGGATTACCGGGGGGACGGGCGCTTTCCCCGGACGAATTCCCGACCGTCGGCGCATTACGACATGCCGGTGTCGCCTCGTCGCCGCGCGTCCCCGCCACCATTTCCCGCACCGCGTTCCACGCCGCCCCCTTTTCCGGGCGCCCGCCTCGGGCGGAAAGGACTCGGGGCGCGCCCGCCTTTTTGTATACGAGGCCGCTGTTAATGCCGTGCGCCGGCGGTGTTTACGGGAGGTTGCGAACCCCTCACACCGTTCGCGCGGCGCAGCCGGTGGGAGCCGCGCCAGCGTTCGGCGTGCTGCGCGGTGAGCGCCCGGGCGCGCTCCGCGTCGCCGCGGGCGACGGCGTCGACGATGGCGCCGTGCTCGGCCCAGGCGTCCGTCGGGTGGGCGGGCTCGTCGACCACGTACATCCAGGCGATCTTGTGGCGCAGCTGGGTGAGCAACGAGGAGAGGCCGGGGCTCGCCGACGCCTGGGCGAGCGTCTCGTGGAACCAGCCCCCGAGCGCGCGCAGGTCCTCACCTGGGCCGCGGCGGGCCCCCTCCTGGCCGAGCCGGACGAGGCCGCGCAGCACCTTCAGGTGGGCGTCGGTGCGCCGCTGGGCGGCGCGGGCGGCGCCGAGCGGCTCCAGCAGCGCGCGCATCTCCAGGAGGTCGGCGGCCTCCTGCTCGGAGGGCTCGGCGACGCAGGCGCCGACGTGGCGGCGGGAGGTGACGAAGCCCTCGGACTCCAGGGTGCGCAACGCCTCGCGGACCGGTACGCGGGAGACGCCGTAGCGACGGGCGAGCTGCTCCTCCGTCAGACGGCTGCCGCGCGGCAGCGCCCCGGAGACGATGTCCGCCCGGATCGCCGTGCACACCGAATGCGCGGGAATGCGCATACCGAACCTCCGAACCGCTCCGCCCACCGTTTAATCCGCGCGACACCCAGGAGTTCGACGCTGTTGCGGTGACTCTATGGCAACCACACCGATTTTCCGATGCCGGGCCTGAATTCGTGGTGCTTTTTTGGACGTGCGCGGGCGCGCGGGAGGGGGTGTCCCGCCGACCTGATCGGCGGGACACCCCCTGGGGGCCGGAACGGCGCGGAGGCCCCGGCTCGTCGGCGAGCGGGGGCCTCCGTGAGCGGGTGGCGGGTCAGACGTTGACGCCGCGGGCCCGGAGGTAGGACACCGGGTCGATGTCGGAGCCGTACTCGGCGCTCGTGCGGGCCTCGAAGTGGAGGTGCGGGCCCGAGGAGTTGCCGGTGGAGCCGGAGACGCCGATCTGCTGGCCCGGCGCGACGCTCTGGCCGACGGAGACGCCGACCGAGGCGAGGTGGCCGTACTGGGTGTAGGTGCCGTCGTTCATGCGGATGACGACGTTGTTGCCGTAGGCGCCGCCCCAGCCGGCCTCGACGACGGTGCCGAGCCCCACGGAGACCACGGTGGAGCCGTAGGGGGCGTGGAAGTCGACACCGGAGTGGCTGCCGGAGGACCACATCGCGCCGGCCGACTGGTAGGCGGTGGAGACGTACGAGCCGGCGACGGGCAGCGTGAAGCTGTTCAGACGCTTGCGCTCCGCCTCGCGGTCGGCGCGCTCCTGCGCCTCGCGGGCGGCCTCGGCGCGGGCCTCGGCCTTGCGGGCCGCCTCGGCGCGGGCCTCGGCGTTGCGCTTGGCGGCCATCTCGGCCTCCGCCTGGCGCTCGGCGACCTCGGCGGCCAGCTCCTGCGCCGACGCCTGGTCCGCGACCTCGTCGGCCAGTTCGTAGTCGGCGATGGCGGTGGTGAGCCCGGTGTCCTCCGGGGCCGCGGTCCGGTCGGCCTCGGCGGCGAAGGCCGGGGACGCGAGGGTTCCGATGACGCCGGAGGTGGCGAGTGCGGCGACGCCGGCGGCGTGGGCGCTCTTGCGGCTCAGACGGCTGGGGGCGCGGTGCTTCCCGGTGGCACGGGTGAACGCCATGAAGTGGACGTGTCCTTTCCTTCCCTCTCGCCTACCGGGTTAGCTGACGGGTTCGGAGCAGGAAGGTCTCCTACGGGCCCCTCCGCACGGTGGCGAAGGCGTCCGATTCACCCCAGGGGACGGTGGGTCCCCGGCTCCCCAGGCTCGCGCCTGACGGGGATTCGGCGATCGCTGCCCGATGCCGCGGGTGCGGCGGATCATGCGGGCGGACAGCGACTAAGACGCTAAGCGGCTGATCTTTCAATAACCAAACGGACGCGGTTTTTTGTAGCGCACGCCACAGTGCAGACACCCCGCCTTGCCCACAAAACGGACACCCGGCCGGCAAGGGGAGAGCCCCGGCGTCCCTCGGGACGCCGGGGCTCCGTGTGCCCCTCCCGGTGCCGGGACGACGGGAACACGAGGTTCCGCGCGCGGCTCCGGACCCGGTGTCAATCAGCCCGCCACGACGGTGACTTCACCGATGCCGAGCGCCTCCACCGGCGCCTTGATCTGCGCGGCGTCACCCACGAGGACGGTGACGAGGCGGTCCTGCGGGAAGGCGCTCACGACCGCGGCCGTGGCCTCCACCGTGCCCGTCGCGTCCAGGCGCTGGTACAGCCGGGCCTGGAAGTCGTCCGGCAGGTGCTGCTCGACCTGGTCGGCGAGCGTGGCCGCGACGGACGCCGCCGTCTCGTACTTGAGCGGCGCCACGCCCACCAGGTTGTGCACGGCGGCGTCACGCTCCGCGTCGGTCAGCCCCTCGGCCGCGAGGGTCCGCAGCACCTTCCACAGGTCCTCCAGGGCGGGGCCGGTGTTGGGGGTGTCCACCGAGCCGCTGATGGCGAGCATCGCCGCGCCCGAACCGTCCGGCAGCGACCGCAGGACCTGACCGAAGGCCCGCACGCCGTAGGTGTAGCCCTTCTCCTCGCGCAGGACGCGGTCCAGGCGCGAGGTGAGGGTGCCGCCCAGGCAGTACGTGCCGACGATCTGGGCCGGCCACACGCTGTCGTGCCGGTCGGGGCCGACGCGGCCGATGAGCAGCTGCGTCTGCACGGCTCCCGGCCGGTCCACGATGACGACGCGACCGGTGTCGTCGGCGGTGACGGCCGACGCGGCGCGCTCCCGGGGCGCGTCGCCCGTCCACGCGCCGAGCGTGTCGCCGAGGACGGCGTCCAGGTCGATCCCGGTCAGGTCGCCGACGACGACCGCCGTCGCCGACGCGGGACGGACATGGGCCTCGTAGAAGGCGCGCACGGCCGCGGCGTCGATCCGGGCGACGGTGTCCTCGGAGCCCTGGCGGGGACGGGACATCCGCGAGGTGGCCGGGAACAGCTCGGCGGAGAGCTGCTTGGCGGCGCGGCGCGCCGGGTTGGCCGTCTCGTGCGGGATCTCGTCGAGCCGGTTCCGCACGAGGCGCTCGACCTCGCCGTCGACGAAGGCGGGGGCCCGCAGCGCGTCCGCGAGCAGCCCGAGGGCCTTGTGCAGCCGGGAGGCCGGCACCTCCAGCGAGACCCGCACGCCCGGGTGGTCGGCGTGCGCGTCGAGCGTCGCGCCGCAGCGCTCCAGCTCGGCGGCGAACTCCTCCGCGGAGTGCTTGTCGGTGCCCTCGGACAGGGCGCGCGCCATGATCGTGGCGACGCCGTCGAGGCCCTCCGGCTCGGCGTCCAGCGGGGCGTCCAGGACGATCTCCACGGCGACGACCTGCTGGCCGGGACGGTGGCAGCGCAGGACGGTCAGCCCGTTGTCCAACCGGCCCCGCTCCGGGGCGGGGAAGGCCCACACGCGGGGCGCGCCGGCCTGCGGCTGCGGGTGGAATTCCATGCTGGTCAGAGACACGGCAGCGTCGCTCACTGGTCCGTACCCTCCTCGTCGTCGCTGTCGGTCGGGTCGCCGTCGGCGCCCTTGGCGGGCTCATAGACGAGCACCGCGCGGTTGTCCGGGCGCAGCCGCTGGGCGGCGACCTCCCGGACCTCCTCCGCGGTGACGTCCAGGACGCGCCGGACGGCGGTGAGGGCGAGCTGCGGGTCACCGAAGAGGACGGCGAAGCGGCACAGTTCGTCCGCGCGGCCGGCGACCGTGCCCAGGCGGTCCAGCCACTCGCGCTCCAGCTGCGCCTGGGCCCGCTCCATCTCCTCGGCCGTGGGGCCCTCGGCGGCGAACCGGGCGAGCTCCTCGTCCACGGCCGCCTCGATCTCCGGCACCTCCACGCCGGCGGACGTCTTGACGTCCAGCCAGCCGAGCGAGGGGGCGCCGGCCAGTCGCAGCAGGCCGAAGCCCGCGCCGACGGCGGTGCGGTCGCGACGGACGAGCCGGTTGTGCAGCCGGGACGACTCGCCGCCGCCCAGGACGGTCAGCGCGAGGTCGGCGGCGTCGCACGCGCGCGTGCCGTCGTGCGGGAGGCGGTAGGCGGCCATCAGGGCGCGCGCGGGGACGTCCTCCTCGACGACCTGGCGGAGCTGCTCGCCGATGACGTCCGGCAGCGTGCCGTCCCGCGGGGCGGGCTTGCCGTCGTGGGACGGGATGGAGCCGAAGTACTTCTCGACCCAGGCGAGCGTCTGCTCGGGGTCGATGTCGCCGACGACGGACAGCACGGCGTTGTTCGGCGCGTAGTACGTGCGGAAGAAGGCGCGGGCGTCGTCGAGGGTGGCCGCGTCCAGGTCCGCCATCGAGCCGATCGGCGTGTGGTGGTAGGGGTGGCCGTCCGGGTAGGCGAGGGCCGTCAGCCGCTCGAACGCGGTGCCGTACGGGACGTTGTCGTACCGCTGGCGGCGCTCGTTCTTGACGACGTCCCGCTGGTTCTCCATCGAGTCGTCGTCCAGTGCGGCGAGCAGGGAGCCCATGCGGTCGGCCTCCAGCCAGAGCGCGAGCTCCAGCTGGTGGGCGGGCATGGTCTCGAAGTAGTTGGTGCGCTCGAAGCTGGTGGTGCCGTTGAGCGAGCCGCCGGCGCCCTGCACCAGCTCGAAGTGCCCGTTCCCCCGGACCTGCTGGGAACCCTGGAACATCAGGTGCTCGAAGAGGTGGGCCAGGCCGGTGCGGCCCTTGACCTCGTGGCGGGAGCCGACGTCGTACCAGAGGCACACCGCGGCGACCGGGGTCAGGTGGTCCTCGGAGAGCACCACGCGCAGGCCGTTGGCCAGCCGGTGCTCGGTCGCTGTCAGGCCGCCGGAGCCGGCCTCGGCCGTGGCCGTGTGACCCATGGGCATGTACGTCCCTTCGATCGCGTCATGGAAAAGTCCTGCCACTGTATGCAAGCGCGCCACCGCACGGCGAAGTTCCCGGCAAGCTGCGGGGTCCCTCTTCCGGGTCGCGGTCGGTCCTGTCAGTGGGACGGTCCACAATGGTCGGCGTCAGATCCACCTTGGTGAAGGAGCCGCAGCAGCGATGGCCCGCCGCAGCACGAAGACCGCGCCGCCCGACGACTTCGAGGAGCGCATCCTCGACATCGACGTCGTCGACGAGATGCAGGGCTCCTTCCTCGAGTACGCGTACTCGGTGATCTACTCCCGGGCCCTGCCGGACGCACGGGACGGCATGAAGCCCGTGCACCGCCGGATCGTCTACCAGATGAACGAGATGGGCCTGCGTCCCGAGCGCGGCTTCGTCAAGTGCGCCCGCGTCGTCGGCGAGGTGATGGGCAAGCTCCACCCGCACGGTGACGCGTCGATCTACGACGCGCTGGTGCGCATGGCGCAGCCGTTCTCGATGCGCCTGCCCCTCGTCGACGGCCACGGCAACTTCGGTTCCCTCGGCAACGACGACCCGCCGGCGGCCATGCGGTACACCGAGTGCCGGATGGCCGACGCGACGTCCCTGATGACGGAGTCGATCGAAGAGGACACCGTCGACTTCGTCCCGAACTACGACGGGCAGGAGCGCGAACCGATCGCCCTCCCCGCCGCCTTCCCGAACCTGCTGGTCAACGGCGCCTCCGGGATCGCCGTCGGCATGGCCACCAACATGCCCCCGCACAACCTGGGCGAGGTCATCGCCGCCGCCCGGCACCTGATCAAGCACCCCGGCGCCGACCTCGAGACGCTCATGCGCTTCGTGCCCGGCCCGGACCTGCCGACCGGCGGCCGGATCGTGGGCCTCTCGGGCATCCGGGACGCGTACGCGTCGGGCCGCGGCTCGTTCAAGATCCGCGCGACGGTGACGGTGGAGAACGTGACGGCGCGCCGCAAGGGCCTCGTCGTCACGGAGCTGCCGTTCGCGGTCGGCCCGGAGAAGGTCATCGCCAAGATCAAGGACCTGGTCGGCGCGAAGAAGCTCCAGGGCATCGCCGACGTCAAGGACCTCACCGACCGCGAGCACGGACTGCGGCTCGTCATCGAGGTGAAGAACGGCTTCGTCCCCGAGGCGGTGCTGGAGCAGCTGTACAAGCTGACGCCGATGGAGGAGTCCTTCGGCATCAACAACGTCGCCCTGGTCGACGGCCAGCCCCTCACGCTGGGCCTCAAGGAGCTGCTGGAGGTCTACCTGGACCACCGCTTCGAGGTGGTGCGGCGGCGCAGCGAGTTCCGGCGCGGCAAGAAGCGGGACCGGCTGCACCTGGTCGAGGGGCTGCTGGTGGCCCTCATCGACATCGACGAGGTGATCCGGCTGATCCGGTCGAGCGAGAACTCCGCGCAGGCCAAGGAGCGGCTGATCGAGCGCTTCTCGCTGAGCGACGTCCAGACCCAGTACATCCTCGACACGCCGCTGCGCCGCCTCACCAAGTTCGACCGGCTGGAGCTGGAGGGCGAGCGGGACCGGCTGAAGGGCGAGATCGAGCAGTTGACGCGCATCCTGGAGTCGGACGCGGAGCTGCGCCGGCTGGTCTCGTCGGAGCTGGCCACCGTGGCGAAGAAGTTCGGCACGGAGCGGCGCACGGTCCTGCTCCAGTCGGCGGGCTCCCCCGCCGCGGCCGTCCCGCTGGAGGTCGCCGACGACCCGTGCCGGGTGCTGCTGTCCTCGACGGGCCTGCTGGCGCGCACGGCGACGGCCGAACCGCTGCCGGAGGACGAGGGCAAGCGCGTGAAGCACGACGTCATCGTGTCGGCCGTGCCGGCGACGCAGCGCGGCACGGTCGGCGCGGTGACGTCCGGCGGGCGGCTGCTGCGCATCCCCGTGATCGACCTGCCGCAGCTGCCGGACACGGCGACGGCGCCGAACCTCTCGGGTGGCGCGCCGCTGGCGGAGTTCCTGACGCTGGAGAAGGACGAGACGGTCGTCTGCCTCACCACGCTCGACGAGTCGTCGCCCGGCCTCGCGCTGGGAACGCTCCAGGGCGTGGTGAAGCGGGTCGTGCCCGACTACCCGGCGAACAAGGACGAGCTGGAGGTCATCACCCTCAAGGAGGGCGACCGGATCGTCGGCGGCGCCGAGCTGCGGACCGGCGACGAGGACCTCGTCTTCATCACGTCCGACGCGCAGCTGCTGCGCTACCAGGCCGCCCAGGTGCGCCCGCAGGGCCGTCCCGCGGGCGGCGTGGCGGGGATCAAGCTGGCGGCGGGCGCGCGGGTCCTCTCGTTCACCGTGGTCGACCCGGCGGCGGACGCCCTCGTGTTCACGGTGGCGGGCGCGACCGGGCAGCTGGACGCCTCGATCGGCACGTCGGCGAAGCTGACGCCGTTCGACCAGTACCCGCGCAAGGGGCGGGCGACCGGCGGCGTGCGCTGCCACCGGTTCCTGAAGGGCGAGGACGTGCTGGTGCTGGCCTGGGCGGGCGCGGCGCCGGCCAAGGCGGCCCAGAAGAACGGGATGCCGGTCGAGCTGCCGGACGTCGACCCGCGCCGGGACGGCTCGGGCACGCCGCTGGTCAAGCCGGTGGCCGTCCTGGCGGGGCCCGTCGCACAAGGGGCGTGACGGGCAGGGGGCGTGGCGTCCGCCGGGTGGTGGGCCGCGCCCCCTGCCGTCGTCCGTCAGGCGCCGTACGGGGCGTGTGCGCCGCCGTACGGGGCGGGGTGCGGGTCGTCCGGCTCGGGGGCCGGGTCGGGGTCGTCCGGGTCCGGGTCGTCGGCGTACGAGTCCGGGTCCGGGTGGGAATCCGGGTCCGGGTCCGGGTCCCCGTAGGCGTCGGGATCCGCGTACGGGTCGGGGCCGGGGTCCGCGTAGGCGTCGGGATCCGCGTACGGGTCGGGGCCGGGGTCCCCGTAGGCGTCCGGGCCCGCGTACGGGTCGGCCTCCACGTCGGCGTAGGCGTCCGGGTCGGGGGCAGGCCCGGGGGCCGTGGCGGCCGCCGCCGGGGCCCCGCCCGTCGCGGCGGCGCCGTCCGGGTCGTCGCCGGGCTCGCGCACGGCCTGCGGGTCCCCGTCGACCGGATCGGGCTCGGGCACGTACCGCAGGACCCCCCACAGGGCGTGCTCCTCCGGCACGTCGTGCGGGCCCGCCACCCGGCAGGCGTCGAGGCCCCGCAGCAGGGCCGCGCCGTCCGTGCCGGAGCCGATCAGGACGAGCTCGGTCAGCCGCTCCCCCGGCGGCCAGGGCTGGGGGTAGAAGCGCAGGAAGCGGCCCACCGCGTGGACGGCGTACCGGTGGTCCGGGTCGGCGGCGCCGAAGTCGACGAACCCCTTGATCCGGTACAGCCCCTCGGGCCGCGAGTCCAGGAAGTCCATCAGCCGCCGCGGGTGCATCGGCTCCCCCGCCGTGAACGACACCGTCTCGTAGGCGGCGTGCGGGTGCTCCCGGTGGTCGCGTTCGTACGCGTCGGCGTACAGGTCCTCGAAGGAGAGCTGCCGGACGCCGTCCGGGTCCTCCTCGGGGCGGGCTGCCCGGTCGAAGAGCAGCTCCGGGTCGACCCGTCCGTGCGCCGCGGCGATCACCGCGGCCCGGTCGGCGACGCCCGTCACGGCGTCCACCACGCGCCGCAGCTCGGCCTCCGGCACCCGGTCGGCCTTGTTGACGACGACGAGGTCGGCGAGGGCGAGGTGCCGGTCCGTCTCCGGGTGCCGGGCGCGGGTCGCGTCGAACTCCGCGGCGTCCACGACCTCGACGAGCCCCCCGTACACCACCCGGCCGTTGTCGCTCGCGAGGATCATCCGGACCAGCTCCTGCGGCTCGGCCAGGCCGCTGGCCTCGATGACGATGACGTCGAGCCCCGCGCCGGGCCGGGTGAGCGTGTCCAGGTAGGTGTCGAGTTCGCTCGTGTCGACGGCGCAGCACAGACAGCCGTTGCCCAGGGAGACCGTCGAGCCGACCTGGCCGGCGACGGTCATGGCGTCGATCTCGATGGAGCCGAAGTCGTTGACCATCACGCCGATCCTGGTGCCCCGGGCGCTGCGCAGGAGGTGGTTGAGCAGGGTGGTCTTGCCGGATCCGAGGAATCCCGCGAGGACGACGACGGGGATCTGCTGCGCGCTCAAGGGGCACCTTTCACTCGGCCGCGGAGGAACGGAGGGTTCCTCAGGATAGGCGGGCGGGTGCCCGGTGTGGCGGCGGCCATTCCGCCCGGCGGCGTCGCCGTCTAGCGTGTCCCGCCATGTGCCCGGCCCTCCCTCCGCCCCCGCCCTCCCGCGGCTCCCCGCCCGTCCGGCCGCCGCGGCCGCCCCGGCTGCCGTTCGGCCGTCCGCGCCGCGTGTTCTCACAGGTGCTGCTGATCCAGCTGGCGGTGGCGGCCGGGGTGACGGTGCTGGTGACGGGGTTGTTCCTGGCGCCGCTGAGCAGCCAGCTGGACGACCAGGCGATGCGGCGGGCACTGGCCATCGCGCAGACGACGGCGTCGTCGCGGCTGGCCGGCGAGCTGCTGTCGTCGGCTCCCGCCGAGGACGGTCCGGTCCAGGCGGAGGCCGAGCGGATCCGGCGCGCCACGGGCGCGGAGTACGTGGTGGTGATGGACGTGCGGGGCGTCCGCTGGTCCCACCCGAACCCGGCCAGGATCGGCGAGGTGGTGTCGACCGACCCGAGCGGGGTGCTGGCGGGCCGGGACGTCCTGGAGATCGACAGCGGCACGCTCGGGCGTGCCGCCCGCGGCAAGTCACCGCTGCGGGACGGGGACGGGCGGATCGTCGGCGCGGTCTCCGTGGGCATCGCGTACGACAGCGTGCGGGGCCGGTTCCTCGCGGCGATCCCCCCGCTGCTCGCGTACGCGGGCGGTGCCCTGGCGGCGGGGGCGCTGGCCGCGTGGCTGATCGCCCGGCGGATCCAGCGGCAGACGCGGGACCTGGCGTTCTCCGACATCGCGGCGTTGCTGGCCGAGCGGGAGGCGATGTTGCACGGCATCCGCGAGGGCGTCGTCGCCCTGGACGGGGCCGGCCGCATCCGACTGGTCAACGACGAGGCGCAGCGGCTGCTGGACCTCGGGCCCGAGGTGACCGGGCGGCCACTGGAGGAGGTGCTCGGCGGCGGCCGTACCGCGGACGTGCTGGGGGGCCGGGTCACGGGCGGGGACCTGGTGGCGGTCCGGGGCCGGCGGGTGCTGGTGGCGAACCGGATGCCGACGCACGACGGCGGCGCGGTGGTGACCCTGCGGGACCGCACCGAGCTGGAGCGGCTGGGGCGCGAGCTGGACGCGACGCACGGCCTGATCGACGCGCTGCGGGCACAGGACCACGAGCACGCCAACCGGATGCACACGCTCCTGGGGCTGCTGCAGCTGGAGATGTACGACGACGCGGTCGAGTACCTGGTCGAGGTGGCGGACGTGCGGCGGGCCACCGCCGAGCAGGTCACCGAGAAGGTGCACGACCCGCTGGTCGCGGCACTGCTGGTGGGCAAGGCCACGGTGGCGGCCGAACGCGGCGTGGCCCTGCGGGTCTCCCCCGGCTCGCTGCTGCCCGACCGGCTGGTCGCGCCGGGCGAGGTGGTGACGGTGGTGGGCAACCTCGTGGACAACGCCGTGGACGCGGCGGCCGGATCACGGGGCGCCGCGGTCGAGGTGGAGCTGGTGGCGCGGGGGCGCACGGCGGTGCTGCGGGTCTCCGACACCGGGCCGGGCGTCCCGTCGAACCACCGGGAGGCGGTCTTCACGGAGGGCTGGTCCACCAAGCGGAAGCCGTCCCACGGCGCCGGCCGTGGCCTGGGCCTCCCCCTGGTGCGCCGGCTCGCGGAGCGCCACGGGGGCGGCGTACGGGTGGGCACGGCGGCGGGCGGCGGCGCGGAGTTCACGGTGACCCTGCCCGAGGCCCTCGCGGAACCCGCCCCGTCCCCGGCGGGTCCCGAACCCGGCCCCCCTGGGGCAGCCGTACCACCCACGGCGGGAGCCGTGCCCGCGGGGGCAGCCGTGCCCACGAGGGGGGCCGTGCCCGCGAGGGGGGCCTCCCCGGTGGGACCCGAGCCCTCCGGGGCGCCGGAGCCCGGACTCACGGACGTACCGGATCCGGGGGCCCCGGGGGCACCGCTGCCGGGGGGCGCGGGCGTACCGGACGTACCGGAGCCGCCGCCCGGGCTCCCGGGGGAACCGGCGCCGGGCCCCGGGCCGGGCTCCTCGCCCGGGGCGGTGGGGGCGCCCGCACCGGACCCCGCGGCCGGGCCCGGTGGGTGCCCGTAGGTGGTGCCGTCCGACCGCCCGGTCAGCGCAGGGCGGCGAGCACGGCGTCGGCCATCGCCCGTTCACCCGCCGCGTTCGGGTGGAACGGCGCGGCGGCGTTGGTGAAGAGCGGTTCCATCCACCGCGTCCCGGCCGGCTTGCAGGCGTCGTGGCCGATCGACTTGGTGTAGGTGTCGACGTACACGGCCCCCCGCTGGGCGGCCTGGGTGGCGATCATCGCGTTCAGGCGCTTGTGGGTGTCGCGCAGCCACGGGGCGTCGCCCTTGGCGATCGAGACGACGGTCGGGCAGTTGGTGCCGTCGTCGGGAAGTATCGCGGGATAGCCGGTGACCAGGATCGTCGCGTGCGGCGCGCGCTGGCGGACGCCGTCGATGGCCCCCGCGATCTTCGGGGCGGTGGCGTTGATGGTGGCGGCCAGCTGGTCGGTGCCGGTCCAGGTGTAGCTGCTCTTGCAGGGCGAGCCGAACGGGTTGAACAGGCCGAGGCTCACGCACCGGACGATGATGTCGGCGAAGCCGATGTCGTTGCCGCCGATGGTGAGGGTGACCACGTCCGTGTCGGCACTCAGCGCCTCGAACTGGGGCGGTGCCGAGGCGTTCTGTGCGGTCGTCATGTGCACGGTGGTGGCACCGCCGCAGGAGACGTCCCGGTGCGCGGTTGGGGTCAGCGAGGCGCGCACCAGCGCCGGGTAGTTGCGGTCGGAGCGCATGCAGGCCGAGTCGACCTGGTCGGGCACGCCGGCCGCCGAGGCGAACGAGTCGCCCAGCGCGACGTAGCGGTCGACCGACGTCTCGGCGCCCGCGGCGGGGCCGGCGCCGAGCGCGGCCGTGGCCAGCGCGGCCGCGGCGGTGGTGGTGGCGGCGAGGACGGTACGGGCGCGGCGGCCCGGGGGGACGGAACGCATGGCGGTGCCTCTTTCGGTGGGGGTGGAGGCGTCGCCCCCGGCGGGCGGGAGGCCGGGGGCGAACGGGGGGCGGCAGGCGGTCCCGTCCGGCCTGCCGTGTCATGAGGCACTGCGCGCAGTTACTGGTGCGTACTACCGGTACGTAATATGTGGCGGTCGTGACGACCCGTCAAGACTTCGCGCAACGGCGGTCGGGGCTCCATCCGACCTGGGTCCGGACCCGCCCGGGGTCCGACCGGCCCGCCGGCCCGCCATCGACTTCCACCCTGGCGCCGGCCCCCGGCCCGGGTCGCCCGCGCCCGCTCTGGTCCACTCGCGCCCGCGTCCGTCACGCCGCGCCCGCGCCGGTCCGCCCGGGCCCGCGCCCGCGTCGGACCGCCGGCGCCCGCTCCCGCACGCCCGTCCCTCCCCGGCGGCGGTCAGGCTCCGGCCGTCCCCCGGACCGCGTCCGTCACGCCGCGCCCGCGCCGGTCAGGGCGCGTACCTCCGTCTCCGCGTGCTTGGCCGCGTCGGCCGGCTCGGGGGACGTGACCGTGCCGAGCCACCCCGCGAGGAAGCCGAGGGGGATGGAGACCACGCCCGGGTTCTGGAGCGGGAAGAGGTGGAAGTCGACGCCGGGGAAGAGCGCGCCGGGGCTGCCCGAGACCACGGGCGACAGCACGACGAGCACGACGGCCGGCACCAGCCCCCCGTACACGGACCACACCGCGCCGCGGGTGGTGAACCGGCGCCAGAACAGCGCGTACAGCAGGACGGGGAGGTTCGCCGACGCGGCGACCGCGAAGGCGAGCCCGACGAGGAACGCCACGTTCAGCCCCTGGGCCAGCAGGCCGAGTCCGATGGCGGCGGCCCCGATCACGGCGGCCGACACGCGCGCGACCGCGACCTCGCCGTACCGACCGGCGGGGCGGCCGTCCCGGTCCCGGGTGAACGAGGCGTACAGGTCGTGGGCGACGGACGTGGACGAGGCGAGGGTGATGCCGGCGACGACCGCGAGGATGGTCGCGAACGCCACGGCCGCGACCACCGCGAAGAGGACGGCCCCGCCGGTGGAGCCCGCTCCGCCACCGAGGTCGAGCGCGAGCAACGGCACGGCCGTGTTCCCGGCGGCGTTGGACGCCCGCACGGCGTCCGTGCCGACGATGGCGGCGGCCCCGAACCCGAGGACGATCGTCATCAGGTAGAAGCCGCCGATGAGGCCGATGGACCAGACGACCGAGCGCCGAGCCGACCGGGCCGTGGGCACGGTGTAGAAACGGGCGAGGATGTGGGGCAGGCCTGCCGTGCCGAGGACGAGGGCGATGCCGAGGCTGATGAAGTCGAGGCTGGCCGTCCGGTCCCCGCCGTAGGCGAGCCCGGGCGCGAGGAAGGCCGAACCGTGCCCGCTGCGTTCGGCCGCGCTGGTCAGCAGCGCGCCGAAGTCGCCGTGGAAGCGCAGCAGTACGAGCACGGTGAGCGCGCCGGCGCCCGCCATCAGCAGGACGGCCTTGACGATCTGGATCCACGTGGTGGCGCGCATGCCGCCCAGCGAGACGTAGACGACCATCAACGCGCCGACCCCGACGACCGTCCAGCTGCGAGCGGCGTCGCTGGTGCCGCCCAGGAGCAGGGCGACGAGGCTGCCCGCCCCGACCATCTGCGCCACGAGGTAGAGGAGCGACACGGCGACGGACGAGACGCCCACCGCGGTACGGACGCCCCGCTCGCCCATGCGGGCGGCGACGACGTCGGCGAGGGTGAAGCGCCCGCAGTTGCGCACGAGTTCGGCCACGAGGAGGAGGACGACCAGCCAGGCCACGAGGAAGCCGACGGAGTACAGCATCCCGTCGTACCCGTGGAGCGCGATGAGCCCGGAGATGCCGAGGAAGGAGGCGGCGGACATGTAGTCGCCGGAGATGGCGAAACCGTTCTCCATGGGGGAGAAGAGCCGGCCGCCGGTGTAGAACTCGTCCGCGCTGCCCTGCCGGCGACGGCTCGCCCAGGTGGTGATGGCGAGGGTGACCGCGACGAACGCGCCGAACAGCAGCAGGGCCAGGGTCTGGTGGTCACCGGTCACGGCGCGTCTCCCGGGTCATCTCCTGCGTGTCCCAGCGCAGTTCCAGCGCGGCGCGGTCCCGGTGGACGCGGGCGTGCCGGGTGTAGGCCCAGGTCAGCACGAAGGTGGTGAGGAACTGGCCGAGGCCGGCGATCATCGCCACGTTCACCGCGCCGACGACCGGGCGGGCCATCAGACCGGGCGCGGCGGTCGCGATGACGACGTAGGCGAGGTACCAGCCGAGGAAGACGAGGGCGGCCGGGCCGACGAACCGGCGGTAACGGCGGCGCACCTCCTGGAAAGCGGGACTGCGTTGGACCTCCAGGTAGACGTCGGCCGCGCCGGCCCGCCGCCCGCCCGTGTCCGACGCCTCCGACCACCCCCCGGCACCGCCGCCCCCCGGTACGGCGGGGGCGGGGCCGGGGACGACGGAGGTGGCCCCTGGTACGGCGGGGGCGGGACCCTGTACGGCGGGGGCGGGGCCCGCGGTGCCGGCGTGGCGCGCCGCACCTCCCGCGCCCGCCACTCCGCCCGCGGCTGCGGCGCCTGCCGGTCCCGCCCCGACGGCCGTGCCCCCCGCGCCACCGCCCGCGCCCGTCATGTCCCCCGGGTCCACCGGGCCCGCGGTGCCCGTCGCGCCCGCCTCCCGGCCCGGTTCGCCCCATCCGGACGCCAGCGCGTCGTACCAGGGGTCTTCGATGCGCGTCGCGGCGGCGTCGCGTCCTTCCCAGTTGTCCACCGGTAACTCTCCTTGTCAGCGAACCGTTTCGGCCGCGTGGCCAAGCATGGGCAGAACGGGAAGTTCCCGGACTCTCCTCCCGCCCCTTTCACCCCATCAGGTGACGCGGCAGCCGAGCCGGAGCGCACGGGGAACGCAGAAGCCCACCGGCCGGAAGGAGTTCCGGTCGGTGGGCTTCGGTGTGTCCGGCGCGGCGGAGGGCGCCGCGGCGGTGCGCTCAGGCGTCGATGCGCGAGCGGTCCAGCGTCGCGGCGGAGCTCGTGATGAACTCCTTGCGGGGGGCGACGTCGTTGCCCATGAGCAGGTCGAAGACCTGCTCGGCCGCCTCCAGGTCGCCGATGTTGATGCGCCGCAGGGTGCGGTGGCGCGGGTCCATGGTGGTCTCCGCCAGCTGGTCGGCGTCCATCTCGCCGAGGCCCTTGTAGCGCTGGATGGAGTCCTTGTACCGGACGCCCTTGCGCTGGAACTCCAGCAGCGTCTGGCGCAGTTCGCCGTCCGAGTACGTGTACACGTACTTGTCCTGGCCCTTCTTGGGCTGGACCAGCTCGATCCGGTGGAGCGGCGGCACCGCGGCGAAGACGCGGCCCGCCTCCACCATGGGCCGCATGTACCGCTGGAAGAGCGTGAGCAGCAGACAGCGGATGTGGGCGCCGTCGACGTCGGCGTCCACGAGGAGCACGATCTTGCCGTACCGGGCGGCGTCGATGTCGAAGGTCCGGCCTGAGCCCGCCCCTATGACCTGGATGATCGCCCCGCACTCGGCGTTCTTCAGCATGTCCGACACGGACGACTTCTGGACGTTGAGGATCTTGCCGCGGATGGGCAGCAGGGCCTGGAACTCGCTGTTCCGGGCGAGCTTGGCCGTGCCGAGCGCCGAGTCGCCCTCGACGATGAACAGCTCGCTGCGCTCCACGTCGTCACTGCGGCAGTCGGCGAGCTTGGCCGGCAGCGACGAGGTCTCCAGCGCGGTCTTCCGGCGCTGGGCCTCCTTGTGCTGGCGGGCCGCGATCCGGGTGCGGGCGGCGGCGACGGCCTTCTCCAGTACGGCGCGGGCCTGGGCCTTCGCGTCACGCTTGGTGGAGGTGAGGAACGCCTTGAGCTCCTTGGCGACGACGTTGGCGACGATGCGGTTCGCCGCGGACGTGCCCAGGACCTCCTTCGTCTGCCCCTCGAACTGCGGCTCGGCGAGCCGGACCGTCACGACGGCGGTCAGGCCCTCCAGGGCGTCGTCCTTGACGATGTCGTCCTCGGCGACGCGCAGCAGCTTGGCGGCGCGCAGGACCTCGTTCACGGTCTTGGTCACGGCCCGCTCGAAGCCGGTGACGTGGGTGCCGCCCTTGGGGGTGGCGATGATGTTGACGAACGACCGGACCGTGCTGTCGTACCCCGTGCCCCAGCGCAGGGCGACGTCGACGCCGAGCTCACGCGTGACCTCGGTGGGCGTCATGTGGCCGCGCTCGTCGAGGACCGGGACGGTCTCCTTGAAGGTGCCCTGGCCGGTGAGGCGCAGCACGTCGGAGACGGGCTTGTCGGGTGCGAGGTACTCGCAGAACTCGCTGATGCCCCCGTCGAAGTGGAAGATCTCCTGGCTCTTGCCGATGCCCTCCAGATCGCGGTCGTCGCGGACGACGATGGTCAGCCCGGGCACGAGGAAGGCGGTCTGGCGGGCCCGCTGGTGCAGCGTCTCCAGGGAGAGCTTGGCGTCCTTGAGGAAGATCTGCCGGTCCGCCCAGTAGCGCACACGGGTGCCGGTGCGGGTCTTCGGGACGCGCTTGGTCTTGCGCAGGCCGTTCCCCGGGTCGAAGGGGGCGTCGGCGCCCGACTCGGTGAAGATCCCGGGCACGCCGCGGCGGAAGCTGATGGCGTGGGTGGAGCCGTTCCGGTCGACCTCGACGTCGAGGCGGGCGGAGAGCGCGTTCACCACGGAGGCGCCCACGCCGTGCAGACCGCCGGACGCGGCGTACGAGCCGCCGCCGAACTTGCCGCCGGCGTGCAGCTTGGTCATGACGACCTCGACGCCGGACAGGCCCGTCTTGGGCTCGACGTCCACGGGGATGCCGCGACCGTTGTCCCGGACCTCCACCGAGCCGTCCTCGTGGAGGATCACCTCGATGTTGTCGCAGTAGCCCCCGAGGGCCTCGTCCACGGAGTTGTCGATGATCTCCCAGATGCAGTGCATCAGGCCACGGCTGTCGGTGGATCCGATGTACATGCCGGGACGCTTGCGGACCGCTTCGAGCCCCTCGAGGACGAGCAGGTGCCGCGCGGTGTAGTTGGAACCGTCACGGTCTGCGGTCAGCAGAGCACTGGACGGAACAGACGTCTCGGCGGTCACGCGGTTCGCTCCTCGCTGAATTTGAGATCTTGCCCACGGGGGTAGGGCGGTCGGCTTCTGTGCCGGTCCGAGCGTACAGAGCCCAGGTAGAGCGGCTGTCACGCCACCCACGTGAACTGTCATGCTAGTCCAGAGTCGCATGGGTGTTCGATCCCTCGTCCGGGTGACGTGGACATCACGTTCCCTTCCAGGCATGAACCATTTAGGCTCCGGGCACGTCCTCCTGAACAACCGGCAACCCAGCCGGGGGGACATACCAGACAAGCAACGCGAAACCCGTAACGCACAGCGACACCGCAATACGGCTCATTCGCCGCCAACCGGCAGCAGACAGCCACCTTGAAAAAGTTTCGAGGAAAAGCCGCGAGCGGGAACGTTTTCGGCCTGGTTGGATGTTGACCCTGGTACGACAGCTCGTCGAGCTAGAGAAGAGGCGACGTGACTACTGTTCTGACCCCCGCGAGCCAGCTGACGGCCGCCGACCGTTGCGACCGCTGCGGCGCCCAGGCATATCTGCGCGTCGTGCTGTCCAGCGGTGGCGAACTGCTCTTCTGCGCCCACCACGGCCGCAAGTTCGAGCCGGAACTGAAGAAGATCGCCGCGGAGATACAGGATGAGACGGACCGGCTCACCACCGTGCCGGCCGGAGCACCCGACGAGGACCGCTGACACGCGCATCCACGACGAGCCAGACCGGTCCAGGACCGGCCATCGGGCGGCCGCCCCCGTCACCGCGGGGTAGGCCGTCCGCGGCTTTTTCCGGTGACGCCGGAGGGTCCCGGACCGCCGGTGACGCGGGGCGGCACCCTGAGTGACGGCGGGGTGCCGCCCCGCTCCGTACGCAGCCGGCGTGCGGCGGCGTGCTGCCGCCGCGCTCCGCCGACAGCACCACACCGGGCTGGCCCCTTCCGCGCCCTCCAGCGCCCCTTGGCGCAGCGGGCACGACACCGGCGGACGACTCCCGCCGGACGGACGGGGCCGGCGCCGACGGCCCCGCACACGAACCGCCCGGACAGGCCGGACGCGGCCCCGCTCGCGCAGCGCGCCGCCCGACTCGGGCCGGGCGTCCGCCCGCTCGAGGCGGAGTGTCCGCCCGTTCGGGACGGGCGCCGCCTGCTCGGCGCGGCTGTTCGCCGGCGCGGGACGGCCGCGTCCGACTCGGGCGCGCCGGCCCGTTCCGGCGGGTGTCCGCACGCTCGGGACCGAGGCCGGCCCACCAGGAGCCGCGGACCGACCTGCGTGTCCGGCCGGCGACCCCGTCCCTGCGCCGGCCCTCGCTCACGTGCCGGCGCGACCCGACCCCACCGCGTGCCGGCGGACGTCGATCCCCGCGCGACGGCGGAGGGTCTCGACGCGACGGCGTACGGCGGTTCCGGCACGACGGCGTACGCCCGTCACGCCGGTGGCAGGAGCGTCGAGGCCCGCGTGTAGACGCCCGGGCTGTCCGCGCGGCCGCAGCCGCTGCCCCAGGACACCAGGCCGATCAGGCGCCCGTGTGCCACCAGCGGCCCCCCGCTGTCGCCCTGGCAGGCGTCACGGCCCCCCTGGTCCGTGCCGGCGCACAGCATCGTGTCGGCCCGGTACCGCGCCGGCCCCTTCCCCGCCGGGTAGGCGCGGGCGCAGGACTCGTCGGGAAGGACGGACACCTCCGCGGCGTGGAGCCGGGAGGCGTACGTGCCCTGGCCGGTGGTGTCGCCCCAGCCGTACACGGTCGCCGCAGTACCGGGGGCGTAGGCGGCGTCCCCGGCGCGGGCGACGGGGATCGTGTAGCCGTCCGGCAGGCGCTGGGCGAGGGTCAGGACGGCGACGTCGCCGGAGTTCGAGTCGGGGTCGTACGCCGGGTTGATCCAGATCGCGCTCACCGGGACCTCGTACCCGCCGGGCCCGAGCAGCGAGGAGCGGCCGGCGATGACCTTGAGGTCCTCCAGCCGGTCCGGCGCCACCCCGAGCACGTCCTCCCGGAGGCAGTGCGCCGCCGTGGCGACCTTCGCCGGGGCGATCACCACGCCACCGCAGAACTGGCCGGCCCGCGTACGCCCGAACCGGTCACGGCTGGACAGGGCGACCACCCACGGCGCGTCCGCGACCTGGGCCGTGTGCCCCCCGACGACGCCACCGTCCGCGACGGCCGGGGCGGGCGCCATGAGCGCGGCCACGGCCGCCGCCGCGGCCACGACCCCGACCGCTGCCCGCCTGCTGCTGATGGGATGACGCGTTCCGCGCATTCGGCCTCCTGACCCAGGGTTGCATGTCACCCACTCAGCGTCAGCCACCGAGCGGGCGACCGCACCCCGCAACGCCGGAGGGCCCGGTTCCTTTTCCGGAACCGGGCCCTGTCGTGCGTCGAGCGGGACGTGCCCGCGGACCACTCAGTCGAGGTAGTCGCGGAGCACCTGGGAGCGGGACGGGTGGCGCAGCTTCGACATGGTCTTGGACTCGATCTGGCGGATCCGCTCACGGGTCACGCCGTAGACCTTGCCGATCTCGTCGAGCGTCTTCGGCTGGCCGTCCGTGAGGCCGAAGCGCATGGAGACGACACCCGCCTCGCGCTCGGAGAGCGTGTCGAGCACGGAGTGCAGCTGCTCCTGCAGCAGGGTGAAGCTCACCGCGTCGGCCGGCACGACCGCCTCGGAGTCCTCGATCAGGTCACCGAACTCGCTGTCGCCGTCCTCGCCGAGCGGGGTGTGCAGCGAGATCGGCTCACGGCCGTACTTCTGGACCTCGATGACCTTCTCGGGGGTCATGTCGAGCTCCTTGGCCAGCTCCTCCGGCGTGGGCTCGCGGCCCAGGTCCTGGAGCATCTGGCGCTGGACGCGCGCGAGCTTGTTGATGACCTCGACCATGTGCACCGGGATGCGGATGGTGCGGGCCTGGTCGGCCATGGCGCGGGTGATCGCCTGGCGGATCCACCACGTGGCGTACGTGGAGAACTTGTAGCCCTTGGTGTAGTCGAACTTCTCGACGGCGCGGATCAGACCGAGGTTGCCCTCCTGGATCAGGTCCAGGAAGAGCATGCCGCGGCCCGTGTAGCGCTTGGCCAGGGAGACGACCAGGCGGAGGTTGGCCTCCAGCAGGTGGTTCTTGGCGCGCCGGCCGTCCTCGGCGATGATCTCCAGCTCGCGCTTGAGCTTCGGCGCCAGCTTGTCGGCGTTCGCCAGCTTGTCCTCGGCGAAGAGACCGGCCTCGATGCGCTTGGCGAGCTCGACCTCCTGCTCGGCGTTGAGCAGCGGGACCTTGCCGATCTGCTTGAGGTAGTCCTTGACCGGGTCGGCGGTGGCGCCGGCGACGGCGACCTGCTGCGCGGGGGCGTCGTCCTCGTCCTCGTCGGAGAGGACGAAGCCCTTGGCCTCGCCTTCGGGCTCCTCTTCCTCGCCCTTGGCCGGCTGGACGTCCTCGAGCAGCTCCTCGCCCTCGATGATCTCGTCGGCGTCCTTCTTGGCCGCGGTCTTCTTCGCCGTCGTCTTCTTGGCCGTCGTCTTCTTCACGGCCGTCGCCTTCTTGGCGGCGGTCTTCTTGGCGGCGGTCTTCTTCGCAGGGGTACCGGCCTCGTCGACCGGGGCGTCCTCGCTCGGGGCCGCCGGCGCCGCCGGAGCGGACGCGGTCGTCCTGGCCGCGGTCGTCCTGGCGGTGACGGTCTTGGTGGCGGTGCGCTTCGCCGGGCTCTTCGCTGCGACGCTCTTGCGGGCGCGCTTCGGCGACTCCGCTGCACTGACCATCAGCGTCACACCCTCTTCCTCGAGGATCTGATTGAGGCTGCGCAGAACATTCTTCCACTGGGTTGGCGGAATCTGGTCAGCCTCGAAGGCCCGACGCACGTCATCGCCCGCGATCTGCCCATCAGCCTTTCCCCGCTCGATGAGCGCCATCACAGACTCGGACTCGGCGATCTCCGGCGGGAGCGTACGGGATGTGCTGGCCGACACGAACAACCTCTCGGAACGATGGAAACGGCTTCCGGCCCCGCCCATGATCGGGCCGGAGCCGACGACCGCCGGCGGGGAATGAGCCGACGACGCGGGCTGAACCTCGGAGGTGGACAGCGCCGTGATCGGCGCCTGTATTCCCTCCTCGGCTGTCACCTCTTAGGTCATCGCCGTGCTTCGAGGAGCGTTACGCCCAATCCGCGTGGCCCGAGTCACACCGCATAACGGCGCACACAGGGCGTACGAGGGCATCACCCCGCAATCCCGTCACCGGTCCGTGCCGCCGGACCCGGGTGGTCCGATCCTGTCGGGTACCCCGAGGGGCCGGCGGCACGCCCCCGAACGACGCTTCCGTGTGCCGTGTGACACCGTGCGCGCTCCCCGCGCCCACGGTCGGCGCTCAGTGCTCGCGGGGAGCGGGGACGACCCGCTCCACGTCGGGCTGGACGGTGAGGAGCTGCCGCATGGCCCCCTCGGCGGCGGGGCCGTCGCCGGCGGCGAGGGCCTCGACGATGCGGGCGTGGTGGGAGATGCAGGACTCGCCGGGGCGGTCGCAGCTGATCGCCGGGGCGCCGGACACCTGGAGCGCCGCGGAGACGATCCCGGAGAGGTGCTCCAGCATGCGGTTGCCCGCGAGCTGGATGAGAAGGGAGTGGAACTCGGCGTCGGCGCGCGAGAACGTGATCGCGTCGCCCTGCGCGAAGGCGTGGCCCATGATCTCCACCATGTCCGCGAGGCGCTGCTGGAGGTCTTCGCGGCTGTGGCCCGCGGCCAGCCTGGCGGCCAGGGGCTCGATGGTCCAGCGCAGCTCGGCCAGCTCCCGGCGCTGGTCGTCGCGCTGCGGCCCGAAGGCCCGCCACTCGATGATGTCGGGGTCGAGGAGGTTCCAGTCGCTGACCGGGCGGACGCGGGTGCCGACGTTCGGCCGGGCGCTGACGAGACCCTTCGCCTCCAGGACGCGGAGGGACTCGCGGACGACGGTGCGGGAGACCTCGAACCGCTGGCCGATCTCCTCCGGGACGAGGGGGCGATCGGCACCGAGATCACCGGAGACGATCATCTGACCGAGCTGTTGGACGAGTTGCCCGTGGAGTCCGCGACCGCGGTTGCCCGCCGACCGGCGGCCCATGCGGCCCAACTCCGAATCGGCGGCGTCCCAGGACGGTGCGCCGACGCGGTCGGCGGCCGGCGCCTCCGCGTAGGGGTAGCGGTCGAGACCGCCCGGGGCGGCGAGGGAGGCCTCGGCGTGGCGGGCGGCGGTCATCATGGTGTGCGCAAGGGTACTCACGCATCCTTTGTCGGCGCCGCTCACGAACCCCTTGAGGTCTTTGGTGAAAAGCACACGAAAGGGTGATCGGCGCCCGCGCTGCACTTGACGCCTTATCGGAAGGAAGCGGGCAAATTCCAAGGACGACCGAGCGATTGGCGCGCAACGATCACTTCCTGACCGGCAACTGATCACCACCGAGCGGTACGGCGCACCCCCGTGAACAGGAACGCGCACAGGAGCGCCGTGAGGGACAAGGCCAGGGCCGCGCCGACCGGTTGGGCCATGACCCGCAAGGCAGCGTCCAGCCAGCGGTCGCCTTCCGCGGGCCAGCGGGGCCAGGCCAGTTCCCGCAGCCGGGCGGGGAGTCCGGCGACGCTGCGCACCGCGGGGCCGAGGAGGGCCTCCTCGACAGCCGGCGCGATCACCACGGGTACGGCGAGGACGGCCGCGAGCCCCGCCGCGGCGGCCCGGAACACCCCGGCCGCCAGCAGCCCCGCCCAAGCGCATCCGACGACGAGTGCGAGCCAACTCGCGCACAGTGTCGGCCAGTTGTCCGGCACCGGGATCAACCGGCCGCCGTAGACGACCCGCAGCGCCTCCAGATCGACGACGGCGACCACGACTGCCAGCAGCACGGCGGTGGCGGCCGTGACGGCGAGTTTGGCCAGCAGGAGGCCGATGCGGCGCGGGGTGGCACCCAGGGCGGCGGGGAGCACCGGGTAGCGGTACTCGTCGCCGAAGGAGAAGGCGCCGACGAGCCCGGCACCCAGGGCCGCGGGCGGCAGGGGCAGCAGGTCCGGCCAGGCGGCGACGGCGGCGGGCACGGGGGTGCGGCCGAGCCGCCCCATCAGCACGGCGAGGACGACGGAGGCGAGGACGGCGGCACCGAGGGTGATCGGCGTGGAGGGCACCCCGGTGAGGCGGCGCAGCTCGTAGCGGAACGGCCGCAGCGGCGCGCGCCGCGCCGCCCACGAGCGCCCGCGCCCGCGTCGGCGGCGGCGCTTCCCGGCGCGGGGGCCGGGGTGGCGCGGGGTGGCGCGGGCGGCGGGCGGGGTGGCGGTGCGGTCCGGCGCCGGGGTGGCGGCCGGTCCGCGGTCGGGCGCGGCGGTGGGGGGCGGGACGGGGGGCGCGGCCGGTCCACGGTCGGGTGCGGCGGTGCGGGTCGGGGCCGGGATGCCTCGTGCGGTGGTGGCGCGGTCGGGGACCCCCTCCCCCGGGACGGCCGCCCCGGACGGGTGCGAGGGAGCGGTGACGTACGCGAGTGCGGCGGTGTTCGGGGGCGTGGGGGCATTCGGGAACGTGGACGCGGTCGGAGGCGTGGACGCGGTCGGGGGCGTGAGGGTGCTCGCGGGTGCGGGCGCGGGGCCGGTCTCGTCGGCGAGGCGGTGCAGGAGGATGCCGTGGCGGAAGGCGGTCTCGCCGACCTGGGCGCAGTCGCTGCCGTACACGTACAGCCCGTTGCCGTGCTCGGAGACGACCTCGACGGAACGGTGCGCGGCGCGGGCCTCGCGCTTGAGCTGGGCGGCGAGGCGGGCGGCGTGCGGGGTGCGGACGGCGACGCGGGGGCGCAGCCGCGTGCGGGCGAAGGTGGCGGCGTCCTGGTCGCCGACGAGCCGGCCGGCGGCCATCGCCACCACGCGGTCGGCGGTACGGGCGGCAGCCCGGCTGTCGGAGGTGGTGTAGAGGACGGTGCCGCCGTGGTGGGCATGGGCCCGCAGCAGGCCGTGCAGCCAGTTCGCCTCGCGCGTCGAGAGGCGGGCGGTCGGCTCGTCCAGGACGAGCGTGTGGGGGTCACCCAACAGGGCCGCCGCCATGCCCAGTCGGCGGTCCATGCCGCGGGACAGGGCGCCGAGGCGCTGGTCGTCGAGGCCGTCGAGACCGACGGCCTCGATCAGCTCGTCGGCGCGGGAGACCGGGACGCCTGCCACCGCGCACAACATCCTGAGCTGGCCGCGGACGCTGCGCGCCGGGTGCCCCGACACGTCGCCGAGGAGGACTCCGACCTCCCGCAGCGGGTGGGCGACGCGGTGGAGGGGGCGGCCGCGGAAGTAGGCGACGCCCTGGCCGCGTTCGAGTCCGAGCATCAGGCGCAGCGCCGTGGTCTTGCCCGCTCCGGGCGGGCCGAAGAGGGCGGTGACCTCTCCGGGCCGCGCCTCGAAGGTGAGGTCGTCCACGGCGGGCGGGCGGTTCCTGCGGTGCGTGCTGGTGAGTCCGATTGCCTGGAGCATCGTTTCTCTCGCGGTAGGTGAGACCGCTCGGCGGCAGGGTGGGTACCGCAGCACAATAACTCGGCATTTCGGACTTTCCGCGCACATCGGGCGGTTGCGGGGTGCCGGTCCACCCGACGCCGCCACGCAGGCGCGTCAGACCTCGGGACGCAGCATCGGCGGGTTGAGCAGGGTCGCGCCACCGGCGCGGAACAACTGCGCGGGCCGCCCGCCCTGGCGCGTGGTCGTGCCACCCGCCGGAACGAGGAAGCCCGGTGTACCGGTCACCTTGCGGTGGAAGTTCCGCGGATCCAGGGCCACGCCCCACACCGCCTCGTACACGCGCCTCAACTCGCCGACGGTGAACTCGGGCGGGCAGAAGGCCGTCGCGAGCGAGGAGTACTCGATCTTCGACCGGGCGCGCTCCACACCGTCCGCCAGGATGCGGCCGTGGTCGAAGGCGAGCGGGACGGACGGCTCCTCGCCGCGGTCGAAGCCCGTCTCGGGGCTGAGCAGTTCCTCCACGGGTGCCCAGCGGACGCTGTTGGCGTCACCACCCGGCCGAGGTGCGGGCAGATCGGGCGCGAGGGCGAGGTGGGCGACGCTGACCACGCGCATGCGGGGGTCCCGCTCGGGATCCCCGTACGTCGCCAACTGCTCCAGGTGCGCACCGGCGCCCGGAGCGGGTGCCGGGTCGCCCGGGTCGTGCACGCACAGCCCGGTCTCCTCGGCGAGCTCGCGCGCCGCGGCCGCGCCCAGATCCTCGTCGGGCCGTACGAACCCCCCGGGCAGCGCCCAGCGGCCCTGGAACGGCGGCTCCCCCCGCCGGACGACCAGAGCGCACAGCGCGTGCCGGCGCACGGTGAGGACGACCAGGTCGACGGTCACGGCGAAGGGCGGGAAGGCCGAGGGGTCGTAGGGGGGCATGCCGCGATCATAGTCGTCTTCCTGACGATAAACACGTCGTCGGGACGCCTTGTGGGGGGCCTCCCCCTCCCCCACCCACCCCTTCCCCCTCCCCCTCCCCCTCGCGGTGCCCTGTGGCTGACCGCGCGCGGTCACACGCCCAACTGGAGTCCCGCGGCTGCCTCCTCGACCATCCCGAGCCCCATCCTGCTCACGCGCACCGCGAACGGCTCCCCCGCCACACAGAGCCCGGAGAGCCTCAAAGCGCCCAGGGGGGCGCCGCCCAGCGGGTGCAGCGCGACCGTGCCGGCCGGGACGTCGGGGCGGATGCCCGCGAGAGCGGTGAGGACGTGCACGGCCGCGGCCGCGGCGACGGCGGCCGGACGGCAGGCGGAGGGGTGCGGTACGGGAGCGCCCCCCTCGGCGCGCTGGTCCCCGCCGTACATCTCCGGCAGCCGGTACGCGAACGTCTCCGCGGCATCGAGCAGCCCGCGGACCAGCCCGGTCGCTTCCCTCTCGTATCCGGCGGCGGCGAGGCCCACGACGGCGACGGCGGTCTCGTGGACGCGGACGGCGCCCGCGCGGTGGCCGAACGGATTGTGCCCGGGCTCCTTGGTGCCGAGGCCGCGCAGGCCCCAGCCGGTGTCGAGCGCGGGGCTGCCCAGCAACCGGGCGACCTGTTCGGTCTGCAGCTTGTCGAGTAGTCCCCTGGCGTGGCCTCCCCCGCCGACCAGTCCGGTGTCGAGCAGGTGGGCCGCGGCACACCCCAGATGGGGTAGGGGACGGCCGTCCGCGGTGAGCGCGGCGGCGGGGCGGCCGCCGGTCGGGTCGTCCAGCCAGAAACTCTCCCGGAAGTGGTGCCGGATGGCGTGGGCACGGTCGCGCCATGCGTCGGCGCCGTCCCGACCGCAGGCCTCCAGCAGGTCGGCACCGAGCAGGGCGGCCCGGTGGGCGTGGGCCTGTGTCTCCGCGCGCCGCACACCGGCGGCTGGTCCCGGCTCGGCCACCAGCCCGTCGTCGTCGACGGCGGCGCAGAGCCACGCCAGGCAGCGTTCCGCCACCGGCAGCAGCTCGGCCAGGTCCTGCTCCGGGAGCCCCCACAGACGGGCCTCGGCGAGGACGGCGGGGAAGGCGAGGGTGGCCTCCACTCCGGTGCAGGCCGGCGGGAGGTGGGGACCGGCGTCGCGGAGTGGCCCGGGGACGCGCCCGGCGGACGGGCCGGTGGCACCGTCCAGGGAGCGGGCGACGCCGCGCAGGGTGTCGGCTGCGAGTCGGGTGCCGAGCGGGAGGAGCATCCGGGCGGCCCAGAGCGCCTCGGCCGGGGCGGGGCCGGTGCGCCAGGGGACTCCGGCTGCCAGGTGGAGGTCGGCGGGGTGGGCGGGGTCGCGGACGAGGAGGGAGCGGAGGTCGTCGAGGGCGGTGGCGAGGAGTCTCGCGGCCCGGGGGTCGTCCCCTTCCGCTTGGGCATCGGAGAGGATCCGGCCGCTCGACCGGGCAGCCGGCCTGAGGGGCCGCCCGGCGTGGACGTGCAAGGCGATGGTGCGGGCGGCTCCCGCGTCGACGTCGAGCTCCCAGCGGAGCAGTCCGGTGGACGCGAGCGCGTCCTTCGGCGGGGGTTCGGCGGTGACGACGGACTGGCCGCCGCTCGGTGCCGACCAGCGCAGTCCCGAGCCGTGCACGGAGGGGCGGAGCTCGGGGCCGGGGCGTCCCGACGCGATGGCGGCGAGTGCGGAGAGGTCCGTGGCGAGGGTGAGCTCGACCGGGACGCGCAGGGGCCGGCCCGTCGCGTTGCGCAGGGTGATGCGTTCGGAGCCGTCGGCGTCCCTGGAGCGTTCCACGGCGACGCCGGGGTCCGGGCCGGGGTCGGCGGGGGTACGGACGAGGGCGACGAACCGGGCGCGGGACGCCGAGACCTGCCTGCTCTGGACGGGGACGGGTTCGCGGCCGAAGACGCGCAGGTGGCACCGGGAGAGGAGTCGTCGTCCGGACTGGTAGACCCCTTCGAGGCCGTGGCCGGTGAGCTGTCCGTGCTCGGGGGAGACGGCCAGTCCTGGCAGGGCGACGCCGACGAGAGCGTGGTGGACGGACGGGGGTCCGCCGGGTGGTGCGGCGGGGGGTCGGCCGTGGGCGGCGGGCGGTGGGTGGGCCCGCCCGCCGGGGCGGGCCGTGCGTCGGGTCGGGGTCGGGGTCGGGGAGGGGACGGTGAGGTCCATGGGTCGTCTGCTGAGCCTTCTGTGCGCTCCGGACAGCCGCTGGAGGTACGGCGGCACGGGTCGGGGGACTCCGCCACAGACGTGAACGGCGGGACGGGGGCGCGGGTCACGGCCGTCATCCGGCGCTCCCTCCATCGCTCGCGTCCCGGCCGCCGGTCCCCCTCAGGTCGTCGTGCCGTTCGGCGGTCCGACCGTCCTGAGCTCCCCGCAGCCCGCCGCCGCGGACGGTGCGCGTACGCGCGGGAGGGGCGTCGGGGCCGCGGCGCGTCGGGCCGGGCGGCGGGGTGTTCGTCGTGGTGGGCCGGGGCGACGAGGTCCGGGCGCGCAGCTTGCGCCGTACCGCTCGGGCCCCGGACCCGCGCACGGCCGTCCGGCGCCTGCCGGACCGGCGGTCCTCCGCGCCTTCCCTGGCGTCTCGCTCGCCCCGCAGGCAATGGCGGAGCGTCTCGGGGTCCAGTTGCTCGTTGCACGCCTGGTGCAGCAGCCGGGCGAAGACGTACTCGGGGTCGGCCTCCAGGGCGAGCGCCAGGGCGACGCGTGCGGTCGGCTCGTCTCCGGCCGACCAGGCGACCCAGCCGGCGAGGGTGAGGGGCGCGGCGGCGTGCTCGCCGTAAGCGCCGACGCAGCGGCGGGCCAGGGCGCGCCACAGCCGTAGGGCGCGGTCCGCTGCGGCGCCTTCCATCCACTCGGCGGCACGGTCCCGGGTCCGGCGGTCCTGGAGTCCGACGATCAGCTCCGCGGCTTCCCGGTCGTCGATCAGTGCGTCGTCCCGCTTGTCGCCGGCGGAGTCGTCGCTGAGCGGCGGGTGCTCGGAGAGCCGGTCGATCAGGCGCTGGGCGAGTCGGATGGTCTCCTCCCTGACGCGCGTGGCCTCCTTGGCGCTGAGGATGCGGTGGACGAGCGAGGCACTGGCCGTGTCGAGGGCGTGCTCCTGGGCGGCCGTGGTGGGGCCGGTCGGCCGGGGCCTGAGGCGGGCTTCCATGTCGCGCAGCGAGCCGCGTACGTGGATGCCCGCGTAGGCGGCGGCCGCCGCCATGACGGACGTGCCGGGCGGGGCCAGGGCCGTGCCGCCGGGCGGGCAGCAGTCGCTGTCGGGGCAGCAGTACGACCAGAACCGACCGCCGGAGATGCACAGGGCCTCGTACACCGGAACGTCCAGGGCGCCGCACGCCGTGCGCAGCTTCTGCGCGAAGGGCCGCAGCCGCTGCATCACCCTCCTGCCGTCCTCCTCGTCGGCGGCGGGGTCCTGGCAGAGGAAGACGACGACGCCGTCCGGGCGGGAGCCGCGCCGCTCGCACCCCTCGACGAGGCATTCGGCCAGCTGTTCGGCCACGGGTGCCCACTCGCGGGGCGAGGCGGGGATGCCGAGCCTGAGACGTCCGCCGAAGCGGCCGTGCTCGCCGTGCAGGGCGAGCAGGACGACCGAATCGGTCGGGTGGAATCCCAGCATGTACGGGAGTGCGTCGGCCAGTTGGCCGGGGCCGCGCAGGGTGATCTGCGGTTCGTCCGTGAAGCCCGGGGAGGTGACGGGCAGCGGGCCGGCGGCGGAAGGGTGGGCGTCGCGGGGACCGGTGTGATCGTGGTGTGCGTTCATGGCTTGACGGTCCCGCCGACCCGTCGATCCGTCGACCCCTGTGGATAACTTTGTCCACAGGCTTCCCGGTGCGTTCGCCGGTTGTCGGTGCGGTGCTGTTCCATGTGAGGCATGGAGCAGACGAACGACGAAGACCTGCGTTCCGCGGCCGACGCGGTGCTGGCCCGCCTGGTCGGTGACGCCACCGGCGCGGCGAGGCTGCGCGAGGACCAGTGGCGGGCCATCGAGGCGCTGGTGGCGCACGGCAGACGGGCGCTGGTCGTGCAGCGCACCGGCTGGGGCAAGTCCGCCGTCTACTTCGTGGCCACGGCGCTGCTGCGGGCGCGTGGTGCGGGGCCCACGGTGATCGTCTCGCCGCTGCTGGCGCTCATGCGGAACCAGGTGGACGCCGCGGCTCGGGCGGGCATCCACGCCCGGACGATCAATTCGTCGAACATGGAGGAGTGGCAGACGGTCCAGGAGGAGATCGCCGCAGGTCGGGTCGATGTGCTGCTGGTGTCACCGGAGCGTCTGAACAACCCCGACTTCCGTGACGAGGTGCTGCCCGCGCTGGCGGCGGCGACGGGGCTGCTGGTGGTCGACGAGGCCCACTGCATCTCCGACTGGGGTCACGACTTCCGCCCGGACTACCGGCGGCTGCGCACGATGCTGGCGGAGCTGCCGCCCGGCGTCCCGGTGCTGGCGACGACGGCGACGGCGAACGCTCGGGTGACGGCGGACGTGGCCGAGCAGCTCGGCACGGCGGCGGGATCGGACGCGCTGGTGCTGCGTGGTGCGCTGGACCGCGAGAGCCTGCGTCTGGGTGTCGTGCGGCTCCCGGACGCGGCGCACCGGCTGGCCTGGCTCGCCGAGCACCTGGGGGAGCTGCCGGGTTCGGGGATCGTCTACACGCTCACGGTCGCGGCGGCCGAGGAGGTCGCTGCGCACCTCCGTCAGTGCGGTTACGAGGTGGCGTCCTACACGGGGCGCACGGAGAACGCCGACCGGCGTCAGGCCGAGGAGGACCTGCTGGCGAACCGGGTGAAGGCGCTCGTCGCCACGTCGGCGCTGGGCATGGGATTCGACAAGCCGGACCTCGGGTTCGTGGTGCACATGGGCTCCCCCTCGTCGCCGATCGCCTACTACCAGCAGGTGGGTCGCGCCGGGCGCGGTGTGGCGAGTGCGGAGGTGTTGCTCCTGCCCGGCCCGGAGGACGAGGCGATCTGGCAGTACTTCGCCTCGGTGGCCTTCCCGCCCGAGGAGCAGGTGCGGCGCACGCTCGACGTGCTGGCGCGCTCGGAGGGCCCGGTGTCCCTGCCTGCGCTGGAGCCTCTGGTGGAGCTGCGGCGCACCCGGCTGGAGACGATGCTGAAGGTCCTCGACGTGGACGGCGCGGTGCGCCGGGTGAAGGGCGGGTGGACGAGCACGGGGCGCCCGTGGGCGTACGACACGGAGCGGTACGCGTGGGTGGCGCGGCAGCGGGCCGCGGAGCAGCAGGCCATGCGGGACTACGTGGCGACGGCGGAGTGCCGCATGGAGTTCCTGCGGCGGCAGCTGGACGACGAGGAGGCGGCACCGTGCGGCCGCTGCGACAACTGCGCCGGGCCGCGCTTCGACGCCAAGGTGTCCGCGACGACCTTGGACGCGGCGCGGGGCGAGCTGAACAGACCGGGGGTGGAGGTCGAGCCGCGCAGGATGTGGCCGACCGGTCTGCCGACGGTCGGTGTCGACCTCAAGGGCCGCATCCCGCCCGGGGAGCAGTCGGCCGCGGGCCGGGCGCTGGGGCGTCTGTCGGACATCGGTTGGGGCAACCGGCTGCGGCCGATGCTGACGGATCGGGCGCCGGACGGGGCGGTGCCGGACGACGTGGTGGACGCGGTGGTGCGCGTGCTGGCCGACTGGGCGAAGGGCCCCGGGGGCTGGGCGTCCGGTGCGTCGGACGCGCCGCCCCGCCCGGCGGGTGTGGTGACGGTCGCCTCGCGGAGTCGTCCGCAGCTCGTGGGTTCGCTGGGCGCGCGGATCGCGGAGGTGGGGCGGATGCCGCTGCTCGGCTCCGTCGAGTACGCGCCGGAGGCGGTGGACACGCGCATCTCACGGACCAACAGCGCGCAGCGGGTGTGCGGTCTGCACCGGGCCCTGACCGTCCCGGCCGGTCTTGCCGAGCGGTTGTCGTCGGCGGGCGGTCCGGTGCTGCTGGTCGACGATTTCTCGGACAGCGGCTGGACGCTCGCGGTGGCGGCGCGGCTGCTTCGCCGCGCGGGAGCACCGGGGGTGTTTCCGCTGGTCCTCGCGGTAGCGGGTTGATCGGGTCGTCACGGGGAATTCTTATGGTCGGGAATTGGGTGGCATAACAGCCCATTCCCGTCAGCGGTCCCAATTGCTCGTTGCCGCCTGCCCATGCCGCCCGCAAGAATTGGATCCCGCCCCAGCACGGCCCGTTCGCGGTCCGGAAGGGCCTTGCCGCGGCGCGCCCTCACCCGACCCTGCCCGCTCCTGTGGGCGCGTATGCGAAGGGAGGATCGTGACCTTCGGATTCGCTCCGTCCGCAGCCTCCTCGTTGACCACACCGGCCGCCTCCGCCAGCCGTCTCGCCCGCATGCTGGAACCCGCCGAGTGGGCGGAGGCCGGCATCCCCCTGTTGCGCAGTCCCCGTGACGTGGTCACGGGTCTGCACGCTCGTCACGCGCCGGGGCCGGCGACCGCCGTGGTCGCCGTGCTGGATCACGAGGAACGGCTCATCGCCAGTGCGTCGTTCACGCCGAGACCGGTGCCGGCGGACGGCTGGGACTTCCGCAACGCGCTCCTGGCGCACCTGCGCCGGGTCATCCCGCACGACCTGCGGCGCCGCAGCCCGGTGCGTACGGCCGTCCTGCTCAACTGCCGCGAGGGCAGCGGGAAGTGGACGGAGGAGGACGGGGCGTGGATGTGGGGCCTCCGGGACGCGTGCACGCTGCACGGGCTCCGTTGCGGCGCCTACATCACGCTGACCCGCGACGGGTGGCAGGTGGCGGGTGACGACCGGGGTGGCCGGCATCCCCACTCGGCGTCACCGCCGTCGGACATATCCGGTGCCGAGGGGCAGGACGCGCCGCCGGCACCGCGCATGGTGAGCGGCTCGGGCGAGCCGCTGCGCCGTACGGCCGCCCGCTGACGACGAGGAGCGCGGCTCAGGGGAGCCGCCGCACCGTACGGCCGCCGCGCCGCTGACGGTCCTGGCGGACCAGGCCGGCCGGTGCGGGTCGCGCCGACTCGGGCGGCCCACGGTGGCCGGTGGGCCGGACGGCGGTGCTGCCGTCCGGCCCACCTCGTGTGGCGTTCCGTCAGAGGGCGGTGCCCAGCACGGTGTTGATGCGGGCGGGGTCACCGCACACGATGAGCAGCGTGTCGGCGCGGTTCAAGGCGGCGGGCAGCGCCCGGGCGGTGACGGCGTCGTCGCCGCCGTTGACCGCGACGACGACCACGGGTCGGGCGGCGGCACGGTCCGCGGCGGACGCGGCGGCGAAGAACACGTCGTCGCGTGCGTCGTGCTGGGCCCAGTAGGCAGCCTCGCCGAAGGACAGCTCGTGGGCCGCCCAGGGGTGCTGCTCGCCGGTGGTCAGGACCAGGATGTCGCCGGGGGCGCGGCCGCTCTCCAGCAGGAGGTCGACCGCCTCTTCGGCGGCGTCGATCGCGCCGTCCAGCGGGGCCGGGATCAGCTGGATCCGCGGCGTGGTGTGGGCGTCGGCGGAACGATTCCCCTGCCGGGCCGCGGGCTGTCCGCCCGGGTTGTGCTGGCGGGGGGCCGGCGGTGCGGGCCTGGCGGGGCCGGGACCCGGGCGGCCGGGGCGGGGCGAGGCCGCGGTACGCGGGCCGGGTACGGGTCGGGGGGTCGGCGCGGGGCGGCCTGCGGCCGGCGTGACGCGGGGACCCTGGGCACTCTCGTGAATCTGAGGCTCCTCGGGGATGAGAGGCATAAGGGATGTGTATCAAACGCCGGTGCGACGGGCATCGGCGGGTGGCTCGTATGTGCGGTCCGCGACGCGCGGCCGCGCCCCGTTCGGGCGGTCAGAAGTCGAAGCCGAGCTGGCCCCCGCTTTCGAGTTCGGCCGCCTCCGGGGAGACGCGGTACTTCCTCAGGTGCCGCCACCGGGGCAGCGCGTCGAGGAAGGCCCAGGTCATGCGGTGGTGCGGGGTGGGGCCCCACTCGGCGAGGGCGGCCTTGTGCACGGGCGACGGGTAGCCGGCGTTGGCGGAGAAACCGAACGGCGCGTACCTGTCGGACTGCGCCTCCAGTTCGGTCATCATCGCGTCCCGCCGCACCTTGGCGATCACCGACGCCGCCGCCACGGCGACGCAGGAACGATCCCCCTTGATCACCGTGCGGACCTGCCAGGGGTTTCCCAGGTAGTCGTGCTTGCCGTCGAGGATGACCGCGTCCGGTCGGACCGGCAGGGCCTCCAGGGCGCGTACGGCGGCCAGTCGCAGCGCCGCGGTCATGCCCAGCTCGTCGATCTCCTCGGGGCCGGCGTGCCCGAGCGCGTGGGCCGTGACCCACCGTTCGAGCTCCGCGGCGAGTTCGGTGCGGCGCCGGGGGGTGAGGAGCTTGGAGTCGGTGAGTCCGTCCGGCGGCCGGCGCAGGCCGGTGACGGCCGCGCAGACGGTGACGGGCCCTGCCCACGCCCCGCGGCCGACTTCGTCGACTCCGGCGATGATCCTGGCGCCGGTTGTCGCTCGGATCGAGCGCTCGACGGTGTGTGTGGGTGCTTCGTACGGCATGGCGCCTGACAGGTTACGCCGCTTGTGCCCTCCGGCGACACCCGGATTGGCATCCCGTGCCATCTCCCTCCCGTTTGACGGGCGGTCGCGGGACCTTCCGGGAGCCGCGGCGGCGGTGGGGCGGAGCCCTCCGGCGCCCTCCCACCGGCCCTACCGGGCCGCAGTCGGGCCGCCACGCACCCGGAGGGGCCGGTGTACGTCGGGGTGGCGTCCGCCGGGTGGCGGGGCACTGGGGGACACTCGGCCGGACAGGACCGTGGAGGGGGCGGACAGGCCGCCAAGGCGGGAGCGTGCCCCTGCCCCGGGCCGTGCGGCAACCGGACGACGGCAACGGGAGCGATGGCAACCGGGGGCCGTGGACCGTGGGCCGTGGCCGGGCCCGTGGGGTCAGTGGGCGGCGCGCGCCGGGAGCCAGGCGGGCAGGTCCTCGGTGCGGGCGAGCCACTCGGCGGGCGGTGCGCCTCCCTGCGCGGCGGCGACCACGCCACCGACGATGGCGCAGGTGGTGTCGACGTCCCCGCCGGCCTGGGCGGTCGTCCAGAAGGCACGCTCGTAGTCGTCGAGGGAGCGGGCGGCGGACCACAGGGCGAACGGCACGGTGTCGTGCGCGCTCGTCCGCCGTCCGCAGCCGAGGACGGCGGCGACGGTCTGGGTGTCGCCGTAGTCGAGCATGTCGCGGGCGCGCCGCAGTCCCGCGCCGACGGCGCTGCGGGGGACGAGGGCGACGACCGCGTCGAGGAAGTCGGTGGGCTTGGGTGGTCCGTCCGGCGCCGCGGCGAGTGCGGCGGCGGCCGCGACCGCCATGCAGCCGACGACGGCCTCGCGGTGCTGGTGGGTCGTGTACGAGGAGATCTCGGCCTGGTGGGTGGCCTGCTCGGGGTCGTCGGCGTACCAGGCGCCGAGGGGCGCGATGCGCATGGCGGCGCCGTTGCCCCAGGAGCCCTGCCCCTGGAAGAGGCCGGCGGCCAGCTCCCGCCAGTCCCCACCTTCCCTGATCAACCGGAGCATCCGGTTGACCGCGGGGCCGTAGCCGCGGTCGAAGTCGTGGTGGTCGGCGAAGGAGCGGGCGAGGGCGTCCTGGTCGATGCGACCGTGCGAGGCGAGCACGGCCAGCACGGAGCAGGCCATCTCGGTGTCGTCGGTCCACTGCCAGGAGCCCGGTGGGAGCTCGCGCCGCTTCAGCAGGGGGTAGTGGGAGGGGACGAAGAACTGGGAGCCGAGGGCGTCGCCCACGGCCAGCCCGCGGAGGCTGGCGAGGGCGCGGTCGAAGCGCCGGTCGAGGGAGGAGTCAGCGGTCATCGCCCTGCCACTCTAACCGGTGGCGCCGCCCGTTTCCCGGGTCAGCCGACGAGGCGTCCGGCCTCCAGCCGGTGCGTCCGGCCGGTGAAGCGGCGGCGCAGGAGCCGGTCGTGGGAGACGATGACGAGGGCGCCGGTCCAGCGGTCGAGTGCGGCTTCCAGCTCCTCCACGAGGCCGAGCGCGAGGTGGTTCGCAGGTTCGTCGAGGAGAAGGAGGTCGGCGGGGCGGGCGAGGAGCCGGGCGAGGGCGAGCCGGCGGCGCTGTCCGGCCGAGAGGGCGCCCACGGGGGTGTGGAGGTCGCGGGGGCGGAACAGTCCGTACGACAGGAGGAGTTCCTCGCGCTCGTCGTCGGTGAGCGGCAGGCCGCGGCCGAAGGCGGCGAGGAGCCGCTCCGCCGGGCGGTCGGCGGGTATCTCCTGGGCGAGGTGGCCGATGGCGCCCCGGCGGATGACGGACCCCGTGTCGGGCGCGAGGTGTCCTGCCATGACGCGCAGCAGGGTGGACTTGCCCGCGCCGTTGCCCCCGTGGACCAGGAGCTTCTCCCCCGCCGCGACGGTGAGGCGGTCGACGGCGAGCCTGTCCCCCACGCGCACGTCGGTGAGGGTCACGAGGTCGCCGTCGGCGGCGCCCGCGACCGGGCGGGCGGTGAAGGAGAGCGGTCGGGGTGGGCGGGGTACCGGGTCCTCCCGGAGCCTGCGGAGCCTTTCGCGCGCGCTGCGGACACGCCCGGCGACCGACGCCTGGACCCGGCCGCCGGCCCGGTCGTACGCCATCTTGTTGTTGTCCCTGATGGTGCGGCCGGCGGCGACGCCGTGGGCGGTGGTCTCGGCGTACGCCTCCAGGCGGGACGTCTCGTCGCACCAGGCGGCGTAGGCCTGCTCCCAGCGGCGGCGCGCGGCCGCCCGCTCCTCGCGGTACCCGGCGTAGCCGTTCCCGTGGCGGACGACGGTGCGGCGGTCGGCGTCCACGTCGAGCACGGCGGTGGCGACGCGCTCCAGGAAGGTCCGGTCGTGGGAGACGGCGACGACGGTGCCCCGGTGGGCGAGCAGCGCCCCCTCCAGCCAGTCGAGGGCCCCCTCGTCGAGGTGGTTGGTCGGTTCGTCCAGCAGCATGACCTCGGGAGCCGCGGCGATCAGGCAGGCGAGGCCGAGCCGGGCCTGTTCACCGCCGGAGAGGCTGCCGAGGGTCCGGGAGCGGCCGGTGCCGGCCAGCCCGAGGGCGTGGAGCGCCTTGGCGACCCGGGCGTCCGCCTCGTACCCGCCGCGCAACTCGTAGGCGGTGAGCAGTTCGCCGTACTCGGCCAGGGTGGTGTCGTCGGCGTCGGCGAGCACGGCTTCGAGGGCGCGCAGGCGGGCCTCCATGGCGCGCAGCTCGTGCAGGGCGGTGTCGACGGCGTCGCCCACGGTGCGGTGCGGCGGGAGCTGCGGCGTCTGGGCGAGCAGCCCCACACCGTGCTCGGCGACCGTCACGACATCGCCCTCGTCGGGCCGCTCGGTGCCGGCGAGGAGGTGCAGGAGGGTGGACTTGCCCGCGCCGTTCTCCCCCACGACGCCGATCCGTTCGCCCGGGCGCACGGTGAGGGAGACGTCGTCGAGCAGCAGTCGCTCGCCGCGGGCCTTGGTGACGTGACGGAGGGAGATCTGCGTGGGCAAGGGCGCCTCCAAGAGGATTCCGACGAGAGGGTGCGGGAGCGGGGGAACCGGCAACGATCCCCCGGTAATGCAACTTTCGTCGCGTTAAGCCGAGTGTGGCACACTCGCCCTGACTAACGCAACAGGAGTGGCAATTGACCGAGAACCCGACGCAGTCACCGTCCGACCCCGGACCCGGCTCCCGGCGTCCCGGCGGCCGCACGGCGCGGACCCGCGCGGCGGTGCGCGACGCCGTGCTGACCGGTCTGGCCGAACACGGCTACCCGGGCCTCACCGTCGAGTTCGTCGCCGAGCGGTCGGGGGTCCACAAGACGACGCTGTACCGCAGGTGGGGCGGGCTCGAAGGGCTGGTCGCGGACGCCCTCGACCTCGCGGGCGAGGACGGCTGGACCCCACCCGACACGGGCACCCTGACGGGTGACCTGCGGGCCCTCGCCCGGGAGGTGTGCGACTCGTTCGCCGACCCGGCGGCCGCCGCCGCGCCCACCGCGTTCGTCGCCGCCGCCTTCCAGTCGGAGCGCGCGGCGGACGCCCTGCGCGCCTTCTACGCGGAACGGTTCGGCCGGTGCGAGGCCGTGGTGGAGCGCGCGGTGGTACGCGGCGAGGCACCGCCCGGCACGGACGCGGGCGCGGTGGTGCGCGCGGTCTCCGCCCCGCTGTTCCTCCGGCTCTTCGTGACGCGGGAACCGGTCGACGCGGAACTCGCCGACCAGGCGGCCGCGGCGGCCCTCGCGGCCGTCCACGCGGGCGTGTTCACCGGCGCGCGCCGCTGAGGACGACGCCCGTCAGACCGTCCAGGCCGCTTCCAGGTCCACGACGTCCCCCGTCAGGGCGACGACGTCCGCCGCGATCTGCGCGCGCAGGGCGAGCCGTTCGACCCGCTCCGTCCGGTACTTGCCGTGCTCGGCCGCCGACTTCCACATGGACAGCACCAGGAACTCGTTGCCCGGCGCCTCGCCGAACAGCCCCCGCAGCATGCCGGGGGATCCGGCCATCGCCGGGTTCCACACCTTCTCCTGCATCAGCGCGTAGTGCTCCACCCGGTCCTCACGGATCCGGCTGTGGGCGACGCGCACCACGTCGGCGTCGGTGAAGCGCGGCTCGAAACCGGTCTTCACGTCGAAGCGGTAGTCGAAGAGCTTCGCCTGTGCGTCCTTGAAGGTGCCGGCCTGCGCGGCGGCCAGTCTGGCGTGCGACCGCGCCATGAAGGAGTCGTAGAAGGGACGGCTCTCCCAGAAGGAGAACACGTGGGCCACACCGGGCCGCAGACGGCTCCACCCGCCGCCCTGCCCCCGGAAGCCGGGTTCCCCCGGCAGCCCCGCCCATTTCCGCTGCCCCCGCTCGAACCCGCGACGGTCCACGACGGTGCAGCGAATCCACTTGACCAGCACCGCGCCATCGTACGGCGCGGCGGCCCGGGCGGTCCCGGCCCGACGGAACCCGCCCCGCCACCGGGGGCACGCCCTGAGCACCCGGCGCGGGAACGGTCCTCGCCCGGTCCCCCCGGGGCGCATTCCGCACGGACGCGCTGACGGTCCTGACGCTCCGTGACACCATGGTCCAGCAGGCGGGCGCCGGAGGGGAGTTGCCTCCGGTCCCGTGCCAGTGGCACAGAGAGGGGGAAAGGGTGAGCACGCTGAACAAGGGCGTCGCCAAGGTCGAGGTGGCCCTCAAATGGGACCCGAGCACGGGTGGCGGCCCGGTACACGACCTCGACATCATCGCCGCCGTCTATCCCACGGCGGACCCGTACGGCGAGCCGGTGTACCTGGTGCACTTCGACAACCGGTCGCCGGACGGCACGATCACGCTCAACCGCGACAGCCGAACGGGACAGGGGTTCGGCATCGACGAGGCGATGACGCTGGAGCTGACCCGTCTGTCGCCCGACTACGCGCGCGTGGTGGTGGGCATCGCCATACAGCAGAGCGGCGGGCCCGTGACCTTCGGGGACGTGCCCAACACGAAGGTGCTGGTGCGGGAGGGCTACGAGGAGCTGGACAGCGACGACCTCGCGGGCGTGGCCGGCGCCACCGCGGCGACCATCGCCGAGTTCGTCCGCGAGGACGCCGACACCTGGCGGTACCGGCGGCTGCTGCACGGCTTCGACACCGATCCGCAGTCCTTCAGCCGCGTGATGGGCGCCCGCCGCTGAGGGGGTCGGCGTGATCGGCGCCCGACGCCGACGGTAGGCGCGATCGGCGCCCGCCGCGCGGTCCGGCAGCGCCGCGGCACCCCGCCCCGCCCCCGTACGCGAGAGGTGGGGAGGTCTCCCGGGAGACCTCCCCACCTCAGCGGGTCATCGTGCACGCCCCACCGACGCCCACCCCGTCACCGGCGCGGGCGGTCGGTTCAGCTGCAGCCGCTGGTCGAGCCGCAGCCCTCGCAGATGTAGCAGGAACCGGCGCGCTGCATCTTCGTTCCGCAGGAGAAGCACAGCGGGGCGTCGGCCTGGATGCCGAGCTGCATCTCGACCAGTTCGGCCGAGGTGTGGGCCTGCTTGGGGGCCGGGAGCTCGACCGGCTCCGCCTTGGGGGCGGCCTTCGGGGCCTCCTGCTGGCGCGGGGCCGACTGGGCGAGTCCCTCGACGTCCACGTCCTCGTCCTCGACGGACTGCTCGTACGAGCCGGTCTCCAGGTGCCGCTGACGCTCCTCGGCGGAGTGGATGCCGAGCGCCGAGCGGGTCTCGAAGGGCAGGAAGTCCAGCGCCAGGCGGCGGAAGATGTAGTCGACGATCGACTGCGCCATCCGCACGTCCGGGTCGTCCGTCATGCCGGCCGGCTCGAAGCGCATGTTGGTGAACTTCGAGACGTACGTCTCCAGCGGGACGCCGTACTGCAGGCCGACGGAGACCGCGATGGAGAAGGCGTCCATCATGCCCGCGAGGGTCGAGCCCTGCTTGGACATCTTGAGGAAGACCTCGCCGAGACCGTCGTCCGGGTAGGAGTTGGCGGTCATGTACCCCTCGGCACCGCCCACCGTGAAGGAGGTGGTGATCCCGGGGCGGCCCTTGGGGAGCCGCTTGCGGACCGGGCGGTACTCGACGACCTTCTCGACCTTCGTCGGCTCGACCGCGACCTCCTTCTTCTCCTCCTCCTTCTTCTTGGCGGAGAGGGGCTGGCCCACCTTGCAGTTGTCGCGGTAGATGGCGAGCGCCTTGACGCCCATCTTCCACGCCTCGAAGTAGACCTCCTCGACGTCCTCGACGGTGGCCGTCTCGGGGAGGTTGACCGTCTTGGACAGCGCGCCGGAGATCCAGGGCTGGATGGCGGCCATCATGCGGACGTGGCCCATCGCGGAGATGGAACGCTCGCCCATGGCGCAGTCGAAGACCTCGTAGTGCTCCTGCTTGAGGCCGGGCGCGTCGATCACGTTGCCGTGCTCGGCGATGTGGGCGACGATCGCCTCGATCTGCTCCTCCTGGTAGCCCAGGCGGCGCAGGGCCTGCGGGACCGTGCCGTTGACGATCTGCATGGAGCCGCCGCCGACCAACTTCTTGAACTTGACCAGGGCGAGGTCGGGCTCGAGGCCGGTGGTGTCGCAGGACATCGCGAGACCGATGGTGCCGGTCGGGGCGATGACGGACGCCTGCGCGTTGCGGAAGCCGTTCTTCTCACCGAGGCGGATCACGTCCTGCCAGGCCTCCGTGGCGGCGGCCCAGATCGGCGAGTCGAGGTCGTCCATGCGGACGGCGGCGGTGTTCGCGTCGGCGTGCTGCTGCATGACGCGGTTGTGCGCCCCGGCGTTGCGGGCGTAGCCGTCGTACGGGCCGACGACCGCGGCGAGCTCGGCGGAGCGGCGGTAGGAGGTGCCCGTCATCAGCGAGGTGATGGCGCCGGCGAGGGCGCGACCGCCGTCGGAGTCGTACGCGTGGCCGGTGGCCATCAGCAGGGCGCCGAGGTTGGCGTAGCCGATGCCCAGCTGGCGGAAGGCGCGGGTGTTCTCACCGATCTTCTGGGTGGGGAAGTCGGCGAAGCAGATGGAGATGTCCATCGCGGTGATGACGAGCTCGACGACCTTCGCGAAGCGCTCGACCTCGAAGGACTGGTTGCCCTTGCCGTCGTCCTTCAGGAACTTCATCAGGTTCAGCGAGGCGAGGTTGCACGAGGTGTTGTCCAGGTGCATGTACTCGCTGCACGGGTTCGAGCCGTTGATCCGGCCGGACTCGGGGCAGGTGTGCCAGCGGTTGATGGTGTCGTCGTACTGGATGCCCGGGTCGGCGCAGGCCCAGGCGGCCTGGGCCATCTTGCGGAAGAGCGCCTTGGCGTCGACCTCCTCGATGACCTCGCCGGTCATGCGGGCGCGCAGGCCGAACTTGCCGCCGGTCTCCACGGCCTTCATGAACTCGTCGTTCACGCGGACGGAGTTGTTGGCGTTCTGGTACTGGACGGACGTGATGTCGTCGCCGCCCAGGTCCATGTCGAAGCCCGCGTCGCGCAGGGCGCGGATCTTCTCCTCCTCCTTGACCTTCGTCTCGATGAAGTCCTCGATGTCGGGGTGGTCGACGTCGAGGATCACCATCTTGGCCGCGCGGCGGGTCGCGCCGCCCGACTTGATCGTCCCGGCGGAGGCGTCGGCGCCGCGCATGAAGGAGACGGGGCCGGAGGCGTTGCCACCGGAGGAGAGGAGCTCCTTGGAGGAGCGGATGCGGGAGAGGTTCAGGCCGGCGCCGGAACCGCCCTTGAAGATCATGCCCTCTTCCTTGTACCAGTCGAGGATCGACTCCATGGAGTCGTCGACGGACAGGATGAAGCAGGCGGAGACCTGCTGGGGCTGCGGCGTGCCGACGTTGAACCACACCGGGGAGTTGAAGCTGAAGATCTGGTGCAGGAGGGCGTAGGCGAGCTCGTGCTCGAAGATCTCCGCGTCGGCGGGGGACGAGAAGTAGTTGTACTCCTCACCGGCCTTGCGGTAGGTCTTCACGATGCGGTCGATGAGCTGCTTCAGGCCCGTCTCGCGCTGCGGGGTGCCGACGGCACCCCGGAAGTACTTGCTGGTGACGATGTTGACCGCGTTCACCGACCAGAAGTCGGGGAACTCGACGCCACGCTGCTCGAAGTTGACCGAGCCGTCACGCCAGTTGGTCATGACGACGTCACGGCGCTCCCAGACGACCTCGTCGTACGGGTGCACGCCCGGGGTCGTGTGGATGCGCTCGATGCGCAGGCCCTTGCCCGCCTTGGACCCCTTGGCTCGGGAGCCTCGTGCCGGGCCGCTCGTCGTCTCTGTCATGCCGCCTCCCATATACGGGCAAAAACGCCCTGATGTGCCCAGATCTTCCCAAGGCACGGTGTCTGTCTGTCGCCGCGGGCGCTGCGGGCAGCGCCCCGGTTGGTCGATTGGCCGCCGCGCGGCCGGCGTCCGGACCCGGGTCCGGCGGGCCGGTCAGTCGGCGGGGCCGGCGGGCACCGGGACCTCGGGGGCCGCACCGGTGCCGCCCTGGTCCACGGAGGGCCGCCGCTCGCGCAGCTCCGCGATGGCGGCCTCGAAGTCCTCCAGCGTGTCGAACGCCCGGTACACGGACGCGAAGCGCAGGTACGCGACGAGGTCGAGCTCCCGCAGCGGGCCGAGTATGGCGAGGCCGACGTCGTGCGTCGTGAGCTCGGCGCTGCCGGTGGCGCGCACGGCCTCCTCGACCCGCTGGCCCAGCTGTGCGAGGGCGTCCTCGGTGACGGGCCGCCCCTGGCACGCCTTGCGCACGCCGTTGATGACCTTGGTCCGACTGAACGGCTCGGTCACCCCGCTCCGCTTCACGACCATGAGGGAGCAGGTCTCCACGGTGGTGAAGCGGCGGGAGCAGTCGGGGCACTGACGGCGGCGTCGGATGGACGTCCCGTCGTCGGTGGTGCGACTGTCGACGACGCGGCTGTCGGGGTGCCTGCAGAAGGGGCAGTGCATGGTCCCAACCCTCCTTCACAAGCACGACTGAACAGCCTCGCCGGGTCCTCCCGGACCCGTGCGAAGCAGGCACCAGCATAGGCGATGGCCGCACCCCCCACCGACCGGGGACCACAACTTCTGGGCGGCTGTGACCATGCAACCACTACATGTAGGGTCTGGCGCCCATCCGCCCCGTGGCGCGTGTCGCACCACCCGCGGGCCTGCGGCCGACCGAGAGCCTACGGCACGGGCGGTCCGCGGGAGCGTCGGGGCACGGGCGCGACAGGCCGCCGTGGGCGCACTTCCCGCACCGCGCGCCTACCCCGGGCTCCCCTCCGCACGCCCCCTCGGCAGACGTTTCGAATGTCGCCCGAGGTCCCCCCGAGACGCCTCGGAGCCGTTCCCGCAGACCCCTCGGAAACCTCAGGGTGACCCCGTCGGGCACCCCCTCCGCGCCGCCCCGGCGCCCGCGGACGCCTCCGAAATGTTCCGGAGAACGGCGGAGTGGCGACCCCGGGCGCGCTGGGCGTGACGGCGAGGGTTACCGTAATGGCCCGAATTGCCACGGCGCCGAAAAGGTCGCACATACACCTGGACACACGCACACGTAAGCCATTCCTTGTTTTTTCACTCGAACGTGTGTTTGGCGCAACCTTTCGAAAGCAACTACCGTTGTGCCAGCCAGGGAGACCATTCGAGAGGGGCCGACGTGACCACCACCGCAGACAGCGCCACCATCACCGCCCAGGACCGCTCCCAGGGCCGATTCGAGCCGGTGCATGCCATGACCGTGAAGAACGTGAACGAGGCGAGCGCGACCCCCGAGCCTCCCAAGCCCGCACGGTCGCTGCCCGGCCGACCTCCCGGCATCCGCGCCGACAGCTCGGGCCTCACGGACCGCCAGCGGCGCGTGATCGAGGTGATCCGCGACTCCGTGCAGCGGCGGGGGTACCCACCGTCGATGCGTGAGATCGGCCAGGCGGTGGGGCTGTCCAGCACGTCCTCCGTCGCCCACCAGCTGATGGCGCTGGAGCGGAAGGGCTTCCTGCGGCGGGACCCGCACCGGCCCCGCGCCTACGAGGTCCGCGGCTCCGACCAGCCCAGCACCCAGCCCGCCGACACCACGGGCAAGCCCGCGGCGTCATACGTGCCGCTCGTCGGCCGGATCGCCGCCGGTGGCCCGATCCTCGCCGAGGAGTCCGTCGAGGACGTCTTCCCCCTCCCCCGGCAGCTCGTCGGCGACGGTGAGCTCTTCGTACTGAAGGTCGTCGGCGACTCGATGATCGAGGCCGCGATCTGCGACGGCGACTGGGTCACCGTCCGCCGCCAGCCCGTCGCGGAGAACGGCGACATCGTGGCCGCCATGCTCGACGGCGAGGCCACCGTCAAGCGCTTCAAGCGGGAGGACGGCCACGTCTGGCTGCTCCCGCACAACGCCGCCTACCAACCCATCCCCGGTGACGAGGCGACCATCCTCGGCAAGGTGGTGGCGGTTCTGCGACGGGTGTGACGCTCACCCGCCGGCCCGAACCGGCCCCGGGACCTCTGCGCCGGTCCCGGGGCCTTGCTGTGTCACGGGGCCGCGGGCAGCCGGGCGGACGGACGAGCCGGTCCACGAGCGGGCAGGGCGAGGCGGCGGGACGGCTGAGCCGTGTGGGCTGAGCACCCCAGGCCCGACCGAGCGACCTCCAGGGCCGACAGGTCCCGGGACCGGGCGGCCCCAGGCAGGAGCGCCATCCGGGACCGGACGACCCGGACCGGGCGGTCCGAAGGGCCGGGCGCGCCGGTCCGGGCCGGAACCGGCCTACCCCGCCGTCCGCGCCGCCGCGTCGATCGCCGCCAGGGAGCGGCGGACCTGGTTGCGGTCCGTCGTGTACCAGAAGTCGGGCAGGGAAGCCCGCAGGAAGCTGCCGTACCGGGCGTTCGCCAGCCGCGGGTCCAGGACGGCCACGACGCCCCGGTCCCCCGTCGCGCGCACCAGACGGCCCGCGCCCTGGGCCATGAGCAGCGCCGCGTGCGTCGCGGCGACGGCCATGAAGCCGTTGCCGCCGGCCTCCTCCACGGCCTTCTGCCGGGCGCTCATCAGCGGGTCGTCCGGCCGCGGGAACGGGATGCGGTCCATCACCACCAGCTGGCAGTTCGGCCCCGGGACGTCCACGCCCTGCCACAGGGACAGCGTGCCGAAGAGGCAGGTGGCGGCATCCCCCGCGAACGTCTTGATCAGCTCGCCGAGGGTGTCCTCGCCCTGGAGCAGCACCGGCCGGTCGAGCCTGCCCCGCAGCTCCTCGGCGGCGGCCTGCGCGGCCCGCATCGAGGAGAAGAGGCCCAGCGTACGGCCCCCGGCCGCCTGGATCAGCTCCGCCAGCTCGTCCATCATGTCGTCCCGGCTGCCCTCGCGGCCCGGGGTGGCGAGGTGCCGAGCGACGTAGAGGATGCCCTGTTTGCGGTAGTCGAACGGGGAGCCGACGTCGATGCCCTTCCAGACCGGCAGGTCCTCGCCCTCGACGCCCTCCGCGGCCAGGCCGAGCGAGGCGCCCACGCCGTTGAAGTCGCCGCCGAGCTTGAGCGTCGCGGAGGTCAGGACGACCGACCGGTCGGCGAAGAGCTTCTCGCGCAGCAGCCCGGACACGGACAGCGGGGCCACCCGCAGGGACGCGCCGAACCGGTCGTGCCGCTCGTACCAGACCACGTCGTACTCGGAGCCGTTCGCGATGCGCTCCGCCACCGCGTGGACGTTCTCCACGGCGGCGAGGGCCTGCTTGCGGACGGCGTCCTCGTCCTGCACGGACCGGTCGCGGGTGTTGCCGATGGCGGTGATCACCGCACGGGCGGCGTCCCGCAGGGCCATCAACGCGTAGGCGAGGTCTTCGGGCAGCTCCTGGAGCCGGCCGGGCAGGGCCAGCTCCATGAGCTTCTCGAACCCTTCGGCGGCGGTCTGGAGCTGGTCGGCGGCCTTCTCGTCAACGAGCTTCGCCGCCCGGCGCACGGCGCGGTTGACCTGGCCGGGGGTGAGCTCGCCGGTGGCGACGCCCGTGACGCGGGAGACCAGCTCGTGGGCCTCGTCCACGATCAGCACGTCGTGCTGCGGGACGACCGGCGCGCCCTCGATGGCGTCGATCGCCAGCAGCGCGTGGTTGGTGACGACGACGTCGGCGAGCTTGGCCCGCTCGCGGGCCGCCTCGGCGAAGCACTCGGCGCCGTACGCGCACTTCGTCGCCCCGAGGCACTCCCGCGAGGTGACCGAGACCTGCCCCCAGGCGCGGTCGGAGACGCCCGGCGTCAGGTCGTCGCGGTCGCCCGTCTCCGTCTCGTCGGACCAGTCACGCAGGCGCATGAGGTCCTGCCCGAGCTTGCTGGTGGGGGCCGCCGCCTCGAAGGGGTCGAAGAGCCCCTCCTCGTCGTCCTGCGGGACGCCCTCGTGCAGCCGGTGGAGGCACAGGTAGTTGGAGCGGCCCTTGAGCATCGCGAACTCCGGGCGCCGGCGCAGCAGCGGGTGCAGCGCCTCGACCGTGCGGGGCAGGTCCCGCTCGACGAGCTGCCGCTGGAGGGCGAGCGTGGCCGTCGCCACCACGACCCGGTCGCCGTGGGCCAGGGCGGGCACCAGGTAGCCGAGGGACTTGCCCGTGCCGGTGCCGGCCTGGACGAGCAGGTGCGTACCGTCGTCGATGGCCTGGCCGACGGCCTCGGCCATGGTGACCTGGCCTGGCCTTTCCGCGCCGCCGACGGCGGCGACGGCGGCGTGGAGGAGCTCGGGGAGGGATGGCTTCGTCATAGCCCGTCCACCCTAAGGGGCCACACCGACAGTCGGTTCCCGTCGCCGTGCCCCGCCGTCCGCTTCCGGCCGACGAGCGGGGGCGGTCGTCCCCGGGCCGGACCGCTCCCCACTCGTACGGGTGACCTGCGCCGCGCGATGGACACCGGGTGTCGGAGGGGGAAGCCGGCGGGCTCGGTGGGCAGCGGGTGCGGCCCCGCCGGGGCGGGTTCGAGACGGGCTCAGGGGGGCTGTGTCCGCTCGGTGGCGGCGACGGCGTCGGCGAAGCGGTCGAGGACGGCGGCTGCCTGCCCGTCGGTGAGCGTCAGCGGCGGCAGCAGCCGTACGACACCGGAGGCGGGCCCGCCGGTGGTCACGATGAGGCCCCGGTCCAGACACTCCCGCCGTACGGCCTCCGCGCGGTCGGCGGCGGTGCGCAGGAACGGGGCCGTCGCGCGCGGCGGCACGTCGCCGGTAGGGGACGGGACGGCCAGTTCCACCCCGATCATGAGGCCGCGGCCCCGCACGCCGGCCACGCAGGGGTGGGCGGCCGCCAGCTCCCGCAGGTCGGCGAGGAGTCGCGCGCCGAGGACGGCGGCGCGTTCGGCGAGCCGGTTCCCCCGGACGAACGCGAGGGTGGCGGTCCCCGCGGCCATGGCGAGCTGGTTGCCGCGCGGGGCGCCGCCGGGGCGGTCCGGCCCGTCGCGGTCGAGGCCCGCCCGGTAGACGATCACGGACAGCGGGAGCGAGGCGCCGAGGGCCTCCGGCATGACCATCACGTCGGGGACGACACCGCTGTGTCCGACCGCCCAGAACGAGCCGGTGCGGCCGAGTCCCGTCAGCGTCTCGTCGGCGATCAGCGGAACGGACGCCGCCGCGGTGAGCCCGCGCACCCGCCGCAGCCAGTCGTCCGGCGCGGGCACCACGTCCCGGGCGCCCCGGACCGGTTCGACGATGACGGCCGCCGACGTGGCGATCCCGCCGTCCGCGCCGTCCGCGCCCCGCGGGCCGTGCGGGCCGTGCGGTGTCCCGTCGCCACCGTCGAGCGGGCGGCGCCCGTCGCGCGGGTACGGCAGCCAGGTGACCGGTAGGTCGCCGTCCGGCCCCGTTACGGCCGGCCGGCCGGGCGCGGCCGGGGCGTGGGGTCCGTCGCCGGCGCAGGCGAGCACCCGGGAGCGGCCGGTGGCCGTGCGCGCCAGCGCGAGCGCGGCGGCTACGGCGTCCCCGGGGGCGGGCCCGCAGAACCGGACGCGGGCGTCGGCGGCGAGCGCGGCCGGCAGGGTGGCGAACAGTTCGGTGGTGAAGGCGTCCCGGACCGGGGTGGCGAGGCCGTGGACGTCCAGGGGCGCCCCGGAGTCGATGACCCGCTTGATCGCTTCCAGGACGACCGGGTGGTTGTGGCCGAGGACGAGGGTGCCGGCGCCGGACGTGCAGTCCAGGTAGCGGCGGCCGTCGGCGCCCTCGATGGTGACCCCGCGGGCCCGTACCGGGACGACCGGCAGGGAGCGGGCGTAGGTGCGGGCGGCGGGTTCGCGCAGCGCCTGGCGGCGCATGATCCCCTCGTGCCCGGCGGTCGGCCCCGCCGGGGCCGGTTCGGTCGCGGCCACGTCTCTGCTGTCCTCCCGGTGGCGAAGGCTGGTGGTGGGCGTGCGGGTGCGTACGGCCCGTGCGCGGGGACCGAGGTGCGTGCGGTGGGCTGCGTACCCGTGCCGCCCATCGGTACGTCGCCCGTGCGTCCCGCGTTCGCCCGGCGCCGGGCACGCCCGTCGTGAGTCCCCGCTCGCGAGGTCCGCGCGCGTGGTGCTCCGCACGTACCAACGACGACATCTGCGGGCGATCACGGGCAGGTCGAAGATCCTCGCGCCGGGGAACCGCGGACCTGCCGCACGCCGTCCCCCTCGGCACCGGCATAGTGGGGGCCGCACCGCGGCGCCCGAGGACAGGGCACCGGCCCGGTGTGCCGGCGTCGGTCAGTACCGCGTCCGGGAGGCGGCGTTTCCGCCGGAGCGCCCGGTCACGAAGTCCCAGGGGGATCACTCATGCGATCGTTTCGTCCGTTGCTCGTCCCGGCCGCCGTCGCGGCCGCGCTGGCGCTGACCGCCACGGGCTGCGGCCCGGGCGAGGACGCGCCGGGCGGCTCGCCGAGCGCCTCGGCGGCCCAGACCCCGGACGGGGCCGGGGCCGGGAAGATAACCATCCCGGAGGACCTGAAGGGCCGGCTCAAGGAGCACGGGATCGACCTGGACAAGTGGCGCGGCGGCGAGTGGCGGAACTGGGACAAGGACAAGTGGCTGCGCGAGGCGCAGGACTTCGTCAACCCGATCATCGAGGACCTGTGGGACCCGGACCGCATGCGCGAGGCGGAGGAGCCGGACCGTCCGGTCGACGACGGCGACGTCTCCGGTGACGAGGGCGTCACGGACCCGACGCCCCGGCGCGTCGAGGCCACGCGGGTCGGCACGCCGTACCACGGCAGTGCGCCGGAGGCGGGCAAGCTCCTCTTCGACGGGCCGAAGGGCTCGATGGTGTGCTCGGCGACCGTCGTGAAGGACCCGGCGCACCCGGGCAAGTCGAACCTCGTGTGGACGGCGGGCCACTGCGTCCACGCGGGCAAGAACGGCGGCTGGTACCGGAACATCGCGTTCGTCCCCTCGTACAACGACAAGGGCCTGTCGACGGACCGGTTGGAGGCGGCGACCCGTGAGGACGTCGCCCCCTACGGCGTGTGGTGGGGTGACTGGGCGCAGACCTCGGAGCAGTGGATCGACCAGGGCGCCCCGGTGGGCGGCCAGGGGGCGCCGTACGACTTCGCGGTCGTCCACGTGACGCCGGAGAAGGGCAGCGGCGGCAAGTCGCTGGAGGAGACGGTCGGTTCGGCGCTGCCGGTCGACTTCGCGGCGCCCGCGGTGGCGGGGATCGCGGAGATGGAGGCGACCGGGTACCCGGCGGCGCCGCCGTACGACGGGGAGAAGCTCTACCGGTGCGCGGACAAGCCGGGCCGGCTGTCGCTGAAGGCCGGGCAGCCGACGATGTACCGCATCGGGTGCAGCATGACCGGTGGGTCGTCGGGCGGTGGCTGGGTGGCCACCGGCGGCAACGGTGAGCCGGCGCTCGTCTCGAACACGTCGATCGGTCCGGTGACGGCGGGCTGGCTGGCCGGGCCGCGGCTCGGCGCGGAGGCGAAGGGCGTCTACACCGCGGTCAGCGAGAAGTTCGCCGGCCGGTAGGCGCGCGCGCCCGCCGTTGCCGGCGCGCGGAGCGGCGGGGGCCCCCCCCGGGCCCCCCCCCCCCCCGGCGGGGCCCCGGGGGGGGGGGGGGGGGGGGGCCCCGGCCCCCCCCCCCCCCCCGGCCCCCCCCCCCCCCGGGGGGGCG
>NZ_JBIBSF010000008.1:366691-420287 GCF_043077165.1 Streptomyces kanasensis
GATGACCCCCGCGGGTTCGGTGTCCTGGCCCCGGGCGGGGGGGGCGGCCGCCGCCGGGGGGCGGGGGGGGGGGGGGGGGGGCCCCCCCGGGGCCCCCCGCCGCCGGAAACGGGGAAGCGGGTGGTTCCGGGCCGGAAGGCCCGAGACCACCCGCTTCCCCGTCGCGCCGTCAGGCCGTGACGGGACTGAACGGGGCGAGCAGCGCGGCGAGCTCGCTGTGCACCCGTGCCTTGATCAGCGTGCCGTCGGCGGTGTGCTCCTCGGAGAGCACCTCGCCCTCGGCGTGCACCCGCGAGACCAGCCCGCCCTGGGTGTACGGCACGAGCGCCTCGATCTCGACCTCGGGGCGGGGCAGCTCGGCGTCGATCAACGCGAGCAGTTCCGCGATGCCGGCGCCGGTGCGCGCCGAGACGGCGATGGCGTGCTTCTCGACCCGCAGCAGCCGCTGGAGGACGAGCGGGTCGGCCGCGTCCGCCTTGTTGACCACGACGATCTCGCGCACGTTCGTAGCGCCCACGTCGCGGATCACCTCGCGCACGGCGGCCAACTGCTCCTCCGGGGCGGGGTGCGCGCCGTCCACCACGTGGAGGATCAGGTCGGACTCGCCGACCTCCTCCATGGTGGAGCGGAACGCCTCGACCAGATGGTGCGGCAGGTGCCGGACGAACCCGACCGTGTCCGCCAGCGTGTACAGACGGCCGCTCGGCGTCTCGGCCCGGCGGACCGTCGGGTCGAGGGTGGCGAACAGCGCGTTCTCCACCAGCACGCCCGCGCCGGTCAGGCGGTTGAGCAGGGACGACTTTCCGGCGTTGGTGTACCCGGCGATGGCGACCGACGGCACCTTGTTGCGCCGGCGCTCCTGCCGCTTGATGTCGCGGCCGGTCTTCATCTCCGCGATCTCCCGGCGCATCTTCGCCATCTTCTCGCGGATCCGCCGCCGGTCCGTCTCGATCTTGGTCTCACCGGGACCGCGGGTGGCCATGCCGCCACCGCCGCCGCCACCCATCTGACGGGAGAGCGACTGGCCCCAGCCGCGCAGCCGCGGCAGCATGTACTGCATCTGCGCGAGGGCGACCTGTGCCTTGCCCTCCCGCGACTTGGCGTGCTGGGCGAAGATGTCGAGGATCAGGGCGGTCCGGTCGACCACCTTGACCTTGACGACGTCCTCGAGGTGGATCAGCTGGCCCGGGCTCAGCTCACCGTCGCAGACGACGGTGTCGGCACCGGTCTCCAGGACGATGTCCCGCAGTTCCTCGGCCTTGCCGGAGCCGATGTAGGTGGCCGGGTCCGGCTTGTCGCGACGCTGGATGACTCCGTCCAGCACGAGCGCGCCCGCCGTCTCGGCGAGGGCGGCCAGCTCGGCCAGGGAGTTCTCCGCGTCCTGCACGGTCCCCGAGGTCCAGACGCCCACCAGCACGACGCGCTCCAGGCGCAGCTGCCGGTACTCGACCTCGGTGACGTCCTCGAGCTCGGTGGACAGGCCCGCCACGCGTCGGAGCGCCGCGCGCTCCGAGCGGTCGAGCTGCTCGCCGTCCCGCTCGCCGTCGATCTCGTAGCTCCAGGCGACGTCCTCTTCCATCAGGGCATCGGCCCGAAGGCTCTCGGCGCGGGTCAGCTCCGCGGAGCTCTGCTCGTCCTGGGAAGGGGAAGAAGAGGAGGTCATTTGATCCTTACGTCGATGGAAAAAAGCGGTACGTCGGTGACAACGCGTGCTCTCCCCGATTGATTCCCGGGAAGGCGCCGGGTGATGCCCCGGCCGCGCCGCCGACGTGACGATGGTCGCACGGGGTGGATGACCGCGTCACGCGGGTTTCGCGTTCGACGGGGCCTTGCTGCGCCAGTCGGGGTGGCCGGGCATGGCGGGGGTCCGCTCGCCGTACAGCCAGCCCCGCAGGAAGCGCGTCAGGTCGCGGCCCGCGACGTCGGAGGCGAGGCGGACGAAGTCGGCGGTGCCGGCCGTGGCGTGCGCGTGCCGGGTGACCCAGCGGCGCTCCAGCTCGCGGAAGGCGGTGTCGCCGATCTCCTGGCGCAGGGCGTACAGGACGAGGGCGCTGCCGTCGTAGACGACGGGGCGGAACAGGCTGATCTTCTGTCCGGGCGCGGGCGGGCGGGGTGCGGCGGGGGGTCCGCCGGCGGCGCGCCACCGGTCGGAGGCGGTGTACGCCTCGCGCATCCGGCTCTCCAGGGTGCGGTGGCCGGCGTCCTCGGCCCACCGCGCCTCGTACCAGGTGGCGTGGCCCTCGTTGAGCCACAGGTCGGACCAGGCCCGGGGGGAGACGCTGTTGCCGAACCAGTGGTGCGCCAGCTCGTGCACCATGATCGACTCGATGTACCAGGCGGGGAGGTCGGGGTGGGTGAACAGGCCCCGCTCGAAGAGGGAGAGGGTCTGGGTCTCCAGTTCGAAGCCGGTGGCCGCGTCGGCCACGAGCACCCCGTACGTCTCGAAGGGGTAGCGGCCGACCTCGTTCTCCATCCACCGCAGGTGGTCCGGGGTCTTCGCCAGCCACGGCTCCATCCGCTCCCGGTCGGCGACCGGGACGACGTCGCGGACGGGCAGGCCGTGCGGGCCGGTGCGGCGGACGACAACGGAGCGGCCGATGGAGACCTGGGCCAGTTCGGTCGCCATGGGGTGGACACCGCGGTAGGTCCAGGTGGCGGCGGGGCCGGCGACGCTCCGCGCGACCGGCAGCCCGTTGGCCACGACGACGAGGTCCTTGGGGGCGGTGACGTGGAAGGTGAAGTACGCCTTGTCGGCCGGGTGGTCGTTGCAGGGGAACACCCGGTGGGCGGCGTCCGCCTGGTTGGCCATGGCGAGGCCGTCGGAGGTGCGGATCCAGCCGCCCGACGCCTTGGGCGCGGCGGGGTCGCTCGTGTGGGCGACGGTGACGGTGAGCCGCGTGCCCGGTTCGACGGGCCGCCCGGTGTCGACGACCAGGTCCTCGCCGGTGCCGGTGAAGTCGGCGGGGCGGCCGTCGACGTGGACCGTCTTGACGGTGCCGTGGGAGAAGTCGAGGTTGAGGCGCTCCAGCCGCTGGGTGGCCCGGGCGTCGATCCGTGTGACGGCGTCCAGCGGGGTGCGGTTGTCACCGCCGTAGGTGAGGGCGATGTCGTAGGCGAGGACGTCGTAGCCGGGGTTGCCGAGGTGGGGGAAGAGGGGGTCGCCGATGCCGAGCGGCTCGGGTGCGGGCACGGCGGCTGCGATGAGCCCCGCGGACGCCGTGGCCACGAGCGCGGCGCGCAGGCGTGGAGAGGTGAGGGACATGGCCTCACCGCTACCAGCGCCCCCCGCGCACGCCCCGGCGGCGCGCGCCCGGCGCACCCGAACGGACGGCCGCCGAGGGCACACCCGTGCGCCGTACGGCCCCCTCCGGACGCCCCTCGGCGGCTGGCCCGGCGCGGGCGGCCCCGGGGGTGGGCGCTTCGGTCAGTGGGCGCCCGCCGGGTGCTGGGCGCGGCTCACGTCGTACACGCCGCGCACGTCGCGCATGGCGCGCATGAGGGCGGGCAGGCCGGTCGCGTCGGGGAGCTGCAGGGTGTACGTGTGGCGGACGCGCTGCTCGCTGGGGGGTTCGACGGTGGCGGAGACGATCGCCGCCCCGGCGGTGGCGATGGCGTCGGTCAGGTCGGCCAGCAGACAGGGCCGGCCGAACGCCTCGGCGACCAGCGTGACGCGGCACTGCGCGGGTCCGCTCCAGCGCACGGTGACCGGCTGCCTGCCGAGGTTCCGCATGCGGAGCACGGCGTGGCACTCCGCGCGGTGCACCGTGACGGCCCCGCCGCGCACGGCGAAGCCGGTGATGGTGTCGGGCGGTACCGGCGTACAGCAGCCGGCCAGGCGGACGCCGGTGTGCGGGGCGTCGACGACGGCGTTCGCCGTGGGCTGGCGGTCGGCGACGACCGCGGAGGGCGGGCGCGGGTCGGCGGCGGGCATGTCGGGGCCGTGGGGGTGGGCGGTGAGCCAGCGGTCGATCGCGATGCGGGCGGTGGGTGTGCGGGCGTGTTCGAGCCAGTCGGGCGACGGGCCGGAGCCGCTGTCCGCGGCGAGCAGCGGTTGGACGGTGTCGCCGTCGCGCAGGACGGTGCCGAGGGTGGCGAGGCGTCCGTTGACGCGGGCGCCGACGCAGGCGTGGGCGGTGGTGCCGTACTGCTCGTAGGCGGCGTCCACGCAGGTCGCGCCGGCGGGCAGGGCGAGGGTGCCGCCGTCGGGGAGGAAGACGGTGATCTCGCCGTCCTGGGCGAGGTCGGCGCGCAGGGAGGTCCAGAAGGTGTCCGGGTCCGGCGTGGACTGCTGCCAGTCGAGGAGGCGCGAGAGCCAGCCCGGGCGCGTGGGGTCGGCGCGCTCTCCGTCGTCGCCCGGGTCGGAGCCGTCGGCCGGGGCGGCGGCGTAGGGGTTGCCCAGGGCGACGACGCCGGCCTCGGCGACCTTGTGCATCTGGTGGGTGCGGATGAGGATCTCGGCGACGGCTCCGTCGGGTGCGGCGACGGCGGTGTGGAGCGACTGGTACAGGTTGAACTTGGGGGCGGCGATGAAGTCCTTGAATTCGGAGGTCACAGGCGTGAAGCAGGTGTGCAGCTCACCGAGGACGGCGTAGCAGTCGGCGTCCTCGCCGACGAGGACCAGCAGCCGCCCGAAGTCCGTGCCGCGCAGCTCGCCGCGTTTGCGGCTGACCCGGTGCACGGAGACGAAGTGGCGGGGGCGGATGAGGACCTCGGCGGTGATGCCGGCCTCGCGCAGCACGGTCCGCACGTCGTCGGCGACCGCGGCGAGGGCGTCACCGGCGGTGGCGTTGTCGGCGATGAGGGCGCGGGTCCGCTCGTACTCGACGGGGTGGAGGATCGCGAAGACCAGGTCCTCCAGCTCGGTCTTGAGCGCCTGCACGCCGAGTCGTTCGGCCAGGGGGATGAGGACGTCCCGGGTGACCTTGGCGATGCGGGCCTGCTTCTCGGGGCGCATGACGCCGAGGGTGCGCATGTTGTGCAGCCGGTCGGCGAGCTTGATCGACATGACGCGGACGTCGTTGCCGGTGGCGACGAGCATCTTGCGGAACGTCTCGGGTTCGGCGGCGGCGCCGTAGTCCACCTTCTCCAGCTTGGTGACGCCGTCGACGAGGTAGGCCACCTCGTCGCCGAACTCCTCACGGACCCGGTCGAGGGTGAGGTCGGTGTCCTCGACGGTGTCGTGGAGGAGGGAGGCGGTCAGTGTCGTGGTCTCGGCGCCGAGCTCGGCGAGGATGAGCGTGACGGCCAGCGGGTGCGTGATGTAGGGCTCGCCGCTCTTGCGGAACTGACCGCGGTGGGAGGACTCGGCCAGTTCGTAGGCGCGGCGCAGGACCGCGAGGTCGGCGTCGGGGTGGTGGGCGCGGTGGGCGTCGGCGACGTGGCCGATGGCGTCGGGGAGGCGGCCGCGGGCGGTGGGGCCGAGGAGCGCGGCGCGGCCGAGCCGGCGCAGGTCGAGTCTGGGGCGGCCGCGCCTGCGGCTGGGGACACTGGGATTGGTGGCCTCTGCACTCATGGGCACCTCCGGCGGCGTCGACCGGCGGTGGGTGGGGCACGGCGCCGGTGCTTGATGCTACCGAGCCCACCACGTGGCGCAGTCCCGCTCTCGCTCAGCGTGAAGGGGATCACCCATTCGAGCGACGTTTGGACGGCCGTGGTTTCGCTCCGTGACCGACGCGGGCTCCGGCGTGGGTGTCGAGGCGGGTATCGACGTGCGCCGGGGCCGACCGGACCCGTCGGTGCGCGAGCGGGGCCGGCCGGGCTCGTGGGCGCGCGGGAGCGGCCGGGCGTCAGGCGGAGGCGCCGGCGAGCCAGGCGGCGTCGATGTGGCCGTCGGCGACGATGACGGCGGGCCCGGTCATCTCGACCCGGCCGTCCGGCCGCTCCGTGATGAGGAGCGTGCCGCCGAGGACATCGACGGTGTACGTGACGGGGGCGCCCGTCTCCGCCGGGTCCAGGCCGTCGCGGCGGGCGGCGGCCACGGCGACCGCGCAGGCGCCCGTGCCGCAGGAGCGGGTCTCGGCGGCACCCCGCTCGTGGACGCGCATGGCGACGTGCCGGGGGCCGCGGTCGGCGACGAACTCGATGTTCACCCCGTCCGGGTAGACGGCCGCCGGGGTGTACGGGGGCTCGGTGTGGAGGGTGCCGGCGTGGGCGAGGTCCTCGACGAAGGCCACCGCGTGGGGGTTGCCCATGTTGACGTTGCGCGCGGGCCAGGAGCGGCCGTCGACGGTGACGGTGACGCCGTCACCGGACAGGACCGCGCGGCCCATGGAGACCGTGACGTCGCCGTCCTTGTCCAGGTGGGCCTGCTTGACGCCGGCGCGCGTGGCGACCGCGACGTCACCGGCCGTGATGTGGCCGGCGTGCTCCAGGTAGCGGACGAACACGCGGACGCCGTTGCCGCACATCTCGGCGGCGGAGCCGTCGGCGTTGCGGTAGTCCATGAACCACTCGGCCTCGTCGGCCATGTGGCGGGCGTCGGGGTGGGCGGCGGCGCGGACGACGTGCAGCACCCCGTCACCGCCGATCCCGGCGCGCCGGTCGCAGACCCGGGCCACCAGGGAGGCGGGCAGGTCGATGGCGTTGTCCGGGTCGGGCAGGATCACGAAGTCGTTCTCGGTGCCGTGGCCCTTGAGGAAGGCGAGGGGTGCGGTGCTCACGCGATCAATCCTACGGGGCGGGTGCGACACCGTGCCGAGCCGTCCGGCCGCCGGAACCACGCCGCGCGCGGGGCGGCCCCGGTCACGGACGGGACCGTCGGATGGGCTCGGTCCGGGTGGGCCGTCGGGGGGCTCGCTCCGGCTCCCTTCGGTCCGGACGGGCCGTCGGGTGCTCCTTCCCGGCTCCGCCCGCTCCGGGTGGCTTCAGCGGAGGCGGGCGACGCGCCAGACGGCGAGGACGACCAGGAGGGTGACCCCGGCCGCGTACAGGGCGATCACGCGCCAGTCGGGGCGCCCGCCCGAGCCGCGCGGGGGCAGGCCGGGCCAGGTGTACCCGACGCGACGGGCGGCCATCATGCCCCAGCCGGCCGCGCAGCCGCAGAGCAGGAGCCCGAGCATCGCGAGGACCGCGCCGCCGTCACCCGAGCCGAAGGCCAGGGGGAAGGCGAACATCAGGGAGCCCAGCGCGCCGAGGCCGACGATCGGGGCGAGCTGCCAGATGCGCAGCCGCCGCTGGGGGCGCAGCTCGACCTCGACCTCGTCGGGGACGACCTCCTGCACCCCGTCCTCGGTCAGCTCCGGGCCGTCCGGGGTGAGTCCGGGGGCCTCCGGAACCGACGCGTCGCCGCCGTCCGGTGCCTGAGCCGCTTCTCTGTCGCGAGGGCCGGCCTCCATCGCCACGCGCCCTCCCCACTCGGATCCACTGGTCGATCGATGCTCGATGATGGCACGCTCCCGGCCGCCTGCATGACGGACAGTGCGTCCCGATGCCATCACGTGATCAGGCTGTGACCGCTCGTTCGACCAACGTCAGTGCCCGCCCGGGGAGTTCCCCGCGGTCGGCGACCGCGCCGCTGAGCCAGTGGACGCGCGGGTCACGGCGGAACCAGGAGTCCTGGCGGCGCGCGAAGCGCTTGGTGGCGCGGACGGTCTCGTCGCGGGCCTCCCGCTCGGAGCACTCCCCCGCGAGCGCGGCGAGGACCTGCTGGTAGCCGAGGGCGCGGGAGGCGGTGCGGCCCTCGCGCAGGCCCCGCCCCTCCAGTGCGCGGACCTCGTCGACCAGTCCGGCGTCCCACATCCGGTCCACGCGCGCCGTGATGCGGGCGTCCAGCTCGGGACGCGCCACGTCGACGCCGATCTGCACGGTGTCGTACACGGAGTCGTGGCCGGGGAGGTTGGCGGTGAAGGGCCGACCGGTGATCTCGATGACCTCCAGGGCCCGCACCACGCGGCGGCCGTTGCTGGGCAGGATCACGCGCGCGGCCTCGGGGTCGGCGGCGGCGAGCCGGGCGTGCAGGACGCCGGAGCCCCGCTCCTCCAGCTCGGCCTCCAGACGGGCGCGGACGGCGGGGTCCGTCCCGGGGAACTCCAGGGCGTCGATGGCGCCGCGTACGTACAGCCCTGAGCCGCCCACGAGGACCGGGGTTCGCCCCTCGGCGAGCAACCGGTCGATCTCGGCGCGGGCCAGGCGCTGGTACTCGGCGACGCTGGCCGCCTCCGTGACGTCCCAGATGTCGAGGAGGTGGTGCGGAACTCCGCCGCGTTCCTCCGGCGTCAATTTGGCGGTGCCGATGTCCATCCCTCGGTACAGCTGCATGGAGTCGGCGTTGACGACCTCCCCGCCGAGTTCACGTGCCAGGTGGACGCCCAGATCGGACTTTCCTGCTGCGGTGGGGCCGACGACGGCGATGACGCGCGGGGCGGGGTTCGTGCTGCTCACCGCATCAGTGTCCCAAACGTCGGGGGGTGTCCCCGAACGAGTTACGTGACGGGGCGGGAGCGGCGTCGTTCCCAGTTGCGAGGTTCCGACCGCCGGTTCCAGGGACCGGCCTCGCCGGGCGCCGCAATGGGACGCTCCGGACTGCGCGGGATTTCGCCCACACGAGTACGCTATGGAGTTGATATGGGCGTTTTTGCATGGTTTCGCCGGAAGGGTGAGAAGGGCGAGGAGACGGCCGGAGCCACCCCCGACGAGGCGGCGGGCACCACGGTGACGGACGGGCCGGAGGAACGGGCGGAGGAGCGCGCCGAGGGGTCGTCGGACGGGGCGGAGACCCCGGGAGCCGAGGCCGCGGCCGCGAAGGCCCCGGCGGAACCGGCCTCCGATGAGGCGGCGTCCGGTGAGGCGGCCGACGGCGTGGACATCCCGAAGCAGCAGTCCGCCGGGGAGGCGGCGGACAACGAAGCCGGCGAAGGCGCCCGCACGTAGGTGTGCCGGTGCGTCCGGCCCGTACGGAGGGAAGGTGGGCCATGAGCTTCCTGGACACGCTGAAGACCAAGCTCGGCCCGGCGAGAGGCAAGGTCTCGGACCTCGCCCATCAGCACGGCGACAAGATCGACCACGGCATCGAGAAGGCGGCCCGGATGGTCGACCAGCGGACCAAGGGCAAGTACAGCGACAAGATCGAGTCCGGCACGGTGAAGGCCCGGAACGCGGTGGACCGGCTCGCGCACCGCGACGACGACGGCGCGGCGCCGCCACCGCCTCCCCCTCCGCCGACGGCCTGACCCCCGGGTCCGGGGCCGGGCGGCGACACGGCGGGGGGGGGGGGGGGGGGGGGGGCGGCCGCCGGCCCGCGCCGGGCCGTGCGGCCGGGGCCGGGGGCCGGGCAGGCGCGCAGGGGGGGGGGGAACAGCACCAGCCGCAGCGGCAGGGTGCGGGGCGCCGGGGGGGGGCGGCCGCGCCGCCGGCCGGCGTGCAGGGCGCCGTCGCCGTGGCCGCCCGCCGTGTGTCGTGTCGCCGGCCCGGCGACGACCTTCGTGAGGGCACGTGTCCACGGCGCCCGCGTCAGGGCGGCGCACCGTGCCCGTCCGGGCCGGCCCCGTGTGAGGACGCTGCCCGTCCCACGGTCCGCGGGACCCGGCGGCCCCAGGCCCGTCGCGGGTCCGTGCCGCGAGGGTCAGTGTCACGAGGCCCGTGTCACGAGGTCCGTGTCACGACCAGGTGGCGACGGTGTAGCCGACGCCGTAGGGGGCGCCCTCGTACAGCAGGCGGCCCTCCAGACCGCCCTCCACGCGCGCGGGGCCGTCGCCCCGGCCTGCCGCCGCCCCCGCGAGCACCTGCCACGGGGCGCGGCCGGCCGCCTTCAGCTCGTGGGCGAGGTCGGCGTCGAGCGCGGCCAGGGCGGCCACGTCGGCGGAGCCCAGCGCGCGCGTGGCGGCCGCGTCGAAGTCCTCGGCGCGCTCGTCGAGGTACCCGGGCGCCTTGACGCTGCGGCACGCGCTGCCGTCGCCCATCACCAGCAGCGCGACGCGCGGCGCCCTCGCGGCGAGCTCCCGTCCGACCTCCGCGCAGCGCGCGGGTGCCAGCCGCTCGGCCACGCCGAGACCCTCGACGGGGGCGTCGGCCCAGTCGGCGCGCTGCAGCAGCCACGCGGCCACGGCCAGCGGGGCGGGCAGGGGGCGCGCGGGGGCGTCCCGGGGCTCGCCGGGCCCGAGCCGTACGTCGAGGTCCACGCCGAAGCCGCGGAGGTCGCCGGCGGCTCCGTGCGGGTAGGGCAGGGTGCCGCCCCGCGCGGGATCGGCGTGCGGGTCGGGGCCGACCACGACGAGCCGGTCGGGCCGCGAGGCGGCCAGGACGCCCAGGGCGTCGACACAGGCCGTGCGCGCGTCGTCCAGCTCGGGCGCGGCGCCGGCGGCGACGGCGGGGACGAGGAGCGGCGGACAGGGGCAGACGGCTGCGGCGACAAGCATGATCCGCAGCGTAACGGCCCGGGAGCGCCGGAGCGGCGCCGCCCGGCCCGTCGACGACGCGTCACGGCCACCCGCGCGCGGGTGGCCGTGAGGATGGAGGGCCGGGGGTCACCCGGACGGGCGGGTCAGTTGACGGCGCAGCCGTTCGTGGCGGGCGGCAGGGGGGCCGGGACGCCGATCCGGGGCAGGCCGAGCATGACGCCCGACGGCGTGGGCGCCTGGGCGGTCGTACGGCGCTCCCAGGCGTCGCCGGCCCGGGTGCGGCGCACCGCCGCGACCGGGCCCTCGGCGAGCAGGTGGTGCGGGGCCGCGTACGTGATCTCCACGGTCACCACGTCGCCCGGGCGGACGTCCTCGTCGGGGCGGGTGAAGTGGACGAGCCGGTTGTCGGCGGCGCGGCCCGACAGGCGGCGGGTGGCGTCGTCCTTGCGGCCCTCGCCCTCCGCGACCATGACCTCCAGGGTCCGGCCGACCTGCTTCTTGTTCTCGTCCCAGGAGATCTCCTCCTGGAGGGCGACGAGCCGCTCGTAGCGCGCCTGGACGACCTCCTTGGGGATCTGGCCGTCCATCTCGGCCGCGGGTGTGCCGGGGCGCTTGGAGTACTGGAAGGTGAACGCCTGCGCGAACCGGGCCTCGCGCACCACGTGCAGGGTCTGCTCGAAGTCCTCCTCCGTCTCGCCGGGGAAGCCCACGATGATGTCGGTGGAGATCGCCGCGTGCGGGATGGCGGCGCGGACCTTCTCGATGATGCCGAGGAAGCGCTCCTGGCGGTACGAGCGGCGCATCGCCTTGAGGACGGTGTCCGAGCCGGACTGGAGGGGCATGTGCAGCTGCGGCATCACGTTCGGCGTCTCGGCCATCGCCGCGATGACGTCGTCGGTGAAGTCGCGCGGGTGGGGCGAGGTGAAGCGGACGCGCTCCAGCCCCTCGATGCGCCCGCAGGCGCGCAGCAGCTTGCCGAACGCCTCGCGGTCGCCGATGTCGGAGCCGTACGCGTTGACGTTCTGGCCGAGCAGGGTGATCTCGGAGACGCCCTCGGCGACGAGGGCCTCGACCTCGGCGAGGATGTCGCCGGGCCGGCGGTCCTTCTCCTTGCCGCGCAACGCCGGGACGATGCAGAAGGTACAGGTGTTGTTGCAGCCGACGGAGATGGAGACCCACGCGGCGTACGCCGACTCGCGGCGGGTGGGCAGGGTGGAGGGGAACGCCTCCAGCGACTCGGCGATCTCGACCTGCGCCTCCTCCTGGACGCGGGCGCGCTCCAGCAGGACCGGCAGCTTGCCGATGTTGTGGGTGCCGAAGACGACGTCGACCCACGGCGCCCGCTTGACGATCGTGTCGCGGTCCTTCTGGGCGAGGCAGCCGCCGACGGCGATCTGCATGCCGGGTCGCCCGGCCTTCTTCGGAGCGAGCCGGCCGAGGTTGCCGTACAGCTTGTTGTCGGCGTTCTCGCGGACCGCGCACGTGTTGAAGACGACGACGTCCGCCTCGCCGTCGGCACCCTCGGGCGCGCGGACGTAGCCGGCGTCCTCCAGCAGGCCGGAGAGACGCTCGGAGTCGTGGACGTTCATCTGGCACCCGTAGGTGCGCACTTCGTAGGTTCGCTTGACGTCCACTGCCTGGCTCCGGTCGCTGCTGGTCATGGGACAAGGGTAGGCGGTGCCGGGACCGCCTCCGCCCCGAGCCGGGGAACGCCGGGGGCCGGGCACAGACACGGGCCCGGGGCGCGGTGCGGCGGGTCGTCGCGGTCCGGCGGGTCGTCGCGGTCCGTACCCGCCCTCGGTTCCCCCGGCGGGGGCGCGGCTGGCAGGATCGCCCCATGCCTGCCTCCCCGAACCGGTCCGCCCGCGTGCTCCGCGCCGGCCGCCGCCGCGCCCTGCCGCTCGCGGCGGCGCTGCTGGCGCTGGTCGGGGGGGTGCTGTGGTGGCTGCTGCCGCTCGGGCAGGAGCGCCCGAGCGGGGAGATCACCTTCAGCACGGGCGTGCGGACCGGGGTCTACCAGCGGTACGGCCAGCTCCTGAAGGAGGCGCTCGACCGGCGTCTGCCCGACGTGACGACCACGCTGCGCGACAGCGAGGGATCCCAGCAGAACCTGGCGCGCGTGGCCTCCGGTGAGGCGCACTTCACCATCGCCACGGCCGACGCCGTCGCCACGTACGTCCAGGAGGGCCGGCCCGGCGCGGCCGGCCTGCGCGGCTGTACCCGGCTGTACGACGACTACGTCCAGCTCGTCGTGCCCCGGGGCTCCGCCGTGCGGTCCGCGCGCGACCTGGCCGGGCTGCGGGTCGGCGTCGGGCAGCCGGGTTCCGGCGTGCGGCTGCTCGCGGACCGGCTGCTGGGTGCGGCGGGGCTGGACCCGACGAAGGACATACGGGCCGTGTCGGCCGGCATCGACACCATGCCGGCGCTGATGGAGGGCGACCGGCTGGACGCGTTCTTCTGGTCCGGCGGCCTGCCCACCAACGCGGTCCTGCGGCTCTCGGAGCGCTTCCCGATCCGGCTGGTGCCGCTGGAGCAGGAGCTCGTCGACACGGTCCACGCGGAGGGCGGCCCGAGCCGGTACTACCGTTCCGCCGTGATCCCGGCGGACGCCTACCCGCTGGCCCAGGAGGGCGAGCCGGTGGCGACGGTGGCCGTGGCGAACCTGCTGGTGACGACCGAGCGCATCGACCCCGCGCTGACCGAGGGCGTCACGCGGACGGTCATCGGGAGCAGGGACCGGATCGGCCGGGAGGTGCACCCCGCGCAGGTCGTCGACCTGCGGACGGCGCTCTACACCGACCCGCTGCCCCTCCACGACGGCGCCCGGCGCTACTACCGGTCGGTCAAACCGTAGGCGCCGGCGACGGCCGGGGGCTCGGTGCGCGGCAGGGAGACCGTCACGCGCAGGCCGTGGGGGTCGTTGCGGGCGAAGTCGAGGGAGCCCCCACCGGCGGCGAGCAGCGCCCGCGTGATGGACAGGCCCAGTCCCGAGCCCTTGACGTTCTGGTGCCGGCCGCTGCGCCAGAAGCGGTCGCCGACGCGGCCGAGCTCCTCGTCGGTGAGGCCCGGGCCGTTGTCGCTGACCACGACGGTGGTGGTGTCGCCCCGGGCGGCGACCTCGACCGTGACCTCCTCCCCGCGCGGGGTGAACTTCAGGGCGTTGTCGATCACCGCGTCGAGCGCGCTCGACAGCGCGACGGGATCGGCCCACGCGGTGACGGCCGGTCCCCGCCCCGTCAGCCGCACCCCCCGCTCGTCGGCGAGGGGCCGCCAGGCGGCGATCCGCTCGGCGGCCAGCTCCTTGATGTCGGTGAGGCGCAGGTCGGCGGAGGCGTGCTCGGCCAGCGCCAGACCCAGCAGGTCGTCGAGGACCTGGGCCAGGCGCTTTCCCTCCGCCTGGACGGAGGCGATCTCCTCGTTGCCCTCCGGCAGCTCCAGCGCGAGCAGCTCGATCCGCAGCAGCAGCGCGGCGAGCGGGTTGCGCAGCTGGTGCGAGGCGTCGGCGACGAAGGCGCGCTGCTGCTCCAGCACCTGCTCGACGTTGTCCGCCATCTCGTTGAAGGAACGGGCCAGGCGGCGGAGCTCCGGCGGTCCCCCGCCGGCGGCGACGCGGGAGTTGAGGCGGCCGGTGGCGATGTCGTGGGTGGCCGCGTCGAGGACGCGGACGGGCCGCAGCACCCAGCCGGTGAGCCGGAAGGCCGCGCCGACGGCGAGCAGCATGGCCGCGCACTCGCCGGCGGCGATGACCAGCCAACCGCGCAGGATCCGACCGCGCAGCTGCCCGGTCGGCGAGTCGGTGACCACCACCGCGACGACGTCCCCGTCCCGTACGACCGGTGAGGCGACCGCCAGGCGGGCGTCCGGCTGCCAGGGCCACACCTGGGGCGGGTCGTGCGAGCGCCGGCCGAGCCGGGCCTCGACGAGGGCGCGCCGCAGCTCGCCCTCGTCCGGTACGCGCCACCCCTCGGGGGCGGCGGCCATGGCGCTGCCGTCGCGGTAGAAGACGCCGGCGTGGATGCCGTACACGTCCTGGTAGCGCAGCAGCTCGCCCTGGAGGGTGGCCTTCCGCTCGTCGATGCCGGGGCCGCTCTCGGTGACGTACTGGGCGAGCGCCGCGAACCGGGCCGTGTCGTCGATGCGGTCGACGACGACGGTCTGCTGGTAGGCCGAGGCCATGCTCACGGCGAGCGGGAAGCCCAAGGCGAGCAGGACACCGGCCATGAGGACGATGAGGAGCGGAAGGAGTCGTGTGCGCACGGTCGCCCGTCGTTCCGGGGCCCGGCGCTAGACGCCCGGAGGCGCGGCGGGGGGCGTGGCGGGCGGCACGGGCGGGGGCGCGACGGGGGGCGCGGACGGGGCGGCCGGGGACGCGTCGCCGGGCACGGTCGGCGCGGTCGGGGGCATGGCGGGTGGCATCGCGGGCGGAGGCGCGTCGCCGACGGGCGCCGGGGGCGTGACGGGCGCGGGCGGGGCGGCACCGGGGGGTGTCGTCGGGACGACGAGGCGGTAGCCGACACCGCGCACGGTCTCGATGAGCGTCGGCATCCGCAGCTTCGCGCGCAGGGACGCCACGTGGACCTCCAGGGTCCGGCCCGTCCCCTCCCAGCTGGTGCGCCACACCTCGCTGATGATCTGCTCGCGGCGGAACACCACGCCGGGCCGCTGGGCGAGCAGGGCCAGCAGGTCGAACTCCTTGCGGGTGAGGGGGACGAGCGTGCCGTCGACGCTGACCCGGCGCGTGGGCAGCTCCACGACGACCGGACCGAGGCGCAGCGGCTCGGCCGAACTCCCGACCACGGGCAGGGAGCCGGTGTCCTCGGGGTCGGCGCCGCCGGTGGCGCGCCGGCTGACGGCGTGGATGCGGGCCAGCAGCTCACCGGTGTCGTACGGCTTGACGACGTAGTCGTCGGCGCCGAGGTTGAGGCCGTGGATGCGGGAGCGCACGTCGGCCCGCGCGGTCACCATGATGACCGGCGTCGAGGTGAGCTTCCGGAGCTTGCCGCAGACCTGGTAGCCGTCCTGGTCGGGCAGGCCGAGGTCGAGGAGGATCACGCCGAAGGGGCTCCTGCCGGGCTCGTCGGAGGGGAGGACGGCCTTGAGCGCCTCCTCGCCGTTCCTGGCGTGCGTGACGGCGAAGCCGTGCTTCTTGAGGATGGCGGACAGGGCGGCGGCGACGTGGTCGTCGTCCTCGACCAGCAGCAGTCTCAATTCGGGCCCCCCTCCGGAAGCGGTCCTGTGGCGTACGGCGTGCGAGCGTACGTGCATACCGGCGCATAGGCGTTCACTCGTGCGGGTGAGCCCGCGCGAGCACTCGGCGGCGTACGGTCGGTGCGGTGTGTCGGGTGCAGCGTCGTCGGTGCACCTGAATGGTGCCAGGGCATGGCGGTGCCCGGGCGCCGTTTCGTACTCCGCATGAACTCCGATGGCGGAGCGCGAGTCAAGTGCGGCGCCGGGGACCGCCGCGATCCGTTATGCAGCCGGTATTGCGACACCGCCCTGTTCACGCGGTGTGTCCGGTTGCGGCCGGATCGTTATGCTCAATTTCCGCTCAGATGTGATGACGCTGCTCGTGGGGCGTGCTTAATGTCCTCTGCAACCGAGCAGGACGGAGCGAGAGGCGATGAGCGGAGTGTCAGTCACCAAGGGCGCAGCGGACGCCGCACCGACGGCGGGCGACCTGGTCGTACTGAGCAACGTCAACAAGCACTTCGGCGCGCTGCACGTGCTCCAGGACATCGACCTGACGATCGCCCGCGGCGAGGTCGTGGTCGTCATCGGGCCGTCCGGGTCCGGCAAGTCCACGCTGTGCCGCACCATCAACCGCCTGGAGACCATCGACTCCGGCACGATCACCATCGACGGCCGGCCGCTGCCCGACGAGGGCAAGGAGCTGGCACGGCTGCGGGCCGACGTCGGCATGGTCTTCCAGTCCTTCAACCTCTTCGCGCACAAGACGGTGCTCGAGAACGTGATGCTGGGCCAGCTCAAGGTCCGCAAGACCGACAAGCAGGCCGCCGAGCAGAAGGCCCGGTCCCTGCTGGACCGGGTCGGCGTCGGTTCGCAGGCGGACAAGTACCCCGCGCAGCTCTCCGGCGGCCAGCAGCAGCGCGTCGCCATCGCGCGGGCGCTGGCCATGGACCCGAAGGTCATGCTCTTCGACGAGCCCACGTCGGCGCTCGACCCCGAGATGATCAACGAGGTCCTCGAGGTGATGCAGCAGCTGGCACGCGAGGGGATGACGATGGTCGTCGTCACCCACGAGATGGGCTTCGCGCGGTCCGCCGCCAACCGGGTCGTCTTCATGGCCGACGGCAGGATCGTCGAGGAGGCGTCGCCGGAGGAGTTCTTCAGCAACCCGCGCAGCGACCGGGCCAAGGACTTCCTGTCGAAGATCCTCCACCACTGACCACCCCGATGCCGAACCACCACGGCCGGACCACGACACAAGGGATGTTCACCATGCAGTTCCGCAAGACCAGTGCGGCCCTCGCCGCGGTCGCCACCCTCTCGCTCACGGCGACCGCCTGTGGCTCCGGCAGTGGCGACGGCGACGGCGACAAGATCGTCGTCGGCATCAAGTACGACCAGCCCGGCCTCGGCCTGAAGACGCCGGACGGCAAGTACACCGGCTTCGACGTCGACGTCGCCACGTACGTCGCCAAGGAGCTCGGCTACAGCGCCGATAAGATCGAGTTCAAGCAGGCGCCCAGCGCCGAGCGCGAGAACCTGATCCGCAACGGTGACGTGAAGTTCGTCGTCGCCAGCTACTCGATCAACGACAAGCGCAAGGCCGTGGTGGACTTCGCCGGTCCCTACTTCCTCGCCCACCAGGACCTGCTGGTCCGCGCGGACGACAACTCCATCAAGCAGGCGTCGGACCTCAACGCCAAGAAGCTCTGCTCGGTCACCGGCTCGACGTCGGCGCAGAACGTCAAGGAGAAGCTCGCCCCCAAGGCCGACCTCCAGGAGTTCGGCGGCTACTCCGAGTGCATCACCGGCCTGGAGAACGGCGCGGTCGACGCCCTGACCACGGACAACTCCATCCTGGCGGGCTACGCCGCGCAGAAGGAACACCAGGGCAAGTTCAAGCTGGTCGGCCTGAAGCTGAGCGACGAGCACTACGGCATCGGCCTCAAGAAGGGCGACAAGGAGCTCCGCGACAAGATCAACGCCGCGCTCGAGAAGATGAAGTCGGACGGCTCGTGGGAGAAGGCCGTCAAGGCCAACTTCGGCCCTGCCAACTACAAGAACGAGCCCGCGCCGGCGATCACCGAGAAGTGATCCGGCCCCGTCGCGCCTGAGCGGCGGCGGTCCCGCCGCCCCGGGGCGGCGGGCGGAGCACAGCCAGCAGCAGCGGAGAGGCGCCGTCGGCCCCGGCCGGGCCGGCGGCGCCCTCACGATCCAACCAGGGGAGAGCGCGGGTCATCGTGTTCGACTTTCTAGATAATCCGCAGTACGACCTGCTCGGCGCGTTCTGGGTGACGGTCCAGCTCGCCCTCTACTCGGCGCTGGGGTCCCTGATCCTCGGCACGCTCCTGGTGGGGATGCGGGTCAGTCCCGTGCCGCTGATGCGGGGCTTCGCCACCACGTACGTCAACGCGGTGCGCAACACGCCGCTGACCATCGTGCTCATCGGCTGCTCGCTCGTGCTCTACCAGACGCTGGGGATCACGCTCGCCGGAGGCGACTCCAAGACCATCGGGTTCCGCATGGCGGTCCTCGGCCTGGCGGCGTACACCGGCACCTTCGTCTGCGAGGCCCTGCGCTCCGGCATCAACACGGTGCCCGTGGGGCAGGCGGAGGCGGCGCGGGCACTGGGGCTCAGCTTCTTCCAGGTGCTGACGCTGATCGTGCTGCCGCAGGCGTTCCGCTCGGTGATCGCCCCGCTCGCCAACGTCCTGATCGCGCTGACGAAGAACACCACCGTCGCCGCGGCGATCGGTGTCGCGGAAGCCTCCCTCCTCATGAAGGAAATGGTCGAGAACGAGTCCGACTCGCTGCTCGCCGTGTTCGGCGTCATCGCCTTCGGGTTCGTCCTCCTCACCCTCCCCACCGGCCTGCTCCTGGGCTGGGTGGCCAAGCGCATGGCGGTGAAGCGATGAGCTCCGTGCTGTACGACACCCCGGGCCCCCGGGCCAAGCGGCGGAACCTCCTCTACTCCGCGCTCTTCCTCGTCCTGCTGGCGGCCGGCGTCTGGTGGGCGCTGTCGATGATGGCCGAGAAGAACCAGCTGACCGCCGAGAAGTGGTCGCCGTTCGTCACCGATTCCGCCATCTGGACCACCTTCCTGTTCCCCGGCCTCGGGGAGACCCTCAAGGCGGCGGGGCTCGCGCTGGTCATCGCGCTTCCGCTGGGCGCCCTGCTCGGCATCGGGCGACTCTCCGACCACGCCTGGGTACGGGTGCCGATCGGCGCGGTGGTGGAGTTCTTCCGCGCCATCCCGGTCCTGGTGATGATGGTGTTCGCCAGCGCGATGTTCGTGCAGTTCACGACCATCGAGTCGGAAGTCCGGCCGCTGTACGCGGTGGTCACCGGGCTCGTCCTGTACAACGCCTCCGTCATCGCGGAGATCGTTCGCGCGGGCATCCTCTCCCTGCCGTCCGGACAGACGGACGCCGCCAAGGCGATCGGCATGCGCAAGGGCCAGACGATGCGGTACGTGCTCCTGCCGCAGGCCGTGACGGCGATGCTGCCGGCCCTGGTCAGCCAGCTCGTGGTCATCGTGAAGGACACCGCCCTCGGCGGCGCGGTCCTCGGTTTCTCGGAGCTGCTCTTCCAGATCCGCTCGATCACCGCCAACTACGGCGCCAACACGATCGCGGCGTTCACCGTCGTCGCGCTCATGTACATCGCCGTCAACGGCCTCCTCACCCGGTTCGCCGGCTGGCTCGAGCGCCGGCTGCGGCAGGGCGGGAAGAGCTCCGGCGCGACGGTCGACATCACGGACATCGACACGGAGCTCGGCGGCGGTGTCGCCGAGGAGGTGGCCGTCCGCAAGGGTCACGGCACCGGGACCTGACGGCCGGGGAGCGCCGACGGCGTGGGCGGAGGTCCGCGCCGTCACGGGAAGGGGTGGTGGCATACGGCCGCCGCCCCTTCACGCGTTCGTGCGCCACTGCCCCGTCACTTGACGCAAGCACGCGCAGTGGGTTGCATACGTTCTGTGATCAATCACCGGGTTCTCGTCGCACTTCCACGTGTTTCCCCTGCTCGTCGCATGACCACTCAGGTCGCAGGAGCCACAGGAGTCACGCCGTGGATCCGGTGATCGTCGTCGGCGCGGGACCGGTCGGTCTCGCCCTGGCCCTCGCGCTCGCCGCGCAGGACGTGCCGTCGGTCGTCCTGGACGAGGCTGCCGGTGCGGACGAGTACCGCCCGGCCAGGACCGCCGTACTGCGGCCGGACACCGCCGCCTTCGTCGAGCGGCTGGGCTGCGCCGAGACGCTGCGCGAGGAGGGCACCCGCTGGTCGGGGTGGCGGTCGATGCGCCGTCGGCAGGTGGTCCGGCACGTGGCCTTCGCCGACGCGCGTGGTGGCGTGTCCGGTGGCGAGGCGGGTGGCGCGGACGGCCGGGGGCCCGATGACGGGTCCGGTGAGGGGTACGACGAGAGGCGCGGCGGGACGACGGCCCGGGAGGCGCCGGGCAGGGGTGGACAGCAGCTCGGGCCGGGCGACGGACCGGCGTACGGGCCCGGCGACGAGCCGGGCGTGGAGTCGCCGCTGCACGTCCCGCAGCACGCGCTCACCCTCGCGCTCCGCCAGGCCGTCGCGGCACCGCAGACCCGGGGTCTCGTGCAGATCGTCGGGGACAGCCGTCTGGACGCGCTCGACCAGGACGCGAGCGGTGTCTCCGCGCACACCCGCGGCCCGCGGTCGGCGTGGTGGCGGGGCAGCCATCTGGTGGGCTGCGACGGTGCCCGGTCCACGGTCCGCAAGCTGCTGGGGATCCGCTTCCCGGGGCGCACGGCCGTGGAGCGCCACGCGGTCGCCATGCTCCGCGCCGAACTGCCCTGGCCGGGCGAGGCGGTCCTGCACCGCCAGCCGCCGTGGCGCGGCGGCGGGGACGAGGTGACGGCGCGTCCCCTTCCGGCGGGCGGCTGGCGGCTGGACTGGCTGCTGCCGCCGCGCGGAGACCTGGTGACACCCGAGGCGCTGGTAGGGCGGATCCGGGAGACTCTGGCCGGGTGGTGCGCGGAGGTCCCCCCGTACGACCTGGTCGACACCGGTGTGTACACGCTGCACCACCGGCTCGCGCGGAGCTGGCGCGTCGACCGGGCGTTCCTGGCCGGGGACGCGGCGCACCTGCTCGGCGCGCTGGGGACGCAGGGCCTGGACGAGGGGCTGCGCGACGCGGAGAACCTCGCGTGGAAGCTGGCCGCGGCGTGGCACGACGGGCCGTCCGAGGTGCTGCTCGACAGTTACGAGGCGGAGCGGCGCACGGCGGTGGCCGCGCGGCTGCGGGCAGCGGACCAGTCGCTTCCGGTACTGCGCGGCGGGGGCGGGCTGCGGACGTACCTCGGCGGTTCGCGGCAGCACGACGCCCTGCTGACCGACGGGCACCTGGGTCTCGGCCCGCTGGGCGCCCCGCCGTCGTACGTCCACTCGCCGCTGGCGCCGCTCGGTCCCGAGGCGCGGGTGGAGGTCGGTACGGAGGCGGGTGCGCCGGTCGACGACGTGCCGGTGACCTCGCCGGACGGCGCGACGGGGCGGCTGCGGGATCGGTTGGGGCGGGGCGTGCTCGTGGTGCTGGTGGCCCCGGGGACCGGGGTGTGGGACCGGCGCCACTGGGTGAGCGCGGGGGTGATGCCCCGGCTGGCGGAGGCCGTACGGGCGCTGCCGGTACGGGGCGAGCTGCTGGTGACCGAGGCGTACCCGGGGGCGGCCGCGCACACCGTGCTGCTGGTGCGGCCCGACGGGCATCTGGCGGCGGCCTTCGCGGGCGTGCGGCCGGCGGAGCTGCGCGCGGCGGCGGAGGCGCTGCGGGGCGGACCGGGGCGGGACGCGGACGGCGAGGTGCGCGCCGAGGAGACGGCTGACGTCCACTGACGGTCCTCCGCCGGGCTCCCTGACGTCCCGCCATGGCGCCCGGCCGGCGAGGCCGTGTCGTGAAGCCGCCGGCACTCTGTCGGCCCCGGCTGACGCCCGACCTGACCGCGAGGCCCGACGCCCCCACCACCAGAGGCTTGGCTGGCTGACGCCTGACCGCGAGGCCCGCCGGCTCCCGCCGCGGAGCCCCGTGACGGCCACCGGAGCTCTCTCTGACGAAGCGAGCCGCGGGGAAAGAAGCCCGCGGATGACCTGGGAGCGCCGCGAAGCCCCTGGCGCCGGTGCGGACCGTGTGGTCCGGCCTCCCCGGCCCCGTGCGGACCGTGCGGTCCCGGCCTCCCCGGCCCCGTGCGCCGGAACGTCACATGGTGTCGAAGTCCAGATCCTCGGTCTCCTCGCCCTCCTCCTCCAGCGCGCGGCGGACGACGCGGAGGGCCAGACCCTCCGGGTAGCCCTTGCGGGCGAGCATGCCGGCCAGGCGGCGGAGCCGGCGGTCGCGGTCGAGCCCCCGGGTGGAGCGGAGCTTGCGCTGGACGAGCTCGCGCGCGGTCTCCTCCTCCTGTTCGGCGTCGAGCCGGCCGACGGCCTCGTCGATCAGGGCGGAGTCGACCCCCTTGGTGCGCAGCTCGCGGGCCAGGGCGCGGCGGGCCAGGCCGCGGCCGTGGTGCCGGGACTCCACCCATGCCCCGGCGAACGCGGCGTCGTCGATCAGACCGACGTCCTCGAAGCGGGAGAGGACCTCCTCGGCGACCTCCTCCGGGATCTCCTTCTTGTGCAGCGCGTCCGCGAGCTGCTTGCGGGTGCGCGGCGTCCCGGTGAGCAGGCGCAGGCAGATCGCCCGCGCCCGCTCAGCCGGATCTTGGGGCGGCAGCTCCTTCTCGGCCCTCGACGAGTCGGGGCTGCCGCCCGGCCATTCGGTGCGCCGGGCCATGGGTTACCCCTTGGCCGCCGCTGCGGCCTTGGTCGCCTTGGTGGTCTTGGTCACCGGGGCGGGGACCGACTTGGCCGCATCGGCCGCGGCGTCCGCCGGGGCCACCGCCGCGTCGACCGCGCCCGGCTCGGCCGCCGGGGTCTCCGGCCGGACTCCGACGCCCAGCTTCTCCTTGATCTTCCTCTCGATCTCGTTGGCGAGGTCGGGGTTGTCCTTGAGGAAGTTGCGGGCGTTCTCCTTGCCCTGGCCGAGCTGGTCGCCCTCGTACGTGTACCAGGCGCCCGCCTTGCGGATGAAGCCGTGCTCCACGCCCATGTCGATCAGGCCGCCCTCGCGGCTGATGCCCTCGCCGTAGAGGATGTCGAACTCGGCCTGCTTGAACGGCGGGGCGACCTTGTTCTTGACGACCTTGCACCGGGTGCGGTTGCCTACCGCGTCCGTGCCGTCCTTGAGGGTCTCGATGCGGCGGATGTCGATGCGCACCGAGGCGTAGAACTTCAGGGCGCGGCCACCGGTCGTGGTCTCCGGCGAGCCGAACATCACGCCGATCTTCTCGCGGAGCTGGTTGATGAAGATCGCGGTGGTCTTGGACTGGTTGAGCGCGCTGGTGATCTTCCGGAGGGCCTGGCTCATCAGGCGGGCCTGGAGGCCCACGTGCGAGTCGCCCATCTCGCCCTCGATCTCCGCGCGCGGCACGAGCGCGGCGACGGAGTCGATGACGATCAGGTCGAGCGCGCCGGAGCGGACCAGCATGTCGACGATCTCCAGGGCCTGCTCGCCGTTGTCCGGCTGCGACAGGATCAGGTTGTCGATGTCGACGCCGAGCTTCTTGGCGTACTCGGGGTCGAGGGCGTGCTCCGCGTCGATGAAGGCGACCTGTCCGCCGGCCTTCTGCGCGTTGGCCACCGCGTGCAGGGTCAGGGTCGTCTTACCGGAGGACTCCGGGCCGTAGACCTCCACCACACGGCCGCGCGGCAGGCCACCGACGCCGAGCGCGACGTCGAGCGCGGTCGAGCCGGTCGGGATGACCTCGATGGGCTCGTTCGACCGCTCGCCCATGCGCATCACGGCGCCCTTGCCGAATTGCCGTTCAATCTGTGCGAGCGCGGCGTCGAGCGCCTTCTCGCGGTCGGTTCCTGCCATGGGTTCCACCCGATTTGCTTGAGTCGATCGCTTCACGTCAAAGACGCTAACCCCTGCCACTGACAACGCGCCCCGACGGACCTCCCGGCCTGTGGAAAACCTCCCGCCGCTGACGCGGAGGGCCAGGCCACGCCCCCATAAGAATGGATGTTCGATTTTGGTGTCAAGCGAGCCACACCGGCTGTGGACGAAGCCGCCGGGGCGCCGCTCCGGCACGGCCACGGCCTCGCCGTGCCCCCGCCACGACACCCCCACCCGCCGCACCGCCTACCCCGCCACACCCCGTGCCACCGCCGCACCACCTGCCCCGGCACGCACCCGCGCCACCACCGCGCCGCCTCCGTGGTGGCGCCTATCCTTCCTGGCATGCCCCTCCGCTCCCCCGTCCGCCGCGTTCGGACGTCCGTGCGGTCGGCCTCGCCGCCCGACGCCCCGAGGGACGCCGAGGACATCGCGCCGCCCGCCGTGAGGACGGCCGACCTGGTACTGACCGCGGTCGTCACCCTCTTCGTCGTCGGGTGGACCGCCGTCTCCGTGGCCGCGGGTGAGGAGAGCGAGCCGTCGGGCCGTACGGCGCTGGGCTGGGCGCTCGTGGCGGTCGGCTGCGGGTCCCTCGTGCTCCGGCGCCGCGCGCCCGTCGCCGTCGCCGCGGTCACCCTCGCCGTCTGCGCGGTCTACTACCCGACGAGCACGTACGACGGTCCGCTCCTGGTCACCTTCGCGCTCGCCCTGTACACGACCGCCGCCGAGGGCCGGTTCGCCGCCGCCGTCGCGCTGGCCTCCGTCACGCTGCTCGCCGTCGGGGTCGGTGAGATCCGCCAGGGGCCCGGCCGCCGACAGATCGACGACACGTCCCTCGTGATGCTCGCGGGCTGGTTGATCAGCCTGGTCGCCGTGGGCCGCGCACAGCGCACCCGGCTGGCGTACCTCCACGAGGTGGAGCAGCGGGCGCTGGCGGCCGAGCGGGAGCAGGAAGCCAGGGCCCGGCAGAGCGCCACGGAGGAGCGGCTGCGCATCGCACGCGAGGTGCACGACGTCCTCGGCCACAGCATCTCGCTGATCAACGTCCAGTCCAGCGCCGCACTGCACCGGCTGGCCAAGGGCCCCGGTCCCGCCGAGGCGCTGCCCGCCGCCACGGAGGCCCTGGAGGCCGTCAAGGCGACCAGCAAGGACGCCCTGCGGGAGTTGCGCGGCACGCTCGTGGCGCTGCGCCGGGCCGACGAGCCGGCGCCGACCGCACCCGTGTCCGGACTGGAACGGCTCGGAGAACTGGCCGAGCGGACCCGTGCCGCCGGGCTGACGGTCGTGACCCGCACCGAGGGCACCGCGCGGCCGCTGCCGCCGGCCCTGGACCTGGCGGCGTACCGCATCGTGCAGGAGTCGCTGACGAACGTGACCCGGCACGCCCGCGCGAGCACCGTCGTGGTGACCCTGGCGTGGACCCCGGACGAGCTGCGTCTGCGCGTCGAGGACGACGGCGGGGGCTCGCCCGACGGGCCGTCCCCGGGCAGCGGCGTCCAGGGCATGGCCGAGCGCGCCAGGGCCTTCGGGGGCGAGCTCACCGTGGGCAACACCGACCGGGGGTTCCGGGTCTCGGCCCGGCTGCCGCTCACCACCGACACCGCCACCAGGGGGACCGCATGATCCGCGTCGTGCTCGCCGACGACCAGAACCTCGTACGGGCAGGGTTCCGGTCGATCCTCGACGGCGAGGCGGACATCGAGGTCGTGGGCGAGGCCGCGGACGGCGACCAGGCCGTCGCCCTCGCGCACGAGATGCGCCCGGACGTCGTCCTGATGGACATCCGGATGCCGGGCATGGACGGCCTGGAGGCCACGCGTCGCATCACCGGTGACCCGCGCCTGACGGATGTGCGCGTGGTCATCCTGACCACCTTCGACGTCGACGACCACGTGTACGGGGCGCTGCGCGCGGGGGCGTCCGGTTTCCTGGTGAAGGACACCGAGCCGATGGAACTCCTGCACGGCGTGCGCGTGGTGGCGCGCGGCGACGCGCTGATCGCACCGGCCGTGACCCGCCGCCTGATCGCCGAGTTCGCGGGCCGGGCCCGGCAGCCGGATCCGAGCCCGCGGCTGAACGCGCTGACCGAGCGGGAGCGGGAGGTCATGGGCCTGGTCGGCGCCGGCCTGTCGAACGACGAGATCGCCCGGCGACTGGTCCTCTCGCCCGCCACCGCCAAGACGCACGTGAGCCGGATCATGACGAAGCTCGCCGTCCGCGACCGGGCGCAGTTGGTGGTCCTCGCCTACGAGTCGGGGATGATCACGCCCGGCTGGCTCGCCTGACGCCTGTTCGACGCCCCCTACCCGTACTCCCCGATCAGAGTCAGGGGCAACGGGAAGGGCCAGGGGGGCAGGGCCAGGGGGCCCTGAGAGCGGTGGTCCTGCTCGCGGACCCCACCCGCGCGCGGGATGCCGGTCCGGGCCGCAACCAGGGGGGTACGCGCGCGGGGCCGGGCGCAACCCGTGGGGTACGGCGACCGACGACCGTGGGGTGACGACCGGGCCCGGGTCGTACGCCGAGGCTGGCCGTGTGGAACCAGACGCCTCGGAAGTCCTCGACCTCGCCCGGCTGCAGTTCGCGCTCACGGCCGGCGGCCACTTCCTGTTCGTCGCCCTCACGCTGGGCCTCGCGACCGTCGTCGCGTGCCTGCAGACGAAGGCGACGGTCGGGGGCCGCGCGCTGGACGCGCGCCTGGTGCGGTTCTGGGGGCAGCTGTACGTCGTCAACTACGCCGTCGGGATCGTCACGGGCATCGTGATGGAGTTCCAGTTCGGGCTGAGCTGGAGCGGTCTGACGCACCACGCGGGCAACGTCCTCGGGGCGTCGCTGGCGGTGGAGACGATCGTCGCGTTCTTCGTCGAGTCCACCTTCCTCGGCCTGTGGATCTTCGGCTGGCACCGGCTGGGCCGCTGGGCGCACCTCGCGGCGATCTGGATCGTCACCCTCACCGCGTACGCCTCGGCCTACTGGATCCTCGTCACGAACGGCTTCCTCAACAACCCGGTGGGACACCGCGTGGCGGGCGGGCGGCTGGTCCTCGACGACCCGGTCGCGGTGCTGACCAACCCGAGCGCGCTGCTGGCCTTCGGCCACATCGCGGCCGGGGCACTGCTCACGGCGGGCTTCTTCATGGCGGGGGTGAGCGCCTACCACCTGTTCCGGCGGACGGCCGAGTGGGAGTTCTTCGGCCGCAGCCTGCGCGTCGGGGTGTTCCTGTCCTTCCCCGCCCTGTTGGCCACGGCGGTTCTCGGTGGCCTCCAGCTGTCCTCGCTCGCCACGGTCCAGCCGGTGAAGGCGGCGGTGTTCGAGGGCGACCGGGCGGAGATCGCCAGGTTGCAGGCGGAGTTGACGGCGACCTTCGGGCCGGGCGACTACGTCCCGTCGGAGGCGTGGACCCGGGGCGGCGCCCTGGTGATGCTGATCGTCTTCGCGCTGATGCTGTACTTCACGTTCGCCGGGTTCGTGCTGGCGTGCTTCCGGACGGTCGTACTCCGGTTTCGGCTGTGGCACGTGGCGCTCATCGCCGCGGTGCCCCTGCCGTACGTGGCGATGACCAGCGGCTGGGTGTTCCGCGAGGCGGGCCGCCAGCCGTGGGTGGTGTACGGGCTGCTGAAGACGGAGGACGCGGTCTCCGACCTCTCCCCCACCGCGATGCGCGCCTCCCTGGTCCTCTTCACCGCCCTCTTCGCGCTGCTCGCCGCCGTCAACGCCTGGCTGCTGGTGCGGCTCGCCCGGCGCGGCCCGGTGGACATGGGCCTGGGCCGCGACGAGCGCGGCGCGGGCGCGGCGCCGGACGGCGACCCGGGCGGGTCGGACGGCCGGGCGGGCGGACCGGGCGGGTCGGACGGCACCCCCGGCGGACCGGACGGCCGGGCGGGCGGACCGGGCTGCGGGAATGGACCGGGCGACGGGGGCGGTCCGGGTGACTCCGACGACCCCGCCGACGCCCTGCCCGCGCCGCGCTACTGACCCCGACCCCGAGGAGCTGTCCGTGGACACCCTGGCCATCACCCTGCTCGGCTTCTACGCCGCCGGGTACTTCGTCCTCGCCGGTGCGGACATCGGCACCGGGATGCTCCTGCCCCACCTGGGCCGCTCGGACGACGAGCGCCGACTGGTCGTCGCGTCCTTCGCGCCGTTCCTCCTCGGCAACGAGGTGTGGCTGGTCGCCACTGCGGGCGTGTTCATCGGCTGCTTCCCGGTGCTGGAGGGCGAGGTGCTCAGCGGCCAGTTCACGGTGGTCGTCCCGTTGCTGGCCGGCTGGATGGTCCGGGACGCGGGGCTGTGGTCGCGCGGGCGCGTGACGGGCCGGGCGGGGCCCGTCTGGCGGGCCGTGTGCGACGGCGCCACGGTGTGCGGCAGCTGGGTGGTGGCCTTGTCCTGGGGCCGGCTGCTGGCCGGGCTGCTCGCCGGTACGCCCCACGTGCCCGCGAGCGGCGCGGCGGCGCTGGTCGCGGCCCTCGCCGTGGCCGCGCTGTTCGCGGCGCACGGGGCCGGCTTCGCGGCCGTCCGCCTGACCGGCCCGCCGTTCGAACGGGCCCGGCGGCTCGTCGGGCGGACCCGTCCCTGGCAGTCGTTCGCGCTCACGGCCGTCCTCATGGCGGCGCTGCCGGTGGCCGCCGGGTCGTCGCTGCCGCTGGCCCGGTCGGCGGCGGACGGCGCCACCCTCGCCCTGCTCGTCCCCGCCCTGCTCGTGGTCACGCCGCTGCTCGTCGCCGTCCAGGCGTGGACCTGGCACGCCTTCCGCCGGCGCGTGACCGGGCCGTCGTACCTGTGACGCCGGTGGACCGCTCCGCGGGCGGCGGCGCCGGTCAGGCGCCGCCCGGCGGCGTCCCGTCCCGGCCGCTGGCGCGCAGCGCCCGCTGCACCCGGGCGAGGACCATCTCGCCGTGCCTGCGGTGCCCGTGGACACGCGGGTCCTCCGTCACGGCATACCGCTTGACGTAGGCGCCGAGGAACGCCTGCAGGGTGGCGACCGCGGGGATCGCGATCAGCGCGCCGACGGCCCCCAGGAGCGCGGTGCCCGCCACGACGGAGCCGAAGGCGACCGCCGGGTGGATGTCCACGGTCCTCGCGGTGAGCTTCGGCTGCAGCAGGTAGTTCTCGAACTGCTGGTACACGACGACGAACGCCAGCACCCACAGGGCGTACCAGGGGGCGACGGTGAACGCGATGAGCATCGGCAGGGCGCCCGCCAGGTATGTGCCGATGGTCGGCAGGAACTGCGAGACGAGGCCGACCCACACGGCGAGCGCCGGCGCGTAGGGCACGCCGAGGAACTCCAGCAGGACGAAGTGGGCCAGGCCGGAGAAGAGCGCCATCAGCCCGCGCGAGTAGATGTAGCCGCCGGTCTTGTCGACGGCGATCTCCCAGGCGCGCAGGACCTCCGCCTGCTTCGCCGGGGGCAGCACGGAGCACAGGGCGCGGCGCAGCCGGGGACCGTCGGCGGCGAAGTAGAACGAGAACAGGAAGATCGTCAGGAGCTTGAAGAGGCCCCCGAGGACGGTGGTGGAGACGTCCAGCACACCGCTCGCGCTGTTCTCCACGTACTTCCGCAGCCACTCCGAGCGCAACAGGCTGTCCTGGACGGCGACCCTGGACAGCTTGGTGTCGAAGGTCTGGTTGCTCCAGTTGATCAACGAGTCGAGGTACTTGGGCAGGTCGTCGACCATGCTGACGATCTGGCCCGCGAGCATCGACCCCAGCAGGACGACGAAGCCCACGCCCACCACGAGGACGCCCAGGAACACCAGCATCGTGGCCAGGCCCCGGCGCATCCCCCGGGCCGCCATGCGGCCCACGGCGGGCTCGACCGCGAGGGCGAGGAAGAACGCGATCAGGATGTTGACGAGCAGCCCGATGAGCTGGTGGAAGGCCCAGCTGCCCAACTGGAAGCAGGCGTAGAGGGCCAGCGCGAGCACCATGGCGCGGGGCAGCCAGCGGGGCATGCGCGCCGGGAGCACCGGTGCCCCGGTCGGACCCGCCGAGCCGGCCGGGGCACCGGTGCTCCCGGCGCCGGCCGTCGTACCGGCCGCCGCGGGGGCCGGTGAGGCCGCGCCCCGCACGGTCTTGGTCCCGCCGGCACCGGCGGCCGCGGGGTCGTCGGCGGCCGTGGGGGCCGCTGCCCCCGGGGTGGCAGCCGGGCCGGTGGCGGGGGCGACGGTGGGATCGGGTCGGGGAGCCCCGTGGGAGGACGGTTCGGGGTCGGGGCTGGGGTTCTGGGTCTCGTCAGTCGGGGCCACGGGGCAAGTGTCGCTCACCGCTGCGACAACCCGCCGTGGCCCTGTGGACAACCGGCCACGGACGGTCGGCGGACGGCTGGTGGACGGCTGGTGGACGTACCGGCGACCGACGGACGGACCCGGGCCGGCCGGACGGCCGGGGGCCCGGGACCGGGGACCGGCCACCGTGGCCCGGGGCCGGGGGCCCGGTGGGGTCCGGGGGCGGACCGGACGCCGGAGCTCCGGTCAGCGCTTGTCGGCGGGGACGCCCACGGCCGCGCACACGGCGCGCCACACGTCCTTCGCCTCCCAGCCGGCGTCCAGCGCCTCGTACACCGTCCGGCCGCCCAGTTCGGACATCACGTGGTCGCGGGCGAAGGACTCGGCGTACGCCGCGCCGAAGTGGTCCGCCATCCGCTCCCAGAAAATCGTCAACCGCATGCGTCCAGTATCGCGCTCCTGAGAGTGCTGCCCGGTCCCCGCGCCCCGACGGCAGCCGTTCACGCCCTACGGTCGGGACATGGGTCGACACATGGCTGGAACTCCCCTTGCGCGGGCCGAGCGGTTCATCTGGCTCACGGCTCGCGTGCTCGAACAGCGCCGGTTCGCCTACCACTTCCTCGGTGGGGGCGCAGACGCCGTCGAGACCGCCCTCGCCCCGTACGCCAACGACGACGGCGGCTACGGGTACGCCCTGGAACCGGACGTACGGGGGCCGGTCAGCCAACCGCTGCACACCGCCCACGCGCTGCGGATCCTCGACTCGATCGGCCGGTGCGGCGGGCGGCGCGTGGAGCGCGTCTGCCGGTACCTGACCTCCGTGTCGACGTACGACGGGGCGCTGCCCGCCGTCCACCCGTCCGTCCGTGGCCATCCCGTCGCGCCGTTCGTCCCGGTCGTCGACGACCCGCCCAGCGACCTGCTGGCCACGGGCCCCGTGGTGGGGCTGCTCCACCGCAACCAGGTGTGGCACGCGTGGCTGTTCCGGGCGACCGACTTCTGCTGGGCGGCGGTGGGTTCGATCATCGAGGAGGGGCGGTCCCACCCGTACGAGGTGGAGGCGGCCGTGGCGTTCCTCGACGGCGTCCCCGACCGCACCCGGGCCGAGGCCGCGGCGGACCGGCTCGGGCGCGTGGTGCGGGAGCGGCGGCTCGCGGTGCTGGAGCCGGACCGCGTCGACGCGTACCCGACGGCACCCGGGTACGCGCCGGGCGAGCACCACTTCCCGCACGACTACGCGCGCGTGCCGGACTCCTTCGCCCGGGGCTGGTTCACCGACGCGGAGATGGCCCGCTCCCTGGACCACCTGGCGGCCCGGCAGGACGAAGACGGCGGCTGGCCGGTCACCTGGCGCCAGTGGGCCCCCGGTACGGCCCTGGAAGCCCGCCCGGCCGTCACGATCGAAGCCCTGCGCACCCTGCGGGCCCACGGCCGCACCGTCGACTGACCGGTGCCGGCACCGGCACGAGCCCGGCCGCCCCGTGGCGTGCCGTACCGGGTCGGCACGGCATGCCCGACCGGCACGGTCGGCACCGCGCGGCGCGGGCGGTCAGGCGCCCAGCGCCCGGACCCCCGCCGTCACCACCACGGCCGCGGCGACGACCACCAGGAACGGCGCGCGCAGCAGCAGGGCGAGGGCGGCCGCCGCGATACCGGCCGCCCGCGCGTCGAGGACCAGCGCACCCCCGGAGGCGAACGTCTGCTGGGCGGTGAGCGCGGCGAGCAGGGCCACCGGCAGCAGCCCCGACAGGCGCCGTACCAGCGGGCGCTCCAGGGTCTCGGCCGGCACCAGCAGTCCGCCGAGCTTGAGCAGGTAGCAGCCGACGGCCGTCAGGCCGATCGCGAGCCAGATCCCGGTCCCGCTCATCGTCCGGCCTCCCCGCGTCCCTTGAGCCACAGCACGGCGGGTGCTGCCAGCGCCGCCACGAGCACGGGCACCCCGGCGGGCAGCACCGGCAGGAAGCCGAGCCCGAGGAGGACCGCGAGTCCGGCGACGGCCCGCTCCGTGGCCGTCCGCAGCATGGGGGCGAGCAGGGCGAGGAAGACCGCGGGCCCGGCCGCGTCCAGGCCCCAGACGGCGGTGTCGCCGATGGCCTCGGCGCCGAGCGCGCCGAGGAGCGTGGTGAGGTTCCACAGCACGTAGAGGGTCAGGCCGGTGACCGTGAAGCCGATCCGCGCGGCGCGGCGGTCCGGCTGGGCGAGGGACACCGCGGCGGTCTCGTCGATCACCCAGTGTGCGGCGAACGGGCGCACCGCGCGCGGGAGCGCCAGCAGCTGCGACAGGCGCAGTCCGTAGAAGGCGTTGCGCGCGCCGAGGAAGAAGGCTCCCGCGGCGGCGGTGAAGGGGTTGCCGCCGGCGGCGAGCGCGCCGACGAGGGCGAACTGCGAGGCGCCGGTGAAGACGAGCAGGCTCAGGGCACAGGTCTGGAGGAGGTCGAGGCCCGCGCCGACCGAGGTCACGCCGAAGGCGAAGCCGGAGAGTCCGACGGCGACGCCCACACCGAGGGAGTCCCGCACGACGGCCCTGCCCGGCTTCCCCGTCTCCGGCTCCACCACGTCCGAGCCGACCCCACGCGAGCCCACCGCGTCGGGCCCCACGCCACGCGAGCCCACCGTGTCCGGCCCCATGGCAAGCGGCTCGACCGCACGCGGCTCCGCACCGCTCGGCCCGGCGGGCGGTGCGCCGGGCGGACCGGCGCGACGTGCTGCTGATGTGTTTCGTTCTGCCACGCCCGGGACGCTACGGCGGCCCCTGCCGACCGGTCTTGTACGTTCTTGCACGCTCACGCTGGTACGCGCCGGGCGGCACCCCCACGATGCGGGTGAAGTGCCGGTTCAGGTGCGGCTGGTCGCTGAAACCGACCACCGCGGCCGCCGCGGCGGGTGCCGTACCGTCCTCCAGGAGGCGGCGGGCGGCCCGTACGCGCGCGTTGGTGAGCCATGTGTGGGGTGGCATCCCGTACGCCGCCTTGAAGGCCCGCAGCAGCGCGAAGGGGCTGGTGTCCAGCTCCCGGGCGAGCTCCTCCAGGGAGGGCGGCGCGGCCATGCGGTCGAGGAGCACCTCGCGCGCGGTGGCGGCGGCGCGGGCCCCGGCGACGAGGGGCGTGCGGGGCGGGGCGCTGCGGCCGTGGCGGCGCAGGAGTCGGGCGACGGCGACGCGCAGGACGGTGTCGGCGGCCAGGGCGTTGCCCTCCTCGGCCGCCCGGTGCACGGCCCGGACCAGCCGCGCCGTGCTCTCGTCCTCGACGATCGTCTCGGCGAACGCGACGGTGCCGCGCAGGGTGGTCTCCTCCTCGGCGATGCCCGCGACCAGCCGCGACGAGGGGTAGAGCGTCGCGTACGACCAGCCTTCGGGCACCCCGGCGTGCGCGGAGTGCGGCACCTCCGGGTTGATCATCACGACCGTGCCGGGGCGGGCCTGGATCGTGCCGTCCGGCAGCACCACGTCCTCGACGCCCCGGCGGACCGCGCCGAGGACGTACCCCTCGTGGCTGTGGCGGGAGAAGGAGTGGCGGACGTAGCGGGCGCGCAGCAGGTCGAGCCCGGGCACGCCCGGGTACTGCCAGTGCCTGGCCCACTCGTCGGTCCGGTCGCCGCCCTGATTGCTCCCCATGACTCCATTCTGCGTCCCGGCCCACCCTTCCTGACCTGCGTGTCCGCCGCGTGGACGGCCTTTGTCAGTGGCGCGGTGCACGATGGTGGGCATGGCCGGGACCGCACTCGACTCCTTCTCCCCCGCGACCCGCGGCTGGTTCACGGGGGCGTTCGACGCGCCCACGCCCGCCCAGGAGGGCGCCTGGCGGGCGATCGGCGCCGGGTCGGACGTGCTGGTCGTGGCGCCGACCGGCTCCGGCAAGACGCTCGCCGCCTTCCTGGCGGCCCTGGACCGGCTCGCGTCGACGCCGCCGCCCGCCGACGCGAAGAAGCGCTGCCGCGTCCTGTACGTGTCACCGCTCAAGGCCCTCGCCGTCGACGTCGAGCGGAACCTCCGCAGTCCGCTGACGGGCATCCGGCAGGAGGCCGTGCGGCGGGGGCTGCCGGAGCCGGAGGTGCGGGTCGGCATCCGCTCGGGCGACACCCCGGCCGCCGAGCGGCGCTCGCTGGCGACGCGCCCTCCGGACATCCTGATCACCACGCCCGAGTCGCTCTTCCTCATGCTCACCTCGGCCACCCGGGACGCGCTGGCGGGCGTGGAGACCGTCATCCTCGACGAGGTGCACGCCGTCGCCGGCACCAAGCGCGGCGCCCACCTCGCGCTCTCCCTGGAGCGGCTGGACGAGCTCCTGCCCCGCCCCGCGCGCCGCATCGGCCTGTCGGCGACGGTCCGGCCGGTGGACGAGATCGCGCGGTTCCTGTCGCCGCAGCGGCGGGTCGAGGTGGTCCAGCCCCCCTCGGGCAAGGAGTTCGACCTGTCCGTGGTGGTGCCCGTCGAGGACCTGGGCGAACTCGGCGGCGCCCCCGCCGCCGACAGCGGGGGCGGGGGCGGGCCCGCCGAGAAGGCGTCCATCTGGCCGCACGTGGAGGAGCGGATCGCGGACCTCGTCCAGGCGCACCGCTCGACGATCGTCTTCGCCAATTCGCGGCGGCTCGCGGAGCGCCTGTGCAATCGGCTCAACGAGATCGCGTACGAGCGGGCGACGGGCGAGCCGTTGCCCGCCGACGCCTCCCCGGCGGAGCTGATGGCCCAGTCCGGTGCCGCGAAGGGCGCTCCCGCGCTGCTGGCGCGGGCGCACCACGGCTCGGTCTCCAAGGAGCAGCGGGCCCTGGTCGAGGAGGACCTGAAGGCCGGCCGGCTGCCGGCGGTGGTGGCGACGTCCAGTCTGGAGCTGGGCATCGACATGGGCGCGGTCGACCTCGTCGTCCAGGTGGAGTCACCGCCGTCGGTCGCGTCCGGGCTGCAGCGCGTGGGCCGGGCCGGGCACCAGGTGGGCGCCGTGTCGCGGGGTGTGGTGTTCCCGAAGTACCGGGGCGACCTGGTGCAGTCGGCCGTGGTGACGGAGCGGATGCGCCAGGGCGCCATCGAGTCGCTGCGCGTCCCCGCCAACCCGCTGGACGTGCTCGCCCAGCAGCTGGTCGCGATGGTCGCGCTGGACACGTGGAGCTACGACGACCTACTGGCCCTGGTGCGGCGGGCCGCCCCGTTCGCCTCGCTGCCCGAGTCGGCGTTCACGGCCGTCCTGGACATGCTCGCCGGCCGTTACCCGTCCGACGCGTTCGCGGAGCTGCGGCCGCGCGTGGTGTGGGACCGGATCACCGGTGCGATCACCGGGCGCCCCGGCGCCCAGCGGCTCGCCGTCACCTCCGGTGGCACCATCCCCGATCGGGGCCTGTTCGGCGTGTTCCTGGCCGGCGCCGATCCCAAGCGGGGCGGTGGCCGCGTCGGTGAGCTCGACGAGGAGATGGTGTACGAGTCGCGCGTCGGTGACGTGTTCACGCTCGGCACGTCGTCGTGGCGGATCGAGGACATCACCCGCGACCGGGTGCTGGTGTCGCCCGCGCCGGGCGTGCCGGGCCGGCTGCCGTTCTGGAAGGGCGACCAGCTGGGCCGCCCGCTCGAACTGGGCCGCGCCCTCGGGGCGTTCCTGCGGGAGATCGGCTCGCTGACGCCACAGGACGCGCGACTGCGGCTGACCGCCGCGGGGCTCGACGCGTGGGCCTCGGAGAACGTCCTGGGATACCTCGACGAGCAGCGCCGCGCCTGCGGGCACGTCCCCGACGACCGGACGATCCTGGTGGAGCGGTTCCGTGACGAGCTGGGTGACTGGCGCGTCGTCGTGCACTCGCCGTTCGGAGCGCAGGTGCACGCCCCGTGGGCGCTCGCGCTCGGCGCCCGCCTCGCCGAGCGGTACGGCATGGACGCGCAGGTCATGCACGCCGACGACGGCATCGTGCTGCGCCTGCCGGACGCCGACCTGATGGGCCTGGACTTCCTCGACCAGGACCCGGCCGCGCCGGCCGCGCCGGGCGGCGGACCGGAGTACGACAGCGAGCAGTCCCCGATCGGCGCCAGCGACGTCGTGTTCGACAGCGCCGAGGTCGACCGGATCGTCACCGAACAGGTCGGCGGTTCGGCGCTGTTCGCGTCCCGCTTCCGGGAGTGCGCGGCCCGTGCGCTGCTGCTCCCCCGGCGCACCCCGGGCCGGCGCACGCCCCTGTGGCAGCAGCGCCAGCGCGCGGCGCAGCTCCTGGAGGTCGCGAGCGAGTTCGGTTCGTTCCCCATCGTCCTGGAGGCCGTCCGCGAGTGCCTGCAGGACGTGTTCGACGTGCCGGGCCTGAAGGAGCTGATGGGCGACCTGGAGGCGCGGCGCGTGCGGCTGGTGGAGGTGACGACGCCCGAGCCGTCGCCGTTCGCCCGCTCGCTCCTCTTCGGCTACGTGGCGCAGTTCCTGTACGAGGGCGACTCGCCGCTCGCCGAGCGCCGCGCCGCCGCCCTGTCGCTCGACTCGCGGCTGCTGTCGGAGCTGCTGGGCCAGGCGGAGCTGCGCGAGTTGCTCGACCCCGAGGTCCTGGCCGAGCTGGAGCGGGAGTTGCGGTGGCGCACGGACGACCGGCGACTGAAGGACGCCGAGGCGGTCGCGGACGCCCTGCGCGTACTGGGCCCGCTCACCGACGCCGAGCTGACCGAGCGGGGCGCCGACCCGGCGTGGGCGCAGGAGCTCGCGGCGACCCGCCGGACGATCCGGGTGCGGATCGCGGGCGCCGACCACTGGGCCGCCGTGGAGGACGCGGGACGGCTGCGTGACGCTCTCGGCACGGCCCTGCCGGTCGGTGTCCCCGAGGCGTTCACCGAACCGGTGAAGGACCCGCTCGGCGACCTCCTGGCGCGCTTCGCCCGCACGCACGGCCCGTTCACCTCCGCGGACGCCGCCGCGCGGTTCGGCCTCGGCACGGCCGTCACCGACGGGGCCCTGCACCGGCTCGCCGCGGGCGGCCGCGTCGTACAGGGCGAGTTCCACCCCTCCGGCATCGGCCAGGAGTGGTGCGACGCCACCGTCCTGCGCCGGCTGCGGCGCCGCTCCCTGGCCGCGCTGCGCCAGGAGCTGGAGCCGGTGGCGCCCGCCGCCCTCGCCACGTTCCTGCCCCAGTGGCAGCACGTGGGCGGCAGCAGCCTGCGCGGCCTCGACGGCCTGGCCCGGGCGGTCGAGCAGTTGCAGGGTGCCCCCGTGCCCGCGTCGGCGCTGGAGCGGCTGGTCCTGCCGTCCCGCGTCCGCGACTACAGCCCCACCCTCCTCGACGAGCTCACGACCACCGGCGAGGTCGTCTGGGCGGGCGCGGGCGCCCTGCCCGGCAAGGACGGCTGGGTGTCGTTGTACCTCGCCGACGCCGCGCCCCTGCTCCTCCCGCCGCCCCACCCGCTGGAGCTGACCGCGCTGCACGAGTCGGTGCTCACGGCCCTGTCCGGCGGGTACGGGCTGTTCTTCCGCCAGATCGCCGACCAGGTCCGCGCCACCACGCACCCGGAGGCCACGGACCCCGCCCTGGCCGACGCCGTGTGGGACCTGGCCTGGTCGGGACGGCTGACCAACGACACCCTGGCCCCGCTGCGCGCCATGCTCGGCTCGGGCCGCACGGCGGGTTCCACGGCGCACCGCGCGCGACGCCCGGTCCCCCGCGGCCGGTACGGCACGCTCACGGCGGCGGCCCGGACCGCGTCCCGCTCCGGCCCGCCCACGGTGAGCGGCCGCTGGTCCCTGCTGCCGCCCACCGAGCCGGAGCCCACGCACCGCGCCCACGCCCTGGCCCGCACCCTGCTCGACCGGCACGGCGTCGTCACGCGCGGAGCGGTGGCCGCCGAGGGCGTCGAGGGCGGCTTCTCCGCCACGTACCGGGTCCTGTCCGTGTTCGAGGACAGCGGCCAGGCCCGGCGCGGGTACGTCGTGGAGGGCCTGGGCGCCGCACAGTTCGCCATGGACGGTGCCGTGGACCGGCTGCGGGCCGCCGCGGCGGCCCGGGACCGCGCCGACGGCACCACCGCCCCGCAGGCGGTGGTGCTCGCCGCCGCCGACCCGGCCAACGCGTACGGCGCCGCCCTGTCCTGGCCGGAGCCGCCGGACGGCGCCTCGCACAAGCCGGGCCGCAAGGCCGGCTCCCTGGTGGTGCTGGTCGACGGCGAGCTGACGCTGTACGTGGAGCGCGGCGGCAAGACGCTGCTGTCGTGGGCCACCGATCCGGACGCACCCGCCCTGCAGGCCGCGGCGGGCGAGCTCGCCGCGGCCGCCCGCGCCGGCGCGCTGGGCACGGTCACGGTGGAGCGGATCAACGGCACGGCCGCCCTGACCTCCCCGCTCTCCCGCGCCCTGGAGGCGGCGGGCTTCCACGCGACGCCGCGAGGTCTGCGCCTGCGCGCGTAGCGGGCCTCGTACGGGCGCGTGCGTGTCCGGCGGGCCCCGTACGCCTCGCCTGCGGACCGAAGCCTGGCGGGCCCGTACTCGTAGGGACGTGGAGACGTCGCGAAGGCGTGGCGCCGACCTGCCGGCGGGGAACGGACCGCGACGCGGACGCGCCGCGTACGGGTGTGGACGGGCCGGGCCCGAGCATCATGGACCCATGCCCGAAGGAGACACGATCTGGCTCACCGCCCACCGCCTCCACGGCGCCCTCGCCGGCCGCCTGCTGACCCGGTCGGACCTGCGGGTGCCGAAGCTGGCGACGGTGGACCTCACCGGGCGCACGGTCGTCGACGTCACCTCGCGCGGCAAGCACCTGCTGACGCGGATCGAGGGGGGCCTGACCCTCCACTCGCACCTGCGGATGGACGGCTCCTGGCGGCTGTTCACGGCGGGCGAGCGCTGGCGCGGCGGTCCCGACCACCAGATCCGCGCGGTCCTGGGCACCGCCGAGCAGACCGCGGTCGGCTACCGGCTGCCGGTGCTGGACCTGCTGCGGACGGTGGACGAGCCGACCGTCGTCGGCCACCTCGGGCCGGACCTGCTGGGCCCGGACTGGGACTTCGAGGAGGCGGTGCGCCGTGTCGTCGCGGACCCGGCGCGCCCGCTCGGTGAAGCGCTGCTCGACCAGCGCAACCTCGCCGGCATCGGCAACGTCTACAAGTGCGAGCTCGCCTGGCTGGCGCGGGTGACGCCGTGGCTGCCCGTCGGGGAGCTGGAGACCGGCGTGCCCGAGCGGCTCGTCGCGACGGCGCACCGCCTCCTGGAGGCGAACAAGCACCGCTTCGACCGCCGGACCATGCCGGGCGACCGGCCCGACCGCCGCCTGTACGTCTACGGTCGGCTGCGCCGCTCCTGTTACCGGTGCGGGACCCCGATCCGCAAGCACGGCGCGGACGACGATCCGCGCGACCGCGTCTCCTACTGGTGCCCCGGCTGCCAGACCGGCCCGGCGCCCACCGACTGACCCGGCGCCACCGGCCTGGCGGAGCCCCGCCCGGCCACCGCTGACGCGGCGCCACACCGTCGATCGCGGCGCCGACCACGGCCGTTCCTCGCTACCCGCCGTCCCCGTGGCCGGCTCGGCGCTCATCAGGCCGCTCGACGGCCTCACCCAGGGCGCCCACCGGCTCTCCGCGTTCCCGGCGAAGCTCCCGGACCCCCGGCCCCTCCAGGCCCTCCGGACCTCCCGGGCCCTCGCTCCGCTCCTCGCGCGCCCGCCGCGGTCCTCCTCGGCCGAGGGCCCGTACGACGTCCCACACGACGCCGCGCAGGGCCTCGGGGAACGACTCCCGCACGAGGGTCCGCCAGCGGGGGCGCCGTCCGGCTCCGCGGGCGGCGCCGGGCGCGGCGGTGACGTGCACGGGCAGCAGGCTCAGGCCCCAGCCGCTCGCCGCGGCGGCCTGTTCGACGATCCCGACCTGTTCCGGTACGAGGGCCAGGCGCAGCACCGCCCACCACCACAGCCCGCCCAGTACGAGCGCCGACGCGAGCGCCGGCAGCGGGACCCGTCGCCCTACCATGGCCGCCTCCTCCGGTCGACGCTAGACCGGGCCGATCACCAGGCGGCAGGGCGCACCGGAGCGATCACCGGCGCGTCCGGCGCCCCGTGCCCCGCTCGCGGTGCCGCGACCCCGCGGCGCGGCGCCCCGGGCGTCGTGCCCGGGGCGCCCGCGGCGGGACGGCTCCCTGCCCTGGTGGTGCGCATCAGGCGTTCTCGGCCTGGAACATCCACGCGTGCTTCTCCAGCTCGCCCGTCAGTCCGATCAGCAGGTCCTGGGTGATCGGGTCGGGCTCCTCGGTCACGGTGATGCGCTCACGCATGCGCTCGATGACGGTGACGAGGGCGTCCACCAGGATCCGCACGGCGTCGCCGTCCTGGATCCAGCCGGTCGGGACGGACGCGATGGCGCTGCCCGAGGCGACGGTGGCGGCCCGGCCGTCGGGGTTGATGCCCAGGGCGGACGCGCGCTCGGCCATGACGTCGGAGTGGGTCCGCGCGGTCGTCACGACCTCGTCCAGCTGCAGGTGGATCGACCGGAAACGCGGGCCGACGACGTTCCAGTGGACCTGCTTCGCGACAAGCGACAGGTCGACGAGGTCCACCAGCGCGCCCTGCAGGGCTTCACCGACCACCTTGCGGTCGGCCTCGGACAGCGAACTCTTGACGACAGCCATGCGAATCCTCCATTCCGTGCGCACGTTCACCATGACACACAGTGCACAAAACAGGCATTCGCTGCAAAGGATGCAAAGCGAAGGCCCCGGTCAGTACCTCGGGTACCGACCAGGGCCTGGCTTCAAACGTCGATCCTGCGAATCCGGACTGGTCCGGGCGGGATCGGGGTCTCAGGCGGCGACGACGTCGACCGCCTCGGCGGGTGCCTTGATGGTCACCCGCTCCGTCGGCACACCCGCCACCGACGTCACGGACACAGAATTGAGCATCGGACGTACTGGCGCGGGCACCGGCTCACTCGCCGCTGCCGATTCCGCCAGCTCCGCCAGCGACAGCTCGTCGCTCACCTCTCGCATGAGCTCGGACATCCGTACGTCCAGCGCGTCGCAGATAGCGGAGAGCAGCTCGGAGGAAGCCTCCTTCTGCCCCCGCTCCACCTCGGAAAGATAGCCGAGCGATACTCGGGCGGACGAGGAGACTTCGCGCAGAGTACGGCCCTGGCGCTGGCGCTGCCGACGCAGCACGTCACCCAGCAGGCGACGGAGCAGAATCATCGGTGGCTCCCTCCTCGGACCGCGTAGCCGCATCCTTCACGCCCCACCGTACCGCCTCGTGCTGCGGCCGTGCGGGGAGCGATGTCGTGTTCACTCAGGGCTGCAAACATCAATTCTCCCCGTTCTGTTCCGTATCCTTTGCCCGCGCATTCTCCGAGAGTTCGCCCATGAGGAGCTCCAGCACGCTCCGTACGCTCTCCCTACGGATTTCCGCACGGTCGCCGTTCAACCTCAGTGCGGCCACTTTCCCGGTCCCGGCGGTGCTGTCGGGCGGTCCCCAGACGGCGACGAACACCGTGCCCACGGGCTGCCCGTCCTGCGGTTCCGGGCCTGCCACGCCCGTGGTGGCGGCCCCCCAGCAGGCGCCCAGCCGACTGCGGACACCCCGCGCCATCTGCAGTGCCACGTCCGCGTCGACCGCGCCGCGCCGCTCCAGCAGCCCGGCGTCGACGTCCAGCAGATCCCGCTTCAGCGGGGTCGCGTAGGCCGTGACGGACCCGCGGAAGGTGCGGGAGGCCCCGGGTACCGCCGTCAGCTCGGCGGCCACGAGACCACCCGTGAGTGACTCCGCCACGGCGAGGCTCTCGTCACGCTCGGCGAGCAGACCCAGGACGCGCGCCGCCGCGGAGGCCGTCCCCGGACCGTCGGCCGGGCGCCCGGCCGCGGCCCGTGCCGGCTCTCCTTCGCGTACCGCCCGTCTCACCGGGGCGGCTCCGGAGCACTCGACGCGGCGGGTCCGGCGGGTCCGGCGGAGGCAGCCGGGCCGGCGGGATCCGCAGGATCCGCGAGACGGGCGGACGCAGCGGGGTCAGGGACAGCAGTGGGCGCGGCCGGACCGGCGGACCCGGCGGGTTCGACGGAGGCGGCGGGCCCGGCCGTACCCGCGGGTTCCACCGGCACGGCACTCGCGAGGGCCCGCTCGGCGGCCAGCCCCCGGCGCCGCAGGACGACGGCCTGGCGCACGTAGTCGAGGCCCGTGACGAGCGTCAGGACCACGGCGAGGGCCATCACCCACCAGCGGAGGGTGGCCAGCGGGCCGGTGAGCGCCAGGACGTACATGCCCACCGCGGCGCCTTGGGCGAGCGTCTTCACCTTGCCGCCGCGGCTGGCCGGGATGACCCCGTGCCGGATGACCCAGAACCGCAGCAGCGTGATGCCCAGCTCGCGGAAGAGGATCACCCCGGTCACCCACCAGGGCAGGTCGCCGAGGCCGGACAGGCAGATGAGCCCGGCCGCCATGATCGCCTTGTCCGCGATCGGATCGGCGATCTTCCCGAAGTCCGTCACGAGGTTGTACGTACGGGCCAGGTGCCCGTCGAAGATGTCCGTGATCATGGCGACGGCGAACGCCGCCCAGGCCCACGCGCGCCATGCGGGGTCGTACCCGCCGTCCTGGAGCAGCAGCACCACGAACGCCGGGACGAGCACCAGCCGGATCATGGTCAGGATGTTGGCGATGTTCCACAGGCTGGCCTGGTTCACGGCCGCCGCTCCCAGCTTCCCGCCGGGTGCCCTCCTCCCCGAGCCGCCTGTGGCGGACGCCGGGACTCCGGTCATCTGCCCGCCTCCTCGACTACCTCGGCCACCAGGTCGACGCCTTCCGTGCCGACGACCTCGGCCTTGACGATACGGCCCACGGCGAGTCCGTCGCCCCGGGCGAAGAGCACCTGGCCGTCCGTCTCGGGCGCCTGGTGCGCCGCACGGCCGGCCCCGGCGTACTCGTCCTCGTCGACGTCCTCGGTCTCGACCGACTCGACCAGTACCTCCAGGGTCTCTCCGATCCGCTCCTCCGCGCGCTGGGCGGTGAGCTCCTCGGCGAGCCGGGACAGGTGGGCGAGGCGCTCGTCCACGACCTCCTGGTCCAGCCTGGCGTCGTACGACGCGGCCTCGGTGCCGTCCTCGTCGGAGTAGCCGAAGACGCCGACGGCGTCGAGGCGGGCGTGGACGAGGAAACGCTCCAGCTCGGCGAAGTCGGCCTCGGTCTCGCCGGGGAAGCCGACGATGAAGTTCGACCGCACGCCGGCCTGCGGCGCCTTGCCGCGGATGGTGTCCAGCAGCTCCAGGAACCGGTCGGTGTCGCCGAAGCGCCGCATGGCGCGCAGCACGGCGGGGGCGGAGTGCTGGAACGACAGGTCGAAGTAGGGCACGACCTTCTCGGTGGAGGTCAGCACGTCGATGAGGCCCGGGCGCATCTCGGCCGGCTGGAGGTAGCTGACGCGGACGCGCTCGATGCCGTCGACGGCGGCGAGCTCCGGCAGCAGCGTCTCCAGGAGGCGGATGTCGCCGAGGTCCTTGCCGTACGAGGTGTTGTTCTCGGAGACCAGCATGATCTCCTTGACGCCCTGCTCGGCGAGCCAGCGGGTCTCGCCCAGCACGTCGCTGGGGCGCCGCGAGACGAAGGAGCCGCGGAACGACGGGATCGCGCAGAACGAGCAGCGGCGGTCGCATCCCGAGGCCAGCTTCACGGAGGCGACGGGGCTGGTGTCCAGGCGGCGGCGCAGCGGCGCGCGCGGACCGGAGGCGGGCGCGATGCCCTCGGGCAGGTCGGCGGGGGCCTCGGGCGCCTCGGTGGCGGACCCGGCGGCCCCGTGGCCCGGCAGGGCGACGGCCGTGGCGGCGCCCTGGCGCTCCACGGGGCTGAGCGGCAGCAGCTTGCGCCGGTCGCGCGGGGTGTGCGAGGCGTGGACGCCGCCGCTGAGGATCGTCTGGAGGCGGTCGGAGATGTCGGCGTAGTCGTCGAAGCCGAGCACTCCGTCCGCCTCGGGCAGGGCCTCGGCGAGCTCCTTGCCGTACCGCTCGGCCATGCAGCCGACGGCCACGACGGCCTGGGTCCTGCCGTGGTCCTTCAGGTCGTTCGCTTCGAGCAGGGCGTCGACGGAGTCCTTCTTCGCGGCCTCGACGAAGCCGCAGGTGTTGACGACGGCGACATCGGCGTCCGCGGCGTCCTCGACGAGGTGCCAGCCGTCCGCTGCCAGGCGGCCTGCGAGCTCCTCCGAGTCCACCTCGTTACGGGCGCAGCCAAGAGTGACAAGGGCGACGGTACGGCGTTCGGGCATGGACTCAAGACTACTTCGTCCCCGGAGCCCCTCCCGCGCGCAGGTCCGGCACCCCGTCCCGACCGTCGCAGGCCCCGCCCGTGCCCCCGGTGGCCGGGGGTACGGGCGGGGCCTGCGACGGATGGGGTCCGGGCCGGTCACGGTCCGGTACCGGGCTCGCTCCGGGACCGGGCGAGACGGAGCGGGCGGGCGCGGCCGGGGCGGGCTCAGCCCACCTGCGGATCACCCTTCGTGTAGGACAGCCGTTCGACCTGGCCGGTGGCGAACTCGTCCTCGACCTTCTTGCCGTTGACGAAGAGCTCGATCGCGCCGGCGTTGCCGAGGATCAGGTCGAGCCGCTCGTCGTCCTGGAAGGTCTTGGTGTCGCCCTTGAGGAGCAGTCCGTCGAAGAGGAGCTTGCCGTCCCGGGCCTTCGCCGAGATCCAGCTCTTGTCGTCGACGGCGGTGAGCTTGACCGTGACCTTGTCCCGGGGGACGGCCGCGATCGCGCTGTCGGAGGCGGCCGGCGTCGGCTTGGGCTTCACCGGCTTGGGGGCCTGGGGGGCGGAGCGGGACGGGGCGGGACCTTCGGCCACGTGCTGGGTGCCGCCGCCGTCGCCGCGGCCGAAGAGGGTGAAGCCGACGAAGCCGACCACCGCGACGATCGCGGCGACCATGGCGGCGGTCCAGTTGGGCCGGCGCCGCTCGGGGCGGATGCGCTCCGCCTCGAACATGGGGCCGGCCGGGGTGGGGGCGGGGCGGCCGCCGTTCTCCGCGTCGTACTGCGCGACCAGGGCGGACGGGTCCAGCCCGACGGCCCGTGCGAGCGTGCGCACGTGTCCGCGGGCGTAGACGTCGCCGCCGCAGCGCGAGAAGTCGTCCTCCTCGATGGCGTGCACGATGGGCACGCGCACCCGGGTGGAGTTGCTGACCTCTTCGACGGTCAGGCCGGCGTCGACGCGGGCCTGGTGGAGCGTGCGGCCGATCGATGGCCCGTCACTCGCGGGGGGCGAGGGGCGGTCGTCTTCGGGTGAGTTGCCGTCGGGGGCGTTGCCGATGGACACGAGAGCGCCTTTCGAGCGTGTAACCACCTGCTGGAGGTTCAGTCTATGGGTGGTACGAAAGGGTGGAGCAACCGGACGGGCGCCGTTTGTACGCCATCGGAATGGCCGTCGCCGCGGGGTGCGGGGACTCACATTGTCCGCCCCGTTCCCTCAACTTGACGTGCGGCCGGGGGAAACGGTTGCTCACGGTTCTCTTACGGGTGAGACACGATCGGACTCATGAGTCCGTCTCACCGCGGATCGAGGCCAGTACACCGTCCAGGTCGTCCGGTTTCACCAGGACGTCCCGCGCCTTGGACCCCTCGCTGGGGCCGACGATGTTCCGCGACTCCATCAGGTCCATGAGCCGGCCGGCCTTGGCGAAGCCGACGCGCAGCTTGCGCTGGAGCATCGACGTCGAGCCGAACTGGGTCGACACGACCAGCTCGGCCGCCTGGCACAGCAGGTCCAGGTCGTCGCCGATCTCCTCGTCGATCTCCTTCTTCTGCTTGGTCCCGGTCGTGACGTCGTCCCGGAAGACCGGCGCCATCTGGTCCTTGCAGTGCCGCACGACGGCCGCCACCTCGTCCTCGGTGACGAAGGCGCCCTGGAGGCGGACCGGCTTGTTCGCACCCATCGGCAGGAAGAGGCCGTCGCCCTTGCCGATGAGCTTCTCGGCACCCGGCTGGTCGAGGATGACCCGGCTGTCGGCGAGCGAGGAGGTGGCGAAGGCGAGGCGGGAGGGGACGTTCGCCTTGATCAGACCGGTGACGACGTCGACGGAGGGCCGCTGCGTGGCCAGCACCAGGTGGATGCCGGCGGCGCGCGCCAGCTGGGTGATGCGGACGATGGCGTCCTCGACGTCGCGCGGCGCGACCATCATCAGGTCCGCCAGCTCGTCGACGATGACGAGCAGGTAGGGGTACGGCTGGAGCTCGCGTTCGCTGCCCGGGGGCGTCGTGAGCTTGCCGCTGCGCACGGCGACGTTGAAGTCGTCGATGTGCCGGTAGCCGAAGGCCGCGAGGTCGTCGTAGCGCAGGTCCATCTCCCGCACGACCCACTGCAGGGCCTCGGCGGCCCGCTTGGGGTTGGTGATGATCGGCGTGATCAGGTGCGGGATGCCCTCGTACGCGGTGAGCTCCACCCGCTTGGGGTCGACGAGCACCATCCGTACGTCCTCGGGGGTGGCCCTTATCATCACCGAGGTGATCAGGCAGTTGATGCAGGACGACTTGCCGGAGCCGGTGGCGCCGGCGACCAGGACGTGCGGCATCTTCGCCAGGTTGGCCATCACGTAGCCGCCCTCGACGTCCTTGCCGAGCGCGACCAGCATCGGGTGGTCGTCCTCGGCCGCGTCCGCGAGCCGCAGCACGTCACCGAGGTTGACCATCTCGCGGTCGGTGTTCGGGATCTCGATGCCGACGGCGGACTTGCCGGGGATCGGCGAGATGATCCGCACGTCGGGGCTGGCCACGGCGTACGCGATGTTCTTGGTCAGCGCCGTGATCCGCTCGACCTTGACGGCGGGGCCGAGCTCCACCTCGTAGCGGGTGACCGTCGGGCCGCGGGTGAAGCCGGTGACGTCCGCGTCGACCTTGAACTCGGAGAAGACCGTCCGCAGGGACGCGACGATGGCGTCGTTGGCCGCGCTGCGGGTCTTGCCGGGGCCGCCGCGCTCCAGCAGGTCGAGCGGGGGCAGGGCGTACGTGACGTCCCCGGCGAGCCGGAGCTGCTCCGCCCGGGCGGGCAGCGCCTCGGACACCTCGCGCGCGGGTGCGGGCTTGGTGAGGTCCGGTACGAGCCCCGTGTCGTCGGGGGCGTCGCCGTCCTCGCGCGTCGCGGGCACGGCCGCGGGCGTGGCCGCGGCGTCGCGGTTCCGTCCGCGTCCGCCGCTGCCGCCGGTGTCGTGACCGGTGCGGGCGGGGTCGCTGGTGACGTCCCGGGTCAGGTCGGCGACGAGGGGCGAGGGCGGCATGCCGTTCAGGACGGCGCCGTCGAGGTCCGCGGCGGCGGCCGCCGCGAGGTCGACGGCGTCCCGCGGCCGGTCGAGGCCGGCCCGGGCGGCGGGCGCCCTGCGACCGCGCGACCTCCCGCGCCGGGCGAGCGCCTCCTCCTCGGCGAGGTCGGGGCCGGCGTCCCCGCGCGGGCCGGCGGCGCGGCGGCGCGGGGCGCCGCCCGGCAGGGCCTCGCGCCACTGCTCGTCGTACCGCTCGTCGTCCTCACCCCAGTCCTGGTACGGCTCGATGACGCCCAGCCGTTCACCGAGCGCCCGCAGTCGGCGCGGGATGGCGTTGACGGGCGTCGCCGTGACGACGAGCAACCCGAAGACGGTGAGGAGCACGAGGAGGGGGACGGCGAGGACCTCGCTCATCATGAAGACGAGCGGCTTGGACGCGGCCCAGCCGATGAGGCCGCCCGCGTCCTGGAGGGCCTGGGCGCCCGCGCCGCGGCCGGGGGAGCCGCAGGCGATGTGGACCTGGCCGAGGACACCGATGACGAGGGCGGAGAGGCCGATGACGATGCGGCCGTTCGCCTCGGGCCGCTCCGGGTGCAGGATCAGCCGGACCGCCATGGTCCCGATGAGCAGCGGTACGAGCAGGTCGAGCCGGCCGAACGCGCCGGTGACCAGCATGTCGACGAGGTCGCCCACCGGACCCTGCAGACCGGCCCAGGTGCCGGCCGCGACGATCAGCGCGAGGCCGAGCAGCAGCAGGGCGAGTCCGTCCTTGCGGTGGGCCGGGTCGAGGCCCTTCGCGCCCCGCCCTATGCCCCGGAACGTGGCGCCGACGGCGTGGGCGAGGCCGAGCCAGAGGGCGCGCACGAGGCGGTAGACGCCTCCGGTGGGGGACGGCGCGGCCTTGGGCGCCGTCCTGGCCGTCGCCCTCTTCGCGGGGGCCTTCCTGGCGGGGGCCTTCTTCGCGGCACCCTTGCGCGCGGGCTGCTTGGCGGCGGCGGTCTTCCTGACGGGCGGCTTGCCGGGCGCCGCCTTCTGCGCGGCGCCCGTGGTACGGCCGGCGCGCGGCTTCGCGGTGCCCGCCGTGCCCTGGGAACCCTTGCCGGACGTACGTGAGGCCATGGGGGTGAGGTTACCGGTGTGGGCGTCGAGGAACACGCGTCCACCCGCTTCACCCGTTCGTGTCGCCCGGATGAGGTCGTGGTGCTGACGCGACCTCAAGGCGGCGCACCGGGGCGGCCACTGCCCCGCGCTGCCCGGCCCGGCGGGGAGTGTGGGCCGGAGGCACGGGTCCGGGTGGACGAGTGCAGGCCCCGGGCGGACACGGGCGCGGGATCCCGGCGGGAACCCGGGCGGACTCAGGCGGAGAGACCAGGCGCAGATCCCGGGCGGACTCGGGTACTGGACCCGGGCGAAGGGCCCGGGCGGACTCGGGTACTGGACCCGGACGGCCCCGGGCGCAGATCCCGGGGCCTCAGCCGGGGAGGCCCCCGCCGGGTGCGCCGGGCTCCAGGGCGTCCAGCGCCCGGCGGAGCCCGGTCAGCTTCCGCTCCAGGTGGGCGGCGGTGGCGACGGCCGCGGCGTCCGCGGACTCGTCGTCCAACTGTTTGGAGAGCGCCTCGGCCTGTTCCTCGACGGCGGCGAGCCGCGCGGACAGTTCGGCGAGGAGACCCGCGGACTCCTTGGCGGCGACGCCCGCCTGGCCGCCGCTCCCCTCCAACTGGAGGCGCAGGAGCGCGGCCTGCTCGCGGAGCTGACAGTTCTTCATGTACAGCTCGACGAAGACGGAGACCTTGGCCCGCAGGACCCACGGGTCGAACGGCTTGGAGATGTAGTCGACCGCGCCCGCGGCGTAGCCCCGGAAGGTGTGGTGGGGGCCGTGGTTGATGGCGGTCAGGAAGATGATCGGGATGTCGCGGGTGCGCTCGCGGCGCTTGATGTGCGCGGCGGTCTCGAAACCGTCCATCCCCGGCATCTGGACATCCAGCAGGATGACCGCGAAGTCGTCCGTCAGCAGCGCCTTGAGCGCTTCCTCCCCTGACGATGCCCGCACCAGCGTCTGATCGAGCGCGGAGAGGATGGCCTCCAGCGCCAGCAGATTCTCCGGCCGGTCATCGACCAGGAGGATCTTGGCCTTCTGCACCATGGCCCGTCCTCCTCGCCCCGGCAGTTGGCCGGGCGCCGCCCCAGGGGACGACTCCCTTGTGCCGTCCGTCCTTGTGCCGGTCATCGTAGCCGCACCCCGCCTGTCGCCACACCCTGTCACCGCGATGTCACTGTGCACGTACCGGAAACGCGGTGCGAGACCAGAAAGTTCCCCGGAAACCGGCCTCCCACACGCTTCCGGCCAGGACCGGACGGCACGTTATGAAAACTTCTTCAACCATCGACCCCTTTGATCATTGACGGTTCATCCACTGGTCCATGACGGACAACAGGTGGTCGGGGTCGACGGGCTTGGTCACGTAGTCCGAGGCCCCGGACTCGATCGCCTTCTCGCGGTCGCCCTTCATCGCCTTCGCCGTCAGCGCGATGATCGGCAGCCCGGCGAACTGGGGCATCCTGCGGATCGCCGTCGTCGTGGCGTAGCCGTCCAGCTCCGGCATCATGATGTCCATCAGGACGACCGCCGCGTCGTCGTGCTGCTCCAGGACCTCGATGCCCTCCCGGCCGTTCTCCGCGTACAGCACCGACAGGCCGTGCTGCTCCAGCACGCTGGTCAGCGCGAAGACGTTGCGGATGTCGTCGTCGACGATCAGGACCTTCTCGCCGTCGAACCGGAAGGTGCGGCCCGGCGCCTGCCCCTCCTGCCCGGTCGGCGCCTCCGCCCCCGGCCTGGTGGCCGGCTGGCCGGCGGCCTGGCCCGGCAGGGCGGGCCGGGACTCCGCCCCGGCGGGCGCCTTGCGGCGGTGCCGGAACAGCGCGCCCGACCCGGCGGGCCGCGCCTCCCCCGTACCGCCGGTCACCGCTGCCCCGGCCGACGGCGCGACCGGCGCGGCGGCGGACGACGGCGCGGGGCCGACGGCCCCGTCGTGGGCGGCCTCGTCGGCCGTCCCGGCGTCGGCCTCCTGCCCGGGCCCGTAGCCGTGCGGCGGCAGCTCGTTGACGTGGAGCGGCAGGTACAGGGTGAACGTCGAGCCGCGGCCCGGCTCGCTCGCCGCGTGGATCTCCCCGCCCAGCAGCCGGGCGATCTCCCGGCTGATCGACAGGCCGAGGCCGGTACCGCCGTACTTGCGGCTCGTCGTGCCGTCCGCCTGCTTGAACGCCTCGAAGATGACGCGCATCTTGCCGGCGGCGATGCCGATGCCCGTGTCGGTGACCGAGAAGGCGATCAGGTCCGCGTCCGGGTCGCGCAGCGAGCCCGCCTCCAGCAACTGCTCGCGGATCGACGCCGGCACGTCCGCCTTCGCCGGCCGGATCACCAGCTCCACCGCGCCCGTGTCGGTGAACTTCACGGCGTTGGACAGCAGGTTGCGCAGCACCTGGAGCAGCCGCTGCTCGTCGGTGTGGAGCGTCGCGGGGAGCTCGGGCGAGACCCGTACCGAGAAGTCGAGGCCCTTCTCGGCGGTCAGCGGCCGGAACGTCGCCTCCACGTAGTCGACCAGCTGCACCAGCGCGATCCTCGTCGGGCTGACGTCCATCTTGCCCGCCTCGACCTTCGACAGGTCGAGGATGTCGTTGATCAGCTGGAGCAGGTCGGAGCCGGCGCCGTGGATGGTCTCGGCGAACTCCACCTGCTTCGGCGAGAGGTTCCCCGCGGCGTTGTCGGCGAGCAGCTTGGCCAGGATCAGCAGCGAGTTGAGCGGCGTGCGCAGCTCGTGGGACATGTTCGCGAGGAACTCGGACTTGTAGCGCATGGAGACGGCGAGCTGCTCGGCCCGCTCCTCCAACACCTGCCGGGCCTCCTCGATCTCGGTGTTCTTCACCTCGATGTCGCGGTTCTGCTGCGCCAGCAGCTCGGCCTTCTCCTCCAGCTCGGCGTTGGAGTCCTGCAGCGCCTTCTGCCGGTTCTCCAGCTCGGCCGACCGCTCGCGCAGCTGCTCGGTGAGCTCCTGCGACTGCTTGAGCAGCACCTCGGTCTTGCTGTTCACGCTGATGGTGTTGACGCTCGTCGCGATCATCTCGGCGATCTGGTTGAGGAAGTCCCGCTGGATCTGCGTGAACGGCTGGAACGACGCCAGCTCGATCACCCCGAGGACCTTCCCCTCGAAGAGCACCGGCAGCACGATCACGTGTGCGGGTGCCGCCTCGCCGAGCCCCGACGAGATCTTCAGGTACCCCGGCGGCACGTTGACCTGGATGGTCCGCTTCTCCTCGGCGGCCGTCCCGATCAGCGTCTCGCCCGGCCGGAACGACGTCGGCATGGACCCGGCGGAGTAGCCGTAGCTCGCCCGCATCCGCAGCTCGTACGAACCGTCGTCGACACCGCCCGGCTCGACGACGCCGCCGCCCGTGGGCACCGCCAGGAAGAACGCTCCGTGCTGGGCCGAGACGACCGGCGTCAGCTCGCTCATGATCAGCGAGGCGACGTCGTCGAGGTCCCGGCGGCCCTGCATCAGGCCGGAGATGCGCGCGAGGTTGCCCTTCAGCCAGTCCTGCTCCTCGTTGGCGAGGGTGGTGTCGCGCAGGTTGGCGATCATGGTGTTGATGTTGTCCTGGAGGACCTGGATCTCGCCGGAGGCGTCCACGTCGATCTTCAGGTTGAGGTCGCCGCGGGTCACCGCGGTGGCGACGGCCGCGATGGCGCGCACCTGCCGGGTGAGGTTGCCGGCCATCTCGTTCACCGACTCGGTCAGGTCCCGCCAGGTGCCGTCGACGTCGCGGACGCGGGCCTGGCCGCCGAGGATGCCCTCGGTGCCCACCTCTCGGGCGACCCGGGTGACCTCCTCCGCGAAGGACGACAGCTGGTCGACCATCGTGTTGATGGTGTTCTTCAGCTCCTGGATCTCACCGCGCGCGTCGATGTCGATCTTCTTGGTGAGGTCGCCCTTGGCGATGGCGGTGGTGACGGCGGCGATCTGCCGCACCTGGCCCGTCAGGTTCGAGGCCATCGAGTTCACCGACTCGGTGAGGTCCTTCCAGGTCCCGGAGACACCGGGCACCCGCGCCTGACCGCCCAGCTCGCCCTCGGTGCCCACCTCGCGGGCGACCCGGGTCACCTCGTCGGCGAACGACGACAGCGTCGTCACCATGGTGTTGACCGTGTCGGCCAGCTCGGCGACCTCGCCGCGCGCCTCGACGGTCACCTTCTTCGTCAGGTCGCCGTTGGCGACCGCCGACGACACCCGCGAGATGTTCCGCACCTGCGAGGTGAGGTTGTTGGCCATCACGTTGACGTTGTCGCTGAGGTCCTTCCAGATGCCGGTGACGCCCCGCACCCGGGCCTGACCGCCCAGGATGCCCTCGGTGCCGACCTCGCGGGCCACCCGGGTCACCTCGTCGGCGAAGTTCGACAGCTGGTCCACCATGGTGTTGACGGTGGTGACGAGGTCGAGGATCTCGCCCCGCGCGTCGACCGTGATCTTCTTCGACAGGTCACCCTTGGCGACGGCCGTCGTCACCTGCGCGATCTGCCGCACCTGCGAGGTCAGGTTGCTCGCCATGAAGTTGACCGACTGCGTCAGGTCCTTCCAGGTGCCGGAGACGCCCTGCACCTCCGCCTGGCCGCCGAGGATGCCCTCCGTACCCACCTCGCGGGCGACGCGCGTGACCTGCTCGGCGAAGTTCGACAGCTGGTCCACCATCGTGTTGAGGGTGTTCTTCAGCTCCTGGATCTCCCCGCGGGCGTCCACGTCGATCTTCTGCGACAGGTCGCCGCGGGCGACCGCGGTGGCCACCTGCGCGATGTTGCGGACCTGCGCGGTGAGGTTCCCGGCCATGCTGTTCACGGAGTCCGTCAGGTCGCGCCACACCCCGGCCACACCCGGGACCTGCGCCTGACCGCCGAGCCGCCCCTCCGTGCCCACCTCGCGGGCCACCCGGGTCACCTGCTCGGCGAAGGCCGAGAGCTGGTCGACCATCGTGTTGATGGTGTTCTTCAGCTCCAGGATCTCCCCGCGGGCGTCCACGTCGATCTTCTGCGACAGGTCACCACGTGCCACGGCCGTCGTCACCTGGGCGATCTGACGCACCTGCGAGGTGAGGTTCCCGGCCATGAAGTTGACGGAGTCCGTCAGTTCCTTCCAGGTGCCGGACACCCCGTCGACCCGTGCCTGACCGCCCAGCCGGCCCTCGGTACCCACGTCCCGCGCCATCCGCGTCACCTGGTCGGCGAACGACGACAGCTGCGCCACCATCGTGTTGACGGTGTTCTTGAGCTCCAGCATCTCGCCGGCCACGTCCACCGTGACCTTCTGCGACAGGTCGCCGTTGGCGACCGCCGTCGTCACCTGCGCGATGTCCCGCACCTGACCGGTCAGGTTCCGGAACGCCGTGTTGACCGAGTCCGTCAGGTCCTTCCACGTACCGGCCGCGCCCGGCACCCCGGCCTGACCGCCGAGCCGCCCCTCGACACCGACCTCGCGCGCGACCCGCGTCACCTCGGAACCGAACGCGGAGAGCTGGTCGACCATGGTGTTGACGGTGTTCTTGAGCTCCAGCATCTCGCCGGCCACGTCCACCGTGACCTTCTGCGACAGGTCGCCGTTCGCGACCGCCGTCGTCACCTGCGCGATGTCCCGCACCTGACCGGTCAGGTTCCGGAACGCCGTGTTGACCGAGTCCGTCAGGTCCTTCCACGTACCGG
>NZ_JBIBSF010000008.1:420385-424982 GCF_043077165.1 Streptomyces kanasensis
GGCCGCGCCCGGCACCTGCGCCTGGCCGCCCAGCAGCCCCTCGACACCCACCTCGCGCGCGACCCGCGTCACCTCGTCGGCGAAGGTACGCAGGGTCTCGGTCATCTGGTTGATGGTGTCGGCGAGCTGCGCGACCTCACCGCGCGCGCTGACGGTGACCTTCTGCGACAGGTCACCGTTCGCGACGGCCGTCGTGACCTCCGCGATGCCCCGCACCTGGGAGGTCAGATTGCCCGCCATGGTGTTGACGGAGTCGGTGAGGTCCTTCCACACGCCCGCGACGCCGGGCACCTCCGCCTGCCCGCCGAGCTCGCCCTCGGTACCGACCTCGCGGGCGACGCGGGTCACCTCGGAGGAGAACGACGACAGCTGGTCGACCATCGTGTTGACGGTGTTCTTCAGCTCCAGCATCTCGCCGGCGACGTGCACGGTGACCTTGCGCGACAGGTCGCCCTTGGCGACCGCCGTGGTGACGAGGGCGATGTCCCGCACCTGGGCGGTCAGCCGGTACGCCATGGTGTTGACCGAGTCCGTGAGGTCCTTCCACGAGCCGGACACCCCGCGCACCTGCGCCTGGCCGCCGAGCTTGCCCTCCGTACCGACCTCCAGGGCGACCCGCGTCACCTCGTCGGTGAAGGACGACAGCTGGTCGACGAGGTTGTTGACGGTCCGGGCCACCTTCAGGAACTCGCCGCGCAGCGGCCGCCCCGCCCCCTCGGGCCCCTCGGAGCGCAGTTCCATCCGCTGCTGGAGGTCGCCGTCCGCGACCGCGGACAGCACGCGACCCACCTCGGACACGGGCCGCGTCAGGTCGTCGACCAGCGCGTTCGCGGCCTCGATCGCGGTGGCCCAGGCGCCCTCGCTGGCGCCCACGTCGAGCCGCTCGGACAGCCTGCCCTCGCGCCCGACGACCCTGCGCACCCGGGCGAGCTCACCCGTCAGGTGCAGTTTGCGGTCGGCGACCTCGTTGAAGACGGCGGCGATGTCCGCCATCGTCCCCTCGCCGGTCACGGTCAGCCGCTTGCGGAAGTTGCCGTCCCGCATGGCCGTGAGGGCGCCGAGCAGCCGTTCCAGGGCCGCGGCGTCCACTTCGACGGTTCCGCTGCTCCGGGAACGCCCGCCCTTCGCGCGCGTGCCACCGGCCCGCGTCGCCACGCCAGACTCCACCGTGTCCCTCCCGAGGGGGTTGACCGTACTCCCGGGCTCGTGCTCGGGCATCGCTGCGGCCGCGGCGCGCGTGCGCCGGCTGCCGCTGGAAGCCTTCCCAGTGTTTCACCGCGAGGCGACCAGCCCATAACGGTTCGGCTGCTCCGCATAACGTCCCCGTCCTCTGGGGACGGAAACAGCGGCGACCACCGCCCGCCCGGACTGCGAAGGTAAGTAACCTGGCATGCGGCTGTCCAACCGCCCCGGTCCGCCCGGCGGGGTCGGTGAGGCGCAGTACGACCACCGGGTACCGGGGAGGGGCGGGCCGACCATGGCGGAGCCGGGCGTCGAGACGCGAACGAGGAGTTCTGTGATCACCGCGCGGGCGGCTGCCAGTTTCGAACCTGTGGGGCGGTCGGTCGCGACCGCCCGGGCCTTCGTCCGGGACACCCTGCAAGGCTGGGGGTACTCCGACGTCGTCGATGACGCCGTCGTCCTGACCAGCGAACTCGTAACCAACGCCGTGATCCACGCGGGCACGGCGGCGGACGTGCTGTGCCTGCGCACGGAGCACGGCGTCCGGGTGGAGGTCGCCGACCGCTACCCGGAGCGCGAGGTGCCCCTCCAGGGCTCCGCGGAGCCGGTGGCGGCCCTGGACCGGGAGAACGGCCGCGGCCTGCTGCTGTGCGCGGCCCTGTCCAGCCGCTGGGGCGTCGAGTACTCCTCCACCCGGAAGCGGGTCTGGTTCCAGCTGGACCTGCCGGACCGGCCGGTCGGCACCCGGCACGCGGGCCCGGCGCTCCCGGAGGAGCTGCTGCCGGTCGCCGACGAGCGGGTCCGCGTGGCGGTCCTCCAGGTCGACAGCGCGGGGGTGGTCACGTCGTGGAACGACGACGCGGCGCTCCTGTTCGGGTATCCGGCGGACCAGGTCGTCGGCAAGCAGCTGGGCGACGTCGCCGCCTGGCCGCAGACGCCGGGGACGGGCACGGGCCTGGCCGAGGCGCTGCGGCTGTCGCGCTGGGAGGGCAGTTACGGCATCCGCGGCACCGACGGCCGGGTCGTCCCGGTGTACGCCTCCCACCTGCGGGTGCGCGACACCCACGGGGAGCCGTCGACGGTGTGCCTGCTGGTCCGGGAGTACGAGCGGGCGGTCCTGCAGACGCCGGCGCGCACATCGGGCGGCGAGTCGTCGGGCGAGCGGACGGCGGACCCGTTCGAGGTGTTCATCGGCTCTCCGGCCCCGGACGACCTGGACGGTCTCCTCCAGCGCACGGTGGAGCGGGCCCGGGACATGCTGGACGGTGACGCGGCGTTCCTGCTGCTGGCGACGGACGACGAGACGGAGCTGGAGGTGCGGGCCACGACCGGCCTGCCCTCGGCGCGGCAGCGGTTCGCGCGGGTGCCGGTGGAGGCGGGGACGAGCCGGTACGCCTCGGCCCGGATGCCGGCGGTCCACGAGGACCTGCTGGCGGTGCCGGGCGCGGTACCGCTGCTGAACGGCACGGGCATGCGGTCGGTGGTGACGGTCCCGCTGAAGGTGGAGGGCCGGCTGACGGGCTCCCTCGGCGTGGCGGCGGAGGCGTCGGGGCGCTACTCGAACGAGGAGGCGCTGCGGCTGCAGTTCGCCGCGGACCGGATCGCCCTGGCGGTGGAGTCGGCCCGGCTCGGGGAGCTGGAGCGCCTGCGCCGGGGTTCGCTGAGCTTCCTGGTGGAGGCTTCGGACCTGCTGGCGGGCACGCTGGACCGGGACCAGACGCTGGCGTTGATGGCGCAGATGACGGTGCCGACGCTGGCGACGTGGTGCGCGGTGTACACGATCGCCGACCAGTCGTCGGACCCGTACCTGTCGTACGTGCTGCACGAGGACGAGGAGCGCATCGACGGCCTGAAGGAGCTGCTGTCGGGCATCGCCCCGCCGGACCCGGTACCGGCGCCGGGCGCCCGCGTGTGGAACGCCCCGGCGGAGGCGGCGCAGCGGGCGGCCCTGCACATGTCGCGCCGGCAGCTGGACCGGGCGGCTCCGCCGGTGTCGTCGGGGATCGGTACCACGCTGGCGACGGCGGCCGTGGTGGGCGGGGAGACGGTGGTGCTGCCGCTGGTGGCGCGCAACCGCGTGATCGGCATGCTGACGTTGGGCAAGCCGTCCGACGACCACTTCCGCCAGGAGATCCTGGAGCTGGCCGAGGACCTCTCCCGCCGGGCGGCCCTGGCCCTGGACAACGCCCGCCTGTACAGCGAGCGCACGGCGATCAGCCAGTCGCTCCAGCGGAGCCTGCTCCCGCCGGGACTTCCGCAGATCCCGGGCGTCGAGGTCGACGTGATCTACCGGGCGGCCGGCGAGGGCAACGAGGTGGGCGGCGACTTCTACGACCTGTTCCCCATCCGCGACAAGGCGTACGGCTTCGCCATCGGCGACGTGTGCGGTACGGGCCCGGAGGCGGCGGCGGTGACGGGGCTGGCCCGCCACGCGCTGCGACTGCTGGCCCGGGAGGGCTTCGGCGGCCCGGCGGTGCTGGAGCGGCTGAACGCGGCCATCCTCGACGAGGGTGCCCGGAGCCGTTTCCTCACCCTGCTGTACGGCGAGCTGTGGCCGCAGGAGGACGGCAGCGCGGTGCTGAAGGTGGTGTGTGCGGGACATCCGCTGCCGCTGCGCCTGCGCCAGGACGGCACGGTGGAGCCCGCGGCGGAGCCGCAGCCGCTGCTGGGCGTCATGGAGGACCTGGAGCTGTTCGAGGAGACGGTGACGCTGGAGCCGGGCGACGTCCTGCTGTGCGTCACGGACGGTGTGACGGAACGTCGCGAGGGGACGCGGATGCTGGGTGACGACGGCCTTGCGGACGTGTTGCGCACCTGTACGGGTCTGACGGCCGGCGCGGTGGCGGCGCGGGTGCTGCGGGCGGTGGAGCGGTTCGCGGCGGAGCCGGCGTCGGACGACATGGCCATCCTGACGATGCGGGTCCCGGAGCCGCTGCAGCAGTGACGGTTCCGGACATGGGAAAGGCCCCCCGCCGTGAGGCGGGGGGCCTTTCCGTTCTGAGCCCCCAAACGGAATCGAACCGTTGACCTTCTCCTTACCATGGAGACGCTCTACCGACTGAGCTATAGGGGCCTGTCGCTTTTCCGGAGTTTCCCCCGCGGCGACAGGAAGACTATACCCCGCGAAAGAGCCGAACGCCTAATCGGCCGCCGGCACGGGCTCGTGCGCACCACACCTGCTGCGGTACTCGGGAGGGGTGGCCGGTGGTGCTGCGCACCCCGTTCCGCCCTGCCGTGTCCGGTCTCCGGCTGCTACCACGGGAGAAATAGGGTCCGGAAATGAGGAAAGCCCCGCACCATACGGTGCGGGGCTTCCCCAACAAATTGTTCGGCGGTGTCCTACTCTCCCACAGGGTCCCCCCTGCAGTACCATCGGCGCTGAAAGGCTTAGCTTCCGGGTTCGGAATGTAACCGG
>NZ_JBIBSF010000009.1:0-109827 GCF_043077165.1 Streptomyces kanasensis
GGGGCGGGGGTGGTGTTTGGGGTGTCCCTGCTCCCCGTCTTCCGCGGGCTGCCGGGGGCCGTGCCCACGCACCGCAACGCTTGCCGGCCGGCCCCGGGGGGGGGCCCCCCGCCCCCGGGGGCCCCGCCGCCGTCGTCTCCGCCCCAGGTTTGCGCACCGGCGGGGCGGCAACCCGGAGGCAGACATGGCCAACGCATCAGAAACCCTGCGCCTCGCCTGTGAGCAGCTTTCCCAACTCACGGGGCAGGCCCCCGAGTCCGTGTCCTCCTTCCAGCGCACGGACGACGGCTGGCGGTTGACCGTCGAAGTCGTCGAACTGTCCCGCATCCCCGACACCACCAGTCTGCTCGCCTCGTACGAGGTGGAGCTCGACGAGGAGGGCGAACTCACCGGGTACCGGCGGGTCCGCCGGTACGAGCGGGGCAAGGCCGATGACCGGTCCCGCTGACCACCGATCAGAGACGGAGCAAGCACATGACTGTTGAGGCAAGGACCGCCCCGGGCGGTTCCGGCGGTTCCAGTGGCCTGTACGACGTCCTGGAACTCGTCCTGGACCGCGGGCTCGTCATCGACGCGTTCGTCCGCGTCTCGCTCGTCGGCATCGAGATCCTCAAGATCGACGTGCGCGTCGTGGTCGCCAGTGTCGACACCTACCTGCGCTTCGCCGAGGCCTGCAACCGCCTCGACCTGGAGTCCGGCCCGCGGAAGAACCCGGGCCTGCCCGAACTCGTCGACGGCATGACCGAGTCCGGCGCGCGCGGCAAGACCAAGGGCGCGATACAGGGGGCGGCGCAGTCGCTCTCCGACACGCTCGGCGGCCGGTCGTCGTCCCGGTCCACGTCGTCGTCCCGGTCCACGTCGTCGTCCGGCAAGAAGGAGGAGCAGGAGAAGTGAGCACCTACGTCTACGGCATCACCCGGCGGTCGCACCCCGCGCTCCCGGAGAAGGCCGACGGCATCGGCGAACCGCCCCGCCCCGTGCGCGTCCTCACCCACGGCGAACTGGCGGCCCTCGTCAGCGACGCCCCGGAGGACCTGCGGCCCAAGCGGCGCGACCTGCTCGCCCACCAGGGCGTGCTCGCCGAGGCCGGCTCGGCCGGCACCGTACTGCCGCTGCGGTTCGGCGGGGTGTCCCCCGACGACGACGCCGTCCTCGCCGTGCTGCGCGAACGCGAGTCGCACTACCTGGAGCGGCTGCGGGCGCTCGACGGCAAGGTCGAGTACAACGTGAAGGCCGTCCACGACGAGGAGGCCGTGCTGCACCAGGTCCTCATCGACAACCCGGAGCTGCGCGCCCTCAGCCAGGAGAGCCGGTCCGCCGGCGGCGGCTCCTACGAGCAGAAGCTGGCCCTCGGCGAACGCGTCGCGGCGGCGGTGCGCGCCCGTGAGGCGCACGACTCGGTCCTCGTGCAGGAGGCCCTGCAGGAGGCGGCCGCCGACTGCCGGCCCGCCCCCGACACCGGCCGCCTCGCGAACCTGTCCTTCCTCGTGGAGCGCGACAGGGCCGAGGAGTTCACCGCCGCCGTCGACGCCTTCCGCAAGGAACACGGGCACCTCGTCGTGCAGCTGAACGGGCCGCTCCCGCCGTACAGCTTCGTGGAGTAGCCGCCATGGGCCTGCTCGGAGAGCTGCTCATGCTGCCCGCGGCGCCACTGCGCGGCACCGCCTGGGTACTGCGCCAGGTGGTCGAGGAGGCGGAGCGGCAGTACTACGACCCGGCGGCCGTCCACCGTGAACTCTCCCGCCTGGCCGAGCGGCTGGAGGCCGGCGAGATCGACGAGGCCACCTTCGACCGCCAGGAGGACGAGCTGCTCGACCGACTGGAGAAGGGCACCAGACAGACATGACCACCCCCGGCCGCCTGCCGGCCTCCTACCCGTCCGACAGCGGCGGCGGGGCCAACCTCGCCGACATCCTCGAACGCGTCCTCGACAAGGGCGTCGTCATCGCGGGCGACATCAGGATCAACCTGCTCGACATCGAGCTGCTGACCATCAAGCTGCGGCTCGTCGTCGCCTCCGTGGACCGCGCGAAGGAGATGGGCATCGACTGGTGGGAGAGCGACCCCGCACTCTCCTCGCACGCCCGCCGCGACGAGCTGGCGAGTGAGAACGCGGAACTGCGGCGCCGTCTCACCGAACTGGAGGAGCGCACGTCATGACCACCCCGACGAACCCGCGTCTGCGGTACGTGTACGCCGTGTGCCGGCCCTTCGACGGCGTCCTCCCCGAGGGTGCCGCCGGGATCGCCGGGGACCCTCCCCGGCTGCTCCACCACGACGACCTGGTCGCCGTGGTCGGCTCGGTGCCGGCGGAGGAGTTCGACGAGGGGCCGCTGCGCGCCCGTCTGGAGGACCTGGACTGGCTGGCGGACACGGCTCGCGGCCACGACGCGGTGCTGGCCGCGCTGACCACCGTCACCTCCCCGCTGCCGCTGCGGCTCGCCACGGTGTGCCGCGACGACAGCGGGGTGCGGCGGCTGCTCCAGGAGGGGCACGACCGGTTCGTGCGGGCGCTGGACCGGCTGGACGGGCGGGTCGAGTGGGGGGTGAAGGTGTACGCGGAGCAGGTGGCCGACGCGCCGGCTCCCGCGACGCGGGAGCCGGTGCCGGCGGGCGCCGCGGGTGCGGCCGGCTCCGGCCGCGACTACCTGCGGCGCCGGCTGCGCGAGCGCAACGGCCGGGAGGACGGCATGCGGCGCGCGGACGCGGTCGCGCGCACGCTGCACGAACGGCTCTCCGGCCACGCCGAGGCCGCCGCCCTGCACCAGCCGCAGGACCCGCGCCTGGCAGGCGGCACGGCCGGGGTGAACGTGCTCAACGCGGCGTACCTGGTCGGCCGGGACCGCAGCGAGGCGTTCGTCGGGCTCGTCGGGGAGTCCTCCGGGGACGGGGTGCGCGTCGAGCTGACGGGGCCGTGGGCGCCGTACTCCTTCGCCGGGATCGCGGAGGAGGACCCGGCGTGAGCATCGAGCAGCGCAGGGTCGCCCTGGTCGACCTGTTGGACCGGCTGCTGGCCGGCGGGGTCGTCATCGGGGGCGACCTCACCCTGAGCATCGCCGACGTGGACCTGGTGCGCGTCGACCTGAAGGCCCTGATCAGTTCGGTCAGCGCCGAGGTGCCGTCGCCGTGGGGGCGGCCGCTGTGAGCGGCGGCGAGCCGCGCCGCCGCGTGGAACTCGACCCCGACAGCGTCGAGCGCGACCTGGCCTGCCTGGTCCTCACCGTCGTCGAGCTGCTGCGCCAGCTGATGGAGCGGCAGGCGCTGCGCCGGGTGGAGAGCGGGGAACTGAGCGAGGACCAGGAGGAGCGGATCGGTCTCACGCTGATGCTGCTGGAGGACCGCATGGAGGTCCTCCGCGACAAGTTCGGGCTCACCCCCGAGGACCTGAACATCGACCTGGGACCGCTCGGCCCCCTCCTCTGACCCCCGTTCACCGTCGGTGGCACACCGCCGACCCGCACCTCCGACACGGCGCCGCCGCGGACCCCCGCGCGCGGCGCCGTCGGCGTGCGTGCCAGGCTGGCGCCGGACGACCCGACGAAGAGAACGCGGAGAACGCATCCCGTGCACGTGCCGAGCCTGCCCGAGGACCTGGACCGCCCCGCCCGCGTGTGGGCGCGGGCGGTGACGCTCGCCCTGCTGGAGCGGGCCTGTTCGCGGCGGAGGGAACACGACCTGGACGACGAGGGGGTGTGGTGCCACACCACCGGCGCCGGCGGTTGGTGGCGGGTCACGCTGCTCGACGCCGACCGCGCGGTGATCTGCGGCCAGGACCCCGACGGGAGCCACACCCACGTGGGCGGCGAACAGATCGACTTCCTGGCCGGAGGGCCCGACTGGCTGCCGTGGGAGCGGCTGCGTGACGACGCCGCGGGCAACCTCCTGGGCTTCGTGTACTGGTGGGACGGGGGCGCCTGGCACCGGATCGCGTACCCGGAGGAGCTGTGCGAGGACGGCATGATCGGCACCGCCGCGTGGGCGGGGACCGCGGACGAGTTCCTCGCCACCGCCCTCGGGGAGTGCCGTGACGGGATGGCGCCCGGGCAGGAGGCCGTCTTCACCGAGACCCTGTCCGCGTTCCTGGCACGGGCGGAGGAGGGCGCGGCCGACGGCGGGGCCGTCGCGGCCCTGCTGGCGGCGGCCCGCCCCGGCGGGGTGTCCGACGAGCCCCTGCGGGAGGCCCTGGACCTGGCGGACCGGGCGGGCCTCACCGGCCGCCGCCCGCTCGGGGCGGCCCGCTGACGGGAAGCGGCGTCAGCGGCGGACGCGCGCGGTCCGGTACAGCTCGGCGGTGAGGTCGGCGGCCTCGGTCAGGGAGCCGCCGGGACGGTTCACGAAGGCGACCGTGCTGTGGTCGGCCCGGACGCGGTACACCTCCTCCTCGGTCCTGCGGTGTGCGGGGTCCGTGGCCGTCTCCTTGACGGTGACACGGCGGCAGGTCATGACCGCCCCTGCGAAACCGGGGAGGGGGAAGGACCGCGGCGGGCCCGTCCCGCGCTCCCAAGCGGAACGAGGGGTGCTCGTTCGCGCGCAGGGAGCGGAACATCCGGCCCACGGCCGCGCCGGGGTCGGGAACCTCGCCCTGCAGTCCTCAGCTCAGGTACGACGCGTCCTTCGCGTCCGGCTCGCCCCGCCGGTAGAGGGCTCCGCCGCCCACCGCCCCACGGACGATCCTGCCGGCGGCCCCGGGCGTGATGCCGATGCCCCGGACCTCGGTGGCGTACGGCTCGCAGTCGGTGTCGGAGGGTTGCCCGGAGCAGCGGATCCTGCCGACGTGGGTGTCCCGGAAGACGCGCTCCGCCCGGTAGTCGCCCACCCGGTCGGGGGGTGCGAGCCGGTGACCGCGGGTGTCCGCTTCGGCCTCCGCGGACGTCGCGGTGTGGAGGAGGAGGCCGGCCAGGACGGCGAGCGCCGCGGCGCCCGCGGCCAGCAGCACGCGCGGGCGCCGTACGGCGGTCGCGGACGGCCTCGTGTCGTCGGTCCCCATGGCGGGCCCCTTTCATCGGTCCACGCGCTTCGACCCGCGCGGGCCGGTGATGGTTGCCCTCAGGGGCGCCGCCTGCCCGCTCACCCTTCGCGGTCGTCCTCCCGGGGGTCCTTCTCCACCCCCGCGAGCGCTTCGCCGCCCGCCGTGCCCTCGCCGGGACGGTAGCCCTCCGCGGTGCTCGCCGTGCCGGGCACGTCGCGGCGCCCGGCGTCGCGCTCGGCCCCCGAGCCGGCCCCCGGTGCCTCCGCGGCCCGCTCGCGGGCCCGCTCCGCGGCCCGGTCCGCGGCCCGGTCCGCGGCCCGCCCGCGGGATGCGTCGTCGCGTGCGGCGTCGTGGTCGTTCATGTCGCCTCCCATGTCGGTGTCGGCCCCGCCGGGTACCCGTGGACGGGAGCCGGTACGCCCCCGCCCCCGACACACCCGGGCCGGCGGGCGGGAGACCGGGCGGACACGACCTAACGTCGGTGCCATGACGTGGCTGCGCGCCCTCGGGGCGACCGCCCGCTCGGGCCTCGCCGTACGCCGGGGGCGGCTGGAGCCGCTCGTCGCGCTGCGCGCGGCCGCCGGGCTGGCCCTCGTCGTCGCGGCGAGCCTCGCCCTGGGCGGGCCCGGCATGGCGGCGAGTTCGGCGTTCGGGGCGTTCCAGGCGGCGATGGCCACGTTCCAGCGCAGCTGGCGGCCCCGGCCGACGCTGGCACTGGTGTCCGGGACGAGCCTCGCCGTGTCGACGTTCGCCGGCTACCTGTGCGCCGCTCACCTGGTGGGTTTCCTCGCGTTGCTGGTCGTGTGGACGTTCCTGTCGGGGCTGGCCTGGAGGGCGGGGCCGACGGCCGGGCTGATCGCCTCGTCCAACGTGGCGATCATGCTCGTGACCGTCACCCTGCCCACGTCGGTCGCCGACGCCGCGGTGCACGCCCTGGTCATCGCGGCGGGCGGCCTCGTCCAGGCGGGACTGATCGTGCTGCTGCCCGTCCGCCGCTGGGGCCCGCAGCGCGACGCTCTCGCCGACGCCCTGGCGGCGGAGGCGGACTACGCGCGGCGGCTGCGCCACGACCCGTACGCGCCCTTCGACCCGGTCCCGCTCATGACCGCCCGGAGCGCGGCGGCGGTCACGCCGCGCCAGGCGCGCCGCCGCCCCGCCGAGCTGCACGGCGCCCGGGGGGTGGCCGAGCGCGTCCGGCCCGTCCTCGCCTCGCTCGCCGACCCCGCGGTGGGCGTACCGCCTCAGGGCCCGGCCCGTGCCCGGGTGCGGGAGCTGCTCGACGCGGCGGGGGCCGTGCTCGACGCGGCCGCCCGGTCGATCCGCGCGGGCACCCCGCTCGACGTGCCGCCCGGCGCCCTCGCCGCGCTGCGCACGCCCGACACCGGGGCGCTGCTCGGCACGGCCCCCGCACGGCGGGCCGCGGCGCGGTTGGCGGCGCTCCTGGAGGACGTGGTGGAGGCGGCCGCCCCGACGGGCCGCGGGCCGGGCCCCGACGAGCTGCGCACCCGGCCGAGCCTGGTCAGCCTGGTCCCGGTCGTCGCCCGCGACGTGCGCGACGAGTTGCGGCGGCACGACTCGCCGTACCTGCGGCACGCCGTGCGGCTCACGGCGGTGGCCGCCACCGGGTACCTCCTCGGCACGGCCCTGCCGTTCGGGCACGGCTACTGGGCGCCGCTCGCCGCCGTCATGTCGATGCGGCCGGACTTCGGCCAGACGTACGCCCGTTCGGTGGCCCGGTTCGCCGGGACGCTGGTGGGCGTGGCGCTGGCGACGGCGGTGGTGCGGGTGACCGGCCCCGGCACGTACACGTCGGCCGCGCTCGCCGTGGCCAGCGCGTTCGGGGCGTACCTGCTGATGCGCAGCGGGTACGCCGCCGCGCAGGTGTGCATCTCGGCGTACGTGGTGTTCCTGCTGGGCATGGCGGGCGAGCAGTGGACGCAGACGGTCCCGGAGCGGGTGGTGCTGACGCTGCTGGGCGGGGTGCTCGCGATGCTGGCGTACGCCCTCTACCCGGCCTGGGAGACGCCCCGGTTGCGGGCCCGGCTCGCGGAGTGGCTGGTGGCCGCGGGGCGGTACGGGTCCGAGGTGCTGGAGCGGTACGCGCGTCCGGACCTGCCGCCGCGCGGGGCGGTGCGCGAGGCGCTCCTGGGCGCCCGGGCCGCCCGCCTCTCCTGGCAGGAGGCGGTCGACCGCGCGGCCCACGAACCGGTGCGGCACCGGGGGTTGTCCGACACGGCCGCCGACGCGGCCGGCGCGGCCCTCGCCCGGTTCGCCCGGGCGGCGATGCTCCTGGAGGCCCACCTGCCCGACCCCGCCGCCGCCACCTCACCCGGCGCCGCCGCACTGGCGGAGGCGGTGCGGCGGGCTGCCGAGCACGGTGCCGGCGAGGTCCGCGAGGGGCGGGTGCCGGACTGGGGCGACGTCCGCGCGGCGCTCGACGCGGCGGGACCCGAGGTCGACCCGGTCGTACGGGCAGGTGCCCGTCAGCTGCTGGAGGCGCTGGAGGAACTGGCCGAGGCGCTGGAGACCGCCTCCTGACCGCTCCGCGCCCCGCGTCGGACACCCGGCCCGCGGGCCGGGGAACCTGACGGGCCGTCCGCTCATCCTCCACGGCGAGACGACGTCGACGGAAGCAGCGGGGCGAGGACGATGGAGCGGACGCGGGGGCGCGGGGCAGCCGGCACGGGCCGGGAGGACGGTGGCACGGCCCCGGGGAGCGGTGGGGCGGCCTCCGTGGCCGGCGGGAGCAGCCGGCGGCGGGTGCTGGGCGCGGGTGCCGCGGCCCTGTCGGGGGCGTTCCTCACGGCCGGGATCGTCCCGCCGGGGGCGGGGGGCGGGTCGCCGGCACCCGCGGCGGGACGCGTGGCGCGTCGGCCCGCGCGCACGCCGCGCAGGCCGGCGCGGGCCGCGGACTGGGCTGCCCTGGCGCGGGGTCTGGACGGGTCGCTGGTGCGGCCGGGTGACCGCGCCTACGACGCCGCGCGGACGCTGTTCAACCCGCGTTTCGACGCCGTACGCCCGGCGGGTGTCGCCTACTGCGCGCGGCCCGAGGACGTGCGGACCTGCCTGGAGTTCGCCCGCCGCCACGCGGTGCCGGTGGCGGTGCGCAGCGGCGGCCACTCGTACGCGGGCTGGTCGTCGGGGCCGGGGCTCGTGGTGGACGTGCAGCGGATGGCGTCGGTGACGCTGTCGGGGGGCGAGGCGCGGATCGGCGCGGGGGCGAAGCTGATCGACGTGTACGACCGGCTGACCGCCCGCGGCAGGACCGTACCGGCCGGCTCGTGCCCGACGGTGGGCGTCGCGGGGCTCGCGCTGGGCGGCGGGATCGGCGTGGTCAGCCGGGCGTACGGGCTGACCAGCGACAACGTGACCGCTGCCCGGATCGTCACGGCCGACGGTCGGGTGCGGGACGTCGACGCCCGGCACGACCCCGACCTGTTCTGGGCGCTGCGCGGCGGCGGCAACGCCCGGTTCGGCGTGGTCACGGAGCTGCGGATGCGGACGCACGCGGCCCCGGAGTGCACGACGTTCTTCCTCCGCTGGCCGTGGGCCCGGGCGGCCGCCGTGGTCCGGGAGTGGCAGCGCTGGGCGCCCACCGCGCCGGACGGGATCTGGGCCAATCTCCACCTGTCGGCCCCGGTGGGCGGGCGGCCGGGTGCCGTACGGGTGGGGGGCCTGGCCCTCACGGGCCGCGCGGACCTGGAGAACCGGCTCGACCGGCTCGCCGACGCGGTCGGCACGGCGCCCTCGTCGTCCTCGGTGCGGACACGGCCCTTCATGGACGCGATGAAGGTGATGGGCGGCGTGTCGGGGTGGACGATCGCGCAGGCCCACCAGAAGGGCGACCTGCCCGGCCGCACCGCGCAGGGCAAGGTGGCGCGCGAGTCGTACGCGGCGCGCTCCGACTTCTACACGCGGGCCGTCCCCGCCGACGGGGTCGCGGCGCTCCTGGCGCGCGTGGAGCGGCTGGCCCGGCTGGGTGGGGGCGGGGCGGGCAGCGTGGCCCTGGACGCCATGGGCGGCGCGGTGAACCGGGTCCGGCCGGGTGACACGGCGTTCGTCCACCGGGACGCGCTCTTCCTGGCGCAGTACATCGTCTCGTGGCCCGACCGGGCGGCGGCGGGCACGGTCGCCCGGCACCGGGCGTGGCTGGACGGCACGTACGACGCGATGCGCCCGTGGGCGAGCGGCCGGGCCTACCAGAACTACACCGACCCGGCGCTGCGCGACTGGCGCCGGGCCTACTTCGGCGCGAACGCCGACCGCCTGGCGCGGGTGAAGGCGGCCTACGACCCGGCGCGGCTCTTCCGCCACCCGCACTCCTTCTGACCGCTTCGGCGTCACCGGTTCGTCCGTCACGGGGCGCGGGGGGAGGGCGGCGGTGCGACGCTGGTCCCGTGGGCCCCGCCGCACCCGCGGCCCCTCCCCGCCCGTGACGGAAGGAACCGCGCCGTGATCACCACCGACTTCGTCCCCGGATCCCCCTGCTGGCTCGACCTCGGCGCGCCCGACGTCGGCGCCGCGGCCGCGTTCTACGGGTCCGTCTTCGGCTGGGAGTACCGGTCCTTCGGAGAGGAGGCGGGTGACTACGGCTTCTTCCAGCTGAACGGCAAGACGGTGGCCGGGCTCGGCGCGCTCTCCGAGGAGGGCGCCCGTTCGGCGTGGATGATCTACTTCTGCACGCGGGACGCCGACGCGACGACGGAGGCGGTGCGCCGATCCGGCGGCTCGGTGCGGGTGGAGCCGACGGAGGCCGACGGTGAGGGCCGGATGGCGCAGTACACCGACCCGCAGGGCGGACAGTTCGCCGTGTGGCAGCCCGGGACGCACAAGGGCCTCGACGCGGTGGACGAACCGGGGTCGCTGTCGTGGGTGGAGCTGTACACGACGGACGCGGCCGCCGCGAAGACGTTCTACGGCGACCTGTTCGGCTGGCGGACCCAGGACATGAACCTGCCCGGCGGGGGCGGCACGTACGCGCTGATCACACCGGCCGACCTGCCGGAGGAGCGCATGCACGGCGGTCTGATGGAGCTGCCGGCGGAGCAGCTGCAGCCGACCGGCGGCCGCCCCTACTGGCACCCCGTCTTCGCGAGCGAGGACTGCGACGCCACCGTCGCCCGGGTCACGGCGGCCGGCGGCAGCGTGCAGATGGGCCCCGAGGACGCGGAGGGCGTCGGGCGGCTGGCCGTCTGCCTCGACCCCGCGGGCGCGGACTTCGTCGTCCTGACGCCCTCCCCCAGCTGAGCCGGTGGGGCCGGAAGGAACGGCCCCGCCCGGCACCCGGACCGCGGGCACCCGCCCGCCGGACCCCGGCCGCGAAAGGCCGCGGCCGGCCTCCCGTACGAGGGTGATGGCGATGGACACGCCGCTGCGAACGTTCAGCGAGAGCCCGGAGGACCCCTTCGCGCTGCACCGCGCCGCCACGGCCGTCCTCGACGGGCGGGGCACGGTCGTCGGCTGGAGCCCCCTCGCCGAACGGCTGCTGGGGTACCGGCCCGAGGACGTCATCGGCCGGCGGGCGCTGGAGGTGCTGGTGGACGGGGCGGACCGGACGGCGGCCGTCACGGCGATCGGCGCGTGCGTCGCCGGGGGCGGCTGGTTCGGCGTCCTGCCGGTGCGGCGCCGGGACGGGCGGCGGCTGCGGATGGGGTTCCGGTCCCGGCTCGTCGTCCGCGCCGGGCACGGCGAGGAGTGGTTCCTCGTGGGCGCCCCGGCGGACGACGTCATCCAGTGGGAGACGGACCGCTCCCTGCTCGACGGGATCTTCCGCCGCTGCCCCATCGGGGTCTCGGTGCACGGCCCCGACCTGTCCATCCTGCGGGTCAACCGGGCCATCGCCACGTTCGGTGGCGCGTCCGCGGAGGACATCCGCGGCCTGCGGATGGGCGACTTCCTGGTCGCGCCCGACGCCCTGACCGCCGAACGGGGGCTGCGGTCGGTGCTGGAGACCGGCCGTCCGCTCATCTTCACCGAGCAGCCCTGCCGCCTGCGCACCGATCCGCCCGGCCGGGAGCGGGTCGTCGCCGTGTCGGCCTTCCGCATGGAGGACCCCGCAGGGGAGGTGCTCGGCGTCACCCAGTTCATCGAGGACGTGACCGACCGGGAGCTCGCCCGCCGGCGGCTCGCGCTGCTGAACGACGCCAGCGCGCGGATCGGCACCACCCTCGACATCACCCGGACGGCCGAGGAGCTGGCCCGCGTGGCGGTGCCGGGCCTCGCCGACTGCGTGGCGGTGGACCTCCTGGAGTCGGTGGTGCGGGGCTGGGAGCCCGCGCGCAGCGCCTCGGGGCGGCTGTGCCGGGTGGCGCTGGCCTGCGTCACGTCCGAGCCGCCGCCGGCCGCCCGGCGGGCCGACGGGGAGGACGCCTTCGCGCCCGGTTCGGCCCAGGCGCGCGCCCTGCGCGAACGGCGGCCCGTCCGGGAGGCGGTGGTCGGCGCGACTGCGGCCGGTGGCGCCCCGGAGGCGGCGGGGCACGCCTCGGACGCCCACTCGATGATGGCGGTCCCGCTCACCGCCCGGGGGGTGCTGCTGGGGGTGGTGAGCCTGTGGCGGGCGTACCGGCCCGAGCCGTTCGAGGACGACGACCTGACGCTGGCGGCGGAGTTCGCCGCGCGGGCCGCCGTCTCCATCGACAACGCGCGCCGGTTCACGCAGCAGCGCGAGGCGGCGCTGTCGTTGCAGCGCAGCCTCCTGCCGTCGGACGTGCCGGAGCACCCGGCGGTCGAGGTGGCGCACCGCTACCTGCCGGCGGGCGGCGCCACGGAGGTGGGCGGGGACTGGTTCGACGTGATCCCCCTGTCGGGTTCCCGGGTCGCGCTCGTCGTCGGGGACGTCGTGGGCCACGGCGTGCCGGCGGCGGCGACCATGGGGCGGTTGCGCACGGCCGTGCACACGCTCGCCGGGCTCGACCTGGAGCCGGACGAGGTGCTGTCCCAGCTGGACGACCTCGTCGGCCGGATCGCCCGGGAGCAGGAGGCGACCGGCCCGGTCACCGGGGACCAGATCGTCGGCGCGACCTGCCTGTACGCGGTGTACGACCCGATCTCGCGCCGCTGCGCGCTGGCGCGGGCCGGGCACCCGCCGCCCGTCCTGGTCACTCCGCGCGGGCGGGCGGCCCTCGTCGACCTGCCGGCGGGGCCGCCGCTCGGACTGGGCGGACTGCCCTTCGAGGCGGCGGAGTTCGAGCTGCCGGAGGGCAGCCTCATCGCCCTCTACACGGACGGCCTGATCGAGTCGGGCCGGCACGACGTGGACGAGGGCCTGCGGCTGCTGTACGCGGCGCTCGACGCGGCCGAACCCGACCTGGACGCGCTCTGCGGGCGGGTGACGCGGACCGTGCTGCCGGACCGCCCCACCGACGACGTGGCGGTGCTGCTGGCCCGCACCCGCGTGCTGCCGCCGGAGAACGTCGCCACGTGGACGCTGCCGACGGACCCGACGGCGGCCCAGCTGGCCCGCCGGCTGACGGCGTCCCAACTGGCGGAGTGGGGGCTGGAGGAGTACGCGTTCACGACGGAGCTGGTCGTCAGCGAGCTGGTCACCAACGCCTACCGGTACGCGGCCGGCCCGGTGCAGCTGCGGCTGATCCGGGACTCGGCGCTCGTCTGCGAGGTGTCGGACGCCAGCACGACCGCCCCCCACCTGCGCCGGGCGCGCAGCACCGACGAGGGCGGCCGCGGCCTGTTCCTGGTCGCCCAGCTCACCGACCGCTGGGGTTCCCGGTACACCCGCGACGGCAAGACGGTCTGGACGGAACAGTCCCTGGACGGGCGCGCCGAGGCCCTCGCCGCCCTCCTTGCCGACGCGTGACGGTACGTCAGCGGCCGCTGCGCCGACCGTGGCGAGTCCCGACGTCGTCCGCCTCCGCGCCGTCCGCCCCCGCGCCGTCCGCCGGGTCGGCCGGGGCCGGGTCGGCCGGGGCCGGGTCGGTGTCGTAGGCGCGGGCGAGGGCGCGCACCGTGGCGGCCATCGCCCGGCGCAGCTCGGGGGGCGCGACGACCTCGACGTCGGCCCCGAGTCGGAGCAGTTCCCCGCAGGCGTGCTCGACGCCCTCGGTCGGGACGACCGCCTCCACCCAGCCGTCCTCCCCCACGGGCACGGCCGTGGCGTCGACGGCCCGCACCACCTCCGGCGGGGCGTTGTCCGGCAGCCTCGCCCGGCCGCGCGGGGAGAACCGCACGGTCGCCGTACCGGTGTGGCGGCGCGCCGTGAAGTCCTCCAGGTACGCCGTCCAGTACGCCTCCAGGTCGAAGTCGCCCGGCCGGTCGAAGACCTCCCCGGTCGGTACGGCGTCGAGCACCCGGTCGACCCGGTAGGTCCCGACCCGGCCGCCCGCCGCGACGAGGTACCAGGTGCCCGACTTCAGCACCAGCCCGTAGGGGCGCAGCCGTCGGCTCACCTCCTGCGGGGTGCGCCACCGCCGGTAGCGCACGTCCACCGCCCGGCGGCCGAGGACCGCGTCGACCAGGACCGGCAGGTGCGGGGCGGGTTCGGGCGCGCGGTACCAGCCTGGGGCGTCCAGGTGGAACACCGCCGCGGTCCTCGCCGCCTCCTGCCGGTGCCCCGCCGGCAGGGCGGCGAGGAGCTTCAGACGGGCTGCCGCGACCTCCGCCCCGAGCCCGAGGTCCGCCGCGGGACCGGGCAGCCCGGCGAGGAACAGGGCGCGCGCCTCGCCCTCGCTGAGGCCGGTCAGCCGGGTGCGGTAGCCGTCGACGAGCCCGTACCCGCCACCGGGTCCCGGTTCGGCGTACAGCGGCACCCCGGCCTCGCGCAGGCGGGCGAGGTCGCGGTAGGCGGTGCGGACGGAGACGTCCAGCTCCTGCGCGGCGTCACGGGCCGTCACCCGGCCGCGGGACTGGAGCAGCAGCAACAACGAGAGCAGACGGCCGGCGGACATGCCGGTGATTGTGCCGGGGAACCCTGACAGACCCTGGCACGCCCCTCCCCTACCGTCGGGCCGCACACCGGCGTCGACGAGGAGACCACCGTGCCCGAATCCCCCCTGCCCGCCACCGGGGCGCCGGCGGCGCCCGCCGTCGGGCCCCGCTGTCCGTCGGTGGTCGAGCTGCGCCAGTACACGCTGCGGCCGGGTCGCCGTGACGAGCTGGTCGAGCTGTTCGACCGGGAGTTCGTGGAGCCCCAGGAGGAGGTGGGGATGGCCGTCCTCGGCCAGTTCCGCGACCTGGACGACCCGGACCGGTTCGTCTGGCTGCGCGGCTTCCGCGACATGCAGGAGCGGCACCGGGGGCTGGGCGCCTTCTACGGCGGCCCGGTCTGGGAGCGTCACGGGCCGGCGGCCAACGCCACGATGGTGTCCTCGGACGACGTGCTGCTGTTGCGGCCCCTCGCCGGGGCGGGCCCCACCGCGCGCGTGGCGCCGCGGCCGGCCGTGGGGGCCCCGGACCCGGGCGGTGTGGTGTCGGCCGTGGTGTGGTCCTTCCCGCCCGGTCGGCGCGAGGGCGCCGACCTGGTCCGTGACGGGCTGTTGCCGGCGCTGCGGCGGACCGGCCCGGCGCCGGTTGCCGCGTTGGCCACCGAGCCGGCGGCCAACACCTTCCCCCGGCTCCCGGTCCGGACCGGGGAGAACGTCGTCGTCGCGCTGACCCCCTACCCCGACGAGGCGGCCCGGCGGCGACATCTGGCCCGTCTGCACGGGGACCGGGGCGCGCGGGACGAGGTGCTGGGCCCCCTGGAGCGGGAGCTGACCGCGCCTCCCCAGGTGCTGCGGCTCGGGCCGACGGCCCGCTCGCTCCTGCGCTGACCCCACGCGCGCGTGCCGGCCGGTGGCTCCCCGCCACCGGCCGGCACGCGCCGGCCGGTCCGGCGCGCGGCCCGGCGGTCACGCGCCGGCCGGCCGCGCCGTCAGTCGGTCCTGCGGCGGCGGGTGGAGAGGAAGCAGACGGCCGTGATGCCCACCGCGGCCACGCTGGCCAGGGTCTGGGGCAGGACGGTCCGCTGCTCGCCGGGCAGGTCGCCGCCGTGGCCGTGGTGGCTCACGGTCGACTTGGACAGCCCCGCCTCGATCTGCTTCTCCGTGGGGGCCTGGGGTGCGGCCGCCGCGGCCTTGGCGTAGGTGACGTCCGAGCAGCTGTAGAACGCCTCCGGGCTGTCGTTGCGCTGCCAGATCTTGTACAGCAGGTGGCGGCCGGTGCGGTCGGGGAGCGTCCCGCCGAACTCGTACCAGCCGCTCGGCGCCGTCCTCGCCACGTTGGCCACGGCCACCGGCTTCTCGTCGAGGTCGGACCACTTCAGGGGCTTCGTGGGGTCGTAGCCCTCCTTGGTGATGTAGACGGTCATGGTGCCGGGGTGCGCGGCCGTGACGCGGTACTTGAAGGCGAGCGGGCCGGCGGAGACCGGCGTGGCGGCCCAGTCGGTGCGCGCCCAGTCCAGCGCCTTGTACTTCTCCCGGTTGGCCGAGCAGAGCTTGCCGTCCGGGATCAGCTGGCGGTGCTGGCCGTTGGCGTTGGCGATGTTCACCTCGTTCCAGTCGTAGAGCGGCTGGGTGCCGCTCGTCGCGACGAGGTCCTTGCAGACCTGGGTGTCCGGGTGCTCCGGGCCCTCGGCGTAGCACGTCGCGACCCGGCTGACCGGGCCGTACATGGTGCCGTGGGCGCTCGCCTGAGTGGGGGTCAGGACGACGAGCAGCGGCACCGTGGCCGCTACCGCCGCCAGGCGGGTGAACGTTCTCGCTGTCATGTGGGGGGTCCCTTCTTTTCCCCGGGGGACACAAGTGGGGCGGCTCACCAGCAGCTTGGCATTGGACTAGACCAAGTTCAAGGGGTGGTGCGGCACTCGGACCGTGTCGTCGCCTCCCGCCGGTCGTTGCACATCGCGGCTGGAAGACCACCCATCCCGCCCGTACTTCACGTACCTCACGTACTTCGTGTACCTCACATCAGGAGCGACGCATGAGCATCCGTACCGGCACCCGCCTCCTCACGGTCTGCGCCGGCATCGCCGGTGCGGGAATGGCCGCCGCCGTCCCCGCCACGGCCGCCGAGGCGCCGCCCGCGTCGGTCGGCGCGCCGGTGGTGTCCGACCTCAACGCCACCGGCCTCCTCGGCACCCCCGCGCAGGGCGAGGGCGCCCACGCGGGCAAGCCGGCCGGGCTGCCGATCGGCGGCGGGCTCCTCGGCGGCGGGCTCGGCGGCGGGCTCCTCGGCGGCCTGCCCATCGGCGCCCTGCCCGCCCTCCCCATCGGCTGACCACCCCTGCGGGCGCCCGGGACGGGCCCGCCCGCGGGCCCTCGGCCGAGCCCCCGGGCACCCGTCCGGACCCGTCGTACGCGGCGGCGAGGGGGGTGTAGGGGTGGGCCAGGGGTTTCCCTCTTTCCCGGTGCGGGCGGCGCGCGCTTCACTGGCGGTCATCCCAGCGGGACACGCACCCGTCCCGCCGGCCGGCGTCCGCCGGGCCCCTCCCCGGGGCCTCCCCGCGGCGACGGAGGGCGGCGAACGGGTGAATGCCGGGCCGGCACGCGGTTCTCCGCGTGACGTGCGGCCCGGTCGCCGGTTGGGCAGGGGGACCCGGGGACCGGGTCCCCGACACGAAGGATGAACCATGATCAAGAAGGTGCTGGCCACGGCCGGTCTCGCCGCGGTCGCCGTGGGCGCCTGGGCACCGGCGGCCTCCGCCGTGGGCGACGACCGGGTGAGCACGCAGCTCGGCAACCACTCCGAGCAGTCCTACGGCAACACCGGTACCGACGAGGCCGAGACCCCGCTCCGCACCGCGGAGCCGGCACAGGCCCTCCTGCGGGCGCTGCGGTGAGGAGGGCCGCGCGGGCGGCCGGCGGATGATCCCGCCGCCCTCCGCGCGGACACCGTGAGCGCCGATGCCCGGCCCCGGTCCCCCGTGAGGGGGGCCGGGGCCGTACGCGTACGCGCGGGGGCCCCGGCCGCACGGACGGTGCGGGGGCACCCGGGTGGGTGACCCGGGTGGTGGCGGGCGCGCGGGTGTGCGGCGCTGGTAGCGAGGTGGAGGCAACCTCGGCGGCCCGGCCCGCATCTTCCCCGTGCGGCGGGTACCGGAGGGGCGTCCCGCATCGGCGTGCATGGAGTGGGTCAGCAATGGTGGAGATCTCGGTCGTCGTTCCGTGTTTCGACGAGTGCGAGGTGATCGACGTCTTCCACGAGGCGGTGCTGGCCGCGCTGGAGCCGACGGGGGCGGACTTCGAGCTCTGCTACGTGGACGACGGCAGCCGCGACGCGACCGTCGACCGGCTGCGGGAACTGGCCCGCGCCGACGCGCGCGTCCGGTACACGTCCTTCAGCCGGAACTTCGGCAAGGAGTCGGCGATGCTCGCCGGGATGCGGATGGCGCGGGGCGCCGCCGTGGTGCTGATGGACGCCGACCTCCAGCACCCGCCGGAGCTGCTGCCGCGCATGCTGGAGCTGCACCAGCACGGCTACGACCAGGTGGTGGCCCAGCGCGACCGGTCCGGTGAGGGCGCGGTCCGCAGGGCGTTCAGCCGGACGTACTACCGCCTGGTGCGACGGTTCATGGACGTCGAGGTCGTCGACGGCGCCGGTGACTTCCGGCTCCTGTCGCGCCGCGCCGTCGAGGCGGTCCTGACCCTCCCGGAGAGCAACCGGTTCTCCAAGGGCCTGTTCTCGTGGATCGGCTTCGACACCGTGAGCTTCCGCTACGAGAACGTGGAGCGGGCCGCCGGAGCCTCCAAGTGGGGCGGCAGACGGCTGCTGAACTACGGCATCGACGGGCTGCTGTCGTTCAACAGCCGGCCGCTGCGGCTGGCCATCCACACCGGGCTGTGGCTGTTCCTGTCGGCGTTCGCCTACGCCCTGTGGATCGTGGCGAACGCGCTGCTGGACGGGGTCGACACCCCCGGCTACGCGACGCTGATCACGGCCATCGTGGGGCTGAGCGGGGTGCAGCTGGCGACGCTCGGCGTGATCGGCGAGTACGTCGGGCGGATCTACCACGAGGCCAAACGGCGCCCGCACTACGTGGTGCGTGAGACCGAGCGGGACGCCGGGCGCCGGCCGGGCGCCGGCCGGTCCGCGGCCCGGGCGGGCCGCCCCTGACAGGACGGCCCGCTCCCCGGGGGCCCGCCGGACACCGCCGGCCCGCCGGGTCTTCCCGGACGGGGCCTACGGGGTCGGTCCGCCGTAGGTGACCCGGTCGAGGTGGTAGTAGTCGGCGACGCACCCCGCCGGCCACCGCTTCTTGCCGCCCGCGCCGAACGGCTCCAGCATCCGGGCGACGGAGTTGGGGGTGTACGGGGCGGTCCGGGCGCCGCTCGCGGCCTGTTCCCGCAGGTAGTGGTCCTGCCGGTCCCAGCGCTCGGCGCGCGCCCGCATGTCGTCGCCGAGGTGGTGCAGCGGCACGGCCAGCCCCAGGACGGTCGCGGCGCACACGGCGGCCGAGGCGGCCGCGGCGGCGAGGAGAACGGGCCGCCGGGCGCGGCGCACGGACCGGCCCAGGGCGGCGCCCGCGGCGACGAGCAGCAGCACGTACAGCAGCAGGTAGTCGTTCCAGGTGCGTTCCGTGGTGAGGACCCGGGTGCCGAAGACCGGGTAGGTGATCACGGTGCACAGGTACCCGCAGACGAGGACGACCAGGGCGCCGAGGGAGAGCAGCCGCACCGGCCGCCAGGGCAGCAGGACGCCGGGGCCCGCGCCCGGGCGGCGCCGCACGAGCAGCCCCAGCAGGACGCCCGCGGCGACGGCCCCCGCGTACTGCCAGGTCGTCAGGACGGTCTCCGCGATCCGGGCGAACAGCTTCAGCGAGGTGACGAGGGAGTCGGGGGCGAGCATGGACACGGTCTCGGCGTCGTAGCGCTCCCTGCGGTTGCGCGACCCGGGCGAGGTGACCAGCAGCAACGTGCCGACCGCGACACCCGCCATCCCGGTCAGCGCCCAGACGCGGAACGGGCGCCGGACACGCTCGACGAGGACGAGGGGGGCGAGGACGACGGCGGCGGCCAGGACGACGAGGGCGACGACCGAGGCCTCCTCCGACAGGGTGCCCATGAAGACCCCCGCGAACAGGACGGTCACGAGCGCCGCGATCCGGCCGCGACGGCCTCGGGCGCGCAGCAGCGGCAGGGCGGCCGCGGCGGCCAGGACCGGGGCGAGGGTGTGCGAGACGGAGGCGGCGGGCCAGTAGAAGGTCTTGTACGTGTTGGGGGTCGCGAAGAGGAACACCGCGGTGGTCATCCCGGCCACCGCGAGCGCCGTGCCGCGCGGGGCGGCGAGCCCGGCGCGGCGCAGGAGCAGGGCCGTGAGCGCCCACAGCAGGCCGAGCATCAGGGCGCCGCTGACGGGGCCGTACCACTGGTGCCCCGCCACGGGGAACTCGGCGTAGAGGCCGACGAGCAGGCCGTTGGCGAGGCGGCCGTTGTCGGTGACGTAGAACTGTTCGACGAGGCCGGCGATGCCGTGGTCGCGGACCACGGGCAGGAAGCACCACTCGTCCGCTCCCGGGCGCACGTGGCGGCCGAGGACGGAGGCCATCACCAGCAGCCCCAGGGGCAATGCGGCGAGGGCGAGGACCGCCGCCGGCACCGCGCGCCCGGTGGGCGGCGGGCCGTCCCCCCGCCCCGTGTCCTCGTCGTCGCGGTCGGTGACGCGGGGCGCGCCGACGGCCATTCTCACCACTGCCTTTCGGGGGGAAACACTGATCCGCCACCGTAGAGGGCATTTGCCGCGCTCCCGTTCCGTCCTGGCGCGGCACGCCGCTTCGCCGGTGCGTCGGTGCGTCGGTGCGTCGGTGCGTCGGTGCGATGAAAGGAGGCGAAAGGGGCATTCGGCGTGTAAACGGTGGAAGGATGGAGTGCGGACGCGACGCGCGAGGCGACACCGGGACGGTTGGCACCACATGACGACAGAACCCACACCTGCCGCGACAGAGGCGGCGACATCCAGCAGCACGGTCTACGGCGCGCCGTGCTGGGTCACGCTCATGACCCGGGACCTGCGCGCGGCGCACGACTTCTACGGGGCCGTCATGGGGTGGGAGTTCCGCCCCGCGCGGCTCGGCGAGGGGTTCAGCGTCGCGCTCTCCGGCGGCCGGGCCGTCGCCGGGATCGGCGCGCTGGCGTCCGCCTTCCACGTGGCGGTGGCCTGGACGCCGTACTTCGCCGTGCGGGACGCGGACGAGACCGCGGCTCGCATCCGGGAGCGCAGCGCGACGGTCGCGGTCGGTCCCGTCGCGTTCGTCCTGGGCCGCGGGGCGCTGGCGGCGGACCGCGACGGGGCGGTGTTCGGCATCTGGGAGGGCGAGCTGCCCACCGGGTGGGAGGCGTGGCGGTCGGCGGCGCCCGCGTGGGTGCGGCTGCACACCCGGGACGCGTTCGACGCGGCGATCTTCTACGGGGAGATCCTCGACTGGGCGTGCGGGCGGCCCGGCTGCTGCGACGTGGAGTACGTCGGCGACGAGGTCGTGCTGCGCAGCGGCGACCGGGCGGTGGCGCGGCTGTCGTCCGGCGCGCTGGGCGAGGCGCCCGACCCGGCCATCCGGCCGCGCTGGCAGGTGCACTTCCCCGTGGCGGACGTGGAGCGGGGCGTCACGGTCGCCCTGCGGCACGGCGGCACGGTGATCACCCACGAGCCGGGGGTGCAGGCGACCCTGCGCGACCCGGACGGCGGGCTGTTCACCCTGACGGACGCCGCGGCGGCCGACGGCTGACGCTGACGGCCGACCGCCGGTGACGCGCGGTTCTCGTCCCGGCGGCCGGCGCGCCGCCGGGGCACAGGGCCGAGCGGTCAGCGGCCCCCGCGTCCGTGCAGGGGCGCGGTCGGCATGCCGGCCCCTTCGCGCAGGCCCCGGAGCAGTTCCCCGACCGCTTCCAGGGCGGTGTACCGGGGCCGCCAGCCCAGCTCGTCGCGGGCACGGGAGGCGTCCATGAGCGGCAGCCGCAGGAAGGCGTCGAACAGCTGCGGCGAGGACCGCGCCAGGCGGAGCCGCCAGGCGGCGCTCAGCGCGGCGCGGACGGCGGGGCGCGGCAGGCGGACCACGCGGGCGTCGAGGAGGGCGGCGAGCTCCTCCGGGCCGACGGGGGGCTCCGCCGCGAGGTTGTACGCGCCGCGGGCGTCGTCGTCGAGGGCCGCGCGGCGGTAGGCGTCGGCGGCGTCGTCGGTGTGCAGGGCCTGGAAGCGCAGGCCCTCGATGTCGGGCACGACCGGCAGGAACCGGGGGCTCGCGAGGCGGCCGGGCACCCACGGCCCCGCGAAGATGCGCAGCTGTTCGAGGGCGGCCGCCTCCTTGAAGAGGAAGGCGGGGCGGAGGCGGACCACGCGGATCTCCGGGTGGCGCGCCTCGAAGCCGTCCAGCACGCGCTCCAGGTACGCCTTCTCGCGGCTGTACGCGGCCTCCGGCCAGCCGTGGGTGGGCCAGGACTCGTCGACGTACCGGTCCTTCGGCCCCGGCGAGTAGGCCCCGACGGACGAGGCGTGGACCAGCACGGGCACGCCCGCCTCGGCGACCGCGCGGAAGACGCGCATGCCGCCCAGGACGTTGGTGCGCCAGGTGGCCAGCGGGTCGTGGGTGGGCTGGAACGCCCACGCCAGGTGGACCACCGCGTCGGCGCCGGCGAGGAGTTCGGCGAGCTCCCGGTCCCCGTCCTTCTCGATGTCGGCCCGCGCCCATTCGGTGCGGGGCGGTGACCAGTCGGGGCTCCGGCGGGCGAGCCCGAGGACGGACGCGACCCGGTCGTCCGCGGTGAGCGCGGTGACGACGCTCGTCCCGACGTTCCCGGTGGCACCGGTGACGACGATCCTCTTGCCCTGGGGTGCGGTCACGGCTGCGTCCCTCCGTCCTGGTCCCCGGGGCGCGCGGACGCGCGCCCCGGGGGTGTTGAGTACCCGGTTCGCGCCGGTTCACCTCCGGTGGCACGACGGGTCGCGGCCGGGCCCCGGAGCGCCGGTCCGGCGGGTGCGTCACAAGGGATCCGGCCAGGGTGGCCGGAAGCCCGTCGGCCGCAGGCATATGCCGTGAGCACCACCGGATCGAGTGTGGCGAAATCCCTTACGACCGGTCCTGAGCTGTGTCAAAGTCGATAGCCGGTCCTTGCTCTCCAGGCCCCGGCCACCGCGCCCGTATCGGAGTACCAGATGCCGTCCCCCCTCTTCGCGGACCGTCCCCACCCGCAGCCGCCGCAGCGCGGCGCGGTGGACGCCCTCATCTCGCAGACGCGCCGTCTGCGCGGCGAGGTGGACGCCGTGCGGCGGGACGCCGGGGCCGACGAGGACGACCCCCGGCTCCGCTGGCGGCGCGCCCTGTGCGACCTGGCCGTCCACCAGCTCGACGACCTGCGGGCCCACCTCGGCCAGCTCAGGGACGGCGCCCCCGAGCACCTCACGCCCCAGGGCGTGGCGGGGGCCCACGGCTCGGGGGCGAGCGCCCGGGACGGCCGCCCGTCGGGGGAGGCGGCCACCGGCTCCCTGCTGAGCCGTGTCGGCAGCGCCGAGTGGAACCTCCTCACGGACGAGGTCAGGTGGTCCGACGAGCTGTTCGCCATCTTCGGGCGCCCGCCCGCGGCGGGCCCGATGTCGCTCGACGAGCTGCCGTCGGTGGTGTTCGCGGAGGACCAGCCGGGGCTCACCCAGCTGGTGACGGGCTGCCTGGTCGACGGCAAGCCCATCGACGGGGAGTTCCGCGTCGTACGGGCCGACGGCCGGGTGCGCACGCTGCACATGGTCGGTGAGCCGGTGCTCGACGGCGACGGTCGCACGGCGTCCATGTGGGCCGTCCTGCGGGACGTGAGCGAACTGCGCCGCAGCGAGCGCGCCGTCCGCGAGTCGGGGGACTCGCTGCGCCGCCGGCGCGAGGTCGAACACGCCGAGCACCGCGCGGCGGTGGAGCTCCAGGAGGCGGTCCTGCCGCCGTGGCGCGGCCTCCTGCCGCTCGCCGGGGACACCTCCGCACCACTGGACCTCGCCGGGCGCTACCTCCCCTCCGCCAGCAGCACGCGCATCGGCGGCGACTGGTACGACGCGCTGGAGCTCCCCGACGGGGACGTGCTCCTCTCCGTCGGCGACCTCACGGGCCACGGGGTCCTCGCGACGTCCGCCATGGCCATGCTCCTCGGCGCGCTGCGGGGGCTCGCCGTCGCCGGCATCGAGCCGGGGGCGCTCCTGGGCCACCTGAACCGGCTGATGGAGTCCTCGGCCCAGCCCGCGCTCGCCGGCGCCCTGTGCTGCCGCTACGCACCGGGGACGCGGACGCTGCGCTGGGCGCAGGCCGGGCACCCCGCCCCGCTGCTCTTCCGCGACGGGACGGGGTGCGCGCTGACCGCCCCGAAGGGCGTCCTGCTGGGCGCGACGTCGGGCTCCGCCTACGAGCAGGCCGAGGCCCGGCTGCGCCCCGGTGACGTGCTGCTGCTCCACACGGACGGGCTCACCCGCGGCGCGGCCGGACCCGGACAGGACACGCCGGGTACGGAGCGCCTGCTGGGACTGGCCCCGCGGTTCGCCCGGGCACGCGACGCGCAGGAGTGCGTGCGGGCGGTGGTCGAGGAGTTCGGCGACGGGGAGCGCGTGGACGACGCCTGCGTCGTGGTCGCCAGGATCGGCGACCCGTCGTAAGCCGGCCGCGCCTCCGTCTGTGGGGGACGGCGGGCGTGCGTGGGGATGGCTGTGGTGGTGGGCGTGCGGGTGGGTGCCGGGAGCGGGCCGGTGGCCGTCCCGGCTAGACGGAGCGCGGACCGAGCTTCCTGGCCTGGTCCTTCGGCAGGGCCACCTCGATGCGCTCCCGCAGGTCCTTGATCTTGGCGTAGTCCGCGTACCGGGCCGTGAGCCGGTACATCTCGCGCAGCCGGTCCCAGGTGCGCTGGGAGGAGTTGGCGCCCATCGCCGACAGGGCGAGGCGGGCGTACCGGTCGGCCTGCTCCGGGTCGTCGGCGATGAAGCAGGCGGAGGCCATGGACAGGTGGTCGAAGATGAGCGACCGTTTGCGGTGGTCGACGCGCAGTTCCATGGCCTTCTGGGCGTAGTACTGCGCCTGTTTCGCCGCGGCCGGCTCGTGCTCGGCGAGCGTCCGGTAGGCGAGCGCCTGCATGCCGTACAGGTCCTCGTTCTTGAAGGTCTGCATCCAGCTGGGCAGCGGGACGTCCCCGCGGTCGGAGACGAACAGGTCCTCCGCCTCGCCGAGGGTGCGCCGCATGGCCTGGCCGCGGCCCATGGCGGCCTGGGCCCACGCCTCGATGGTGTGCAGCATCGCCTGCGTGCGGGGCAGGACCTGCTCGCCCGAACCGGACTTGGCGAGCTGCATCAGGTCCAGCGCCTCGTCGGGGCGGCCGAGGTGGACCATCTGGCGGGCCGCGCGGGACAGGGCCTCGCCCGCGCGGGGGAGGTCGCCTCCCTCGCGGGCCGCGTGCGCGGCGATGATGAAGTACTTCTGCGCCGTCGGTTCCAGGCCGACGTCGTGGGACATCCAGCCCGCCAGGACGGCCAGGTTGGCGGCGACGCCCCACAGGCGCCGCTGGATGGGCTCGGAGTGGCGGTAGGCGAGCATCCCGCCCACCTCGTTGAGCTGGCCGACGACGGCCTTGCGCTGGAGGCCGCCGCCCCTGGCCGCGTCCCAGGCGCGGAACACCTCGACGGACGTCTCCAGTTCGTCGATCTCCTGCCACCCGATGGGAGCGGCCTCGTAGCGGTCGTGTCCGGCGGGGTCGGCGTGCAGGGGGTCGGACAGGTGGTGGCCGGGGGTGTCGGTCTTCCGGGGGTCGGTACGGAGCCAGTCGTGCAGGGAGCTGGCGATGGCGGAGCCCGCGGTGAGTGCGGCACCCGCGCCCACCAAGCCGCGTCGGTTGAGCATGAGGTCCATTCCCGTGAATTCGGTGAGGACCGTGGCCGTGCGTTCGGGCGCCCAGGGCAGCTCGTCAGGGTTGTCGGTCTGCCTGACGTCCCGCCGTTTCCCGGCGCGCCCGTGCCGTACGAAACCGAGGTCCTCGATGGTCACGACACGGCCGAGTCGCTCGGTGAACAGGGCCGCCAGCACCCTCGGCACCGGATCGCGCGGGATCTCCCCCATGTCGATCCAGCGCCGCACCCGCGAGGTGTCCGTCGCCAGCTGCGGGTGGCCCATGGCCGCCGCCTGCCGGTTCACCAGCCGCGCGAGTTCGCCCTTGGACCAGCCGGCGAGGCCGAACAGGTCGCAGAGGCGGGCGTTGGGTTGTCCTGTCACGTCAAGCCCCCAGGTTCTCGGCTGAGTTGACAGTAGCCCGCCGCCATGGGGGTGGCGACTATTCGCCAGGGTTCGCCAGGGTGCGCAAGATGGTTAGCCACCCGCGGACGGGTGTCAGGTAGGAAAGCGCCACCCCGTCCCGGCGACGGCCCTCATTCCCCAGGGTGTCGACCGGCGACGGGACGGGGCAGCGTACGCAGTCGTCGGCACACGAAGGGATCTGTTCCGCCCATGTACACAGCATCGTCCTCCGTGTCCGCCCCGCCCCGGCCCCGCACCGTCCCGGTCGGCGGCGGACCGTACCCGGGCCCCGCCCAGGCGGGCCGGGCCAGGCGCTGGGCGGGGACGGTGACCGGCCCGCTCAGCGGCAGGATCGACCTGTCCGGTCCGCAGGGGGCCCAGTTGCGGAAGGCCATCGCGTCGGTCCACCGCATCTGCCCGGAGTTCAACCCGGTGCAGGTGATGCGGCGCAGCGGGCGCTCCGTCCTGTTGGTCGGCACGACCGGTCGGGCCACGGCGGTCGCGAAGTGCCTGCTGGACCACTCCCCCGTGTGGGTCGAGCGCTTCCAGCACGAGATCGCCGCCTACCGGACCTTCGTGCGGCACCGTCCGCCGGTGCGCGTGCCCCGGCTGATCGCGGCGGACCCGGAGAACGGAACACTCGTCATCGAGCGGATGCCGGGACGGGCGGCGGCGCTGAGCCGCCACCCGGTCGAGGCGCCGCCGCGGGCGGACGTCCGCGCCGTCCTCGGCGCGGTCGCCCGGCTCAACGCGTGGCGGCCGCCGGCCGGGACGTTCGACGCGCCCCTCGACTACGCGTCGCGGATCTCGCGCTACCACGAGCTGGGGCTCTTCACCGATCGGGACCGCGACGACCTGCAGAAACTGCTCCACGGCCTGGCGCAGGCCGGCGGCCGACAGGGCATGGGCCAGTTCTGCCACGGCGACGCGCTGCTGTCGAACATGCTGCTGTCGCCGGCCGGCCTCGTGCTCGTCGACTGGGAGCACGCGGGCTGGTACCTGCCGGGGTACGACCTGGCGACCCTGTGGGCCGTGCTCGGGGACGCGCCGGTGGCGCGGCGGCAGATCAGCCAGCACGCCCAGGCGGCCGGGCCCGCGGCGCGCGACGCGTTCCTGGTGAACCTGATGCTCGTGCTGACGCGGGAAATACGGACGTACGAGACGGCGGTGCAGCGCACCATGCGGGAGGCACCGCCGGCCGGCTCGATCCCGATCCAGCCCGGGGCGGTGTCCCCCGGGGAGGAACAGCGGCTGCTGCTGCGGCGGCTGCACGACGACTGCGCCCTGGCGCGGCGGGCCGTGCGGGCGGCGGTGGGCACGCGCTGAGACCGCACCGCGCGGATGGCGCGCCGTGCGCCCGGTGACCCCCCACCACCGGGCGCACGGCGCGCCGCCGTGCGCGGGCGCCGATCCGGGGCGGAGGGGAGGCGGGGGCGGAGAGCCGTGTCCCGCGGGCGGTGGCGCTCCGCGGGTCCGCGCCGGCCCCCGCGGGATCGTGACCCGCACCCCGATGTCGGCGTTCATACGACTAACGCGCGCTTCGCGTGGGTCTCCCGTGCCACGGGTAGGGGCTCGCGCGGTAGGGCTACGTACATCGAAAGGCATGACACGCATGGCACAGCCGTTCGCACTCCCGGAGTTCTACGTGCCGTACCCGGCACGCCTCAACCCCCATGTGGACGCGGCCCGCGTGCACACCCGGGAGTGGGCCCGCCACATGGGGATGCTGGAGGGATCCGGGATCTGGGACCAGGACGACCTGGACTCCCACGACTACGCGCTGCTGTGCGCGTACACCCACCCGGACTGTGACGCGGAGGCGTTGTCGCTGGTCACGGACTGGTACGTGTGGGTGTTCTTCTTCGACGACCACTTCCTGGAGACGTTCAAGCGGACCCTGGACCGCGCGGGCGGCAAGGCGTACCTGGACCGGCTGCCGGCGTTCATGCCGACGGACCCGTCGGCGCCGGTGCCGGAGCCGGAGAACCCGGTCGAGGCGGGCCTCGCCGACCTGTGGGCGCGGACGGTGCCGGCGATGTCGTCGGCGTGGCGGGAGCGGTTCGCGGTGGCGACCGAGAACCTCCTCAACGAGTCCCTGTGGGAGCTGTCGAACATCGACGAGGGGCGGATCGCCAACCCCGTCGAGTACATCGAGATGCGCCGCAAGGTGGGGGGTGCCCCCTGGTCCGCGGGGCTGGTCGAGTACGCGGCGGGGGCCGAGGTGCCGGCCTCCGTGGCGGGGTCCCGGCCCCTGCGGGTGCTGCGGGACGCCTTCTCCGACGCCGTGCACCTGCGCAACGACCTGTTCTCGTACCAGCGCGAGGTGGAGGACGAGGGCGAGAACAGCAACGGCGTGCTGGTGCTCGAACGGTTCCTCGGCTGCTCGACGCAGGAGGCGGCGGACGCCGTCAACGACCTGCTGACGTCGCGGCTCCAGCAGTTCGAGCACACGGCGCTCACCGAGGTCGCCCCGCTCTGCGCCGAGAAGGGGCTCGACCCGCGGGAGACGGCGGCGGTGCTGGCGTACGCGAAGGGGCTCCAGGACTGGCAGTCCGGCGGCCACGAGTGGCACATGCGCTCCAGCCGGTACATGAACGAGGGAGCCGTCGGCGCCGACCCGGGCGGCGGCGCGTTCGGCATGGCGGCCGCGTCGATCCGGCTGACGCCGCGTGCGGAGGCCGCGCGGTGGCGCGGCTTCTCCCACGTGCCGTTCCAGCGCGTCGGGCCGTCCCTGCTGCCGCACATCGAGATGCCGTTCCCGGTGACGCACAACCGGCACCTGGAGGGCGCGCGGGGACGGTGCGTGGAGTGGGGCCGTGCCATGGGCTTCCTGCGGGAGCAGCCGGGGCAGCCGGGATCGGGCGTCTGGAACGAGCGGAAGATCGCCGGGTACGACCTGCCGCTGTGCGCGGCCGGGCTGCACCCGACGGCGAGCGCCGACGACCTGGACCTCGCGTCGCACTGGCTGGCCTGGGGCACGTACGGCGACGACCTGTACCCGGTGGTGTACGGCAGGACCCGGGACCTGGCCGCGGCCCGGGCGCAGAACGACCGTTTGAAGTCCCTCATGCCGCTGGACGCCGCGGCGGCCGACGTGCCGGCCCCGGCGAACGCGCTGGAGCGGGGGCTCGCGGACCTGTGGCCGCGGACGGTCGGCCCCATGGCGGAGCGGGACCGGGCGGCGTTCCGTGACGCCGTCTGCGTCATGATCGACAGCTGGGAGTGGGAACTGGTCAACCAGGCCCACCACCGGATCCCGGACCCGGTCGACTACATCGAGATGCGGCGGGCCACCTTCGGCTCCGACATGACGATCGCGCTGTGCCGGATCGGCCACGGCAACCGCGTGCCGCCGGAGGTGTACCTCAGCGGCCCGGTGCGGTCGCTGGAGAACGCGGCGATCGACTTCGCGACGCTGCTGAACGACCTCTACTCGTACCAGAAGGAGATCGAGTTCGAGGGCGAGGTCCACAACTGCGTGCTGGTCGTCCAGCGGTTCTTCGACGTCGACCACCCGACGGCGGTGGCGATGACCGGGGAGCTGATGAACTCCCGGATGCGTCAGTTCCAGCACGTCGCCGCGCACGAGTTCCCCGTGCTGTACGAGGACTTCGGGCTGGACCGGGAGACGCGCGCCGTCCTGGACGGGTACGTGCGGGAGCTGGAGAACTGGATGGCCGGCATCCACACCTGGCACCGGGACTGCAAGCGGTACCAGGAGGAGGTCCTGCTCCAGGACCGGGCCGAGGCCCTGGCGGGGGCGCCCTCCCTGGGCGGGCCGACGGGCCTCGGCACCTCCGCGGCCCGCGTCGCGGCGCTGCTCGCCCCCTAGTCGGGGCGGGCTCCGGGCGGCCGGTCCGTGCTGGCGGCCGGCTGAGCTTCGGGCGGCGGGCCGCCTCCGGGTGGCCGGGGTGGTTGCGCCGCCTTCGGGTGGCCGGCCGTCTACGGGCGGCCTGGTTGCGGGCTGCCGGGCTGTCCACGGGCCGCTCGGCCGTTCACGGGCGGCGGGCGCCGCGCAGCTGGTCCAGTTCGCGGCGCTCGCGCTTCGTGGGGCGGCCGGCGCCCCGCTCGCGGACGGCGGCGAGGGCGACGTGCTCACGGGGCGGCGGGGCAGGGGTGCGGTCGGTGTACGCCTCGGCCGCCACGGGGGCGCCCACCCGCTTGGCGAGGGCCCGCCGGACCTCGACGACGCGCTCGCGGCCGGCGTGGAACACGCGGACCTCGTCGCCCGGCTTGACCGTCTGGGCGGGCTTGGCGCGGTCGCCGTTGACCCGGACGTGGCCGGCACGACAGGCGGTGGCCGCCTGCGAGCGGGTCTTGGTGAGGCGCACCGCCCAGATCCAGCTGTCGACGCGCACGCCGGCGTTCGCCTGGGCCTCGTCCGTCACTGCCATGGGTTCGGTCCCCCGTGGGGTCAGCCCTGCTGGAAGAGTTCCGCGGGGAGGGGCTTGAGGAGCGCGTACAGGTCGTCGGTGATCGGGCGGTCCCAGCTCGCGATGGTCACGAGGACGTTGTCGCTGCGGTCGAACTGCACGCAGGAGATCCGGCTCTCGGTGAGCTTCAGCCGGCGCACGATGAGGAGGTTGTCGCCCTGCATCACCGGGACGTCCTCCGTCTCGGCGACCTCGACGTGGTCGTCCATGTCCAGTGCCGCGAGGAGCTGGGCCACCTCGAAGGGGATCTGCCCGTCGGCGATGTCCCGGGCCGGGGAGCCCTCCGGGAGGTTGCCGATGATCATCGCGGGGCCGCGACCGCCGAAGAGGTCGTAGCGGAGGAAGACGCCCTGGCAGCTGCCGTCGGGGGCGGGCAACAGGCCGGCGCCGAGATTCCCGGGCCAGTCGCCCGGATCCATGGCCAGGACGTCGAAGTCCGGGCCCGCGGGTGTGGCGGGGCTGCGGCGGCGGAGGAAGGACATGGAGCCATGGTACGTGGCCGGGACCGGCGCGCGGCGGGTGGGGCGGCGGCGGGGGCGGGGCGCCGTACCGCCCGGACGGCCTGTCGCCGCCGGGTGGTTCACCGGTTCGGGGGACGGCGTGCAGGGCCGGGCGGGGGGGCCGGGGGCGGCCGGACGGCGGCCCGTGCGGCCCGCGGGTCGTGCCCCGGGTCGGCGGGTGGGGTCCGGCCGCCGTGAAGTGCCGGAGCGTGGTCGTGGGGACGTGGGTCCGTGTGGCTTCCTCGGGTCCGGGGGCTTGCCGCTGCGGGGGGCGGCGGGGTAGGTGGAGGTGTGGCGACCGAACGGTCGGTTGCCCGGACGGAGGGACGGCACATGGTGGAGGACCTGCGCGACGCCGGGGAGCGGATGGGCCGTGACGAGCTCGCCGCGGTGCAGCGGGAGCGGCTGCGCGCCACCCTGCGGCACGCGTACGAGAACGTGCCGTTCTACCGGCGGGCGTTCGACGCGGCGGGGGTGCGGCCGGAGGACTGCGCGTCACCGGCGGACCTCGCCCGGTTCCCGTTCACCACCAAGGCGGACCTGCGGGACCAGTACCCGTTCGGGATGTTCGCGGTGGAGCGGTCCCGGGTGCGACGCCTCCACGCGTCGAGCGGCACCACCGGGCAGCCGACGGTGGTCGGATACACCGAGCGGGACCTCGACGTGTGGGCGGACGTGGTGGCCCGCTCGATCCGCGCCGCCGGTGGCCGCCCGGGGCAGGTGGTGCACGTGGCGTACGGGTACGGCCTCTTCACCGGCGGGCTGGGCGCGCACGGCGGGGCCGAGCGGCTGGGCTGCACGGTGGTTCCGGCGTCCGGGGGGATGACGGCCCGCCAGGTGCGTCTGGTCCAGGACTTCCGGCCAGAAGTGATCATGGTGACGCCGTCGTACATGCTGACGCTGCTGGACGAGTTCGAGCGGCAGGGTGTCGATCCGCGCTCGACGTCGCTGCGGGTCGGGATCTTCGGGGCGGAACCGTGGACCGAGGAGATGCGACGGGAGATCGAGGAGCGGTGCGCGATCGACGCGGTCGACATATACGGGCTGTCCGAGGTGATCGGGCCGGGCGTCGCCCAGGAGTGCGTGGAGACGAAGGACGGGCTGCACGTGTGGGAGGACCACTTCTACCCCGAGGTCGTCGACCCGGTGACGGGTGAGGTGCTGCCGGACGGCGAGCGGGGCGAGCTGGTGTTCACCTCCCTCACCAAGGAGGCCATGCCACTGGTGCGGTACCGGACCCGCGACCTGACGCGGCTGCTGCCGGGGACGGCCCGGCCGGCGTTCCGACGGATGGAGAAGGTCACGGGCCGCAGCGACGACATGGTGATCCTGCGGGGCGTGAACCTCTTCCCGACGCAGATCGAGGAGGTCGTCCTGCGCACCCCCGGGCTGGCGCCGCACTTCCAGCTGCGACTGACGCGCGAGGGCCGGCTCGACGCGCTGACGGTGCGGGTCGAGGCCCGTCCCGGCACGGCGCCGCACCGGCGGGTCGAGGCCGCCCGCGAGGTCGAGGCGGCGGTGAAGGACGGCGTCGGAGTGACGGTGGCGGTGGACGTGGTCGACCCGGAGACGTTGGAGCGCTCGGTGGGGAAGATCAAGCGGATCGTGGACCTCCGTACCCGGGGATGATCGCGTATCCGTCCCAGGGAGGATGACACCGGGCCGTCACGGATGAGTGCATGGATCAACTGACCTCGTCCGCAGTTCTGTTGGGAGGCACGGTGCTCCTCCGCACCCATCTGAGACGTCTGCTGCCGGCCGCCGTCGCGTTACTGGCGACCGCCGCGACCACGCTTCCGGCCACCGCGGCCGGACCGCCCGCCGAGGGGAGGAACCCCTCGGCGGGCGGCCTGTCGGCCACGATCCGCTACACCGAGTACGGCATCCCGCACATCCTGGCCCGGGACTACGCCGGGCTCGGCTTCGGCACGGGCTGGGCGCAGGCCGCCGACCAGGCGTGCGTCCTCGCCGACGGGTTCGTCACCGTGCGGGGTGAGCGGTCGCGGTACTTCGGGCCGGACGCCGTACCGGACGGATCGCTGTCGTCGGCCCGCAAGAACCTCTCCAGCGACCTGTACTTCACCGGGGTGCGGGACGCGCGGACCGTCGAGCGGCTGCTGGAGCTGCCCGCGCCGGCCGGTCCGAGCAGGGCGCAGAAGGAGCTGATGCGCGGCTGGGCGGCCGGGTACAACGCCTGGCTGGCGAAGAACCGGGTGACCGACCCGACGTGCGCGGGCAAGCCGTGGGTCCGCCCGGTGACCGCGCTGGACGTCGCACGGCGGACCTACGCCCTCGCGGTGATCGGCGGCCAGGGGGCCGCCGTGGAGGCCATCACCGCCGCCGCCCCGCCCGCCGCGGGCCCGGCCGCGGACCGGACGCCCGACGCGCGGCGCCTCGCCGAGGCGGCCCGCGAGATGTTCGACGAGCGGAACGCGACGATGGGCTCCAACGCCGTCGCGTTCGCCGGCGGCACCACGGCGAACGGCCGGGGCCTGCTGCTGGGCAATCCGCACTACCCGTGGCACGGCGGGCGGCGGTTCTGGCAGTCGCAGCAGACGATCCCGGGCGAGCTGAACGTCCAGGGCGCCTCCCTGCTCGGCGCGCCGCTGGTGCAGATCGGCTTCAGCGACAAGGTGGCGTGGAGCCACACCGTCTCGACCGGCCGCACCTTCAACCTCCACCAGCTGTCCCTCGACCCCGCCGACCCCACGGCGTACGTGGTGGACGGCCGGTCGGAGCGGATGGTGCGCCGCACCGTCACGGTGCCGGTCGCGGGCGGTGATCCGGTGACGCGCACGCAGTGGTGGACCCGGTACGGGCCGGTCGTCACGGCCTTCGCGGGCGACCCGCTGCCGTGGACGGCGACCACCGCGTACGCGCTGCACGACCCGAACGCCGAGAACCTCCGCATGGCGGACACCTCGCTCGGTCTGGCCAAGGCCCGCTCCACGCGGGACGTCGAGCGGGCGCTGCGCCGCACGCAGGGCCTGCCGTGGGTCAACACCGTGGCGGCCGACCGGAACGGCGGCACGCTGTTCGCGCAGGCCCAGGTACTGCCCCGGATCACCGACGAACTGGCCGGGCGCTGCTCGACGCCGCTCGGGCGGGCCCTCTACCCGGCGGCGGGCATCGCCGTGCTCGACGGGTCGCGCGGCGCGTGCGCCCTCGGCAGGGACCGGGACGCGGTCCAGCCGGGCATCATGGGCCCGTCCCGCTGGCCGGTGCTGAGGGACGCGGCGTACGCCGAGAACTCCAACGACAGCGCCTGGCTGGCCAACGCGGACCGGCCGTTCACCCGGTACGAGCGGGTCTTCGGCGACATCGGGACGGAGCGGTCGCTGCGGACGCGCGGCGCGATCGAGGACGTCGCGGGGATGGCGGACCGGGGCGGGCTGACGGTGGCCGACCTCCAGCGCCAGCAGTTCGCCAACCGCGTGCCGGCCGCCGACCTCACGGCCGACGACGTCGTACGGGCGTGCCCGGCGGCCTTGCCGGACGAGCCCGCGGCGTGCGGGGCCCTCGCCCGCTGGGACCGCCGGATGGACACCACGAGCCGGGGCGCATTGCTCTTCGACCGGTTCTGGCTGCGCCTGCAGCGGGAGGTCCCGGGGCCCGACCGCTGGAAGGTGCCGTTCTCCGCGGCCGACCCCGTGGGCACGCCCCGGTCGCTGAACACCGCGGCCCCCGGCTTCGCCACGGCGCTGCGGAGCGCGGTCGCCGACCTGCGGACGGCGGGCGTCCCGTTCGACGCGCCCCTCGGCGAGCACCAGTACGTGGTGCGCGGCGGGGAGCGGATCCCGGTGCACGGAGGTACGGGGACGGGCGTGTGGAACATGACGGTGCCCGTGTGGGACGCCGCGCGCGGCGCCTACACCGAGGTGCAGCACGGCACGAGCCACGTCCAGGCGGTGGGCTGGGACGGCGGCCGCTGCCCGGTGGCCCGGACGCTGCTGTCCTACGCGCAGTCGTCGGACCCTGGCTCGCCGCACCACGCCGACCAGACGCGGCTGTACTCCCAGGAGCGGTGGGTGACGGCGCGGTTCTGCGAGGAGGACATCCTGAGCGATCCCGCACTGCGGGTGGTGCGGGTGGCCCAGTGACCGTCAGGGGCTGAGCGACAGGAAGACGAAGGCGGCGAACAGCACCAGGTGGACGCCGCTCTGCAGGAGTGTGGCGCGTCCGGGCACCACGGTCAGGGCGCTCACCACCGCGGTGAGCGCCAGCAGCACCAGGTGGACGGGGCCCAGCCCCAGCACCAGGGGCCCGGACAGCCACAGGGAGGCGAGCGCGATCACCGGCACGGTCAGGCCGATGCTGGCGATCGCCGAGCCGTAGGCGAGGTTCAGGCTGGTCTGGACGCGTTCCCCGCGGGCCGCCCGCACGGCCGCCAGGGTCTCCGGCAGCAGCACCATGAGAGCGATGGCGACGCCGACGACGGCCGTGGGCAGGCCGGCCGTCTCCACGCCGGACTCGATCGTCGGTGAGACGACCTTGGCGAGGCCGACGACGGCCACCAGGGCCACCGCGAGCAGCCCGAGGCTCCACCAGGTGGCGGCGCGGGTGGGCGGCACGGCGTGGGCGACCGCGTCGAGCGGCTCCCCGGTACGGGCGACCGGCAGGAAGTAGTCGCGGTGCCGGACCGTCTGCACGGTGACGAAGAGCCCGTACAGGCAGAGCGAGGCCACGGCGGCGAAGGCGAGCTGCGCCCCGGTGAACTCCGGGCCACGATTGCCGATGGTGAAGGTGGGGAGCACGAGCGTCGTGGTGGCGAGGGTGGTCACCGTGGCGAGGGCCCCGCCGGACCCCTCGGCGTTGAAGACGGCCACGCGGCGGCCCCGGAGGGTCGCCACGAGCAGGGACGCGCCGACGATGCCGTTGCAGGTGATCATCACGGCGGCGAAGACGGTGTCGCGGGCGTACGTGGCCGCGCTGTCGCCGCCCGAGGCCATCAGCATGACGATGAGGCCCACCTCGATGACCGTCACGGCAACCGCGAGGACGAGGGAGCCGAACGGTTCGCCGACCCGGTGCGCGACCACCTCGGCGTGGTGGACGGCGGACAGCACGGCCCCGGCGAGGCAGAGCCCGACGACCGCGACGAGCGCGCCGGGCAGGTCGCGGCCCCAGCACAGCGCGAGGACGAGCACCGCCACGACCGGGGCCCAGGTGGTCCGTTCCCGCCAGGGGCGCGGCGCGGCGGTCCCGCCGCCGGTGTCGTCGGCGCCGCCGGGGCGGCCCCGGTCCGCGTCCGTCTGCTTGCCCATGCGGCCACGCTGCCAGAGCGGTGCGCGGGCCGCACCCGGTCGGCGGGGCGGCTGCTCCGGTCGGTGGCGACGTCCGCCGCGCCGGTTCCGGCGGCGGGCCTCCGGTGGGCCCCGGGCGGGTGCGGTGGCGAGGTCGTCCCGCCCGCCTCCTTGACGGGTGGGTGCGGCGGTAAGAACGTTTCACCCGGTACGCGCGTGGGTCGGGGTTTCCTTCAGGCGGGGAGGGCGGGACATGGGGCGGGAACCGGCGGGCGGGCACGGCATCGGACGGCGGGCGTTCGGCGGCGGGGTTCTGGCACTGGGAGGTGCGCTGGTGATCGGTCCGGTACCGGGGGTCCGGGCGGCGGGGCCGGAGCTGCCCGGTGGCGGCCCGCACGGGGCCGGGCACGGGGCGGGACCGGTGCTGCGGCGCGGGACGGCCGAGCGGGCCGGACTGCTGCCGGACCACCTCGACCGGCTCGTCGACGACGCGGAGCGGTTCCTCGGCCCCTCCCCCACGCACCCCTGGTACGCGGGCGCGGTGGTCCTGGCCGGGCGCGGCACCACCGTGGCCCTGCACCGGGCGGTCGGGTACGCGCTGCGGTACGCGGGGTACGACGAGACGACGGACCGGGGCGTGGAGCTGCCACCCGAACGGCGCATCCCCATGCACGAGGACACCGTCTTCGACCTGGCGTCCCTCACCAAGCTCTTCACCTCGCTCCTCGTCGTGCAGCTGCTGGAGCGCGGCGAACTGGAGCTGGAGGGCCGGGTCGCGGAGCGGCTGCCGGAGTTCGGGGGCGGCGGGAAGGGCGGCGTGACGGTCCGCCAGCTGCTGACGCACACGTCGGGGTTGCGGGCCTGGCTGCCGCTGTACCGGGAACCGACCCGCGAGGGCAGGCTGCGGATGCTGTGGGAGGAGCGGCCGACCGACGCCCCGGGCACGCTGTACCGCTACTCGGACCTCAACCTGATCGCCCTGCAGCTGCTGCTGGAGGAGGTGACCGGGCGGTCGTTGGACGTCCTGCTGCGGGAGCGGATCACCGGACCGCTCGGCATGCGCCGCACCCGGTTCGCCCCGCCGGCCTCCTGGCGGCCGCGCATCGCCGCGACCGAGGACGCCCGGCCGCCGTGGTCGGGGCTCGACCGGGGGCTGGTGTGGGGCGAGGTGCACGACGAGAACGCCCACGCCTTCGGCGGGGTCGCCGGGCACGCGGGGGTGTTCTCCCGCGCGTGGGACCTGGCCGTCCTCGCCCGCACGCTGCTGAACGGCGGGGCGTACGGCCGCGCCCGGATCCTGCGGCCGGACTCCGTCGAGCTGCTGTTCACCGACTTCAACACCGCGTTCCCCGGGGACGAGCACGGGCTCGGCTTCGAGCTGTACCAGCACTGGTACATGGGGGCCATGGCGACACCCCGCTCGGCGGGGCACACCGGGTTCACCGGGACGAGCCTGGTCCTGGACCCGACGACCGACGCGTTCCTGGTGCTGCTGGGCAACTCGGTGCACCCGGTGCGGACGTGGCGCTCGGGGTCGGCGCCGAGGGTCGCGGTGGCCGACCGGCTGGCGCGGGCGGTACCGGTGCGGGCGGCACACGGCCGTACCGCCTGGTTCTCCGGCATGGCGTCCGCGACGACGGCGACGCTCACCCTGCCCGCGGTGCGGCCGGCCACGGCGCGGGCGAGGCTGCGGTGCGCCCTGTGGTGGGACACCGAACCCGGCACGGACGCCCTGGTGCTGGAGGGGTCGGCGCCGGACGACCCGCAGGGGACGGTGTGGCGGCCGGTGCCCTTCACCACCGTGCCGCCGGGCGGCGGGCCCGCGGCGCACCCGGGCGGCGCGGTGTCGGGCTGGTCGGGGCGGGTGTGGCACCGGGCGGAGGCGGACCTGTCGGCCTTCTCCGGCTCAGGCCGGGTGCGGCTGCGCTGGCGGTACACGACCGACGGCCGGTACGTCGGGCGGGGCGCGTACGTCGACCGGCTGCGCGTCCTGGACGGGGACGACGCGCTCTTCGACGAGGCCCGGCCGGCGGACGCCGCGCGTGTCGAGGCACGGGGCTGGGTGCCGTCGGCCGACTGACCGGGTCGCGATCGCCGGGCGGCCGGTCGCGTCCACCGTTCGGCGGCGGCCGGGGCCGACGGCCCGCGGGATGGGCGCGCGGATGCGCGGGGCGGGACGGGCGGGGAGACTGGAGCCCAGGGGGTCACTCGGCGAGAGGACGACCCATGGCCATGATGGACAAGCTCAAGAGCATGCTCAAGGGGCACGAGGGGCAGAGCAGCAGGGGCGTCGACAAGGTGGGCGACATGGTCGACCGCCGCACCCGCGGCAAGCACAGCCGCCACGTCGGCACCGCCCAGGAACGGCTCAAGGACCAGCTGAGCCGGCGCCGGGGCGGGCACGGCGGCGAGCCGCCGCGGCACTGACCCACCTCGCGCCACCACGTCCGGGTCCCCGGTCCGCCGTCACGGACGGACCGGGGACCTCCGTGCGTGCGCTGCGCCCGCACCACCCGGACGAGCGTCCCGGCGTGCGGTGCGCCCACGGCTGATGGAGAGTCGTGCCGAGTCCCCACACTCGAAGGAGAGAAACATGCTTCGGCGCATCTCGATCGCTCTGGCCGGTCTGCTCGCTGTCGGCTTCCTCACCGCCTCCCCCGCCGCCGCCGACTCGGGCGACGTCAAGGGCTGCTGGGTGTCCGGCGGCCACGTCTCGGCGGGCGACGTCCACGTCGCCGGATTCGAGGGCACCTGCTGGCACGTCGGCTGACACGGCTGTCGGACGGTCACGGGTGGGCACCCCACGGGGGGTGCCCACCCGAACCGTTTCCCCGGCCCGCGCCGCGCGGTCGACGTGCCGTCGGCCCGGGGGCTCGGACGGCGGCCCTCAGCCCGGCGTGCGCCGGCGGTGGGCGGCCGCCACCCGCCGGTGCAGCTCCACCGCCTCGGTGTGCCGGCCCAGCTGCTCCAGGCACTGGGCCTCGTCGTTCCGGCTGGCGAGCGTGTCCGGGTGGTCCGGCCCGATCACCCGCTCGCGGGCCTCGGACACGTGCCGGTAGCCGGTGAGCGCCTCGCCCCAGCGGCCCAACCAGCCCAGGCACACGGCGACCTCCCGGCCGCTGACCAGCGTGTCCGGGTGGTCGGGGCCCAGGACGCGGGCGCGGGTCGCCGCGACGTCGCGGGCCTCGCGCAGGGCCTCCTCCCAGCGGCCGAGCCGGCCGAGGTTGACGCCCAGGCCGTGCCGGGCGCGCAGCGTCTCGGGGTGCTCCGGTCCCTGCGCCCGGCTGCGGGCCGCCGTCAGGTCCCGGTACAGCTCCAGCGCCTCGTGGCCCCGGTCCAGGCGACCGAGGGCGATGCCGACCTCGTACCGGGCGGCGAGCGTGTCGGGGTGGTCCGCGCCCCGCGCGCGGGCGCGCGCGTCGGCGACCTCACGGCAGGTGCGCAGCGCCTCCTCCCAGCGGCCCAGCCGGCCGAGCGCGTGGGCGACCTCCTGGAGCGCGGCCACGGTGTCCGGGTGGCCGGCGCCCAGGACGCGGGCGCGGGCGGCGAGGACGGCTGCGTGCACCCGGTGGGCGTCGGCGTGGCGGCCGAGCCGGGTGAGGACGTACGCCGACTCCTGACGGGTCGCCACGGTGTCGGGGTGGTCCGGGCCGAGGACACGGTCCCGGGCCTCCGCGACGCGGTCCAGCTCGCGCAGCGCCGCGGCGACCCGACCGGCGCGGCTGAGGGCGACGCCGCGTTCGTGGCGGCTGGCCAGGGTGTCGGGGTGGTCCGCGCCCAGGACCCGTTCGCGTTCGGCGGCGACGGCGCGGTGCGCCTCGCCCGCCTCGGCCCAGCGGCCGAGCCGGGCGAGGCGCAGCGCGGCGCCGTGCCGGTCGGCCAGGGCGGCCTGCGGCTCCGATCCCCGGGGCGGCCGGCCGGGCGGCGGCGGGAGCGTGAACCGGTGCGTGCCGGAGTCCGTCTCCGCGCCGGGCGCGTCGGGAGCGGCTGCCCGGGGCCGCCACGGACCGCCACCCGTGCCGAGGGCGCCCGGACCGGTGCCGCCCGTGCCCGTACGCGCGCCGGTCCCCGCGCCCGCGCCGGTACCGCGGTGGGACGTACCCGCGCCCGTGGTCCACGTGCCGGTGAGCGTCGTCGCCGGATCGTCGTCGTGCGGCGGGGGCACGGGGCCCGGGTGGTGCGTGCCGACCGCCTTGCGGCCGGTGGTCATGGTGCGCGTCCACGCCGGGGCTCGGGGCGCGGGCACGGCGGACGGCGGCGGGTCGGTCCGCCGCGCGGCACGCGCCTGGGCGCCCGTGTCCGGGCCGGGCGGTGCCGCCGGGGGGACGGGCGCGCCGTGCGGCGGCGTCGCCGGGTGCGGTGGCGCCGTCGGCAGCGCAGTGGCGCCGGCCGGTACGGCCCCGCGGGCGCCGCTGATGCGGCGCCGCACGTCCCCCGCGTCGGCCGGTCGGGCGTCAGGTGTCTTGGCGAGCAGGTCCAGCACGATCCGCTCGAACGGCGCGGGCAGCTCCGCGCGGTGCGTGCGGGGCGGCTCCGGAGGGGTGTCGCGGTGGCCGACGAGGATCCCCCACGCGTCGTCCTGGTCGAACGGCGGGACGCCGGTGGAGATCTCGTACAGCACGCAGCCCAGCGAGTAGAGGTCGCTGCGGTGGTCGACGCGGCCGCCGCCGATCTGCTCGGGTGACATGTAGTGCGGCGTGCCGAGGGTGATCTCGCCGCTGGTCAGGCGGGAGGAGTGGCCGGGGCCCGCGTCGAGGCGCGCGATCCCGAAGTCGCAGATCTTCACCGTGCCGTCGGCGAGCCGCATGATGTTCGCCGGCTTCAGGTCGCGGTGGACGATGCCCTGCCGGTGGGTGTAGGCGAGGGCGTCGGCGACCTGCTCGGCGATGTCGACGACGTCGTCCACGGGCAGCGGGTGCTGCTTGTTGTCCTCCAGCAGCTGGCTGAGGTTGCGGCCCTCGAGGTGCTCCATGACGAGGAAGGGCGTGCCGTCGGACTCGCCGAAGTCGTGGACCACCGTCACGCCCCGGTGCTGGAGCGACGCGGCGACGCGGGCCTCGCGGCGGAAGCGCTCGCGCAGGACGCGGACGGAGCCCGGGTCGTGCTGCGGGCCCAGGGGCTTGAGGCACTTGACGGCCACCCGCCGCCCGAGCGACTCGTCGGTGGCGCGCCACACCTCGCCCATGCCGCCCCGCCCGATCACCTCCAGCAACCGGTAGCGGCCGTGGATCAGCCTGGTGTCCGCCATCGCCCGCTGTCGCCCCCGTCGGTCCGCTCCGCCCTCCCCGGCCCGTCCAGTATGGCGCCCTGTCTGCGAAGTTCGTACGGGGCCGGGCGGGTGTCGGCCCCTCGGGCCGGGCGCGCGCCCCGACGGGGCGGCGCCGCCGGGGCGCCGGCCCCGACGTCCCCTGCGGTCGGTGGCGGTCGGGGGCGCCGCCCGCGCGGAGGCGTGGCCGTCAGGGGTGCCCGGCCCCTGGAGTGCGGGCCGCGCGGTCACATCGCGATCATGATCGCCATCACCGCGAAGAGCGCCGCGACCAGGACGACGATGACCAGGATCATGGCGAGCGGGGCCTTGGCCCAGCCCGTCGGCGGGTTGTAGGTCTCCCGGGGGCCCGCCCCCGGCGTGCTGCCCTCGGCGGGCGGGGTCTCACCGGGCGGTACGCCGCCGCCGGCGTCCAGGCCGGTCGTGCGGTCCGGGTCGGGGTCGGGGTTGCTGTACGTCATGGGGTACGAGTGCGCAGCTCCGGGGGTTTCATGCGCGATCTCCGGGTACCTCGGATCTCTCCGGGACCGCGTGGCGGTCCGGCCGTCGACGAGGAGTGCGCTCATGGCCTACGACGCCCTTACCGGTTCGCTGTGGTTGGAGTACGCGCCGGGACCGCCGCGTCCCGCGCTCGACGGGGCCGTGGAGACCGAGGTCGCCGTCGTGGGCGGTGGCATCGCCGGTATCTGCACGGCGTGGGAGCTGGCCCGGGCGGGGCACTCGGTGGTCCTGCTGGAGGCCGACCGGATCGCCACCGGCGTGACCGGCCACACCACGGCGAAGCTGTCGGCCCTGCACGGCCAGGTGTACGCCGAGGTCAAGAAGGTGCACGGGGCGCGCGGCGCCCGGTTGTACGCCCACTCGCAGCAGCTGGCCGTCGAGCGGGTCGCCGAGGTCAGCGAGGAGCTGGGCATCGACTGCGACCTGGAGCGCCTCCCCGCGTACACCTGGACGGAGGACCCCGGGCGGACCGACGAGCTGCGGGCGGAGGCGGACGCCGCGCTGGAGGCGGGGCTGCCCGCCTCGTACGTGACGGAGACGTCGCTGCCGTTCCCGGTGGCCGGCGCGGTGCGGCTGGAGAGCCAGGCCCAGTTCCATCCGCGCAAGTACCTGCTGGGGCTCGCGGCGCACATGGAGCGGCTCGGCGCGCGCATCTACGAGCGGACGCGCGTGACGCGGCTCAAGGAGGGCTCGCCGTGCGAGCTGACCACCGAGCGGGGGCACACGATCGTGGCCCAGTACGTCGTGGTCGCGACGCACTACCCGGTGTTCGACCGGTCGCTGCTCTTCACCCGTCTGGAGCCGAAGCGCGAGCTGGTGGTGGCGGGTCCCATCGCGGCCGACCGGGATCCGGGCGGCGTGTTCCTGACCTCCGAGGGCGGCACGCGGTCGGTGCGGACCGCGCCCTCGGGGCGTGAGGGGACGCGCACGCTGATCGTGACCGGTGAGCAGTTCCCGCCGGGCACCACCGAGGAGGGCGAGGTCGGCGAGCGGTACGCCCGGCTGGAGCGGTGGGCGCGGGAGCGGTTCGGCGAGGTGGAGTTCAGCCACCGGTGGGCGGCGCAGGACAACTCGACGACGGACCGGGTGCCGTACGTGGGCCGGCTGCACGCCGGGACGCGGCACGTGTTCGTGGCGACCGGGTTCGCCGGGTGGGGCATGAGCAGCGGCGTGATGGCGGGATCGCTGCTGGCGGCCCGCATCCGGGGCAGGGAACCGGCGTGGACGTCGCTGTACGACCCGGTGCGGCTGCACCCGACCCGGGACGTCCCGGCGATGCTGAAGCTCCAGGCGCACGTGGCCAAGCACTTCGTCGGCGACCGGACGCCCGGCGCGTACGTCGACTCGGTCGACGAGGTGGGACCGGGCCAGGGCGCGGTGGTGCGGGTCGGCGGGCGGCTGCTCGCGGTGCACCGGGACGAGGCGGGGGCACTGCACGCGGTGTCGGCGCGCTGCACGCACCTGGGGTGCGTGGTGCACTTCAACGACGAGGAGACGTCCTGGGAGTGCCCGTGCCACGGATCGCGCTTCGCCGTGGACGGGCGGGTCGTCGAGGGCCCGGCGACGCGCCCGCTGGAGCGGACGCGCGTGGACGACGGTGAGGGACGGCAGGCGGAGGACGGCGGGCGGTGACGCGGACGTCCTGACGGGCGGGCCGGACGGACGGCGGCCCCGGTACCGGGCGCGGTGGACGCGCCGGTACCGGGGCCGCCGTCGTGCGGGCGCCGTCGTGCGGGCGCCGTCGTGCGGGCGGGGCGGGGTGGGGCGTCCGGTGGGCGGGCGGGCCGCCGTCACGTGGGCGCGGGGGCTGGTCCCTGGTCGGGGGTTGGTCCCTGGTGGGGACGTGGCTGCCCCAGGGGCAGCGGGCGCGCACGGGTCGGCGGACCCGGTACGCGTGCCCCGCCGGGACGCGGGCGGGAAGGAAGGGGCCGTCGGCCGGCGACGCGGGCGGGAGACAAGGGGCTGTGGGCCGGCGCGCCACGGCGCGGTCCGCCCGGGACGGCCCCCGTGGCACGGGCGGGGAAGAAGGGGCCGTGCCGCGGCGGTGCCGCGGCGCGGCCCCGGGGGGCGGAAGGGGTCAGGGGAGCAGTTCGTCGAGCGCGGCCCTGCCCTTCTCGGCGAGCCTGCGCTCGGCCCAGGCCATGTTCTTCGGGTTCACGTCGCGCCCGGAGGCGAGGACCAGGTCCTCGGCGGTGAACTCGCCTTCGGCGCCGCTGTGCAGGATGGCGTCCGGGGAGACGCCACCCTGCCGGGGCCTGGAGGTCGTTTCGGGCTCTTCTTTCATGCCGCCTCCTTGTTCGTCCGGCACTCGCCATTGTCGTCCCCGCCCCGCGCTGACGCATCCCCTCGCCGGCCGCGCGGCGGTCTCGGCGAGGGGATCCGGGCCCGTCGGGTCACCGCGAGCCGCGCGGGGCGCCGGTGGCGGGGGTGACGCCGCCGGTCACGGAGGCGCGGCCGCCGCCGGTGGAGGTCGCGGTGACCGTGTACCGGTCGTCCCCGGCGTCGCGGGCGCCCTCGGCGTGGTTGTACTGGGCGGCGAAGACGTGCTGCCCGGCCGGGACGCCCCGGCCGGGCCGCAGGGTCCAGGTGTAGACCAGGGCGCCGGCCTCCTCGCGGGTGGAGACGGCGAAGTCGTCGGCGGGCAGGGTGCGCCAGTTGCCGGTCGGGGCCACCCGGCCGGTCTGGGCGACCCGCAGCTCCACGGTGAGCTCCCGCAGGGCCGTGGCGGTGCTGAAGGTGATGTTGGACTGGGCCCAGTAGCGGTTGCTGTGCGGGTCGACGACGGCCGCGCCCCGCAGGAAGCCGTCCACGGCGCGCCCGGCGGGCGGGGAGGTGGGGTCGGGCGCCGGGACGGCGACGTGCGCGGGGGCCGGGTCCTCGTGCAGGACGGCCCGCGCGGTGAGTCCGCCGGCGGCGAGGACCGCGGCGACGGCGGCCGTGGCCACGGCGATCCGGGCCCACCGGGGGCCGGCCGGGCGCCGGCGGACGGGTACGGGGGGCGGGGCGGCCATCCCGCGCTCGATCCGCGCGAGGATGCGGGCGCGGTCGGGCCGGTGGGTCCGCGCGGCCTCCTTGAGGGCCCGCTGGAGCTCGTCCACTACTTCCTTCCTCCGACCAGTTCCGAGGCGGCGGCCCTGTGGCCGAGCAGCTGTTCCAGCTGTGCCACGGCCTTCGACGTCTGGCTCTTCACCGTACCCACCGAGATGCCGAGGGTCAGCGCGGTTTCCCGCTCGGACAGGTCGAAGGCGTGCCGCAGGACCACGCAGGCCCGCTTGCGGAAGGGCAGCCGGCGCAGGGCGCTGCGGACGTCCAGGACGGCCGGGACGTCGGGGGCGTCGACGTGCTCGGCGCGCTGCGACCAGAACAGGGCGACGCGGCGGCGCTCGCGCACGGCGCTGCGGATGCGGGTCCGGGCGAGGTTGGCGACGACACCCCGCGCGTAGGCGACGGGGTGCTGCGCGGCGCGGACGCGGTCCCAGCGGTGCCAGAGGGCGAGCAGGGCGTCGGCGGCGAGGTCGTCGGCGGCGTCCGCCTCGCCGGTGAGGAGGTGGGCGAAGCGGGCCAGTTCGGCGTGGTGGCGCTCGAAGAAGTCGTGAAACTCCGTGGCGGCGTCATCGGCGGATGTGCCCACGGGCGCCCTCTCCCCGCGCTTCGACGCGCGTGTTTCGTCGCGGTGCTGCCACGGTGCCGCCGTCGGCGGCGTGGCCGGTGTGCACCCCGGTCGGTCGTCGGTCGGACCGCGGCGCGGATCGTCCGCCCCGGTGATCACCGGGGATGGCGGAGGATGTTAGCGCAGGCGGCGGTCACCCGGCGAACGCGTGTGCCTCCCGCCCCTGTCCGGCATCGGGGAGGACGAGCAGGGAGCCGGAGAGCGGGTGCGGGTCGGCGAGGCCGGTGCGGGCGGTCGTGACGTACAGGTCGCGCAGGCCCGGGCCGCCGAACGCGCAGGCGGTCGGACGCCGTACGGGCAGGGTCACGATCCGGTCCAGCCGCCCGTCGGGGGTGTAGCGGCGGACGGCCGCGCCGTCCCAGAGGGCGACCCAGACGCAGCCGTCGGCGTCGACGGTGAGCCCGTCGGGGAAGCCGGCGCCGGGTTCGACGGTCGCCAGGGTGCGCCGCTCGACGAGGTGCCCGCCGTCGGCGCGCAGGACGTCGACGCGGCGGGTGGGGCTGTCGACGTAGTAGACGAGGCGGCCGTCGGGGCTCCAGTCCGTGCCGTTGCTGACGGTGACCCGGGGCAGGACGGTGGTGGTGGTGCCGTCGGGGGCGACGCGGGTGAGGGCGCCGCCGCCGTCCGCCTCGTCGTAGCGCATGGTGCCGGCCCACAGGGATCCGTCGGGGGCGACGGCGGCGTCGTTGCCGCGGCGCCCGGGGACCGGCGCGTGGACGAGCCAGCGGAAGGCGCCGTCGGGGTCGTAGAGCCCTATGCCGTCGCGGAGGTTGACGACGAGTCCGCCGCCGGCGCGGGGCTTGGCCGCGCCGACGTGCTGGCCGGTGAGCAGCACGCCGCGCCGGCCGTCGGCGGGGGTGTGGGTGTGCACGCGGGAGCCGAGGACGTCGACCCAGACGAGCCGTCCGGTGGCCGGGTCCCACGTCGGCCCCTCGCCGAGGGCCGCGGTCTCCCGGACGGCCACCTCGGCGCGGGGCGCGCTCACCGGCCGCCCCGGTGGCCGAGGCTGGCGGAGAGGTCGGCGGCGCCCTTGGCGGCCAGCTCGGCGAGTTCCGCCTCGCGCTCCTCGCTCCAGCGGATCATGGGGACGGAGATGGACAGGGCGGCGACGACCCGGCCGGCGCCGTCGCGGACCGGGGCCGCGACGCAGCTGACGTCCGGGTTGGACTCGCTGTGCTCGGTGGCGACGCCGCGCTCGCGGACGGTGGCGAGCACGGCGCGCAGCCGGTCGTGGTCGGTGATGCTGTTCGGGGTCATCGCGACGAGCTCGCGCCCGTCGACGCGGGCGTCGAAGTCGTCCTGCGGGAGCGAGGCGAGCAGCATCTTCCCGACCGAGGTGCAGTGGGCGGGGAGCCGGCGGCCGGCGGCGGAGACCATGCGCACGGCGTGCGTGGAGTCGACCTTGGCGATGTAGATGACGTCCAGGTCCTCCAGGACGGCGACGTGGACGGTCTCGTCGCAGGTCTCCGCGACCTCGCGGGCCACGCGCTGCCCCTCGGCGGCGAGGTCGAGCTGCTCGGCGTACCGGCTGCCGAGCTGGTAGGCGCGCACGCCGAGGCGGTAGCGGCCGGGCCGGCCGGAGGCGGGGACGAGGTAGGACCGGGCGGCGAGCGTGGTGACCAGCTCGTGCACGGTGGTGCGGGGCAGGCCCAGCCTTCGGGTGATCTCGGGTGCGGAGAGCGTGCCGTCCCCGTCGAGGAAGAGCTCCAGTATGTCGAGCGCCCTGGTCACTGCGGGAACCAGACGTCCCATGACGCCACCCACCCCTTCGTTCGAAACCCCGGCCAGTGACCGGTATGACGAACACAGGCTACTCACGGCAGCGTTCGCGGGCAATGGCCGGACCGGCACGGGCACCGCCGCCCCGACCCGGCGGCTCGCACCGCCCCGACACCGCGCCGCCACCAGGAGTCGAACGACAGGGTGTGCGCGGCCCATTGACACCCCGTGCGGGGGCTGATTACGGTCACGCCACGATTTCGAACGTGTGACGAAATACCGAACACACGCAACGTACCGAACGGACCCTAGGGGCAAATACCGTGCGCATCACGGGAATCACCACTCATGTCGTCGGGACCCCCTGGCGCAACCTCACCTACGTACTCGTCCACACCGACGAGGGGCTGACCGGCGTCGGCGAGACGCGCATGCTCGGCCACACGGACGCCCTGCTCGGCTACCTGCGCGAGGCGGAGGTCAACCACATCGCGGGGTCGGACCCCTTCGCGGTGGAGGACCTCGTCCGGCGGATGAAGTACGGCGACTACGGCCGCGCCGGCGAGATCGTGATGTCCGGCATCGCGGTCATCGAGATGGCCTGCTGGGACATCAAGGGCAAGGCCCTCGGCGTCCCGGTGTGGCAGCTGCTGGGCGGCAAGGTCACCGACCGCGTCAAGGCGTACGCGAACGGCTGGTACACCACCGAGCGCACCCCGGAGGCGTACCACAAGGCCGCCGGGGAGGTCATGGCCCGCGGCTACCGGGCGCTGAAGATCGACCCGTTCGGCACCGGCCACCTCGAACTCGACGCCGAGCAGACCCGCTACGCGGTGTCGCTGATCGAGGCGGTGCGGGACGCGATCGGTCCCGACGCCGAGCTGATGGTGGAGATGCACGGCCGGTTCAGCCCGGCCACCGCCGTACGGCTCGCCAGGGAGCTGGCGCCGTACCACCCGGCCTGGCTGGAGGAGCCGGTCCCGCCGGAGAACCTCAAGGCGCTGGCGAAGTTCGCCGACAAGGTCGACGTGCCCGTGGCGACCGGCGAGCGGATCCACGACCGGATCGAGTTCCGGGAGCTGTTCGAGTCGCAGGCCGTCGACGTCATCCAGCCGGACCTGGGGCACATCGGCGGGATCCTGGAGACCCGCAAGCTCGCGGCGACCGCCGAGACGCACTACATGCTGGTCGCGCCGCACAACGTCGGCGGCAGCGTCCTCACCGCGGCGTCGCTCCAGCTCGCCGCCTGCACGCCCAACTTCAAGATCCTCGAGCACTTCAACGACTTCGCCGACGCGGAGATCAAGAAGGTCGTCAAGGGCGCGCCGCAGGTGGACCCGGAGACGGGCTGCTTCGAGGTGTCGCACGCACCGGGGTTGGGCGTCGAGCTGGACGTGGACGCGGCCGCCGAGTTCCCGCAGCAGCAGGCCCGGTTCGACCTGTGGGCCGAGGGCTGGGAGAAGCGCGCCCCCAAGGGCGGCAGGTGACCACGGAGGACCCCGCCGGTGGTGGGGACGCCGCCAGCAGGGCCGTCGTCGTCGACCGGCCGGGCGTCCACCGCCTGGTGCGGCGGGAGGTGCCCGTGCCGGGCCCGGGCGAGGTGCTGGTGCGCGTCGCCGCGGCCGGGATCTGCCTGAGCGACCGGGAGGTGCTCGACGGCCACCGCGCCGCCGGGTACGTCCGGTACCCCGTGACCCCCGGTCACGAGTGGGCCGGGACCGTGCTCGCCGTGGGCGACGGGGTCGACCCGGCGCTGGTGGGCCGGCGCACGGTGGCCGAGGGGTTCCGGGCGTGCGGCGCCTGCGAGCGGTGCCGGTGCGGCGAGACGAGCCTGTGCCTGGGCGGGTACGCCGAGACCGGGTTCACCGAGCCGGGCGCCTTCGCCGACCACCTGGTGGTGCCCGCGCGGCTGCTGCACCCGCTGCCCGACGACGCCGACCTGCGCGCCGCGGCCCTCCTGGAGCCGGCCGCGGTGGTCGCCGCGGCGGTGCGGGCGGGGCGGCCGCGGCCCGCGGAGCGGATCGCGGTGGTGGGCGCGGGCACCCTCGGGCTGCTCGCCGTGCAGCTGCTGGCCGCGACCTCCCCCGCCGAACTCGCCGTGATCGACCCGCGGGCGGCGCGCGCCGACGCGGCCCTGCGGTTCGGGGCCACGCGGTCGCTCGGGCCGGCCGGCGCCGACGCGCTGCACGGCCGGTACGACCTGGTGGTGGAGACCGCGGGCGCGCCCTCCACGGCGGCGTCCTCGTGCCTGCTGGCGCGGCGGGGCGGGCGGGTGGTGCTGACCGGGATGTTCACGGCCGGCGCGACCGGGATCGACCCGGTGCACCTGTCGGTGAGCCAGCTGGAGGTCCGCAGCGTCTTCGGCGCGTCCTCCGCAGCGTGGTCGGACGCGGTGCGCGCCTTCGCCCTCGGACTGCTGGATCCGGCGCCGCTCGTCACGCACGAGTTCCCGTTGGAGCGGTTCGGGGACGCGGTCGCCCTGGTGGGCGGCGGCGACCCCGCGACCGGGAAGGTGCTGTTGCGCCCCTGACCGGCACCCCGAACGCGTGGCGGTACGGGCGGCGCCCGGCCCCCGTACCGCCGCGTACCCATCGATCCGAATGACGTCCGACATACCGAACCGACCTGCCGGACGGCCCGCCCCGAACCGGCCCGCCGAACGACCCCCGCACCGGCCCGTCCGACGACCCGGTGCCGAACCGACCTGTCGCACGACCCGACCCCGAGGAGACCCGTGACTCCCCCGTCCGCCCCCCGCCGACCGGGCGCCGACGCGCTCGCCCGCATCGGCCACCCCTCCCCCGGCCCCGACCCGGCCGACGCCTCCCCGCACACCTTCCCCGACGGCGGGACGTGGCGCACCGAGATCCCCTCGGTGGAGGGGCCCGAGGCGCTCGCCGTGGTCCTGAAGGAGAGCGCGCGCCTCGACGTCCCCGTCCACCGGGTCAGCCAGGGCAGCGGCGTGTGGATGCTCACCGACGCCGAGATCACCGACATGGTCGAGTCCTGCGCGGCCCGCGACGTGGAGCTGTGCCTGTTCACCGGCCCGCGCGGCACCTGGGACATCGGCGCCGGCACACGCACCGACTCGGGCGGCGCGGGGCTGCGCGCCCGCGGCCACGACGCGCTGGCCGGCTGCGTCGAGGACGCCCTGCGGGCCACCGCGCTCGGCGTGCGCTGCCTGCTCGTCGCCGACGAGGGCGTGCTGTGGACACTGCACCGGCTGCGTGCCTCCGGCGGGCTGCCGGCCGACACCACCTTCAAGCTGTCCGCGCTCACCGGGCCCGTCAACCCGGCCGCGTACGCCGTGTACGAGCGGCTCGGCGCCGACTCCCTCAACGTGCCCTCCGACCTGACCCTCGACCACCTCACCGAGATCCGCCGGGTCAGCGGGGCGCCCATGGACATGTACGTGGAGGCCCCGGACGACCTCGGCGGCTACGTCCGCATGTACGAGGTGGCCGAACTGATCCGGCGGGGCGCGCCCCTGTACCTCAAGTTCGGGCTGAGCCGGTCGCCCGGCATCTACCCGTACGGTGCCCAGCTGCGCGACACCGCGCTCGCCACCGCGCGGGAGCGGGTCCGGCGCGGGCGCCTCGCCCTCGACCTGCTGGCCCGGCACGGCGCGGACGGCGGCATGTCGCCGCTCGGCGCCCGGCTGCCGGGCGAACTCCGGCGTTTCGCCGTCCCGGAAGGTGACTGACCCATGCGCACCCGCACAGCCCGCCTCGCGGGCGCCGCCCTCGCGGCGGCCCTGCTCTCCGTCTCCCTCACCGCCTGCGGCCAGGAGGCCCGGGGCGGCAGCCGCTACCAGCCGCCGGCCGGTGGGGGCGGCACCATCGGCCTGGCCATGCCGACGAAGGCGTCGGAGCGGTGGATCGCCGACGGCGAGAACATGGCGGAACAGTTCCGCAAGGCCGGTTACGCCACCGACCTGCAGTACGGCGACGACAAGGTCGAGAACCAGATCGCCCAGATCGAGAACATGATCACCAAGGGGCGGACGCTGCTGGTGGTCGCCGCGATCGACGGTTCCGCCCTCACCGAGGTGCTCCGGCGTGCCGAGGACGCGGGCATCCCGGTGATCGCCTACGACCGCCTCATCATGGGCACCGAACACGTCGACTACTACGCCTCGTTCGACAACGAACGCGTCGGCGAGCTGGAGGCGCGGTACATCGTCGACAAGCTGGAGCTCGGCCCGCCGGGCTCCGCCGGCAAGGCGTACAACATCGAGCTCTTCGCGGGCTCCCCGGACGACAACAACACCCGGTACTTCTGGAACGGCGCCATGAAGGTCCTCCAGCCGTACCTCACGAGCGGCCGGCTCGTCGTGCGCAGCGGGCAGACCCGCATGAACCAGGCGACCACCCTGCGCTGGGACGGCGGCACCGCCCAGAAGCGCATGGACGACCTGATCAGCAAGAACTACGGCGCGCAGCGGGTCGACGCGGTCCTCTCCCCTTACGACGGCATCTCGATCGGCGTCATCTCGGCCCTCAAGAGCGCCGGTTACGGCACGAAGAGCCGGCCGCTGCCCGTCGTCACGGGACAGGACGCCGAGCTGGCCTCCGTGAAGTCGATCATCCGGGGCGAGCAGACGCAGACCGTGTTCAAGGACACGCGCAAGCTGGCCGCGCAGGCGGTGAAGATGGGCGACGCCGTGCTCAACGGGAAGAAGCCCGAGGTCAACAACGTCAAGGACTACGACAACGGCAAGAAGATCGTGCCGTCGTTCCTGCTGAACCCCGTCAGCATCGACAAGTCCAACACCCGGCTCCTCGTCGACGAGGGGTACTTCACCGCCGGGCAGCTGAAGTGAGGCCGGGGACGGACGGGGCGGCGCCGCCCGTGCTGGAGATGCGCGGGATCACAAAGAGGTTCCCCGGCGTCACGGCCCTCTCGGGTGTGGACCTCACGGTGCGCGCCGGGGAGGTCCACGCGATCTGCGGAGAGAACGGCGCGGGCAAGTCGACGCTGATGAAGGTGGTCAGCGGCGTCCACCCGCACGGCTCGTACGAGGGTGAGATCCGCTTCGAGGGCGAGCCGGTGGCCTTCCGGGACATCCGGGCAAGTGAGCGCCACGGCATCGTGATCATCCACCAGGAACTGGCGCTCGTGCCCTACCTGTCGATCGCCGAGAACATCTTCCTCGGCAACGAGCGGGCCACGCGCGGCGTGATCGACTGGAACGGGACGCTGCGCCGGGCGGGCGCCCTGTTGCAGCGGGTGGGTCTGCGGGAGAAGCCGCAGACGCCCGTGGCGGAGATCGGCGTGGGCAAGCAGCAGCTCGTGGAGATCGCCAAGGCGCTGGCGAAGGAGGTGAAGCTGCTCGTCCTCGACGAGCCGACGGCCGCGCTCAACGACGAGGACAGCGCGAAGCTTCTCGACCTGGTCCTGGAGCTGCGCGACCAGGGCATCGCCTGCATCGTCATCTCGCACAAGCTGAACGAGGTCCGGCGCGTCGCCGACACGGTGACGATCCTGCGCGACGGACGCACCATCGAGACCCTGCCGGTGCGCGGGACGCCCGACGGCGGGTCCGGCCTCTCGGAGGACCGGATCATCCGGGGCATGGTCGGCCGCGACCTCGACCAGCGCTTCCCCGACCGCACGCCCTACGAGGGCGAGGACGCGGCCCGGGTCGCGCTGGACGTGCGGGGCTGGACGGTCCGCCACCCGGTGGACCACGAGCGCACGGTCGTCGACGACGTGTCGCTGACCGTGCGGCGCGGCGAGATCGTCGGCGTCGCGGGGCTGATGGGCGCGGGCCGCACGGAGCTCGCGATGTCCCTCTTCGGGCGCTCCTACGGCCGGTACGTTGCCGGCACGGTCGAGGTGGGCGGGCGCGAGGTGGTGGCGCGCAACGTGCCGGCCGCGATCGCGGCGGGCCTGGCGTACGTCACCGAGGACCGCAAGCAGTACGGCCTGAACCTCATCGACACCGTCAACCGGAACATCTCCCTCGCGTCCCTGCCCGGGATGCGGCGGCGCGGCGTCGTGGACGAGCACCACGAGCGGCAGGTCGCCGAGCGGTACCGCACCACCATGAACATCAAGGCTCCGACCGTCTTCGAGCAGGTGGGCCGGCTGTCCGGCGGCAACCAGCAGAAGGTCGTCCTCAGCAGGTGGATCCACGCCGACCCAGAGGTGCTGATCCTCGACGAGCCGACGCGCGGCATCGACGTCGGCGCCAAGTACGAGATCTACACCGTCATCGACCGGCTGGCGGCGCAGGGCAAGGCGGTGCTCCTGATCTCCTCCGAGCTCCCCGAGCTGCTCGGCATGTGCGACCGGATCTACACGATGGCCGAGGGCCGGCTGACCGGCGAGGTCGACCGCGCCGACGCCACCCAGGAAGTCCTGATGCGTCAGATGACCATGAACAGAAGCTGAGGCCCCGCCATGACCACCACGACCACCCCACCGAAGGACGCGGCGCCCGGCGCGGCGCCCGGCCAACCGTCGGCGCGCGAGGTCCTGTTGCGCGGGCTGCGCGGCAACATGCGCCAGTACGGCATGCTCATCGCCCTGGCCTCCATCGTCCTGCTGTTCCAGATCTGGACCGACGGCACGCTGCTGCTGCCGAACAACGTCTCCAACCTGGTCCAGCAGAACAGCTACATCCTCATCCTCGCCATGGGCATGATGATCGTCATCATCTCCGGGCACATCGACCTCTCCGTCGGCTCGCTCGTCGCCTTCGTCGGCGCCATGTCGGCCGTGATGATGGTCAAGCACGACATCCCCTGGGTGCCGGCCCTGCTCCTCGCGCTGCTCATCGGCGCGGTCGCGGGGGCCTGGCAGGGGTACTTCATCGCCTACCTCGGCATCCCGTCCTTCATCGTGACGCTCGCGGGCATGCTGCTCTTCCGCGGCCTGACCCAGATCGTGCTGGAGGGCCAGTCGATCGCGCCCTTCCCCGAGGGCTTCCAGAACCTCGCCAAGGGGTTCCTCCCGGAGATGGGGCCGTACACCCAGTACCACAACCCGACGCTGCTGCTGGGACTGGCCGCCGTCGTCGTCCTGCTGCTGCGCGAGTGGCGGGACCGCCGCCGGCAGCTCGCCTACGCGCTGGACGTGCCGCCGACCGGCGTGTGGATCCTCAAGTGCGTGGCGATCACCGCGGCGGTGGTGGCGTTCACCCTCACGCTGGCGTCCTTCCACGGCGTGCCCGTGGTGATGCTCATCATGTGCGCGCTGCTGATCGGCCTCGGCTTCGTGATGCGCAACGCCGTCGTCGGCCGCCACGTGTACGCCCTCGGCGGCAACAAGGCCGCCGCCAAGCTGTCCGGCGTCAAGGACAAGCGGGTCACCTTCCTCGTCTTCGTCAACATGGGCGTGCTGGCCGCCCTCGCGGGGTGCGTGTACGCGGCCCGGCTCAACGCCGGCACCCCGCAGGCGGGCCTCAACTTCGAACTGGAGGCCATCGCCGCGGCGTTCATCGGCGGCGCGTCCATGAGCGGCGGCGTCGGCACCGTGATGGGCGCCGTCATCGGCGGGCTCGTCCTCGGCGTGCTCAACAACGGCATGTCCCTGGTCGGCATCGGCACCGACTACCAGCAGGTCATCAAGGGCCTGGTGCTGCTGGCCGCCGTCGGTTTCGACGTGTGGAACAAGCGCAAGGCCGGCACGTGAGGCGCACCCCCGGTCCGGCCCCGCACGCCTCGTCCACCCCTTTCCCCTCTCCCTCCCCCTCTTCCTCGTCTGGAGCCGTGATGGACACGAACAGGCGCACCCTCCTGGCGGCCGCCGCCGCCGGCCTCACCGCGGTCGCCGCCCCCGGCACCGCCCACGCCCAGGCTCACGCCCAAGGCGACGGCGCCGGGGGCCGGCGGCCCGTGCGGGAGGTCTTCGGCACGCTCGCCGACGGCACGGTCGTCCACCGCTGGACGCTGGCCAACGGCGGCACCCGCATGCGCGTGCTGTCGTACGGCGGCATCGTCCAGTCGCTGGAACTGCCCGACCGGCACGGCCGGTACGCCAACGTCTCCCTGGGCTTCGACCGCCTGGAGGACTACGTGACCGCCAGCCCCTACTTCGGGGCGCTCATCGGCCGCTACGGCAACCGCGTCGCCGGCGGGCGCTTCACGCTCGACGGCCGCGAGCACCGGCTGTCGGTGAACGACGGGCCGAACAGCCTGCACGGCGGCGAGGCCGGCTTCGACAAGCGGGTGTGGGACGTCTCGCCGTTCAGCGGCCCGAACGGCGTCGGCCTGGTGCTGCGGTACGTGAGCGCGGACGGCGAGATGGGCTACCCGGGCCGGCTCGACACCACCGTCACGTACACCCTGACCGGTGACGGCGACTGGCGGATCGACTACGCGGCCACCACGGACCGGCCGACCGTCGTCAACCTGACCAACCACACCTACTTCAACCTGGCCGGCGAGGGCAGCGGGGACGTCCTCGGCCACGAGCTGCGGCTCGCCGCGTCCCGGTACACGCCGACCGACGCGACGCTGATCCCCACCGGGGAGCTGGCGCCGGTGGCGGGCACGCCGTTCGACTTCCGGCGCGCGGAGCGGATCGGCCGGCGGATACGCGAGGCGCACCCGCAGCTCGTGACGGCCAAGGGGTACGACCACAACTGGGTCCTCGACAAGGGGGCCACGCGCACCCCCGGGTACGCGGCGACCCTGCGCGACCCGGGGTCCGGGCGGACCATGCGGATCTCCACGACGGAGCCGGGGACGCAGTTCTACTCGGGGAACTTCCTGGACGGCACACTCGCCGGGCCCTCGGGACGCACCTACCGGCAGGGCGACGGGCTGTGCCTGGAGACCCAGCACTTCCCGGACTCGCCCAACAAGCCGCACTTCCCCTCGACGGTGCTCCGTCCGGGCGAGACGTACCGGTCGACGACGGTGCACGGCTTCTCGGCCCGGTGACGGTCGGCCGGTGACGGTCCGGCGTGCGGCGGCACGGCCCCCGGCGGGGCCGTGCCGCCGCGCCTGTGTGCGCGTGCGGGCGAGGACGGGGCGGGGGGGCCGTCACGGGTGCGTGCGCAGCAGGACCAGGGCCATGTCGTCGTTGCGCGGGGCGGTCCTGCAGGCGTGTTCCACGACCGCGTCGGCGAGGGCGTCCAGGTCCGTGGGGTCGCCGCGGCTGATCCGGGCGGCGAGGTCGGCGGTGGTCGTGTCGAAGTGCACGCCGGGGACCTCCACCAGCCCGTCCGTGAACAGGGCGAGCAGGGTGCCGGGCGGCAGGGGGACCTCCGTCTCGGGGTACGTGGCGGTGGCGTCGATGCCGAGGAGCAGGCCGGGCGGGACGTCCAGGCTCGCGGTGCGGCCGTCCGGGTGGCGGCACAGGGGCGGCGGGTGGCCCGCGGTGGCGAGGACGGCGCTGTGCCGGGCGAGGTCCAGGTGGGCGTAGAGGCAGCTGGTGAAGAGGCCCGGGTCCAGGTCGAGGAGGAGCCGGTTCGTGCGGGCGAGCACCTCGCCGGGCGGTGCCCCGGCGGTGGCGTGGACGGCGGTGCGGACCTGCCCCATGAGGGCGGCGGCGTCGACGTTGTGGCCCTGGACGTCCCCGATGGTCACCGCGCAGGTGGTGTCGCCGAGCCGGATGACGTCGTAGAAGTCGCCGCCGACGTCCATGCCGACGGCGGCGGGCAGGTAGCGGGCGGACACGTCGAGCCCGGACACCCGCGGCAGGCCGTGCGGCAGCAGCCCGGCCTGGAGGCTGTGGACCAGATCGTGCTTGGCGTCGTACAGCCGGGCCCGGTCCAGGGCCTGTGCGATCAGGCCCGCGAGGGAGCTGAGGACGGCCCGCTCCGGGGAGTGGAACCCGCGCGGCCGGTCGAAGCCGAGGACGAGGGAGCCGACCGGGCGGCCGGAGGCGATGAGCGGGACGAAGGCCCAGGCGCCCTCGGGGGTCCGCTCACCCGCCGACGGGTAGGCGGCGCGCAGCTCCTGGGCGCTCTGGAAGAACAGCGGGGTCCCCCCGGTGAAGGCCCGGACCTCCGGGGTGCCGGCGCCGACGGGGACGGAGTACAGCCGCTCGGCGAGGTCCGGGTCACAGCCGCTGTGGCCGACGAGCCGCAACCGGCCGTCCCCGGCGAGGAGCAGGGCGAGCGACCGCGCCCCCAGGGCGGGGGTCATCTGCTCGGCCGTCCGTTCGGCGACGTCCTGTACGCCGACGGCCTCGGTGAACATCGCCGCGAGGTGCATCAGGTGGTAGAGGGTGCCCGCCCGGCCCGGCACGCCGGGCGTCGCGGACCGCCGCCGGGCGGGCGCCCGCGCGGGCCGGGGCCGGGAGCCCGCCTCCGGGGCGTCGGGCAGCGGGATGACGCGGACGCTGATGCCGGTGGCGTCCGGGTGGAGGCGGAAGCGGAGCCGGTGGCCGGGCGGGCGCACGGCGGTGAACGCGGTGGTCTCCCGGCTGATGAGGGCCGCCCGGTAGCGGTCCTCGACGACGGGGGCGTCCAGCCACGGCAGCGCCTCCCAGGGGAAGGTGCCGACGAGCCGTTCCCGGGGCAGCCCCAGCAGCTCGGCGGCGGTCCGGGTGACGAAGGTGACGCGGCCGTCGAGGTCGAGGGCGCAGCTGCCGCCGGGGAGCCGGTCGGCAAAGGCGAGGGCGGCGGCGGTCTGCCCGGGGGCGGGGCCGGGCGCGTGGGCCACGAAGGGGTGCGGTCCCGGGAGCAGGGGGTCGCCGGCGCCGGCCGCCGTCCGCAGGACGTCCGCCATCCGCCCGGCCCCGGTCCGCAGCACCTCGGCCTCCTCCGGCGAGAGGGTCGGCGGATGACCGGCCGGCCAGAGCACGACCAGCCCGCCCCACGGGGTGCCGTCCGCGGTGAGGGGCAGGGCCGCGAGGGAGAAGCGGTACGGCAGGACCAGTCCGGGCCGGGGGTAGCGGCGGGCCATCTCCTCCTGGTCGCCCAGCCACACCAGCCGGGCCTGGGACACCGCGTCGGCGACGGGGACGGGATCACCGAGCGCCACCCGGGTCCACGGCGCGGCGATGTCGAGCGGGACACCGCTGAGGACGGCGAGGCGCAGGGTCCGGCCCTCCGGCGGCAGGAGGTACACCATGCCGACGGAGGCACCGGTCCGCTCCATGGCGGCCGTCAGGGCCGCGCCCAGCTCCCGCGTCTCCCGCCGTACGCTCCGCTCCACGCCTCCAGCCTGCCGTGCCCGGCGGAGGGCCGCAGTCCGGGCACGTCCCGGACGGCCGGACGCGCACGGCACGCGCCGGGCGGGACCGGGCCGGCACCGGGCACCGCACCGCACACGCCGGGCGGGACGGAGCCGACGCCCCGCGCCGCACCGCACACGCCGGGCGGGGCGGGGCCGACGCCGGGCGCGGACGGGCGGGCGGCGCCCGGCGCGCGGTCAGGCGTCCGCGGGGGTGAAGCGCAGCTCCGCGAGGCGTACGGACCCGGTGAGGGTGACGCGCAGGTCCCGCACACCGCGCAGCTCCCGCCCGTCGCCCGCCACGACCGGCAGGCGGTGGACGGCGTAGTCGTACGGCCCGCCGGGAACGGCCACCTCCAGGGAGACCGGGTCGGGGCCGTCCACGACGGCGAGGGCGACCGTGCCCGTGCCGGAGACCTCGACGGTGACCTCGCCGGTGCCGGCGCCGAGGTCGCAGGCACGGAAGAGCAGTTCGCCCGGGTGCGCGCCGCCGGGGGTGACGCAGTCGCCGGAGGTCCGGCTGCGGTCGGCGATGACCGTGCCGTGCTGCTCGTCGTAGTCGGCGGCGGCCAGGCCGCGGGTGAGGACGGGGCGGGGCGCCGGCGGCGGTCCGTCCACGCGGACCACGGTGTCGAGGCGGATGTCGGCGCTGGAGGCGCCGGCCTGGAAGGCGTACTCCCCCGCCGGCACGGTCCAGCGGCCGTGGGCGACGTCCCAGCAGCCGAGCGCGGTGACGGGCACGTCGAACGCGAGCCGGCGCGCCTCCCCGGGGGCGAGGTGGACGCGGCGGTGGGCGGCGAGTTCGCGGTGCGGCCGGGCGACGGCCGGGGCGAGGGCGCGGACGTACACCTGGGCCACCTCGTCGGACGCGACCGGTCCGGTGTTGGTGACGGTGAACGCCACGCGGAAGGCGTCCCCGCGGCGCTCGGCCGCGAGGTCGGCGTAGGCGAAGGACGTGTACGTCAGGCCGTGGCCGAAGGGGTGGAGGGGGCGGCCGTCGAAGTAGAGGTAGGTCTGGCGGCCGCCGATGACGTCGTAGTCCAGCAGGTCCGGCAGGTCGTCGTCGGCGGCGTACCAGGTCTGGGGCAGCCGGCCCGCCGGGGAGACGTCGCCGGCGAGGACGCGGGCGAGCGCGGTGCCCGCGGCCTGGCCGCCGTGGGCCGTCCACAGCAGGGCGGGCAGTGCGGCGGCGGCGTCGGGGACGGCGTAGGGATAGGAGGACGTGAGGACGAGGACGGTGCGCGGGTTGGCCGCGTGGGCGGCGCGCCACAGGCGGTCCTGGTCCGGGGGCAGGGCGAGGGTCGTGCGGTCCTCGGTCTCGCGGCCGTTGATGTGGGGGTCGTTGCCCGCGACGACGATGACGACGTCCGCGTCCGCCGCCGCCGCGGTGACCTCGTCCACGCCGCGGCGGACCGTCTCGACGGTGAAGGGGGTCGGGGGTTCCTCGTCCGCGGCGGCAACCTTCACGCCGTCGGCGGCGACATGGACGTGCCCACCGGTTCCGATGTGCCGAAGGAGGTGGCCGTCCCCGTGCGGTTCGAGCCGGAACGTCTCCTGGACGACCCAGCCGCCCGGCTGGTCGGCGGAGGCGCGCACCCACCGGTCGTCGGCGACGGAGAGGTGGCGCCCGTCGGGGGCGCGCAGCGTGAGGACGCCGCCGCCCCAGTCGGTGAGGGCGAACTCGCTGCCCCGGTCGTCGGTGGTGAGCGGCGGCAGGTCGGTGCGCCCGGCGAGGAGGGCCGGGTCGAGCGCGCCCCGCTCGGCGGGGTCGGGCCCGTCGGCGCCGGCGCCCTCGGGGACGCGCAGGAGGCCGGTGGCGCAGCGCAGGCGCACGGTGTCGACGCCCTCGGTGTGGGTGACGCGGTCGGCGCCGAAGCGGTCGCGCACGCCGTCGAGGGGGGTGGAGCGGTGGATCAGGGTGCCGCTGTACCAGTCGAGCTTGCAGGTGTCGGCGAGGGGACCGACGACGGCGACGCGGGGGCGGGCGGCCGGGTCGAGGGGGAGGGTGCCGTCGTTGGCGAGGAGCACGACGGCCTGTTCGGCGGCCTCCCGCGCCAGGGCCCGGTGCTCGGCGGTGTCGAAGGCGCGGGTGTCGGCGTACGGGTCGAGCTCGGGGTCGAACTCGCCGAGCGCGAAGCGCACGTGGAGCAGCCGGCGGACCGCGGCGTCGACGTCGGACGCGTCGATGAGGCCGCGGTCGAGGGCGCCGCGCACCCGGGCCGTGGTGGGCGTGCTGTCGGTGCCGTGGTCGGTGAAGCTGTCGACGCCGGCGCGCAGGGCGGCGGCGACGGCCTCCTCGTGGGTGTCGAGGTAGTGCTCGGTGTCGACGAGGTTGCTGGGCGCGCCGGCGTCGGAGCAGACCAGCAGTTCCTGGTCGGTCCAGGTGCGCAGGTGCTCGGCGAGGTACGGCGAGAGGTGGTTGGGGCGGCCGTTGACGAGGTTGTAGGCGGGCATGACGCCGGCGACGGCGCCCGCCTCGACGGCGGGGCGGAAGGCCCGCAGGTCGTACTCGTGCAGGACGCGGGGGCGCACGGAGGACGAGGTGGTGTCGCGGCGGGTCTCGTTGTTGTGGGCGAGCCAGTGCTTGAGGACCGGGGCGGTGCGCCAGTAGACGGGGTGGTCGCCGCGCAGCCCGCGGGTGTAGGCGGTGGCGATGGCGGAGGTGAGCGCGGGGTCCTCGGAGTAGCCCTCCTCGCCACGGCCCCACAGGGGGTTGCGCAGGAGGTTGACGGTGGGGGCCCAGACGTTGAGCCCGACCCGGTCGTCGTGGGCGCGCATGGCGCGCACCTCGGTGGAGACGGCCTCGCCGACGCGGCGGACGAGCTCCTCGTTCCAGGTGGCCCCCAGGCCGACGGCCTGCGGGAAGACGGTGGCGGGGCCCATCCAGGCGACGCCGTGCAGGGCCTCCTGGCCGGTGCGGAAGGCCGCGACGCCCAGGCGGTCCACGGCCGGTGCGAACTGGTGGAGCATCGCGATCCGCTCGTCGGGCGTGAGCCGCCCGAGCAGGTCGTCGACGCGCTTGCCGAACGGCAGCTGCGGGTCGCGGAAGGGCGGCCGGTCTGCGGTCACGTGGGGTTCCCCTTGTGGGTGTCCTGGAGCGGTCTTTCGAAGCGCTTCGATGCTGAGCGCCGTGACGCACAGGTGTCAAGACACACCCCGGCAACATCTCGATGGAGTACGGGAGCCATGGGAAGCAACGGGGTCTGCCGGGTCCGAGGAATCTTGCCGACCACCCTTGTGCGCCCGGATGCGTTCACTTAACCTCGCAGCAACATCGAAGCGCTTCGACTGAGGTGGCCGACTTTCGGCCGCGACGCGGCGGACCGCTTCGGCTCGGTCAGTTCCGCACGTCCCGTCTCAGACACCGCAGCCGACCGGCGGTCGCCGCCGGGTGTCCTGGCGCGCCACGAAGGGTTGACGCAATGACGCCGAACTCCCCCTCAGCCCGCACCTCCGGCCCCAGCCGCAGGAGCTTCCTCGCCTCGACGGCGGTCGCCGCCGCCGCGGTGGCGGGCGGGGTGCCCCTGCTCTCCGCGTGCGGGGGCGGCTCGCAGAGCGAGCGGAAGGACGGCGCCACCAGCGGGAAGGACGCCGAGAAGCTCCTGCCCACCTACGTGGCGCAGGACGTCGTGCGGCCGGACATCCCGGCGAGGAACGGGTCGGCCGCCGGCTTCACCAGCGCCCTCGCGGCGGCCCGGCTCAAGACCTCCGTCCCGGAGAAGCTCGGCAAGGGCGGCACGGTGCGGATCATGGCCCCGCTGTGGGGCTCGCCGCCCAAGAGCGACAACCCCTACTACCGGGCGATGGACGCCGCCATCGGCGTGCGGACGCGGTGGCAGAACCAGGACGGCAACACCTACGACGAGAAGCTCGGCGCCGTCCTGGCCTCCAGCGACATCCCGGACGTCGTCGTCGTGCCGGGCTGGAACCTCACCGGCAAGATCCCCAGCGCCGTCAACGCCAAGTTCGCCGACCTGGGCCCCTACCTGTCCGGCGACAAGGTCAAGGACTACCCGAACCTCGCCGCCGTGCCCACGGACGCCTGGCAGCGCTCCATCTTCGGCGGCGCCCTGCGCGGCATCCCGATGCCGGCCTCGTACGTCACCAACATCGCGCCGTACTACCGGCAGGACGTCTTCGAGGCGCGCGGCTACCGGGTGCCGAAGAGCGCCGACGAGTTCCTCGCCTGGGCGAAGGAGGCCACCAGCGCCAAGGCGAAGGTGTGGGCCTGCGACGACATGAAGTGGACGGCGTTCAACGTCTTCGGGGTCCTCCCGGGCAGCGACAAGGCGCTGTGGTGGAACCTGGTCGACGGCAAGCTCGTCAACCGGATCGAGACCGAGGAGTACCTCGAGGCCCTGGAGTGGGTGCGCAAGCTGTACGCGGCGAACGTCGTGCACCCCGACGCCCGCGCGCAGAACCAGGGCGACGCCGGCAACCGGTTCACCGCGGGCCAGGTCCTCGTCTACAACAACGACCTCTCCCACTGGTACGTCAAGAGCATCGAGCAGGCCGTCCAGAACCCGAAGTTCCGGATGGGCGCGATGGACGTCTTCGGCCACGACGGGTCGGCGCCGAAGCTCTACGCCCAGCAGCCGGCGAACATCTTCACCTTCGTCAGCGCGAAGGCCTCCGAGGCGGTCGTCCGGGACTTCCTGGCCGTCGCCAACTTCTGCGCGGCGCCCTACGGGACGAAGGAGCGGCTGCTCACCGACTACGGCGTCGAGGGCACCCACCACACGCTGCGCGACGGCATGCCGGTCAAGAACGACACCGGCCACCTCCAGGTGACGGGCGCGTTCGACCTGGTCGGCGACCCCGCCCCGTACAACGCCCGCCCCGACCGCCCGGACCTCGTCAAGGCGCAGGTGGAGTGGCAGCAGCGGATGGGCGCCTTCACGACGAAGACCTCCTTCTACGGGCTGACGGTCACCGAGCCCGGCCGCTGGACCAACCTCGCGGACGACTTCGAGCAGCTGGAGGACGACGTCGTGCGGGGCCGCAAGAAGATCGGCGACGTCCAGCAGGCCGTGTCGGAGTGGAAGAGCAAGGGCGGCGACAAGCTGCGCGACTGGTACCGGAAGCTCCTCGACGACACCGGTGCCGCCAGCTGATCCACCTCCCGGCCCACCGTCGACGGTTCGACGACAGACCGACAGACCGACACGCAAGGAGAGAACCGTGTCGCAGCACCGCACGGTACCCGGCGCCGACTCCGGCCGGGACGGCGCCGCACCGGAGGGGACGCCGTCCCGCGGGCCGGCCGCCCGCGACCCCGCCCCCGACGCCGCCTTGCCCGCCCGGGCCGCGGCCGCCGTCGCGCAGGCCGGTCCGCCGGCGGGCGGCCCCCGCGGCACCGGGATCGCCGCCGGCATGGCGACCGGGAAGGCGGCCGGGAAGGCGGCCGGGGGCCGGGGGCGCAAGCTGCCCCTGCGGGTCCGGTTCCGGCGCGACCGGACGCTCGTGCTGATGACGCTGCCGGCCCTGCTGCTGGTCGCGGTCTTCCACTACGTCCCCGTGCTCGGCAACGTCGTGGCCTTCCAGGACTACGACCCCTACCTCAGCGAGAACGGCTTCGCCGCGATGCTGGAGAGCCCGTGGATCGGGCTGGAGAACTTCGACCGGATCCTCGCCGACTCGGCGTTCTGGCGGGCGGTGGAGAACACCCTGGTGCTCTTCCTCCTCCAGCTGGTGCTCTTCTTCCCGGTGCCGATCGTGCTGGCGCTGCTGATCAACAGCATCGTCCGGCCGCGGGTGCGGGCGGTCGCCCAGGCGATCGTGTACCTGCCCCACTTCTTCTCGTGGGTGCTGGTCATCACCGTCTTCCAGCAGATCTTCGGCGGCGCGGGCATCATCGCGCAGACGCTGCGGCAGTACGGCGTCGAGGGCTTCGACCTGATGACCGACCCGGGGATCTTCAAGTTCCTGGTGACCTCCGAGGGCGTCTGGAAGGACGCCGGCTGGGGGGTCATCGTCTTCCTCGCCGCGCTCTCCGCGGTCAGCCAGGACCTGTACGAGGCGGCCGCCATGGACGGCGCCGGGCGGTGGCGGCGGATGTGGCACGTGACGCTGCCCGCGCTGCGCCCGGTGATCGCCCTGCTGCTGGTGCTGCGCGTCGGCGACGCGCTCACCGTGGGATTCGAGCAGTTGCTGCTGCAACGGGACGCCGTGGGTCCGGACGCCGCCGAGGTGCTGGACACGTACGTGTGGTGGAACGGCATCCGCAACCAGGACTTCGGCTACGCGGCCGCCGCGGGCCTCGTCAAGGGCGTCGTCGGCGTGGGACTGGTCCTCACGGCCAACAAGATCGCCCACCTCATGGGCGAGCAGGGGGTGTACCGGAAGTGATGCCGGCACTGCGCAGGGGGTGGGCGGCGACGCCCCGCCCCGTGTGGGAGGAGGAGCCCCGCAAGGCGGGGCTCGCGGCCAAGGGGATCGTGCTGGCCGGGGCGTGCCTCGCGGTCCTCTTCCCGCTGTGGATCGTCGTCGTCACCAGCCTGTCGTCCCGTCGGACGATCACGGAGGCCGGGGGTCTCGTCGTCATCCCGAGGGACGTCACGTTCATCGCGTACCAGGAGCTGCTCAGCGGCGGTCAGGTGCAGCGGGCGGCGCTGGTCAGCGTGGGCGTCACCGTCGTCGGCACCCTGTTCAGCATGGCGGTGTCGGTGCTGTGCGCCTACGGGCTGTCGCGGTCGGGGTCGCTGGGGCACCGCTGGATCCTGATGGCGCTGCTGGCGACGATGTTCTTCGGCGCCGGGCTGATCCCGACGTACCTGCTGGTGCAGGCGCTGGGGCTGACCGACACGTACGCGGCGCTGATCCTGCCGAGTGCGGTGAGCGTCTTCAACATCCTGGTGCTGCGGGCGTTCTTCATGAACATCTCTCAGGAGCTCGTCGACAGCGCGCGCATCGACGGGGCGGGCGACTTCCGGATCCTCTGGCAGATCGTCATGCCGCTGTCCCGGGCGGTCATCGCGGTGATCGCGCTGTTCTACGCGGTCGGGTACTGGAGCGCGTGGTTCAACGCCTCCATCTACCTGACCGACCAGGACATGATGCCGCTGCAGAACGTCATGATCCAGATCGTGCAGAAGCAGGAGCCGCCGACCGGCCTGGCCCAGATGATCAGGACCAACCAGCTGTCGCCGCTCTCCGTGCAGATGGCCGTCATGGTGCTGGCGCTCCTACCGGTCGCCGTCGCGTCGCCGTTCGTCCAGAAGCACTTCAAGAAGGGCATGCTGACCGGCGCGATCAAGGGCTGAGCCGGGGCCGCCCCCGCCCCCCTTCGGCCCGCTCCGCCCCCTCGGCCCGCCCCTCCCCCACCCGGCCCGGCGGACGCCGCCCCCGCGGGGCCCTTCCCCACCCCACCTCCCCCCAGAGATCGAGGCGTGTCATGTGTCCCTCCCCGCTCAGCCGGCGGTCCGTCCTCGCCGGCGGGGCCGCCACCGCGGCGCTCGCCGCCGTGTCCGGCCCCGCCCCCGCCCACGCCGTCCCGACCTCCCCCGGCGCCGCCCCGGCCACCGCCCCCACGGCCGGCACGGCGGGCGCGGCGGCCGGCAGGGCGCCGTACCGCTGGCGCACCGCGGTGATCGGCGGCACCGGCTTCGTCACGGGCGTGCTCTTCCACCCGCGGGTGCGCGGCCTGGCCTACGCGCGGACGGACATCGGCGGCGCCTACCGGTGGGACGACCGCACGGCCCGGTGGACGCCGCTCACCGACCACCTGGGCTGGGACGACTGGAACCTGCTGGGCGTCGAGGCGATGGCCGTCGACCCCGCCCACCCCGACCGGCTGTACCTGGCGCTCGGCACGTACACGCAGCCGTGGTCCGGCAACGGGGCGGTGCTGCGCTCCGACGACCGGGGCGCCACGTGGGCCAGGACCGACCTCGACGTGAAGCTCGGCGCCAACGAGGACGGGCGGGGCACCGGCGAGCGGCTGCTGGTCGACCCGCGCGACCCGGCCACGCTGTGGCTGGGCACCCGCCACGACGGCCTGCTGGTCTCCCGTGACCGCGGCGCCACCTGGTCGGCGGCGCCCTTCCCGGCGACGCCGTCCGCGACGGGGCAGGGCGTCACCCTGCTGGTCGCGGCGGGCCGCACGGTGTACGCCGGCTGGGGCGACGGCGACGGCGCCCTCTACCGCACCACGGCCGGCGGCGGCTGGGAGGCGGTGCCGGGCCGGCCGGGCGGCCCGTCCGCCCGGGTGCCGGTCCGCGCCGCGTACGACGCGGGGGCCCGCGCCCTGTACGTGACGTACGCGGACGCCCCGGGCCCCAACGGCCAGGCGGACGGGTCCGTGCACCGGTTCGACACGGCCAGCGGCACCTGGACCGACGTGACGCCGGTCCGGCCGGGGCCCGGGGACACGTTCGGGTACGGCGGCGCGGCGACCGACCCGCGCCGCCCCGGCACGGTCGTCGTCTCCACCAACAACCGCTGGGGGCAGGTGGACACGCTGTTCCGGTCCACGGACGGTGGCGCGACCTGGACGTCGCTGAAGGACTCCGCCGTCCTCGACGTCACCGAGACGCCCTTCCTGGAGTGGGGCGGTCAGGGGCCCAAGTTCGGCTGGTGGATCCAGGCGCTGGCGCTCGACCCGTTCGACTCCCGGCACATCGTCTTCGGCACCGGCGCCACCCTGTACGGCACCCGGGACCTGCGCCGGTGGGCGCCGGAGGTGCGCGGCCTGGAGGAGAGCTCCGTCCGCCAGCTGGTGTCGCCGCCGCGCGGCCGGGCGCACCTGCTGAGCGGGCTGGGCGACATCGGCGTGATGTACCACGAGCGGCTGACGGCCTCCCCCTCGCGGGGCATGGCCGCGAACCCGGTCTTCGGCACCGCGACCGGCCTGTCCCTGGCGCCGCTGCGGCCGGAGTACGTGGTGCGCGCGGGCTGGGGCGACGGCGGGAACGGCGCGTACTCCACGGACGGCGGCCGGACGTGGGCGCCGTTCGCCGGCCAGCCCGCCGTCGCCGCCACCGCGCCCGGACCGATCGCGGCCGGCGCCGACGGCCGGGTGCTGCTGTGGTCGTTCACGCACGGGGACGGCACCCGGCACCCCACGCACCGCTCCACCGACGGCGGCGCCCACTGGGCCGAGGTCGCGACCTTCCCGAAGGGGGCCGTCCCGGTGGCCGACCCGGCCGATCCGCGCCGCTTCTACGCCTACGACACCGCCGCGGGCACCGTGTACGTCAGCACGGACGGCGGGGCCACCTTCACGGCGGGCGCGACCGGGCTGCCCGCCGGGGACGTCCAGTACCGGATCGCCGCCGCGCCGGGGCGCCGGGGCGACCTGTGGCTGTCCGCCAAGGAGCACGGCCTGTTCCGCTCCACGGACGGCGGGCGCGCCTTCACCCGCGTGGCCGGCTGCCGGGCGTCGTACGCGCTCGGCTTCGGCAAGGCGGCGCCCCGCGGCGACGGCTACCCGGCCGTCTTCCAGACGGGCACGGTCGGCGACGTCACCGGCGTGTACCGGTCGGACGACGCCGGGCGCGGCTGGGTGCGGATCAACGACGACGCGCACCAGTGGGGGTGGACCGGCGAGGTCGTCACCGGTGACCCGCGCGTCCACGGCAGGGTCTACCTCGGCACGAACGGCCGCGGCGTCCAGTACGGGGACCCCGTCTGATGCCCGCGCTCGGCGACGCCACCCGGGGCCGGATCCTCTTCGGCGGCGACTACAACCCGGAACAGTGGCCCGAGGAGACCTGGGCCGACGACGTCCGGCTGATGCGGGACGCCGGCGTCAACTCGGTGACCGTCGGCGTCTTCTCCTGGGCGCGGATCGAACCCCGCCCGGGAGTGCGCGACTTCGGTTGGCTCGACCGGCTGACACAGCTGCTGCACTCCCACGACATCGGTGTGGTGCTGGCCACGCCGACCGCCTCGCCCCCGCCGTGGATGGGCGCCCGGCACCCCGACACGCTCCCGCGCGACGAGGAAGGGCGGACCGTGTGGTGGGGGTCCCGCCAGCACTTCTGCCCCAGCTCGCCCACCTACCGGGCGTACGCGACCGCGATCACCGAGGACCTGGCGGCGCGCTACGGCGACCATCCGGCGCTCACCCTGTGGCACGTCAACAACGAGTACTGCACGTTCTGCTGGTGCGACGCCACCGCGCGCCACTTCCGCCGCTGGCTCGAGGCCCGGTACGGCACGGTGGACGCGCTCAACGAGGCGTGGGGCACGGCGTTCTGGTCGCAGCGGTACGACACGTGGGACGAGGTGATCCCGCCGCGCCGCGCCCAGTACCTGCGCAACCCGGCGCACCTGCTGGACTTCCGCCGGTTCACCTCGGACGCGCTGCTGGAGTGCTACGCGGCGGAGCGCGACATCGTCGCCCGCCACTCCCCGCACGTGCCGGTCACGACGAACTTCATGCCGTTCTGGACGGGCCAGGACGCCTGGCGGTGGGCCGCCGAGGAGGACGCCGTCTCGGTCGACGTGTACCCCGACCCGAAGGACCCGCTCGGCGGCCAGTACAACGCGATGATCGGCGACATGACCCGCTCCCAGGCGCGCGGGCCGTGGATGGTGATGGAGCAGGCGGCGGGCCCGGTCAACTGGCGGGGCGTCAACCACCCGAAGCCGCGCGGCCTGAACCGGCTGCACTCCCTGCAGGCCGTGGCGCGCGGCGCGGACGCCGTCTGCTACTTCCAGTGGCGGCAGTCCCGGCAGGGGGCGGAGAAGTTCCATTCGGGGATGGTGTCGCACGCCGGTGAGCACGGCCGCACCTTCGGGGAGGTCAAGCGGATCGGCGCCGAGCTGGCCGCCCTCGGACCGCGGGTCGCGGGCACGCGGGTCGCGTCGGACGTCGCGGTGCTCCACGACTGGCACGCGTGGTGGGCCGTCGAGCAGGAGGGCCGGCCCTCGCGGGAGGTCGCGTACCCGGAGGTGGTGCGGGCCTGGCACCGGGCCCTGTGGGAGGCCGGGTTCACCGCGGACTTCGCCCACCCCGAGCACGACCTGGGCGGCTACCGCGTGGTGGTCGTGCCCCAGCTGTACCTGCTGACCGACGCGGCCGTCGACAACCTCGTCGCGTACGCGGCCGGGGGCGGCACCCTGGTGTGCGGGTTCCTCACCGGGGTGGCCGACGAGGACGACCGGGTCCGGCCGGGCGGCATGGACGCGCGGCTGCGCGCCCTGTTCGGGATCGGCACCCTGCACGAGTGGTGGCCGCTGGACCGGGACGAGACGGTCGCGTGCGACGGCTTCGCGGGCACCCTGTGGTCGGAGGAGCTGGAGGCCCCGGACGCCGAGGTGGTGGCCGCGTACCGGGACGGGGAGCTGGCGGGCCTGCCGGCGGTGCTGCGCCGGGGCCGCGCCTGGTACCTGTCGACCCTCCCGGAGCCCGCCGCGCTGCGCGACCTGCTGGCGCGGATCGCCGACGGCGCCGGGGTGCGGCCGGTCCTCGACGGGCTGCCCGCGGGGGTGGAGGCGGTCCGGCGCGGCGACCTGCTGTTCGTCCTCAACCACGGGCGGACACCGGTCGAGGTGCCGGTGCCCGGGGAATACCGGGAGCTGCCGGCGGGGACGCCGGTCACCGGGACGCTCGCCCTGGAGCGGTACGGGGTGGCGGTGCTCCGCGAGGGGGCCGCGTGACGGGCGGCACCCTCGCGGACGGCGCCCCTGCGGACGGCTCCGTGAGGGGCGGCGGGGGGCCGGTGCACGGCACGTGGGAGCCGGAGCCGGCGGCACGGTGGGAGGACGCGTTCCTCGCCGGCAACGGCCGCCACGGCGCCCTGGTGTTCGGCGACCCGGCCGACGACCGGCTCGTCGTGACGCACCACACGCTCGTCCGCCCGGTGCCGCGGGACGACACGCTGCCGCCCCGGCTGGCGTCGGAGCTGGAGGGGCTGCGGGACCGGCTGCTGGCCGGGGACACCACGGCAGGGGAGGCGTTCACGGACGGGCGCGAGCTGCGCTGGGTGGGGGCGTTCCACCCGGCCTTCGCGGTACGCCTGCGACGCTCAGGTCCCGACGGGGCGGACCCGGCCGGCGGGGCGGACCCGGCCGGCGGGGTGCGGGGCGGGCCGGCGGGGTACCGGCGTGACGTCGACTTCGCGACCGGCGTGGTCCGGGCGGAGTGCGCCGGACGCGCGAGCCGGTCGTTCGTCTCGCGCGCCGACGACGTGATCGTCCAGTACGTCACCGGTGCCCCGCTCGACGCCCACATCACCCTCGACCCGCGCCTCCCCGGCGCGCCGGCGGGGCTGGCCGTCGACCGGGGCACCGTACCGGCGCCGGACGGCGCGCTCCTCACCCTGCGGGCCCGCCACCCCGGCGGTGAGGAGTCCTTCACCGGTGTCACGCTCGTCGTCGCGGCCGGCGGGGCGACGGCGGTCGACGGCGGCGGCGTCCGTGTGACCGGCGCCCGGGAGGCGCTGCTGCTCACCCGGGTGCGCCGGCACACCGGCGACGCCGACGTCCGCGGGGTGGCGGCCGCGCTGCGCGCCCTGCTCACCGCGGACGCCTCCCCGGGGGACACCTCCCCGGAGGGCAGGTCACCGGGGGAGGCGTACCGGCGGCTGCTCGCCCGGCACGAGTCCGCGCACCGCACCGCCTACGAGCGCGTGGCCCTGGACCTCGGGGGGCTCCCGGAGGAACGGGCCCTCCCCGGAAGCGCCCTGCTCCGCCGGCCGCGGAGCGCGGCGCTGCTGGAGCGGCTCTTCGCGGCCGGGCGGTACCACCTGCTGTCGTCGAGCGGGATGCTGCCGCCGCGCCTGGTGGGCCTGTGGACGGGCGACTGGGACACGGCCTGGTCGGGGGCGTTCACCACCAACGCCAACCTGAACCTCCAGACGGCTTCGGCCGCGGCCGCCGCGCTGCCCGAGGTGACGGAGGCCCACGCGGCGCTCGTGTACGGGCAGCTGCCGGACTGGCGCGACAACGCCCGCGAGGTGTTCGGGACGCGCGGGGTCGTCGCGCCGTCCCACACGGACGGCACGTCGGGGCACGCGTACCACTTCCAGCGCGACTACCCGCTGCACGTGTGGACGGCCGGCGCGGACTGGCTGCTGGTGCCGCTCGTCGAGCACGCCGAGACCACCGGGGCGACCGACCCGCGCCTGGTGGCGGCCCTCGCCGAAGTGGCCCGGTTCTACGAGGACTTCCTCACCCGCACCGGCCCCGACGGCAAGGTCGTCGTCGTGCCGTCCTACTCGCCGGAGAACCGCCCGGCCAACGCGGGCTGGGTCACCCTCGACGCCACCATGGACATCGCCGCCGCCCGGCACGCGCTGACGACCGCCGCCGCCCACCTGCCCGACGAAGCGGACCGGTTGCGCGCCCTCGCCGCGCGCCTGCCCGACTACCGGATCAACGACGACGGGGCGCTCGCCGAGTGGGCGTGGCCCGGGCTCGCCGACCGCTACGACCACCGCCACCTCAGCCACCTCTACCCGGTCTGGCCGCTGCACGAGATCACCCCGTACGACACCCCGGCCCTGGCGCGGGCCGCGCACCGGGCCCTGGAGCTGCGGGGCCCGGAGAACGACTCGGCCCACGGCCACCTCCACCACGCCCTGGTCGCCGCGCGGCTGCGGGACGGCGACCGGGCGGCGGCCGCGCTGGGGCGGGTGCTGCGCGGCGACTTCTTCCACGCGTCGCTGATGAGCGCGCACTACCCGGGCCGCGACGTGTACAACGCCGACGCCGCGCACGCCCTGCCCGCCCTGCTGGTCGAGCTGCTGGTGCAGTCGACGCCGGAGCGCCTCGTGCTGCTGCCGGCGCTGCCCGAGGGGTGGACGCGGGGCGCGCTGAGCGGCGTGCGCACGCGGTGCGGCGCCCGCGTGGACCTGGAGTGGCGCGACGGCACCTGCACCGCCTCGATCCGGCCGTCCAGGTCGGCGCGGATCGACCTCCGCACCCCCGCCGGCGGGCAGCCACTGGAGCTGACCGCCGGCGAGGACCTGGTGCTCACGCTGCGCACCGGGTGACCCCATCCCCACCCCATCCCCCCACCCATGGGAAGGACACCATGGCACGACACCTCCCCCGCCGCCGGATCCGCAGGGCGCTCCTCGCGCCGGTGCTGGCGTTCGGCGTGACGCTCGGCCTCACGGCGGCCCCGGCACAGGCCGCCGCCTGGCACAGCTGCGAGCAGTGGGGCAACACCTCACTGGGCGGCTACACGCTGTACAACAACATCTGGGGCAAGGGCGCCGGCGCCCAGTGCACCTGGGCCGACTCCCCGGCGAGCTGGGGGGTGTGGGCCGACCACCCCGGCACGGGCGGCATCAAGTCGTACCCGAACGCCAAGAAGAGGCTGGACCGGAAGATCAGCGGGCTGTCCTCCCTCACGAGCGGCTACCGGGTCACCGTCCCGACGACCGGCGCCTACAACACCGCGTACGACATCTGGGACACGGACCACGACTACGAGGTCATGCTCTGGATGAACCACCACGGCCCGGTGGGCCCGCTGGGCAGCCCGCAGGGCTCCGCGACGCTCGGCGGGCACAGCTGGAACGTGTACAAGGGGCGGGTGACCAACCCGGACGGCTCGTACCACGACGTGTTCTCGTTCGTGCGGACCTCCGACTCGACCTCCGGCACGGTCGACATCCTGCCCGTCCTGCGGTGGATCAGGGACGTGAAGGGTTGGTGGGGCGACGAGACCATCGGTGACGTGCAGTTCGGCTTCGAGATCACCTCGTCGCCGGGCGGCCTGGAGTTCTTCACGCGGAACCTGACGGTCTCGGCCCGCTAGGAGGTGTCCGGGCGCGCCGCGCGCACCCGGTCCGTACCGCCGCCGCCGTGCGTCTTCGAGGGGGGACGCGCGGCGGCGGCCTGCCCTCGGGCAGGATCCGGACCCGGGCTCCCCCGGGACCCGCCGGCCCCGCGGGTGCCATGATCGGCGCATGGACAGACACCTGGTGTTCGAACGGCTGCACAACTTCCGGGACTTGGGCGGGTACGCGACCGAGGACGGGCGCGTCGTGCGGTGGGGACGGCTCTACCGGTCGGACTCGCTGGGCAAGCTGCGCGAGGGTGGCGACTGGGACCGGTTCCTCGGGCTCGGCGTCCGCACCGTCATCGACCTGCGCTACCCGTGGGAGATCGACGGGCGCGGCCGGGTGCCGGCCCACCCGTCGTTCGCGTACCACAACCTCAGTGTGGAGCACCGTCCCTACGACCAGTCGCGGCTCACCGCGGACGTCGCGATCGGTCCGTACCTGGCCGAGCGCTACCTGGAGGTGGCCGAGGACGGGGTGCGCGAGCTGCGCCGCGCCCTGGAGCTGATCGCCGACGCGGGGAGCGGACCGGTGGTCTTCCACTGCGCCTCCGGCAAGGACCGCACCGGCCTGCTGGCCGCGCTGGTGCTGGGGCTGCTGCGGGTGCCCGAGGACGTCGTGATCGAGGACTTCGCCCTGACGGGGCTGGCCACGGAGCGGCTGGTGGCGGACTGGCGCGAGAACCACCCCGGCCGGGAGCTCACCTGGCCGGACTTCGGGCGCGCGCCCGGCGAGGTGATGCGGCTGTTCCTGGACGGCCTGGCGGCGCGGTACGGGTCGCCGGCCGGTTACGCGACCGAGCGCCTGGGCGTGGACGGCGCCCTCGTGGACGCGCTGCGCCGGAACCTGCTGGAGCCGGCCTCCGTCCGCTGAGTCCACCCGGCCGGCCGGCCCCGACCCACCGGCCGTCGAGGCGCCCGGCGGGTCAGGGGCGGGGGACGGGGACGACGGGGCGGGGGCCGGTGCTCTCCCGGACGGTCAGCTCCGGTGCCAGCAGGACGAGCTGGTCGGTACCGCGTCCCTCCAGCTTCGCGACGACCTGCTCGACGGCGTGCCGGCCCAACCGCTGGGCCGGCACGGCGACGGAGGTGAGGGGGACGGAGGCGTGCGCGGCGACCTGCTCGGGGCAGATCGCCACCACCGAGACGTCCTCGGGGACCGCGCGGCCCTGCTGACGCAGGAGGGCGAGGAGCGGATCGGTCGCGGCCTCGTTCTGCACGACGAAGGCGGTGGTGCCGGGGCGCTCGTCGTAGACGCGGGCGAGGGTCGCGGCGACGGCCGCGTAACTGCCCTCGCAGGGCCGGTGCAGGAGTCTCAGGCCGAGTGCGCCGCTGCGCTCCCGCAGCCCGTGCAGCGTGCGTTCGGCGAAGCCGGTGTGCCGCTCGTAGACGGCGGCGGCCTCGCCGATGACGGCGATCTCCCGGTGGCCGAGCCCGGCCAGGTGGTCGGCGCAGAGCGCGCCCGCGGCCTCGAAGTCGAGGTCGACGCAGCTGAGGCCGGTCGGGTCGGCCGGCAGGCCGATGAGCACCCCGGGGCGGGTGGCCCCGCGGAGCAGGGGCAGGCGGTCGTCGTCCAGCTGGACGTCCATGAGGATCATGGCGTCGGCGAGCGCGCTGCCCTCGATGCGGCGCACCGCGGCCGGTCCCTCCTCGCCCGTCAGCAGCAGCACGTCGTACCCGTGGGCGCGCGCGGTGGTGGCGACGGCGATGGCGATCTCCATCATCACCGGGACGTACATGTCGGTCCGCAGCGGGATCATCAGGGCGATGATGTTGGACCGGCTGCTGGCGAGGGCGCGGGCGCCGGCGTTGGGGTGGTAGCCGAGCTGCGCGATGCTGCGCTCGACGCGGGCCCGGGTGGAGGCGGAGATGGACCGCTTGCCGCTCAGGACGTAGCTCACCGTGCTGGCGGAGACTCCGGCATGCTGAGCGACATCGGCGAGGGTGACCATCGGCTCTCCCGGACGGTAGGACACAGGCGAAGTGAAGCGCTTCGACTGACTGTGCACTGACATTAAAGGCGCCACCGACCCCTGTCCAGGGTGCTCGTCGAAGCGCTTCGACAGATTGTGCCACGCCGTTCCCGGGACGGGGAGGGGCCGGGGAGGACGACGGTCCTCCCCGGCCCAGGGTAGTGAGGGGACCGGGCTTCCGGTCCCCTCCGGCCGCCTGGTGCGGCGGCCGGCGGCGGCCCGCTACCGGGTCGCGATCCGCAGGAAGGTGACCGAGTGCGGCGGGAAGGTGTGCGTGAACGTCCTCGCCACCCCCGTCACCGTCGACGCGACCGGCCGGACCGGCTGGTCGTCGGCGGTGTTGACGGCATCCGGCGCGGCGCTCAGCGTCGTCGCCCGGGCGGTGCCGGAGGCGGGGGCGGCGCCCAGGTCGATCCGGGTGCGGGCGGGGGCGGCCTGGGCGTTGACGACCTTGACGACGAGCTCGCCGGTGGCGGTGTCGCGGGTGACGACCTGCCGGAACGGCTCGGCGCGGTTCTCGTCGGTGAAACCGCCCCAGCGCTGCCCGTCGACGTACAGCGTCACCTGACGGCCGCGCACCTGGACGTGGAGGTCGTAGGTGCGCCCGGTCTCCACGGTGGTGGTGTCCTCGACGAGCGTCTCCTTGGCGCCGTCGACCGCCTTCTCCACGGCGGAGCGGGTGTTGTTCCAGCCGCCGAGGTTCCACCAGTGGAGGTTGCCGGTGTCACGGACGCCGAAGGCGACGAGGAAGCCCTCGCTGCCGGCCTTCTTGGTGGCCTTGACCCGCAGGTCGTAGTCGTGCCACGCGGGGTCGCCGGCCGTGACGAGGGTGTCCTGGGCGGTCTCGTCGGACTGGACGAGCGCCCCGTCGCGGACGCTCCACGTGCCGCGCCCGGCGGCGCGGGTCCACCCGCCGTCACCGGCCGAGAAGTCGTCGGCGAGGAGGGTCGTGCCGTCCGCCCCCGTGACGCGCACGTCGTCGTAGGCGGCGCTGGTCGCCCAGGTCGACAGACCGACGGCACCGGTGATCGGGGCGGCGGACTGCGGTGTGCCCGTGGCCTCGCTGGGGACGACCCGGTCACCCGTGTTGTTCATGAACAGCTTCTGGACCTCGTAGCTGGTGGAGCCCCAGGAGCGGGTCGAGTCGAACCAGATCATGTCGGGGCGCCACTGGTTCTCGCCCACGTCCGCGAGCAGCGGGGCGTAGGAGGCCATCTTGACGACGTCGGCGTTGCGCTCCAGGCCGGTCATGAAGGCGGCCTCGGCCAGGGCGTTGGAGAAGCGGTCGCCGCGGGAGGCGTACTCGCCGAGGAAGACGTCGGGGCCGCCCCGGTCGTAGGCGTCGTACCGCTCGTTGTTCTCCAGGAACCACTGCGGGCCGTTGTAGTAGTGCTCGTCGACCATGGCGACGCCCGCGTCGCGGTTGAGGCGCCACAGGCGGTCGAAGGTGGTGCCGGAGTCGTCGGGTCCGGAGTTGCCGACGACGGTGACGCCCGGGTGCTTCGCCTCGATCGCGGCGCGGAACTGCCGGAAGCGCTCGAAGTAGGCGTCGGGCAGGTTCTCCTCGTTGCCCACCGCGAGGTGGGTGAGGCCGAACGGCCTGGGATGGCCCATCTCGGCGCGTTTGCGGCCCCACGGCGAGGTCACGGGCCCGTTGGCGAACTCGATGAGGTCGAGGGTGTCCTGGATGTGGCGCCGCAGGAGGGCCGGGTCGTCCGTGACGCGGTTCTGCCCGCAGCCGGTGACGAGGGCGGGCACGACGGGCAGCGGCATGGCGCCGACGTCCTCGGCGAACTGGAAGTACTCGTAGTACCCGAGGCCGTAGCTCTGGTGGTAGCCCCAGAAGTTGGCGTTGACGGCCCGCTGCTCGACCGGGCCGATGGTGTCCTTCCACTGGTAGGAGCGGGCGCGCTCCCAGTTCGGGGCCTCGTATGCCTGGTGGGAGCCGGTGTTGACGAGGCAGCCGCCCGGGAAGCGCAGGAAGCCCGGCCGCAGTGCGGCGATCTTCTCGGCGAGGTCCTTGCGCAGGCCGCCGGGCCGGCCCTTGTAGGTGTCGCGCGGGAAGAGGGACACCATGTCGAGGCGCAGCACACCGGTGCCCTGCGCCGTGACGGCGAGGCGGGCGCCCGACGCGGTGGCGCGGGCGGTCAGGGTGCCGGTGTACTTCGCCCAGCGGTCGCCGCGCACGGTGAGGGCGAGCGGCTCCGAGAGGGGCGCGCCGGCCGCGTCCTGGAGCCGCGCGGTGAGACGGGTGCCGCGGCGCTGGTCGGTCCTGGCCCAGACGGAGAAGTCGTAGCGCGCCCCGGCGCGCAGGGCGACGCCCGGACCGTGACCGGTGTTGACGAGGCCGTACCCGGAGCCGGGCGCCCCGCCGCCGGACAGGTCCAGATGCGCGTGGGCGCGGTTGCGCTCGTTGAGGCGGTGGGCGTCGTCGACGACGCGCACGGTGCCGGTGGCGCCGCCGTGCGACGTCTCCTGCCAGCCGGTGAGCGGGGTGTAGGCGCGGTTGTCGGTGGTCGAGAACTCGAAGGACCGGTTGCGCACCAGCTCGGCGTAGAGCCCGCCGTCGGCCGCGTTGTTGATGTCCTCGAAGAAGACGCCGTACATGGTGCGGTCGATGGCGGGGCCGGCGCGGCCGGGGTGGACGGTGAGTGTGTGGTCGACCGGAACGGCCGCGGGGGTGTCGTCCGCCCGGGTGGGGGCGGCGAGCAGGGTGCCGACCAGGGCGGCGGCCAGCGCGAGGACGAACCTCGGCCGTATGGAGGTCATGTGGGTGCTCCTGGAATCTCATCTGTTCGATATGTCGGACATTGACCAGGACTTCGAACAGGAAGATAGGCAGGGGGAGTTGACGCGTCAACGGTCCGGACGGGATCGGCTCCGACGGTCGCGGCACCGCCTCCGGCACTGACGTCCCGTCACCGACCGGGCGGCGAGGCCGCGGTCGTGGGGCGCGCGGCGCGGGACGGTCGCCGGCCGCGGGGCGCTGCGGCGACAATGGGAGGGACCGGAACGCTCGCACGCGGCGCCCGACCTCGGGGAACGTTCGTCCCCCGGCGCCTTCCGGGTACGGCGGAACGAAAGGGAACACACGGGGTGGGGATGGAGAGGGCAGGTCTCGCTGACCTCCTGCGGGAGCTCAAGGAGCGGTCCGGGCGGAGTTACGGGGCGCTCGCCAAGCAGATGCACATGAGCACGTCGACGCTGCACCGGTACTGCAACGGTGACGCGGTGCCGACGGAGTTCGCCCCCGTCGAGAGGCTGGCGCGGCTGTGCGGGGCGGACCGCGAGGAGCTGCTGCGGCTGCACCGGAGCTGGATCGTGGCGGACGAGGCGCGGCGCCGGGCCAAGGCGGCCGCTTCGGCCGCCACCGGCGGGGCGGCCGCGCCGCCCGTGGGTACCGTGACGGCGCCCGCCGCGGTACCGGGCCGGGGCTCGGCGCCGGCACCGGAAGCCGGAGCGGAACCAGAAGCGGAACCTGGGGCGGAACCGGTACCGGAACCCGGGTCGGGGCCGCACGCGGCGTCCGGGACGGACCCGAGGCCGACAGCCACGACGGGGCCGACAGCGGAAGCGGCGCCCGGCCCGGAAGCGGCGCCCGGCCCGGAAGCGGCGCCCGGCCCGGAAGCGGCGTCGGGTCCGCCGCCCGCGTCGGCCCGGGTGGCCGGACCCCGGCCGGAAGGGGCGCCGGCCCCCGTAGCGGCTCCGGAGCCGACGCCCGCGCCGCGCGCGTCGGGGGTCCCCCTCGCCGAGGGCGAGCGCGCCCCGGCCGGCGGGAGCCCGGCCGGCGAAAGACGGGCCGACGGTACCGCGACCGGGCCGGAAGCGGAGGCGCGCGCGGGGCGGCAAGCGGATGCGGCTCCGCCGGAGCGGCCCGACCACCCGGCGGGCCGCCGCCGGCGCGTACGGCTGCTGGCCGCCGTGGCGGGGACGGCCGTCCTGGCGGTGTCCGGCGCCGCCGTCGCGCTGACCCACCGCTCGCTCCCCTCCCCCGCCGGTCCGGACGTGCCCGCCGTGGTGGAGGAATCCGCCGCGCCCTCCGCCCAAACCCGCCCAGGCTCCGGCCCGACGACCCCCGTCCGGCCCGCGACCTCGCCCCCGGCCGCCGCCACCTCCGCGCCCGTCGGCGGTGCGGCGCCCGCCCGCACCGCGCCCGTCGGACCCGGCGGGGCCGCCGGTTCCGACGGGGGCGGTGCGGCGCCGGGGGGCGCCGGCGTCCGGCAGGTGCCCGCCGTGCCGCTGACGGCCGACGTCGACCCGTACGTCTGGAAGGACCCGTGCAGTCAGGTCTACGTCGTGGACCGGCCGCCGACCCGCATGCCGCCCCCGCCGTCCGAGCTGGAGGCCCGCGGCTGGGTGACCGCGCTGGGCGGGACCCCCGGCGGGGAGATGGTGATCGACGTGTCGCTCCAGGGGGTCGGCGACGAGACCGTCGTCCTCAAGGCACTGCACGTGCGGGCGGTGGAGACGTCGCAGCCACTGCCCGGCAACGCCTACGTGATGGGCGTCGGCTGCGGCGGGGAGGCGCGGCTGCAGGGCCACGACGTCAACCTGGACGCGGCCCGGCCGCGCCCGGTGCCGGTGGCTGGCTACCAGGGCGACCGCCTCGTGCCCGCCTCGGACTTCCCGTACACGGTGTCCCGCGACGACCCGCAGGTGCTGAGGATCACCGCGCACACGAGCGCCCGCCATGTGCGCTGGTACCTGGAGCTGGAGTGGACCAGCGGCGGCCGCAGCGGCACGCTCCGGCTGGACGACCGGGGGCGGCCCTTCTCCACCAGCGCCGCGCGGGGTGTGCCGACGTACCAGTTCCCGCTGGGGGCCGACGGCTGGGGCCCGTTCGTGGCCGGCTGACCGACCGCTCCCCGGCTGACCGGGCCGGCGCGTGACCGGCGCGTGACCGGCCCGGCGGACCGGTCGGGCCGCATCCGGCGGCGGGCGGTGGCGGGGCCGCCGGAGCGTCCGCCACCCGGTCGGCCCGACGCGCCCACCGATGCCTTGGCGTTCGCCGGGGCCGGGCTCGACAATGAGGGGGATGACGGACAACCGGGCACTCGGCGCGGAGCGGGAGCACGGCGGCGAGATCCAGCCGACCGAGCGGCTCGCCATGAACCGCACCGGCAGCTTCGACTGGGACCTGGACGCGGGCACCATCGACGTGGACGACGCCGGGTTGCTGGTGTTCGGACAGGCGCCCGAGACGTTCGACGCGCGGCCGGCGACCCTGGTGCGCCGGCTCGACCAGCCGGAGCGGGAGCGGCTGGACACCGTGATCCGGGACGCCCTGACCAGCGGCCGGTCCTCGTACGCCGCGTACTTCCGGCTGGAGCGCGACGACGGCTCCGAGCAGTGGACGCACGTGCAGGCGCGCATCCTGCGGACCCGCGACGGCCGGGCGCACCGGATCGTCGGGATCGTCCGCGACGCGACGTCCGAGGTCACCCACTCCGAGTTCGTGATGGAGCTGGAGAAGCGCCGGAAGCGCCAGACCGACATGGTGGAGCGGTCGACGCGCGCGTTGTCCCGGGCGGTGACGGTGGACGACGTGACGGCGGCGCTCACCGGGCCCGGGGGGCTCGCGCGGCTGGGCGCCGACGGGTTGGCGCTGGGCCTGGTGGAGAACGGCTCGCTGAACATCATCGCGTTGAGCGGGGAGTCCCTCGACGTCCTGGACGACCTGCGGTTGCGCCGGCTGGAGGAGGGGCTCCCGCTGCACGAGACCGTGCTGAGCGGACGGCCGCTGTTCACGAGCGCCTTCCAGGAGCTGGTCCAGGGCTATCCCCTGCTCGCCCCGCACGCGGGGCGGCTGCCGTTCCGGGCGGCGGCGTACCTGCCGCTGGTCGCGCAGGCGCGCACGCTGGGCGGCATGGCCCTGCTGTACCGGCGGCACACGACGTTCACCGCAGACGAGCGGAACCTCGCGCTGGGCCTCGCGGCGATCGTCGCCCAGTCGCTGCAGCGGGCCATCCTCTTCGACGAGGAGCGGGAGCTCGCCACGGGCCTCCAGGCGACGATGCTGCCGCGCCGCATCCCGGAGATCCGCGGCGGCGAGATCGCGGTGCGCTACCACTCCGCGTGGAGCGGCCGACAGGTCGGCGGCGACTGGTACGACGTCATCCCGCTGCCGAAGGGCCGCGTCGGGATCGTCGTCGGGGACGTGCAGGGCCACGACACCCACGCGGCGGCGATCATGGGTCAGCTGCGCATCGCGCTGCGGGCGTACGCCGGTGAGGGCCACGCGCCGTCGACGGTGCTCGCCCGGGCCTCCCGCTTCCTGGCCGAGCTGGACACGGAACGGTTCGCGACCTGCACGTACGCCCAGGTCGACCTGAGCAGCGGCACCGCCCGTGCGGTACGGGCGGGGCACCTGGGGCCGCTGATCCGGCACACCGACGGCCGCGTCGGGTCGCCGAAGCTCCAGGGCGGGCTGCCGCTCGGCATCGCGTCGGTCTTCGGGGACGAGGAGTACCCGGAGACGCGGCTCGACCTCGTGCCGGGCGAGACGCTGGTGATGTGCACCGACGGCCTCGTCGAGGAACCGGGCACGGACATCGGGCAGGGCATGGAGGCGCTGGCGGAGGCGATCGGCGCGGGTCCGCCGGGCGCGGAGGCGCTCGCCGACCACCTGTCGCAGCGGTTCTGGGAGCGGTGGGGCGCGGGGGACGACGTGGCGCTGCTGGTGCTGCGGCGCAGCCCGGACCCGGGGACGACGCGGGCCCCGCGCATCCACCAGTACATCCACCAGGCCGACCCGGAGGGGCTTTCGGAGGCACGGGCGGTGGTGCGGCGGGCGCTGCGCGACTGGGGGATGCACGAGTACGCCGACGACGCGGAGGTGCTCACCGGCGAGCTGCTGGGCAACGTGCTGCTGCACACCGAGGGCGGGGCGGTGCTCACGCTGGAGGTCCTGCCGGAGCCGGTGCGCCGGGTGCGACTGGCGGTGCAGGACCGCTCCAGCGCCTGGCCCCGGCGGCGCACCCCGGGCGAGGCGGCGACATCGGGGCGGGGGCTGCTGCTGCTCGACGCGCTGGCGGCGCGCTGGGGGGTGGAGCCGCGGGGCGAGGGCAAGGCCGTGTGGTGCGAGATCGGCCCGGTCCCCGGGCGGGACGGCGCGAGGGGGGTGCCGTGACGGAACGGGTGGAGCCGGTGGAGGCGCTGGAGCGGATCGCCTTCCTGTTGGAGCGGTCGCTGGCCCCTTCGTACCGGGTGCGGGCCTTCCGCACGGCGGCGGGTGCGCTGCGCGGGCTGGACGCGCGGGAGGTCGCCGAGCGGGCGCGGGCCGGGACGCTGGAGGCGCTGCGGGGGATCGGCCCGAAGACGGCGCAGGTGGTGCGCGAGGCGCTGGACGGGGAGGTGCCCGCCTACCTGCGGCGGCTGGAGGAGGAGGCGGAGCGGCCGGCGAGCGGGGCCGGCGCGGAGCTGCGGGCCCTGCTGCGGGGTGACTGCCACCTGCACTCGGACTGGTCGGACGGCGGCAGCCCGATCGAGGAGATGGGGCGCACCGCGGCGGGGCTGGGTCACGAGTGGGCGGTCCTGACGGATCACTCGCCCCGGCTGACCGTGGCGCGCGGCCTGTCCGCCGAGCGGCTGCGCGAACAGCTCGACGTGGTCGCCGAGCTGAACGCGCGCTGGGCGCCGTTCCGGCTGCTGACGGGGATCGAGTGCGACATCCTGCCCGACGGGTCGCTGGACCAGGAACCGGAGTTGCTCGACCGGCTGGACGTGGTGGTGGCGTCGGTCCACTCGAAGCTGCGGATGGACGCGCCGGCGATGACCCGGCGGATGGTGCGGGCCGTCTCCGACCCGCTGGTGGACGTGCTGGGGCACTGCACCGGACGCTTGGTGTCGGGGCGCCGGCCGGAGTCCGAGTTCGACGCGGAGCGGGTCTTCGAAGCGTGCGCGGAGGCCGGTACCGCGGTGGAGATCAACAGCCGCCCGGAGCGGCTCGACCCGCCGCGTCGCCTGCTGCGCCTCGCGGTGGCGTCGGGGGCCTACTTCGCGATCGACACGGACGCCCACGCGCCGGGCCAGCTGGACTGGCAGATCCTCGGGTGCGCGCGGGCGGAGGAGTGCGGCGTCCCGGCCGAGCGGGTGGTCACCACGTGGTCGGCGGCGGAGCTCCTGGAGTGGACGCGGACCCGGACACCACCCGCGTGAGGCCCGGGACCGGGGGGTGCGACGGGACCGGGGCGTACGGCGGAACGGAGGTGTACGGCGGGGCCGGGACACCGGCCGCGACCGGCCGCGACCGGCGCGCACGGCGGGGCCGGGGCGGGCGCCGAGGGGGAGGCCGTATCACGGGGGACGTACCGAGAGGATCGGTTTTGCGTCCGGAAGGCCCTGGCAGTGACCTTGCGGTATCCGCACGATGCCCGGCAGGACACGCTGCCCGTGCCCTGCTCTGCCCGGTTCTGGCATGAGGCGCGGATAACGACCCCCGTAATAACGGCTCCGTGGAGTCTCGGCGCTCCTCGAAGGGCCGGTTGACCTCCCGACCGCCTCCAGGATGCAGCAGCCCGGGGCCGTTTTTCCTCTGATGCTTTTTCATTTAAAAACCGACCGGACGCGCGCGGTCACCCGGTCGGGTCGCCGCCCCCGTCCCCCCGTTCGCCCTGGTCACCGCCCGCCCCACCGGTGTCGGCCCGCAGCCGCTCCGGGGAGAGGGCCCACTGGTAGGCGAGCGCGGCGAGGGTGGTGGCGCCCCAGCGGGCGCGGAGCCGGCCCAGTTCCTTGGTGAGGGTGCGCAGTCCGATGTTGAGCCGGCGGGCGGTGATGCGCTGGTCCACACCGGCGGCCGTGTCGATGAGGATCTCGCGCTGGCGTTCCGACAGCGCGCCCGTGCCGTCGTCGGGGACGACGCGGCGCGGGTCGCCGTGCCAGATGTCCGCGCGGCGCCACGCCTCCTCGAACCCCTCCGCGACGAAGGCGACGAACGCCCGGTCCATGACGTGCCAGGCGGTCCGCTCGGGGTCGCCCCCGACGACGTGGTCGGAGATGAACGCCTGGCGCCGGTCGACGACGACGCACCGCTGGAACGGGGCGAGGAGCGTGCGGAAGCGCGTCCCCCGCCCGGACATGACGCTGGCCCAGGCGCGGGCCGCCGCGTCGTCGCGCACGCCGTCGCCGAACAGGGTACGAAGGCGCACGCCGCGGGCGAGCGCGCGGGAGGCGCGGACGGTGGCGTCGTCGAGGAGGTCGGGGCAGGCGGGCCCGGCGGGCAGCGCCGTGAGGACCTCGCTCTCCGCCCGGTCCACGGCCTCCCCGATGCGCGCGGACACCTGCTCCCGGCCGGCGAGGAACTCACTGCCGCTCCCGGCGCGCCACTTGGCCCGCTCGAAGTGCAGGCCCAACTCGTCGCTGACGCCGGGGATGGCGGCGATCCGGGCGGCGCGGGCGGCCATGTCGCGCAGTTCCTCGTCGAGCCTGCGGCGGCCCGCCTCCTGCGGGTCCAGCGCGATCGGCGGGCCGGGCCCGTCCGGGTCGACGGTCACGAGCCGCCACCCGACCAGTTCGGCCAGCGCGCCGGCGTCCCCCGGTCCGACGGGCTCCCCCCGGGTGACCCGCGCGTAGAGCGCTCTGGCGGCCTCCGACAACGGACCCGCCGGGTGAGCCGTACCATCCCTTTCGCCCATCTCTGCCCCCGTTCGCGACTGCGTGTGTGCGCCGTGCGCAGGTACGCACCACGTGGGCACTTGATCGCCGGCGCACGACGGGTCAGCGTACCGGTGCGGCTGCCCACGCCCCGCGCCCCGTGGAGGGCGGTGGTGGGTGCCGTCCCTTCCGCATGCCCATGAACGGACGCGCCCCGATGCAACGCCCCGCTCCCGCCCCCGTCACCCGCCATCCCCCGGCCGCCCCCGGCCCGGCAGCCCACGCACCGGAGCCGGCGCCGCACCGCTGAACCGCCACACCGTTCGCCGCGACGGCCGCCGACCGACGACCACCCGGCGGCCGTCCCTCTGGGGGAGGGACCCGTCTTGGACAAGGTCGCCCTGCGTTTCCTGCTGCGGGAGCGCCGCGCCCTGATCGCACCCGAGAGCCACGGGCTGTCGCGCCCCGCCCGGCAGGGCCGGCGGGCCCCGGGCCTGTCGCAGGCGCAGATCGACCAGCTGCTGCACCGGGCGCCGGACACGTACGGCCGCCTGGAGTCGGGCCGGTACGCCAACCCGCCGGTGGACCTGCTGGAGGACGTGGCGCGGCTGCTCGGCATGAACGAGCACGAGTGGGTGGCCCTGTGGCGGTACGCCCTCGGGCAGGACCCGCCGCACCCGCTGAACGCGCGGGCCGGCGAGGCGGTCCCCGGCACGTGGCAGCTGGCCCTCGACGGCGTCACCCACATGGCGTACATCAGCGATCGGTCGTGGAACCTGCTGGCGTACAACGAGCCGTTCGCCGCGCTCTTTCCCGGCCGCCGGGTCCCGGCCAACGTGATGCGGTGGATGACGGTCGAGCCGGAGGCCCGGTCGGTGCTGCGGCACTGGGAGACCTCGTGGGCACCGCTCGTCCTGCCGCAGCTGCGCGCCGCCATCGCGGCGGACCCGGAGGACCCGACGCTCTGCGGCATCGAGAAGGAGGTGCTCGACGACCCGCCGGCCGCGCGCGTGTACGAGTCCGCGAGGGCGTACGTCCACCCCGACGGGAGCGAGCGCCCGGTGCACCACGCCGAGCACGGTCCCGGGTGGATCACCGTGTGCGCCGCGCAGCCCATGGCGGCGCCCCGCGCGCGGCTGCTGATCCTGCCCTTCCGCGCCGGCGAGCACCACTCCGGGGGACGGCTGCGGCCCCTGCGGGCCAGCGGCTGACGGGGGGGGGCTCGGTCCCGGCCCTGCCGCCGGGCCCGGCAGTCCGGGCCCGGCAGCCCGGCCCGGATGCGGTGCGGTGGTGCGGTGGTGCGGTGCGGTTCGGCTCGCATCGGATCGGATCGGATCACAGCGGATCGCATCGCATCGACCTGGCTCGATTCGGCTGGGTCCGGCTTCGGCCCCGGCCCGGGGTCCGGGCGGTGCGGCCGGGCCCGGGAGGGCGCGGGCGGGTCCCAGGGCGCCCCGCGGGCGGCCCCGGGCCGGACCGGGCGGCTTCGGGGCGGGACCGGCAGGCTCCCGGGCGGGACCGGGCGGCTTCGGGCCGTGCGGGACGGGTACCCGCGGTGCATGGCAGACGAGGGACGGTTCCGGCGCGCCCCCGGGCGCTTCACCGACCGCATCACGGCAGACGGCGGGGACGGCTGGCCCGTGGAGGCGGGACGCTACCGGCTGGTGGTGAGCCGCGCCTGCCCCTGGGCGAGCCGGTCGCTGGTGGTGCGGCGGCTGCTCGGGCTGGAGGAGGCCCTGTCGCTCGCCGTCGCGGACCCGGTGCAGGACGACCGGAGCTGGCGGTTCACGCTCGACCCCGACGGACGCGACCCCGTGCTGGGCATCCGGTACCTGGCCGAGGCGTACGAGGCCCGCGACCCGGAGCGGGCGGACGCCGTGAGCGTCCCGGCCGTCGTGGACGTGCCGAGCGGCCGCCTCGTCACCAACGACTACCAGCGCCTCACCCTGGACCTGGAGACGGAGTGGACCGCGCTGCACCGGCCGGGCGCCCCCGATCTGTACCCCGATCACCTGCGCGACGAGATCGACGCGCGGATGCACGACATCTTCCGTGACGTCAACAACGCCGTCTACGAGGCCGGGTTCGCCACCGGGCAGGATGCCTACGACGAGGCGTACGCCCGGCTGTTCGCGCGGCTCGACCAGCTCTCGGACCACCTGGCGACCCGCCGCTACCTGGTCGGCGACACCCTCACGGAGGCCGACGTACGGCTGTTCACGACGCTGGTCCGGTTCGACGCCGTGTACCACGGCCACTTCAAGTGCAACCGCACCAAGCTGACCGAGGACCCGGTGCTGTGGGCCTACGCACGGGACCTGTTCCAGACGCCAGGGTTCGGCGACACCGTGGACTTCGACCACATCAAGCGCCATTACTACCGGGTGCACGAACACATCAACCCGACCGGGATCGTGCCGCGCGGCCCGGACCTGCGGGGCTGGCGCTCCCCGCACCACCGCGAGGAGCTGGGCGGCCGGCCCTTCGGCGACGGGACCCCTCCCCCGCCGCCCCCACCGGACGAGGTGGTCGTCCCCCTGTGAGGCCCGGCCTCCGCCGGGGCCCGGCCGGCGTGAGGGCCGGGAGGGCGGCGGCGGGCGGCACCGGATCGGCGGGCGGGGCGGCCACCGCCGGGTGACCGCCCCGCCCGCCGTCCGGCCCTCGGCACCGTCCGGCGGGGTGCCGTCCGGCGGGGGTCAGTCCGCCCGCCAGACCGTCGTGGCGTTGCAGAACTCCTTGATGCCGTGGCCCGCCAGCTCACGGCCGTACCCGGACCGCTTGACCCCGCCGAACGGCAGCGCCGGGTGCGAGGCGGTCATCCCGTTGACGAAGACGCCGCCCGCCTCCAGCTCGCGCACGCAGTGCGCCACCTCGGCCTCGTCCCTCGTCCAGACGTTGGAGCTCAGCCCGAACGGCGAGTCGTTGGCGATGCGCAGCGCGTCGTCCAGGTCCTCGGCGCGGTAGACGGTGGCGACCGGTCCGAACGTCTCCTCCCGGTGGACGCGCATGGCGGGCGTCACGCCGGTGAGGACCGTCGGCTCGTAGTACCAGCCCCGCTCCAGGTCCCGCGGGCGGCGGCCCCCGCAGCGGGCCTCGGCGCCGCGCTCCACCGCGTCGTCGACCAGTTCCTCCAGGTCCGCGCGTCCCCGCTCGGTGGCGAGCGGGCCGACCTCGGTGGACTCCTCCAGCGGGTCGCCCACCTCCAGGGCGGCCATCCCGGCGGTGAACCGCTCCACGAAGTCGTCGTAGACGTCCGCGTGCACGATGAAGCGCTTCGCGGCGATGCACGACTGGCCGTTGTTCTGGGCGCGGGCCGTGACGGCCGTCGCGGCCGCGCGGGCGATGTCGGCCGAGGGCAGGACGAGGTAGGGGTCGCTGCCGCCCAGCTCCAGCACCGTCTTCTTCACCTCGTCGCCCGCGACGGCGGCGACGGCGCGGCCCGCGGCCTCGCTGCCGGTGAGGGTGGCCGCGGCGACGCGCGGGTCGCGCAGGACGCCCTCGACGGCGTCGGAACCGGTGAGCAGGGTCTGGAAGACCCCCTCGGGGTAGCCCGCCCTGCGGAACAGCTCCTCCAGGTACAGGGCCGTGCGGGGGACGTTCGACGCGTGCTTCAGCAGCCCGGTGTTGCCGGCCATCAGGGCGGGCGCGGCGAACCGCACGACCTGCCACAGCGGGAAGTTCCACGGCATGACGGCCAGGACGGGGCCGAGGGGCCGGTAGTGCACCCGGGCGCCGGAGGCCCCCGCGTCGCGCACGTCCGCGTCGTCGGGCCGCTCGTCGGCGAGGAGCTCCTCGGCGCGGTCGGCGTACCAGCGCATGGCCTTGACGCACTTGGCCGCCTCGGCGCGGGCCGCCGTCACCGGTTTGCCCATCTCGGTGGTGACGGTCCGGGCGATGTCCGGCACGTCCGCCTCCAGCAGGTCGGCCGCACGGCGCAGCAGCGCCGCCCGTTCGGGGAAGCCGGTGGTGCGGTAGGCGCGGAACGCGCGGTCGGCGGCGGTCAGCCGCTCCTCGATCCCGTCGGGTCCGAGCGGCCGGAAGGTCTCGAGCGTCTCACCGGTCGCGGGGTTCACCGTCGCGATGGGCATGGAGGTCCTCTCTCGTCACGGCCGCGCGGCAGCCGCCGGCGGCCTGGTTGAGCTACCCGTACCGGGTAACCCTTGCCCGTATGACGAACCCTGGCGGAGGGCCGGCGGACCTGTCCGCCCGCTCGTGGCGGACGGTACTCAAGCGCACGGCCAAGGAGTTCCTCGACGACGAGCTGCCCGACCGGGCCGCCGCGCTGACCTACTACGGCGTCCTGTCGGTCTTCCCCGCCCTGCTCGTCATGGTCTCCCTGCTGGGCGTGGTCGGCGACTCGGCCACCCGGTCGGTACTGGACAACCTGGGCGGGCTGGCGCCCGGCGCCGTGCGGGACCTGCTGAGCGACGCGGTGCGGCAGTTGCAGGGCAGCGGGTCCACGAGCGGGGTCATGGCGATCGTGGGCCTGGTGGCGGCCGTCTGGTCGGCGTCGGGGTACGTGGCGGCGTTCATCCGCACGGCCAACGCCGTGTACGACGTGCCGGAGGGCCGGCCGGTGTGGAAGCTGACGCCGCTGCGGGTCTTCCTCACCCTGGTGCTCATGGTGCTGCTGGCGGTCAGCGCGGTGATCGTGGTCTTCACCGGGCCGGTCGCGCGGCGCGCCGGGGAGGCGATCGGCGTCGGAGAGGCCGCCGTGGCCACGTGGGACATCGCCAAGTGGCCGGTGCTGGTGGTGCTCGTGGTGCTGATGGTGGCGCTGCTGTACTGGCGCGCGCCCAACGTACGGGGGCCGGGCCTCCGCTGGCTCGGCCCCGGCAGCGTGCTCGCGGTGCTCCTGTGGCTGCTGGCGTCCGGCGGCCTCGCCCTGTACGTCGCCAACTTCGGCGCCTACAACAAGACGTACGGGACGCTGGCCGGTGTGGTGGTCTTCCTGGTCTGGCTCTGGCTCTCCAACCTGGCGGTCCTGCTGGGCCTGGAGCTCAACGCCGAGCTGGCGCGGCAACGGGCCATCCGCGGTGGCCTGCCGCCCACGGAGGAGCCGTACGTGGAGCCGCGCGACACGAGGAAGTGGCCGTCCGGACTCCGCGGGCGCGCCGCCCTGTGGAAGCGGGAACGCGGCGAGCGGGCCGACGGGGGTCCGCGGCGCGCCGGCGGGCACGGGCTCAGGGATCGGCTGCGCCGCCACGGCGGCGCCCGGCGCGCCTGACGCCCGGTCCGCGGTCCACGTCACCCCGCCGCCCGGCCCGCCGTACCGCGGCCGTGCCAGACCGGCCCGGCGGGACCGGCCCGGCGAACGACCGGACGTCCGGTTCAGGGCAGCGGCGTGCCGCCGGTGGCGTTGACGATGTCGCCGGTGATGTAGCTCGCCCCCGGGGAAGCCAGGAAGACGTACGCGGGTGCCATCTCGACCGGCTGCGCGGCCCGCCCGAGGGGCGACTGCTTGCCGAACTCCGACGTGTCCGGCATGGTCGCCGGGATCAGCGGCGTCCACACGGGCCCGGGAGCCACGGCGTTGACACGGATGCCGCGCGGGGCGAGGTCCTGCGCGAGCCCCTGGGTGAAGGTGACGATGGCGCCCTTGGTCATGGCGTAGTCGAGCAGCGGCGGGCTCGGCTTGTACGCCTGCACGGAGGCGCTGTTGATGACGCAGCCGCCCGCCGGGATGTGCGGAAGGGCGGCCTTGGTGATCCAGAACATGCCGTACAGGTTCGTCTTCATGACCCGGTCGAACTGCTCGGTGGGGATGGCCTCGATCCCCTCCTCCTGCGCCATCTGGTAGGCGGCGTTGTTGACCAGCACGTCGATGCGGCCGAACTCGGTGACGGCCCGGTCCACGAGGGCCCGGCACGCGTCCTCGTCGCGGATGTCGCACGGCACGGCGACGGCCTTGCGGCCCGCGTCCTCGATGAGCCGGGCGGTCTCCCTGGCGTCCTCGGCCTCCTCCGGGAGGTGCGCGAAGAGCACGTCGGCGCCCTCGCGGGCGAAGGCGAGGCAGACGGCGCGGCCGATGCCGGAGTCGCCGCCGGTCACGAGGGCGGCGCGGTCCTGGAGCTGGCCGCTGCCGCGGTACGACTCCTCGCCGTGGTCGGGGCGCGGGCTCATCTCCTCGGTGCGGCCGGGGTGCTCCTGCTGCTGTTCGGGGTAGTCGGGACGCGGGTGGGCGGTCGTGGGGTCGGGGCGCGGCGTCTGCTCCTGCGGCACGGGGGCCTCCTGTCACGTGTCGGGTTCCGTGTTCGCGTTCCCCCGGGACCCCCTCGCACAAACAGCGCATCAGGCGCATTCCGGGACGGAAAGATAAAATTCCCTCATGGGAGAGCAGCCCGGCACGCCCACCGCACCCGAGCTGGTCGTCGAGGTCGGCGGGCACCTCACGGTGCTGCGCCCCGACCGCGACTACCGCGTCGGGCGCGACCCCGCCAGCGACATCGCGCTGGCGGACGTCCGTGTCTCCTGGCACCACGCCGTGTTCCGCCCGGAGGACGGCCGGTGGACGGTGCACGACGAGGGCAGCACCAACGGCACCTTCGCCGGCGGGGTACGGGTCGGCGCCGCGCACGAGGTCGGACCGGGCGTCACCCTGCGGTTCGGGCACCCGGCGGACGGGCCCCTGGCGACGGTGTCGGCGGCGGACGCGCCCGCGGCGGCGGGGCCGCCCGCCGTGCCGCCCGATCCCGCCCCCGCGCCGCCTCCGCCCGCCCCCGCGCCGCCGGTGCCGCCGCCGCTCCCCGCGTTCGAGGGGCCCGAGCCCGGGCCCGTCGTCGCGGAGCCCGAGCCGGGACCCGCCGAGCCGGGTCATCCGGAGCCGGGTCCCCCGGTCCCGGGACGCCCGGGCGCCGGTCCGGAGCCGGGTGCCGCCCGGCCGGGGTCCGCGGCCCGTCCGTCGTCGGTCTCCCTGCCGGGCGCCACCGGCACCTTCCGGCGCCCCACCTCCGTACGCCCCCTGCCGTCACGGGCCGTCCGCATCGGCCGCAGCGCCGACAACGACGTGGTCGTGGACGACCTGGTGGTCTCCCGGCACCACGCGGAACTGCGCTCGCTCCCGGACGGCACGTACCGCATCCACGACCTGGGCAGCCACAACGGCACGTACCTCAACGGCCACCCGGTCGACGACGCCCGCGTGACGGCCGACGACATCATCGGCATCGGCCACCGGGCGTACTGCGTCGTCGGCGGCCGACTGGTGGAGTACACCGACACCGGCGAGGTCTCCCTCGACGTGCAGGAGCTGGCCGTGACCGTCGACGGCGGCAGGACCCTGCTCGACGGGGTGTCGTTCCCCGTCGGTGAGCGCACCCTCCTCGGCGTGGTCGGCCCCAGCGGCGCGGGCAAGTCGACGCTGCTGAACGCCCTGACCGGGCTGCGCCCCGCCGACCGGGGGACCGTCCTGTACGACGGGCGGGACCTGTACCGGCAGTACGCCGAGCTGCGCCAGCGCATCGGCCTCGTCCCGCAGGACGACATCCTGCACCTGCAGCTGACCGTGCGGCGCGCCCTCGGGTACGCGGCGGAGCTCCGCTTCCCGCAGGACACCCGCCCGGCCGAACGCCGGGCCAGGGTCGACGAGGTGATGCGCGAACTGGGCCTGGACCAGCGGGCCGGGCAGCCCGTCCACAGCCTCTCGGGCGGCCAGCGCAAACGGGTGAGCGTCGCCCTGGAGCTGCTCACGAAGCCGTCGCTGCTCTTCCTCGACGAGCCGACGTCCGGCCTGGACCCGGGCATGGACCGGTCGGTGATGCACATGCTGCGCGGGCTCGCCGACGACGGGCGGACCGTCGTCGTCGTCACCCACAGCGTGCTCAGCCTGGACGTCTGCGACCGGCTGCTCGTCCTCGCGCCGGGCGGCGTGATCGCCTACTACGGGCCGCCCGGCGAGGCGCTCGACTACTTCGGCTGCGCGCAGTGGCCGGAGGCGTTCGAGGCGTTCGAGAACGACCGGGAGCGGGACTGGGCGGGGCGGTTCCGCGCCTCCGCGTACCACGAGCGGTACGTCGAGGCCGCGATGCGGCGCCCCGTGCCGCACTCCCCCGGAGCGACCGCGCCGCCCCCCGCGCCGCCGCCCAAGCCACAGAGCTGGGGCGCCCAGTGGCGCACCCTCGTCCGGCGGTACGCGGCCGCCTTGAGCGCCGACCGCACGTTCCTGGCGATCATGGTGGCGCTGCCGTTCGTGATGGGCGCGATGGCCCGGGCGCTGTCCGAGGGGCGGCTCGGCGGGGAGTCCACGCTGAACGTGCTGCTCATCCTGTGCGTGGGCGGCGTGCTGACCGGCGCGGCCAACGCCGTGCGCGAGCTGGTGAAGGAGCGGACCATCTACCGGAGGGAACGGGCCGTCGGCCTGTCCCGGTCGGCGTACCTGATGTCGAAGGTGACCGTGCTCGGGCTGGTCACGGTCGTCCAGGCCGTCGTGCTGACGCTGGTCGCGCTCGTCGGCGTGCCGATGGGCGTGCCCGACGGGCGCGGAGTGCTGTTGCCGCCGCTCGTGGAGGTGGCGGTGGCCGTCGCGGCGCTGTCGTTCACGGCGATGATGCTGGGCCTCTTCGTCTCCGCCCTGGTGCGCAAGGAGGAGGTCACCATGCCGCTGCTGGTCCTCCTCGCGATCGTGCAGGTGGTCTTCTGCGGGGCGCTGCTGTCGGTGCGCGGCACGCCCGTCCTGGAGCAGCTGGCGTGGCTGGTGCCGTCCCGGTGGGCGTTCGCCGCGATGGCGGCGACGGTGGACCTCGGGGCGACGGTGCCGGGCGAGCGGGCGCAGGACCCGCTGTTCGACCACACGCTGTCGGCCTGGCTCCTCGACATGGGCGCACTCGTGGCGCTCGCCGTCGTCCTCGGCTTCGTGGTGGTGCGGCTGCTGCGCCGCCACGAACCGGTGATCATGCGAAAGTAGGCGCCCCCATGGCCTCTGCCGCCGTCCCCGCCGACGAGCCGGCCGTCCGGGACTTCCGCCCGACGCACGTGGTGCCGCGCCACGGGATGGCGACGTGGGAGTCGCCGGACACGGCCCGCCCGACGGTACCGCTCGATCCGTTCCTGCCGGTGCGGCTCCTGGAGCGCACGGGCGACTGGGCGCGGGTCCTGTGCGCCAACGGCTGGGCGGCGTGGGTGGACGGGCGGCTGCTGGTGTCCGTGCCGGAGGACCCGCCGGCGGCGGCGCGCGACACCGCCCGGGCCGCCGATCCACGGCCGCTGCTCACCCGGGCGGAGGAGTCGCTGGGCCGGTACCGGCGGGCCGTCGAGGACCTGGCCGCGGGCCGCTCGGACGGCGAGCGGTTCCGCCGGAACACGGGCGGGTTGCGGATCGGGGTGGTCGTCGACGGCGAGGCGATGTGGCTGTACGACGCCGGGCACGAGCGCTGGCTGTACTGCGACGGCTACCGGCTCGCCGAGTACGCCGGGGCGGCCGCCCCGTCGCTCACCCCCTCGGTGGCCCGGCCGGCGAACCCGCCGGTGACCCCGCCGCCGGGCGTGCCGGTGGTGGGCGCGGCGCCCGGGCCGGGCACCGGTCACGAGCCGACGCGCGTGGTGACCACCGGCCCGGCGGCTCCCGGTGCCGCGCCCGAGCCGACGCAGGTGGTGCCGCTACCCGAGGGGCCGGGCGGGACCGGGGGCCCCGTCCGCATCACCGGACCGGGCGCCCCCGCCGACCCGGACGGCCCGCACGGCCCCGGGCACACCACCGGCTCGGACGGCACCGACGGCTCGGGCCGTGCCGACGGTGCGTACGGGCCCGGGCCGGACGCCCAGGCCCGGCGCGCGCCGGACTCGGCGGACGGGTCGGCGGATCCGTCGGCGGCCCGGCCCACCCGGGCGGTCGCCCGGCCTCCCGGGCCCGCACCGGGTGACGGGGGCGGGGACACCGGAGGCGGCAGGGGCGGCGGGACGGCCGACGGGGGACGGGCGGGGACGGACCGGGACGCGCCGGCGGGTGACGGCTGATGGACCCGGACGCGGGGCTGCCCGCCGGGCGGGCCTCGGGGCTCGTGGGCCGGCAGGTCGCCGAGTACCGGATCGAGGCGGAGATCGGCCGCGGCGGCATGGCCGTGGTGTACCGGGCGACGGACCTGCGGCTCGGCCGGACGGTGGCGCTGAAGCTCCTCGCGCCGGAACTGGCGCGCAACGACACGTTCCGCCGGCGGTTCGCGCACGAGTCGCGCGTGGCCGCCGCCATCGACCACCCGAACATCGTGCCGGTCTTCGAGGCGGGCGAGACGGAGGGGCTGCTGTACATCGCGATGCGCTACGTCCCCGGTCAGGACCTGCGGGCGCTGCTGGACCGCACCGGCCCGCTGCCGGTCGCCGCCGCTGTGCGCATCGCGGTGCAGGTGGCCTCGGCTCTGGACGCGGCGCACGCCCACGACCTGGTGCACCGGGACGTCAAGCCGGGCAACGTCCTCGTCGCCGAGGGCACCGACAGCGACCGGCCCGAGCACGTGTACCTCACGGACTTCGGGCTGACGAAGAAGTCCCTGTCGCTGACCGGCTTCACCAGCGTGGGCCAGTTCGTCGGGACCCTCGACTACGTGGCGCCGGAGCAGATCTCCGGGCGGCCGGTCGACGGCCGGTGCGACGTGTACAGCCTCGGGTGCGTGGTGTACGAGACGTTGGCGGGGGCCCCGCCGTTCCGCCGGGACGACGACATGGCGCTGCTGTGGGCGCACCAGTACGACCCGCCGCCGCCGCTGAGCGGGGTACGGCCGGGCCTGGCGCCGGGTGTGGACGACGTGCTCGCCAAGGCACTGGCGAAGGCCCCGGACGACCGGTACGCCTCGTGTCTGAGGTTCGTGACCGAACTGCGGCGGGTGGCGCTGGAGCAGCGGCCGGCCGGCGGGGGCGACCGCGCGCGGAGCCTTCCGCGCGGGGCGCCGCCCGCCGGGCCGCCACCCCCGCCTCCGTCGCCACCGGAGTGGGCGCTGCCGGTGTTCCGCGGCGGCGGCCCCCCGCGGTGAACGGCGCGGCGCCCGGGCCGGGGCGTGAGCGGCCGCCGCCCCGGGCGGGAGAGCCGCGGTCCCGGCGGGTGAGCGGCGCGGTGAGCGGCACCCGAGCGGGGTCGTGGGCCGGGTGGCGTGGGGGGTGGTCGGGGCTGTGTGGCGGGGCGTGGGGGGCAGGGGTCACCCGGAGGGGTGGTCGGATCGGCCGTCCACCTCGCCGTGGTGTCGTGCCCGGGACGCGAGGAGTCCGCCGAGGAGCCCGGCGACCGCACCCCACAGCAGCGCCAGGCCGACGGCCTTCCACAGGTGCGGGTGGAGGGCCACGTGCCCACCGATGTCCTCGACCTCGAAGATGCCGAGCAGGGACAGGCCGAGCCGCGCGTCGAGCCGGGTCAGCGGGACCACGACGAGCAGGGTGAGGGCGAACGCCACCGCGAGGTGCAGCGCGTGCCGCCACGGCCGGGTGCGGGCCGGCGAGCGCAGCGCCGCCACCCATCCGGCGGCGAGGAGGAGGACCGCCGCCACGGGCAGCAGCCACCAGGCGCGCTCGTCGTGCGCGGTGAGCGACCGCACGTCCAGGGTGGTGTCCCGGGGGCCGCGCAGGACCTGGTCGAGGACGTGGGGCATGGGCAGGCCGAACGGCCCGTCGACCCGGCCCTCCCAGGACCCGCCGATCCCCAGGCCCAGGGCGAGCCACGCGACGTTCGGCAGGCCGAGGAGGAGTACGGCGAAGGTGTCGGCCGCGTGACCGCGCGTGGCGGCCACGACCAGCCCCGTGACGAGACCGGCGACGACGTACGCGAGGAGCAGGAAGAGCATCGCGGACGCCGCCGGGCGCACCGGTTCCTGGTAGCGCAGCAGACGGGGCGGGAGCGGCGCGCGCCGGGAGACCAGCAGCGTCACGGCGAGGACGCCGAGCACCCAGAGGAGGCCGTAGAGGAGCGTGACGCCGGTGTCGGCACGGAAGCCGATGGTCGGCGAGGCGTCGAGGAGCTCCCCGAAGAGGTCCGCGGGCGAGTCGGCCGGCAGGAGGTCGGTGAAGGTGTGCCGGGCCGCGGCGCAGAGCACGGCCAGCGCCACCAGCCAGAGGACCGCCGTGGCCGCCGCCCGGGCGAGGAGCTCGTGTGCGGGGACGACGGCCCGGTGCCGCAGCGGCCGGACGAAGCCCGCTCCCAGGGTGAGGGCGCCGACGAGGGAGACGGACAGCGGCACCGCCGTCAGTTCGGCGTCCGTGCGGGCGAGGTCGCCGGCGCCGCCCGCGATCCCGACGTCGCCGCCCGCCGCCATGACGACGACGGCGGCGACGATCCGCGGGAAGGCGCCGCCCGGCAGGGCGGTCGCGCCCGCGGCCCACAGGCCGAGGGCAGCGGTGGCCGCCATCGCGGCGACGGCGGCGAGCACGGCCGCGAGGGCGCTCCCCACCCCGCGCACCGCCAGGCGCGCGACGTCCGGCGGGGTGCCGCGCTCGGCGGCTTGCTGGCTGCTCACGCTGCCACGCTAGGCCCGTCGCGGGCGCCCGGCTTGCGGACGGCACCCGGACGGGGCACACAATGGCGCGGAACGGAAGAAAGGGACGAATGTGACTTCCGACCCCGCATCCGGCCGCCCCACGGGTCCCCCGTCGGGCCCGCTCTCCCACCCCAGCCCCGATCCCTCGGCCACCGGGCAGCCCCCTGCCCCGCCGCCACCCCCCACGGGCGGCGGCGGTCGTGGCGGTGGCGGTGACGGCGGTGCCGGCGGGGGCGCGGGGCGTGGCGCGGGAGGCGGCCCGACCGGCCGCCCCTGGTGGCGGTCCGTCCCGGTGGTGGCCTCCCTGACGGGCGTGGTCGTCGCCGCGGTGGCGCTGGCGGTCGTGTTGTCGCGTCCCGACGAGGCCGAGGCCGCCGTCAACGCCGAGAGCGTCTCCTACCGGCCTCCCGACAGCTGGACGCCCAGCACCGCGACGTCGGCCAACCGCGGCGTCGAGCGGCTGCCGACGCAGCAGCGCCACCAGTACGCGGGATCGGCCCCGGAGCTGTACGGCGGCAGCGGCGACCGCGCGGCCTGCGACGTGGAGCGGCAGATCGCGTACCTGGGGGCAGACCCGGCCAAGACGCGCGCCTTCGCCTCGGTGCTCGGTGTGGCCCCCGAGTCCCTCCCCGAGCACCTGCGCGGACTGACGTCGGTCCAGCTGCGGTTGGACACCCTGGTCACCAACCACGGTTACCGGGACGGCCGGGCGCGGCCCTACCAGGCGGTCCTCCAGGCCGGGACGGCCGTCCTCATCGACGAGTACGGCGTACCGCGGGTGCGCTGCGCCTGCGGCAACCCGCTGGACCGGCCCCGCGTCCAGCGGCCCGACGAGGTCCGGGGGAAGACGTGGCCGGGCTTCCAGAAGGAGGAGATCGTGGTCGTCGTGCCGGCGCCGACGCCCGTGCCCACCTTCACCATCGTCGACGTGGGGAGCGGCAAGCGCACCGAACGCCCCCACGCGGGCCGGACCAGCCCGTCGGCGAGCCCGAAGCGGCCCTCGTCGCCTTCTTCGCCCTCGTCGCCTTCCTCGCCCTCGTCGCCCTCGACGCCCTCCTCACCCCCGGTGTCGCCGCCGACGTCGGAGCCCCCCGCGCCCCCGCCGCCGGAACCGCCGGTCTCGCCCGACCCGCCGTCCCCCGACACGCCGCCGGACGAGCGGAGGGTGCCGGAGAGCCCGGGCGAGACCTCACCCCCGGTCGCCCCGCCCCCCGAGCCGCCCTCCAGCCCCGGTTCGCCGTCCGACCGCACCGAGACGGACACCGGCACGGACACGGACACGACCACGGAGACCGGCACGGGTGAGGACACCTCACCCGATTCGGAGCCGGCCACCGGGCCCGGGGCGGCCGCGGTCGACCTCCCGCGCGGTACCCGCTGACGCGCGACGCCCCGGCCGCGGGTCCCGCACGACGGGGCCCTGCGCCCGGCGGCGGCACGGGCGGACGCACGGCGCGGACCTGGACGACCCCGGCCCCGGGCGCGGCGAGACACGGCGGGGGCCGGAGACGGCCGGGCGCGGGCCTTCCGGGCCCGGCGGGGCAGGCGCGGACAGGCGAGGGCAGGCGCGGACAGGCGGCGGATCGACGCGGACGTACGGCGCAGTCACACGCCGGGACCCGCGCGGCGGCCCGCCGGCCCGCGGGGGTGCGCAGGGCTCAGGCGGACGCGCGGCGGACCAGTTCCGTCGGGAGGATGACCGCCGCCGGGTCCTCACCGCCGATCAGGGCGAGCAGCACGCGGACCATCTCGGAACTGATCCGGTCCCAGGGCTGGCGGATCGTCGTGAGGGCGGGCTCGGTCGCCGTCGCCGCGGGCGAGTCGTCGAACCCGCCGACCACGACGTCCTCGGGCACCCGCCGTCCCGCCCGCTGCAGGGCCGTCAGCGCGCCCCGCGCCATCAGGTCGGACGCGACGAACAGGGCGTCCAGGTCGGGGACGCGGTCGAGCAGCCGGGCCGCGCAGGCCTCGCCGCCGGCCCGGCTGTAGTCGCCGGTCGCGACGAGCCGTTCGTCGAAGGGGACGCCCGCCTCGGCGAGGACCTCCCGGTAGCCGCCGAGCCGGTCCACGCCGCCGGGGGTGTCGAGCGGACCGGTGATCGTGCCGATGCGGCGGCGTCCGAGGGACAGCAGGTGGCGGACCATGCAGCGGGCGCCGTCGCGGTCGTCGGCGGCGACGTAACTGATCCTGGACGCCCCTCCGATCGGCTTGCCGCACGCCACGAGGGGCACGCCCGCGTCACGCAGCCGCTCGGCGAGGGGGTCGCCGGAGTGGCTGGAGACGAGCAGCACCCCGTCGACGTGCCCGGCGGTGATGTAGCGGGTGATGCGCCGCCGTTCGGCCTCCGTCCCCGCGATCATCAGCAGGAGCGGGATGTCGTGCGCGGCGAGGGCCTGGGTGCAGCCGCGCAGCAGGACGTTGAAGTTGGGGTCCTCGAAGAACCGCTCCTGGGGTTCGGTCAGGAGGAAGCCCACCGAGTCCGAACGGCCCGTGATGAGGGAGCGGGCGTGCCGGTTGACGACGTACCCGGTCCGGCGGATGGCGGCGTTGACGGCCTCCTGCGCGGCGGGGCTGACGTAGTGCCCGCCGTTGAGGACGCGTGAGACCGTGCCCCGTGAGACGCCCGCCTCACGGGCCACGTCGTGGATCGTCGGCGGCCTGCGCCTGCCCCCCGTCTGCTGCATGGTCACGACTTTACGGCTCCCGACAGCAGGTCCAGGCTCCAGAACCGTTGGATGAAGAGGAACAGGGCGATCAGCGGCAGCAGCGCCAGCAGCGCCCCCGTGATGACCAGGGTGTAGAGGGCGGGGGTGTTGGAGCCCTGGGCGAGGAGCGTGTAGAGGCCGAGCGTCATCGGGAACTTCTCGTCGTCGCCGAGCATGATGTAGGGGAGCAGGAAGTTGTTCCAGATGGCCACGAACTGGAACAGGAAGATCGTCACCAGCCCGGGAACCATCATCGGCACTCCGATGCGCGTGAAGACGCGCCACTCCCCCGCGCCGTCCATCCGGGCGGCCTCGACGACGTCGGTGGGCACGGCCGCCGCGGCGTGGATACGGGCGAGGTAGACGCCGTACGGGGAGAGCAGCAGCGGCAGCAGCACCGACAGGTAGGTGTCGGTGAGGTCCGCCTCCGCGAGCAGCAGGTACTGCGGGACGGCGAGGATCACCGGCGGTACGAGCACCCCGGCGAGGAGGACCTTGAAGAGGGCTTCGCGGCCGGGGAAGCGGTAGAGCGCGAGCGCGTAGCCGGAGACGGCGGACACGGCGGTGGACAGGAGGGCGCCGAGACCGGCGTAGAAGGCGGAGTTGGCCATCCACCGCCAGTAGATGCCCTCGCGGTAGGCGTGCAGGTCGGTGAGGTTCTCGGTGAAGCCGGTGCCGGGCAGGAAGGTGAAGGTGGAGAAGAGTTCGCGGCCGGACTTGGTGGCGGCGACCACGACCCAGGCGACCGGCAGCAGGCAGTACAGGGCGCCCAGGAGCAGGGTCGCGGTGGGCAGGAGGGCGACGCGGTGGCGCAGCGGGGGGCGCGTCGCGCCGGGCGGCGGCCCCTGGGCGGTGCCGGGGGTGGTGCCGGCGGCGGGGGCGGACTTGCGCTCGGCGAGGCCGTTCATCGAGGTTCTCCCTGGGTGCGGCGGGAGTCGGCGACGCGGAGGAAGCCGAAGGACAGGGCGAGCGTGACCACCGCGATGATCACGGCGGTGGCGGCGGCGGTGTGGAGGTCGCCGTTGCCGAAGGCGTCCTGGTAGACCTTCATCAGCGGGCTCCAGGTGGTGGAGACGGAGTTGGTGAGCGGCTTGAGGGTGGTCGGCTCGGCGAAGACCTGGAGCGTCGCGATGATCGAGAAGAAGAAGGTCAGCACCAGCGACGGCGCCACCATGGGGATCTTGACGCGGAGCGCGATCTGGAGCTGCGAGCAGCCGTCGAGCCGGGCCGCCTCGTACACCTCGGCGGGGATGGACCGCAGGGAGGTGTAGATGACGATCATGTTGAAGCCGGTGCCGCCCCAGACGGCGATGTTCGACAGCGACAGGAACAGCGGTCCGCCGTCGAGCAGGTCGGGCCGCGGCAGCCCCGCCGCGTCGAGGACGTGGAAGAAGGGGCTGACGTCGGGCAGGTAGAGGAAGCCCCACAGGAGGGCGGCGATGACGCCGGGCACGGCGTACGGGAGGAAGATCGCCAACCGGGTGAAGGGGGTGAGGCGGACCCGTTCGGCATCGAGCAGCAGCGCGAACAGCAGGGCGAGGCCGAGCATGGCGGGGACGACGATGGCGCCGTAGCCGAGTACGCGCAGCGCGCCGTCGAGGAGTTCGGGGTCGGTGAGCGCGTCGGTGTAGTTGCCGAGTCCCGCCCACACCTCGCTGCGGGCCCCCTTGCCGAGACCGAGGCCCTTGACCTCGACCTTGTGGAGACTGAGCCAGACCGCGTAGCCGATGGGCAGGGCGAAGAAGAGCAGGAAGAGGACGGCGGCGGGGGCGAGGAAGGCGTACGGCGCGCCACGGCCCCGCCGGCGCGCGCCGGTGCGGCGGGCGGCGGCCGTGGCGGCGGTGGTCGCCCCGGGGGCGGCGGTGGTCACTCGGCGACCTCGAATCCCTGCTTCCGCAGGTCGGCGACGGTGGTGTCGTGGACGGTGCGCAGGGCGGCGCCGAAGTCGGCGCGGTTCTTCGCGGCGCGGGCGAAGGCGTCCCGGAAGGCGGTGTAGGCGACGTTGACGTTCGGGCCCCAGGCGGAGGGGGCGGTGGTCCCCGCGATGGCTGCGGCGCGCTCGTAGAAGTCCGGCTGGTCGGCGAAGAAGTCGGGGGCCTCGGCCAGGGCGCCGCCGGTCTGCGCGGCGGTGGCGGCCGGGTAGATGCCGCCTTCCTTCACGAGGGCGGCGAGGGCGGTGGGGTCGGTGTTGAGCCAGGTGACGAACCTGGCGGCGGCGGCCTTGTGCTTGCTGTCGTTGGTGACGGCGGTGGAGGAGCCGCCCCAGCTGCCGGTGGCGCGGGCGCCGGCGGTCCACTGCGGCAGGGGGGCCATCGCCCACTTGCCGCGGGTGTCGGGGGCGGCGGTGGTCAGGGTGCCGGAGGCCCACACGGCGCTGACCCAGGCGATCTGCTTGCCGGTGTTGAGGGCGTTGTTCCAGGCGGGGGTGTACATGGGCTGGTTGTCGACGGCGCCCTCCTCGACCAGGCCGCCCCAGAACTCCGCGACCTTGCGGGTGGCGGGGTCGTCGATGCCGACCTTCCACGTCTCGCCCTCGGTGGTCCACCAGCGCGCGCCGGCCTGCTGGGCGAGACCGGCGAACAGGCCGGCGTCGTTGGCGGAGAAGGTGGTGAGGGACTTGTCCGGCGCCTTCTTCTTCAGGGCGCGGGCGGTCGCGGCGAACTGGTCCCAGGTGGTGGGGACGGTCAGGCCGTACTGCCGGAAGAGGTCCTGCCGGTAGTAGAACATCATGGGCCCGGAGTCCTGCGGCACGGCGTAGACGGCGTCCGTGCCGAGGGTCGTCTGCTGCCAGACGCCGGGGGCGAACTTCTTCTCGACGCCCTCGACCTCCCGGGATATGTCGGCGAGGACGTCGTTGCTGACGAGAGTGGGCAGGGCCTGGTACTCGGCCTGGACCAGGTCGGGGGCCTGGTGCGCCTTGGCGGCCGTGAGGATCTTGGTGACGAGGTCGTCGCCGGACGCCTGCTTCTTCACGGTGACCGTGATCCCGGCCTCCTTGCCGGGGCCCTCGTTCCACAGGGCCGCGACCTCGTCCATCCCGGGGGCCCACGCCCAGTAGGTGAGGGCGGCGGGGCCCGCCCCGGTCGCCGTCCCGTCGTCGCCGGACGAGCCGCAGGCGGTGAGGGTGGAGGCGCCGAGGAGGGCGGCGGCGGACAAGGCCACGAGGCGGCGGCGCAGCGTGAACGGCATGGATGTTTCTCCCTGACCCGGGGCCCTCCGGGGTACCGCGAGGGCCTGCCATGCTTCTGTGAGCGTTCACAGTAGAGAAACATTCGAGACACTTGTCAATGGTTGTTGCTGTGCGGTTATGTTGGCTTCACGCTCGTCCCCGCGTCTGTGAACGTTCCCAATCCCACAGGATCCAGGAGATCACCCCATGCCGGATGCACCCCGGTCCCTGACACCGCTCGCCTTCGGCGCGGACTACAACCCCGAGCAGTGGCCGGAAAGCGTCTGGCGCGAGGACATGGCCCTGATGCAAGAGGCCGGGGTCACCATGGTGAGCGTCGGCATCTTCTCCTGGGCGCTCCTCGAACCGGAGCCTGGCGTCCACGACTTCGGCTGGCTCGACCGGCTCCTCGACCTGCTCCACGACCACGGTGTGCGCGCCGACCTCGGCACGCCCACGGTCTGCCCGCCGGCCTGGTTCCACCGCGCCCACCCCGACGCCCTGCCCGTCACCCGTGAGGGCGTGCGCCTCTCGTTCGGCTCGCGCGGCGCGATCTGCCACACCTCGCCCGCCTACCGGGCCGCCGCGGCCGACATCACCGAGCGGCTCGCCCGCCGCTACGCCGACCACCCGGCGCTGGCGCTGTGGCACGTCCACAACGAGTACGGCGTCCCCGTCTCCGCCTGCTACTGCGACACCTGCGCCGCCGCCTTCCGCGTCTGGCTGGCCGGGCGGTACGGCACGGTCGACGCGGTCAACGACGCCTGGGGCACCGCCTTCTGGGGCCAGCGCTACGGCGACCTGGAGCAGATCGACCCGCCCCGGCTCACCCCCACCGTCGCCAACCCCGCCCAGCGGCTGGACTACCGGCGCTTCGCCGACGCCGCCATGCGGGAGAACTTCGTCGCCGAGCGCGACATCCTGCACCGGCACTCCCCCGGCGTCCCGGTGACCACCAACTTCATGACGGCGCTGAGCCAGTGCGACTCCGTCGACTACTGGGCCTGGGGCCGCGAGGTCGACCTGGTCACCAACGACCACTACCTGATCACCGACGGCCGGCGCACCCACGTCAACCTCGCCATGGCCGCCGACCTGACGCGCTCGGTGGCGGGCGGGGCGCCCTGGCTGCTGCTGGAGCACTCCACGAGCGGCGTGAACTGGCAGCCCCACAACCCCGCGAAGGCGCCCGGCGAGATGGCGCGCAACTCCCTCGCCCACGTCGCACGCGGCTCCGACGGCGCGATGTTCTTCCAGTGGCGCCAGTCCCGGCGCGGCGCCGAGAAGTTCCACTCCGCGATGGTGCCGCACGCCGGCACCGACTCCCGCGTCTGGCGGGAGGTCGTACGGCTCGGCGCGGACGTGGGCGCGCTGGCGGAGGTCCGGGGCACGCGCACGGAGGCCGACGTCGCCGTGGTGTGGGACTGGCAGTCCTGGTGGGCGCAGCAGCTGGAGTGGCGCCCGAGCGAGGACCACGACGCCCGCGAGCGGGCCGACACCGCCTACGAGGCCCTGTACGACCGGCACCTGACCGTCGACTTCGCCGCGCCGGAGGCCGACCTCGGCGGCTACCCGCTGGTGGTGGTGCCCGCGCTGTACCTGACGACCCCCGCGGCGGGGCGCAACCTGCGCGCGTACGTGGAGGGCGGCGGCACGCTCGTCGTGTCGTTCTTCTCCGGCATCGTCGACGAGCACGACGCCGTGCACGAGGGCCCCTACCCGGGTGCGCTGCGCGACGTGCTGGGGCTGACCGTCGAGGAGTTCTCCCCCCTGCTTCCCGGGGAACGGGTCCGGCTCGCCCCACCGGCCGGCGGGGACGCCGGGGCCGGGGCGGCGCCCCCGGAGCTGACCGGCGACGTGTGGACCGAGTTCGTCGTGGAGCGCGGCGCGCGGACGGTGTGGGAGTACGCCGACGGGCCCGCCGCCGGGCGGCCCGCCGTGACCCGCCACCGCCTCGGCGACGGCACCGCCTGGTACGTGTCGACCCGCCTCGACGCCGACGGGCTCGGCGCGGTCCTCGACCTGGCCGCCGCGGACGCGGGCGTCGTCCCGCGCACCGCACTGGCCCGGGACGTGGAGGTGGTCCGCCGCAGCGGCGACTCCGGCCGCTTCGTCTTCGTGGTCAACCACACCCAGGCGGCGGCCGACGTGCCGCTGGAGGCGCCCGGCACCGAACTGCTCGGCGGCGCCCGCGTCGACGCGGCGCTGACCGTGCCCGCCGGGGCCGTGCGGGTCGTCCGGCTCGACGGCTGACCGACTCCCGGGCGGGCCCCCAGGCGCGCGCCCCACCGACCCCGGCCGGACGCACGAGGGGCGTCCGGCCGGTCCCCCGCCCCCCTCACCCCCGTCGAAGGGACGACGATGTTCCCAGCGAGCCGCCTGACCCGCACGGTGCGGGCCCTGTTCCTCCCCCTGGTCGCGGGCCTGGCCCTGACCGCCGCCCCGGCCCCCGCCGCCCACGCCGCGGCCACGCTCGCCAACCCGGGCTTCGAGTCCGGCACGGCCGGCTGGTCCACCCGCTCGGCGACCGGGCACCACTCCGCGTCGTTCGTCGAGGCCGGCGGGCGCAGCGGCGCGTCCCGGCTGTCGCACTGGGCGCCCACCGCCTACCGGGTGGAGACGTACCAGAGTCTGACCGGCCTGCCGGACGGCCCGCACACGCTGACCGCCTGGGTGCGGTCCGGCGGCGGCCGGCACGCCGCCCACCTCTCCCTGCGCGACTGCGGTGCGCCCGAGCAGCGCACCGACCTGCCGGTCACCCCGGACGGGCGGTGGATGCGGATCGTCACCTCGGTGCGGGTCACGTCCGGCCGGTGCACGGTCGCCATCACCTCCGACGCCCACGCGGGCAGCTGGATCAACGTCGACGACCTGACCCTGACCGCCGGCTCCACCGGCCTGTCCGTGCGGGGCGTCGACGTGTCGTCCCTGAAGAAGAGCGAGGACCTCGGCGGCGTGTACCGCGACGCCTCCGGCACCCCCGCCGACGCGCTCGCCGTCCTGCGCGCGGCCGGCGCCGACCACGGGCGCCTGAAGGTGTGGGTGGACCCGGCGGACGGCTACCACGACAAGGCCCGCGTCCTGGAGACCGCCCGCCGCATCAAGGCCCGGGGCATGCGGTTGCTGGTGGACTTCCACTACTCCGACACCTGGGCCGACCCCGGCGCCCAGACCAAGCCGGCAGCCTGGGCGTCCCACTCCTACGAGCAGTTGCGCGCGGACGTGTACGACCACACCCGTGACGTGCTCGCCGCCCTCAAGGCGCAGGGCACCACGGCCGACATGGTGCAGATCGGCAACGAGACCGACAGCGGCATGCTGTGGCCCGAGGGCTCGACCACCGACTGGTCACGGCTGGCGGGGCTGCTGAACGCGGGGGCCTCGGCCGCCAAGTCGGTCTCCTCCTCCACCCGGGTCGCCCTGCACCTGGCGCACGGCGGGGACAACGCCCTGTACCGGTGGTGGTTCGACGCCGCCACCGCGCACGGCGTGCGCTTCGACGTCATCGCGCTCTCCTTCTACGGCTACTGGCACGGCCCGCTCTCCGCGCTCCAGGCGAACCTGGACGACGTGTCGGCCCGGTACGGCAAGCCCGTCCTCGTCGTGGAGACGGCCTACCCGTTCCGGCTGGACGACGAGGACGGCCACGAGAACATCATCGACCGGACCGACGAGCTGGTCGACGGCTACCCGGCGACCCCGGCGGGCCAGGCGACCTGGCTGCGGGACGTCATGAACGTCGTGGAGGCCGTGCCGCACGGGCGCGGTCTGGGCGTCGTGTACTGGGAGCCGACGTGGACGGCCGTGCGGGGCAACGGCTGGGACCCGGCGGACCCGTCCTCCGGCAACGGCTGGGAGAACCAGGCGCTGTTCGACTACGCCGACCGGCCGCTGCCCGCGATGGCCTGGCTCCGTCACCGCTGAGCCCGACCGCGCGGCCCCGCGGCGACCCGCGCGGCTGCGCCGGCGCTGGGGGCGCGCCCCTCCGGTGACCTGCGCGGCATTCCCTCCGGCGGCCTTCGCCGTACCCCCTCCGGCGGCCGGGTCGGCGTGTCGTCCGGTCCCGGTCGGCGTGTCGTCCGGTCCCGGTCGGCGTGTCGTCCGGTCCCGGTCGGGGAGCGGGGGAGAATTTCCCGCTCCCCGACCGTGACCCCCGGGCGCCTCGGCAGTTGTTCTGGGCATGAAGAAGCGCAGCATGCTCGCCGTGGCGTCCCTGGCCGCCGGAGTCGTCACCGCCCTCGTCACCCCCTCCTCGCACGCCGTCGTCGGCGGCGGAGCCCTGCCCGACCCCGGTTCCCTGGTCGGCTCGGACACCGTCAGCTCCCTGATGGAGGGCGCCACGGACGACAACGCCGACTCCACCGCCCACGCGGGCGGCGAGACCGTACGGCACTGACACACCCCCTCCGCCGCGTGGCATGCCCGTGCCGCGCGGCGGAGCCGTGTCCGGGCCCGGGCGGGAGCGGGCCGGGTCAGCCCGTCTCGTCGCCCGCCGCGGCACCGGACGGCCGGGGTGCCGGGCCGGTGTTGATGACCGTCGCCAGCTGGGCCCGGGACCGCACGTCGAGCTTCTGGTAGATCCGGGTCAGCCGCGCCTCGACGGTCTTGACGCTGAGGTACAGCCGGGCCGCCGCCTCCTGGTTGCTCGCCCCCTGCCCCACCATCCGCGCCAGGCGCACCTCGGCCTCCGTGAGGCGCGCCAGGGCGCCGTCCCCCGCCGTGGCCGCCTCCGTCCGGGCGGGGCTCTCCGCCACCAGGTCGAGCCAGGGCACGGCCCCGGCCCGTTCGAAGACGGCGGCCGCGGCGTGCAGCGCCTGCTGGGCGGCGGAGCGCCTGCGGCGGCGCCGCTCCACCCGCGCCAGGGCGATCAGGCAGCGCCCCTGCTCCAGGACGAGGCCGTGCGCGGCGAACCGTTCCGCCGTCTCCACGAGCAGACCGGCCGCCTCCTCCGACTTCCCGCCCGCCGCCAGGCACTGCGCGTAGGCGCGGTCGCAGCCGAGCAGCACCGTCGTCCGGCCGAGGCGTTCGGCGACCGGGCCGACGTCGGCGAGGAGCGTCTCGGCCTCGTCCCGGGCGTCGTGGGCGAGCAGCGCCTCGGCCAGTTCCTCGTGCCAGCGCAGCATCGACGGGTCGACGCTCCCCTGGGCCCGCTCGCCCTCCCGCACGCGGCGGAGGGTCTCCAGGGCGCCGGCGACGTCGCCGGTCACCAGCTGGACCCGGCCGAGCGCGTAGAGGCTGCGGGAGAGGAAGACGTGGTCGCCCTCCTCGTCCGACGCCTGGGCGCTGCGCCGGGCGTAGCTCGCCGCGCGGGCGAAGGAGCCGCCCGCGGTCTCGGCGAGGGCGAGGGTGTACCAGGCGGGGCCGGGCGACAGCCCCGCCTCCAGGGTGAGGGCGAGGGACCGGTGGGCGTGCTGGAGGGCGGCGGCGCACTGTCCGCGGCGGGCCTCGACGGCGGCGAGGGTGTGGAGCAGTTCGATGGTGTCCTCGACCGGGCCGCGCCGCTCGACCAGCGGGAGCAGGGCGTTGACGCGGTCGCGGGCCTCGGTGAGCCGGTCGTCGAAGAGGGCGTGCCGGATGGTGAGGATCTGTGCGGCGTTGTGCACGCCGAGCGGCCGGTCGGCCGTCTCCAGGGCACGCGCCTCGGCGAGGGTCCGCTCGGCGTCGGGCGAGCCGAGGACGCGGTCCATGCGGGCCTGCTGGGTGAGGGCGCGGGCCGCGGTGTGCCGGTCGCCGACGGAGGTGGCGAGCGCGGCGGACTCGACGGCGGCGGCGCGGGCGCGGACCGGGTCGCCGTCGGCGAGGACGTGTTTGACGGCGAGGCGCAGCTGTACGGCGGCCCGCAGCGCTGGGTGGTCCTCGGAGTCCTCCATGGCGTGGACGTACAGCTCGTCGAGGTCGGTGAGGCCCTGCCCGGCGGTGTCGAGGACGGCGAGCCGGGCCCGTACCCGGTCCTCCGGGGAGGCGTCGCGGGCGAGCAGGTCGGCGGCGGCGCGCACGGCGAGGTCCGCGCGGGCGGCGCGGGCGGCCTCCTCGGCGGCGTCGGCGAGCCGCGCGATGCGGCGGCGGCCCAGGTGGACGGGGGTGGACTCGGCGGCGAGCAGGGCGAGTTCGGCGGCGAGTGCGCTGTTGCCCCGGCGGCGTACGGTCTCCACCGCGGCGGCGACCTCGGCGGCGAGCCGCTCGTCGGGCACGTCGGTGGCGAGCGCCCGGTGCCGTACCGCTTCGACGGGGTCGTCCACGACACGGGCGAGCGCGGTGTGCGCCTCGCTGCGCTCGGTCCAGCAGGTGTCATGGACGAGGGTCGTGGGGAGCAGTCCCGCGGTGAAGGTGACGGCGCCGTCCTCGGTGAGGGCGACGAGCCCGGCGCGTTCGGCGGCGGCCAGCTCCGCCTCGGCGGTCGGCCGGCCGGCGCGGCGCACCAGGGCGGCCGTGGGGCGCAGGGCGAGCGCGGCGAGCAGCAGCGCGGCGCGTACGGGGGGTGGCGCGGGGGCGAGCATGCGCCGGGCGAGGTCGCGGGCGCGCCCGGACAGGGGCAGCGCCTCCGCGTGGTGCACCGGGGTGCGGGAGTCGGCGAGGGAGCGGCCGACGGCGAGGGCGAGGCGGGGGTTGCCGCCGCTCGCCTTGTGGATGCGCCCCGCCATGCGGGAGGCGAGGCGGTGGTGGACCAGGAGTTCGGCGATCTCGTCCGCCTGGAGCGGCGGGACCAGCAGGACGTCGGCCTCGGAGGGCACCCACAGGGCGACGGGCGCGCCGTCGACACCGGCCTCGGGATCGGCGCCGCCGGCGCTCTGCTCCCGCCACGGACCGGTGCCCGGGTCGCCGTAGGGGGCGTCGGGGCCGTAGGGGGCGGGCGTCTCGACGGCGAGGACGCGCAGGTCCGGCGGGGCGAGGTGGAGGGCGAAGCGGAGGAGGTCCGCGCTGTCGGGGTCGACGTGGCGGGTGTCGTCGACGACGAGGAGGACGGGTCCCTTGTCGGCGAGGGTGCGCAGGACGCGGGCGAGGCCGAGCCGCAGGGCGATGGGGTCCCGGCCGGTGTCGGGGGCGGTGGCCTCGCGGCAGAGCACCGCGACGGCGGCGCGCTGGGGTCCGGGGAGGCCGTCGAGCGCGGAGGGCGGCACGGAGGCGACGAGCGCGGCTGCGGCCGCGCCGGGCATGTCCCGGTCGGCGGGTTGCGGGGCGAGCCACAGGACCGTCTCGCCGCGGGCCGTCGCCTCGGCGGCGGCCGCCTGGGCGACCTCGGTCTTGCCGACGCCGGCCGGTCCGGTGAGGACGGCGCGGCCCCGGGTGTGCAGGGTGCGGTCGAGACGGTCGAGGAGGTGCGCCCGCCCGACCGGCGCGGCGCGGTACGGCGTCGTCCTCATGTGCCACCACCCTCCGGCGCGTGGGCCCCGCCCGCACGCGGCGGGCCCCCTGCCCGCGCCCTGTGAGGATACGAAGTAGGGGCGGGGAGTCCAGGGCCGGTGTCCGGCATGTGGACGTCGGGCACCGCTCACAGAACCGGGCGTGGGGGGGGGGGGGGGGCCGGGGGCGGGCGCGGGCCGGGCGGGGGGGGGGTGGTGGTGGGGGGGGGGGAAGGGGGTGGTCAAGGAGAGAGTGAGAA
>NZ_JBIBSF010000009.1:109837-177018 GCF_043077165.1 Streptomyces kanasensis
GCCCGCGCCCTGTCCGGATACGATGTTGGGGGGGGGAGTCCCGGGCGGGTGTCCGGCATGTGGAGGTCGGGCACCGCACACAGACCCGGGCGGGCCCCCGGCGGGACGCGGGGGGCACGCCTTTGACCTGCGGTGATGCGGATCAGAGCGGGGTCTCAGAAGGTGAGACTCCAGGAGTCGATGTAGCCGGTGTCACCCGTGGCGACGTCACGGACCTGGAGCTTCCACGTGCCGTTGGCGACCTCGGAGGAGGCGTCGACGGTGTAGGTGGCGAGGAGGTTGTCCGCGGAGTCGTTGCTGGAGCTCTTGAGCCGGTAGGCGGTGCCGTCCGGGGCGACGAGGTCGACGACCAGGTCGCCGCGCCAGGTGTGCTTGATGTCCACGGCCACCGCGAGGGCGGCGGGGGCGTTGCCCGCGACACCGGTGACGGCGATCGGGGAGGTGACGGTGGTGTTGTCGGAGATCGTCACGTTCGCCGCGTTGGTGAAGGTGGCGCCACCGGGGGTGGTGGCCCCGCCGCCGGTGACGGCCGCGACCGTCTTCGCGGCGTCGGCGATGCCGGTGCCGCAGCCGCCGGAGCAGGTGCCGGGCAGCGGCCGGGCGTTGCCCTTGATCGCGGACTCGATCTGGGCCGGGGTCAGGGTCGACTTGGCCGACTTGAGCAGCGCGGCGAGCCCGGCGATGTGCGGGGCGGCCATGGAGGTGCCCTGGTAGGGCTTGTAGTTCTCCAGCGACTGGGTGGTGGTGCCGGCGTTCAGCGTGGAGAGGATGCCGTTCTCCGGGGTGGTGATGGTGCCGGGCGTGTCGGTGGCGCGGCGGGTCTCACCGCCCGGGGCGGAGACGTCGATGATGGTGCCGTAGTTCGAGTAGTACGAACGGTTGCCCTCGCGGCTGGTGGACGCCACGTTGATGACGTTCGCACAGTTGGCGGGCGTGAAGCCGGACGCGTTGGCGTTGCTGTTGCCGGCCGCGACGACGACGGTGGCACCCCGTGCGACGGCCCCGTCGATGGCGGTCTTGTAGACGGTCGGGCAGGTCGAGCTGGCGCCGCCGAGGCTCATGTTGATGACCTTGGCCGGGTTCGGGTTCACCGGGATGCCGGGGACGCTGCCGCCGGAGGCCCAGGTGATCGCGTCGGCGATGTCCGAGGACGAGCCGCCGCACTTGCCGAGCACGCGGACGTGCTGGACCTTCGCCCCGTACGCGATGCCGGCGATGCCCTTGGCGTTGTTGGTCACCGCGCCGATGGTGCCCGCGACGTGCGTGCCGTGCCAGGAGGAGTTGCTCGCGCGGGAGCCGGTGCCGCACTCACCGTCGGTGGCGTTCCAGTCGCCCTCGTCCTTGGGGTCGGCGTCGCGGCCGTTGCCGTCGCGGGCGTCGGCCGAGGTGGAGATGAAGTCGTAGCCGGCGACCGTGTTGGCGGCCAGGTCCGTGTGGGCCGCGTAGCCGGTGTCGATGACGGCGACGGTGACGCCGCTGCCGGTGGTCTTGTCCCAGGCGCCGGGCACGTTCATGCCGCCGGTGGGCTCGAAGAGGTCCCACTGCTTGGCGTAGTCGGCGTCGTTGGGGGTGACGGCCATCGGGTAGGCGCGGATGTCGGCCTCGACGGAGGCGACGGCCGGGTCGGCGCGGAAGGCGTCCATGACCTCGGAGACGTCCTGCCGGGTCGGCGCGGTGCCGAGGTCGACGAGCGCGCCACCGCCGGCGAGGCGGCGCTCGAAGGAGAGGCGCTCGCCGGTCTCGGCGGCCTTCTCGGCGGTGTCGGTCTTCGCGGCGGTGTTCGACGTGGCCTCCGCCGTACGCGCCTTGTAGGTCACGATGACCTTCTCGACGGGCGCCGTCGGCGTGGTGGCGGCCGGGTTCATGGCCTGCGAGGCCGGCGCGGCCGGCTTCGGGGAGGGGGCGGCCTCCGCGGCGAGCGCCACCGCGGAGGTGGCCGTGACGCCGAGGATCGTGGCACTCGCTGCCACGACGGATATGAGTCTCCGCCTGGAACCGTTCAAGGTGTTCCCTTTCAAGGGGCGTCTCCGGCGACTCCCGGAGCAGCTGACGGTGCGGAGCGCGGGCGGCGGCGCGGGACTCTGGCTGCTTGTGGGGTGCCTCCACAGTCCCTGGGGCCGGGTGCGCCCCCGCGCCGCCGCCGGCGCGACGGCCTCGTCATCGGGGCCGTCCCCGGTGGTGCCCTCCTGGGGTCGCACGCATGGGGTTGCATGCACCTGACATTCACGCGTCAGAGGGGGGAACCGCCGGTGCCGGAACAGTAGGGAAACGCGCCATGAACCCGATACGGGGAAAACCCTTGTCACCCACGGGCGGGGGGTGGCGGGGGGCGGGGGTACCCCCGCCGGGGGCGCCGCGCACCAGGCGTTTTCCGCCGTGCCGCGCCGGCGCGGTGCGCCGTGGCGGAGGTCCGCGGCGAGGGTACCGGCCCACGCCGCAGGCCCGCGCACCGGCCACCCGCCCCACGTCCGCCGCCGCCGGTCGGCGGCGACCGACGGGCGGAGCCCGCACCCGGCCACCGCAGGCGCGGCGGTCCGCGGCCGGCCGGCACGGCGGTCCGGCCCGCACCGGCGCGGGGCACCCCCGGCAGCGTCCAGGTGACGTCCCGTCGACCGGCGCACGGGCAGCCGGCCCCGCCCCGGCGCGGCCGACAAGGCACCGCCGAAGGCGGACGGATCGGGATGAACCTGCCTTTGTCGGTCAGCATCTGGATGACCGTCATGGAGCGGTATGGTCCGGCGCCGGTCCGCCGCCGGGACGGGGATCACCGCCCGGACACCCCGCTCGCGCAGCTGCTCGCGGACGGCGCGTGATGGGTACGCCGTGTCGGCCGGGACCACGCCTGACCTGGTCCGGGACCGTCCGCGCCGGCGGGGACCACTCAGGCGGGCCGCCACCTGCGCGACGGCGGGTTCCGCCCCGGCCTGCCCGGGCGCCGGGACGGACGAAGGCGAGGGGGAGGGACAAGAGCGAGGGGGCGGCGGTGCACGTCGGCGGTGGGGTGCACCGCCGAGACCGGGCCACGGGCGGGAACGGCCCGGGGTCCGCCCCTTCGAGCACGCGCGTCCTCCACCGGGGAGGCGCCCACCCAGGGGCGCACCCGGGACGCGGCCGCCTCCCCCCTCGGATGGTCCGGGGGAAGACGGCCCGGCCCCCGTGCGGCCGGGCGCGGTCCCCGGCGCTGCGGCGTCCGCGCGCTGTGCCATACTCGGCGGCGCTCAGGTGCGGGTACGGCTCTCGGGGGATCATGAACGGCATAGTCCTGGACACCCCCTACCTGGACACCGACGCCGACCAGTTGTCCTTCGCCCTCGGGCTCCCCTCCCGCGGGGCGCTGGCCGAGCGAACCGTCACCGTCGCCGGGGTCGAGGTGCACCTGCGCCTCCTCGGGGCCTCGCACCAGGTGTTCGCCGGCCCGGTCCGCGAGACCGTCGCCTGCCTGCCCGGCTCCGCGCCCCGGGGGCTGCCCGAGAGCGCGGCGCGGGACTTCGACGGCCGGCGCTACTCCTTCGGCGCCCGCACACGCACCCTCGACGCCGCCGCGTTCGGCGCGGAGGTGGCGCGGATACGGGACCGGGCGGACGCCCACCCGAGGGCCCTGTACGGATTCTTCCCCGGCTCCGTCGACGCGGTCACCGCGCTGACCGTCGACGCCGACGACACCGGGCTGACCTGGCGCACCTGGCACACGTACCCGGGGAGCCGCCGGATCGTGGCGACCCGCTCCCGGCTGGAGGCACGATGAGGACCGCCCGACGCGTCTGCGCGCTGCTGCTGGTCGCGGCCGCCCTCGGCGGGTGCGGCGGCGACCCCGACCGCGACGACGACGGCAACGCCGTCCCGTCCGCCTGGATCAGCCGTCAGTACCGCGCCCTCGGCGCCGACCGCCTCGACCCGCGGGACGCGCCGGCGGCCGTGGCCCGGGAGATCGACGGCCACGCCGGGGCCACCTCCCGGTTCGACTCCGGCGACCGCGTCTTCCTGCGCTACCGCGACGACATCGTCGCCATCAGCCCGCACCGCACCGGCAGCCGGATCGAGGTCACGGACTACCGGACCGGCTACCGCCGCTGGAAGTCGCACCTGCGCTCGGTGTGGCCGGACCCGGACGGCGCCGGCTTCCGCGGTGGCGGCCCCGGCGCCGGCAAGTGACCCGCGCTCCCGCCGCGCACCCGTGACCCCCGACGACGTCCCCGAAAGGCAACCCCCGTGGCAGAGATCCTCGAGTCGGCCGGCACGGCCGTGCTGTACGGCCTGGTCGGCTTCGCCGTGATGGTGGCCGGTTTCGTCGCGCTCGACTGGGTGACCCCCGGCAAGCTCCTCCACGTGGTGTGGACCGAGCGCAACCGCGGCGCCGCGGTGCTCCTCGCCGGCCAGACCGTCGCCGTCGGCCTCGTCATCGAGCAGTCGATCCGGGCCAGCGAGTCGGAGCTCGGCCTCGGCCTGGGGCTGCTCAGCACCCTGCTGTACGGGCTCGCCGGGGTCGTCGTCATGACGCTGGTCTCGCTGGTGGTCGGCGCCCTGACGCCCGGCAGGCTGGGCGCGGCCGTCCTCGACGACCAGGGCGACCGCCCGCACCCCGCCGCCTGGGTCCAGGCGGCCCTGTACCTCGGTACGGCCTTCATGGTCGGCGCCGCGGTCTCCTGACCTCCCCGCCATGAGCACCACCACCGCCCCGGCCCCCTCCCCCACCCCCGCCGTCCCGCCGCCGGCCCACCCGCGGGGCACCCGGGTGCTGTTGCTCCTCGCGGTGTTCGTCTGCGCCGCCTGCGGACTGGTCTACGAGCTGGCGCTGACCGCCCTCGGCAGCTACCTCATCGGCAACTCCGTGATGCAGACCTCCGTGGTCATCTCCGTCATGGTCTTCGCGATGGGCGTCGGCTCGCTGGCCGCCAAACCGCTCCAGCGGCGTGCCGTCGGGGCGTTCGCCCTGGTGGAGCTGGTGTTGGGGCTCGTCGGCGGCCTGTCCGTCCTCCTGCTGTACGTGGCGTTCTCCTGGCTGCGGATCTACATGCCGGCCATGGTCGTGGCGTCGTTCGTCGTCGGCCTGCTGATCGGCGCGGAGATACCGCTGCTGATGACGCTCCTCCAGCGGATCCGGCGGCAGGAGGCCGGCAGCGCCGTGGCCGACCTGTTCGCCGCGGACTACGTCGGCGCGCTCGTCGGCGGCCTGTGCTTCCCGCTGCTGCTCCTGCCCGCCTTCGGGCAGCTGAAGGGCGCCCTGGTGGTCGGCGCGGTGAACGCCGTCGCCGGGGGCGGGGTCGTGCTGTGGATCTTCCGGCGGGAGACCCGCCGCGCCGTGCGGGCGGGGCTGCTCGCGGGCTTGGGCGCCGTGCTCGCCGTGCTGGGGACGGTGTACGTCCTCGCCGACGACATCGAGGTCACCGCGCGCCAGCGGCTGTACCGCGACCCGATCGTGCACGCCGAGACGACGCCGTACCAGGACGTCGTCGTCACCCGGTCGACGGCGTTCACCGGGGCGCCGGACACGCGGTTGTTCCTCAACGGCGACCTGCAGTTCTCGTCCGTCGACGAGTACCGGTACCACGAGGCGCTGGTCCACCCCGCCCTCTCCGGGGAGCGCGCGTCCGTGCTGGTGCTGGGCGGCGGCGACGCCCTGGCGCTGCGGGAGGTGCTGCGCTACGGCGACGTCCGGGAGGTGACGCTCGTCGACCTCGACCCGGCCGTGACCCGGTTGGCCCGCACCTTCACACCGCTCGTCGACCTGAACGGCCGGGCCCTGGAGGACCCGCGGGTGACGGTCGTCAACGCGGACGCGTTCACCTGGCTGCGCGACGCCGGGCGGCGCTACGACGCGGTGGTCGTCGACTTCCCCGATCCGGACACGGCCGCGCTGGCGAAGCTGTACAGCGTGGAGTTCTACCACCTGCTCGGCCGGGTCCTGGAGCCCGGGGGACGGGTCGTGGTGCAGGCCGGGTCGCCCTTCTTCGCGCCCCGGACGTACTGGTCGGTCGCCGCGACGATCCGGGAGGCCGGGTACGCGACGACCGCGTACCAGGTGGACGTGCCGAGCTTCGGCAACTGGGGCTTCGTCCTCGCCACCCCGGGGGCGGACGGGCCGCCGCCGACGCCGCGTCTCGCCCGGGACGCGCCGCCGCTGCGCTTCCTGGACGGCGCCGTGCTGGAGGCGGCCACGGTCTTCCCGCGCGACCGCCGTCCCCTGGACGTCCGGGCCAGCACCCTCATGGACCCGGTGGTGCTGGAGTACGCGCGGCACGAGTGGCAGAACTACTGAGGGCCGCGTCCCCCTCTCGGTACTGTGCGGGTACGTCTCGTGAGGAGTAGCCGTGAGGATGCTGATCAACGTGCCCGAGACCGTCGTCGCCGACGCCCTGCGGGGCTTCGCGGCGGCGCATCCGGAACTCACCGTCGACGTCGGGAACAGGGTGGTGGTCCGCCGGGACGCGCCGGTCGCCGGGAAGGTCGCCCTGGTGTCGGGCGGCGGGTCGGGGCACGAACCGCTGCACGCCGGGTTCGTCGGCCCGGGGATGCTCTCCGCGGCGTGCCCGGGCGAGGTGTTCACGTCGCCGGTGCCCGACCAGATGGTCCGGGCCGCGGCCGCGGTGGACAGCGGCGCCGGCGTGCTCTTCGTGGTGAAGAACTACACGGGTGACGTGCTGAACTTCGACATGGCGGCGGAACTCGCCGAGGACGAGGGCGTGCAGGTCGCCAGGGTGCTCGTCGACGACGACGTGGCCGTCTCCGACAGCCTGTACACGGCCGGACGGCGCGGCACGGGGGCGACCCTGTTCGTGGAGAAGATCGCCGGCGCCGCCGCCGAGGAGGGCGCGCCGCTGGAGCGGGTCGAGTCGATCGCGCGCCGGGTGAACGCCGCGTGCCGGAGCTTCGGGGTGGCGTTGAGCGCGTGCAGCACGCCCGCGAAGGGCGGCCCCACCTTCGACCTGCCGTCCGGCGAGCTGGAGCTGGGCGTCGGCATCCACGGCGAGCCGGGACGCGAGCGGCGCCCGATGATGACCTCGCGGGAGATCGCCGACGTGGCGGTGGACGCCGTGCTGGACGACCTGCGGCCCTCGGGTCCGGTGCTGTTGCTGGTCAACGGCATGGGCGGGACGCCGCTGCTGGAGCTGTACGGGTTCGGCGCCGAGGTGCACCGGGTGCTGGGCGAGCGCGGGGTGCCGGTGGCCCGCACGCTCGTCGGCAACTACGTGACGTCGCTGGACATGGCCGGTGCCTCGGTGACGCTGTGCCGGGCGGACGAGGAGCTGCTGCGGCTGTGGGACGCGCCGGTGCGGACGCCGGCGCTGCGATGGGGGTGGTGAGCGCGGTGCTGGACTCCGGGACGTTCCTGCGGTGGATGGCCGCGGTGGCGGTGGCCGTGGACCGCGACGCCGACCTCCTCACGGAGCTGGACTCCGCGATCGGCGACGCCGACCACGGGGTCAACCTGCGGCGCGGCTTCACGGCGGTGGCGGCCGCGCTGGAGGAGGAGCCGCCGCGGACGCCCGGCGCGGTCCTGGTGCTGGCCGGCCGGCGGCTGATCTCCACGGTGGGCGGGGCGTCGGGGCCGCTGTACGGCACGCTGCTGCGGAGCGCCGGCAAGGCCCTGGGCGACGAGCCCGAGGTGGCGCCCGCGCGGCTGGCGGAGGCGCTGGGCGACGGTGTCGCGGCGGTGGCCCGGCTCGGCGGGGCGCGGGCCGGGGACAAGACGATGCTGGACGCGCTGGAGCCGGCCGTGGCCGCGCTCGGGCAGGACCGGCCGGACGCCGTCGCGGCGGCCGCGCGGGCCGCCGCGGAGGGCGCGGAGGCGACCGGGCCGATGCGCGCCCGCAAGGGACGGGCCAGTTACCTCGGCGAGCGGTCGGTGGGACACCGGGACCCGGGCGCCACGTCGGCCGCGCTGCTCTTCGCGGCACTCGCCGACGTCACGGGGGAGGCGGCGTGAGCGGCTCGGGGGCGCCCGTGGGCGTCGTGCTCGTCTCGCACAGCGCCCCGGTCGCGCAGGCCGTCGCCGCGCTCGCCCGGGGACTGGCCGGGGGCGCCGGCGGGGTACCGGTGGCGGCGGCCGGCGGCGGGCCGGACGGCGGGCTCGGTACGAGCGCCGAACTGGTCGCGCGGGCGGCCGCGGAGGTCGACGGCGGCGCCGGCGTCGCGGTCCTGGTGGACCTGGGCAGCGCCGTCCTGACGGTGAAGGCGCTGCTGGAGGAGGGGGAACTGCCGGCGGGGACGCGGCTGGTGGACGCGCCGTTCGTGGAGGGCGCGGTGGCGGCCGTCGTCACGGCGGCGGCGGGCGGCGACCTCGACGCGGTGGAGGCGGCGGCCTCGGAGGCGTACGGCTACCGCAAGCGGTAGGGCGTGGCGGGCACCCGCGAGCGCCCGCCCGTGCGGCGGGACTCCCCCGTGTGCGCGGTTGTGATGTACCTGGTCAACGCACTAGTGTCGCAGGGCCTTGGTGTACGGGAAGCCGGTGTGGAACCGGCGCGGCCCTCGCCACTGTGATCGGGAAGTCCGGCCCCACCCCCCGCGCCAGCGGGGAAGCCACTGGACCGCCGCGGGAGACCGCGGCGTCCGGGAAGGCGGGGTCGAGGCGGTAGTACCCGTCAGCCAGGAGACCGGCCAGGGCGCGTTGTCCATCCACGAGGTGCTGGAGAGGGTCTCCCCCACATGCATATAGCCGAGGGGTTCCTACCCCGGGAACACGCGGTCGCCTGGACACTGGCGGCCGCTCCGTTCGTCGTCCACGGCGTCCGGGCGCTGACCCGGGAGGTCAGGGCCAACCCCGAGTCGACGCTGCTGCTCGGCGCGTCCGGGGCGTTCACGTTCGTCCTGTCCGCGTTGAAGATCCCGTCGGTGACGGGCAGCTGCAGCCACCCCACCGGTACGGGGCTCGGCGCCATCCTGTTCCGGCCGCCCATCATGGCCGTGCTCGGCACGATCACCCTGCTGTTCCAGGCGCTGCTGCTGGCGCACGGCGGTCTGACGACGCTCGGCGCGAACGCCTTCTCGATGGCGGTCGTCGGACCGTGGGCCGGGTACGGGCTGTACCGGCTGCTGCGCCGCACGGGAGCGCCCCTGATGGTGGCCGTCTTCTTCGGCGCGTTCGCGGCGGACCTGTCCACGTACTGCGTGACGAGCGTGCAGCTGGCGCTCGCGTTCCCCGACCCGGGCAGCGGCTTCACGGGCGCGCTCGCCAAGTTCGGCGGGATCTTCGCGGTGACACAGCTCCCCCTGGCGGTGAGCGAGGGCCTGCTGACGGTGCTGGTGATGCGGTTGCTGCGGCAGTCGAGCGGGGGCGAGCTGGCCCGGCTCGGCGTGCTCCCGGCGGCGGGCGCGACGAAGGAGGCGGCGGTCCGATGAGCCGGAACGCGAGGATCAACACCCTGCTGCTGCTCGTCGTGGTGGCGCTGGCGGTGCTGCCGCTGGCGCTCGGACTGGGTGATCACAAGGAGGAGCCGTTCACGGGCGCGGACGCGCAGGCGGAGGCGGCGATCACCGAGAACGCCCCTGACTACGAGCCGTGGTTCAGCCCGCTGTACGAGCCCCCGTCGGGTGAGGTGGAGTCGGCGCTGTTCTCCCTGCAGGCCGCGCTGGGCGCCGGAGTGCTGGCGTACTACTTCGGGCTGCGCCGCGGGCGCCGGCAGGGTGAGGAGCGGGCCGGGGCCGGCGGGGCGGCCGAGCCGCCCGCGGCGTCCGGGGAGTAGCGGGGGTGCTGCCCATCGACGTGGCGGCGCACGGCAGCCGCTGGCGCCGCCGCCACCCGGGCGAGAAGGCCGTGCTCGGCTTCGGCCTGACGGCCTGTGCCGTGTCCCTGCCGCCGTGGCCGGGCGCGGCGCTGGTGGCGGTGGTCGCCGTCGTGGTGCTGCTGGGGCCGGCGGGGGTGGCTCCGCGGCAGCTGTGGCGGGCGTGGCGGGTGCCGCTCGGCTTCTGCGTCACGGGCGCGGTGCCGCTGCTGTTCCAGGTGGGCGGCCCGGCGGGTTGGGTGGCGCCCGCGCCCGGCGGGGCCGCGCAGGCCGTGGAGTTGCTGCTGCGGTCGTCGGCGGCGTCGCTGGGGGTGCTGCTCTTCGCCTTCACGACGCCCGTGTCGGACGTGCTGCCCCGGCTGGTGCGGGCGGGCGTGCCCGCGCCGGTGGTGGACGTGGCGCTGGTGATGTACCGCATCGGCTTCCTGCTGCTGGACGCGGTGGCGCGGATCCGGCAGGCGCAGGCCGCGCGACTGGGGACCACGAGCCGGGCCGCGGCGTGGCGCTCGGCCGCCGGTCTCGGGGCCACCGCGTTCGTCCGCGCCTTCGACCGGGCGACACGGCTGCAGAGCGGTCTCGCCGGCCGCGGCTACGACGGGACGCTGCGGGTGCTGGTGCCCGCGGCGCGGCTGGACCGCCGCTTCCTGGCGGCGACGGCGGTGTTGCTGGCGGTGCTGGTCGCGGCCGCCCTCGGACTCGAACGGGTGGTGTGATGACCGGGTCGCCGGTGGTGGAACTGGTGGGGGCGGGGTTCGCCTACGAGGGCGGGCCCGCCGTGCTCAGCGGGGTCGACTTCGCCGTGCCGGAGGGGCGGTCCCTGGCGGTCCTGGGCCGCAACGGCGGCGGCAAGACGACGCTGCTGCGGCTGCTGAGCGGCGGTCTGCGGTGTGCGAGCGGGCGGCTGCGCCTGGCCGGTGAGGATGTGGCGTACGACCGCAGGGGCCTGACGCGGCTGCGGACGGCGGTGCAGCTGGTGGTGCAGGACCCGGACGACCAGCTGTTCGCCGCGTCGGTCGGGCAGGACGTGTCGTTCGGCCCGATGAACCTGGGCCTGCCGGAGGTGGAGGTCCGCGCCCGGGTCCGCGAGGCGCTGGAGGCCCTGGACATCGTGGCGCTGGAGGACCGGCCGACGCACCTGCTGTCGTACGGGCAGCGGAAGCGCGCGGCGATCGCGGGGGCCGTCGCGATGCGGCCCCGGGTGCTCATCCTGGACGAGCCGACGGCCGGGCTCGACCCGCACGGGCAGGAGCGGCTCCTGGCGGTGCTGGAGGGGCTGCGGGCGTCGGGGACGACCGTGGTGATGGCCACGCACGACGTGGACCTGGCGCTGCGGTGGGCGGACGACGCGGCGGTGCTCACACCGGACGGGGTGCGCACGGGCCCGGTGGAGGACCTGCTGGCGGACGGGGAACTGCTGGACGCGGCGCGGCTGCGGCGGCCGTGGGCGATGGCGGTGGCGCGGCTGCTGCGGGCGCACGGGTTGCCGGACGCGGGGGCCGGGACGCCGCCGGGCGTCGGGAAGGCCACGCCGTGGGGGACGGTGCCGTGCACGCCGGAGGGGCTGGACGCCTGGGGGGCGGACCTCGCGCAGCGCGGCTGACGGAGGCGGGGCGCGGGCCCACCCGGTGTACGTAGCGCACCTCACGCCCCGATCGATGTGCAACTTGTTGCATAAAGAGGGCGCGGTCGTCTACAACAGGGGCGATGACACCGCGCGCGAGGAGGCGCCCCTCATGACCCCGACCCCGACCCCGTCCCGGTACCCGCACCTGCTGCGCCCCCTGGACCTGGGCTTCACCACCCTGCCGAACCGGGTGCTCATGGGGTCGATGCACGTCGGCCTGGAGGAGGCGGAGAACGGCTTCGAGCGGATGGCCGCGTTCTACGCGGCCCGCGCCCGCGGCGGGGCCGCCCTCATCGTGACGGGCGGCATCGCCCCGAACGAGGCGGGCCGGCCCTACGACGGCGGCGCCATGCTGACCTGCGCGCAGGAGGCGGAGCAGCACCGCGTCGTGACGGACGCGGTGCACGCGGCCGGCGGCAGGATCGCGATGCAGATCCTCCACTTCGGCCGCTACGCCTACCACCCGCGGCTGGTGGCGCCGAGCGCCCTCCAGGCGCCCATCAGCCCCTTCGTCCCGCACGCCCTGACGGACGCCGAGGTCGAGCAGACCATCGAGGACTACGTGCGGGCGGCGGAGCTGGCGAAGTCGGCCGGCTACGACGGCGTCGAGATCATGGGCTCGGAGGGGTACCTCATCAACGAGTTCATCGCCGCGGCGACCAATCACCGCGAGGACCGGTGGGGCGGCTCGTACGAGAACCGGGTGCGCTTCCCGCTGGAGATCGTCCGCCGCACCCGCGAGCGGGTGGGCGAGGACTTCATCCTCGTCTACCGGCTGTCGATGCTCGACCTGGTGCCCGGCGGGTCGTCGCTGGACGAGGTCATCGCGCTGGCGAAGGAGATCGAGGCCGCAGGCGCGACGATCATCAACACCGGCATCGGCTGGCACGAGGCGCGCATCCCCACGATCGCCACGTCCGTGCCGCGCGCCGCGTACACCTGGGTCACGAAGCGGCTCATGGGGGCGGTCTCCGTGCCCCTGGTCACGAGCAACCGCATCAACACGCCGGAGGTGGCCGAGGAGGTCCTCGCCGACGGCCGCGCCGACATGGTGTCCCTCGCCCGCCCCTTCCTCGCCGACCCGGAGTTCGTGGCGAAGGCCCGCGCGGGACGGCCCGAGACGATCAACACCTGCATCGGCTGCAACCAGGCGTGCCTGGACCACACCTTCAGCGGGAAGATCACCTCCTGCCTCGTCAACCCGCGCGCCTGCCACGAGACCGAGCTGGTCCTCTCCCCCACCCGGCTGCGCCGGCGCGTCGCCGTCGTCGGCGCCGGCCCTGCCGGCCTCGCCTGTGCGGTGTCGGCGGCCGAGCGCGGCCACGAGGTCGTCCTCTACGACGCCGCCGACGAGGTCGGCGGCCAGCTGAACGTCGCCCGGCGGGTGCCCGGCAAGGAGGAGTTCGACGAGACCCTCCGCTACTTCCGCACCCAGCTGGACCTGCGGGGCGTGGAGGTGCGCCTGGGCACCCGCGTCTCGGCGGACATGCTGGACGGGTACGACGAGGTGGTCGTGGCGACCGGTGTCACCCCCCGCGTCCCGGACTTCGACGGCGTCGACCACCCGAGCGTCGTCGGCTACCTGGACGTGCTGCGGGGCGGCGCGACGGTCGGCGAGCGCGTCGCGATCCTCGGCGCCGGCGGCATCGGCTTCGACGTCGCCGAGTACCTCACGGACGGTGGCGAGGGCGCGAGCCGCGACGCCGAGACGTACTTCCGCCAGTGGGGCGTCGACACCTCCTACGGCGAGCGCGGCGGCCTGCGCGCCCCCGAGCGGCCGCGGGCCCCCCGCCAGGTCACCCTGCTCCAGCGCAAGACCACCAAGGTGGGCGCGGGGCTCGGCAAGACGACCGGCTGGATCCACCGCACCGAGCTCAGGCACCGGGGGGTGGAGACGGTCGCCGGGGCGTCGTACGAGCGCGTCGACGACGAGGGCCTGCACATCACGGTCGACGGCGAGGCCCGCACCCTGCCGGTCGACACCGTCGTCCTGTGCACCGGCCAGGAGCCGCGCCGCGACCTGTACGAGGAGCTGACGGCCGCGGGGATCCGCGCCCACCTCATCGGCGGTGCCGACGTCGCGTCGGAGCTGGACGCCAAGCGGGCGATCGACCAGGGCACCCGCCTGGCGGCGACCCTGTAGGCACCCGCCGCCCGGGCGGCCCGGCGTCTACCGCCCGGGCGGCCCAGCGGCCCAGCGGCCGGACGCTGCCGTCCGGGTGGCCCGTGCCCGGGTGGCCCGTGCCCGGGTGGCCCCTGCCCGGTGCCCGGGTGCCGCTGGCGATAGCGTGCCGCCGGCGGGGCGTCCGGTCACGGCCGTCGCCGTGCCCGCCGCCGCCCGCCGGCCCGGGCGGCCGGGTCCCTAGGATGCGGGCATGTCACTCCCGCACGCGATCCTCACCGCTCTGCTCGAGAAGCCGTCCTCGGGTCTCGAACTGACCCGGCGCTTCGACCGGTCCATCGGCTACTTCTGGTCGGCGACCCACCAGCAGATCTACCGCGAGCTGGGAAAACTGGAGCAGGCCGGCCACATCCGCGCCCTGTCGGCCACGGCGCCGGCACGCGGGCAGCGCAAGGAGTACGAGGTGCTGCCCGCCGGCCGGGCCGAACTGGCCGACTGGACCCGGCGCGTCGAGGACCCGAAGCCCATCCGCAGCGCCCTGCTGCTGCGACTGCGCGCCGCGGCGGTGGTCGGCACCGAGGGGATGGCCGACGAGCTGCGCCGCCACCTTCGGCTGCACCGGACGCAGTTGGACGAGTACCTGGCCATGGAGCGGCGCCAGTTCCCCCCGGAACGCGACGCGGAAGCGGACCGGCTGCGCCACCTCGTCCTGCGCGGCGGCATCGAGCTGGAGCGCTTCTGGGTGGCCTGGCTGACGGAGGCGCTGGCGGGCGTGGCGGACCTCGGAGCCGCGGCGGACGCCGACGACACGGCGGACACGACGGACACGACGGGCACGGCGGACACGGGGAGCGCGGGGCGCGCGGGGGGCGCGGGACAGCGAGGGGGCGCGGGGAACTGAGTGGTTCCGGCCCGGTGCCCCGCCGCGCCCCGACGGACCGTGGATACTGGTCGCTCCGGGATCTCCGACGCGAAGGGGCGGACATGGCCGACGAGTTGGGCAGCGGTCATCGGACGGCGCGCGGCACACGGCACGCGGTGGTGATCGGCGGCAGCGTCGCCGGGCTGCTGGCGGCCAGGGCGCTCGCCGACCACGCCGAACAGGTCACCGTCGTGGAGCGCGACCGCTTCCCGGCGGAGGCCGAACCGCGGCCCGGGGTGCCCCAGGGCCGACATCTGCACGTGCTCCTGGAAGGGGGCCGACGGGCGATCGAGCAGCTCCTGCCGGGCGTCGTGGACGAACTCGCCGCGGCCGGCGCGCCCCGCGTGGGGATGCCCTCGGACATGGTCCAGTGGCAGGCGGGCCGGTGGTACCGGCGCACGCCCGCGACCGTGCACATCCTCAGCGCGTCACGACCGCTGCTGGAACACGTGGTCCGGCGGCGCGTACTGGCCGACCCGAGGATCACCGCCGTGGAGGGCGCGGAGGCCGTCGGCCTCGCCGGGGACGCCACCCGGGTGCGCGGCGTCCTCGTGCGCGAGCGGGGCACGGGCCGCGAGGCGGAGCCCCGGACGATCGCCGCCGACCTCGTCGTGGACGCGTCCGGGCGGGGTTCGCGGGCCCCCCGGTGGCTGGCCGAGCTCGGCGCGGAGCCGCCCGGCGAGGAGGTGCTGGACACGGGCCTCGCGTACGCGACCCGGTTCTACCGCAACGACCGGCACGCCGACGACATGGACGCGCTGGGCTTCAACGTCATCCCCAACCCGCGGCAGACGTACGGCGGGGTGGCCCTGCCGGTCGAGGGCGATCGCTTCGTCGTCACGCTGTCCGGCCTGCGGGGCCAGGAGCCGCCGACGGACGGCGCGGCCTTCGAGGAGTTCGCCGGCCGGCTGCCCCATCCCCTGGTGCGCGACTGGCTGGCCAAGGCGGAACCGGTGTCCGCGGCGCACGGGTTCCGCGGGACCGCCAACGTCCGGCGCCGCTACGACCGGCCCGGCCGCCGCCCGGCGGGCTTCCTCGCCGTCGGCGACGCCCTGTGCACCTTCAACCCGGTCTACGGCCAGGGGATGGCGGTCGCGGCGCTGGCGGCGGTGGCCCTGCGCGACGCCCTCGCGGACCGGCGCCGCACCCCGACGACGCTGCGCGTGCAGCGGGCGCTGTTCGCGGCGTCCCGGCAGGCGTGGGACATCTCCGCGGGCGGGGACAGGAAGATGCCCGGTGTCACCGGGGGGACGGGTGCTGCCGGCCCGCTGGGCCGGGTCACCGACTGGTACATGCGCCGGGTGGTGGAGCGGGCGCCGCGCGTCCCGGAGGTGGGGCGGGCCTTCCGGTCGGTGGTGACGCTGACCGATCCGGCGACGGCGCTGTTCGCACCGGGCGTGGTGCGGGCGGTGCTCTTCGGGGCGGCACCGCGCGGCCCCGAGCAGCCGCCCCTGTGGCGTGACCGGGACGACTGCTGACCGGGGCGGGGGCGCCGACCGCCGACCCGGTCAGGGACGCATGACGACCTTGCTGACGCCGTCCTCCTTGCGCTGGAACATGCGGTACGCGTGCGGCGCGTCGGAGAGGGGCAGGTGGTGGGTGGCGAAGGTGTCCACGCCGAGCGGGTCGTCGTCGGTGAGCAGCGGCAGGATGTCGTCCACCCAGCGGCGGACGTTGGCCTGGCCCATCCGCAGCTGGACCTGCTTGTCGAAGAGGGTCAGCAGCGGCAGCGGGTCGGCGGCGCCGCCGTAGACGCCGCTGAGCGAGATGGTGCCGCCGCGGCGCACGAGCTCGATGGCCAGGTACAGCGCGGCGAGCCGGTCGGAGCCGGCCTTCTGGTGGAGGCGGGCCGCCCAGGCGCGCGGCAGCAGACCGGCCACCTGCTGCTGGGCCTTGGCGACCGGGCTGCCGTGGGCCTCGGTGCCGACGGCGTCGACGACGGCGTCGGGCCCCCGGCCGCCGGTGAGGTCCCGTACGGCCGCGACCAGTTCGTCCTGGTCGTCGAAGGCGGTGAGGTCCAGGGTGTCCACGCCGCGCGCCCGGGCCCTGCCGATCCGCTCGGGGACGAGGTCGATGCCGATGACCCGGTCGACGCCCTGGTGGAGGGCGATGCGGCAGCACATCTCGCCGATCGGGCCCAGCCCGAGGACGGCGAGGGAGCCGCCGGGCGGCACGTCGGCGTACCGGACGGCCTGCCAGGCGGTCGGGAGCACGTCGGAGAGGTAGAGGTAGCGGTCGTCGGACGGGCCCTCCGGCACCTTGATCGGGCCGAACTGGGCCTGCGGGACGCGCAGGTACTCGGCCTGGGCGCCCGGGACGGAGCCGTAGAGCCGCGAGTAGCCGAACAGCGCGGCGCCCATGCCCTCCCCGGTCACCTGGGTCGTCTCGCACTGGGTGGGCAGGCCGCGCACGCACATCCAGCAGCTGCCGCAGGCGATCTGGAACGGCACCACGACGCGGTCGCCGGGTCGGAGGTCCGGCACCTCGGGCCCGACCTCCTCGACGATGCCGATGGGTTCGTGACCGAGGACGTCGCCGGGCGTCATGAACGGGCCGAACACCTCGTACAGGTGGAGGTCGGAGCCGCACAGTCCGGTGGAGGTGACACGGATGACGGCGTCCGTGGGCTGCTCGATGCGCGGATCGGGGACGTCCTCGACCCGGACGTCGCGCTTTCCCTGCCAGGTCACGGCCCTCATGGCGCCGCCCTCCCTCCGTCGGGTCTCCCTTGCGGCATGCGCTGGCCCGGGTACCCGGGTGGTTCTCCGCGAATCCGTTTCGGCCAGAGTTCGGGCGGAGTGCCGGGGAATGCCAGGACCCCCCTTCCACATAGGTTTAGACCAATGATAGGGATGTGCTCACCGACACGGCTCATTCAGCTACGCTGAGCGAAATTTGAGGGTTGAACATGGCTGAACCCCACGCCTCCGCGGCGCTTCCGCTCTACCTCCAGGTCGCGGCGGCTCTCCGCGACGATCTCACCGGGCGACGCGTCGCCCCCGGCTCCCGACTGCCGTCGGAGCGCTCCCTGGTGGACCGCTTCCAGGTCAACCGCCAGACCGTGCGCAGCGCGCTGCGCCTGCTGCGGGACGAGGGACTCGTGGTCACCGACCGGCGCGGCACCTACGCGGCGGCCTCGGACGCGGCGGGCGGCGGCTCCGGCCCCGTCCTGGCACCCGGGCTGCTGGAGTTCCCCAGCGGCGGGAGCGGCCGCGACCGTCCCGCCGAGACGGCGCTGACCTGGGAGGAGCCCCCCGCGGAGACCGCCGGGCTGCTCGGGCTGCTGCCCGGCGAGTCCTCCCTGGTGCACCGGCAGCGGGTCTTCGGCGCCGACGGCTCCGTCGAACGGCACGCCGTCTCGCGCTTCTCCCGGTACGCGCTGGCGGAGGTGCCCGAACTCGGGCGCTACCGGCGGTCGGAGGCGCGGGTGGGGCGCCGTCCGGACCTCCGGCTGCTGTACCACTGGATGCACCGGGCCGGACTGCGGCTCACCCGCCGCGAGTCGATCGGCGTGCGGGCGCCCGCGGCGACGGCGTGCCTGACGGTCCACCGGGAGGTGCACGACCAGCACGGCCACGTGCTGGAGGTGACCGACATCCGGTTCGCTCCCGAATCGGCGCCGCTGACGTACGAGTTCACGGGCTGACGCCCGCCGCCCCGGCCGCCCGCCGGCCCGGCCCCGCCCCGGCCCGGAGACGGTCCCGCCCGGCCCGGAGACGGTCCCGGGGACCGTCAGGGTCCTACGGACCGTCAGGGTCCCGGTCACCGTCACGGCCTCGGAGACCGTCACGGGGCGAGGGGGAGGCCGGCCGTGCGCGCGGCGTCGCCCAGGACACCGGTCAACATCTCCGGCGTGAGCACTCCGGTGAAGGTGTTGCGCTGGCTGACGTGGTAGCAGCCGAACACCTCCAGGTCCGGCCCGCCGTCCCGGGCCGGCAACCGCACCCGGGCGCCGTGCGCGAAGCGCGGCCTCGGGCGCGGCACCACCCAGCCGCCCGCCGCGAGCGCCGGGAACACCGCCTGCCAGCCGAACGCCCCCAGCACGACGAGCGCCCGCACGGTGGGGCGCAGCAGCTCCAGCTCCCGGGCGAGCCACGGGCGGCAGGTGTCGCGCTCACCGGGCGTGGGCCGGTTCGCGGGCGGCGCGCAGTGGACGGGCGCGGTCACCCGCACGCCCGTCAGGCGCAGCCCGTCACCGCGGTGCGTCGCCTCCGCCTGACTGGCGAGGCCGAGGCGGTGCAGCGCGGCGTACAGCACGTCGCCCGAGCGGTCACCGGTGAACATGCGTCCCGTGCGGTTGCCACCGTGCGCGGCCGGGGCGAGGCCGACGACCAGCAGCGCGGCGTCGGCGGGGCCGTACCCCGGGACGGGGCGGGCCCAGTACTCCCACCCCGCGTAGGCGGGGCGCCCCTCCCTGCCCACCTGTTCGCGCCACGCGACCAGCCGCGGGCAGGCCCGGCACCGTGCCACCTCCCGGTCGAGGACGTCCAGCGACGCGGCCGCGTGCCCCGCACGGCCGGGGAACGCGGGATCGTCGGCGCCGGGGAGCCCGCCGGAGCCGGAGGGACCTTCGGTGGCCGGTGGACCGCCGGGGCCGGAAGGTTCGCGGGGGCCGTCCGTGGGGGTGTCGCCGCCTTCGGAGTGGTCGTGTCGCATACCGGACGACGGTAACGCGGCGCGGCGGGGAGCGGCGGGCAGACTGGCGCCATGGTCGTGAAGCGCAGCGCGGGTCTGCTGGTGTTCCGTACGTCCGGCGGCCGCCTGGAGGTGTTGCTCGCCCACATGGGCGGCCCCTACTGGGCGGCGCGGGAGGCGGGGGCCTGGACGGTGCCCAAGGGCGAGTACGGGGACGAGGAGACGGCGGAGGCCGCGGCGCGCCGGGAGTTCGCCGAGGAGTTGGGCCTCCCCGCGCCGGACGGGCCTCCGGTACCGCTCGGGGAGGCGCGCCAGGCCGGCGGCAAGGTCGTCACGGTGTGGGCCGTCGAGGGGGACCTGGACCCGGGGCTGGTGGTGCCGGGGACGTTCACCATGGAGTGGCCGCGCGGGTCGGGTGAGACGCGCGCGTTCCCGGAGGTCGACCGGGTGGCCTGGTGCACCGCCGAGGAGGCGGCCGAGCGGCTGGTGGCGGGTCAGCGGGTGTTCGTGGAGCGGCTGTCGGCGCACCTGCGCGAGCGCGACACGGCATGACTGTCAGTGCCGTGCGGGACAGTGGGGGCAGGGATCCGTCGACAGGGAGCGAGAGATGACCACCAGCCTCACGATGCGGGAGCGTGCCGCGGCGCAGGCCTACCTCCGTCTGGTGGAGACGGCGCGGGCGGTGCTGGCGGACCCGGGCCTCGCGCCCCTTGCCGGGGTGTACCTGTCGTCGCCCATGGCGGAGGCCGACGAGGCGCTGCGCCGGGCGGGCCTGGCGGGCAACGAGGCGCGGCTGCTGAGCCTCGTGGCGACCCTGCGCGGCTCGGACGCGGCACCGGAGCCGTCGCGGGACGGCGCCGGGCGCGGCCCGCGGGACACCGTCTAGACGGCCCCTGACGGTCCGGACGGCACCGGCGTGGTGCGTACGCACCACGCCGGACCGTACGCACCACGCCGGACCGTACGCACCACGCCGGACCGTACGCACCACGCCGGACCGTCCGGACCGCGGGGCGCCCGCCCGCCGCGCCCGTCCGCCGGGCACGGCCACGGGCGGCGGCCGGCAGCGATGGTCAGCGCCACCGGCTCCGCGACCGACTACGGGCGTCGACCCAGGAGTTCGGCGAGGCCGCGGCGGGTGGCGGCCAGGACCACCCGGTCCTCGGGGCGCAGTACGTAACCGGGGTGCAGGTCCCACACGAGGCCGGTCCGCCGGTCGCCGTCGTCGGCGTCCAGGGCCGTCAGGTCGGGGCGGCGCTCGCCCGGCGCGGTGGGGTCCAGGGCGATGACGCGCCAGGCACCCGGGCGGAACGCCTCGGCGACGGTGCGGCCGGCCAGTTCCGGGTGGCGCGCCGCGACCACGGCGGCGAAGAGCAGGACGCGCCGCTCCACCGGTATGGCGCCGAGGATCTGTCGGCCCATCATGGCCCCGGCGAAGGCGGGGGCCGCCAGGTGGGAGACGCTGCGGCTGCGGGTGAGGGCTTCCGGGTGGGCGGCGCGCAGGGTGCGGTAGACGGCGGTGGCGATGTCGTCGTCGTACAGGCGCAGCACCACCCGCAGGTCGGGTCGGACGGACCGGGCGTACAGCACGGCCTCCAGGTTGGTGACGTCGACGCTCGTCAGGGCGAGCAGCGAGCGCGCCCGGTGGACGCGGGCGGACTCCAGGACGCCGTCCTCGGTGACGTCGCCGAGCACGACCGGCACGCGCAGCCGCCGGGCCGTGGCGATGCCGCGGGCCTCGGGGTCGGACTCGACGCAGACGACGGGGATGCCGAGCTCCCGCAGCCTGGTCAGCACGCGGGTGCCGACCTTGCCGAGGCCGAGCAGCACGACGTGGCCCGAGAGGCCGCGCGGCGGACGGCGCAGCGAGGTGGCGGTGCGGAAGGTGCCCAGCGCCTCCAGGAGCGCGGCGACGAGGATCGGCAGCAGGAGCAGCCCGACGAAGCCGGCGAGCATCTGCAGGACCTGCCGTTCGGCGGGGGCCTCCAGGGCGGGGTCGCCGATGGCGAAGATGTCCAGCATCGTCAGGTAGGCGGCGTGCAGCGGGTGGTCGTCGGTGGTGAGCCAGGTCGCCACGGCGATGGCGGCGACGGCGCAGAAGAGGCCGGCGAGCGACCAGCGCAGACGGCGCGAGAAGAGCGAGCCGAACGGGACGGACGAGGTGGGCAGCCGGGTCGCGGGGAGGGTCGGTCCGGCGTAGGTGATCGCCTCCAGGACCACGCTGCCGCGCCCGGTGGCGGTGGCGGCCGCACGGTCGTCGGGAAGGAGGCGGGGGCCCTGGTCGCCGCTGCTGTCGGCGCCCTCGCTGCCCGCCGGGTCGCTGGCCGTGGAGGAGAGCAGGGCGAGGGTGCACAGGCCGGGGTCGGCCACCTCGCCCGGGGCGGGCGGGGTGCGTTCGACGGCGCGCAGCAGCAGCCCGCCGGCGTGGACGATCTTGCTGGTGCCGGCGACGGCGGTGGCGGCCAGGGCGGGGGCCGCGGTGTCCGCGTCCGACAGGACGGTGGTGGAGGCGTCCAGCACCTCCGGGTCGATGTCCGGGACGGCGACGGCCGCGGCCTGGTCGAGGAGCTGCTCCAGGTGCTGGCCGAGTCTGCGGTTGTACATGCGGATGACCAGGCGCAGGCGGGGGTTGAGGCGACGGGCGAGGAGCGCGGTGCGGATGTTGGTCTCGTCGTCCTCGTGGACCAGGGCGAGCGCGGCGGCGTGCTCGACACCCGCCGCGACGAGCGCCGCCTCGTCCGTCTCCCGGACGTGGACGGCCTCGACCGCCCGCCGGAGCCCCCGGCCGCCCAGCGTGTCGTACGGGGAGGCGGACGGTCCCGTGACCGGCGCCGTCCTGCCGCCGCCGCGCCCGGCCTGGCCCGTGCGGGGGTCGATCGCGCCGGGGGGTCGGGCCATCGCCGCGGAGACCCGGCCGAACAGGGCGAAGGGACCGCGGCCCGTGCCGCCGTCGGGGTGCCGCGGGGCCGCCTCGCGGCGGCCGGCCACGACGAGGGTCACCCGCTCGCGGTAGACGTCGTTCAGCTCGTCGGCGAGACGGTCGGCGAGCGCGTCGTCGCCGCAGACGACCATGTGGCCGCGGTCGGCGGGGTCCGGGAACTGAGGGGGTATCGGAAACACGGTCCCAGCATGGCGCCGCCCCTCCGGGCCCTGTCCACGGGGGTGCCGCCGGAGGTGACGGTGATCACGGCGGGCGGGGTCCGGCCGACGGCGGACGGGGCCCCGCCGGGTCCCCCCGGGCCGTGCGTCGACCGGATGGATCACCCGGCCGGAACCGGACGGTGGAATCGGGCGATCTCCGCCATGTCGTGACGTTCGTGGCATACGATCGCCGCCGGCGGCTCCCCCCGAGCGTCCGCCGCCCCACGCCGCTCCTGGAGGTCAACCGTGTCGACGACTGCCGGCCGCAAGAGCCCCCGCTTCCGCGCCGCCCTCGCCGCCGTCCCGGCGGCGCTGCTGCTCACCGCCGGCTGTTCGTCCGACGGCGAGGGGCCCGGCGAGGCCGCGGGCGGCGTCCCCGTGGTGGAGAAGGGCAGGCTGACCACCTGCACGCACCTGCCGTACCCGCCGTTCCAGTTCGAACGGGACGGGAAGGTCGTCGGGTTCGACGTGGCGCTGGTCGACCTGGTGGCGCAGGACCTCGGCGTCGAACAGAAGATCCTGGACACGCCGTTCGAGAACTTCAAGACGGGGGCGTTCCTGAACTCCGGCGAGTGCGACCTGGCGGCCGCCGGCATGACCATCACCGACGAGCGCAAGAAGAACGTCGACTTCTCCGTGCCGTACTTCGACGCCACCCAGGCCGTCCTGGCGTCGAAGCGGAGCGGTGTGCGGACGCTCGCGGAGATCAAGGCGCGCAAGCTGCGGCTGGGCGCGCAGGCCGAGACGACCGGCGAGAGCTACGCCAAGAGCCAGGGATTCGATCCGGTCGCCTTCGAGAGTTCGGACGCCGTCCTCAACGGGCTGCGGACCGGGCAGGTCGACGCGGTCGTCATCGACTACCCCGTCGTGCAGGGGTGGCTGAAGGACAAGGCGAACGCCGCCGCGTTCGTCCTCGGTGAGAACGTCGACACCGGCGAGCGGTACGGCTTCTCGGTGAAGAAGGGCAACGACCGGCTGCGCGCCGCGATCGACAAGGCGATCACGGACGCGAAGGCCGACGGCACGTACGACAAGCTGTACGAGGAGTGGATCGGCCCGCTGCCCGAGGCGCGCCGGTGACCTCCCGGCTGACCAGGCGCCAGCGGCGCCGGGTGTCACAGGGCCTGCAGTACGCGCTCTTCGTCGCCGTCGTGGTGGCCGTCGCCCTGCAGGCCGACTGGGGGCGGCTGCAGAACCAGTTCGCGCAGGAGGACCTGGCGCGGCAGCTGTTCCCCGAGATCATCACCACGGCGCTGCGCAACACGGTCGTCTACACGGTCTCCGGGTTCGTCTTCGGCCTGGTGCTGGGGCTGCTGGTGGCGTTGATGCGGCTGTCGTCGGTCGCGCCGTACCGGTGGCTCGCCACGGTGTACATCGAGCTCTTCCGCGGCCTGCCGGCGCTGCTGATCTTCATCTTCGTCGGGGTCGCCGTGCCACTGGCGTTCCCCGGCACGGCGATCCCCGGCGGGACGTACGGCAAGGTCGCCCTGGGACTGGGGCTGGTCGCCGCCGCGTACATGGCGGAGACGATCCGCGCGGGCATCCAGGCGGTGCCCCGGGGACAGATGGAGGCCGCGCGGTCGCTCGGCTTCTCCCACGCGCGGGCGATGGTCTCGGTGATCATCCCGCAGGCGTTCCGCATCGTCATCCCCCCGCTGACGAACGAGTTGGTGCTGCTCTTCAAGGACTCGTCCCTGGTGCTGTTCCTCGGGGTCACCCTGACGGAACGGGAGCTGACCAAGTTCGGGCGGGACCTGGCCAGCCAGACGGCGAACTCCACGCCGATCCTCGTCGCGGGCCTGTGCTACCTGCTCGTGACGGTTCCGCTGAGCCTCGTGGTGCGCCGCCTCGAGGCGCGTACCAGGAAGGCCGGGTGACGGGGGTGACCATGGAGGGGACGGACGCGGGCGGGCGGGCCGAGATCGAGGTCCGGGGCCTGCGCAAGGCCTTCGGCGACACCGAGGTGCTGCGGGGGATCGACCTGGAGGTGGCGCGGGGCGAGGTGGTGTGCGTCATCGGACCGTCCGGGTCGGGCAAGTCGACCCTCCTGCGGTGCGTGAACCTGCTGGAGGAGCCGACGGCGGGGCGGGTCTTCGTCGGCGGCACGGAGGTCACCGACCCCGACGTCGACATCGACGCGGTGCGGCGCCGGATCGGGATGGTCTTCCAGCAGTTCAACCTCTTCCCGCACCTGACGGCGGAGGAGAACCTGGTCCTGCCGCAGCGCCGGGTGCTGCGGCGGGACAGGGCCGAGGCCGTGCGGGTCGCGCGGGCGAACCTGGAGCGGGTCGGGCTGGCCGGGAAGGCCGGCGCCCACCCGGCGCAGCTGTCGGGCGGGCAGCAGCAGCGGGTGGCCATCGCACGGGCGCTGGCGATGGACCCGGAGGTCATGCTGTTCGACGAGCCGACCTCCGCCCTCGACCCCGAGCTGGTCGGCGACGTGCTCGCCGTGATGCGGGGGCTCGCCCGGGACGGCATGACGATGATGGTCGTCACCCACGAGATGAGCTTCGCCCGCGAGGTCGCCGACCGCGTGGTGTTCATGGACGCCGGGCGCGTGGTGGAGGAGGGTCCGGCCCAGCAGGTCGTGGGCGCGCCCCGGGAGGCCCGGACGCGGGACTTCCTCCTGCGCGTCCTGGACCCGGCCGCCGCCGCCCCGCCGGGGCCGGACCCGGATCAGGCCGACGGGACCGCGTGACGGCCGTCTCCCCCGAGACCGCGCCCGGGCCCGCGGGACCGGGAGCGTGACCGGCGGGGACACGGCGGAGTACGACCCGTCGCACCGGCGGGGCCCGGGGGTCCGTCCGCCGTGCGGGTGAGTGATCGCGGGGCGGGCAGCATACGCCGGGCCGGGGCGGGGTACCCGATCGCCCTCCCAGTCCGACGAAGGGGGCGGAGACCGTGAAGGACCGCGCAGACGAGGCCGCGTACCTGGCCGTGGCACCGACGCCCGGCGAATTGGCGAGCGGGGCGCCCCTGCCCCTGCCGCCGGACCGCACGCAGTCCATCCTGGAGGCGACGAAGCAGGTCGCGGGGCTGCTCAAGGCCGGGGGGCACCGCTTCGCGCTCGCCGGCAGCGTCGCCGCGTACGGGCACGGGGTGCCCGCCAGGTTCCAGCACGACACCGACTTCGCCATCCTGCGGGAGGACGAGGAGACCGTCACGCGGGAGCTGGAGAACGCGGGCATCAAGGTGCGCAAGCCGCCGGAGGACTGGCTGATCAAGGCCACCTGCCGCGGCGAGGAGATCGACCTGATCTTCGAGCTGGCCCGGCACCCGGTCACCGTGGAGATGCTGGAGCGGGCGGAGGTCCTGCCGGTCGACTCGGTGCACATGCCGGTGCTGGCGCCGACCGACCTCATGGCCAGCCAGCTCGCGGCCTTCTCCGAGCACCACTGCGACTTCGGGTCGGTCCTGCCGATCGCCCGGGTCCTGCGGGAGAAGATCGACTGGGACCTGCTGCGCCGGGAGAACGAGGGCGCCCCGATGCCGGAGGCGTTCCTCTTCCTGCTGGAGCGGCTGAACGTGATCGAGCGGAGGGAGGCATCCGCATGAGCGGTGCCGACACGGCCGAGTACCGCATCGCCCACCTGCGGGACCGGCTGGCGAGCGACGACATCGCGGAGCTGGGCGTGAGGATCGAGCAGCGCGGCGCGGGCGTCATGCTGTACGGGACGGTCTCCAGTGACGCCTGTCGCCGCGAGGTCCTGCGGATCGCCCGGGAGGAACTCGCCGGGTTGCCGCTCCACGAGGACCTGATGGTGGCCTGCTCGGACGCCCCGACGCACCCCGAGGAGCTCTCATGATCAGGGTGGCCGCGGTCGGTGACATCCACTTGTCCCCCGAGAGCGCCGGTGCCCTGCGGCCGGCGTTCGAGACGCTCGGCGACTGCGCCGACCTGCTGCTGCTCGCCGGGGACCTGACCCGGCACGGCACGGTCGAGGAGGCCCGGGTCGTGGCGGGCGAGGTCGCCGGGCTCCCGGTGCCCGTGGTGGCGGTCCTGGGCAACCACGACTACCAGAGCGACCTGGAGGACGAGGTGACCGGTCTCCTGGAGGAGGCCGGGGTGATCGTCCTGGAGGGCGGCGGCACGGTCGTGCAGGTCGACGGGACGCGCGTGGGGATCGCCGGTACGAAGGGGTTCGGCGGTGGGTTCGCCGGACGCAGCGGCGGGGAGTTCGGCGAACCGGAGATGAAGTCCTTCATCCGGTACACCCGGCGGTGCGCGGACGAGCTGGGCGCGTCGCTGCGGCGGCTGGAGGACGACGGCTGCGCCGTGCGGATCGCGCTGACGCACTACTCCCCCGTGCCGGACACACTGGCCGGCGAGCCGCTGGAGATCTACCCGTTCCTCGGCAGCTACCTGCTGGCGGAGGCCGTCGACGACGCCGGCGCGGACCTGGCCGTGCACGGCCACGCGCACATGGGCTCCGAGCACGGCATGACCGGTGGCGGCGTCCGGGTGCGCAACGTCGCGCAGCCGGTGCTCGGGCGGGCCTTCGCCGTGTACCACCTGCCCGTGCCCGAGCCCGCCGTGTCGGTGGCCGGAAGCGGTGCGACGGAGGGGGCCGGGGCCGGTCGGGGCGGCCCGGCCCGTTAGGTCCGCGCTCGGGGTGGGTAACGGGGGTACTGCGACATTTCGGATTATTCCGACAGTGCAGTACCCCCGAGAGGAGCCGGACATCGTGACGGACGACAGCCGGAAGGTGCTCACCAACCGCCAGGGGCACCCGGTCCACGACAACCAGAACCAGCGCACGGTCGGGGCCCGGGGCCCGGCCACGCTGGAGAACTACCAGTTCCTGGAGAAGATCAGCCACTTCGACCGGGAGCGCATCCCGGAGCGCGTCGTCCACGCCCGCGGCGTCACCGCCTACGGGTACTTCGAGGCCTACGGGTCGTGGGGCGACGAGCCGATCAGCCGCTACACCCGGGCGAAGCTGTTCCAGGAGCGCGGCAAGCGCACCGACCTGGCCGTGCGGTTCTCGACCGTGATCGGCGGCCGTGACTCCTCGGAGGCCGCCCGCGACCCGCGCGGCTTCGCCGTGAAGTTCTACACCGAGGACGGCAACTGGGACCTGGTCGGCAACAACCTGGGCGTGTTCTTCATCCGGGACGCGATCAAGTTCCCGGACGTGATCCACGCGCTCAAGCCGGACCCGGTCACCTTCGAGCAGCAGCCGCGGCGGATCTTCGACTTCATGTCCCAGACGCCGGAGAGCATGCACATGCTCGTCAACCTCTTCAGCCCGCGCGGCATCCCGTCGGACTACCGCCACATGCAGGGCTTCGGCGTGAACACCTACAAGTGGGTGAACGCCGAGGGCGGGACGGTGCTGGTGAAGTACCACTGGATGCCGAAGCAGGGCGTCCGCAGCATGACCGAGGAGGACGCCGCGAACGTCCAGGCGCAGGGACTCGGCCACGCCACGAAGGACCTGTACGAGGCGGTCGCGCGCGGCGAGTACCCCGAGTGGGAGCTGCTCGTGCAGATCATGTCGGACGACGAGCACCCGGAGCTGGACTTCGACCCGCTGGACGACACCAAGACCTGGCCCGAGCAGGAGTTCCCGCCGAAGCCGGTGGGACGCATGGTGCTCGACCGCATGCCGGAGAACTTCTTCGCGGAGAACGAGCAGATCTCCTTCGGGACGGGCGTGCTCGTCGACGGCCTGGACTTCTCGGACGACAAGATGTTGGTCGGCCGGACCTTCTCCTACAGCGACACCCAGCGGTACCGGGTGGGCCCGAACTACCTCCAGCTCCCGGTGAACCAGGCCAACAACGCTCAGGTGCGCACCAACCAGCGCGACGGCCAGATGGCGTACCACGTGGACGGCGCCGGGGAGAACCCGATCGTCAACTACGAGCCGTCCGTGACGGGCGGCCTGAGGGAGGCGGACCACCCGGGCCACGACGAGCAGGGCCCCGAGATCCACGGCCGGCTCACCCGGCAGCGGATCCCGCGCACCAACGACTACCTGCAGGCGGGGCAGCGCTTCCGGCTGCTGGAGGACTGGGAGCGGGACGACCTGGTGCACAACTTCGTCACCCTGCTGAAGGAGTGCGACCGCCCGGTGCAGGAGCGCATGGTGTGGCACTTCCTGCTGGTCGAGAACGAGCTGGGGCTGCGGGTCGGTGAGGGCATCGGCATCTCCCCGCAGGACGTGGCGGGGCTGGAGCCGCTGCCGCACCAGAACCTCACCGACGAGGACCGCAAGCGGCTCGCCAACCTCGGGAACAACCCCCCGCGGGACGTGTCCGGGCTGACGATGACCCACTGCGTGCCGGACGAGAGGTTCGTCGTCACGCGGTGACGCGCGTGCGGTACGGCCCACCCCCCGGTGTCCCGGGGGGTGGGCCGCGTCGTCCGGGGTCCGGGGCCGGGGGTGCCGGACGGGTCAGGGGCGGCGCCAGGCGTCGCCCTCCAGGTGGGAACCGGCCATTGGGCCCATGCGGAGCATGCCGCCGTCGACGGCCCACGACGCGCCGGTGACGTAGGAGGACTCCTCCCCCGCCAGGAAGGCGATCACCGCGGCCACCTCGCGGGCGTCCCCCGGGCGGCCGACCGGGATGCCCGGCCGGCGCTCCCGGTGCACGTCCCGGTCCTCCTGGCCGGTCATCGGCGTGGCGATCTCGCCGGGCGCGACGGCGTTGACGGTGATGCCGTGCTCGGCCAGCTCCAGGGCCATGACCTGGGTGAGCAGTCCCAGCCCGCCCTTCGCCGCGCAGTACGGGGCGGCGCCGACGCGCGGCTGGTGCTCGTGCACCGACGTGACGTTCACGATCCGTCCGCCGCCGCCCTGCGCGATCATGCGGCGGGCGGCGAGCCGGCCGCAGAGGAAGGGGCCGATCAGGTCGACGTCGACCACCTCCCGCACGGTCTCGTAGTCGATGTCGAGGAAGGGCGTGGCGGTGCCGGTGCCCGCGTTGTTCACGAGGACGTCGATCCGGCCGAGCTCCTCGGCCAGGTCGTCGACGGCCCCGGCGGCCCCGGGCAGGTCCGTGAGGTCCATGCGCGCCACGGCGGCGCGGCGGCCGTGTGACCGCACCTCCTCCGCGGTGCGCTCCCCGCCCTCCCGGTCGGTGTGCCAGGTGATGCCGACGTCCATGCCGTCCCGGGCGAGCCGGACGGCGGTGGCCCGGCCGATCCCGGAGTCGGCGCCGGTGACGACGGCGACGCGCGTGCCTTGGTTCATGTGGCGGCCGGTACCACGCCCGGTCGACGGTAAACACGCCGTGGTACGAGTGGCAGACGTGACAGGAGTGACAGTCATACACACGAATTAACCGAAGTGACACGAGTGACAGGTCGACACGAGAGGGCAGGGGAACGGGATGCCGGACGTATCGACAGCCCCCGTGTTCAAACTCGTGCGACGGACCAGGGAACCCGTCGCCGCGCAGACGCTCCGCTCGACGGTGGCCGCCGTCATCTCCTACGTGGTGGCCCTCATGGTGCTGCCCGCGCAACCCGCTCCCCTGACGGCCCCGCTGACGGCGCTCCTCGTGGTGCAGGTGACGCTCTACGCCACGCTCACGACCGGGATCCGCCGGGTGAACTCGGTCGTCGCCGGTGTGGTCGTCGCGATCGGGTTCAGCGCGCTCGTCGGCCTCACCTGGTGGAGCCTCGGCCTGACCATCTTCGCGGCCCTGATCGTGGGTCACCTGGTGCGGGTGAGCGAGTTCGTGCCCGAGGTGGCCATCAGCGCGATGCTGGTGCTCGGGGTCACCCAGGTGGGCTCCGCCGCCTGGCACCGGATCCTGGAGACCCTCATCGGCGCCGGGGTGGGGCTGCTGTTCAACCTGCTGCTCGCCCCGCCCGTGTGGGTGCAGCCCGCCGGGGCGTCCATCGAGGGCCTGGCCGACGACATAGGGCGGATGCTGCGGGCCATGGGGGACGACGTCGCCGGGCTCGGGCACGTGCCGGTCGCGCACGCGGCGGCCCGGCTGCACGAGGCGCGCCGCCTCGACCACGCCATCGTCGAGGTGGACGCGTCGCTGCAGCAGGCGGAGGAGAGCCTCCTGCTCAACCCGCGGGTGCGGCAGGGACTGCTCGCGCGGGTCGTGCTGCGGACCGGTCTGGACACCCTGGAGATCTGCGCCGTGGTGCTGCGCGTGCTGTCGCGCACGATGACGGACCTCGCGAAGTTCCGTACGGACGAGTCGCTGTTCCCCGACGACGTGGCCGCGCTGCTGCGCGAGCTGTTCGGGCACATGGCGCGGGCCGTGGAGAGCTTCGCCCGGTTGACGACCACCCAGGTCGCCGCCAACGCCGAGGAGGCGGAGACCCGGTTGACCGAGGCACTCGCCGCGGGGCGCGCCGTACGGGACCGGGTCGCCGACCTGCTCCTGGAGGACGTGCAGGAGCACCCCCGCCAGTGGCAGCTGCACGGTGCGCTGCTCAGCGAGGTCGACCGCATCCTGGACGAGCTGGACGTCGACAAGCGCGGTGAGCGGTTGATGCAGGAGCTCGACCGCAGGTCGGCCGAGCTCGGTGAGCGCCACCCCCGCCTGGCGGCGCTGGCCGCCCGGCTGCGGGGCACCGGCTCGGCGCCCTCGCGGCCCAGCGTGGAGACCTGACGCGAGGGCGCCGTGGACCCGGGCCCGCGTCGGCGGGGGCGCCGATCGCCGCCGGGAGCGGGCGCTTGCGGCACCCCACGGAGGCCGGGCGGGGCCGCTTCCGCGACCGGGCGCTCCGGTCGGCCGGTCGGCCCGGCCGACCGGAGCGCCCGCGGGGGAAGTACCGCCGGCGCGGTCGCCGGAGGCGGGACACCGCCCCGGCGTCCGGTCAGCGGGTGGCGAGGAACTCCAGCGTGTCGATCACGCGGTTCGAGAAGCCCCACTCGTTGTCGTACCACGCGACCACCTTGACGTGGCGGCCGTCGACGCGGGTGAGGGCCGAGTCGAAGATCGACGAGGCGGGGTTGCCCACGATGTCGGAGGAGACGAGCGGGTCCTCGGAGTACTCGAGGATGCCGGCGAGCGGCCCCTCCGCAGCGGCACGGTAGGCCGCCAGCACGTCGTCGCGCGTCACGTCGCGGGCGACGGTCGTGTTGAGCTCGACGATCGAGCCCACGGGCACCGGCACGCGGATCGAGTCGCCCGCCAGCTTCCCGTCGAGGTTCGGCAGCACCAGGCCGATCGCCTTGGCGGCGCCGGTCGTGGTCGGCACGATGTTGACGCCGGCGGCCCGGGCGCGACGGGCGTCGCGGTGCGGACCGTCCTGCAGGTTCTGCTCCTGCGTGTAGGCGTGCACCGTCGTCATGAATCCGTGCTCGATGCCGGCGAGTTCGTCGAGGACCGCGGCCAGCGGCGCGAGCGCGTTGGTGGTGCAGGAGGCGTTCGAGACGATCGTGTGCACGGCCGGGTCGTAGGCGTCGGTGTTGACCCCGAAGGCGAGCGTGACGTCGGCGCCGTCCGAGGGCGCGCTGACGAGCACCTTCTTCGCGCCCGCGTCGAGGTGCGCCCGGGCGGCCTCGGCCGAGGTGAAGCGGCCGGTGGCCTCCAGGACGACGTCGACGCCGAGCTCGGCCCACGGCAGCTGTGCCGGCTCGCGCTCGGCCAGCACCCTGATCCGGCGGCCGTCGACGACGAGGGCGTCCCCGTCGACGGTCACCGGCCGCCCGAGCCGGCCGGCGGTGCTGTCGTAGGCGAGCAGCCGGGCGAGGGTGGCGGGCTCCGTCAGGTCGTTGACGGCGACGACCTCCAGGGCGCTGTCGCGCTCCAGCAGTGCGCGCAGCACGTTGCGTCCGATGCGGCCGAACCCGTTGATGGCGATGCGAGTCATGAGTGGTAGTCCCTTCCTTCCCCACCAGCCTCGCCCGCGGCCGGCCGCGCGGACAGTGGCGGGATCGCCACGGTTCGAAAGCATCGCGCCATACGGTGCCGGGCGGGTGTCACTCGCCCCGGGTGAAGGTGCGCCGGTACTCGCCCGGTGTGGTGCCGAGGATGCGCTGGAAGTGCTGGCGCAGGTTGGCGCCGGTGCCGAGCCCGGTGTCGGCGGCGATCTGCTCGACGCTGCGCTGCGAGCGCTCGAGCAGTTCGCGGGCCAGGTCGACGCGGGCGCGCATCACCCACTGCATCGGCGTGTAGCCGGTCTCCTCGACGAAGCGCCGGGAGAACGTGCGCGGCGAGACCCCCGCCTGCCGGGCCAGCACGTCGAGGGTGAGGGGCTCGCCGAGTCGGTGCAGCGCCCACTCGCGGGTGGCGGCGAACCGCTCGCCGAGCGGTTCGGGGACGCTGCGCGGCACGTACTGGGCCTGGCCGCCGCTGCGGTAGGGGGCCGCGACCAGACGCCGGGCCGCGTGGTTGGACGCGGCCACTCCGAGGTCGCCGCGCAGGATGTGCAGGCACAGGTCGATGCCGGAGGCCGCACCGGCCGAGGTGAGCACACTGCCCTCGTCGACGAACAGCACGTTCTCGTCGACCCGGACGAGCGGATGCCGGGCCGCGAGTGCCCGCGTGTAGTGCCAGTGCGTCGTGGCGCGCCTGCCGTCGAGCAGGCCCGTGGCGGCGAGCGCGAAGGCGCCCGTCGAGATGGCGGCGAGCCGCGCGCCCCGGTCGTGGGCGGCGATCAGTGCCTCGACGACGGCCCGCGGCGGATCGTCGCGGTCCGGGAACCGGTAGCCGGGCACGAAGACGATGTCGGCCCACGCGAGCGCGTCGAGGCCGTGGGCGACGTCGTACGCGAGGCCGTCGCCGCCGGCCACGGGGCCCGGTGTCGCCCCGCACACCCGCACCTCGTACGGCATGCTCGCGCGGGTCGTGAAGACCTGCGCGGGGATTCCGACGTCGAGCGGTTTCGCACCCTCGAGCACGAGGACGGCGACGCGGTGCAGACGGGGTGCGGGCACAGGAAGAGGTTACGTGGGGCGTGACCGCGCCCCGCCCACCGCGCGGTCCGGACGACCGGGCGGTCCGGACGATCGGGAGCTCCTGACCGGGGCGGTCCGCAGGAGCAGGCGGACGGCCGACCGGCCGGGTCGTGTGCCCTGCCACGGTCCACGTCGCGGTCCGCCGCCCTCGCCCCGTCGCCCGCCCCGGCCGATCCGGCACCGGAGCACGCCGTGGGACCGGTACGCGGGGCGGGGCCGCCGGCGGGCGTGCCGGTGCGCGGGCGCCGTCAGCCCCCGGGGGTGTCGATCCGCAGCCGGACGAGCTCGGCGAGGCTGCTGAGACTGCCCTCCAGGGCCTCGTTCACCTGCTCTTCGCCGGGGTCGTGGGACCCGTCGAAGAACGACAGGTGCACGGTGACCTCGCTGGCGCCGCTGTCGATGCCGGCGACCTGGAGCCAGCCGGCGTAGGACCCCTGCTCGCGGGTGCCCCACTCCAGCCGCATCTGCTCCTTGCGCGGACGCAGCAGCGCGGGGGTGTCCTCGTCGGTGCGGTCCTCGTGGACCGTGACCGCGGGCGGGTCACCGGCCCGGACGTGGAGGTCCCCCGGCAGCCACTCGTCCAGCCGGCTGACGTCGGCGGCCTGGTCGAAGACCTGCTCGGGCGGGGCGGGCATGGTGCGGGAGCGTTCGTATTCGGTCATCCCTCCACAGTTCCTCGACACGGCCAAGTCATGCCGGGAGGGGGAGAACGGGACGGCGGGAACCGGACGCCGCGAGGGGGGGGCGGGGTGACGGGGCGGCGGCTGCCGGGACCGGAAAGGGAGAAGCCCCGGCTGGACGGGGGAACCAGCCGGGGCAGCTCACGCGGGATGTGAAGGGCTCCTTCACCACCGCATAGATGAACGATAAACCATTGCCGTCCGATGGAGCCAATCGGCCGAAACCGCCCCGTCGAGGCCCCACCACTTCCCCGCACCGACGGCACCCGGGCGGCACGGATCGGCATGGACCGCCCTGCGGAACCGCATGATCCATGCATAAGGTGACCGAAACGGGCATTTCCCCGCCCTCATGTCCGGCCCAGGATCGGGAGGCGCCGCCCCATGAGCTCTCCGCCCGCCCCGTACGCCGTGGTCGTCCCCACCATCGGGCGGCCCTGCCTCGCCGAATGCCTCCGGGCCCTCGCGGCCGGGGAGGGTCCCGCGCCGGCCCGCGTCGTCCTGGTCGACGACCGGCCGGGCGAGCCGCCGCCCGGGGAATGCCCCGCCCCCCTTCCCCTCGACGCCCTCGGCCCGCTCGCCGACCGGGCGGTCGCGCTGCGCAGCGGCGGCCGCGGTCCCGCGGCGGCCCGCAACACCGGGCTGCGGGCGGTGCAGGAGCCCTGGACGGTCCTCCTCGACGACGACGTGCGCGTCGGCCCCGCCTGGCGGGCCGAGCTCGCCCGCGACCTCGCCGGGGCGGACCCGGGCACCGGCGGCGTCCAGGGCGTCCTGCGCGTCCCGCTCCCCGACGGGCGGCCCCCCACCGACTGGGAGCGCAACACCGCCGGTCTGGAGCGCGCGCTGTGGGCGACCGCCGACATGGCGTACCGCACGGAGGCGTTGCGCGCCGTGGGCGGCTTCGACGAGCGGTTCCCGCGCGCCTTCCGCGAGGACGCGGACCTCGCCCTGCGGCTGATCGACGCCGGCTGGACCATCCGGCGCGGCACCCGGCGCACCGAGCACCCGGTACGGCCCGCCGACCGGTGGGTCTCCCTGCGGGTGCAGCGGGGCAACGCCGACGACGCGCTCATGGCGCGGCTGCACGGCCCCGACTGGTGGGAGCGCGCCGCGGCCCCGCGCGGCCGGATCCGGCGGCACGCGGCGATCACCACGGCGGGCGCGCTCGCCGTGGTGCTGGCGGCCGGCGGGCGGCGCACGGCGGCCGCCTGCGCGGCGGGCGCCTGGCTGCTCGGCACGGCAGAGTTCGCCCGCGCCCGCATCGCCCCGGGACCGCGCACCCGCGACGAGGTGGTCACCATGGCCCTGACCAGCGCCGCGATCCCCGTCCTTGCCACCTGGCACCGGCTGGCGGGCGAGGTGCGGCACCGCTCGGCCGGGTGCTGGAACGGCGGCGGCGCGTGAGCGGGCCGGGCCCCGGCCCCGGGGCGGCGGACGGCCGCCTCGCCGAGGGACGTGCGGGCCGCGCCCCGGCGGGGAGGGACCTCGCCGGACCGGGAGCCGGTCGCGGCGCCGGAGCGCGTACGGGCACCGCCGGGGCGGAGGTCGGTCGCGGCGCCGGAGTTCGTGCGGGCACCGCCAGGGCGGGGGCCGGACTCGCCGACGCCGCCGGGACGCGCGCGAACCTCACCGGATGGGGTGCCGCCCGCGGCGCCGGAGCGAATGCGGGCACCCCTGGGGCGGGGGCGGGTGGTGGCGGGGGCGGTGTCGGGTGGCGTGCGGTGGACGCGCGGACCGCGCGGGCCGGTGGGGGCGGCGCGCAGGAGCGCGGGGGCGGCGGGTTGCCCGCCGCGGTGCTCTTCGACCGCGACGACACGCTGGTCGTGGACGTGCCCTACAACGGCGACCCCGAGCGCGTGCGGCTCATGCCGGGCGCGCGCGCGGCTGTGCGGCTGCTGCGGGCCCGGGGCGTACCCGTGGGTGTGGTGTCCAACCAGTCCGGGATCGGCCGCGGGCTGCTCACGGAGGCGCAGGTGCGGGAGGTGAACGCCCGCGTCGACGCCCTGCTGGGCCGCCCCCTGGACGTGTGGGTGCACTGCCCGCACGTGCCGGAGGACGGCTGCGCGTGCCGCAAGCCCGCCCCGGGCCTCGTCCTTCGGGCGGCGCGCGCGCTGGGCGTGGCGGCGGAGCGGTGCGTCGTGATCGGCGACATCGGTGCGGACATGGGGGCCGCGCGCGCCGCGGGCGCCCGGGGCGTGCTGGTCCCGACGACGCGGACGCTGCCCGCCGAGGTGGCCGAGGCGCCGGACGTCTGCCGGGACCTGCTCGGCGCGGTCCGGCACGTGCTCGGGCACCCCTCGACCGTCCGGAGGCCCCTATGAGGGCGCTCGTCGTCCGGCTGGACAGCTTCGGCGACGTCCTCCTCGCCGGTCCCGCCGTCCGCGCGGTCGCGCACCGGTCGGAGCGGGTGGCGATGTTGTGCGGCCCGCAGGGGGCCCCGGCGGCGCGGCTGCTGCCGGGCGTCGCCGAGGTGCTGGTGTGGCAGGCGCCCTGGGTCGGGTTCGACCCGCCCGCCGTGGACCGGAGGGACGTCGGCCGGCTCGTGGACCGGGTGGCCGCCGGCCGGTTCGACGCGGCGCTGGTCCTCACGTCGTTCCACCAGAGCCCGCTGCCCGCGGCGCTGCTGCTGCGCATGGCGGGCGTCGCGCACATCGCCGCGGACAGCGTCGACGCGCCCGGATCGCTGCTGGACGTGCGCCACCGGCGGGCGCCGCACGCGCACGAGGCGGAGGCGGCGCTCGCCCTCGCCGAGGCGGCCGGCCACCCCCGCCCGCCGGGCGACGACGGGCGGCTGCGGGTGCGGCACGCCCCGGCCGCACCGGAGCTGACGGGCCCCGGCCCCTACGTCGTGGTGCACCCGGGCGCGAGCGTCCCCGCGCGCAGGTGGAGCCCCGAACGGTGCGCGCAGGCGGTCCGGCTGCTCGCCGTGGCCGGCCACCGGGTCGTGGTCACGGGCGGCCCCGACGAACGGGAGCTGACCGCGTACGTCGCCGGCGCCCACGGCGTGGACCTGGGCGGCCGCACCCGCCCACCGGAGCTCGCCGCGGTGCTGGCGGGGGCGGGCGCGGTGGTCACGGGGAACACCGGCCCGGCCCATCTCGCGGCGGCCGTCGAGACCCCCGTCGTGTCGCTCTTCTCGCCGGTCGTCCCGGCCGGGCGCTGGGGCCCCTACGGCGTGCCGCACGTCCTCCTCGGCGACCAGGGCGCGCCCTGTGCCGGGACCCGCGCGCGCGTGTGCCCGGTCCCGGGCCACCCCTGCCTCGACGGGGTGACGGCGGAGGACGTGGTCGCGGCGGTGGACAAGCTGCTGGAGACGGGGGCGGCGTGAGGCCCCGCGTCCTGGTGCTGCGCGCGCTGGGGCTCGGCGACCTGCTGGCCGGGGTGCCCGCGCTGCGCGCCGTGCGGCGGGGCTTCCCCGGGCACGAGGTGGTCCTCGCGGCGCCGGAGGCGCTGGGCGACGTGGTGGCGGCCGTCGACGCCGTGGACACGCTGCTGCCCGCCTCGGCGCCCGGGCGGGCCGTGCCCGTGCGTCTGCCGTGGTCCGGCCCGCCGCCGGAGGTCGCCGTCGACCTGCACGGCAAGGGGCCCTCCAGCCACCTGCTGCTGGAGCGGACGCGGGCGGGCCGGCTGCTGGCCTTCGCCCACCCCGGGACCCCGCACGTCGTGGGCCCGAGGTGGACGGCGGACGAACACGAGCGGCACCGCTGGTGCCGCTTGCTGGCGTGGTACGGCGCCCCCGCGGACCCCTGCGACCTCCGGCTGCCGCCCCCGGAGGGCCCGTCCCCGGCGCCCGGGGCGGTCGTCGTGCACCCGGGCGCGGCCGCGGCCGCGCGGCGGTGGCCGCCGGAGCGGTACACGGCCGTCGTACGGGAGCTGCGGCGGCGCGGTCACCGCGTCGTGCTGACCGGCGGGCCCGGGGAGGACGCGCTGCTCGCGCGGATCGCCGGCGCCGCCGGCCTGGACGGCGCGGACGTGCTGGCGGGCGGGCTGCCCTTCCGGCGGCTCGCCGCGCTGTGCGCCGGGGCGGCCGTCGTGGTCAGCGGGGACACCGGCGTCGCCCATGTCGCGGTGGCGTACGGCGCGCCGTCGGTGACCCTCTTCGGTCCGGTGCCGCCGTACCTGTGGGGGCCCCCGCCGGACCCGCGGCACGCGGTGCTCTGGCGCCCGGGGCCGCCCGGTGACCCGCACGCCCGCCGGCCGGACCCGGGGCTGCTGCGCATCGGGCCGGACGAGGTCCTCGGCGCCGCGCTGGCCCGCCTGGACGGGCTCCCGACGTGACGCCGGGCCCGCGCCCGAGCCCCGAACACCGGTGCTTCACCACGTCGGCGTCCACGGCACCCCCGTGGGGCCGGGCCCCCGCGCCGTCGCCTCCGCCCGCCTGCCCCCCCCCCCCCCCGCGGCCGGCTCGTGCGGCGGCCGGCCGCCGCGGAGACCAGGGGCCGCGGGCCGGGCCGGGCCGGGCCGCCGCCCGCTGACCTGCGCGGCCGCGGCCCGCACGCCATCGTGAGCCGTTCGGGTGAGCGGGGCGCTTCGCGGATTATGCCCGATTTGTGGGGGTTTTTACGGGTACCCGACGCCACATGATCACAGTTGGGGTCGAGGAAGAGTACTTCCTCGTCGATCCGGTCACCTGCCTCCCCGTGCCCCTCGCCGACGAGGTCCGCGCGGCGGCGGGGCTGGGCCCGATCGTGGACGACCAGGAGGTCCAGTCGGAGCTCCTGCAGTCGCAGATCGAGGTCGCCACGCCGGTCTGCTCCCACCTCGACGAGGTGGGCGGCCACCTCCTGCGCCTCCGGCACGCCCTCGGGACGGCCGCCGAGAAGAACGGCTGCCGGATCGTGGCGACCGGTACCGCTCCCTTCCGGGGGCCCAACCCCGAACCCGTCACGGAGAACGCCCGGTACCTGGCGATGCGCTCCCAGGCGCCGCAGCTCGTCGACGAGCAACTCGTCAACGGCATGCACGTGCACGTCGCCGTTCCCGACCGGGCCCGGGCCGTCGCCGTGCTCAACCGCATCCGGCCCTGGCTGCCGGTCCTCGTCGCGATGTCCGCGAACTCGCCGCTCTGGGAAGGCCACGACACCGGGTTCGCGAGCTGGCGGACGGTCATCTTCGGCCGGTGGCCGGTGAGCGGCCCGCCGCCGTCCTTCGCCGACTCCGCGGACCACGACCGTCGGGTGCGCGTCCTGCTCGACTCCGGGGCGATCAGCGACACCGGCCAGATCTACTGGCAGGCGCGGCTCTCCGAGCGGTACCCCACCCTGGAGGTGCGCTGCACCGACGTGCAGCTGAGGGCGGACGCCGCGGTCATGTTCGTGGGGCTCGTACGGGCCATGGTGGCCACCGCCCTGCGCGCCCACGAGGCCGGGGAACCCCCGCCCGACTGCCCGCCCGAGCGGCTCCAGGCCGCGAACTGGTACGCCGCCCGGCACGGCCTGAGCGACCTGCTCATGGACCCGGAGGGCAGGTGCCGGCGCGCCGGGGACGTGCTGGCCCGGCTCCTGGACTCCGTGGGGCCCGCCCTGGAGGAGGCGGGCGACGACCGGGAGGTCGCCTCGCTGGTCCACCGGCTCCTCCAACAGGGGACCCCCGCCGACCTGCAACGCCGTGTGCTCGCCGAGGGCGGCACGTCCGCCCTGGCCGACCTGCTCATCTCCGAGACGGTCGCCCCCTGACCCACCGCACCCCCGACACCCGACCCGCCCGCCCCGACCCGCCCGCTCCGACCGGCCCGCGGCCCTGCCGGCCCGTCCGGCCCCCTCCGACGACCGACCGGACCGCCGGCCGACGGCGGACGGGGGGCGGCCGGGCGACCCACCAACCGACCGCCGACGACCGACCCACCGACGACCGAAGGAGCACGCATGAGCAGGTCCCCCGCGCAGAAGTGGCAGCACGCCGTCGTGACGGGCGGCGCCGGCTTCGTGGGTTCGCACCTCTGCAGCTCGCTGCTGGCCGCCGGCACGGCCGTGACCTGTGTGGACGACTTCAGCACCGGGCGTCGTGAGAACGTCGCCCACCTGCTGGGCGACCCCGGGTTCACCCTGCTGGAGGCGAACGTCGCCGAACCGTTCGACGTCGACCGCCCGCCCGACCTGGTGCTCCACTTCGCCTCGCCCGCGTCGCCCGCCGACTACCTGCGGCTGCCCCTCCACACGTTGGAGACGGGCAGTTCCGGCACCCGGCACGCGCTGGCGCTGGCCCACCGCGCGGGGGCGCGCTTCCTGCTCGCCTCCACGTCGGAGGTGTACGGGGACCCGCAGCAGCACCCGCAGAACGAGCGGTACTGGGGCAACGTCAACCCCGTCGGCCCGAGGAGCGTGTACGACGAGGCCAAGCGGTTCGCGGAGGCGCTGTCGACCGCCCAGGCCGAGGCGTGCGGCACGGACGTCGGCATCGTGCGGCTCTTCAACACCTACGGACCCCGGATGCGCGGCCGCGACGGGCGCGCGGTGCCCACGTTCGTCCGGCAGGCGCTGGCCGGTGAACCGCTGACCGTGACCGGCGACGGCCGCCAGACGCGCTCGCTGTGCTACGTCGACGACACCGTGCGCGGGGTGCTCGCCGCCGCGGCGCACGGGCTGCGCGGCCCGGTGAACATCGGCAACCCGGCCGAGCTGACCATGCTGGAACTGGCGCGGCTGGTCATCGAACTGACCGGCTCCACCTCCGAGATCCGCTACATCGAGCGTCCCACCGACGACCCGGCCGTGCGCTGCCCCGACATCACCCTGGCCCGCGACAAGCTCCAGTGGGAGCCGCGCGTGACGGCCGAGGACGGGCTGCGCCGCACGATCGACTGGTTCCGCTCGACCACGACCGCGGACCCGGCCACCTGACAGCCGGACACCGAAGCGCCGGCGCCCTGCCCCGGCGCCCGCGCCGCCCGACCCGGGCGTCCTGACACCCGCGCCGGACCCCCGGCACCCCCTTCCCGCTTCCCCTCACCTTCCCTCTCCCCTCCTTCCCCCTCCGCCCCTTCCCCCGCCGTCGCCTCCCCGGCCGACGTGCCGAAAGACAGGGACCCCATGCGCATTCTCGGAATCAACGCCCTCTTCCACGATCCCGCCGCCGCGCTGGTCGTCGACGGACGTGTGGTCGCCGCCGCGGAGGAGGAACGCTTCTCACGGCGCAAGCACGGCAAGCGACCGCTGCCGTTCTCCGCCTGGGAGCTCCCGGAGAAGGCCGCCGCCTGGTGCCTCGAACGGGCCGGGCTGCGCCCGCAGGACCTGGACGCCGTCGCGTACTCCTTCGACCCGGCGCTCGCCCGCCCCGCGGACGAGATGGGGCTCGACGACCCGTGGGACCACCTGCGGCTCACCTACGCGCGCGAGGCGCCCGGGTTCCTGCGGACCGCGCTGCCCGGCCTCGACCCGGAGGCGGTCCGGTTCGTGCCCCACCACATGGCGCACGCCGCGTCGAGCGCCTTCGCCGCGGACGACGCCGGGGCGGACATGTCGTCCGTGCTGGTGCTGGACGGCCGCGGCGAACGGGCCTCGCACCTCGCCGCCCGGCGCGTGCACCACCGGCTGGAGCCGCTCGCCGCGCAGGACCTGCCGCACTCGCTGGGCCTGGTGTACGAGGAGCTGACCGAGCACCTCGGATTCCTGCGCTCCTCCGACGAGTTCAAGGTCATGGCCCTCGCCTCGTACGGCCGGCCCCGCCTGCGCGAGGAGCTGCGCCGGTACGTGTACCCGACCGGTGACGGCGGCTTCCACGCGGCGGGCGTCCCCTGGCGCGAGCTGTGCCCGCCGCGCGGCGCGGAGGAGGCGTGGACGCAGGACCACGCGGACCTCGCGGCCAGCGCGCAGGCGGTGCTGGAGGAGACCCTGCTCGACCTGGTGCGCTGGCTGCACGGCCAGACCCACGACTCCCTGCTGACCCTCGCCGGTGGCGTCGCCCTCAACTGCGTGGCCAACGCCCGCATCGCGCGCGAGGGCCCCTTCTCCCACGTGTGGGTGCAGCCCGCCGCCGGCGACGCCGGCACCGCGCTGGGCGGGGCGGTGCTGCTCGCCGCGGGCGGGGGGGACGAGGTGCTGCCGATGGGCGGCGCCGACCTGGGCCGCGACTGGTCCGACGCGGAACTCGGCGCCTGGCTCAAGACCGCGGCGATACCGTTCGAGCGGCCGCCGGACATCGCGGCGACCGTGGCCGAGGCGCTCGCCGACAACGCGATCGTCGCCTGGTTCCAGGGGCGTTCCGAGTACGGGCCGCGGGCCCTGGGCCACCGCTCGCTGCTGGCCCACCCCGGCCACGCCGGGAACCTGGAACGGCTCAACGACGTGAAGGGCCGCGAGCAGTTCCGGCCCGTCGCGCCGATGGTGCTCGCCGACCGGGCGCCGGAGATCTTCACCGGGCAGCTTCCCAGCCCGTACATGCTCTTCGTGCACGAGGTGGCGCCCGAGTGGCGCGAGCGCATCCCGGCCGTGGTGCACGTCGACGGCACGGCGCGCGTCCAGACCGTGGACCGGACCGCCGAACCGCTGGTGGCGCGGATGCTGGAGGAGTTCGAACGGCTCAGCGGCCTGCCGGTGGTGGTCAACACCAGCCTCAACACGGCCGGCCGGCCGATGGTGGACGACCCCCGCGACGCGCTGGAGTGCTTCGGCTCCTCCCCCGTCGACCTGCTGGCGATCGGGCCGTACGCGGTGCGCCGCGGCGCCTTCTTCACCTCCGACTCGCAGGACTCCCAGTCCGTGAGGAGGGCCGCGCGGTGAACATCCTGCTCTGGCACGTGCACGGCTCGTGGACGACGGCGTTCGTCCAGGGCCCCCACACCTACCTCGTCCCCGTGCTGCCCGACCGCGGCCCCGACGGGCGCGGACGGGCCCGGACCTTCAACTGGCCGGACAGCGTCCGGGAGGTGACCCCGGAGCAGCTGCGCGGGGAGCACGTCGACGTGGTCCTGCTCCAGCGGCCCGAGGAGTTCACGCTCGCGGAACGGTGGCTGGGCGGGCGCCGCCCCGGCCGCGACGTACCCGTCGTGTACCTGGAGCACAACGCCCCCGACGGCGACGTGCCCGACACCCGGCACCCATGCGCCGACCGCGACGGCCTCACACTCGTCCACGTCACCCACTTCAACCGGCTGTTCTGGGACAGCGGCGGGGCCCGCGCCGTGGTGATCGAGCACGGCGTGGTCGACCCGGGCCACCTGTACACGGGGCGGCTGCCCCGGGCGGCGGTCGTCGTCAACGAGCCGGTGCGGCGCGGCCGGTACACCGGTACGGACCTGCTGCCCGCGTTCGCGGACGCGGCGCCGCTCGACGTGTTCGGCATGCGCACCGAGGGCCTCGCCCCCCACCTGGGCCTCCCCGGCGACCGGTGCCGCGCCCGGGACCTGCCCCAGCGGGAGCTGCACGCCGCGATGGCCGAACGGCGGGTGTACCTGCACCCGGTGCGGTGGACGTCGCTCGGACTGTCGCTGCTGGAGGCGATGCACCTCGGCATGCCCGTGGTGGCGCTGGCCACCACGGAGGCGGTGGAGGCGGTCCCGGCGGGTGCCGGGACCGTGTCGACCCGGCCCGAGGCGCTCGCCGAGGCCGTGCGGCATTACGTGGCCGAGCCCGGCGCGGCCGCCGAGGACGGCGCCCGGGCCCGGCAGGCGGCCCTCGAACGGTACGGGCTCAAGCGCTTCCTGGCGGACTGGGAGCGCGTGTTGACGGAGGTGCGCTCATGACGACCACCCACGGTTTCGCGGAACCCCTGTCGGTCGTGCTCGTCTCGGAGCACGCGAGCCCGCTCGCGGCGCTCGGCGGCGTCGACGCGGGCGGCCAGAACGTGCACGTGGCGCGGCTCGCCGCCGCCCTGGCCGACCGGGGCCACGAGGTGACGGTCTTCACCCGGCGGGACGACGCCGCGACACCGGAACGCGTCGCGATGCGGCCCGGCGTCGTCGTCCACCACGTGCCGGCGGGACCGCCCGAGCCCGTCCCGAAGGACGAGCTGCTGCCGTACATGCCCGCGTTCGGCCGGTACGTGGCACGGGTCCTGGAGTCGCGGCCGCCCGACGTGATGCACTCCCACTTCTGGATGTCGGGCGTCGCCGCCGTCCTCGCGACGCGCACGCTGCGGGTGCCGCTGCTGCACACGTACCACGCCCTCGGCACGGTGAAGCGGCGTCATCAGCGGGCGTCCGACACGAGCCCGCCGGAACGGGTCGCCGCCGAGTGCGAGGTGGGCCTGGCCTGCGACCGGATCATCGCCACCTGCCGCGACGAGGTGCGGGAGCTGACCCGGATGCACATACCGCCGGAGCGGGTGAGCATCGTGCCCTGCGGCGTCGACACCGAGCAGTTCTGCCCGGCGGGCCCCGCGGCCGAGCGCGGCCCGGCCCGCTTCCGGCTGCTCCAGCTGGGCCGGCTGGTGCCGCGCAAGGGCGCGGCGGTCACCATCACCGCGCTGACGCGGCTACCCGAAGCGGAACTGGTCGTCGTGGGCGGCCCGCCCGCGGACCGGCTCGACGGGGACCCGGAGGTGCGGCGGCTGCGTGACGTGGCCCGGCTCGCCGGGGTCGCCGACCGGGTCCGGTTCACCGGGGCGGTGTCCCGGGACGAGGTGGCGCCGCTGCTGCGCAGCGCCGACGTGGTGGTGTGCCCGGCGGACTACGAGCCGTTCGGCATCGTGCCGCTGGAGGCGATGGCCTGCGGCCGGCCCGTGGTGGCCAGCGCCGTGGGCGGGCAGCTCGACACGGTCGCCGACCCGGAGTGCGGCCGTCTCGTGCCGCCGCGCGACCCGGAGGCCCTGGCGCGCGCGGTGGCCGGCTTCCTCGCCGACCCTGCGCTGCGCGCGGGGTGCGGGGCGGCGGGGCGGCGCCGGGTGCTCAGCCGGTACGACTGGGCGCGGGTGGGGGCGGCCACCGAGGCCGTGTACGCGCGGGTGCGGGCCGCCCGGCCCGCCGTGACCGACGCGGTCTGACGCCGCGGACCAGCAGCAGCCAACGGACCGAAGGAGGTGCGGGTCCGCCGCGGCGGCCACGCCGGAGCAGGCGCCCCGACCAGACATGACCGAACTCCCCCTCCCCGATGAGTTCCCCGCCGCCGCCCTGGAGGCGGCGAGACGGCACTGCCGGTCGCTCGAGGACGCGCTCGGCCGGTTCCGCGTCGACCACCTGGACCGGATCGCCCACTGGGGCGGGCGGCTCGCGGCCGTCCTGCCGGGCGGCGGGCGGCTGCTCGCCGCCGGGAACGGCGGCAGCGCGGCCCAGGCTCAGCACCTGACGGCCGAGCTCGTGGGCCGCTACCGGCGCGAGCGGCCGGCGTACTCCGCGATCTCCCTGCACGCCGAGACCTCCAGCCTGACGGCCGTCGGCAACGACTACGGATTCGACCAGGTGTACGCCCGGCAGGTCGCGGCGCACGGCCGCCCCGGCGACGTGCTGGTGCTGCTGTCGACGTCCGGGCGGAGCGCGAACCTGATCGCGGCGGCGGCGACCGCGCGCACCGCGGGCCTGCGCGTGTGGGCGTTGACGGGCCCCGGGCCCAACCCGCTGGCCGAGGCGGCCCACGAGGCGCTGTGCGTCGACGCCGCGACGACGGCGACCGTGCAGGAGGCGCACCTGGTGGCCGTGCACGTGCTGTGCGAGTCGTTCGACGTGGCGGTCGCGGCGGGTCCGCCGGTGCGCGGCGGCCGGGCGGCGGGCGCGTTCGCTCCGGCGGCGGCCCGCCGGAGGATGTCGTGAACGCCCGCCGTCCGCTGGTGGTGGTCGGGGACGCCCTGCTCGACGAGGACGTCGAGGGCGTCGCGACGCGGCTGGCGCCGGACGCGCCCGCACCGGTCGTGGACGTGACGGGGGACCACCGGCGGCCCGGTGGCGCGGCGCTGGCGGCGGCGCTGGCCACGCGCGGCGGCCGTGAGGTCGTCCTCGTGACCGCGCTGGGCGACGACCCGGCGAGCGACGCGGTGCGCCGCTCCCTGGAGGGCCGCGTCCGGCTCGTCGAACTGCCCCTGCGCGGGACGCTGCCGGTCAAGACCCGGGTGCTGGCGTCGGGCCGGCCGCTGGTGCGGATCGACCGTGGCGGCGGCGCCCCGGGGCGGCCGGACGACGCGGTCCGCGAGACGCTGGCCGCCGCCCAGGCGGTGCTCGTGGCCGACTACGGGCGGCGTACGGCGGGCGCGGTCCGCGAGCAGCTGGCGGCGATCGCCCCGCGCGTGCCGCTCGTGTGGGATCCGCACCCGCGGGGCGGGGCGCCGGTGCCGGGCGTGCGGATCGTCACGCCGAACGCGGCGGAGACGCGGTCGTTGGAGCCGGGCGCGGGCGGCGAGTCCCTGCGGGCGTACGCGGAGCGCGGCTCGGGGCTCGCGGAGCGGTGGCGGGCCGCCGCCGTCGCCGTGACGCTCGGCGAGCGGGGCGTGCTGCTGACCCGGCCGGGGCCGGACGCCGGTACGCCGATGCTGGTGCCGGCGCCGTACCGGGCGTCCGGTGACGCGTGCGGTGCCGGTGACTGCTTCGCCGCGGCCACGGCCGCCGCGCTGGCGGACGGTGCGCTGCCGGAGGAGGCCGTGCAGCGGGGTGTCGCGGAGGCGGCGGCGTTCGTCGCGGCGGGCGGTGCGGGCAACCCCGCGCTGTGGCGGACGCCGCCGTCGGCCGGGCGCCACGCGGCGCCGGTGACCGACCCCTTCGCGGTGGCGGAGCGGGTACGGGCGCGCGGCGGGACCGTGGTGGCGACCGGTGGGTGCTTCGACCTGCTGCACGCCGGCCACGTGGGTCTGCTGGAGAGCGCCCGGCGGATCGGCGACTGCCTGATCGTCTGTGTGAACTCCGACGCGTCGGTGAGCCGGCTGAAGGGGCCGGGCCGGCCGTTGAACCCGATCGCGGACCGTACGCGGGTCCTGGCGGGGCTGGGCAGCGTCGACGCGGTGGCGGTCTTCGACGGGGACACCCCGGCGGAGCTGCTGACGCGGCTGCGGCCCGACGTCTGGGTGAAGGGCGGCGACTACTCGGCGGAGGACCTGCCGGAAGCGGAGGTGCTCCGGGCGTGGGGCGGCCAGGCGGTGGTCCTCCCCTACCTGGACGGGCGCTCCACGACGCAGTTGGCGCACCGCGCGGCGCGGGCGGCGGCGACCTCCGCGCGCCACCCCACCGGCTGACGGGCGTACGCCGACCGGCACCGCGCACTCGGCCCGGTGGCCGGGGACGCGGTGTCCACCGGCCTGGGGACCGGAGCGCACCGGCCCGGGAACGGCCCCCCGGGCGTCCGGTGGCCGGGGCCGGAGCGCGCCCGGCCTCCTCCGCGCCGTCCCACGCCCCGGGGGCCGTGTGCCCACCAGGGCGGGTGGTGCCGTGCGGGGGCCGCCCGGTCAGGCCGCGGTGCCCAGCGCGGCCGGGCGCTCGGCGAGGACCGGTACGGCGGCGGGCACGGGCACCGGGACCGGGGCGCGGCGGGTCCGGGTGGCGTACCCGGCGGCGATGACCGCGGCGATCAGCAGGCCGCCCGCCACGAGGGCGCCGCGGGCCCCGGCCAGTTCCATGAGCAGGCCCAGCACCGGTGGTCCGGCGAGGGCCCACACCGTGCGCACGCTGCCCCAGACTCCCAGCACGCGGCCGCGCAGGTGCGGCGGCGGGTCGGTCTGCAGGACGGTGGTGCCGGCCGTGTCGGAGAGGGACTCCACGACGGCCATGGGCAGGACGAGGACCATGAGCACCGCCAGGGACGGCGACAGGCCGGCGGCGGCCTGGAGCAGGCCGCCGGACGCGGCGAGCACGCCCACCAGGCGCACGGAGGGCCTGCGCAGCCGGGCGCCCAGCACGGCGCCCACGATGCCGCCGACCGCGAGGACGGTGGAGACGGCGCCGAAGGCCTCCGCCCCGCCGGCGAGCGGTCCGGTGACGAGTACGGCGAGGGTGAGGCCGTAGTTCCGCCCGAGCACCGAGCTGACGCCGGTGACCACGGCGAGGCCCACGAGCCGCGGGCGGCGGGCGAAGAAGACCAGCCCCTGCCGGACCGTCATGCCCCCGTCGCGGCCCGCGCCGCGAGCCCCGCCGTCCTTGCCGCGCCGCCCGGCACGGGCGCGGGGCCGCCGGGTGCGCGGCGCCTCCGGGGCGGTGGCCCGCAGGGGGCGCAGGAAGGGGATCACGGCCGCCACGAAGAGGAACGACAGGCCGTTCGCCGCGTACGCCGCGGCCGTGCCCAGGAAGGCGACGGTGACCCCCGCGAGGCCGGCGCCGGCCAGCCGGCCGGCGTTGTGGACGAGTGAGCCGACGCCGATGGCGGACGGCACGTCCTCGGTGCGGACGAGGTCGTTGCCGAGCAGGGCGCAGGCGGGACCGTCCACGGTGGCGATGAGGCCGGTGACGGCGGCGAGCGCCATGAGCACGCCCAGCCCGAGCCGGTCGGAGACCACGAGGACGGCGGTGGTGAAGGCGACCGCGCCGAGGAGGGCCTGGCTGACGGCGGCGGTGACCTTGCGCGGCCAGCGGTCGACGGCCGCGCCGCCGGCCACGCCCATCAGGAGGCCGGGTGCCGCCTGCACGGAGAGGGAGAGGCCGGTCGCCGCGGCGGAGCCGGTGATCTGCAGGACCAGCAGGTTCTGCACGGTCAGCTGCATCCAGGTACCGGCGTTGGAGACGAAGTTGGCGACGGACCACCAGCGCATGCTGCGGTACCGGAGCGACCGCCAGGGCGAGCGGTCGGCGGACGCGGCGGGGGCGGAGGGGAGGACGGGGGCAGGAGAGTGTGACACGTCTATCGGGGGCTCGAATGGCGGATCGGGGCGGACGGTCGACACCGGCCGCGCTGCGCGGCCCCGCCACCGGGAAATGTGCGTCGCCCATGGTGGCAGGCCCGCCGTCGCCCCGGCCGTGACCTGCGCCGCTCCGGAGGGCGCCGGCCGGGCGCGCCGGGCGTGGGGCCCTTGTGCCGCCTGGGTTCCGGCGCCTCGGGTGGGGTTGCTCACAGGAACCGTCCGGGGTGCCGGAGCGCGATGCCCGGGTCACAGTGGGTGGCAGTGGCACCACACCCACGGAAGGCGGAGGCGGCATGAGCAGCGGTGGAGTGCGCGTGGACCTGCACGGCAGGCAGGCCCTGGTGACGGGGGGCGCGCGGGGCCTCGGGGCGTCGATCGTCCGGCGGCTGGCCGGCGCGGGCGCGTCGGTCCTGGTGGCCGACGTCCGCAAGGAGCTGGCCCGGGAACTGTGCGAGGAGCTCAACGGCGACGGGGGTGACGCCCGCTTCGTGGAGCTGGACGTGCGGGACCCCGACGCGGTGGCCGGGGTCTTCCGCGAGCTGGACGGGGCCGGCCGGGGCGTGGACGTGCTGGTGAACAACGCCGCCGTCGACGTGTCGAAGCCGATCGAGCACCTGACGGCGGACGAGGTCACCCGGGTGGTCACCACGAACCTGCTGGGCCCGGTGTACCTCTGCCTGGAGACCTACCGGCGGATGGTGGCCCGCGGCGGCGGGCACATCGTGAACATCCTGTCGACCGCCGCCAACCGCACGTGGACGGAGGCCGGTCCGTACGCGGCGGGCAAGTCCGGACTGCGGGCGTTCACCCACACGCTCTTCAAGGAGGCGCAGCGCGACTGCCCGGGCATCGGCGTGACGGGGATCATCGCGGGCGGCATGGAGACGCCGTTCATCATGGACCGCTTCCCCGACGCGGACGTGTCGATGCTGCAGAGCCCGGACGTGGTCGCCGACGCGGTGCTCTACGCCCTGTCGGTGCCGGCCGGCAGCGTGGCGGGCGAGATCGTCGTCGTCCCCCGCAGGGAGCCGTCCTGGCCTTAGGGGTGCGGTGGCGGTCAGGTCAGGGGGCGGTCAGGCGCCGGGCGGGCGTCCCGTGCGCAGCATGCGCAGGACGGCCTGTTCGGCGGGGCCCTGGGTGGCGGGCACGCCGTGCGTGGTGTCGGCGCCGAGCCCCGGGAGGGCCGCGGCGACGGTGACGCCCTCCTCGTACAGCTCGACGACCCGCGGGTTGATGTAGGAGGCGCGGCACACGGCGGGCGTGTTGCCCAGGTAGCCGGAGACCTCGCGGACGGCGCGGGCGATGGCGCGGCGACGGGCCGTCTCGCTGTGCGCCACGGCCTGGGAGACCGCGAGGGCGACGGCCGCCATGACGGTGGCGTGCCAGGTGCGGAAGTCCTTCGCCGTGACCTCGATGCCGGCGAGGTCACGCAGGTAGGCGTTGACGTCGGCGCCGTTCACCTCGCGCCACGTGCGGCCCTCCCGGTAGGCGAGGAGCCGGTCGCCGTCGTCGCGGCGGCGGATGAGCGCGGTGAGACTGCGGCAGGTGGGCGGGTCGGCGACCACGTGGAGGCGCTGCTTGCCGTGTTTGCCCGGGTAGCTCAGCAGGACCTCGCCGCGGCTGCACCGGGAGTGGTCCCGCAGCAGGGTGGTCAGGCCGTAGGTCTGGTTCCGGTCGGCGTACCGCTCGCTGCCGATGCGGAAGAAGCCGAGGTCGAGGAGGCGTACGGCGGTGGCGAGGACCCGCTCACGGGTGAGGCCCCGGTCCCCGAGCGCCGCCTCCACCGCTTCGCGCACACGTGGCAGCGTCTCGGCCACGTCGAGGACGTGGTCGTGCTTGCTCTGCTCCTGCTGGGCGCGGAACGCCGGGTGGTAGAGGTACTGGCGGCGGCCCGCGGCGTCGGTGCCGACGGCCTGGAGGTGGCCGTTGCGGCGGGCGCAGATCCAGACGTCCTGCCAGGCCGGGGGGATGACGAGGCCCTTGACGCGGTCGAGTTCGGCCGGGTCGCGCAGGGGCCGGCCCGCGGTGTCCAGGTAGCGGAAGCCGCGCCCGTGGCGGACGCGGGTGTAGCCGGGGTCCGTGGGGCGCACGTGGGCGAGGCGCACGGACGTCGCTCACGCCCGCCGGGCGGCGGTGGTCGGGGCGGACGCTGCCATGGTGGGCTCCCGTCGTTCGTACGGCGTCTGCGCGGGCGCGGTGCGCGGGGCGCGCGCGGGGCGCGGGTGCGCGCTGGGCGCGGTGCGCACTCAACGGATTGCCGTCGCCGCGGTCCGCAAACCCGGCGGAACACCGGCGGGACCCCCTACGGCGGGGGCAGGACCTGTTCGGCCCAGATGGTCTTGCCGGTGGCGGTGTAGCGGGTGCCCCAGTGTTGGGTCATCTGGGCGACGAGGAAGAGCCCGCGGCCGCCCTCGTCGTCGATGGCGGCCCGGCGCAGGTGGGGCGCGGTGTGGCCGGTGTCCGAGACCTCGCAGATCAACAGGGAGCGGTCGCGGACGAGACGCAGCTGGACGGGACCGGCGGCGTAGCGCAGGGCGTTGGTGACGAGTTCGCTGACGACGATCTCGGTGGTGAAACCGAGCTCGTCCAGCCCCCACGCGGCGACCTGCCGGGCGGCGAGGGCGCGGGCGCGTCCGACCTCCTCCGGTCCGGCGGCGAGGTCCCAGGTGACGATGCTGTCGCCGTCGAGCATCCGGGTGCGGACCAGCAGCAGGGCGGCGTCGTCCTCGACCGGGCCCGGCAGGAGGGCGGTGACGACCCGGTCGCACAGCTCGGGCAGGGGGCGGTCGCGGTGGTCGGCGAGGAGGACACCGAGTCCGTCGAGCCCGGTGTCGGGGTCACGGTCGCGGTCACGGACGAGTCCGTCGGTGTACAGGGCGAGGAGGCTCCCCTCGGGGAGGTGGAGCTCGACGGTCTCGAAGGGGAGGCCGCCGAGGCCCAGGGGCGGCCCCGGCGGGACGTCGGGGACGGTGACGGCGCCGGTCGCGGCGTCGAGCACGACGGGCGCGGGGTGTCCGGCGCGGGCGAGCCGGCAGACGCCGGTGACCGGGTCGTACACGGCGTACAGGCAGGTGGCTCCGACGGCCTGGTCGTCGGGGATGTCGCCGACTCCGCGTCCGGCGGCGGGCGGGGGGCCGCCGGTGACGGAGCCGGGTGCGGCGGCCTCCTCCTCGGCGGCCTGGGTGATGAGGTCGTCGAGGCGGGTGAGCAGTTCGTCGGGGGCGAGGTCCTGCCGGGCGAGGACGCGGACGCTGGTGCGCAACCGTCCCATGGTGGCGGCGGCGCCGAGGCCGTGGCCGACGACGTCGCCGACGACGAGCCCGACGCGCGCGCCGGAGAGGGTGACGACGTCGAACCAGTCGCCGCCGACGCCGGACTTGCTGTCGGCGGGCAGGTAGCGGTGGGCGAAGTCGACGGCGGAGAGCCGGGGCAGGTTGCGGGGCAGCAGGCTGTGCTGGAGCGTCAGCGCGGCGGTGTGCTCCCGGGTGAAGCGGCGCGCGTTGTCGATGCAGACGGCGGTGCGGGCGACGAGCTCGTCGGCGACGGGCAGGTCGTCGGCGTCGAACGGGTCGGGGTGCCGTTCACGGTGGAAGGTGACCACGCCGAGGGGCGCGCCGTCGGTGCGCAGCGGCACGACGAGGGAGGAGGGGCCCCGGCCGGTGACGACGGCGTGCCCCGTGGCCAGGCAGCGCAGTTGGGGCGCGTCGGGCGGGTACGCGACGGCCTCGCGGGCGGCCGGGCCGACGCCGTCGGCCCTGCTCCCGTCGGGACCGGTGTCAACGGGACCGGTGTCAACGAGACCGGTGTCGTCCGAACCGGCGTCAGCGGAACCGGCCTCATCGGAACCGGTCGCCGGGCCGTCCGGGGCCGGCGACCGCGCGGCGCCGGTGGGCGGCGCCGCGCCGTCCGGGCCGCCGGCGGGCGCGCCGCGGTCCGCCGCCGCGGCGCCGGGTCGCCCCCAGACCCGGACGAGCCGGCCGGAGCGCGCGGTGCCCGGCGCGGGCTGGTCGCCCTCCAGTACGGCGTCGACCAGGTCGACGGTGACGCTGTCCGCGAACTGGGGGACGGCGACGGCGGAGAGCTCCCGGGCGGTGCGGCTCATGTCGAGGGTGGTGCCGACGAGACCGCCGGCCCGGACGAGGAGGTCGAGGCGCTGCTGGGCGAGGTAGCGGTCGGTGATGTCGACGGTCTCCTCGCACACGCCGAGGACGGTGCCGTCGGTGTCCTGGAGCCGGTAGTACGAGCAGGACCAGACGTGGTCGTGGTCCGGGTCGACGGGCGGGCGGCCCCGGTAGTGCAGTTCGATGACCGGCTCCCCCGAGTCGAGGACCCGGCGCATGGTCTCCTCCAGGGTCGGCGGGTACCCGGCGGAGAGGACCTCGCCGGCGGTGACCATGTCGTCGGGGCCGAGCCCGGCGTACTGGGAGCTGCCCATCTCGCGGTAGAGGGCGAAGTTGGTCCACACGACGCGCAGCTCGGTGTCGTAGATGGCGAGGCCGACGGGCGACTGGGTGGCCAGGCCCCGGAGCATCGACTGGAGGGCTTCCCAGCGTTCGGTGTCGTCGGCGTCGGCCACGGCGAGGAGCCGGGCGGGGCCCGCCTCGCCGTGGGAGAGCGGCAGGGTCGCGGTGGTGACGCGGATGATGCGGCCGTCGCGGTGACGCATGTGGAGCACCTGGCGGCGGGCGTGGGCGGCGCCGGGGAGTTCGGTGGCGATCTGGTAGGCGCCCGCGCGGTCCACGACGAGGCGGCCGATGGGGTGGCCGAGCGCCTCGTCGGGCGGGTAGCCGAGCAGCCGTTCGGCCGCGGGGCTCCAGCCCACGATGCGGTTGTCGGCGTCCAGTACGGCCGTCGCCGCTCTCGTCGCGTCCAGGGGGCCTCGGAAGTCGGAGCCCTCCGCTGCGTTCACCGCGCCCATGGCACCTGCCTCGTCCGTCGTCCCCATCCTCGGCCGCCGCTCACGGGGCCACAACCGCGGTGGTCCGGCCGGGTCACCGGCCGGCCGCGCGGACGCCGGCTCACCGGCCGGCCCCTCCGCCGTGCGCACCGCGGCCATCGGTCCGCGGACCGCCCCCGGCAGCGTGCGGACCGTCCCCGCCGAGCTCCGGACCGCCCCCGTCCGCACCACCCGGTGCGCCGGCGGGGCCGGGTGCGGCGCGGTCGGACCAGCGGGCGGCCAGGAGCAGGGCGATGTCGTCGGCCCGGTCCTCGGCCTGGCCGGCCCCGGCGATGAGGGCGTCGGCCGTCGCGGCCAGGGAGGCGGGGCCGACGCCGGACAGCGCGGCGCGCACCCGTTCGATCCCCACGTCGATGTCGACGCCGGGCTGCTCGACGAGTCCGTCGGTGAACAGGGCGAGCACCCCGCTCGGGGGCAGCCGCAGGTCGGTGACGGGGTACCGGGCGTCCGCGTCGACGCCCAGGACGACCCCGCCGGGAAGGTCGACGACCTCGGTTCGACCGTCCGGGTGACGCAGCAGCGGCGGGAGGTGACCGGCGCGCACCGCCTGGAGGAGTCCGGTCTCCGGCGCGAGCACGCCGTAGCAGCAGCTGGCGAACTGGCCGGGGTCGAGGTCGATGAGGAGGCGGTTGGTGCCGCTCATGACCTCGCTCGGGTCGTGCCCGGCGAGGGCGAAGGCCCGTACGGCGCTGCGCAGCTGGCCCATCGTGGCCGCGGCCGACACGCCGTGCCCCTGCACGTCGCCGATGACGAGGGCGAGGCCGCGCGGGGTCTCGACCACGTCGTACCAGTCGCCTCCGACGTCCATGCCCTGGGTGCCGGGCAGGTAACGGCCGACGGTGTTCACGTGGCGCAGGCGGGGGAGCCGGTGGGGCAGGAGGGCGTCCTGCAGTCCGCGGGCGAGGGCGGCCTCGGAGTCGTAGCGCCGCGCCCGTTGGAGGGCCTGGGCGATGAGTCCGGCGAGGGCGGTGAGGACGGTGCGCTCCTCGGGGCTGAAGCCGCGGGGCTGGTCGAAGCCGAGGATGCAGGAGCCGACGGGCCTGCCAGAGGCGATGAGGGGGAGGAAGGCGCGGGCGCCGACGTGCGCGTCGAGGGGGATGCCGGGGTAGGCGGCGGCGAGGCGCTGCATGGACTCGAAGAAGATCGGCCGGCCGGAGGTGAGCGTCTCGACGCCGGGCAGTCGGGCGTCCAGGCCGACGCCGTCGAACCGGTCGAGGAATCCCTGGGGGAAGCCGGTCTCCCAGGCGAGGTGGAGGTGGCGTTCGCTCAGCAGGTAGATGGCGAGCTGCCGGCCGCCGAACGCCGGCAGGAGTTCCTCGGTGACGACCTCGGAGACCTGGCGGGCGGTGACGGCCTCGGTGAGGGCGATGGCGAGGGCGACGGGCCGGTAGAGGACGGCGGCGCGGTCCGCCGGGGAGCCGAGGCCCCCGCCGGGGGCGGCGACGGAGCGAGGGGCGTAGACGGGTTCGTCGACGGCGGAGAGGGTGACGGTGAGACCGTCGTGGCCGGGGTGCAGGGAGACCGACAGCCAGGACGAGGCGGCGCGGTGCGCGAGGAAGTGCACGGGGTCGGCGGAGATGAGCGCGGCGCGGAAGTGGTCCTCGTAGGCGGGCCGGCCGGTCCAGGGCAGGGCCTCCCACAGGACGCGCCCGAGGAGGGTCGGGCGGCCCTGGCCGAGCAGGGTCTCGGCGCGGCGGCTGACGTAGGTGACGCGGCCGAGCCGGTCGAGGGAGAGGACCCCGGTGGCCAGCCGGTCCGCGGCGGCGGCGACGATCGGGCCGGTGCCGGAGTCGACCAGGACTCCGGTGAGGTGCGCCGGGTAGGGGTCGGGGCCGTGGGCCGTGGACGGGACGCGGCGGCGGGCCAGTTCGAGCAGGTGCGGCCTGCCGTCGCGGCCGCTCAGCCAGACCCGGCGGGCGGCCGGGCGGTCGGGGTCGGTGGCCGTGGTGAGCTGGTGGGCGGTGGCCCACAGGCCGTAGACGTCCTCGGGGGCGAGGAGCGCCTCCAGTCCGGCGACGGTGCCGGGGAAACCGTCGGGGTCGGCGCCGAGGATGCGGCACAGTTCGGCGTCGGCCGTCAGGGTGCCGCTGTCGACGCGCCACTCCAGGTGCCCGACGCGGACCGGGGGCGTGGCGCCCGCCGGGAGCTGGACGGGCGCCGGCTCGCGGTCCCAGGCGACGCGGGTGCCTGCGGTGTCGAGGCGGGCGAGGTCCGCGCCGAGGCGGGAGGCGGCGTTGCGCATGCGCTGGCGGTCGGCGGCGTCGACGGGCCGGCCGGGGGTGGCGGGGCGCAGGGCGACGAGGACACCGTACCGGTCGCGGCCGGCGGCGACGGGGACGTAGAGGGAGCCGAAGGGGTAGGGCAGACCGGCCATGAGCTGGGGGAAGCGGCGCATCGACTCTTCCGCGTCGGCGAGGTGGACGGGGTGTCCGGAGCGGAACGCCTCGGCGACCGGGAAGGGCCGGTTGATGTGCATGCGCCACCAGGGCCGGAACAGGTCCACGGGCAGTCCGGCGAGGACGGCCAGGCGGAGCAGGCCCGTGGAGCGGGAGCGCAGGTACACGCCGCCGGCGTAGCCGCCGACGGAGTCGATGGCGTCGACGGCGGCGGGCGCCAGCGCCATGGCCAGGGTGTCGGTGGCGCGGCCGTCGTCCGGCGGCCCGCCGCCCCGTCCCGCCGCGTCCGACGGGGGCGGGACGTGGCCGGGGGCTCCGTACCGGGTCACACAGCCAGGATGCGCCCGGTCGGGGGGCGGCCGCACTCCGGTGGAGGGGAGCGGGCCCGGTGGGGGCGGACCGGGCGTGCGTTATGTTGTGCGCAATTGGGACGAGAAGGAGGCGGATCGTGCCATCAGTGCCATCCGGGCAGCAGGCGCGAGCGCAGGCGGCCGCGATCAGGCAGGGACGGCAGGCCCCGGAGCCGGATCCGACGCCGGCGGAACGGGTGCGGGCCCTGTTCACGGGGCACCGACTGTCCCCGGGGCAGCGGCGCATCGCGCAGTACCTGGTCGACCACCTGACGGAGGCGGCGTTCCTGTCGATCACGGACCTGGCCGACCGGGCCGGGGTGAGCCAGCCGTCGGTCACGCGGTTCGCCACCTCGCTCGGGTACAGCGGCTTCCCCGCGCTGCGGGAGGCGCTCCAGCCGATCGCGTTGAGCGCGGTGGCGGGCTCCCCGGACGCGCGCGAGGGGGTGCGGCACAACGAGCTCCAGGCGGCGATCGACGCGGAGATCGAGAACCTGGAGAGCCTGCGGCGGGTTCTCGCCGATCCCCGGCAGGTGCTGGAGGTGGGCCGGCAGCTGGCTCATTCCGTGCCCTTGACGGTGGTGGGGCTACGGATCTCGGTGTCGCTGGCGGAGTACTTCGCCTACGCGGCCCGGCGCATCCACCCCGACGTGCGGGTGGTGACGCGGGGCGGCAGCGTCGCGTACGACACGCTGCTCCAGGCGCGGGAGGCGGGCGGTTCCTGGGCGCTGGCCTTCGCCATGCCGCGGCACGCGAACGAGACGCTGGCGGCGGTGCGTGCGGCGCGCAGCACGGGGCTGCGTGTGGCGCTGATCACTGACCTGACCATGGGACCGCTGGTGGAGGCCGCGGACGTGGCCCTGACGGCGCCGGCCGGCGCGCGGCTGGTGTTCGATTCGTACGCGGCGCCCGGGGTGCTGTCGGCGGCGGTGCTCCAGGCGATGGCGGACGCCGAACCGGAGCGCACGCAGGCGCGGTTGGAGGGCTACGAGCAGGTCGCGATGCAGCACGACTTCTTCATCGACGACTGAGGGCGGCCGGTGCGCGGGCGGCTTCGTCCGGCGCTCCGGCGGGTGTCCCGGTGGGCCCGGTGCGGTCGGGCGGCACCGGCTTTTTCCGGCCATCGGCGAGCATGAAATTTTTCATGCTCTTGCTTACTCAACGGTATATATATTTACTGCTCGCACGACACCGCGGCACCGATAGGCGCCACGCGGTGCCCGCTGACCGAACACGGCGGGGCGGCGCTCCCTCCTCGCGCCGCCCTCGTGTTCGTCACCGGGTGCTCCGCTCTCCCCTGCGGACACCCGTGGCGGCCCCGGTCTACCCCTGGGCCGGGGCCGCCGAACCCTTCCCGTCAGCCGGCCGCCGTCGCGGCGAGCCTGGCGCGGGCGGCGGCCAGCGCGTGCTCCAGCTGCCGGGTCCCGGTGGTCACGCACAGCGTGTACGTCACGTCCTCCAGGCGGCGTTGCAGATCCGGCGCGATGGCGCGCTCCTGCGCGGCGGCGCAGAGGGATTCGTACCGGGCCACGAGCTCGCGAAGCACAGCGGGATGCGCCAACAGCATGGGGCGTACCTGCCTTTCCGACGCCATGGGGTGAGGGAGGACGGCGACGCACGTCTCCCGGGGGCTTGCGAAGAGGTCGGGCGGCACGGCGGCGTCCGGACGCGGGGCACCGCCCCCCGCGCGGGGATATGCCCGCACTGACCGACCTTCACACGACATTGTGATGCAACCGTGATGGCTTCGCCCTGCGGAACGCCGGGAGGTGTGACCGCACATGCCGGTGGTACTCGGCGGCCATGGCTGTGAACCCCATCGAGATGCAGAAGAACCTGGGCGGCGTCAGCTACCCGGCCTCCAAGGACGACATCGTCCGTCAGGCCGAGGAGCACGGCGCCAGCGAGAAGGTCGTGGACGCGCTGAAGTCCATGCCCGACAAGGAGTACGACTCCCCCGCCGCCGTGAACAAGGAGGTCGGCAGAGGTTCCTGACACCGGTCCCGCCCCGCGTCGCGCCGCCCCGCCGTCAGCCGGGGCGGCGCGCCACGACCAGGCGGCAGCGCGGCGCCCCGTCCGCGCGGGTCCCGAGCGCGGGCAGGGGCAGGAGGGCCGTGTCGAAGCCGGCCCGGCCCAGGTCCGCGAGGACGTCGGGGAGCCGGAAGGTGCGGTAGTACATCACGAAGGGCGGCCGCCACAGCGCGTTGCGCACGCGCATCGCCGCGTCGAAGCCCCACAGCGCCCAGTACGCCGCCGACCCCGGGCGTGGCGGCGCCGCCACGGGAAACGCGAACCGCCCGCCGGGCCGCAGCACGGCGTGGACCCCGGCGAAGAGCCCCGGCCGCTCGGCGGGCAGGAAGTGCCCGAACGCGCCGAAGCTCACGGCGAGGTCGAACGCCTCACGGAACGGCAACGCCCGCGCGTCGGCCCGTACCCATCCGGGGTCCGGGCGGCCCCGTTCGGGCGGGAGCGCGGCGCGGGCCCGCGCCAGCATCCCCGCGCTGAAGTCCACCCCGGTCACCCGCTCGCGGCACAGCTCCCGCAGGACGGCGGTGCCGGCCCCGGTGCCGCAGCACACGTCGAGCCCGCGGCGGAAGGGGCCGAGGGGGCGCAGGGCGTCGGCCACGGCGTCGAGGACCTGCGGCGGCGTGCGGAAGGGTGTCTCGTCGAACTTCGGGGCGAGCAGGTCGTATCCCCGCTGGGTGGAGGAGAGCGCCTGCACGGCCAGCTCCACGGCGGTCGGTCCGGTGGGGGTGAACATGCCTGCCGAGCCTAGGGGGTGTCGGCCGGTCGGGTCGGACCGCGCGGCGGCCGTCCCCGGGAAGCGGGTCGCGGTCGGTCGGCCCGGGGCGGGGGTCGGATCCGGTCGGGGCCGGGGCCGGTCGGGGCCGGGGCCGGTCGGGGTCGGGGCGGGTCGGGGCGTGCCGGGTCGGGTCGGGGCGGCCGGCTCGGGGCGTGTCGCGTCGGGTCGGGGCTGTCAGAGGGGGTCGGCGTCGAGGGCGTCGAGGAAGAACTCCGCTCCGCGTCCTGCGCCGAACGCGGCGCCCGGCCCGGTCAGCTGCTGCTCGGCCCAGATGACCTTTCCCTGCCCGGTGTAGCGGGTCCCCCAGCGCTCGGAGAGCTGGGCCACGAGGAACAACCCCCGGCCGCCCTCGTCGGTCGTGGCCGCGTACCGCAGGTGCGGGGAGGTGCTGCTGCCGTCGGACACCTCGCACGTGAGGACGCGGTCGTGGATGAGGCGCACGTGGACCGGGGCGGTGCCGTAGCGGATGGCGTTGGTGATCAGTTCGCTGAGGATCAGCTCGGTGGTGAAGGCCGCGTCGCTCAGGCCCCAGGTGGCGAGCTGCTCGGCGGCGGCGGCCCGCAGTCCCGAGACGGCGCCGGGGTGGAAGGGCACGTCCCAGTCGGCGACGCGGTCGGGGCCGAGGCTCCGGGTCCGGGCGATGAGGAGCGCGACGTCGTCCTTGGGGCGGGCCGGCAGCAGGGCGTCGAGCACGGCCCGGCAGCTCTCCTCCGGGGTGCGGTCGACGCCGTCGGGCGGGGCGAGGGCCAGCCGCAGCAGGTCGAGGCCGACGTCGATGTCGCGGGTGCGCTCCTCGATGAGGCCGTCCGTGTAGAAGACCAGCTGGCTGCCCTCGGCGAGCTCCAGCTCGGCCGTCTCGTACGGGATGCCGCCCAGCCCCAGCGGCGGGCCCACCGGCAGGTCGGGGTACTCGACGTGGCCGCCGGGGTGGACCAGGGCGGGCATGGGGTGCCCGGCGCGGGCCAGCGCGCAGCGCCGCGTGACCGGGTCGTACACGGCGTACAGGCAGGTGGCCCCGGTCATGCCGGCGCCGCCGTCGGGGCCGCCGTAGCCGGCCTCGGCCTCGTCCTGGTCGATGCGGCCGACGAGGTCGTCGAGCCGGCCGAGGAGTTCGTCGGGCGGCAGGTCGAGGGTGGAGAAGTTGTGGACCGCGGTGCGCAGCCGGCCCATGGTGGCGGCGGCGTGGAGGCCGTGCCCGACGACGTCGCCGACGACGAGGGCGACCCGGCTGCCGGGCAGCGGGATCACGTCGAACCAGTCGCCGCCGACGCCGGACTGGGCGGGCAGGTACCGGTGGGCGACCTCCACGGCGCTCTGCTCGGGCAGCGCCCGCGGCAGGAGGGAGCGCTGGAGGGTGACGGCCATGGCGTGCTCGCGCGTGTAGCGGCGGGCGTTGTCGATGGCCACCGCGGCGCGGGCGACGAGCTCCTCGGCGAGCGTGACGTCCTCGTCCTCGAAGGGCTCCGGCTTCTCGGAGCGCCAGAAGTTGGCGACGCCGAGGACCACCCCGCGGGCCTTGAGCGGCACGGTGATCAGGGAGTGGATGCCGTACTCGACGATCCGCCCCGCCCGCTCCGGGTCCTGCGCCTGCCATCCGGGCGCGCGGGACAGGTCGGGCACCAGCTCGGCGCGGCCGGAGCCGAAGCCCTTGGCCTGGGGCGTGGACGGCACGAAGGCGATCATGCGGCCGACCGTGTAGAGCGGGTGCTCGTCCCGGATGCCGCGGGAGGCGGTGCGGCGCATCTCGGTGCTGCTGCCGGTGGGTTCCTCGCCGCGCAGCACGGGGTCGGCGAGGTCGACGGTGACGTAGTCGGCGAAGCGCGGCACGGCGACCTCGGCCAGCTCCTCGGCGGTGCGGCCCACGTCGAGGGTGGTGCCGATGCCCACGCCGGCGTCGTACAGCAGGTTGAGGCGTTTGCGGGCGACCTGGGCGCGGCCGGTGAGGGCGCGCAGTTCGGTGGTGTCGCGGATGGTGACGACGGTGCCGCCCGGCCCTCCGTAGGGGTGGGTGAGGCGCTGGTTGACGGCGAGGAGCCGCCCGGCGGCGGGCACGACCTCGTCGGTGGCGGGCCGCCCGGACCCGAGCAGCTCGGCGATCCGCGGGTCGAGGCCGGGCAGCTCGGAGACGTGCCGGCCCTCGGCCCCCGGCGGGAGCTTCAGGAGCCGTAGCGCCTCGTCGTTGGCGAGGACGAGGCGGCCGTCGCCGCCCACGATGACGACGCCCTCGCGGACGGCGTGCAGGACCGCGTCGTGGTGCTCGTACACACGGGTCATCTCGGCGGGGCCGAGGCCGTGGGTCTGGCGGCGCAGGCGACGGGTGACGAGGGCCGAGCCGGCGGTCGCGACGGCGAGCCCCGCGGCGCTCGTGCCGAGGATGACGGGCAGCTGGCGGTTGACGACGCCGGTGACGTTGGCGACCTTGAGCCCGGCGGAGACGAGGGCGACGACCCGGCCGTCCGCGTCGGTGACCGGGACGACGGCCTGCACCTCGTCGCCGAGCGGCCCCTGGACGCGTTCGGTGAGGACCCGGCCGGCGAGGGACGGCTCGATGGTGCCGACGAAGCGCTGCCCGATCCGCTCGGGTTGAGGGTGGGTGTAGCGGATGCCGTCGGTGTCCATGACGACGATGAAGTCCACGCCCGCCCGCCGGCGGGCGGTCTCGGTGAGCGGCTGGAGCTGCTGGGACGGGGCGGGGGTCTCCAGCGCCTCCAGCAGGCCCGGGGAGTGGGCGAAGGTCTCGGCCACGGCGAGGGACCGGTTGCGGGCCTCGCGCTCGCCGTCGTACCGCGACTGCAGGAGGAGGGCGAGGACGGCGCCGAGCACCAGCAGCACGATCAGCGTCACCTGCAGGGCGAACACCTGCCCGGCGACGCTGCGGGGAAGCCTTTCGGCCAGTGACCGGACCGACACGCCCCGGAACCGGTCTGTGAATGCGGCCACGCTCATTTGTAACACTGTCCCCCTCGTCCGGCGCCAGATCAGGGGGACCAACGGTGCTGGCGGGCGTGTATCCCGCCGGCGGGCGCCACTCCCCCGCGTCCCGGCCGGGCGGCCCCGCGGGTGCCGGGTGTGGCGCCGATGACGTTCGGAGGGTGCATTTCCCGCCGTCCTGGCGCGGGTATGGTCCCCGCAGGGCCGACGGTGGGGACTGGGGGCGCGGCGTGGCCGAGCGGGAGTTCGAGGAGCGGGGCGTGCTCATCCGGCGGGGGTGGCGCCAACTGACGACGGCCGGCCGGATCCGGGTCGCCGGAGGGCGGCTGACGCTGCTCAACAGCCGGGGCAGCGAGATCGACAGCGCGCCCCTGTCCGAGGTGCGCCTCGGGGAGCCGTGGTACGTGCCGCGCGGCTGCGTGCGCGCGGTGCTGGGGAGAACCGTGTACCTGCTGCGGCTGCCGCCGTCCCGCGCGCGGGACGTCGCCGAGGCCGCCCACCGGGCGCGGCGCTAGACGATCGGTTCCAGGGGTCAGTGGTCACAGGCGGCCAGTGAGCGCAGGACGGGCTGCCCCATGGAGTCGCGGTGCCGGACCGCCGCGGTCGCGTTTGACGGTCCCGCGTGTGCGGCCACGCTCCACCGGCCGTGGAGTCCACGATCCGCACGTCGTCGCTCCACACGGTGGTCTCGGTGGCCAGGAGCCGGATGACCCGGCGGAGCAGCTCGGCCGCCTGGCGCGGTGCTTGTCGTAGCCAGGCTGCTTCGGCAGGTGCGGCAAGAGACGCCGCGGGTGGGAACGGGCATGGCCCTGCTTGCGGAACTCGCCCCGCGCCTGACCGCGGAGATCTCCGTCCGGCCCTTCCTCCGTGCCGACCTGGAACGCGCGCTCCGGGTCATGACGCCGTGGACCTCCCGTCCCGACCTCCACGTCCGCCGACTGGCCAGTGGGGGCACGCGGCCGAGACGGCCCCGGGCGCCCCGGCTTCCGGGGCCGATCGCGGATCCGACACCCGCACTGCCCCTGCTCGACGCGCTGTACCGGGATGACTCCGAATACGTCCGCAGGCCAGTGGCCAGCCACCTCAACGACATCAGCCGTGACCACCCCGACATCGCCACCGGTGTCGCGGCGCGCTGGCTGAGCGACCCCGCACCGACGACGACCCGGTTGGTCCGGCACGGCCTGCGAACCCTGATCGAGTCCGGCCACACCGGGGCCCCTACGCTGCTCGGCCACTCCCCGGACAGTCCCGTCGCCGTCGAGGGCCCGCACGTCCACGCCTCGGAGATCCGCGTCGGCGACCACCTGCTGTTCGACGAATCGACCATCCGGTCACCCGCAGGAGGCGTCTCTCCGGCGCTTCCCCCCTCCCGGCGGTGGGCCGGTCGCCGGTGGGCAGGTCGCCGGTGGGCAGGTCGCCGGTTCAGGACCCGACGGGGAGCGCGGGAAGGTCCTCCCACACCTGCCGCAGTTCCGTGTAGCGGCGGTCGGGCAGGCCCTCCAGGACCGCGCGCACCTCCGGGCGGGCCCCGGCGGCGGCGATGAGCAGGTCGCTGCGGCTCAGCGCCCCGTTGGCGAAGACGGCGGACAGGTGGTCGGCGATCTCGGTACGGGTGACGTCGTCTGCCATGGCTCCCCCAGGTGTGAGCGCGCGAAGAGGTCGGCGGCATGGGTGGCGGTGGGGTGTCGCGAAGTGGTCGGTGCGGCCGCCGGGGGCGGCTCGGGCGCCGTCCCGGCCGTACGGGGCGGGGTCGGCGCGCAGCATCAATCTAGCGCAGCCGAGCGGCCGTTGAGCGGGGCGACGGACCGCTGGGCGGGGTGCTCCGGGCAATTCCCCGCGCGGTCGCGGGGAGGTACCCCGCACGTCCCGCATCGTTCACCGGGCCCCCGGCCGCAAGGCCGGGGAGCCTCCCCGCTCGTGACGGTACGATCGCGTTGGGTGACGGGGCGGACGCGGCGGTGGGAGGACGGCAGTCATGGCGAGGGTGACACGACAGGAGATCACCGCCTGTACCCGGGGGGCGTTCGGTTCGGGCTGGGTGGGCAGGGACGGGCTGTGCGCGGCGGCGCGCGCGGCCGGTGCCCGGCCGGAGGCCGTCGCGGTGCTGGCGGGGCTGTCGCCGTACGTACGGGTGTGCGGGGTGCCGGACCTGCTCCTGCTGCTGCCCGGCCTGCCGGACGACCCCGAGGCGGAGCCCGCGGACGGCGGCGCGGACGGCGGGGCACCGGCCGCCGTGTGACGTCCCGGTGGGTGACGGCCGCGGTCGGGTGGTGCGGGGAGGGACGACCGCCGTGGAGGCGTGCGGACGCCCCGGGCGGCGACCACCGCCACGGAGGCACCCGGCGCGGTCAGGGATGGAGGGGGGCGCCGGCGGGTGGCGGGGCGGGCGGTGGCGACGGGTCGGTCGCGGGGTCCCCGGGTTGGGTCAGCACCGCCGTGAGGACCAGCCCGACCACCGCCACCACGACCGCCACGAGGAAGGTGACCTTGCGCCAGTCGCGGGGGTCCCGCCCGTCCGGTCCGTCGGCCGGGCGGTCGCGCGGCCGGTCGCGCGGCCGGTCGGCCGGGAACCCGCCGTGTGCGAAGGGGTCGCCGGTCAGCTGCCTGCCGAGGGCCGACATCGTGGCGTCGAGCTCGGGGTCCTCGCGCGCGAGGAGCCGCTCGATCTCGGCGAGCAGGCGGTCCTCGTCCATGCCGGACGCCATCACGACCACCTCCGGTGGGTTCTCCTGCTGGGACGGGATCCGCGCCGGGCGGCGCCCGGTCGCCCGCACCGGGTACCCGCCCCGGGCCCACCCGCACGGCCCGATCCGACCTCGTGCGTCAGACCTCGGGGAGCGGCGCGTCGTCGCCGTGCCGGACGTCGATGCGCCGCCCGCTGACCCGGTGGGGCGTGACGGCGACCCACAGGTCACGCCCGGCGCCCGCCCACGGAGTGGTGTACGCCCGCTCCGCCAGCTCGTGGACCGCGCCCGGTTCCGTGACGGTGCGGGCGTCCCCGACGAGGAGGACGCTCCAGCCCCGGCTGAACGCCTCGTCGATGTGGTCCACCTCGAAGGCGACCTCCGCGCCGGCGGCCCTGGCCGGGAGGGACGCGGAGGAGGTGCGGAACGCCACCTCGCCCTGGGCGACGAGGTAGTTCACGGGGAGGATCGCGGGCCCCTCGTGGGTGGTCACGGCCACCCGGCCGACCCCGTGGGTGCCGAGCAGCGTCCAGCACTGGGCGGGGGTCAGCTCGACGAGTTCCGGGTGGAGGGCCGCGTGCCCGATCCCGGGCGGCAGGTCCGTGGTGCCGCCGGCGAGGGCGACGGCGGTGGTCTCCAGGGCGTCGGCCAGGCGCAGCAGGAAGCCCATGCCGGGGGTTGCCGCCTGTTCCTCCAGGTACTGGATGTAACCCGGGGCCGACCCGGAGCGCAGGGCGACCTCCTCGCGGGACAGCCCGAGCTGTTCGCGGCGGGCGGCCACGCGGCGGCCGATGTCACTCCTCAGGGGCTCGGGTCCGGACATGGCCTCACGCTAACCGCGCCCCCGGACAGCCGCACGGCGACGGCCGCGGGCGGGCGGTGCCCACGAACCGGTCCGGGGACCGCGCGCGGACCGGCCATGGCGGTTCCGCGCCGGCCGTGGCGGCTGCGGGCCGGCCGCGGGCGCCGGTGGGCGAGCCACGGGCGGCTCCGGACCGGCCGGGACGGCCCGGGAGCCCGATCGGGGACGTCGGCGGGCGACGAGCCGGCCGGTCGCCCGGGCGGGGCCGGGGTCCACGGTCCGGGGGCCGGGGTCCACGGTCCGCGGGCCGGGGGTCCGGGGTCCGCGGGCCGGGGGTCCGCGGGCGGGGCCTACCGGCCGGTTGGTGAGTAGGCTCGAAAGACACCGTCGTACCGGGCGGGGCGCACGGACGGGGCCGGGCGCGCGCCCGGCGCACCCGGTGGCACCGCCGCGCTCCGGCGGCGCGGACGACGCTGGTGCGCGGGTCCACCAGGAGGTTCACATGAGCAGCACAGCACCGAGGATCAACGCCCTGCCCGCTCCGCACCGGGAGCGGCTGCTGGCCCTCGCCGAGGAGGTGTCGTTCGAGCCGGGCGAGCGGGTCTTCGACGAACACCGCCCCGCGGACCGGTTCTGGGTGGTCCGCACGGGCGCGGTCAACCTGGACTCGCGCGTGCCGGGCAGTCGCCGCCCCGCCGTCATCGAGATGCTCGGCCACGGCGAGCTCGTCGGCCTGTCGTGGCTCTTCCCGCCGTACGAGTGGGAGCTCGGCGCCGAGGCGATGAGCCTGGTGCGGGCCTACGAGTTCGACGCGGCGGTGGTGCGGGCGCTGTGCGAGGCGGAGCCGCCCTTCGGACTGGCGCTGACGCAGTGGGTCGGGCAGGTGCTGTCCCACCGGTTGCAGGCGACGCGGGAACGGCTGCTCGACATGTACGCCCCGCACGGCAGCGGCGTGCTCTGACGGCCTGGCGGGGACGGTTGCGGCGTTCCGTCCGTTTCCCGGGTGTCACCGGCGAGTGCCGGCCGCGCGCGGGCGGCGCGTCCCCCATCCTCGGTGGGGGGACCGAGCGAAGGGACGGGCGAGCGAATGAGGCACCGCAGCGTGGCCGATCTGATGACACCGGAGGTCGTCGCGGTGCAGCGCGGCACGTCCTTCAAGGAGATCGCGCGGCTGCTCGACGAGTTCGGCATCACCGCCGTCCCCGTCGTCGACGAGGACGGCCGGCCGGTCGGCGTGGTGTCCGAGGCGGACCTGCTGCACCGGCACACCTCCGGCGAGCCGGGGCCGAACACCAACACCGCCGAGGGGCTGATGTCCAGCCCCGCCGTCGTGGCGCGGCCCCAGTGGAGCGCCGTCGAGGCGGCCCGCGTCATGGAGCGCCGGCGCATCAAGCGGCTGCCCGTCGTGGACGGTACGGGGCGGATCATCGGGGTGCTCAGCCGCAGGGACCTGCTCCAGCTGTTCCTGCGCCGCGACCGCGCGATCCAGGAGGAGATCCTGGAGGACGTCGTGACCCGCACGATGGGGCTGGCGCCGTCGGCCGTCACGGTCGACGTCAACGACGGGACGGTCACCCTCAGCGGCATGCTGGAGCGCCGCAGCCTCGTGCCGATACTGGTGCGGCTCTGCGAGACCGTCGACGGGGTGGTGGACGTGGACGACCGGCTCGCCTACGAGACGGACGACACGGCCGCCCTGGCCTCCGGCGACGTCACGGGCTGAGGGGCCGGCGGGGGGCGCCCCCCCGGGCCCCCCCCCGGCCCCCCCCGCGGGGGGGGGGCCCCCCCCCGGGGGGGGGGCCCCCGGCCCCCCCCCCCGGCCCCCCCCCGCCCCGGCGGCCCCGGCAGCG
>NZ_JBIBSF010000009.1:177028-251569 GCF_043077165.1 Streptomyces kanasensis
GTTTTTTGTTTTGGCCCCCCCCCCGGATTGGCTGGTTGACCTTGCCCCCGGGGGGCCGCGGCCGGGGGGGGGGGGGGGGGGCCGGGGGGCGGGGGGGGGGGGGGGGGGGGGGGGGGGGGGGGGGGCGGGGGGGGGGCCCGGGGGCCCCCCCCCCCCCCGGGCGGGGCGCACCGGGCATGTGTCGCGTGCACCGGGCACGCGTCACCGGGCCACGCCGGCGCACGGGCGCCGGGGATTCACGCCGCCGGATCGCTGCCGGGTCCACAGCGGCGCACGCCTCCGGCCCGCCCCCTGCGGGCCCAAGGCCGGCGGGCACACGGCCGGCGGGCGCACGGCCGGCGGGCGCGTCGTACCTCCGCGCCTGCGGACCCTCACCGCCCGGGTGCCTCCGCGACCGTACGCCGCGGCCCCTGCGCCCGCGCCGCGGCACACGGCCGGCGCACCTCAGCTGACCGGCGTCGACCAGCCGTACGGCGCGTCCTCCTCGACCTCGCCGGACAGGCCCGCACCCGCCTCGCCGATGTCCTTGTAGGCCAGGCGCATCAACTGCCGGGACAGATCGCTCATCGCGCGGCTGGCGGCCAGTTCGTCACCGATCAGCGGAACGTCGGCGTCCTCGGGGTTGCGGCGGGCGGAGCCGCGGCCGGTGACGGTGGCCTTGCCGGTGTCCAGCACCGCGCGCGCCTCGGTGGTGTCCCCGTCCTCCACCAGCTCCATGTTGATCTTCCACTCGAGCGTCCGGGCCATGATGTCCTCCTCGACACGTCGATCGGGTGCGGGCCGGTGCGCTGCCGGCCCCGACCTCAGGATCCACCCGTATGCCCCGGATGGACGAGCCGGAACGTCGGCCGCCCCCGTCCAGGGGCGTTCGGGTGGCCCCCGGTTTGTCGCCCCGGGGCCGGGGAACCGGGGCCCTCCGACCCTTCGGGGGCGGCCCGCGGCCGCCCCCGCCCGTCAGGCGACGGGGCACCCGGACCGGACGTGACGTGACGAGGAGGAACCCATGGCGCAGGCCCCGGCGCACCGCGCGGTCGTGGTGGGAGTGGACGGCTCGCCCGAGAGCCTCGCGGCGGCCGAGTGGGCGGCCTGGGAGGCCGCGCTGCGCGGGCTGCCGCTGCGTCTGGTGCAGGCCTGGCTGCGGCAGCCCGTCGACGGCGCGCCGGAGCGGGACGGCGCCGCCGAGGAGCTGCGGGCGCGCCGCCTGCTGGACGAGGTGGCGGCGGAGGCCCGCACCCGGCACCCCGGGCTGGAGGTGACCTCCGCGCTCCTGCCCGCGCCCCCCGTGCCCGCGCTGCTGACCGCCGGGAACGCGGCCGAGATGCTGGTCATCGGGTCGCGCGGGCACGGAGCGCTGCTCGGCTTCCTGCTCGGCTCGTCCGGGCAGCAGGTCATCGCGGAGGCGGACCGCCCGGTCGTGGCCGTGCGCTCGCCGCGCGAGGACGCTCCGGGGCCCGGCGCGGACGGCGGCGAGGTCGTCGTGGGGCAGCAGGGCGACGCGCGGGAGAGCGCGGCGGTACTGGGCTTCGCCTTCGCGGCCGCGGCGGCCCGGGGCGTCGGGGTGCGCGCGGTACGGGCCTGGAGCCTGCCGTCGGTGTACGCCTACACCCCCGGGGCGCTGCGCCCGGTCGACGAGGCCGGGGGTCTGGTGCCGTACGAGGAGAAGGCGTTGGCGGAGGCGCTGGCCCCGTGGCGGGAGCGGTACCCGGGCGTGCCGGTGACGGAGCACGTCGAGCTGGGCAGCGCGGGCCAGGTCCTGCTGTCGGTGGTCACCGGCGCGAGCCTGGTCGTCGTGGGCCGCCGGGTGCGACGGGCGCCGGTGGGGACGAGGATCGGTTCGGTGGCGCACGCGGTGCTGCACCACGCGCCCGGCCCGGTCGCGGTCGTGCCGCACGCCTGACCGGCTCCCGCCGCACGGTGCCGCGATCGCTCCGGTCCGGGTGCGGGCGGTCCGGGCGCCCGCGGTGGCACGCTGGTCCTGGGAGGGAACCCGCCCGTTCGCACCGACCGACCCACTTCAGCCTGAGGACGTGCCGCGATGGTCCGTTACGTGTACGACGTCGCCGAGGAGCCGGGAGACGGCCGCGACGGGTCCGGTCCGCCGGGCGGTCCGGGCGTCGACCCCCTCGGCCTGCTGGGCGAGAAGGGCGCCGACCTGACCGGGCTGGTGCGCCTGGGTCTGCCGGTACCGGCCGGCTTCACCGTGACCAGCGAGGCGTGCCGGGTGTTCCTCGCGACCGGGGCGCCGCCCCCGGGGCTCGACGCGGAGCTGGCGGAGCACCTGGCCCGCTTGGAGCGTGCCGCCGGGCGGCGGCTGGGACGCGTGGACGACCCGCTGCTGCTCTCGGTGCGGCCCGGGGCGCGGGTCGCCGTGCCGGGGCTGATGCCGACGGTGCTCGACGTGGGGCTGAACGACCACGCCGTGCTGGGGCTGGCCGGGACCCCGGCGCGGGAGCGGTTCGCGTGGGACTCCTACCGGCGCCTGGTGCGGGCCTTCGGCACCGCGGTGATGGGGGTGGACCCGGCGCTCTTCGACGGCGTGCTGCACCGGATCGAGGACCAGCACCATGTCGCCGACGACTCGCGGCTGGACGCCTGTGACCTGATCCGGATCGTCGAGACGTACAAGGACGTGGTCCGCGAGCGGACCGGGGAGGACTTCCCGCAGGACCCGGTCGAGCAGCTGCACCGGGCGGTGCGGGCGGCGTTCGCTTCGTGGGCCGGCGAGCCCGCCCGGCTCCACCGGCGCCGGGCGGGGCTGCCGGACGAGCCGGGCGCGGCCGTGACCGTGCAGACGATGGTCTTCGGCAACCGGGACGCCGCGTCGGGCAGCGGCGTGGCCCTCACCCGCGACCCGGACACCGGCGGACCCGGGGTGTGCGGGGGCTACCTTCCCGGCGCGCAGGGCGAGGACGTCGCCTCCTCCACGCGCGCCCAGCTGCCGCTGGCGGAGTTCGCGCGGCTCGCCCCGGACGCGTACGCCGCGCTGTGCGGGCACCTGCGGCGGCTGGAGGAGCACCACCGGGACGTGTGCGGCGTGGCGTTCACCGTGGAAGGCGGCAGGCTGTGGACGTTGCGGAGCTTCGTCGGCGAGCCGGCCGTTCGGGCGGCGACGGGCGCGGCGGCACGGCCCGCCGCCCACGGCGCGGCACCCGGGCGGGCGGAGGACGAGCGGCCGGACTGAACCCGGGGCCGCCGGACCGAGCCCGGGGCGGTCGGGCTGTGGTGCCGGCCGGCCGCCCCGCGGGCGGGCTGTCATCCCTCGGCGGCGGGGCCCTCCTCGTCCAGCACGTGCCGGACCGCCTGGGCCGCCGTCGTCAGGCCCAGCCGGTCCAGCGTCTCGACGCACTCCAGCAGGATCAGGTCGGTCACCACGGCCATCTCCGTGCCGGAGCGGTCCCGCTCCGCCAGGTCCTCGGGCGTCACGGCGCGGCGCAGCTCCCCCACCCGCTCGGCCAGGGCCCCGCGCCGCTCCTCCAGTTCGGCGATCGCGCGCACCGCGCGGACGATCTCCTCGTCGCTCACACCACTCATCGGGCTCCGTCTCCTTCGCTCACACCAGGGAGGAGGAGGCGGCGCGCCACGGGGTCACGTCCGCGGGCGCGGGTGTGACGAGGTCCGCACCCGACAGCGCAGCGGCACCGTCGAGTGGAGCGTCAGTCCCGTGTCGACCGGCACGTCGTGCTCCTCGGCCTCCAGTTCGTACTCCTGGAGGACCACCGCCAGGGCGAGGGTCGACATCAGCATCGAGAAGTGCTGCCCGATGCAGGCCCGCGGGCCGCCGCCGAAGGGGTACCAGGCGTAGCGGTGACGTTTCTTCTCCTGTTCGGGCGTGAACCGTCCCGGGTCGAAGCGCTCCGGGTCGGGCCAGTAGCGGGTGTGGCGGTGGGTGACCCACGGGGCCACGAAGACATCGGCGCCGGCCGGGACGACGTGGTCCCCGACCGGGGTGGCGGTGACGGCGCGCCTGCTGACGATCGGACCGGCCGGGTAGAGGCGCAGGGCCTCCTTGACGACCTGGCCGAGGTACGGCAGCGCGGTCAGGTCCTCGGCGCGCGGCGCGCGGCCGCCGAGGACCCGGTGGACCTCCTCGCGGGCGAGGCGCTGCTCGCGGGGGTGGCGGGCCAGCAGGTGCAGGGCGAACGAGAGCGAGCTGGCGGTGGTCTCGTGGCCGGCGAGCAGGAAGATCAGCACCTGGTCGCGGACCTCGGACGGGTCGAGGCGGTCGCCGTCCTCGCTGCCGGCCCGGGTGAGGAGGGTGAGCAGGTCCTCCTGTTCGGGTGCCCCGTCGGCGCGCCGGCGGGCGATGATGCGGTCGCACTCGGCGTACAGTTCGGCCACCGCGGTGGCGGCCCGGCGGTTGCCGGGGGTGGGCCACTCGCGCGGGAGGGTGACGGGCGCGTAGGAGCGGCCGAGGACGTAGTCGTTGATGACGGGGAAGCAGCGCGCGATGACGTCGACGGCGGACTCGACGTCGGTGCCGAACAGGACGCGGGCGACCGAGCGCAGCGTCAGCTCGTTCGCCTCGTCGGCGACGTCGACGGTGGCGCCGGGGGCGTTTCGCCAGGCACGGGTGAGGGCGGTGGCCTCGGCGGTGAGGGCGTCGGCGTAGCGGTCGACGCGTCGGGGCGTGAACAACGGTTGCACCAGCCGCCGTTGGCGCAGGTACTCGTCGTCCTGGCTGGTGAGCAGGCCGTTGCCGAGCGACAGGCGCACCTCCTGGTAGAAGGCGTTGTCCTTGCGGAAGTTCGCGGACGAGGTGGCCAGCACCTGCTGGGCGCCCTCGGCGGAGAACACGGCGTACAACTCCGAACGCAGCCCCGGTGGTCCCGCCGTGATCCGTACGACGTCGCCGTGCGCGCGGTGGGCGGCCAGGAGGGTCCCGAGGAGGTCCCGCTTGAGGTCGAGGAGCGAGCCGACGAGGGGCAGGCCCGACGGGCCGGGGACGCGCGTGCCGGTGATGGTCGTCATCGATCTCTCCCTGCGCCGGTCGGACCTGGGGCACGACCCGGTGCGGGCGGCCGCGCACGGGGCGATTCTTCCGCAGAAGCCCCCACGGGGGAGTCATGATCGCGTCAGGGCAGGCGCCTTTCCGGCCGTTGTGACCTGCGCACCGGCGATCGCCGCACCGCCCCGGCGACCCGCCCGTCCGCCCCCGCGGGAGCGGCGGGGCGCGGTACCTTACCCCCTGGGGTATCCGGGTGGCCGGGGTGTCCGGGCGACCGGGTGTCCGGGTGTCGGTAAGGAGGGGTCGTGGAGCTCGAACTCGCGGGCGCGGAGCTGAAGTCGGTGCTGAACCGGCTGCGACGGGCGCAGGGGCAGATCTCCGGGGTGATCCGCATGCTGGAGGAGGGGCGCGACTACGAGGAGGTCGTGACCCAGCTGGCCGCGGCGGCGCGCGCCCTCGACCGGGCGGGTTTCGCGATCATCGCCACCGGCCTGCGGCAGTGCATGACGGGCGACGGCGACGGTGGCGGCACGGCCGGCGACCGCGAGGAGGCGCGCACCCGCCTGGAGAAGCTGTTCCTCTCCCTCGCCTGAGGTCCGCCCGGCGCCGCCGGGCGTCACAGGAGGCGGGCGGCCCCGTCGACGGCCATGAGCGCGGCCACCGCGAGCAGCGCGCTCCCGAAGATCCGGCGCAGGGCGGTGGCCGGGACCCGCGCGGCGAGACGCCGGCCGTCCCAGGCGGCGAGGACGGCGGCGCCCGTGAAGGGGGCCACGACGGCCCAGTCCACGGGGGCCGCCGTACCGGCGCGGGCGACGAGCGCGGTCAGCGCGTTCGCCGTGATGACGAGCAGGCTGGTGCCGACCGCCGCGCGCATGCGCAGGCCCACCATGCCGACGAGGGCCGGTACGGCGAGGAAGCCGCCCCCGACACCGAGGAAGCCGGTCAACGCGCCCACCCCGGCCCCGGCCCCGGCGGCCCGCAGCGGCCGCGGCCGCGGGGCACCGGGGGTGGGAGCGCCGCGCGCCGGGGGCTCGGCGCCCGAGGGCTCGCCGGCCGGGGGCTCGGCCGGGTCCCGGGCGTCGTCGTCCGGGTCGGTGGCGGGGCGCAGCATCCGGACGGCCGCGAGGGCGGCGACGGCGGCGAACGCCAGGGTGAGGACGGGCCGCGGCACCCCGTCCGCGAGCGACGCGGTGAGGACGGCCGGTACCGCGCCGGCGGCGGCGAACAGCGCGCCGGCCGTCCAGCGCACCCGGCCGTCGCGGGCGTGCCCGTAGAGCGCGGTCGCGGAGGTGACGGCGACGACGACGAGCCCGGCGGTCGTGGCCTCGACGGGGCCGAAGTCGAGCAGGTAGATCAACGCGGGTGCGGCGAGGACGCCGCCGCCCCCGCCGAGCGCCCCCAGCGCAAGTCCGACGACGGCGCCCGCGGTCAGGGCCAGGACGAGGACGGTCACGCTATCGAGCCGCGGTTCCCGCCCGCGTCGACCACGGGGAGGCCGGCGCCCGCCCAGGCGTGCATGCCGCCCTCGACGTCGACGGCCCGCCGCCCCCGCCGTGTGAGGAGTGCCGCCGCGTGCTGGGAGCGCTGTCCGGAGCGGCAGATCACCACGAGCGGCCGGTCGAGCGCGGCGGCGGGGACCGGGGCGCCGGCGCGGAGGGCGGAGAGCGGCGCGTGGACCGCCCCGGGCGCGTGGCCCGCCCGCCACTCCGGTTCCTCCCGTACGTCGAGGAGGACGGCCCCGCCGGCCGCGGCGGTCCGGTGGTGGGCCTGGCGGGCCGTCACGCGCTCGCAGAGTGGCCGCACCAGGGGCAGCCCCGCCTCGGCGGCGGCGTCGAAGGAGTCGTCGACGGCGACGACGTCGCGTCCCGCCGCGTGCAGCAACGACGCGGCCACGGCGGCCCGCATCCCGGCCGCGCAGTGCACCCACACCGTCCCTGCGGGGATCTCCCCCTGCCGCGTGCGGAGCAGGTGCAGGGGGATGTGCACGGAGCCGTCGACGTGGCCGGTGGCGGCGCGCTCGCGGTCGCGGCGCACGTCGAGGACGACGACGTCCCGCGGTGCGCGGGCGGTGGCCTCGGCGAGGTCGGCGAAGGTGCCGCGGGGGTAGGAGACGAGTGCCTCGCCGTCCCGTACCCAGCCGGCGGGATCGCCGGTGGCCGCCGCGGCGGGGCGGTCCACGCCGACGCGGACGAGTTCGCGCTGCGCCTCGGCGAGTTGCCGGGGGGTCGCGGCGAGCAGGGTGACGGGACGCCCCCAGGGGACCAGCCAGGCGAGGTAGGTGGCGAGCTGGCCCTCCGCCTCGAAGTTGAACGACCCGGCGACGTGCCCTTCGGCGAAGGCCACGCGGCTGCGCAGGTCCACGACCCACTCCCCCGCGGCGAGGCGCGCGGCGATCTCCTCGGCGTCGGCGACGGCGGGCGGTGTCAGGTCGACGGGGGCCGGGCCGGCGGCGTTCAGCGGGCCCATGTGCGCGTAGTAGGCGGGGACGTCGTCGAGGCCGGCGAGGAGGTCGGCGACGAAGGCGTCCACGTCCGCGGCGGCGAAGGCGGCGTTGCCGGCCCTCTCGGCGCCGATGGTCGACGTCTCGCCGCCTGCGCCGCTCCTCGCGGAGGCGCAGAAGCTGCCGAAGCCGTGCGTGGGCAGCACGGCGGTGTCGTCGGGGAGTTCGGCGGCGAGCCGGTGCGCGGAGGCGTACTGGGCACGGGCGAGCCGTTCGGTGAGTCCCGGTTCGACGAGGTCGGGGCGCCCGACCGTGCCGATCAGGAGGGAGCCGCCGGTGAAGGCGGCGACCGCGGTGCCCGAGTCCTCCAGGACGTACGCGGTGTGGTGCGGGGTGTGGCCGGGGGTGGCGAGGGCCCGCAGGACCAGTCCCGTGTCGATCGGGGTGCGGTCGCCGTCGGTCACCGGGACGTGGGCGCAGGAGACCCGCGCGTCGGCGGGGACGAGGTAGGCGGCGCCCGTGAGGCGGGCGAGGTCGGGGCCGCCGGTGACGTAGTCGTTGTGGACGTGCGTCTCGACGACGTGGGTGAGGCGCACGCCGCGCGCCGCGACGGCGGCGAGCACCCGGTCGACGTCGCGCGGCGGGTCGACGGCGATCGCGTGCTCCGCCCCTCCCGCCAGATAGCTGCGGTTGCCGAGCCCTTCGGTCCTGATGGTGTCGACGAAGAACACCAGCACACTCCTTTCGGCGCTTCCGGGTCGCGGAACGTACCTCCGGGGATGTCCGGGTGAGCGTGGCCCGGACACCCCCGGGGGTATCGTTCGCCGTGCGCCGGTGAGGCACAAGGAGAGATCGAGCCGACCCCACCGCCCGCTGGACGGCCGGGTCGGCCGGAAGGCGGCCGGAAGGCGGCGGGATCGGGCCGGTCGGCCGCGGATCCGGCGGGGCGACGGAACGGGTCGCCGCCTCCGCGCGCGACGCGTGCCCTCCTGAAGCCGAGGCCCCACCCCAGGCCCGCCCTCCCTCGCCGCGCCCCGGCCCACGGACCCCGGCCCCGGGCCCTCTGACCGCCGCGTCCGCCGTGGCGCGGCTCCACGATCACGAGCACCCGGTCGCGGAGCGCCACCGCCGAAGCGGCCTCCCGGGAGGCGCAGACCGGGGCGCGCCGGGCCCTAGGGGGTCCCGCGGGCGGCCGTGCGCGTCGACGGGCCGGCCGTGGCGTCCGCGTCCCCGCCGGGGGCCAGGAGGTTCCACCACCAGGAGACGGCGGGGATGTCGAGGGGCTCGCCGCCGCCGTCCACGGGGGTGTCCCGGAAGGTGGTGGGGGGTCCGGCCGGGTCGTTCGGGCGCGCGTACCGGCCGGAGCCGACGCCCCGGTCCTGGGCACCCCGGAGGAAGCTGCCGAGGGTGCGCAGGTACTGGCGCAGCTGTGGGCTGCCGTGTGCGGCCAGCTGCTCGGTGAGACGCAGGTACAGGCGGGTGACCCGGTCCCGGTGGGAGATCGCCACGCGCAGGGCCTGCTGTGGCGTCAGCCCCTCGTGGTGCTCCAGGACGCGGAGCACGGTGAGGGGGGAGCCGGTGGCGCCCCCGTCCTCCGTCTCCTCGTGGTACGAGCGGATGTCGTCGTCCCAGGTGATGACGAACGAGGCCATCTCCGCCGCCGCGCGCACCGCCGTGCGATCCCGCTCGTGCGGCTGGAGCTCGTAGCCGTGGCCGATCTCCAGGAGCGGCAGTACGGCCGAGGTCGCGCCGCCGTAGAGGCGTGTCAGGGTGTAGTCGTCGAGGTCCGGGACCGTGCCGGCCCGGCGGTGGGCCGCCTCCCACACCACGCAGAAGCAGTACTCGCGCAGGGCGTCCGCCCAGCGCGCCGCCTGGCCGGGGGTGCCGTACCGGTCGATGCGCAGCCGCAGGTCCCGCAGGCCGGCCGCCAGTGGGTCGTCGAGGAGCAGCGGCACCTCGGGGTTCTGGGCGACGCGCAGCAGGCGGTGCAGCTCCCCGGCGAGGTCGCCGGGGCGGCGGCCGTGCTCGCCCTCCTCGCCGTGTCCGAGGCCGGAGAGCCACAGGACGAAGTCCGCGAGGAGCGAGACGACCTCCTCGCGCCCCTCGGGGAGGACGCGGGCGGCGAAGGTGCCGAAGGACCGGGAGACGAGCCGACCGCGCAGTTCGTCGGAGCCGATGCGGAAGGTCTCGGCCCAGGCCGCCGTCCGGGCGTCGGCCCGGGCGTGGCACGGGTGGATGGCCGGCGGGATGGGAGAGAAGAGCGGCGGCACTGTCGGACCGGGCCCCACTGCGGCCTCCTCCTCGTCGCGGTGCGACGTGTCGTTCCGGGGCAACGAAGCGTCAGAACACGCCAGCTTGCGTACCGAAGTGATCAACTAGGGCGCATAGTAGCCATCCATCGCCGCCGTTCCCACCGGGACGATCCCTGCCGACCCGGACATACCCCCCGACGTCAGTCAGCGGAGCGGAAGAAAGCGCTCCGCCAGCTCCTACGGGCGGACGCCGGGGACCGCGGCCCCGCCTGGACGTCCGACCCCGGGCCGGGTACCTGTGCGGGCAGCGGTCCCGGCGCGGTCGACGCGAAGTCCTTCGGCGCGGCCCGACCGCTCGGCGCCACCGCGGAGGCGGGCGGCGTGAACTGCACGGGGAGGGCCTCCAGCCGCTTCGACAGCCACGCGGCGGACCAGCGCAGCTCGCCCTCCGGCACGGCGAGCCGCAGGTCCGGCAGGCGCGACAGCAGCGTGTCCACACCGGTGTCGGCGATGGCGCGGCCGATGTCCTGGCCGGGGCACTCGTGGGGCCCGCTGCTGAAGGCGAGGTGCGCCCGGTTGCCGAGCAGCGGCCGGTCGAGGTCGGGGCGGATCTCCGGGTCGACGTTGCCGGCGGCGAGCCCGAGCAGGAGCATGTCCCCGGCCTTGATCTGCCGGCCGCCGAGGACGGTGTCCCCGGTCGCCCAGCGCCCGGTGATCGCCGACAGCGGCGGGTCGTCCCACAGGACCTGCTCCAGCGCGTCCGGCAGCGTCATGTGGCCACCGGCCAGGTTCGCGCGGAAGCGGCGGTCGGTGAGGACCAGCCGCAGCGTGTTGGCGATGAGGTTGACGGTGGTCTCGTTGGCGGAGATCAGCACGAGCCGCAGGTGCTCCAGCACCTCGTCGTCCGTGAGGTCGGCCTCGTGGCCCAGGAGCCGGCTGGCGAAGTCGTGCCCGGGCTCGGCCTTCTTGCGCTCCATGAGCGTCCGCAGCGTCCGGACGACGAACTCGTTGCTCGCGACCGCAGTCTCGGTGCCCTTCATCAGGTCGAGGGTGGCCTCGACGAGTTGCGGCCCGTACTCCTCGGGCATGCCGAGCAGCTGGGTCATCACCAGCATCGGCAGCTTCTCCGCGAAGTCCCCGATGAGGTCGGCCCGGCCCTCCGCCGCGAACGCGTCGACGAGCTGGTCGGTGTAGCGGATGACGTAGCGGCGCACGCCCCGGCGGTCGAACTGCTCCACGCTGTCGCGGACGGCCGACCGCAGGCGCTCGTGCTCGGCCCCGTCGGCGAAGACGCACATCGGCTGCCACTCGACCATGGGGCGCAGCGGCGAGTCGGCGGGGACCCGCCCCTCCTGGAACATCCGCCACAGCCGGGAGTCGTTGGAGAACCGCGACGGCGACCGCATGACCTCCAGGTTCTCCCGGTGGCCCAGGATGATCCAGGCGGGCAGGTCGCCGTGGAGCAGGACCGGGGCGACCGGGCCGTGCCGGCGGCGCAGCTCCTCGTACAGGGCCCGCGGGTCCCGCTCGGCCTCGGGACCGTAGATGCGGCGCACGGCACCGGCCCCGAGGGCGTGGGCGGGGCAGCCGGGAGGCGGGGTGAGGTCGGTGGCCGGGTCGGTCCCGCGGGTGGTCATGACGCCTCCTGGGTCATGGCGAGGGTCTGGAGGTAGCGCATCAGCGTCATCAGGACGTCCCGGCTGGAGCCGCGCTCGCGGGCGTCGACGGGCACGATCGGCACGGACGCGGGCAGGTCGAGCGCGGCGCGCAGATCCTCGACCGGGTACGCCGGCGCGTCCGGGAAGGTGTTCACGGCGACCACGAACGGCACCCGGCGTTCCTCCAGCCGGCCGAGCACGTCGAAGCTCACCTCCAGGCGGCGGGTGTCGACGAGGACGACCGCGCCGAGCGCGCCCTCGAACAGGCCCCGCCACAGGAACCAGAAGCGCTCCTGGCCGGGCGTGCCGAACAGGTACAGGACCAGTTCCCGGTTGATGCTGATCCGGCCGAAGTCCATGGCGACGGTCGTCGAGGTCTTGCCGTCGACGCCGGAGGTGTCGTCGACGCCGACCCCGGCCTGCGTCATCGTCTCCTCGGTGGTGAGGGGACGGATCTCGCTGACGGAACCGACGAAGGTGGTCTTGCCGACGCCGAACCCGCCGACGATCACCACCTTGACGGCGGTGGTGGCCGTCTCCGGCAGCACGTCCTCGCTGCGCGGCCCCCGCACCGCGCCGTCGCCGTGCGGCTCGGAGCCGTGCTGCTCAGAGCTTCTGTAGTCCATCGATCACTGCCTCAATCAACGCGCGGTCGGGGAGTCGGGCGGGTGGGACGGGAGCGCGGGCGACGATGCGGTTGTCGGCGAGGAGGTCGCCGAGCAGCACCGTGACGACACTGACCGGGAGGCCCAGGTAGGCGGAGATCTCCGCCACCGACAGCGGCGACTGGCACAGTCGCACGATCGCCGCGTGTTCGGGCTGCATCCCGGGCTTCGCCCCGGACTTCGCCACGATGAGCGTGACGAGGTCCAGTTCGGCGGGCGCCGACCCGCCGCTGCGTCCCCCCGTGATCACGTAGAGCCGCTCGGGACTGGCTTCCTCCCAGTCACCGCCGCCCGCGTCGCTCACCTGGCGCCCTGCCCGTCCTGACGCGGCGGGCTGCTCAGGTGCTCCCCGATCCGCAGGACGAGGTCCCGCATGCGCTGGCCCATCAGCCCCGCGTCGACGCCCTCGCCGGCGAGCACGGCCAGGTACGCGCCGGCGCCCGCGGCCATCAGGTAGAAGAAGCCGCCGTCCATCTCGATCACGACGAGCCGCATGCGCCCGTCGCTGTGCGGCAGTTCCGAGGCGACGGCGCCGGCGAGCGACTGGAGCCCGGCGCACGCCGCGGCGAGCCGGTCGGCGGTGTCGTCGTCGGTGCCGTACTGGGCCATGCGCAGACCGTCGGCGGAGAGCACGACCACGTGTCGGGTTTGCGGCACGCCTTCCGCGAGGTCCTTGAGCATCCAGTCCATATTGGCCTGCTGCTTGATCATTGCTGCGAGTTCCCCTTGCTTGCGTCGTTGGGCTCCCCGGTCAGGCCGCTCTGGAAGGCGGCCAGCCACATCCCGGGCTGCACCTGAGGTGACGGCTCCTGGTCGGGAGCCGGGGTCGCGGGCGCCGGTGACGCCTGCTCCGAGGGTGCGGCCGGTGCGGCGGCCGCGGACTGCGGCGGCTCGGCGAGCGGTTGCCTGCGGCGCCGCTGCGGCAGGCCGTTCGGGGCCCGCTCGACCGCCGGGGGGACCACGCCGTCCACCATCGGGCCGGTCGCGGGACGCTCCGCGCGGGCCGGGAGGGAGGCGGGGACGGCCGGGGCGGCCGGGACGGCGGTGCGGGGCACGGAGGAGGCGCCGATGCCGTGGGCGAGGCCGGAGGCCGCGGCGACGGTGGTGATCAGTTCCTGCGGCACGACGACGACGGCGCGGACACCGCCGTAGGCGGACGAGCGCAGCGAGACCTGGAAGCCGTACGCCTGCGCCAGCCGGCCGACGACGGCGAGGCCGAGGCGGGGGGTCTCACCCAGGTCGTTGAGGTCGATGCCCTGCTGGGCCTGGCGGAGCATCCGCTCGGCGCGCTTGCGGGCCTCCTCGCTCATGGAGACGCCGCCGTCCTCGATCTCGACCGCGATGCCGGACTGCACGTCGACGGCGGTCAGGTGGACCTTCGTCTGCGGCGGCGAGTAGCGGGTGGCGTTGTCGAGGAGCTCGGCGAGCGCGTGGATGAGGGGCTCGACGGCGGGGCCGGTGACGGCCACCTCGGTGACGGAGTGCAGTTCGACGCGCTGGTAGTCGATGATCCGCGACATGGCACCGCGCAGCACGCTGTACAGCGGTACGGCACGGCTCCACTGGCGGCCCGGGCGGGCACCGCCGAGGACCGCGATCGAGTCGGCGAGGCGGCCGATCAGGGCGGTGCCGTGGTCGATGCGCAGCAGGTCGCCGAAGACCTCGGGGCGGTTGCCGTGCCGGTCCTCCATCTCCCGCAGTTCCTGGGCCTGCTGGTGCACGATCGCCTGGACGCGGCGGGCGATGTTGACGAAGGCGCGCTGCGCGGACTCGCGCAGGTCCTCCTCGGCGACGACGGCGTCGACGACGACACGGACGACGGCCTGGTGCTCCTCGGGGGCCGTGAGCGAACCGATGACGTCCTCGGGGAACTCCCCCTCGCGCAACCGCCGCACGGCGTCCGGGAGCAGCGTGCCCGCCAGGTGGGCGGTCTCGGCGTGCCGCCGGGCCAGGGCCGTGTCGCGGGCGGCGACCGTACGGCGCAGCTCCTCGATCACCCGCCCCCGGCGTGCGACCTCGGCGCCGAGCAGGGCCAGCGCGAGGGCGGACACCACCCCGCAGGCCGCGACCGGCCCCCGTGCGGCAGTCGGCACCAGGGCCACGGCGACCCCGGTGGCGACGGCGATCAGAGCGGCGGGCAGCAGCCACACGAAAGATGCCGCGGACCGCGGGCTTCCACTTCCGGGCGACGATTCCTCGCGGACCATCAGCACCCTCAAACCCATCGACGAGAAGATCAATGACGACGAGCGCCGAGCATAGCCCGTTCGGGTGACCGCTCTTGACGCAGGGTCACGTAATGGCCCGATGTTTGCCCAAGGTTCCGCTTCTTGTGAATCCGGTGCAGAGCGCGGGACTTGATCCCCTTGCGAGGTTCTCCCGCGCCCCCCTGCCGGACACCCCGTCGGCGCGGTGCCCTTCGCTCAGCGCAACGCCCACCAGCCGCCGCACGGACACGCCCCCGGTCCGCGGCGCGGCGGTGAACCCCCGCTCCGCACCCCGGCGCGACGGCCGCGCGGGCACGGTCCGCGGCGACGCGCTGGCCTTCCGGTTGCTCCCGTGAACGCCCCACCGCGTGGCAGGCTCTGCCCATGACCACGTCCGTACGGGACCCGGCGGGGGCCCCCGGGGCGGCGCGCTCGCCCCGGGCGCTCGTCGCCGCGTCGGTGGGCAACTTCATCGAGTGGTACGAGTTCGGCGTCTACGGGTACCTCGCGACGGTCGTCGCCCGGAACTTCTTCACCCCGGACGGCGGCGACGGGGCCGAGGCGCTCGTCCGCACCTACGCCGCCTTCGCGCTGGCCTTCTTCTTCCGGCCCGTCGGCGCCGTCGTCTTCGGCCGGCTGGGCGACCGGATCGGGCGGCGGCCGACCCTCGTGCTGGTGCTCTCGCTGATGACCGGCGCGACGACGCTGATGGGCCTGCTCCCCACGTACGCCGTGGCGGGGGCCGCCGCACCGTGGCTGCTGACGGCGTTGCGGGTCGTGCAGGGCCTGTCGGCGGGCGGCGAGTTCGGGGGCGCGGTCGCGGTGCTGACCGAGTCGGCACCCCCCGGGCGGCGGGGCCTGTACGGGGCCTGGCAGTCGTTCACGGTGGCGCTCGGGCTGCTCGCCGGGGCCGGCGCCGCCGCGCTCGTCGCGACGGCGCTGACCGGCGCGCAGGTCGAGGCGTGGGGGTGGCGGCTGCCGTTCCTCCTGGCGCTGCCGCTGGGGCTGGCCGCGCTGTGGCTGCGGCTGGCCCTGGAGGAGACGCCGGCGTTCCGGCGGGCCCGCGCCACCCCGCCGGCGGCCCGGCCGGCCGCGTCGGCACGGGACTCGGCGGTGGCGGTCGTCCTCGGCGCGGGGCGGTTGATGGCGTGGTCGGCGGCCGGCTACACCTTCCTCGTGGTGCTGCCCTCGTACCTCCAGGCGTCGCTCGGCGCGAGCCTGCGGGAGGCGCTGGCCGCGACCGTGGTCGCCAACCTCGGCTTCGCCGCCGCGATCCTGCCGGCCGGCGCGCTGAGCGACCGCGTCGGCCGGCGGGCCGTCATGGTGAGCGGCGCGCTCCTGGCGGCGGTGGCGGCGCTGCCCCTGCTGCGCCTGCTCCAGGACCCGGACGCACCGCCGTGGGCGAAGGGCGTCGCGGTCGCGGTCGCCGGGGCCGTGGTGGGCCTCCTGGCCGGGCCCGGCCCGGCCATGCTCGCGGAGATGTTCCCCACCCGCGTCCGCCACACCGGGCTCGGCGTGACGTACGCCCTGGCCAACGCGGTCTTCTCGGGCTGCGCCGGACTGCTCCTCACCGAGCTGGCCCGGCGGACCGGCAGCCCCGACGTCCCCGCGTACTACGTCATCGTCTGCTGCGCCGTCGGCACCCTCGCCCTCGCGACCCTGCGGGGCGACGACCACCGGCGCGCGCTGCGGGAGTGACCGCGCCCCGGCAGACCGGGCCCCGGCAGCCGCCGGTGAGGCCCGGCAGACGGGAGGAGGGAGGCGCACCGGCCGGGTGCGGCCGGGGTGGACGCGAGGGACGGACGGGAGAGATCCACGGAGAGGTGGAGGCGTGCGGGTCATCGGGATGATGTCGGGCACCTCGTACGACGCGGTCGACGCGGCCGCCGCGGAGCTGACGCTCACCGGGGACACCCTCGCGCTGCGGCCCCTCGGCATGGTCAGCGCCGACTACCCGCCCGCCCTGCGCGCGGCGCTGGCCGCCGCGCTGCCCCCGGCCGCGACGACGCTGCGCGAGGTCTGCCGACTGGACACCGGCATCGGCCGGGCCTTCGCCGACCTCGCCGTACGGGCAGACCGGGAGCTGTGCGGCGGGCGGGCCGACCTCGTCGTCTCCCACGGCCAGACCGTGTACCACTGGGTGGAGCGGGGCCGCGTCCACGGCACGCTGCAGCTCGGGGCGCCGGCCTGGATCGCCGAGGCGACCGGCCGTACGGTCGTCTCCGACCTGCGCACCCGGGACGTCGCGGCAGGCGGTCAGGGGGCGCCGCTGGTGAGCCTCGTGGACGTGCTGTGGCTGCGCGGCCGCCCGGGGCGGCCGGTCGCCCTGAACCTCGGCGGCATCGCCAACGTCACCGTCGCGACCGGACCCGCGGGGCCGGTGGCCTTCGACACCGGGCCGGGCAACGCCCTCGTCGACGCCGCCGTCCGGCTCGTCACGGGCGGCGCGCGCGACGTCGACGAGGACGGCGTGCTCGCCGCGCGGGGCCGCGTCGACCCCGCCCTGCTGCGGCGGCTGCTCGCCGAGCCGTACTACACGGCGCCGGCGCCGAAGACCACCGGCAAGGAGCTGTTCCACGGGGAGTACCTGCGGGCGGCGCTCGCGGCGCACGGTGCCCCGGTCGCCGCCGAGGACCTCGTCGCCACGGTCACCCGGCTCACCGCCGAGACGGTCGCGGGAGCGGTGCGCGGACTCGGCGGCACCGAGGTCGTCTCGTCCGGCGGCGGCGTCCGCAACCCGACGCTGACGGCGATGCTGCGGGCCGCGCTGGGGCGCATCCCCCTGCGCGTCTCGGACGAGCTGGGGCTGCCCGCGGCGGCCAAGGAGGCGTACGCCTTCGCCGTGCTCGGCTTCCTCACCGTCCTCGGCCTGCCCGGCACCCTCCCCGGGTGCACCGGCGCCCGCCACGCGCGCGTCCTCGGCTCGGTCACCCCCGGGGCGCACGGCCTGCGGCTGCCGCGGCCGGCCCCGGCGCCCCCGGTGCGGCTCGACGTCCTGCCGCCCCGCCGGTAGGCCGTCGCGGCCGCGCTCGCCCGCGCGCCGCGCCCCGCCGGCCCCACCCCGCGGCCGTACCCGCGCGTGCCACCGCCCGTGTGGTCGTGCCCCCTCGCGCCTCGCCGGTCCGCTGCCGTACCCGCGCGACGGACGCGTCGTACGCGCGCGTCACCGGCCGCTCGTGCCGGGCGGTGCGCGCGTCACCGGCCGCCCGTGCGGGTACGGCAGCGGACCTGCCCGCGCGCCGGCCGCCGGGTCCGCGACCGGACACGCGGACGGGCCGGCCGGGGAGGTCCGGATCGGCCCGTCGCGGGGCGCGCGTCAGCGGACGGAGGCGGCGCCGTTCTCCGACAGGACGTTCTCCAGGAGGTGCGACAGGGCGCTGTCGCCCTTGACCGCCGTCGAGTTCTCCGCGCACTGCTGGTTCTGGGTGTCGTTCAGCAGGTCCTGGACGCCGATGTTGACGAGCAGGATGTTCTGCACGTCGGCCGCGACGGGGACGCCGGCGCACAGCTTGTTCAGGGAGCCCTGGACGAGACCGAGCTGCGGGCTCGCCTTACCCCCGGTGACGGTGTTGCCGTACACCTGCTGGGAGTGGTTGCCGTTCTGCGTGTCGACGGCGTGGTCGCCGACGGCGAGTGCCGACGGCGAGCAGAACCCCAGGGCGGCTGCGGCGACGCCGGCGGTGGCGACAACCTTCTTGATCATGATCCATCCTTCTCGTCGAGGGCCCGGATCCCGGGCCGCCTTGCCAACCGGGGGACCCGGGGCGCGTCACGGCCCGGGGGCGGTGACGCGGCCGCATTCACCCGTTCGCCGCCGGCCCCGCCGCGACGCGGGCCCCGGCCCGGCGGGTCGGGGCCCGGGCGGTGGGACGGACCGTCCGGAGTAGTCCAGCGGGTGGTCCGCGCGCCCGGGGCCGAAGGTGAGGAACGGGGCGTCCGGAACGCCGTCGGGCAGCGCCGTCGGCCGGCGTCGCCGTCGGGCAGCCCCGTCGGGAGAGACCGTCAGGAAACGGAGACACGCGCGTGATCGAGGACACCGTCGCACCACCGCCCCTGGAGCCGCCGCCCGTGCGGTCCTGGCCGGCGCTCGACCTCAAGGCCACCGACTTCGACCCGGTGCTCGAAGAGCTGATGCGGGAGCGGCCGGTGAGCCGGATCCAGCTGCCGCACGGCGACGGCTGGGCGTGGCTGGTGACCCGGTACGAGGACGTGAAGGCGGTCGTGAACGACCCGCGCTTCAGCCGCGCCCCGGTGCCGGGCATGACGGTCACCCGGATCACCCCGCACTTCAAGCCCAGGCCCGGGTCGCTGGCGTTCGCCGAGGCGTCGGACCACCACCGGCTGCGCCGCGCCGTAGCGCCGGCGTTCTCCGCGCGCGCCGTGGAGCGGCTGCGGGAGGGGGCCCGGGAGATGCTCGACGAGCTGGTGTCCGGCATGCTGCGGGACGGGCCCCCGGCGGACCTGGTCGACCGGGTGCTGGAGCCGTTCCCGACCACGGTGATCTGCGAGCTGATGGGCGTACCGGACGCCGACCGGGAACGGATGAGCGGTTGGGTGGCGGACATCCTCTTCACCGCGAAGGGCGCCGCGGCGACGGGCCGGGCCAAGGACGAGATGTACGGGTGGTTCGCCCGGGAGATCGCCGCGCGCGCGGCGGACCCGGGGGCCGGCGAGGACATCCTGTCGCTCCTCGGCGCGGCCGTCGCCGCCGGTGACATCACCCAGGAGGAGGCGGTGGGGCTGGTCGGCCCCGTGCAGATCGGCGGGGAGGCCGTCACCAACAACTGCGGCAACATGCTGTACCTGCTGCTGACCCGGCCGCAGCTGCGGGAGCGGCTGCGCGAGGAGCCGCAGACGCGGCCCCGGGCCCTGGACGAGCTGCTGCGGTACATCCCGCACCGCTCGTCGGTGGGGCTGGCGCGGATCGCGCTGGAGGACGTGGAGCTGCGCGGCGTGCGAATCGCGGCGGGGGACGCGGTGTACGTCTCGTACCTGGCGGCCAACCGCGACCCGGAGGTCTTCCCCGACCCGGAGCGGATCGACGTGGACCGCTCGCCCAACCCGCACGTGTCGTTCGGGCACGGGCCGCACTTCTGCACCGGGGCACTGCTCGCGCGGATGGAGATCGAGCTGCTGGTCGAGACGTTCCTGGACCGGCTGCCGGACCTGCGCCTCGCCGTGCCCGCCGAGCGGGTGCCGTGGCGGCGCAGTGCGCTGATCCGGGGTCCGGAGGCGCTGCCCGTCACGTGGTGACGGCGTGTCCGCCCGATCGGTTCCGTTCGCCGGAGGGGGAGGGTCGGAATCCGGACACCCGCCGTCCCGGGCGAACGGGCGTGATTGACGCATAAGGGAGAGGCGCGTGGGACCGTTCCCACGGAGCCCGGACCGGCCCGGTGGCCGGCCCGCCGACCGGCGCGGCGGGGCGCGCGTGGCGGCGCGGGGGTCGCCGGACCCGTGGGGCGCGGGCGGGTTAACGGGGGGTGACGAGCCGTCCGTTCAACGCTGAACAGCTCGAACGGACGGCCCGACCCGTCGCCCGGTCCGCGTGCCGGCCGTCGCCGCGCGCCGCCGCGCCGCTCCCCTCACCGGGCCGCCCGCGGCGCGGGCGCGCGCCCGGGGCCGGCGCGGCGCGGCGGCGGCGTGTCGCGGCGAAACAGGTCATTCGACCGCCCCTTCGACAGGACGCGCGTAGAGCGACCGAAAGCCGGTCTTGTGGGGAGGGTGAACCGGACGCGACGATTCCCGGGTCACCACTTGTCAGGCACATGACCGCCCCCGGAACCGCCGGGCCGGCACTGACCTGACGGGCCCGTCCACCCAACGGGCCTCCCTCATCCCCCACCGGAGGACGTAGTGAACGTCAAGCGCTTCACCCCCCGCGGCGGTTTCGCGAGAGGCGCCCGGCTGACCGCCGTCGCCGCCGCCCTGGTCACCGCCACCGCGCTCGCCGCGCCGAGCGCCGGGGCGGAGACCGCCGAGGCCACCCGGGCGACCACCGCCGAGCTCGCCCGGGTCAGCGAGGCCGTCCTGGACGCCGACGTGCCGGGCACCGCCTGGTACACGGACGCCAAGTCCGGCAAGCTCGTCGTCACCGCCGACTCCACCGTGTCGGCCGCCGAGCTGGCCGAGCTGCGCAAGGCCGCGGGCGACCGCGCCGGCGCCCTGGAGATCAAGCGCACGCCCGGCAAGTTCAACAAGCTCATCGCCGGTGGCCAGGCCATCTACGCGGCGGGCGGCGGCCGGTGTTCGCTGGGCTTCAACGTCCGCAACAGCAGCGGCACCACCTTCGCCCTGACGGCCGGCCACTGCACCGAGATCGCCGGCACCTGGTACACCAACTCCGGGCAGACCGCCCTGCTCGGCTCGCGGACCGGCTCCAGCTTCCCGGTCAACGACTACGGCATCATCCGCCACTCCAACTCCTCCGCCGCCGACGGACGGGTGTACCTGTACAACGGCAGCTACCGGGACATCACCGGCGCCGCCAACGCGACCGTCGGCCAGTCGGTCCAGCGCAGCGGTTCCACCACCGGCCTGCACAGCGGCCGCGTCACCGGCCTCAACGCCACGGTCAACTACGGCGGCGGCGACGTCGTCTACGGCATGATCCAGACCAACGTCTGCGCCGAGCCCGGTGACAGCGGCGGCGCCCTGTTCTCCGGCTCCACCGCCCTCGGCCTGACGTCCGGCGGCAGCGGCAACTGCTCCTCGGGCGGCACCACGTTCTTCCAGCCCGTCACCGAGGCCCTGAGCGCCTACGGCGTGAGCATCATCTGATCTCCCGTCCCCACCACGGCCGGTGGCCCGCTTCCCGCGGGTCACCGGCCCGGCGCGTGGGGCCGTAGGGCGGCGGTGGCCGGCAGGCCCTCGACCCGACGGTTCGTCACCACCGCGAGCTCGTAGGGGTGACGGGTGCCCGGCTGCCACTGGCCGCCGGCGAGACGGATCGTGGCGACGTTGGGCACGGGCCCGGCCGTCCAGTCGAGGGGGCCCGCGACCGTCTCCAGCCGGGTCCGGCCGACGGCCGCCGCGACGGCCGCGGGGTCACCCGGGTCGTCGGCGGTGGCGAGCGCGTGGCGGGCCACCTCGAACAGCGCGTACGCCAGCCCCAGGGGCTGCAGCCACTGGCCCCCGGTCGCCTGCTCGTACGCCTCGGCCAGCTCCGCCGCCGTCATGCCGTCGAGCGACGAGCGGTACGGGTGGGCGGGCGTCCAGTACACCAGGGTCGCCACCCGGTCCTGGGCCGGCCGGTCGCCGCCGCCCGTGGTCGTGGGCGGGTAGGCCAGCCATCGCGAGCAGGTGATCATCCGCGGCTGCGGGCCACCCCGCGCGGCCACTGCGGCCCGGAAGACCGCCAGGTCGCGGGCGGTGGCGGCACTGGTCACGATGTCGGCGTCCGCCGCACGGAAGGCGTCGACCAACGCGTCGAGGCCGTCCGCCGGCTCACGGTAGCCGCCGGGGTCGACCAACCGGTGGCCGCGTGCCCGGGCCACCGGGGCGAAGCCCCGCTCGGCGTCGCGCGACCAGCTCCCCTGCGGGCCGTCGTTCCACAGGCACCCGACCGTGCGGCCCGGCCCCGCGGCGTGCTCCCACAGGTCGGCGAAGGTCTCGGCGATGTCGTCCAGGCCCCAGCAGAAGTGGTACGTCCACCGGAAGGGCCGTCGCCCGTGGGCGTCGCGCCCGTAGTAGTACACCTGCCAGGGGAAGGTCGAGGACAGGCACGGCACGCCGGCGCGTTCGCAGGCGTCGGCGACGGCCGGCAGGACCTCCGTGCCCGCGAGGGTCAGGACGATCCGCGCGTCCTCCTCGGCGAGCAGCTCCCGAACCGCCTGCCGTGCCCCCTCGGCCGTGGACCGGCTGTCCCGTGCGACCAGCCGCACCGGGTGCCGGCGGCCGCCGTTGCGCACCCCTTCCCGCTCCAGCAGCGGCCGCAGCAGGTCCAGGGCGAACGCGAGCGGGTCCCCCAGCTTCGCGAGGCGCCCCGAGCGCGCCACCACCACTCCCACCGTCAGTTCCCGACCCTGCTGCTCCGCCATGCCCGCTCCCGTTCCCTGGTGTCCGGCGCCCGGTCCGCCGGCCGTACGTCCGCGCGTCCGTGGTGTCCGTCATGTCCGTGGTGTCCGCCGGTCACAACGGTGGAGCGGGTGGGAGGTCACGCACCGCCCGCCCGCAGCTCGTGCCGGAGCGGTCGGACGGGACGGTGGGCGTGGGGCGGGGAGCGCGAGGGCCCGTGGGTCGGTGGGACGGTCGGGCGTGGGGAGCGCGGGTGGCGGGCGCCGGTGGGGCGGTCAGGTGGGGGGCGTGCCCCAGACCAGGGTGGTGCCGGTGTACGCGGGGACGGTGCGGGCGTCGGTGTGGGTGGCCGAGGGTGCGCGGCTGTGGTCGTCGCGCTCGTCGAAGGGGGACCAGTCGGTCTTGCTCATCCGCAGCTGGATGTCGCCGGTGTCCCGGCCGGCCGCCAGGGTGCCGCCCGTGAAGCCGACCTCCAGGTAGGCGTCGGCGCCGGCGACCGGCGCGGACAGCGGTACCACCCTGAGCCGGATCCGTTCGCAGCCCACGGCGGCGTGGTCGCACCAGGCGTTCACCCCGGGCGCTCCCCCGTCGCGGGTGAAGTAGTGGCGGAGGGTCAGGGCGGACAGGTCGAGCGGCGCCGTACCGGTGTTGGTGACGCGCAGCTCCGGCCGGACGGCGTTGTCGGTGGGGGCCTGGTCGGTGGTGCGGTGCAGGACCTTGACCGCGCCGGACGGGCCGTCGGCGGGCGGGGTGGCGGCGGTGGCGCCGGGCGACGGCGCGGAGACGTTGCCCGCGGCGTCCCGGGCGCGGACCGTGTAGCCGTACCGGGTGGAGGGGGCGAGTCCGGTGTCCGTGTACGTCGTCCCGGTCACGGGGGCGGCGTTGACCTTCACCCCGTCGCGGTGGACGTCGTAGCCGGTGACGCCCGTGTCGTCGTCCGCCGGGGCCCAGCCGAGGGTGACGGAGGTGGGGCCGGTCGCCGTAGCGGTGAGCCGGGAGGGAGCGGTGGGCGGCACGGTGTCGGCGGGCTCGCCCCCGCCGCCGTACACGTCGGTCAGGCTGAGGCCGGTGGCGCTGCCGGCACCGCCGAGGGGGACCTGGTGGTCCAGGCTGACGAACTTGCCGCGGTGCTGCCACAGGGCGGGCTTGAGCAGGGCGTACTTCTCCTCGTCCCAGGTCTTCCAGTCTCCCAGCAGGAGCCCGCCGGTGTCGCCGGAGTTGGGGTTGAGGCACCAGAAGGTCTGGTGGATGCGGTGCTCGACGATGAGGTCGCGCAGGGCCTTCATCCACTTCTCGTTGGGGCCGCCGTCCAGGAGGCCGCCCCACTCCCCGATGAGGAGGGGCGCGGTGTTCTCCTTGTGGAGGTAGAGCCAGTTGGGGTCCCAGACGTCCCGTTCGAGGGTGGTGCGGTTCCAGTCCCCGGTGAACCACGGCTGGGGGGCGACGAGCGGCCCGTAGTCGTGGGGTGAGTAGACGAGCCGGTCGTTGCCCGCGCCGAGGTCCACGGGGTGGGTACGGGCGCCGCGGAGGTTGCCGCCCCACCAGGTGGAGTGGTAGTCGGCGGCGTTCGTGGAGGACCAGTCGGAGCCGTTCCTCGGGTGGATCTGGACGCCTTCGCAGAGGATGAGCAGCTGGGGGTTGACGGCGAGGACGCGCCGTCCGGCCGTCTGGCAGGCGTGCTTGAAGTCGTCCTGGTCGGCGCTGCCGTCCCACTTGGCGCGCGGGTTCTCGCCGGCGCCGCCGTGGGGCTCGTTCTTGATGTCCATCGCGACGACGGTGTCGTCGCCCCGGTAGCGGGCCGTCACCCACTCCCAGGCCGTGTGGAAGTCCTCGACCGTGATGGCGCCCTTCCACCACACCGGGTGCACGTGGCCGGCGTTGTCGGCCTCCGCGCTGTGCACGTCGAGCATGACCTTGATGCCGAACCGCTTGCACAGGGAGAGCCAGTGGTCGAAGACCTCCAGGGTGGTCATCCCGGCGAGCTCGGGGTTGGCGTGCGCGTTGACGGCGCTGGACACGGCGGCCCGGCCCGCCTTCCACTCCAGGAGCAGCTGAGTCGATACCGGGACGCGGACGATGTTGATGCCGCGTTGCGCCATGGAGCGGGTGGTGTCCGTGATGTTGGCGGACCACAGGCCGTGGAAGACGCGCTCGGTGGTGTTGAAGCCGAACCAGTTCGTGCCGGTGAGCCAGACCTCGTGGCCCCGGGCGTCGACGATGCGGTTGCCGCGGGTGCGCAACCAGTCGTCGCCGGGGGCGGGCGCCGCCGCTTCCGTGCCGGACCGTGCGGCGGCCGCGGTCGGCGGGGCGAGCGTGTTCGGGCCGTCGGCGGTCAGGGTCCGGGCCGGCGAGCTCCGGGCGACCGGGGGGCGGGCGGTGGCGTCGGCGGCCGGTCCGGCGGCCCAGAGCAGCGCGCCGGCGAGGACCGCCGCGAGCGCCGCGCGCACCCGCACGCGCCGGTCATGGGGCGGGCGGATCGTGGGTGACTGTCCCACTGCGTCCTCCATATGTCGAGTACATGTCAACAGCACACATGGGAGCGCTCCCATTGCGCCATCAAGCCAGCCCGTCCGGGGACTGTCAACCGTCCTCGCGCGAACCGTTTCCCCGGGACCGCCGGCCCCGGCGGGTACGGGCGGGCCGGCGGGTACGGGCGGGGGCGTCGGCGGCGGCCGGGGCCGCCCGGCCCGGTCCGCCCTGGAGGCGTTCCAGGTCGCCGGGGCGCACCTGGACGACGAACAGCGCGATCAGGGCGCCGACCACGGCGAAGACCGCGGCCAGGACGAACGCCGCCGACACGCCCGCCGCCAGCACCTCCTGCGCCCACGGCGGCGGCAGTTCACCGGTGCGCTGGAACCGCAGCCGCTCCGGCGCGCTCGCCCGGGCGAGGAAGTCGGCGACCTGCCGCTCCCCCTCGCCGGCGCTCGCCGTGCCGAAGACCGTGACCAGGATGGACAGGCCCAGCGAACCGCCCACCTGCTGCGTGGCGTTGAGGAGCCCGGACGCCGCCCCCGTCTCGTCCTGCGCCACGTTGGAGAGCGCCATCAGCGTCAGTGACACGAACTGCATGCCCATGCCGAGGCTGAGGACCAGCATGGGTCCGAGGATGCTGCCCGCGTACGTCGATTCGACGTCGGTGAGCGTGAGCCAGCCCAGGCCGATCGCGGCCAGCAGCGCGCCGGTCACCATGAACGGCTTGGGCCCGTACCGCGGCAGCAGCTGCGAGGCGATGCCGGCGCCGACCGCGATGACCGCGCTGACCGGCAGGAACGCGAGGCCCGCCTTGAGCGGCCCGAAGCCCAGCACGTTCTGCACGAAGAGCGTCAGGAAGAAGAACATGCCGAAGATGGCCGCCGCCAGACTGAGCATCATCCCGTACGTCCCGGCCCGGTTGCGGTCCGTGAACATGTGCAGCGGGGTGATGGGCTGCCGGGACCGGCGCTCCAGCAGCACGAAGACGGTGAGGACCACCACGGCCACCCCGAACGACGCCAGGGTGAGCGCGTCGCTCCAGCCCTCCTGCGCGGCGCGGATGAATCCGTAGACCAGCACGACCATGCCGAACGTGGACGTGAGGGCACCGGCGACGTCGAAGTGGCCGGGGAGCTTGTCCGACTCCCTGATCCAGCGGGGCGCGGCCAGCAGGATGAGCAGGCCGATCGGCACGTTGACGAACAGCACCCAGCGCCAGTCGAGCCACTCGACGAGCATGCCGCCCGCGAGGAGGCCGATCGCGCCGCCCCCCGCCGAGACGGCGGCGAAGACGCCGAAGGCGCGGTTGCGCTCGGGCCCCTCCGGGAACGTCGTGCTGATGAGGGCGAGCGCGGTCGGTGAGGCGATGGCGCCGCCGACGCCCTGCAGGGCGCGCGCCGCCAGCAACTGCCAGGACTCCTGGGCGAGTCCACCGAGCAGGGACGCCAGGACGAACAGGGCGACGCCCACCATGAACACGCGTCGCCGTCCCAGGATGTCGCCCGCGCGCCCGCCGAGCAGCAGCAGGCCGCCGAAGGCGAGCGTGTAGGCGTTGACGACCCAGGACAGCCCCGTGGTGGAGAAGTCGAGGGACCGCTGTATCTGCGGCAGGGCGATGTTCACGATGGTGATGTCGAGCACCACCATGAGCTGGCAACTGGCGATGACCAGCAGGGCGATCCCGTTGCCGCGGCCCCGTTCCGGGGCGGCGGCCCGCGGGGTCGGGGCGGATTGGGGAGTCGTCATGGCGTTCATCGCCCTCGCTGAGGGGCCGTGGACGAGAGCCGTCCACCGTTCAACGCTAAGCCCGGGTCCGGGGGTCCACCACTCGGGTGACGTCAGGGTCAGCGGGCGGCGCCGCACGCGTAGGTGAAGGCCGTGCCGGCGATGTGCCTGCCCGGGGAGAGGACCTCCAGGTCGGCGCGGGCCGGGTAGGCGCCCTCACCGTCGAACGTCCACAGCAGGTGGAGCCGGACCTCGTGCCGGCCGTCGGGGACGTGCTCGGTGAGCACGCCGGACGTGGTGCCGTCGCCGCGCAGCCAGCGGTACGTGAGCGTGCCGGGGCGGCCGTCGGTGCGGACGACACCGACGACGTCGGCGGTGCCGCCGCACGCCGCGCCGCCCGCCGGGACGACCCCCTCGGTGCGGACGGCCACGCCGCGGACGGCGACGGTGGGCCCGTACCGCTGCCAGGCGAGCAGGGCGAGGACGCCCAGGAACACCAGCGCGGGCAGGGCGTACCGGCGACCGCGCACCCGGCGACCGGGCGCGCGGCCGGGCGCGGGCGGTACGTGCGGGAGCACCGCCGTCGGCGCGGAGCCCGCCGACCGCGCCGCCGCGGTGACGCCGGGTCCGAAGCGGAGCACGGTCCCCTCGACGCGGTCCGGCCGTGCCGGGGCCGGCGGGCGGGACGCGGCGACCCCCGCGGCGTCGCCGGCGGGCCACCCTGGGCGCTCCTCGGCGTCGCCGGCGGGTCCGGCGGGGTGGACGGCGGGCCCATCGGGGTGGACGGCGGGCCCGTCGGGGCGGTCGGGGTCGTCGACCCAGTGGGCGGCGAGGGCGGTGGCGCTGTACGCGGGGTCGTCCGCGGGACGCGCCGGGTCGGGGACGCGGGGAGCGGTCATCGGATCTCGCACCTCCGGGTCTGCAGCTGCCGGGACGAGGCGCCGCCGGCGGGCGCCGGGTCGGTGGTGACCGCGGCGGTCCAGTGGCAGCCGGCGGTCCGGAAGGTGTGGGTGAGCGTGAGGGTGTGGGTGTCGGCGCCGGCGCGGCGGTACGTCTCCGTCGGCCCGTCCTGCGCCCCGGGGCTGCCCCAGGAGTCCCCGGCGTACCAGGTGACGTGGAGCGTGACGGGCCCGGGGCCGTCGGCGGTGACGTCGAAGGCGGCGGTCGCGGTGGTGGGGCCGGTCTGCCGGAAGTCCCGGACCGTGACCGACCGGACGCCGGTGGCCGGTGGTGCCGTGCTCGGCGGTGGCGCGGACGTGCCCGGTCGCGGTCCGGCCGGGGCGGTCGGCGTGGCGGGGGCGGCGGTGGCGGACGCCTCCTTGGACGGCGTGGGCGCGGTGGCGGGCGGTGGCGTCGTGGACGGGGCGGGGGTCGCCGGTGCGTCCGGTGTGCCGGACGGGGTGTCCGTGGCTCCGGTCGCCGTCCCGGTCGGGGTCGGCGAGGGCGCCGGTCCGGTCGACGCCGGGACGGAAGGCGTCGGGGCGGGGGACGCGCCACCGGTGGGTGACGGGTCCGGCGTGCCACCCCGCACCCCGGTGGTGGCCACGGCCTCGACGCCCGGACCTCCGGGGCCGGAAGTGGCCTGCGACGCGCCGGCGAGGAGGGGGACGAGACCGAGGAGCAGCGCGCCCGCGACCGCGGCCCAGCCGAGCGGTCCGGGCAGCCACGCGCGCCACCAGCCGCCGCCGTCACCACCGCCGGCACCGTCGCCGAGGGAGGTGGTCGCGAGGTCGGTCGCGCTGCCCGTCCGGTCCCCGGCGGAGGGGAACAGCAACGGCAGCAGCGCCGCGAGGGAGGCAAGGCGGCCCCGGCCGCGTTCCTCCCAGCCCGGTCCGCAGGCCGCGGCGGCGGCCGCCTCCAGCTCCGCGACGAAGGCGGCGGCCTCGCCGGGCCGCTCCTGCGGCGTCTTCGCCAGACCGCGCCGCAGCAGCGCCCGCAGCGGCTCGGGCACGCCCTCGACGGGTACGGGTGCCTCGACGTGCATCAGGGCGAGTTCGGCGATGTTCTCGCCGGTGAAGGGCTTGCGGCCGGTGAGGCACTCGTGGAATACCGCCGTGGCGGCGTACACGTCGGAGGCGGGCGAGGCGGGCGCGCCGGTCCACTGTTCGGGCGCCATGTAGGCGGGTGTGCCGGCGACGGCGACGACGGCGCCGTCGCCCGTGGCGATGCCGAAGTCGACGAGCCGGGAGGCGCCGTCGGCGGTGACCAGGACGTTCTCCGGCTTGTAGTCGCGGTGGACGACACCGCGCGCGTGGGCGGCGGCGAGTCCGAGCAGCGAGCCCTTCAGGACGGTGAGCGCGGCCTCGGGACCGACCGCGCCGTACTCGCGCAGCAGGGCGCGCAGGGCGAGGCCGTCGACCAGCTCCATGACGATGGCGGCGCCCTCCGGGGCCTCCACGTACTCGTACAGGCCGACCACGTGCGGTGACGCGAGGGTGCCGAGCAGCCGGGCCTCGTCGCGGAAGCCGAGGACGAACGCCGGATCGCCGCGCAGGGCTTCGCCGAGGTACTTCACGGCCACCGGCAGCCCGGTGGCGTCGTGGACGGCGAGCACGACGCGCCCGCCGGCCCCCGATCCGAGCTCGCGGACGTCGGTGTAGCCGGGTACCGACCAGCCGTCCATGCGGCCTCCCCCAGGTCCTCGCGCGGTGGTCCTCACGCGGTCTTCACGACCGCTCCCCCACAGGGACACCTTTCGGCTACGGCTGGTTCCCGACCTTCCCGGACGCGCGCTCTCCCCTGGCCGACGGCCTCCGGGGCGGTGTGCGCGCGGTCGCGACGGCGATACGCGCGGTGCTAGAAATAGGGCATGAGGGGCAAGAGTGGACGTCTCGGACGGCCCGCGCGCCGGGAGAGGTTCCTCGGGGTGCGCAGCGCCGCCGGACAGGTGCTCTTCCTCCAGATCGTGGTGGCCGTGGTGCTCATCGCCGCCGCCGTCCTCGCGCTCGCCTTCCAGGCGCGCCACGACGGCGAGCGCGACGCGCGCCACCGCTCCCTCGCCTCCGCCGAGTCCTTCGCGGACGCCCCCGGGACCCTCACGGCGCTGCGCGCCCCCGATCCGGCCACCCTCCAGCGCCACGCCGAGGCCGCGCGGGAGGGGTCGGGCGTGGACTTCGTGGCGGTGATGGCGCCGGACGGCACCCGCCTGGCCGACAGCGACCCCTCACTCGTGGGGACCCGCGCCGAGGACGTGGAACGGGCGGCGTCCGGCACCCCGTTCACCGAGATCTTCCAGGGCGACCCCGACGAAGCGGCGCGGGCCGTCGTCCCCGTCGCGGACGCCGACGGGACGGTGGTGGGCCTGGTCTCCGCCGGCGTCAGCATCGACAGCGTGGGCGACGCCGTGGACCGGCAGCTGCCGGTGTTCCTGGGTGCGGGCGGGGCCGCCCTCGCGCTCGCGACGGTCAGCTCGGCGCTGGTCAGCAGGCGGTTGCGGCGGCAGACGCACGGCCTGGGCCCCGCGGAGATGACGCGGATGTACGAGCACCACGACGCCGTGCTCCACGCCGTCCGCGAGGGAGTGCTCATCGTCGGGGATGACGGGCGGCTGACCCTCGCCAACGACGAGGCGCGCCGGCTGCTCGCCCTGCCGCCGGACGCCGAGGGCCGCCGCGTCACCGACCTGGGCCTGACCGGCGACACCGCGGGGCTGCTCGCCTCCGGGCGGACGGTGACCGACGAGGTCCATCTGACCGGCGACCGGCTGCTCGCGGTCAACACCCGCCGCACCCGTCCGCACGGCGGACCGTCCGGCACCGTCGTGACGCTGCGGGACACGACGGAGCTGCGTGCCGTGACCGGCGTGGCGGAGGTCGCGCGGGAGCGGCTGACGCTGCTGTACGAGGCGGGTGTGCGGATCGGCACGACCCTGGACGTCGTCCGCACGGCCGAGGAGCTGACGGAGGTGGCGGTCCCGCGGTTCGCGGACTTCGTGACGGTGGAACTGCTGGACCCGGTGCTGCGCGGCGAGGAGCCGACCGGGGCACACTCGGTGATGCGCCGGGCCGCGGTCAGCGGCGTGCGGACGGACCACCCGCTCCAGCCGGCCGGTGACCTGATCCGCTTCGACGTGCCGACGACCCCGATGGCGGCGGCCCTGGACAGCGGCCGGGCCGTGCTGGAGGCGGATCTGACGGTGGCGCACGGCTGGCGCGCGCAGGACCCCGCCGGGGCCGACGTGGCGGTGGCGTACGGGATCCGCTCGCTGGTGACCGTGCCGCTCCAGGCCCGGGGCGTCGTCGTGGGCATGGCCAACTTCTGGCGCGTGACGCACTCGGGGCGGTTCGAGGAGGAGGACCTCGCCTTCGCGGAGGAGCTGGCGGCGCGGGCGGCGGTGGCGATCGACAACGCCCGCCGGTTCACCCGGGAGCACGCCATGGCGGTGACGCTCCAGCGCAGCCTGCTGCCGCGGGTGCTGCCGGAACAGGACGCGCTGGAGATCGCCTACCGGTACCTGCCGGCGCAGGCGGGGGTGGGCGGCGACTGGTTCGACGTGATCCCGCTGCCCGGCGCGCGGGTGGCGCTGGTCGTCGGCGACGTGGTCGGGCACGGGCTGCACGCCGCAGCGACGATGGGCCGGCTGCGCACGGCGGTGCACAACTTCTCCACGCTCGACCTGCCGCCGGACGAGCTGCTGGGCCACCTCGACGAACTGGTGTCGCGGATCGACGAGGAGGAGACGGGCGACGGCGCGGCCGGGATCTCCGGCGCGACCTGTCTGTACGCCATCTACGACCCGGTGGCGGGGCGCTGCTCGATGGCGTCCGCGGGGCACTTCGCGCCGGCGGTGGCGCTGCCCGACGGGTCGGTGGCGCTGCCCGACGTGCCGGTGTTCCCGCCGCTGGGGCTCGGGGGCGGGCCGTTCGAGACGTACGAGGTGCGGCTTCCGGAGGCGAGCAGTCTGGTGCTGTACACGGACGGGCTGATCGAGCACCGCGAACGGGACCTCGACACGGGGCTGCGGCTGCTGCGCGAGACGCTGGCCGACGGCCCGGGGCGGACGCCGGAGGAGACGTGCCGGGCGGTGTTCGGGGCGCTGCTGCCGCCCAGCCGCGACGACGACGTGGCCCTGCTGGTCGCCCGCACCCGGCTGCTGCCCGAGGACCGTGTGGCCGACTGGGACGTGCCGAGGGACCCGTCGGCCGTGGCGCCCGTGCGGGCCGCGTGCGTACGGCAGTTGGAGCGCTGGGGGCTGGAGGAGATCGGCTTCAGCACCGAGCTGATGCTGAGCGAGCTGATCACCAACGCCATCCGGTACGGCTCCGATCCGATCCACGTGCGCATGCTGCGCGACCGGAGCCTGATCTGCGAGGTGTCGGACGGCAGCAGCACCTCGCCGCACCTGCGGAGGGCCGCCACCACGGACGAGGGCGGGCGGGGCCTGTACCTGGTCTCGCGGTTCGCCGGCCGGTGGGGGACGCGGTACACGCCGAACGGCAAGGTCATGTGGACCGAGCAGTCCCTGACGGGCGGCGCGCCGCCGGCGGACGCGTCCGCCCTCTTCGACGACGCCGCGTGGTGAGGGCGGCCCGAGGCCGGCTGGGTCCCGGGGTCGGGATCCAGCCGCCTCGGGCCGCGCGGGGCGCGGCGGCGCGGTCACCGGACCGGGCCCCGCCCGGGCGGGGCGTCCCTTCCGGTCACAGGTGTCGGCGGACGCGGGACGCCTGCCGCTCGTACGCCGCGCGGGCCGTGACGGCCGCCTCCCGCGTGGCCACCTCGGCGACCGGCACGTCCCACCAGGCGGCCGCGCCCGGGGCGGCCGGCCCCGTCTCACCCGTCTCGACGTACACGCACGTGGGCCGGTCGGAGGCCCGGGCCGCGGTCAGCGCGGCCCTCAGCTCGCCGACGGTGGCCGCCCGAAGGACGTCCATGCCGAGGCTCGCGGCGTTGGCGGCGAGGTCGACGGGGAGCGGGTCGCCCGTGTACGAGCCGTCGGCGGTCCGGTAGCGGTAGGCGGTGGCGAAGCGCTCGCCGCCGGTCCGCTCGGAGAGGCCGCCGATGGAGGCGTAGCCGTGGTTCTGGACGAGGACGACGTTGATCGGCAGGCCCTCCTGCACGGCGGTCACCAGCTCGGTGGGCATCATCAGGTACGTGCCGTCGCCGACGAGCGCCCACACCGGCGTGCCGGGCGCGGCGAGCTGCACCCCGATGGCGCCCGGGATCTCGTAGCCCATGCAGGAGTAGCCGTACTCCAGGTGGTACTGGCGCGGGGAGCGGGCGCGCCACAGCTTGTGCAGGTCGCCGGGGAGGGAGCCGGCGGCGTTGACGACGACGTCCTCGTCGCCGACGACCGAGTCGAGGACGCCGAGCACCTGGCTCTGCGTCGGGACGGCCCCGTCGTCGTCCGCGCGGAACGCGGCGGTCACGGCGCCCTCCCAGCGCTCGCGGCCCGCGCGGTACTCGGCCTCGTACGCCGCGTCGACGCGGTACCCGGCCAGGGCCGCGGTGAGCGCCTCCAGCCCGGAGCGGGCGTCGGCGACGAGGGTGCGGGCCGCCATCTTGTGCGCGTCGGCGGGGTTGACGTCGAGGTTGACGAACCGGACGTCCGGGTGGGCGAAGAGGGTGCCGGAGGCGGTGGTGAAGTCGGTGTGGCGGGTGCCGACGCCGAGGACGAGGTCGGCGGTGCGGGCGATGTCGTCGGCCGCGGCCGTGCCGGTGTGGCCGACGCCGCCGAGGTCGGCGGGGTGGTCGTGGCGGAGGGACCCCTTGCCGGCCTGGGTGGAGGCGACGGGGATGCCGGTCGCGTCGACGAGCGCCCGGAGGGCGTCCTCCGCCTCGCTGTGGTGGACGCCGCCGCCCGCGACGACGAGCGGGCGCCGGGCGGCCCGCACCGCGCGGACCGCGGCGTCGAGCTCGGCCGGGTCGGGGGCGGGGCGGCGCACGGGCCAGACGCGTTCGGCGAAGAACTCCTCCGGCCAGTCGTACGCCTCGGCCTGCACGTCCTGCGGCAGGGCGAGCGTCACCGCGCCGGTCGCGGCGGGGTCGGCGAGGACGCGCATGGCGCGCAGCGCCGACGGCACCAGCGCCTCGGGCCGGGTGACGCGGTCGAAGGAGCGGGAGACGGGGCGGAGGGTGTCGTTGACGGAGACGTCGGCGTGCACCGGGTGCTCCAGCTGCTGGAGCAGCGGCTCGGCGGTGCGGGTGGCGAAGGCGTCGCCGGGCAGCAGCAGGACGGGGAGCCGGTTGATCGTGGCGAGGGCGGCGCCGGTGACGAGGTTGGTGGCGCCGGGGCCGATGGACGTGGTGACCGCCTGGGCGGAGAGCCGGTTGCACTGCCGGGCGTAGCCGACCGCCGCGTGCACCATGGCCTGCTCGTTGCGGCCCTGGTGGAACGGCATGGCCTGCCCGCCCGCCTCCAGCAGCGCCTGGCCGATCCCGGCGACGTTGCCGTGGCCGAGGATGCCCCAGGTGCCGGCGACCAACCGGCGCCGCACCCCGTCGCGTTCGGTGTACTGGACCGTCAGGAAGCGCACCAGCGCCTGGGCGACGGTCAGGCGGCGGGTCGGACGGCTCATCGGCACCTCACGGGCTCGGCGGGGCGTACAGGGGCAGGCGGGGGTCGACCGGCTGGTCCCGCCAGGTGGCGCGGACCCAGGCGTGGTCGGGGTGGTCGCTGATCAGCCAGGCCCGTTCGGCGCCCGGCCCGGCCATGACGTTGAGGTAGTACATGTCGTGCCCGGGGGCGGCGACGGACGGGCCGTGCCAGCCGTCGGGGACGAGGACGGTGTCGCCGTCGCGGACCTCCACGAGGAGGTCGGTGCCGCGCCCGTGCCCCGACGGGGAGACGCGGTGGTAGCCGAGGCCGGGGGCGCCGTGCCGGCCCGGGGCGACCTCGAAGTAGTAGATCTCCTCCAGGACGGACTCCTCGCCGGGGCGGTGCTCGTCGTGCTTGTGCGGCGGGTGCGAGGACCAGTTGCCGCCGGGGGTGAGCACCTCGACGGCGATCAGCCGGTCGCAGTCGAACACGTCGGCCGCGGCGAAGTTGTTGACCTGGCGGCTGCACGTGCCGGTGCCGCGCAGTTCGACGGGGACGCCGGACGCGGGGCCGTGACGGGCGGGCAGGCGCCGCTCGCACCGGGCGCCGGCGAGGGCGAACCGGCCGCCGCCGCGCGAGGTCAGCTCCACCCGCGCGTCCCGGGGGGCGTAGGCGAAGTCGGTGACGGCGGTGAAGACGTCGGCCCGGCCGGCGAGCGGGAGGGTGAGCCCGTCGACCTCGACGGTGCAGGCGCCGGCGAGCGGGAGCACGATCCACTCGCTGCCGCCGGTGTCGAAGGCGTGCCGCCCGCCGGGGGGCAGGGCGAGGACGCGCAGGGAGCAGTGGCCCCACCCGGCGGACTCGGGGGTGACGTCGACGGCGTACGGGCCGTGCGCCGTCGCCCCGGCGGGCAGGTGGTCGGATGCGGTCATGACTGCTCCCTGGGAGCCGGTGTCGGTGGCGGTGTCGATGGCGGCGCCGCCGGGGTGCCGGCGTGCCGGGGGTGTCGGCACGCGCCGGGCACGAGTGCGGCCGGGCGCACGGGGTGCCGGGGGGCGCGGGAGGGGCCCTTCGCGGGTGCGGGCCGCTCGGGCGGGGGTTCGGCGTACGGGCCCGGGGCGGGCGCGGTCGTACCGTCCGGTGGCGGGGCCGGGGGGCCGGTCGGTCAACACGGCGGTGCGGTCAGCCGTGGGCGGTACGCGCGGTGTGCGCCGGTCCGCCGGCGAGGAGGTCGTCCAGTTCGGCCGCCGTGGGCATCGCGTCGGAGCAGGCGAGCCGGGAGGCGACGAGGGCGCCGGCGGCGTTGGCGTACCGCAGCGTGCGCTCCAGCCCCCAGCCGGCCAGCAGTCCGTGGCACAGGGCGCCGCCGAACGCGTCGCCCGCGCCGAGGCCGTTGACCACGTCGACCGGTACGGGCGGGACCTCGGCGGCCGTGCCGTCGCGGTGCAGGGCGAGGACGCCCCCGGGGCCCCGTTTGACGACGGCGAGGTCGACCCCCGCGTCCAGCAGGGCGCGGGCGCACGCGAGGGGGTCGCGCAGACCCGTGGCGAGCTCGCACTCGTCGACGTTCCCGACGGCGACGGTCGCGTGGCGCAGGGCGCGGGCGTAGTGGCGGCGGGCCTCGGTCGCGTCGTCCCACAACACCGGGCGCCAGTCGAGGTCGAAGACGGTGGTGCCGGCCCGGTCGCGGGCCTCCAGCGCCGTGAACGTCGCGGTGCGGCTCGGTTCGGCGCTCAGTCCCGTGCCGGTCGTCCACAGGACCCGGGCGGCGCGGAGCGCGTCGAGGTCGAGCTCGTCGGGGCGGATCTCCAGGTCGGGGGCCTTGGGTCGGCGGTAGAAGTAGAGCGGGAAGTCGTCGGGCGGGAAGAGCTCGCAGAAGGTGATCGGGGTGGGGAGTCCGGCGACCGGGGCGACCCAGCGGTCGTCGACGCCGAAGTCCCGCAGCGCCCGGTGCGCGTAGGTGCCGAAGGGGTCGTCCCCGGTGCGGGTGACGACGGCGGCGGAGCGCCCCAGTCGGGCGGCGGCGACGGCGACGTTGGTGGGCGAACCGCCGAGGAACTTCCCGAACGTCTCGACCTCGGACAGCGGCACGCCGGTCCGGAGCGGATAGAGGTCGACGCCGATGCGGCCCATGGTGATCAGGTCGAAGGTCTCGGCGGAGTGGGGCATGCGCGTCGCTCCTGGTGCCGGCGGGCGGTGGGCAGGGGGCGGTGACCGCTGTCCCCAGGTCTACGGGGTGCCCGGGGCGGTGTCAACGCCGTGTACGGACATCCTGACCTCGTCCTGAGAGGATGTCCTGACAAGGTGTTGACAGGGCGCCGCCCACCCACTTGTATCCGAACCGTGCGACCGGGGCGGCCGGCCCGGGACCGGGGCGCGCCCGCGGGCGGCTCCCCTCACCCCCGTGGCCCCGTCGTCGTCCCTCGCCCGCCCCGCCGACCGCCCGCCGGGTGAAAGGACCGCCGTATGGACGCCGCCGGCCCCGTGTCGGGCCCCGCCGGTCCCCCGCTCCTGGACCGCATCAGGGTGGGCTCCGCCCCCGACTCGTGGGGGGTGTGGTTCGCGGACGACCCGCGGCAGGTGCCCTGGGAGCGGTTCCTCGACGAGGTCGCCGGGGCGGGGTACGAGTGGATCGAGCTGGGCCCGTACGGCTATCTGCCCACCGACCCGGCCCGGCTCGCCGACGAGACGGCCCGGCGCGGCCTGCGGGTCTCGGCCGGCACGGTCTTCACCTCGCTGCACCACGGGCCGGCCGTCTGGGACGCCACCTGGGCGCACGTCCGTCAGGTGGCGGCGCTCGCGCGAGAGGTGGGGGCCGGGCACCTGGTGGTCATCCCGTCGTTCTGGCGGGACGACCGCACGGCGGCGCTCGTCGAGCCGCCGGAGCTGACCGCCGAGCAGTGGACGCACCTCGCGCGCGGCACCGAGCGGCTCGCCCGCGAGGTGCGGGACCGGTACGGCCTGCGGATCGTCGTCCACCCGCACGCCGACACGCACCTCGACACCGAGGAGCACGTCGAGCGGTTCCTCGACGCCACGGACCCGGGGCTCGTGGACCTGTGCCTGGACACCGGGCACTACGCCTACTGCGGCGGTGACAGCGTCAAGCTGATCGAGACGTACGGCGAGCGCATCGGCTACCTGCACCTCAAGCAGGTCGATCCGGCCGTCCTCGCCGACGTCGTGGCGAACGGCGTCGCCTTCGGGCCTGCCGTGCGGCGCGGCGTGATGTGCGAACCGCCGTCCGGGGTGCCCGCCCTCCCCCCGGTCCTGGCGGCGGCGCAGCGCCTGGGCGTGGACCTGTTCGCCATCGTGGAGCAGGACATGTACCCGTGCCCGCCGGAAAAGCCGCTGCCCGTCGCCGTGCGGACACGGCGGTTCCTGCGCTCCTGCGGCGCCTGACGGCGTCCCCGCTCACCCGGAAGGGACCCTGGACCATGACCCAGCACGGGACGCTCGGCGTCGCCGTCGTCGGCACCGGCCGGATGGGCGCCGACCACGTCCGCCGCATCGACCGGGTGATCGCCGGGGCGCGGGTGGTCGCCGTCGCGGACGTGGACGCCGGGCGGGCCGCGGCGGTCACCGCGGCCGTGGACGGCTGCACGGTGCACACCGACCCGGCCGCCGCGATGGCGGCGCCGGGCGTCGACGCCGTCGTCGTCGCCTCCCCCGGCCCGGCGCACGAGGCGGCGCTGCTCACGGCGCTCGAGTACGGACTTCCCGTGCTCTGCGAGAAGCCCCTCACCCCGGACGCGGCGGCGGCACTGCGGGTGGTGCGCGCCGAGGAGCGGCTCGGGCGGCGGCTGGTCCAGGTGGGCTTCATGCGGCGGTACGACGCGGAGTACCTCGGGCTGAAGGCCCTGCTGGACGAGGGCGGGCTGGGACGTCCGCTGATGTTGCACCACCGGCACCGCAACGCCGCCTCGCCGCCCGGGTTCACCGACGCGATGCTCGTCGAGGACTCGGTGGTGCACGAGGTGGACGTGACCCGCTGGCTGCTGGGTCAGGAGGTCGCGGCGGTCACGGTGCTGCGCCCGAGGGCGTCGGGCAACGCCCCGGAGGGGCTCGCCGACCCGCAGTTCGTGGTGCTCGAGACGGACGGCGGCGCCCTGGCCGACGTGGAGGTCTACCTCAACTGCCGCTTCGGCTACCAGGTGCAGGCCGAGGCGGTGTGCGAGAGCGGCACGGCGCGGATCGGCGACGCGCACGGCATGCTCCTCACCACGGCGGGCCGCTGGGGCGGCCGGGTCGCGGCGGGGTTCGAGGAGCGGTTCGAGGACGCGTACGACCGCCAGGTGCGGGCCTGGGTGGACGCCACGCGGCGCGGTGAGGTCACCGGGCCGAGCTGCTGGGACGGGGGTACGCGGCGGCGGCCGTGTGCGAGGCGGGGGTGCGCGCGCAGGCCGGCGGGGGACGCGTGGAGGTGGCGCTCGCCGAACGCCCGGCCCTCTACGCCTGACGGGCAGCGGCGCCGGTGCGCTCCCGCCGGCGCGGCTGCCGGGGCGGGCACCGCGCCGCCGGACGGAGCAATGGGCGTGCGGCCGGGGCGGTGGCGCGCACAGTGGCCGGGACACCGTCTCCTCGAAGGGGGTCCCCATGCCTGGACGCATCCTGCTCGCCGCGCCGGCCCTGGCGTGCGCGCTCGCGGTGACCGCGGGTGCCGCCACGGCCGCCGTCGCGGCCGTCACCGACGCGGACGGCCGCGGCACGGGCGGGCGCGGCACGATCAGCGCCCACCCGGGCCCCCGCGGTACGGAGGTTCTCGGTACGAACCTCCCCGGTACGAACCTCCCCGGTACGGACGTCCCCGGTACGGACCTCCCGGGTACGGGTCTCCCCGGCCCGGACGGCACGGGTGCGGACGCCCCGGGCGCGGGCGGTCTCCTGTTCGGCGTGGGCAACGTCGTGCAGCGGCCGGAGCACCGGCCGGTGAACGACTGCGGCAACCAGGACGGCGGGGGCTGGTCCGCGGACGCTTCCGGCCTCACCGCGCCGCCGGATCCGGGGCAGGGCTCGGGGACCTGCCCCGGAGGGACGGTCAGTACGGCCCGTTGACGTTGTCGATGGAGCCGTACCGGTCGGCCGCGTAGTTGCACGCGGCGGTGATGTTGGCGACCGGGTGGTACGGGTCCAGCGGCGTGCCGGGCACGTGGTACGCGGTGAAGGTCGGGTCGATGACCTGGAGGAGGCCCTTGGAAGGCGTTCCGGCGGCCGCGTTGGAGTCCCAGTTGTTGATCGCGAGCGGATTTCCCGAGGATTCACGCATGATGTTCCGGTGAATTCCCTCGTAAGTGCCGGGAATTCCGTGCCGCGCCAGGACGTCCAGGGATTCCCTGATCCAGCCGTCGAGGTCGTCGGTGTACGTCTTCGCCTGCACGGGGGCCACGGCCGGGCGGGCCTGGGAGCGGTCGGCGCGGGCCGGCGCGGGGCGCTCGGCGGCCTTCGCGCCGAGCGTGAGCTTCATGCCGGGCCGGATGTGTGACGGGTCGTCACCGATGACCGGACGGTTGTCCTGGAACAGCTTCTTCCACCCGCCGGTGACCGCGTGGTCGGCGGCGATGCGGAAGAGGGTGTCGCCCGCGGCCACGGAGTACGTCGTGGGCTTGGCGGCGGTCACGGCGGCGGTCGGCGCGGCCGTGACCTGCGCCGGGGCGGCCAGCTGCGTCGTGGCGGGCGCCGCCGAAGCGGTCGTGGCGCCGACCAGGGGCAGGGCGAGAGCGGCTCCACCGGTGCTCGCGACGGCGAGGGTACGGGCGAGGCGGTTGTTCCTGGGACGGCGGTGCTTACCCTGTGCGGGCATGGGGGCGTTCCTCTCCGGCGCCTGCGAGGTGAGCTGTCGGGTTCGGACGGGAGATGTCCGGCGGTGGCCGCGGCCACCACTCCACCCCGAGCCGCTCCGGGAACCGGACCGGCGACTTACCTGGTTCCCCCGCTCCTGCCGTGCGTGAGTGGGTGCGGAGTCCGGAAGGCGGCAGGATTCGGCGTTCCCTCCGGAATGCGGTGACCGTAGACGACGGCGGTCGACGGGAACAAGGCCCGGAATTCCCACAGGTGATCAATTCCCAAGACCATTCCGCGTGAATTCCTTGACACCACAGGCCGTCCGGGAATGACGGGCGGTTCCCCGCGTGACCGACGTCACGGGACGCGCCGGCCGCGACCGGGCGACGCAATGCGCCCTCTACGGTGGCCAATTACCACTCACAACCCCAAAACACCCCAAGGGCCACTGACGGCGACGAACCGGACATGACCGCGCGTCGGAGCCGTTCGGGTGAGCGCGCCGCCCGGACGGGTCCGGGGACGCGCCGAGCGGTTGCGTCACCTCGACGAGCATTCAGGGTTAAATCGATCGGAAACGGCCAACAAAGGGATGGATAGTGCAAAAGACGGCATTTCTCATGGCTCACCGTCGGGTGTGGGCGACCTCGGCGGTGCTTCTGGGCCTCACCACGCTGGCGGCCACGACCACTCCCTCCGCGGCGGTGCCGGAATCCACCCGCGCCGCCGCGCCCGGATCGGCCCGCTCCGTCGTCGTCGACTGGGCGCGCACCACCGCGGAGACCGTCGACCAGAAGGGGAGCGCGTCCGAGGAGGTGCTCTGGCACGCCCTCGTCTCGGTCGCCGTCTACAACGCGGTCGTCGGCGTCGAGGGGCGCTACGAGCCCTACCGGTGGCGGGAGCGGGCACCCCGCCCCGCTTCGGCCGTCGCCGCGGCGGCGACCGCCGCCCACGACATCCTGCGTCACGCCTTCCCCCAGGCGGCGGGCAAGCTGGCGAAGGCCCACACCGCCTCCCTGGCGAAGGTGCCCGACGGGCCCGCGGAGGACGCGGGGGTGGCCTTCGGCCACCGGGCCGCCCGGCACGTCATCGACCTTCGCGCCGGTGACGGCTTCGGCACCAAGGTCGACTTCCCGCACGCGCCCGGCACCGGCGTCTGGCGCCCCACCCCGCCCGCGCACGAGCCCTTCGCCAGCGCGTGGCTGGGCCGGCTCCGCCCGCTGCTCATGGACCGGCCCGAGCAGTTCCGCCCGGGACCGCCTCCCGCGCTGACCTCCGCCCGCTACGCCGCCGAGCTCGAGGAGGTGAAGACCTTCGGCTCCAAGACCGGTTCACGGCGCACCCCGGCGCAGACCTCCACCGCGCTGTTCTTCACCAAGCTCGACCTCCAGGGGGCCCTGGCCGACCGGGCCGCCCGCCGGCGCCTCGACCTGGTGGACACCGCCCGCCTGTACGCCGCGGTCAACACCGTGCAGGCCGACACCGTCATCGCCGCCTGGGACGCGAAGCTCCGCTACGGCTCCTGGCGACCCGTCACCGCCCTCCACGAGGCGGCGAACGACGGCAACCCGCGCACCGAGCCCGCCCCCGGCTGGCAGCCGCTCCTCGAAACCCCCGCGCACCCCGACTACCTCAGCGGCCACGCCGCCACGGCCGGCGCTCTGACGCGGACGTTGACCCTGCTGTCCGGCAGCCCGCGGCTGGACCTGCGCATCACGTCGATCGTCGCGAAGGCCACCCGCACCTACACCCACGCCCGCGACTACGACCGGGACGCCATCGACGCCCGGGTGTGGGCGGGCATCCACACCCGCACGGCCGACGTGGTCGCCAACGCCACGGGCCGGCAGGTGGCGGCCTGGGCGCTGGGCCGGTACTTCCGGCCGGTGCGCGGCTGACGCGGCACGCCGACGCGCGGGTACGCCGGCGGAACGGGGTCCTCCCGTCCGCCGGCGTGCCCGCGCGCACAGTCGCACCGGGGACCGACCGGTACGCCGGCACGTCGAACGCGTCCCACGGGCGATCCGTGGCCCGAGGCGGGCGGAGCGGGGCGGCCTCGCTCCGGTCGTGGCACGTGGCCGCCCCGCTCCTGGCGCCCGCGATGACGCGGCCGCCGGCCCTCGTTCAGCTGCCGGTGGGGGTGACGCCGAACATCAGGGTGCGACGGGCGACGTCGTAGTGGACGGTTCCGGTGTTCGACAGCAGGTCCTGCAGGACGTCGGCGTCAGCGGCGTCCACGGTCAGCACCTCTTCCCAGGCACCCTCGTCCAGGACGAGCTGGAGGGTGAAGGTACCGGGGCCGGCGGGGTCGCCGGCGACCCAGCTGAACTGGTAGTGGCTGAGCTGGCGGACCTTGATGCTGTCGTCGGTGAGCGGTTGCTCGACCTTGGGCATGTGCTTCTCCTCGTGCGACGGGCGGTGCTCCCCGCGGGAGGGTTCGATGGGCGCCGGGGCGGCCGGTCTCGTCCTCTGCCTACGGGACGCTCGTGGTCAACGGTCGTCGCGCCGCCGGTCGGGCCCATCGGTCTCGATGTGCTCCTTGCGGACCTGGCCGCGGACTTCCTCTTCCTCGACGTGCTCTTCGGTCTCCAGGCGCACCCGCTCCACCGGGACGGCCTCGGTCTCGACGACGGGGCGCTCGGCGTGCAGCGTGACCTCGTGCTCGGCCTCGGTGATCTCCGGGCCGGACAGTGCGGCGTCGCGGTTGGCGTCGGTGATCGGCTCGCGTTCGACGCGGACCTCCTCGTGCCGCACGGGGACGGTCTTCTGGACCTCCTCCGTGACCACGTACTTGCGCAGGCGGGCACGGCCCACTTCCTGCCTCTCGGTGCCGACGTGCAGCCGCTCCTCGGAGCGGGTCATCGCGTCGTCAGCGCCGCGGTCCGTCGCGGCCGGCCTGGTCCGGCCTTCGGTGTCGGAGCGGGCCCAGCCTCCCTCACCGGACCGGTTGGCCTGCTCCCACGACTCGTCCCACGCGATGCCGTAGTGCTCGTACAGCCGGTGCTCCTCGTCCTCGGACAGGTGCCCGCCCGCGTCGACGTCCACGTTGGGCGCGTTCTTGACCTTGCTCTTGTCGTAGGGCACCTCCAGGTGGTCACCGACCACCGTGGCGTCCTTGACCGGCACGAAGGACTCACTGGTGCCGAACATTCCGGTCTTGACGCTGACCCACTCCGGGCGGCCGGTGGCGTCGTCGAGGAAGACGTGCCTGGCTTCGCCGATCTTGCTCCCGTCGGGGTCGTAGACGGGATGGTCGAGCACGCTCGGGATCTGCTCTCGGGTGATCATGTGAACCCTCCTGCTTCCTCATCGGGGCTTCCCCGTCCGGCTCACCGATCTCGACGGGACGAAACATCCCCTAGCGCACAAAAACGGCATTACCGCCGTCGGCACCGGCCTCCCTGCTCGTCGCGGCCCCGCTGGACGGCGACGGGCAGGGGGGTCGGTGCCGGCGAGGCAGGCAGGGGGCCGGTGCCGGTGGGGCCGGGGGCCGGCCCCTGGTCCCACCGGGCCGTATCCCGCTACCTGAGGTGCGCGGCGAGCGGGAGGTTCTGCCGGCGCACGTCACCGGCGACGAGCCTGGCCACCCGCTGGGCGCCGTGGGTGTCGAAGTGGGTGCGGTCGTCGCAGAAGAAGGCCCCTACGGGTCCCGATCCGTAGTCGCCGTCGTGGGGGCAGAAGCGCAGGCTGTTGTAGAGCGAGACGCTCAGCGTCTGCAGGTCGACGACCGGCGCCCGGGCGGCGGTCCCCGCGGCGTACGTCTGCTCGACGAAGCCGCGGTTCCTGGTCGCCGTGCTGCCGGAGCAGGTGAGGGCGGCGACGGGGGTGAGCAGCACCGGGTGAGCGCCCCGGGCGAGGGCGGCCTTCGCCATCATCGTCATCAGCTGCTGGTAGCGGACCGGGCCGACGTGCCGCGGGCAGGCGGAGGAGGAGTCGTTGATGCCGAACTGGATGAACAGGTAGTCACCGGCCTTCATCCCGGTGCTCGCGTTCAGCATCGCCTGCCATCGGGCGGAGTACGTCGGGGAGGTGATGACGCACTCGCCGTCGGAGCCCTTCGTGCCGCTCACGTTCGACTCGTACAGCCAGGTCTGGATGCTGCGGCCGCCCACCGCCTGGTTCCTGACGGTCACGCCGCTGTCGAACAGGGCGCCGAACTGGCTGCCCCAGCCGACGGGGCAACGGCCGTTGGGGTTGGCCATGGTGGAGTCACCGGCCAACCAGACGGTGACCGGCTGCGCCGCGGCCCGTGCGGCCGGGGCCGCCGCGCCGGAGGCGCCGGCGCAGTTCGCCGCGGTGCCGTCGGCCGCCGAGGCGGCGCGGACGCCGAGGCCGGACAGGGCGATGACCAGCACGGCGGTGAGGAGCGTCCGCACCGGTGACCTCCGCGGCGTCCACCGCTTCGGCGTTCTCCACGAGACCGGCGGGCTCGGGGGGTTCGGTTCGCTCGGCGCGTCCGGTGGGTTCCGTTCGCCGGTCGCGCTCGGTGCGGTCTCCACCGCGTTCCCTTCCCTCGGGTTGTTCTCCATCGGGGGTTCCCTTCCGGGTCGTCGGGATGTGTTCGGCGGCCGGTCAGCGCAGGTACGCGGCCAGGGGCAGGTTCTGCTCCCGGACGCCCTGGAGCACCAGCTCTCCGATGCGGGTCGCGCCGTGCTGCGAGAAGTGGGTGTTGTCGGTGACGCCGTCGGCGGAGGAGCGGAGGTAGAGCTGTGCGGAGGCGGTCGGGCCCAGGGATTCGACGAGCGCCTTGCTGCGGGCGGTCAGATCGATCACCGGCACGTTCCGCGCCGCGCCGAGCGCCCGCATCTCGCCGGGCAGGTTCACGCCGGCGCCGTTGACGTGGAGCGCCGTGGGGGTGAGCCGGTCGCCGTCGAACAGCCGCCGGACCGGTGGCGTGACCAGGACCGGAACGCCACCCTTGGCCCGGACCTGGGTGATCATGGTCGCGAGGTTGTTCCGGAAGGCGGACGCGCCGGTCTGCTTGTCGTTGTGGCCGAACTGGATGAGGACCGGGTCGTTCGCCCTGACCCTCGACAGCAGCGCCGGGAAGAGCGCCGCGTTACCCAGGAGGCTGCCCGAACTCTCGCCCGAATCCGCGTGGTTGGCGATGACGGCGCCGGGGCGCACCGCGGCCGTGACCATCTGGCCCCAACCGGTGTACGGAGCGGTCGGCTGGTCGCACACGGTGGAGTCGCCGGCCAGGTGGGCGACCAACGGCCGGGTCGCCGGTTTCACCGAGACGGCCGAGACCTGCGGGGCGGGCCCGGTGAAGCGGATGTCCAGACCGGGGTTCCCGGTACCGCCCTGACCGGTCGGCTGCCCCTCCGGCTGCCGCACGTCGACCGTGAACGCGTACGTGGCGACGGCACCGGCCGCCGTTCCCGTCGCCGGGAGCATCAGCCGTCGCGCCTCCACCCACGTCTCGGTCCGTCCGGCGGTGACGCCGCCGAGGGAGACCGTCACGTCGTAACTGCCCGGGGGGACGGCGTAGTGGCAGGTGATCGGGGCGGTGCCGGAGCAGCCGGCCGGGAGGGCCCGTGACGCGGCGGTACCGGCGTGCGCCGCTCCCGCCCCCGCGAGCGTCGCGAGGGTCAGGAGACCGGCTGCCGCCGACCGGGCCGGGTTCCCGCCCCGGCGACGTGGTGTCATGGCTATGACAAACATGGATCCTCTTTTCGGTCGGATGGATGTCAGAGGGGTGTGCGAGGGCGGGGCGGGGGGCCGACGATCCGGCGCTCAGGCCTGGGTGAAGCCGTTCATGATGACGGTGGGGCGCTTGGTGGCGGAGTCCCAGGCGCCCATGGCGTAGCCGGTGAAGGGGGACATGCACTCCGGCTCCCAGTAGAAGATGCCCTGCCCCCCGTTGGCCTTCAGTTCCTTGATGTAGGCGACGAGTGCCGCCTGCGTGGAGGAGGCCCTGTCCACCCGCCCGCCGAACTCGCTCTGCAGAAAAGGCTTGCCGTAGGCCGCGGAGATCCTCCGCATGTTCGCCACGATGCCGGGGGCGTACTCGGCACTGCCGTAGGAGGAGAACACCGACATGTCCCACTTCCCGCCGTTGGCGGCGAAACGGCTGAAGAACGTCGTCATCACGTCGTACTTCTGCGGCTGGGCCAGGTGGATGCAGACGGTCGTATGCGGAGAGACCGCCTTGACCTGGGCGTACGCCGCATTGAGCAGGCCCGTCATCTGCGCCGGCTGGGAGACGCTGCCGACGGGGCGGCAGATCCCGCTGTTGATCTCGTTGCCGATCTGCACCCAGGTCGGGAGGACGTCGTCGGCCTTCATGACGCCCATGGTCCGCTGCACGTAGCCGCTCATCGCGGCGACCATCTGCTGGTAGGTCATGTCCTTCCAGGCGGCGGGCGGGTTCTGCACCCCGACGGAGTTCCAGGTGTCGCCGAACATGTAGTCCAGCATGATCGCCATTCCGGCGGCCTTGACCCGCTTGGCGAAGGCGGCGACCTCGTCGATGCCGCAGTGCCCGTTGGCCGGGTCGCTCGACGGGTTCACGAACGTGCGCAACCGCACCGCCGTGATGCCGTACCCCTTGAGGATGGCCAGCAGGTCCTGCTGCTGCCCGCTCGCGTTGCGCCAGGAGTGACCGTGCGCCTCCATCTGCGGCGCCCAGCTGATGTCGACGCCCTTGACGAAGCCGGCGGCGGCGTGGGCAGGTGCTTCGAGTTCGGCGAGCGCGGCCGCCGTGGCGATGGCCCCGGCGGTCGCGGTGGTGGCCTTGAGCAGCGTGCGGCGGCTGATCCGCCCGTGTCCGGGTGCGGGGGTCGGGGACATGCTCGCTCCTTCTCGTCCGCCCGCCGCACGTGGGACGTCGCGGCGGGCGGCACGGTTCGTCGTGCAGGGGAAGCGCTGCCGGGGGCTGGTGCGGGTGAGCGAGGCGGTCGGTGACGGGCCCGGCGGCGGAGGAGTCAGGACGGGCGATGGTCGGTGGTCCACGCATGGGCACGGCGCGGTCCCGGCGCGCGGGAGAGGCGGGACGACCCTCCGTCGACCCGCGGTGCCGCCCGTGTTCCGCCCATCCGGTCGGCACCAGTGGTGCGCAGGGGGCGCCACCCCGCTGTGATCGTGCACAGAGGTGAGGGACCGGGAGGGACGAATGAGCTTCAGGTGCCTCAGGCAGCTTCCCGATCGGGCACCCGACTGTCAACCAGTAGTCAACATCCGCCGACGCGCCCGCAGTGCTCGTGCGACCGACGAGAGGACACCTCCGTCGGCGGCCGCCCACGGCGGATTCGATTCTCCACCCTGGTCAGGGGCACCGGAGAGCGGAGTTCGACCGGTGGACCCCTCGGACCGCCGACCCCCGGAGTTCCCGCGAGAACGAACAGGCTCGAACAGCGAAGGACGCCGGAAGGCTTGACGCCCCCTCGGCGCCTTCCTACGCTCCCGGCGCATGGGAGCGTTCCCACGGCCCGCCCAGTAGGTCGTCCTCCCCGGGCGCTCCCGTCCCCCACTCCCGGAGGTCATCGTGACCGACGCACCCTGGCGCCCCCGCGCCGCGATCCGACCGTGGCGGCTCCGCGGGCGTTCGGGCGGCCGGCTGATCGGCGGCATCGCGGCCGCCACCGCGCTGGCCGTCTCCGCCCTCACCGCCGTCCCCCCGGCCGCGCAGGCCGCGACCGCCCGTCAGGTCGAACGCCTCGACCGGGGGCTGACCAGCACCCACACCGGCAGCGGCAACCTGGTGTCGTGGCGGTGGCTGGCCACCGACCCGGACAACGTGACGTTCAACGTCTACCGCGGCACCACCCGGCTCAACTCCACGCCCCTCGGCACGTCGACCAACTACTTCGACGCCGGCGCCCCCGCGTCGGCCGACTACACGGTGCGCGCCGTGGTGAACGGGGCCGAGCAGGCGCCCTCCGAGCACGCGCTCCAGTTCCGGTCCGGGTACCTGAACGTGCCGATCTCCCCGCCGGCGGGCGGTACGACCCCCGACGGGGTGGCGTACACGTACGAGGCCAACGACGCCAGTACCGGCGACCTCGACGGCGACGGTCGGCTCGACCTGGTCCTGAAGTGGCAGCCGACCAACGCCAAGGACAACGCCCACTCGGGCCACACCGGCAACACCGTGATCGACGGCATCAGGCTCGACGGTACCCGCCTGTGGCGCATCGACCTGGGCCGCAACATCCGCTCGGGCGCCCACTACACGCAGTTCCAGGTCTACGACTACGACGGCGACGGCAGGGCCGAGGTCGCGATGAAGACCGCCGACGGCACCCGGGACGGCACCGGCGCGGTGATCGGCAGTTCCTCCGCCGACCACCGCAACTCCGGCGGCTACGTCCTGGCCGGGCCGGAGTACCTGACCATGTTCGAGGGCCGGACCGGCAGGGCCATGCAGACCGTGGGCTACGTCCCGGCCCGTGGCAACGTCGCGTCCTGGGGCGACGACTACGGCAACCGCGCCGACCGCTTCCTCGCCGGCACCGCCTACCTGGACGGCTCGCGCCCCTCCCTCGTCATGGCCCGCGGCTACTACACGCGGACCGTCATCGCCGCCTGGGACTGGCGGAACGGCCAGTTCACGCGCCGCTGGACCTTCGACACCAGCGCCGCCCCCCACAGCGGCAAGGGCTACGACGGCCAGGGCAACCACAGCCTGTCCGTCGCCGACGTCGACGCCGACGGCAGGGACGAGATCGTCTACGGGGCCATGACCGTCGACGACGACGGCAACGGCCTGTGGACCACCCGGCTCGGCCACGGCGACGCGGGACACGTCGGGGACCTCGACCCGGCGCGGCCGGGCCTGGAGTACTTCAAGGTGTCCGAGGACAAGAGCAAGCCCGGCTCCTGGATGGCCGACGCGCGCACCGGCCGGGTCCTGTGGCAGACGGCCTCCGGAGCCGACAACGGGCGGGGTGTCGCGGGTGACGTCCACGCCGGCAGCCCGGGTGCCGAGGCCTGGTCCGCCTCCGACGGCACCCTGCGCTCGGCGACCGGCGCCTCCGTCGGCCGCAAGCCGTCCAGCATGAACTTCCTGTCCTGGTGGGACGGCGACACGGTCCGCGAACTCCTGGACGGCACCCGCATCGACAAGTACGGCACGTCCGGCGACACCCGCCTGCTGACCGGTTCGGGCGTCTCCTCCAACAACGGCACCAAGTCGACGCCCGCGCTGTCCGGGGACATCCTCGGCGACTGGCGGGAGGAAGTCGTCTGGCGCACCGGCGACAACCGTGCCCTGCGGATCTACAGCACGCCCCACCAGACGCACACGCGCATCACCACACTGCTCCACGACACCCAGTACCGCACCGCGCTGGCCTGGCAGAACACCGCCTACAACCAGCCTCCGCACCCGAGCTTCTTCATCGGCGGCAACATGCCCGCGCCGCCCCGCCCCACCGTCCGCACACCCTGAGGGCCCGGCCGTCGGAAGTGAGGGGGGCGACGGCGGGCCGGGCCGGCCGCCGGGTCCTCCTCACCACCGGTCGACCGGGTACCGCGGTGGCGCGGGGCGGCTCTCCGTCGGCGGTGCGGGCCGGCCCGCCGCAGCGCGCGTCGGGGCGCTGGGACGAGTCGGCGGGGGGGGCGTCCGTCGCCCGGCCTCCGCAGGGGGCCGGCTCCCGGTCACACGTGGCTGAGGAGGCGTTCCAGGGGCCGGGGGACGCGCGCCGGGGGCAGATGGGTGACGAGCGCCCGGGCGTAGAGCGCCTTGCGGCCGCTGTGCGTACCCATGAACCGCCGCAGTTGGTGTTCCACGGGGCGTTCCCGCTGGGCCGGTTGGCCCTGGAAGGTGCGGAAGGAGCGCGTCTCGCCCTGGGCCTCGATCACCTGCTGTACGCCTTCGGGTCCGAGCGCGCGGATCAGCTCGTCCTCCAGGTCGGCCACGCACACGTGGAACCCGAGTGCCTCCAGGCCGGCGCGGGTGAGGCCGCTGCCGAGGCCGACCCGCTCCAGGTGGCGCCGGAAGTGCCGTTCCTCACCGATGTCGCAGAGCCCGGCGAGGGGGAGGCCGAGCCCCGGCGGGCCGCACACGTCGAGGAAGCGCCCGATGTTGGTCGCGCCGCCGAGCGGTACGACCGCGACGCCTTCCGCGCCGAGGTCACGGCCGTGGCGCGCGGCGAGCGCTTCGAGGGCGGCCTGGTCGCTGCCGCCCTCGACGAGCACGATCGTCCGTACGCCGTCGGTCAGCCGCCGCGCCCGGACGGCCGCCGCCTCCGCCGCCGCCCCGCCGGCCGCCCAGGCGACCAGTGCGGCGCGGAACCGCGTCACCTCGTCCACGAGACCTCGCCTCCCGCCGCCATCCTGGCACGGTCGTGATCCCGTAGGCACGCGCGTTTTCCCGGGCCGGCGGGCCGGAGAACCGGTGGGCCGCGGAGTCGGCAGTGCGCTCCCGGGCGGCGGCACGTCAGGCGGCCGGCTCCGGGCGGCGGGGCGCGGCGGGTGCCGAGCGGCGGGGCGCGCCGGACACACCGGGCGCCCGACGTCGGACAGCGGGCGCCGGACGTCAGGCAGCGGGCGCCAGGCGTCGGCCGGGTGCGGCGGGTGCCAGCTCGACGCGTCCGAAGAGGAGGGCGTAACCGCGGGGCAGCCCGGCGAGGATCCGCTGCGTGAGGTCCTCCCCGACGTGGCCGGCGACGACGGTGAGGACGGTGGACGTGGCCCACCGGGCTTCGGCGGGGGTGAGGGGGGCGAGGGCCGCGGCCACGCGCCCGACGAAGCCGGGCGCCGTGACGGGTTCGGTGACGGGGACCTGGGCGACGAGCAGCACTCCGGCCTCGGCGGGCAGGAGCCGCGCCAGTTCGCACCGCTCGTCGCCGACGACGTGGCCGCCGAGGACGGTCAGGACGGCCCCCAGGACGCGCTCCGCCTCCGTGTCGGAGTCGTAGCGGCCGGCGGTGCGGATCTGCTGCACGAGTGCGTGCCACGTCATGGTCGGAGTGCCTTCCTTCCCGGTCTTCCGGGTCTTCCCGGTCGCGCGGCGGCGACCGTCCGTCGTGTGGTGGGTCAGTCCGCCCGGGGACGGCCGAACAGGAGGTCGTACCCCGGTGGGAGTTGCAGGAGCGCGTCCCGCATGAGGTTCTCGCCGGCGGCGTCGGCGACGACGCTCAGTACGGCGCCGACGTCCCACAGGGCGGTCTCCTCGGTGGCCCCCTCGATCCACGCCGCGGTGGCGCGGACGAACCGCTGGGGGTCGAGGGGCTCCGCGGCCTGGAGGGGGTTGAGCAGGATCAGCTCGAAGGTCTCCGGCAGCCGGGCCGCGAGCTCGACGCGCACGTCCCCGACGAGGTGCGCGCCGAGCAGTGCCAGGACCACTCTGGCCGCGCGCTCCGCTTCCTGCCGCGTGGGGTACTCACCGCGTTCCCGGACGGCCTCCAGGAACGGTTCCCATCTCATCCGCATCGCGCACCCCTTCCGGCCGGCGGAGGGCGGAGGCGTCCGCCCTCCGGTCGCGCTGTGAGCGGGGCGGGTCAGCCCCTGATCTCCTTGCGCGTACCCTGGCCGGCGCTGATGGAGACCTTGCGCGGCTTGGCGCGCTCGGCGATCGGGATGCGCAGGGTCAGGACGCCCGCGTCGTAGTCGCCCCGGATGTTCTCCACGTCGAGCGTGTCGGCCAGCATGACCTGGCGGGAGAAGACACCGAGGGGCCGCTCGGACAGCTCCATCTGCACGGCCTCCGCCCTCGGCTGGGGCCTGCGCTCCGCCTTCACCGTCAGCATGTTCCGCTCGACGTCGACGTCGATCGCGTCGGGGTCCACACCGGGCAGGTCGAAGGCGATCACGTACTCGTCGCCGTCGCGGTACGCGTCCATGGCCATCGCGGCGGGCCGCGACCAGGTGCCGGACGCGCCGGCGAGGCGCTGGGCGATCCGGTCGAACTCCTGGAACGGGTCGGTGCGCATCAACATCCTGAACACCTCCATCGGCTCGGTCGACTCATGCCAATGCGTTCACCTGACTCCCGTTGTAGCATGTCGTCGTAACGATGACAAGCGCTGATGTCGTCTTCTCGACGACGCCGCGCGCCGTGGTCCATGACATCGACGGCACCGTCCGTCCGCACTCGGAGGAGGCCCCGTGAGCGAAGCCGAGCAGTCGACGCCCTGCTCCCCGACCCCCGGGTCCTTCCTGGCCGCCGCGGCGGCACTGAGCGCGATCGACGACGCGATCCGCACGGCACAGGACGCGCCGGCGGTCGACGGGAACCCCGTCCTGGAGGCCCCGTCCGCCGCCGAGGAGGCGCTGGCGGCGCTGCTGACGTTGCGCGAGGTGCGCAGGCGGCTCGCCGACTGGGAGCCCGGGTTGATCGAGGCGGCCCGCTCGGCCGGGGCCAGTTGGGCCGAGCTCGCCGGGCCGCTCGGGGTGGCCAGCCGCCAGGCGGCCGAGCGGCGGTACCTGCGCCTGCGGCCGGGTGACCACCACGGGACCACCGGGGACGAGCGGGTGAAGGCGACCCGGGACCGGCGCGCCGCCGACCGCACGGTCGGCGCGTGGGCCCGGCGCAACGCCGCGGACCTGCGGCAGCTGGCCGGGCAGATCACGGCCCTCGACGACCTCACCCGTCAGGCGCGCCCGCCGATCGACCGGCTCACCGAGGCGCTGGCGGGGGACGACGCGGCCGGGCTCGTCGGCCCCCTCGCCGACGCCGGACCGCACCTGCGGCGGCACCCGGAGCTCGCCGCGCGCGTGGCCGACGTGACGCGCCGGGCCGACGAGCTGCGCCGCGCGAGCGACCAGGACCGCCGCACCACCGACTGACGCCCGGCCGGGTGCGCGCCCCGCCGGGCCGAGGGGCCACGGCACACCGACGTCCTGACGCCCCGACACCTCCGCGCCTCTGCACCCGTCGCACCCAGGAGCCACAGCCAGGACCGCGCCGGGTGGGCCATCCGCCGTCTCGTCAGCCGGGTCGGAACCAGGGACGGCCCGTCGGGCTTCGGCCGCGACTTCTCCGGTCGGCGCGGCCGACCACAGCCTCCGCTCCGAAACGCTCCACACGCCCCCTCACCCTCACGGACGATCGGTCGGATCGTCCGACTAATGGCGTGCTCCTGACAAGAAGGCCTGTTGCGGGCCCGGGCGGCCGAGAACCCAGAGGACCCGGTGGCCCGCCCCGGCGGGCCACCGCGGCCGCCGCGGTCACGGACCCCGGCACCTCGTCCGCCCCGTACCGACCGAACGGAGACCCGCATGAGGCTGTCCGCGCGCCGCGCGTCCGCCGCGCTCCTCCTGCTCCTGCCCCTCGCCGCCGCGCCCGCGCCCGCCACCGCCGCCGCCGGTGGCGCCGAGCCCGCACCGACCGTCTCCCGGGCCGCACCCGCGCCGCTGCGCACGCACGCGTCGGGCGGCATCGACGGCCAGTACATCGTCACGCTGCGACCGGGCGCCGCCCCGGCGGCGCAGGTCGCCGGGGTGGCCGGGGTCACCCCGCTGTTCTCCTACGAGAAGGTGCTGCACGGCTTCGCCGCCCGCCTCACCCCCGACCAGCTGACAGCGGTACGGGCCATGCCGGAGGTCGAGGCGGTCGAACAGGACGCGGTTGCCACCGCCACCCCACTGCCGGCCGAGGGGCCCGTGCCGCGGGTGCGGGCGACGAGCTGGGGACTGGACCGGATCGACCAGCCGTACCTGCCGCTCGACAACCGGTTCGAGGTCACGGGCACCGGTTCCGGTGTGTGGGCCTTCATCCTCGACACCGGCATCGACTACGGCCACCCGGAGTTCGCCAACCGGGCCCACTTCGGCTTCGACGCGATCGGCGACGGCCGCAACGGGCAGGACTGCAACGGCCACGGCACCCATGTCGCGGGCACCGTCGCCGGCGCGACGTTCGGCGTCGCCCGGCAGGCGCGGGTCGTCAGCTTCCGCGTCCTCGACTGCCAGGGCAGGGGCTCCTACTCCGGCATGATCGCCGGGTTCGAGCGCGCCGCGGCGAGCACTGCCCGGCCGGCCGTCCTCAACGGTTCGCTCGGCGGCCCGCGCTCCGACGCGGTCAACGCGGCGGCGGACGGCCTGTACGCCAAGGGCGTCCTGCCCGTCATCGCCGCCGGCAACAGCGCCGAGGACGCCTGCAAGGTGTCGCCGGCGAGTGCGGCGGGCGCCTTCACGGTCGGCGCCACGGACCACCTGGACCAGGAGGCGTCGTTCTCCAACTTCGGCCCGTGCCTGGAGCTGTACGCGCCGGGCACCCAGATCCGGTCCGCCCGGCTCGGCGGCGGCAGCACCACCCTGGACGGCACCTCCATGGCCAGCCCCCACGTGGCCGGTGTCGCCGTCCTCCACATGGCGCAGAACCCCGGCGCCTCCCCCGCGGACGTCGGCGGCTGGCTCGTCCAGCAGTCGGTGACCGGCGTCCTCACGGTGTCGAAGGGGTCCCCCAACCGCCTCGTGCAGACCGGCGGGCTCTGACCGCCCCCGCCCGGCGCCCCGCGGACGGCCGTCCCACCACCGTCCGCGGGGCGCCCGCACGCCCTGCTCCTCTGCCTCTGTCTCTTCCCCGCCCCACCCCGCGCCGGGCCGGGACGACGGGACGGGCCGGGCCGGGCCTCCGAGAGGCCCGGGCACCGGCCGGGTCCCTCAGCGGCGCAGGGTCACGGGGACGTTGGCGGTGGCCACGAGCCGGCCGTCCTCCGCCGAGTCCCAGGTGGCGGTCAGCTCCCCCGGCCCCCCGCGCGCGGTCCGGAAGGGGACGGTCAGGTCGAACGTGCCGCGCGTGCCGCTGCCCGACGACGCCATGCCGTGCACCTGCGCCGCGGTGCGATCGGCGGCGTCGACGATCCGGAGGCCGAAGGCCGCTTCGAACGTGTTCGCGGTGCCCCACACCCTCACCGGGCTGCCGACCGTGTCGCCGATCATCGGCGACTCCACGAGCACGGCCGGTGTCAGGTCCTCGAAGTCGGCCCGGCCGACCGGCCGCGTCAGGTCGACGCCCTCTCCGCCGAAGTGGCGGACCGGCTTGCCGTCGAGGGCGAAGCGGACGGACGTCACCGAGGGGAAGCGCGTGGCCGTGTAGACGACCTGCGCGAGCCGGGCGCGCATCGACAGCGCGCCGCCCCCGTCGTCGTACCGGCCGGACAGGTCGACGGTGGCGACGCCGTCGCGCACGGCGAGGGACCTCAGTTCCGTCCCCGCGGGGATGGCCGTCGTCCGTTCGTGGCCGCGTTCGAAGCCGTTCGGCCCCGCCAGCAGGGCGCGCAGGGCGCCGGCCGCGGTGGCCGGGGCGGTCACGGAGCGGGGGGCGGGCGACACCCGCTCGCCGTGCAGGAAGTAGACGGCGACGCGTACGTGCTTGCCCCCCTCGGGCGGCGCGGTGGGCTGTGTCGTGGCGGGTGCCGTCGGCGGGGTCGTCGACGCGGGAGGGATGGTGCGGCCCGGGGACGACGCGCCGGAGGCCGACGGCGGGACGGTCGTGCCGACCGGGTCCGCCGGCACGGTCGACCCGGTCGCGGGGTCCGGCGCCTCCCCCGGCGCGGTCGCCCCGCCGGCGCCCGCCCCGCACGCGCTGAGCGTGAGCGCCAGGACCAGGGTGGAGACGAGCGGCGCCGTCCGGGTACGCCGGGCCGGTGTGGATGTCGTACGGGTGGGAAATGCCATGGCAGCCTCCTCGCGGCCCCTTCGGTCGAGGGAACACCGTCGCACCTCGCCGGGGAAGAGTCGGGTACCCCATCTTTCGGGCGTTGTAGCCCCGTTCGGCGGTGATCCTCCGGTAGCGTCCCGGATCGTGAGCGTGCGATTCCAGGAGATCGACTGGCGACCGACCCCGATCGGCGACATCAGCCTGCGGCGCCGACGTGACCCCGCGTCGGGCGCGGACGTGTACGAGGTGAAGCTCGACGACGCGTACCTGATGTCCAGTCTCTTCACCGAGGGGGAGGTGGCGCTGGCGCGGCTCGGGCTCGCCGCGCTGCCCGACGACTCCCCGCCGCTGGACGTCGCCGTCGGCGGTCTGGGGCTCGGTCACACCGCGCACGCCGCGCTGGCGGACCCGCGGGTCGGTTCCCTGCTGGTGGTGGAGGCGCTCGGCGAGGTCATCGGCTGGCACCAGCGGCACCTCGTACCGCTCGGCGCGGCCCTGACCGCCGACCCACGGTGCCGGTTCGCGCGCGGCGACTTCTTCGCGCTGGCCGCCGACCCGGCCGGCCTGGACCCCGACCGGCCGGGCCGGCGCTTCGACGCGGTGCTGCTGGACGTCGACCACTCCCCCGCCCACGTGCTGCACCCGCGGCACGCGGCGCTGTACCGGCCCGACGGGCTGCGCGCCCTCGCCCGCCACCTCCGGCCCGGCGGCGTCTTCGCGCTGTGGTCGAACGACCCGCCGGACGGGGCGTTCACCGCCGCGCTCGCCGAGGTCTTCGCCACGTACGCGTCGCACGTGGTGACGTTCCCCCGCCCGGCGGGAAGCCCCGACGGGGGCACCGCGGCCAACACCGTGTACGTGGCGCGGACCCGGTAGGCCAGGCCCTCCGGCCCCACCCCCGCACGGGTGGCGGCACCGCTGCCGGTACCGGCCGTCGGGGCCGCCGCTCCTGCGGTTGCCGCCGCAGCCGCGCGGACGGTCAGGCCGCGCGACCGCGTGGATCGTCAGGCGCGCAGGTGGCGCAGGACGGCCCTGGCCGCCCGCTCGACGGCCTGCCGGGCCTGCGGCGTGTGGTCGACCGTCTCGAACCCGTGGTGTGCGAGGGGCACGTCGATCACCTCGACGGTCGCGTCGCACTCCCCGGCGGCGGTGAGGAACTCCTCGACCGTCACGGCGATCTCGGGCCGCTCCCGCTCCACCCGGGTCAGGACGACCGGCGGGCACCCCGCCGCGCGCACCGCGGCGGCCGGGCGGAACCGCTGCCCGGACATGCCCCAGTTGGGGAGCGGGGCGAGGACCGGGTACGTCAACGCCACACACCGCAGCCAGGGCGGCGGGGCGGCCAGCCAGTCCGCCGACAGCAGGCCGCCCGCGGACGAGAACCACAGGGCGATCCGGTCGGCGTCGACGCGGGGGTCCGCCCGCACCAGCTCGACGGCCTCCGCGACGTCCTCGGCGGCCCGGCCGAAGTCGGTGATCTCGTGCAGCCGGTGGTCCAGGGTGACGCCGACCGCGCCGAGTCCGGCCAGGTACCGGCCGTACCCCACGAACGCCGGCCAGTCGCGCGGCGTGGGCGTCACCCCCGCCGGGACCGGCCCGCCGTGGACGAGGACGACGGCCGGGGCGGGCCGGCCCGCGGCCTCCCCCGCGGGCGGGTACAGGTCCACCCGGCCGATCCGCTCGCGGGGCCGCTCGGGGACGTCGAGGAGGAACGGTCGCAGGTGGGGCGGCGGTCCGTCCCCGGGCGGGGTCAGCCGGTGCCCCTCCCCCGCGGCGGCCCGCAGCAGGACGTCCGCCAGTTCGCCGGGCACGGCCAGCATCGGCCAGTGGCCGGTGGCCAGTTCGAAGAAGGTGACCCGGGGGTCGGCGAGCGCCCTCAGGCGTGGGTCGCCCAGTCCGACGAGGGCCTGGACCGTGGCGATGCCCGCGCCGTTGCCGGTGCACAGCACCCCGCTGGTCGGCACGTCCGCGGCGGCCCCGGTCAGTCGGAGCGGCGCGGTGAGCGTGCCGGGCGGCTGCGGTACGGCGAGCCGGGTGAGCCGCTCCAGCTCCTCGGCGGGGACACCGGCCGTGCTGCCCCAGCGGTCCCATGCGCCCGGGGTGGTCGGCGGCGCCACGGTGGCGACGCCACCGCTCCCGGCGACGCCACCGCTCCCGCCCGCGCCGGTGGTGCCGCCGCCGGTGGTGGCGGTCCCGGCCGCGTCGGCCGCGGCGCGGGTGAGGCGGTCGCGGACCTCCTCGTCGGGCAGGAGCTTCAGGGGCGGGTCACCGTCCTGGGGCAGGCCCGCGTCCAGATGGACGATCCGGGCGATCCGCCCCGCCCGCAGGTCGGCGGCGCCGAGCGCCGGGTGGATGCCGTAGCCGTGCCCGACCAGCACCACCTGCCCGGCGGCGGCCGTGTCGACGAGCCGCACCACGTCCCGGACGTGCGTGTCCAGATCCGCCCCGGGGTCCGTCGACAGCGTCGCCGCGTGCACCTCGGCCCCCGCGCCCCGCAGCTGCTCGACCACACCGTCCCAGACCCATCCCCCGGTGAAGACCTCCCCCACCAGTACGAACGCCGTCATGACCCCTCCTCGTCGTCGCTGTCGTGCCGCCGACCACCGACGTGTCCGTCCGGTCGGCCGCTCGTGCGACGGACGCTAAGAGCTCCCCGTGGGGGAGGTTCAAGGGCCGGACGCCGCCGGACGGACGGGCCGCGCCGCGCCTGCCGGTGGCGGGCGCGGGCCGCTCCGGTCTCGTGACGTGGTCGGCGTCGAGCACGGCCGTGGCGGCCGGCGCGGGTACGCGCCCCGGCCGACGGGCCGGTGGCCTCGCCGGCCGCCCCCGCGCCGGGTACGTCGGTGCCGCCGCCCGGACCTGGCGTGTTCGCCCCTGCCGGACGGGAGCCGCTCGACCGCCGGGCCGACCGCCGCCGTCGACGGGTCCGCCGTGGGCCTGCCGTGCCTGCCGTGTGCGCGTCGTGCCCGTCACGCCGCCGGCGGCCGACCCGGCCCCGGTCCGCCCCGGTACGCGCGGGGCCGAGGGTGGCGCGTGGCGGGCCGGCGCGGGGGGGGGTCAGGACGACGCGGGGTACGAGGCCACGACCTTGCCACGGCCGTCGGTGGCGAGGTACCCGGACGCCCGGTACTCGTTGGTGAGGTGGAAGCGCATGGTCGGCTGGTCGGCGTTGAACGTCCACCGGTCGACGATCACGTACCGCAGGTTCGGGTTGTCGACCTTCAGGTCCTTCTCCCCGCGCCGCATGAGCGCCGGGAGGGTTTCCCAGGCGAGCGCGGCCGCGTCGAAGGGCTGCTCGTCGGGCGAGTCCGGGGCGATGGTGCCGCCCGGGCCGGTCTTCGCCGCCACGCCGTCGCGGTACTGGTACCGGTCGTACGTCCTCGCGCCCGGCTTGGTGGGGATGTCGGCCAGCGCGTACTCCTCGTAGAAGGTCACCTGCTTGACCTGCGGGTTGCCGCTCGCCTCGCGGAACGCCCCGAGGACGGTGCGGACGTTCGCCGTCGTCAGCAGCGAGCCCCTGGTCGGCGCGGGCACCCCGTCCGCCGAGGAATCCGTACCGCCGCCGGTGGTGCCGCGCGTCCCGGACACCGGGTCGCGCGAGGCGGAGTCGGACGAGGGCGGGGCGTCCCGGCCGTCGTCGGTCGTGCCCCCGGCGAACGGCCAGTTCAGTGCGGCGACGGCCGCGACGACGACGGCCGCGGCCGAGGCGACGGAGAGGGCGGCGCGGCGGCCGGCCGAGCGGCGGGCGGGCGGCCCGGACGGTACCGGAGGGCCGAACGCGCCGTTGGGCACCGTGGCGTGTGGCGTCCAGGTCGGACGGTGGGCCTGCGGCCCGGCGTACGCGGGGTGCTGCCCGTACGCAGCGGCGCCGGCGCCCGGTCCGTGGGGCGGCGTGGCCGCGGCGGGCGGCGTGGCCCCGGCGGGCTCCGCCACCTCCCGCAGCAGCCGCTCCGACTCCGCGCCGTCCGGGCGCCGGGCGGGGTCGCGGACCAGGAGCCGGTCCAGGACGGGTCCGAGGGCGCCCGACCTGACCGGCGGCGGGATCGGGTCGTCCAGGACGGCGACGACGGTCGCGAGGCTGGTCGCCCGGCGGAACGGATGGTGCCCCTCGGCCGCCACGTACAGCAGCATGCCGAGCGACCACAGGTCGGAGGCCGGGTTGCCCTCCTCGCCGCGCACGCGCTCGGGCGCGATGAACTCCGGTGAGCCGATCAGGTCGCCGGTCGAGGTCAGCCGGGACGTCGCCTCCGAGAACTCGGCGATGCCGAAGTCGGTGAGGACGGCGCTGCCGTCGGGGCGCAGCAGGACGTTCGCGGGCTTCACGTCGCGGTGGTGGATGCCCGCGGAGTGCGCGGCGCGCAGCGCCGACAGGACCTCCCGGCCGAGCCGGATCACCTCGGGCACGGGCATGGGGCCCTCGGCGAGCCGTTCGTGGACGGAGCGCCCCTCGACGAGCTCCATGACGATCCAGGGGTGGGAGCCGTCGGCGGGCTCGACGATGTGGTGGATCGTCACCACGTGCGGGTTCGACAGCCGGGCCAGCGCCCTGGCCTCGCGGACGGCGCGCAGGCGCAGCTGCGCGGCGAGACCGGGGTTGGCCTCCTCGACGGCGGGGTCGGGCGGGCGGACCTCCTTGAGCGCGACCTCACGGTCCAGGGCGACGTCCCGCGCCCGCCAGACCGTGCCCATGCCGCCGCTGCCCAAGCGGGAGACCAGTTCGAACCGTGCGTCGACCAGGGGTCTGCCGCCCTCACTCATGCTCATGGCGGGTCATCGTAGGCGGCACGCGCGCACACCCGTGCGGCAGGCACCGAAAACCCGGTGCCCGGGCCCGCACGCGCTCACTACACTCGCGGTGCGCGCCGCCGGCACACCGTCCGGGGCGCGCCCGACGGGTGACCGGACGACGAGTCGAAGGGGGCGGACCATGCGGGACCACACCGCTGTCGACGCCCCCTGGTCGCGGTACGACGTGATCCTGGTGTCCTCGTAGGCCCGGTGCCGGCCGCGCGGCCGGCACCGGAGCCCGTGACAGGACGTACCTCCGTACCTCCGCCTCCCCTCCCCTCTCCCCCTGCGCCCTCCCGCTTGCGGGCCGCCGTGCGCGCCGTCACGCGGTGACGGCGTGCGCCGCGCCTACGTGCGGCGGGATCGCCGTGCCCGCGGCGGCACGGTGACCGCCGTGTCCACGGACGCCGCGGACACCGGTGACGCCGGGCACCGGGGCGCCGGGAGGGGAGCCGGGCCCCGCTCAGGGCCGGGGGGGTCCGCACGGGAATCGCGCGCCCCACGTCTTCGCCGGACCCAGCAGAAAGGCCACACGGCCATGCGTACCGACCCGCGACACCGCATCACCTCTCCCCTGAGCACCGTACGGAACATCGGCGTGCTCGCCCACGTCGACGCCGGGAAGACCACCGTGACGGAGCGGATCCTTTACCTGACCGGCACCACCCACAAGCGGGGCGAGGTGCACGACGGGACGACCGTGACCGACTTCGACCCGCAGGAGCGCGACCGCGGCATCACCATCTTCGCGGCGGCCGTCAGCTGCGTCTGGGACGGCCACCGGATCAACCTCATCGACACGCCCGGCCACGTCGACTTCACCGACGAGGTGACGCGTTCGCTGCGCGTCCTCGACGGGGCGGTCGCGGTGTTCGACGCGGTCGCGGGCGTGGAGCCGCAGGGCGAGGCCGTGTGGCGCCAGGCCGACCGGCAGGGCGTGCCCAGGATCGCGTTCGTCAACAAGCTGGACCGCGCGGGCGCCGACCTCGACGCGGCGGTCGCCTCGATCCGCGACCGGCTCGGCGTGGTCCCGCTGGTGGCGCAGCTGCCGATCGGGCGCGAGTCCGGCTTCACCGGCGTCGTGGACCTGCTGCGGATGCGGGCGCTGGTCTGGGCGGACGGCCGGGACGGGTACGAGGACCGCCCGGTGCCCGGGGCGCTGCGCGAGGAGGCGGCGCGGCGGCGCGGGGCCCTGGAGGAGGCCGTGGCGGAGCTGCACCCGGCCGCGCTGGAGGAGTACTGCGCCGGCGGCGGGGTCTCGACCGGCACGCTCGCGTCCGCCCTGCGTGACCTGACGCGCGGTGGCGGGGGCGTCGTGGTGCTGTGCGGGTCGGCGTACCGCGACCGCGGGATCGAGCCGCTGCTGGAGGCCGTCGTCGCGTACCTGCCCTCGCCGCTGGACGTGCCCGCCGTGCGCGGCACGCTCGGCGGTGAGGTGCGGGAGAGGGCCGCCGACCCGGCGGCGCCGTTCTGCGGGCTGGTGTTCAAGGTGCAGTCGACGCCGACCGGCCGGCTCACCTTCCTGCGCGCGTACGCCGGCACCCTGCGCAAGGGGGACGTCGTGCTCGACCCGGTGTCGGGCCGCACCGAGCGGGTCGCCCGCATCCTGCGGGTGCGGGCGGACCGGCACGCCGAGACCGACGTCGCGGTGGCCGGCGACATCGTCGCGGTGGTCGGGCCGAAGGCGGCACGCGCGGGGACGACCCTGTGCGCGCCCGGTGCGCCGCTGGTGCTCGAACCGCCCGGGACGGCCGAACCGGTGGTGTCCGTGGCGGTCGAGGCGCGCCGCGCCCCGGACGCGGACCGGTTGGCGACGGCGCTCGGCCGGCTGGCGGAGGAGGACCCCTCGCTCGTCGTGCGGACCGATCCGGAGACCGGGCAGACCGTGCTGTCGGGGCTGGGCGAACTGCACCTGGAGGTCGCGGTGGAGACGCTGCGCCGGCACGGGGTGGAGGTCGCGGTGGGCCGCCCGCGGGTCTCGTACCGCGAGACGGTGGCCCGTGGCGTGACGGGGTCGGTGTACCGGCACGTGAAACAGGACGGCGGGGCGGGCCAGTTCGCCCACGTGGTGCTGGACGTGGAGCCGCTGGACGTGGAGCCGGGCACGGCGGGCGCCTTCGTGTTCCGGTCGGTGGTCGTCGGGGGCCGCGTGCCGCAGGAGTTCGTGCGGGCCGTGGAGGCGGGCTGCCGGGACGCGCTGGCCGAGGGGCCGCTCGCCGGACACCCGGTGGTCGGACTGCGGGTCACGCTGACCGACGGGGCGACGCACCCGAAGGACTCCTCGGAGCTCGCGTTCCGCACGGCGGGTCGGCTGGGCCTGCGCGAGGCCCTGCGTACGGGGGCGATGGCGCTCCTGGAGCCCGTCGCCGAGGTGACGGCCACCGTGCCGGACGACGCCGTGGGCGGGGTGCTCGGCGACCTGGCGGCGCGGCGCGGCCGCGTCACCGGCTCGACCGCGCGGGCCGGGACGACGACGGTCACCGCGACGGTGCCGCTGGCGGAGCTGTTCGGCTACGCGTCCCGGCTGCGGGGCCGCACCCAGGGCCGGGGCACGTTCACGACCCGCCCGTGCGGGTACGCCCCGGTCCCGGCGGCGGTCTCCGCGCGTCTCCTGCCCGGCTGACCCGCCTCTGCCCCGGCCGGTCCCGTCCGGTGCCGTTCGCCGCCCGGCGGACGGCACGGACCGGCCAGGTCGCCGGGGGCCCCGTGGCACGGCGGCCTCGGGGTCCGGCGGGCGGCGCGCGGGATGCGTGTCACGAATGCGTCACAGAAGGTGACGGGGAGTGGATCACCCGTCACCTTCACCCCTCCGCGCCCCTTGTCCGACCGTCGGATCGAGTGACCACGGCCCCCGGAGGGACCACATGGGCAGGCACAGGCAGGAATGCGGGGCGAGCGGCGCCCGCCACACCCTGGTGAGGACCACGACCGCGCTGGGAGTGGCCGGTGCGCTGGCTCTGGTGCTCCAGTCCCCGCCCGACGCCCCGGCGTCCAGGGCGCGGCCCGAGTCGTCACGGGGCCCGCTGCCCGGTGCGGGCGGCCCGGTGGTCCCCGCCGGGGGCCCGGACGGGGCGCGTACGGGGCCGGGCCGGGCGGGACCGGGCCGCGCGGCGGGACCGACGCTGCTGCCCGCCCTCAGTGCCGAGCCGCGGCGGCCGGTGGGCGGCGGCTGGGCGCCGGTGCCGGACTCACCCCGGCCCGAGGGCCGGACGGTGGGACGGGACGCCGCCCCCACGACGCCGGGAGCGGCCGCCGAGCGCGGGCCGGAGCCGGGACCCGGACCGCACGCACCGGGCCCGCCACCGGGTGCGCCCGCCGCGACGGACGCGACGGGCGCACCGGGTGACGGCCCGGCGCCCTCGGGCGACCCGGCGCCGCGATCGTCCGCGCCGGCCGGGCCGGTCGGCCCGCTCGGCGACCTGCTGCACGACCTCGTACCGGGCCCCGGCGCCCGGCCCGCCACCGGGACGAGGGGCCCGGCGGGGTGATCCCCGGCAGGACCGCCGGCACCGCGTGCCGGTGCCGGCGGGGCCACGCACGCGGCCCGCAGGGAGGTGACCGGCCCGGCCCCGCCCGGTACGGGGCTATCGGCGGACGCGCCAGTCGAAGGCGGTGCGCAGGGTCTTCGCGACGGCCGGGTCTCGGACCGAGGACGTACGGTCCACCACCGTCACGGACAGCTTGTGCGACCGGAAGTCGTGCGGCCGCAGCCCCAGCTGGGCGACGCGCACCTCGGTGCGGCCCGCCAGGTGCCGCAGTTCGCGACCGTCGAGGTACCAGCGGACGGTCAGCTGGTGGCCGTCCGCCCCCGTCAGGCGGGGGACGGCGATCCGCGCCGCGTCGTCGGCCCTGAGCGTGCCGCCCGCCGGGGTGAGCGCGGTGGCCGGTTCGGCGTGCCGGTAGAAGCCGGCGATCATCGCCTCCACGCCCGGCAGGTTGAACGGCCGGTCCAGGACGCGCATGAGGGAGTTGTCGGTGGGCCGGTGGAGGCCGGCGACGTAGTACCCGCCGCCCTCGTAGGCGCCGACCGTGCCCCCGTCGGGCGACTCCTCGCCCAGCCAGCGGTACCACTTGGCGCGCCGCTCGGCCATGCGGGCGGCGTCGAGCGTCGACGTGTTCGGATCGGTCGGCTCCTCGCCGGTGTACCGCTCGTAGCCCGGCGTGCCGGGGTAGAAGTACTCGTCGGCGAGCCAGCCGAGGGAGTGGCCGGTCTCGTGGATGGCGACCTGACCGGACTTGGCGTTCCCGGCGGAGGCGGTGGCGATCCCGTCGTAGCCGATGGTGGCGCTCGGCTCGTTGTAGCCGGCGCCGCCGTACTTGGCGCTGTTGGCGAGGACGAGTACGAGGTCGGCGTCGGGGGCGAGCGCGGCGTAGGCGTCCACCTCGTCCTGGTCGACGCAGAGCAGCCGTTCGATGTCGCCGCACCAGAAGTGGGCGCCGAGGGCCGTGTCGCGGACGGTGGCGCGGTCGGGGTCGCCGGTGACACCGGAGTCGCGGGAGACCGCGTCGACCGCCCAGACGTTGAACAGGCCCTGATAGGTGGTGTACGGCTCGACGGCCGCGACCTCCGCCCACTTGTCGCCGGCGTCCGCGCGGAACCGCGGCAGTTCGGCGGCGGTGTAGCCGTCGCCGATGACGACGACGTCCAGCCGGTCGGCGGTGGGACCGTTGTCGACCAGCTTGGTGACGGTGCCGTCGGCCCGCTCCTCGGCCGCGGAGAGCCGCGCCGCGGGCCGGTCCTGATCGGCGGCCGGGACGTGGAGGTGGCCGGAGCCGGCGACGGTGCCGTGCTCGGGGCCGGGTATCTCGACCTCCACGACCTCCGCGTGACGGCCCGGCCCGGCGAGCGGGGCAGGGCCCGCCGCCGCGGTGCCGGGTCCGGCGGCGAGTGACGCGGCGACGGCCGCGGCCACGCCGGCCGCCGTCAGGGAGTTGCGCAGGGTGGTGCGCACGAGGCCTCCTTCGAAGTGGGGGGTTAACCACGGACTTAAATCCGGTGAACAGGCCGCTTAAGGTAGGGGGCCCGCGGTGGCTGCGCAATGGCCAGGAGCCGCTGGATACTGGGGAGTTCGAGCTACCAGGGGGTTGTCATGGACGAACCGGCCGAGATCGGCCGCCGGGTCCAGCGGCTGCGCGCCGAGCGCGGGCTGACGCAGCGGCAGTTGGCGGAGCCGTCGTACACCGCGGCGTACGTGTCGACGCTGGAGTCCGGCAGGGTGCGGCCGTCGGAGACGGCGCTGCGGTTCCTCGCCGACCGGCTGGGCGCGTCGTACGAGGAGCTGGCGACCGGACGCCCGGCCCACCTGGCCACGGAGGTGCGCCTCGGCCTCACCGAGGCGCAGAGCATGCTGGCCACCGGGTCCGCCGACGCGGCCGCCGCCCGGTACCGGGCCCTGCTCGCCGACGCCGAGCGGCACGGCCTGGCGGCCGAGCGGACGGAGGCGCTCCTCGGGCTGGGCGACTGCGCCCTGGAGAGCGGTGACCTCGCCGAGGCCGGCGGGCACTTCGCCGAGGCGGAGCGGCTGCTGGCCGGCGAACCGGCGCCCCGGCGCGCCCGGGCGGTCCGGGGGCGCGCCGTCACCCATCTGCTCGCCGGCGAGCTGCGGTACGCCTGCTACCTCCTGGAGTCGGCCATCGACGAGCTGACGGGGAGCGGCCTCGCCGACCCGGAGGCGTTGGTGATGCTGTACGCGGCGGTCATCGGCCCGTACATCGACATGGGGGCGCACGCCCGTGCCGCGCACGCGGCGGAGCTGGCCCTCGCCCTGGCTCCGCAGGTCGCCGACCCGGCGCTGGTGGCGGGCATGCACCGGCAGGTGGCGCGGACGTTCCTCGCGGAGGGGCGCACCGCAGACGCCGACGCGTCACTGGCCAAGGCGCAGTCGATGTACCGGCAGCTGCGGCTGCGCACCGACCTGGCGCACTGCCACTGGATGCGCGGGTACGTCAAGGCGCAGAGCGGCGAACTGGAAGACGCCGAGCGGGAGTTGCGCACGGCGCGGGACATGCTGGCGACCCGCGGGGCGGCGCTGTACACGGCGCAGGTCGAAGTGGAGCTGGCGGACGTGCTGCGGCGGCTCGGCCGGTACGACGAGGCCGCCGGGCTGCTGTCCGCCCTGCTCGACCTGGACGACCGGCGCGGCGCCGTGCACGCGGGCGGCGCGCACCGGCTGCTCGGGCTGATCGCCGAGGAGCGGGGGGAGACGGAGTCCGCCGAGGAGCACTACGTCCTGGCACTGGGCCTGCTGGAGCGCAGCGGCGCGACGGGCGACCTGGCCGACCTGTGCCGACTGTTGGGCGACCTGCTGCGGCGTACCGGCCGGACCGAGGCCGCGTTGGACGCGTACCGTACCGGCCTCGGCCACCGCGCGGCGCCGGGCACGACGACGCTCGGCCCGGCACCGGCCGCCCCCGCGCTCCGCCCGGCCGGCGGCGGCGTCGGCTAGGGCCTGTCTTTCGGCTCGGGCCGGATCAGGGAGCGGTCTCCGGTGCTGTGGATCGCAGGGCGGAGGGGGTAGTCACTGCGGAGCACGGGCGACCGACGACGACGCGGCGAGGCGCGGTGCCGGACGCCGCGAGCCCGGCACGATCCGCAAGACAGGCCCTTGGGGGGCGCGCCGCGTCGGGGGGGCCGTTTCGGCCATCGTGGCGCGGAACGCCGGGGTCGGCGCACGCCCCGTGTGCCGTGGGCGGCACGCCGGCGCACCACGCGCCGCCTCGGATCACGCCCGGATCCGGCCGCTCGGGCCGGGCCCAGGGTGGGGATGCTCGACGTATGGGGGACGTGGAGGAGCGGGGGGCCGACAGGGTGTCGGGATGCGGCCCGGACGCGTACCGGGCGGTCCCGCCGCACGGGTCGGGGCCGTGGGAGGGCGAGGACCGGGCACAGGCGGTACGGGAGGGGGCCGTGGCGGCGCCGCCTCCCGCGCCACCGGTGTGCGACCGGTGCGGGGCTCGGGGCGACCGCCGCGGCACGTACTACGAGGCGTACGTGTTGCTGGAGCCGGGGGTGTGGGCCCCCGCGGAGCGCGTTCCGCCGTGGCGGCGCTGGTACGTCGACGCGGGCGGCCGCGCCTGGAACGGTGGCGGCGGCCGGCCGCAGCCCGGGACGCTGTGCCGGATCCCGCACGCCCTGGTGTGCCGCGCGGGCGGCCCACCCGAGGTGGCGGGGCCTGGCGGCGGGGTGGTGCAGGGCGGGTGACGGCCGGCGACACCGCACCCGGTGTGCGGTGCCGTGCGGGCCGGACCGGGTGTGCACCAGTGCGGTGCCGTGCCGGCCGGTGCGAAGCGGGGCCGGCCACGGCCGGGGCGGTCCAGGTCCGGGCCGGGCCGGAGGGGCGAGGGGCCGGCGGCGCCGGGGGCCGGCGGGCCCGCGACCGGTAGGTGCGGGCCCGGGCGGGGTCAGGAGTCCGCCGCGTCCTCCTTGGCGCGCTTCTCCTTGAGGCGCTCGGCCTCCTTGCGCACCTCGGCCTGCGTGGCGCGCTCCTTCTGGAGCCACTCGGGGTTCTCGTCCCGCAGCGCCTCGATCTGCTCGGTGGTGAGCGCCTCGGTGACGCCTCCGCGGGCGAGGCCCGAGATGGAGACGCCCAGCCGGGCCGCGACGACCGGTCGGGGGTGCGGGCCGTTGCGCCGCAGCTCGCGCAGCCACTCCGGCGGATCGGTCTGCAGGGCGTTCAGCTCGTCGCGCGAGACGGAACCCTCCTGGAACTCTGCGGGGGTGGCCTCGAGGTAGACACCCAGCTTCTTGGCCGCCGTGGCGGGCTTCATCGTCTGGGCGGTGCGGTGCGACGTCATGCGTCCAGGATATCGAGCATGTGCGCGGCCCCTGACCACTCCCGGTAACCTGGCCCGGTGACAGGCTCGGAAGCACCCTCCTCGTTCAGGCTCGCGTACGTCCCGGGTGTGACACCCGCGAAGTGGGTGCGGATCTGGCGGGAGCGACTGCCGGACGTGCCGCTGGAGCTCGTGGCGGTGTCCGCCGCGGAGGCGCCCGAGGCGCTGCGCCGCGGTGACGCGGACGCCGGCCTCGTACGGCTGCCGGTGGACCGGGCCGACCTGAGCGCCATCCCGCTCTACACCGAGACGACGGTCGTCGTCCTCCCGAAGGACCACCTGTTCGCGGCGGTCGACGAGGTGTCCGCCGAGGACCTCGCCGAGGAGATCGTCTTCCACCCGCTCGACGACACCCTGGAGTGGGAGCGGCCCCCGGGCCTCCCCGCCTTCGAGCGCCCCGCCACGACGGGGGACGCGGTGGAGCTGGTGGCGGCGGGGGTGGGGCTGCTCGTCGTACCGCAGTCGCTGGCCCGGCTGCACCACCGCCGGGACCTCACGTACCGGCCCCTCAGCGACGTGCCGCAGTCGCGGGTCGCGCTGTCGTGGCCGGAGGAGCGGACGACGGACCGGGTCGAGGACTTCATCGGGATCGTCCGGGGGCGGACCGTCAACAGCACGCGCGGCCGCCGGCCCGCCGCGGCGGAGGAGCCGAAGAAGGCCGCGCCGCGTTCCGGCAAGGCGGCCGGAGCCGGCGGCGGACAGCGGCGCGGGAGCGGGAGCGGCAAGCCCGCCGCCAAGGGCGCGCGGCGCGGTGCCGGTGCGCCGCAGGGTGCCCGCCGGGGGAAGCCCCGCCGGCGGTCCTGACGCGGACGAGCGCGGGCGGCAGCGCGCGGGCGTCACATCCGGTCTGCCTGGTTTCATGGGGCCATGAGGCTTCTCGTCGGCACGTCGGGGTGGCAGTACAAGGACTGGCGCACCGTGCTGTACCCGGAGGGGACGCCCCAGCGGCTCTGGCTGGAGGCGTACGCCGCCGCCTTCGCCACGGTGGAGGTCAACAACGCCTTCTACCGCCTGCCGTCGTACGCGACGTTCGAGGCGTGGCGGGAGCGGACGCCCCCGGACTTCGTGGTGGCGGTCAAGGCGAGCCGGTTCCTCACCCACGTCAAACGGCTGCGGGAGCCGGAGGAACCGGTGCGGCGACTGCTGACCCACGCGGCCGGGCTCGGCGACCGGCTGGGGCCGGTCCTGCTCCAGCTCCCGCCGACGCTGAAGGCCGACGGGGCGCTGCTCGACGCCTGCCTGGGGTGCTTCCCGCCGGGCGTGCGGGTCGCGGTCGAGCCGCGCCACCCGTCGTGGTGGACGCCCGGGGTGCGCGGCGTGCTGGAGGCGCGGGGCGCCGCGCTGTGCTGGGCGGACGTACGGGCGCGGCCGGTGACGCCGCTGTGGCGGACGGCGGACTGGGGTTACGTGCGCTTCCACGTGGGCCGGGCCCGGTCGTGGCCGCGCTACGGCCGGCGCTCCCTGGAGACGTGGGCGCGGCGCGTCGCGGAGACGTGGACCGGCGACGGCGAGGTGTACGCCTACTTCAACAACGACCCGAACGGCGCGGCCGTCCGGGACGCCGTGGTGTTCGCCCGCGCCGCCGTGGCCGCCGGGCTGACCGTGACGCGCACGCCGCCCCGACTGCCGTCGGCCGCGCCCGCCGACGGGTAGGGGGTGCGCCGGGCCGCGCCGCCGTCGGGCGCGGCCCGGCGCGCCCGACGGCCGGGTGTGGCCGTGCCCCGCGGCGGGGGACGACGCGAGGGCGGTCATCGGGGCCGTCTCACCGAGGGGCGCCACGTGGGGACGGGGCCGGTCGGGGGCGGTGACGGCGGGCACGGGCCCCGCGGGGGGTGCCTTGGTGCGGGGCTCCGGTCCGTTGGCCACGGACGACCAGGTGCGCAGGCGGTGACTGGCCGCCTCGTCGAGCGTGACGGGCGCGCCTCGCTGCTCGGCCAGGCGGCTCGCCTCCCGGCCGAGGGCGGCCACGTCCTCCCAGCGCAGGCTGAGGACGACGGCCAGTTCCGCTCCGCCGTCGGGAAGCCCTCGCACCGCGGGTCCCACACGCTCCGTCATCTCCGCTCCCGTCGTCGACGCGCTCCCCGACAGGTACGCGGGCGACCGGCGGCACGTTCAGGCCAGTCGTGGGCGACCACGACGGCGGGGGCCGGCGTCCACAGGTCGAAGTCAGCCGACCGGCCGGTGTCGACCCCCGCCCCCGGCTGCCCGCTCGCCGCCGGCCGGGCCCTCGGGCCGACCGCCGCCCGCCCCGGTCGGCGGTCGGCCGCGTGCGGCGCGGCGACGGACCGCCCGTCTGACGGCATCCGCCCAGTTCAGGTCGGTCGCGGGGTCCCCCACGCCGCCGGGTGGCGGGGGCGGTCCCGGGACCACTCGTGTGAGACGTCTTGACGCCCGTCGCGCGCGCCACTTGAATCACGGCTCAAGTTAAGAGCTGACACGTCTTCACGATCTGAAGGGTCGTGGGCCTCCCCGCCTCCGGATCCCCCAACCCGGCAACGGCCGACCCCCCTCCCCGGCCCCTCCGCACACCGCACCGCTCCGCACCACGCCGTACCGCCCCCGTACCGCACCGGCGCGGGTGGGGCACGCCCCGGCCCACACCGCGGCGGGCGCGGGTGCGTCCACACCGGAAGGAGCACCATGCGCAGCAGGACAGCCGGAGGTCCCGCCGACGGCGGCCCTCCTCCCCGGCGCCCACGCCGCCGCTCCCCGCGCCGCCGCCTCGTGGCGTCACTCACGGCCCGCGTCGCCGCCGCCACCTCGGTCCTCACCGGGCCCGGCCCCGCGCGGCCGGCGAACGAACGCGTCGACGTCCGGCTGGCAACCACGTCCGACGCCGCGGGCCGGAGCGTCACGCGCGGCCTCGCGCCACGGACCCCCCGTCGCCTTCGGTCCCGCAGGCGGCTCCGCGAACCACACGGCCGGCGTGGCGAGTCCACCACGTACCAGCGGTTCGAGGGCGGTGGCGCGTCGATCACCGGCACCACGTCCCACTTGCTGCGCGGCGGCGCCGTGAGTCCGGCCACCCGGGGCACGGTGATGCGCCGGGTGCCCTCCCCCACGGAGGGGATCGGCCTGTCCTTCGTCCGCAACCCGATCGGCGCCTCCGACCTGGCGCGGCCCGGCCACGCCTCCCTGGACGACACCTGCCGTGACCCGTCCGGCTTCGGGACGAACGGCTACGACACCGGCGTCCGGCTGCTCACCGCGCACGCGAAGCGGCTCGACCCGGCGCCGCGCGACAAGGGCGTGCGGTGGAGCGCGCCGGGCGGGGTGAAGGACAACGGCCGGACGGACCGGATACGGACCTCGCCTCCCCCGGGCCCCTGACCTCTGGCCCCTGGTCCCTGGCCCACGGCCCCTGAGCCACGGACCCTGACCCGGCCCCCCCCCGGTATCGGACCCGGCCCCCGGATCCCGCTGCCGGGCCTCGCCGCCGGACCCGGACCTCGACCGCCGCCCCCGACCCACCCGCCAGGAACGACGAACCCCAGACCACAGACCACCCACCACCACCCGAGGAGTCCTGGATGCCCGTACGACGTCACCGAGGGAGAGTACGGACGGCGGTGCTCGCGGCCACCGCGGTCCTCGCCGGCCTCCTCGCCGGCGCACCCCCCAGCACCGCCGCGGACGAGGCGCCGCCGCCCGTCCCCGTGGACCGGTTCGAGGGGGAGGTGCCGTTCGCCGACCCGCCCGCCGACGGGATCTTCACGTGGGGCAGCGACGCCGACGACCGGCCGGCGCTGACCCTGGCGGCGCGCACCGACGCCCCCGAGGGCGACAAGGTCCTCGAAGGGCGCTACGACATCAGCGGCTGGGGCGGCTTCAGCCACGAGTTCGCCACCGACCGGCCCGCCCACGACTGGAGCGCCCACAAGGGCGTGCGGTTCTGGTGGTACGGGCAGAACACCGCGCCCCTTCCGCCCGGTTCGGGACCGCGCGTCCACTTCGAGATCAAGGACGGCGGCACCAGCGGCGGGACGTCCGAGCTGTGGACGACGTCCTTCACGGACGACTGGCAGGGTTGGCACCTGGTCGAGATCCCGTTCGCCGACTTCCAGTACCGCACGGACTACCAGCCCGTCGGCGGCATCGACCAGGTCCTCGGCCTGAAGGAGATGTGGGGCTACGCCTTCACGCTGCCCACCGGTTCGCCCGGCTCCTTCGCCGTCGACGGCGTCGAGCTGTACGGGAAGGCCGACCCGGCCCTGACCGCCAGGGTCGTCACCGACGCGGTCGTCCACCCGGTCGACGAGGGCGGCACGGCCCGGGTCCGGATCTCCGTGGCCACCACCGGGTCCGGCCCGCTCCCCGAGCCGGTCACGGTCGCCTACACCACCGAGGGCGGTACCGCCCGTCCCGGTGAGGACTTCACGCCCGTGTCCGGGACGGTGACCTTCCCGGCGGGGGCGACCTCCGGCACGTCCCGTTCGGTCGCCGTCCCCACCCTCCGCGACGGCGGGGCCGAGGTGGCCGAGACGGTCCCGCTGAAGCTGACCGTCACCGGCGCCCGGCCACCGGCCGAGGACCCGCGGGTGGTGGTGAACGCGCACGGGCTGCCCTACCTCGACCCGCGGCTGCCGGTGGACCGGCGCGTCGCCGATCTGCTCTCGCGCATGACCCCGGCCGAGAAGGCCGGCCAGATGACGCAGGCCGAACGCAACGCGCTGCGGTCCCCGGGGGACATCGCCTCCCACGCCCTCGGCTCGCTGCTGTCCGGCGGCGGCTCCGTCCCCACACCCAACACGCCCGCCGCATGGGCGCGGATGGTCGACGCCTACCAGCTGCGCGCCCAGGAGACCCGTCTGCAGATCCCGCTGATCTACGGCGTGGACGCCGTGCACGGCCACAACAACGTCGTCGGCGCGACGATCATGCCGCACAACATCGGCATCGGCGCCGCCCGCGACCCGGACCTGGCCCGCAGGACCGGGGCGGTCACGGCGAAGGAGGTGCGCGCCACGGGCGTGCCGTGGGACTTCGCGCCGTGCCTGTGCGTGACCCGGGACGAGCGGTGGGGCCGCTCCTACGAGGCGTTCGGCGAGGACCCGGCGCTGGTCACCGCCATGGCGACCGTCATCGAGGGGATGCAGGGCGCGCCGTCCGGCCGGGACCTGGACCGCAACGACAAGGTCCTCGCGAGCGCGAAGCACTTCGTGGGCGACGGCGGCACGGAGTTCGGCTCGTCCACCACCGGCTCCTACACCATCGACCAGGGCGTCACGCGGGTCACCCGCCAGGAGCTGGAGGCCGTGCACCTCGCGCCGTTCGCCGAGGCGGTGAAGCGCGGGACGGGCACGGTCATGCCGTCGTACTCGTCGCTCGACATCATCGGCGACGACGCCGGTCCGGTGAAGATGCACGCCGACGCCGCGATGATCAACGGTGTCCTCAAGGGCCGGATGGGCTTCGACGGCTTCGTCGTCAGCGACTGGCAGGCCATCGACCAGATCCCCGGCGACTACCCGAGCGACGTCCGCACCTCCGTCAACGCGGGCCTCGACATGATCATGGTGCCCACGGCGTACCAGGAGTTCACCCGGGTCCTGCGGGCGGAGGTGGCGGCGGGACGGATCAGCCCGGCCCGCGTCGACGACGCGGTGAAGCGCATCCTCACGCAGAAGTTCCGGCTCGGCCTGTTCGAGCAGCCGTACGCCGACACCACCCACCTCGACCGGGTCGGTTCGGCCGCCCACCGCGCCGTCGCGCGGGAGGCGGTGGCGAAGTCGCAGGTCCTGCTGAAGAACGACGGGGCCGTGCTGCCGCTGAAGCGGTCGCAGAAGGTCTACGTCGCCGGTTCCAACGCCGACGACCTCGGCAACCAGGCCGGCGGCTGGACGATCAGCTGGCAGGGCGCGTCGGGCCGGACCACCACCGGCACGACCATCCTGGAGGGCATGCGCAAGGCCGCCCCGGACGCCGCCCTCACCTACTCGAAGGACGCCTCGGCGCCCACCGCGGGCCACGACGTCGGTGTCGTGGTCGTCGGCGAGACCCCGTACGCGGAAGGGGTCGGCGACGTCGGCAACGGCCACGACCTGGAACTGTCCGACGCCGACGAGGCGGCCGTCGACCGGGTGTGCGCGGCGATGCGCTGCGCGGTCCTGGTGGTCTCCGGCCGGCCCCAGCTCGTCGGCGACCGGCTGGGGGCCGTCGACGCGCTGGTCGCGTCGTGGCTGCCGGGGACGGAGGGCGACGGCGTCGCCGACGTCCTCTACGGCACCCGCCCGTTCACCGGGCGGCTGCCCGTGACGTGGCCGAAGTCCGTGGAGCAGCTGCCGGTCAACGTCGGTGACGCGGTGTACGACCCGCAGTTCCCGTACGGCTGGGGGCTCACCACTCTCGCGGAGCCGTCACCCGGTGGAGAGCGGGCGCTGAAGGCGCTGTCGGTCGCCGTCCGGGCCCTGGAGGCGGCGGGGCGGGGCGGCTCGCCGGCGGCCGCGGAGCTGGTCGGCAGGGCGAGGCTCATCGTCCAGGCCGAGATCGGCGCCGGGGTGTCGGCGGCCTCCGCCAAGCCGTTCGCCGAGGCGGAGCACCTTCTGCTGAGCGGGAAGCCGTCGGCCGCGATGGCCCGGCTCACGACGGCGTACCGGGCCGCCTGACCGTCGGTCGCGGGGGGGGGGGGCCGGCCGGCGGCCCCCCCCCCCCCGCCCCCCCCCCCGGGGGGGGCCCCCCCCCCCCCCCCCGCCGCGCCGGGCCCCCCGGAAAACAACCCCCCCCCCGCCGCGGCCCCCC
>NZ_JBIBSF010000009.1:251579-411556 GCF_043077165.1 Streptomyces kanasensis
TGGGGGGGGGGGGGGGCGCGCGGGGCGCCGCGGCCGCCGGCGCGGGGGGGGGGGGCGGGGCGGCCGGGGGGGGGGGGGGGGGGCCCCGCGCCCCGCCCCCCCCCCCCCCCCCACGGCCGTCCCGCGGGGCGGTGACCGCCGGCGCCTGCCGTGCGGCGCGGGCCACGAGGAACAACAGCGCGCCGCAGGCGGCGACCACGAACCAGCCCGGCCGGGACGCGTGCGCCAGCCCGGCCGGGGAGACGTCCGCCACCAGCCCGCCGGCCACGGCGATGCCGACCGCGGCGCCGAACTGCCGCGCGGTGGACGTGATCGCCCCGGCGACGCCCGCCCGCTGCGCGGGCAGCCCGCTCACGGCGGTGTTGGTGATCGGGGCGTTGGCGAAGCCGAAGCCGACGCCGACGAGCCCGTTGGCCAGCAGGAGCAGTGGTACGCCGGTGTCACCGTCGAGTCCGACGAGGCAGAGCCCGCCGGCGGTGAGGAAGCCGGCCGCCAGGGTGAGCGGGAGCCGCGGACCCGAACGGCCGACCAGACGGCCGGAGAACGGGGCGCACAGGGTGGCGCCGACCGCCATGGGCAGGGTCGCCGCCCCGGCGGCCAGCGGCGTCCAGCCACGGACGTGCTGGAGGTGGAAGGTCTCCAGCAGCAGCGTGACGTTGAGGGCGACGAAGACCGCCACGGCGCCGACGACCGCGCCGGTGAAGGCCGGGCCGCGGAACAGCGCCGGCTCCATGAGCGGCTCGCTCCGGCGGGACTCCACCATGCCGAACGCGACCGCGGCCAGCACGACGCAGGCGTAGGCGCCGACCGCCGGCAGCGACGTCCAGCCGACGCGCGGCCCCTCGATGAGCACGCCGACCGACCCCCCGATCACCACCGTCAGCAGGACCTGCCCCGGGAGGTCGAGCCGTCGCGGTCGCGACGCCCGGGACTCCGGGACGAACACCGCGCTGAGGACGAGGGCCACCACGACGACCGGCACGTTCACCCAGAACACCGACCGCCAGCCGAAGGCGTCGATGAGGGCGCCGCCCGCGACGGGACCGGCGGCCATGCTCAGCCCGAAGACCGACGCCCAGACGCCGATCGCCCGGGCGCGTTCCCGCGGGTCGGGCATCGCGTTCACCACGATCGCCAGGGCCACGGGACTGAGCATCGAGGCACCGACCCCCTGGAGGGCGCGGGCCGCGACGAGCGCCCCCGCCGAGGGGGCGACGGCGCACGCCAGCGAGGCGGCGCCGAAGACGGCCAGTCCCCACTGGAACACCCGTCGCCGCCCGAACCGGTCGGCCAGCGCACCGGCGGAGATCAGCAGCGCCGCAAGGACGAGCGTGTAGGCGTCCACGGTCCACTCCAGGCCGCGGGTGCCGATGTCCAGCGCCTGCCCGATGGTGGGCAGGCCGATGTTGACGATGGTGGTGTCCATGCCCACGAGGAACATGCTCAGGCAGCAGACGGCCAGCACCGTCCAGCGTCTGCGCGCACTGGCCGCGGGTGGGGTTCCGACGGGTCGGGTCGTGGTGGTCACGGCCTGCCTCTCGTGTCCGGGAAGGGCTTCCCGGACATGGTCGGGCGGAGGGGCACGCGGGGCCCAACGCCGTTGCGGAAACGGCACGTCGGGCCCCACCGCCGGACGTTACCGACGCGAGGGGCGCGGTGGGGCGGGGCGGGGCCGGACGGGGCCGGACGGGGCCGGACGGTGTTGGGCCGGACACCCCGGGTCGTGCCGGGGGGCCCGGCCGGACGGGGCCGTGCCGGTGCGGACAGCCAGGACGTCGACCTGCCGGACGGTTCCAGGTGTTCATGGGCTGAGCCGCTCGGGCGGGTGCGCACGGCCGGGGGGTGCGCACGGCCGGGGCTCGGCGGGGCGGTGGGGGGCCCGGCAGCAGGGCGGTACGGGGCGCCGGACGCGGTCGGGCCCGAGGCGGTACGGGCGGGCACCGCCCGAGCTTCCGGACGGACGGCCCCTGGCCCTGGGTGACGGGCCCGGCGTGAGGCGGGCCCGGCGTGACGGCGGGCCCGGCGTGACGGCCCCGACTGGAGGGGGCCCGGGGGGCGGCGGGCCCGGCGTGACGGCCCCGACTGGAGGGGGCCCGGGGGGCGGCGGGCCCCGCTCGGGATGGTCAGTAGCGGCCGGTGTCGGTGACCTCCGTGATCTCCGCCTGCGGATCCACGGCCACCGTGACGCGGGTCCACAGCTCCCGCAGCCGCGTCACCATGGCCTCGGCCCGCTCAAGGTCGTCGAACTCCAAGTCGATCATGACCCGGCCGGGATCGGAGACCGGCCGCATGATGCGGTAACCGCGGACGCCGGAGGCGGATCGGCCGAGGGGATCGCCGTCGAACGCCTCCTTCCACGCCTGGTACTCGGGGACCGCGTGTTCGATGCGGACGACGTACATGGTGGCTCCTTCCGCCGGCCCCCCTTCCAGTCGACCACCGCGCAGGCCGCACGGCGCGCCGGCGGCCGCAGGCGCGCGCGAGGCCGGCCGGCCGGTGCCTCGGCCGGCGGGACGGGCGGTGCCTCTGCCGGCGGGACGGCACCGGCGGCCGCCGTCGCGCCGACCGCGTGTACGGCGGTGTCTCACCCCGCCGAAGGCGTCGACGCTGCGGGCCCTCGTCGTCCCCCCGTACGGCGGGAACACGCTGATCGCCGACTCGGCCGCCGCGTACCGGGACCTGCCCGAACCGCTGCGGCAGTTCGCCGACCGGCTGTGGGCCGTGCACACGAACGCCTACGACTACGCGGAGCCGAAGACGGAGAAGGCCGCCGAGCACCGCAGGCGGTTCGTGTCCCGCACGTACCGGACGGCCCATCCCGTGGTACGGGTCCACCCCGAGACGGGGGAACGGGGCCTGTTCATCGGCGGGTTCGCGCAGAGCCTCGTCGGCTTCGGTCCGTCGGACTCCCGCGACCTGCTGCGGATCCTGCAGGGGTACGTCACCCGGCCGGAGAACGTCGTGCGGATCGCCTGGAACGTCGGGGACGTGGTGCTGTTCGACAACCGCGTCACCCAGCACTACGCCCCCGACGACCACGGTGACCTCCCCCGCCTGCTGCACCGCGTCACCGTCGCCGGCGACGCGCCGATCGGGGTGGACGGCGGCCGCAGCCACGTCCTGGAGGGTGACGACGCGGCCCACTACACGCCCACGGCGGCCTGACCGGCCGACCGTGACGGAGGGGGCCCCGGCCGCGTGGTGGCCGGGGCCCCCTCCCATGTGCCCGCCGGTGTGCCCGGCCGGCCGGCCCCGCGGCAGCCGCCGGCAGAGCGCGAGGCTCGGCGCACCGTGTGCCCGTCAGCCGGTGCCCGCGTCCGCCCCGGAATCCACGTCCGCGCCCGCACCCGCGGCGGGCGGCGTGACCGGCAGGCCCGCCGCGCGCCAGGCGCGGAACCCGCCCGCGAGGTCCGTGGCGCGGGAGAGCCCGATGGTGCGCAGCGAGGCCGCGGCGAGCGACGAGGCGTACCCCTCGTCGCAGAAGACGATCCAGCGGACGTCGGTCCGCGCGGCCTGCGGAAGCGCGCCCTCGGAGGCCGGGTCGCACCGCCACTCCAGGTGGTTGCGCTCGATGAGGAGGGCGCCCGGAACGGTCCCCTCGGCGCGGCGGGTGGCCTCGGGCCGGGTGTCGACGAGCAGCGCGCCCTCCTCCCGTACGGCGCGCAGGGCGTCGTGCGGGCCGAGGCGGTCGAGGCCCGCGCGGACGTCGGCGAGGTGGCGGTCGATCCCGGTCACGCGTCCACTCCTTCGATGCGGTCCGTCACCAGCCGCCCGTCGGGCAGCCGGCGGTAGTACGTCATGGTGGTCAGCGCGGGCGCGTAGGCGTGGATACTGACGGCGGGCGACGCGCCGCCGTTGACCACGCTGTGGACGTGGCGCGGGCCGAAGGAGCGCGTCGCGCCCGCGACGAGCCGCCGCGGCACGGGGTGCACGGGGTGCGAGGACGGCGGGAAGGCCCGTTCGGTCAGTTCGCCGCGCACCACGGTGAAGGCGCCGCTGGAGCCACCGTGACCGTGGATCTCCGTGCCCTGGCCCGGCAGCCAGGTCAGCAGCCACACCTCGTGGGTGTCGGCGCGTGCGAGGCGGGTGTAGTGGCGGTCGGGGTGGGTGAAGCGCACGGCCGGCAGCCACAGGTCGCGGCGCGCGGCGAACGACGCGGCGAGCCCGGCGAGGCGGGCGGGTCCGAGCAGGGCGGGGGAAGGCACGACGGACATGGGGGTTCCCGGAGGGTGTCGAGGCGGGTGGGCGCACGGGGAGGAGCCGCGCCTCGGGACACCGGGCGCGACCGTCAGGGACGGTCGCTGCGACACAGCGCGCTGGCCACGCGGACGAGGTCCACGTGGTGCCGCGCGAAAAAGCGCCTGCTGGTCGACATGGGAGGAAGGCTCGCACCACGGGACGGCGGCGGTCAAGGCACCCGGTGTGTCAGGCGCGGCACACGAGGACCGGTGATATCACCGATGCCCGCGCCGCGGGGGCGCGGTGACAGTGGCATCCCCACCCGCGGCGGGTCAGCCGCCCGGGGCAGCGCGCCGGCGGCGGACGTCCGCAGGTGTGCGTCCCGGGGCCCGCCACGACAGAGAGGACGACCCCGTCGTGCACACGCTCCCCCCCACCCGGCACCGGATCCGCCGTTCGCTCGGCGCCGCCCTCGCGTCGTTCGCCGTCGTCGCCGGACTCGGCTTCGGCCCGGCGCCCGGCGCGCACGCCGCGGACAACCCGTACGAGCGCGGCCCCGCGCCCACCAACGCCAGCATCGAGGCGGTGCGCGGCCACTACGCCGTGTCCCAGTCGACCGTCTCCTCGCTCTCCGCCACCGGCTTCGGCGGCGGGACGATCTACTACCCGACCACGACCGCCGACGGCACGTTCGGGGCCGTCGCCATCTCCCCCGGCTACACCGGCACCCAGTCGTCGATAGCGTGGCTCGGGCCGCGCCTCGCCTCACAGGGGTTCGTCGTGTTCACCATCGACACCCTCACGACGGTCGACCAGCCGGACAGCCGGGGCCGCCAGCTGCTCGCCGCGCTGGACCACCTCACGCGCGTCAGCCCGCTGCGCACGCGGGTCGACAGCACCCGCCTCGGCGTGATGGGGCACTCCATGGGCGGCGGCGGCAGTCTGGAGGCGGCCAAGAGCAGGCCGTCGCTCCGTGCCGCGGTCCCGTTGACGCCTTGGAACCTGGACAAGACCTGGCCGGAGCTGAGGACGCCGACGCTGATCGTCGGTGCCGACGGGGACAGCATCGCCCCCGTCTCCAGCCACTCCGAGCCGTTCTACGAGAGCCTGCCCTCCTCCCTGGACCGGGCGTACCTGGAGCTGAACGGGGCGTCGCACTTCGCGCCGAACTCGTCGAACACGACGATCGCCAAGTACAGCGTGTCGTGGCTGAAGCGGTTCATCGACGACGACACCCGGTACGAGCAGTTCCTGTGCCCGCTGCCGCGGCCGAGCCTCACCATCGAGGAGTACCGGGGCAACTGCCCGCACACCTCCTGACCGACGGTGCCGACGGCCCGCGCCGCACCCGTACCCCCGCACCCGTCGCCGCGCCGGCCGTCGCACCGTGACCCTCGATCCGCACCGCCCCCGGCGGCCGCGCCCCGTGCGCGGCCGCCTCCGGCGTTCCCGTGCCGTCGAGTGCCGACCGGGGGCCGTCGGCGGTGGGGCGCAGGTGGGACGGACCGACGGCTTCCGGAACGCGCCGCCGGAGATTAGCGTCCCGAGGATGACACGAGAGCCGACCTGGCAGGGGTCCCCGGGCGCGCGCGGTGTGCGCGGCCGGGAGGAGGAGCTGCGGGCCGTGGCCGCGGTGCTGGAAGGGGCGCGCCACGGCGACGGCGGGGTGCTCGTGGTCACCGCCGCTCCGGGGCTGGGCCGCACCGCCCTGCTGGACGCGGGCGCGGCGGCCTTCGACGCCGGCCCCGTCGTGTCCGTACGGGGCACGCCGGGCGGCACCCGGGTGCCCGGTGGCGGGGCGCGGGCGCTCCACCGCGCCCTGGAGGCGGTCACGGGCCGCGGGGACGTGCCCGGCACACGGCACCCGGGCGGTGTGGTGGACGCGGGGGCCCTGGAGGCGGCCATGCGGGCCGCCGCGGGCGCCGCTCCGCTGCTGGTCCGCGTCGACGACGCGCACCTGTGGGACGGCCCGTCCCGGCGGGCGCTGGCGGGGGCCGTGCGGCGGGCGTGGCGGCCGGGCCCGGTCGGCGTCCTGGTGTCGGTCGTCCACCGGCACGCGGGCGCCGTGGACTTCGCCGACCTCCCGTCCGTCGTCCTCGACCCGCTGCCGTACGGCGTGGCGGCGACACTGGTGGACGAGCTGACCGCCGGTCGGGTCGACCCGCCGGTGGCCGAGGAGCTGGTGGCGGAGGCCGGGGGGAACCCGGCGCTCCTCACCTTCCTGCTGGAGCGTCTGTCGGTGGCGCAGCTGGAGGGCCGTGCCCCGCTGCCGCGGCCGCTGGCGGACGCGGCGGCGCTCGCCCGGGTCGTGAGCCCGCGCCCGTCCGAACTGCCGCCCGCGGTCCGTGACCTGCTGCTGCTGGTCGCGGCGGCCGGTGAGGCCGGCGGCGGCGCGGACGCCGCGCTGGTGCTGCGGGCCGGGCGGCGGTTCGGGCTGCCGGCGGCGGCGTTCGCCCACGCGGAGGCGGCGGGCCTGGTGGGGTGGGACGGCGGCCGGGTGCGGTGCTCCACCGAGCTGCTGCGCCGGGCGGTGTACGCCGGAGCCGGACCCGCCCGCCGGCGGGCCGCGCACGGCGCCCTCGCCGCCGCCCTCACCCCGGACCGCTCCCCCGGCGCCGCCCCGTCCACCCCGGACCGTTCCCTCCCGGACCCGTCCGCCCTGGCCCGCCTGGCGCACACGGCGCTGTCGGTCCGCGGCCCCGCCCCGGGCGTGGCGGCGGCGCTGGCCGCGGAGGCCTCCCGCGAGGACCCCCGCCGGTCGCACCGCGAGCGGGCCGCCGCGCTGCGCAGCGCGGCGGGGCTGACGCCGACGGTCGGGGCGCGGGCGGAACGGCTGGCGGCGGCGGCCGAACAGGCCCGGCTGGCGGGCGCGGTGCGGCAGGCGCGTGAACTGCTGGCGGGTGCGGAGGCGGCGGGCGCGCACGACGCCGTACGCGGCAGGATCGAGCTGGTGCGGGGGGTGCTGGAGCTGGACGACGGCCCCGTGGTCGACGCGCACGAGGTGCTGCGCGGTGCCGCCGCGCTCCTCGCCCCGTACGACCCCCGGCGCACGCGCGTCGCGCGGCTCGCCGCGGCGGACGCGGCGTGGGCGGCGGGTGACGTCGCCGCGTGCACGGCCGAACTGGTCGCCGTGGCCGGCGGGGAGCACACCGGCCCCCGGGACGGCCGGCCCGTGCCGCCCCGGCCGCGGGATCCGCTGGAGGAGTACGTGGCGGGGCTGCGGGCCGCGCTGGACGGCCGGTTCGCGGTCGCGCGGACACCGCTGCGGCACACCGTCGACCGGGCGGACGCGGACGAGGCGCCCGAGCCGCTGCTGCGGGCGGGGGCCGCGGCGCTCCTCATGGGCGACGTCGCCGCGGCCACGCGGGTCGCCGCGCGGGCCCTCGCCGCGGCGCGGTCACGGGGGTCGGCCGCGCTGGTGCCGAGGGCGCTGGAGTACCTGGCGTACGCGGAGTTGCGCGCCGGGCAGCACGCGCGGGCCCGGGCGCACGCCGAGGAGGGGCTGCGCGCCGCCCGCCGGACCGGGCAGCGCAACCTCGCCGCCCACCTGCACGCCGTGCTGGCGCTCGCCCTGTCGGTCGAGGGCGACGCGGCGGGTGTGGCCGGGCACGCGGCGGCGGCCCTGGACATCGCGCGCCGGCACGGGCTGACCCAGGCGGCGACCCTGGCGCGGTGGGCTTCGGCGCGGGCCGACCTGAGCCGTGGGCGCCTGCCCGAGGCGGCCGCGCGGCTCGGACCGGTCGTCCGCGCCGGCGTGGGCGGCGGGCACTTCGCGGTGCGGATCCTGGCCGTGCCGTGCTTCGCCGAGGCGGCGGCGCTGTCGGGGCGGCCGGACGACGCGCGGGCGGCCGTCGACGAGTTCGCGGTGTGGGCGTCCCTCGGCGCCGACCCGCTGGCGCCCGCCCAGTTGGCGCGCTGCCGGGCGCTGCTGGCGCCCGGGGAGGCGGACGCCTGGTACGAGCGGTCGCTCGGCGCGTACGAGGCGGTGGGCGGCGAGTTCGACCGGGCGAGGACGCTGCTGCTGTACGGGAAGTGGCTGCGCCGCCGCCGCCGGCCGAAGGAGGCGCAGGACCGGTTGCGGGAGGCGCTGGTGGCGTTCGAGCACTGCGGTGCCCGGGGGTGGGCGGAGCAGGCCGCGGGCGAGCTGCGCGCGTCGGGCAGCGCGCCCCGGGACGGCGACGCGGGCGCGCTGTCGCGGCTGACGGCCCAGCAGGCGCGCATCGCGCGGCTGGTGGCCGAGGGGGCCACCAACCGGGAGGTCGCGGTGCGGCTGTCACTGAGCCCCCGCACCGTCGACCACCACCTGCGCAACGTGTTCGCCCTGCTCGGCGTCAGGTCGCGGGTGGACCTGGCCCGGCTGGTCGACCGCGCGGAACCCGCGCCCGCTCACCCCTCGGGGCCCGCCCCGTGACTGACCGGGGCCGGGCCCCGGAGGCGCCGCGGTGGTGACCTAGAGGGCGGACCGGCCCTCGCGGGCCGCGAGGGTGAAGGAGTGACCGGCGGGGTCCGCGTACGTGCGCACGTCCCGGGGGCCGGAGTTGTCCTTGGCCTCGACGGGACGCGCCCCCAGGCCGACCGCCTCCCGCTCGGCCTCGTCCATGTCGGCCTCGGCGACGAGGATGCTCAGGTGGGCCTGTTGCGAGTCGTCGGGCCGGGGCCAGCTGGGCGGCGCGTACCCGTGGTCGCGCCGTGCCGCGAGGCGCACGCCGTCGTGCCCGACGACCTCGATGAAGTCGGGGTCGGTGCCCCGCTGCACCCGGGCCCCCAGCAGCTCGGCGTAGAACTCCGCCAGCGCCTCCGGTTCGGCGCTGTCCAGTACCAGGACGCTCGTCTTCGCTACCGTCATGGGGTCCTTCTGCCCCCTGCGCGGGCGGGCACGCACGCGCGGGGGCCGGTGGCGGCCGCCCGCCGTGCGGTGGGCGGCCGCGTCGGCTCACCCCCGCAACCGGCTCAGCACCTCGAACGGCCGCGTCGCCACCGTGGCGGCCGCCGGCGCGGGCGCGACGGGGGCGCCGGCTCCCGGGGCGGCGACGTCCGGGGAGGCGAAGGGCGCGGCGGGGGCGGCCGGCCGGGTGATGCCGAGGGCGGTCTCGATGTGCCGGTTGAGGGCCAGGTCGATCGGGTGCGGGTCGACCGTGCCGTCCTCGTTGACGTGCTGGTACTTCATCAGGTTCAGGGCGACCGCGATCTGTCGGCGGCCGTCCTCGGAGGACAGCGCCAGCGTGCCCGCGCCGAAGACGGCGCCGTCGTGGCCCCAGTACCAGCGGCCGTCGGCCATCCGCACCGTCGACAGGCCGAGGCCGTAGCGCATGACGGCCTCCTCGCCCGGCTCGACCGGGTGGGCCGGGACGGTGGTCTTCATGGCGCGCAGTTCGGCGGGGCCGAGGAGCCTGCCGCCGAGCAGCTGCCGGTAGAAGGAGTTGAGGTCCTCGGTGGTGGAGACGAGCGAGCCGGCGATGCCGCCCCACGACATGTCGTAGACGCTGTAGTCCCGGGCGGGCGTGATGGTGCCGTACATCGACTCGTACATCTTCGCGTGCGGGCCGGTGAGGTGGGGGGTGCGCGGGAAGTACGTGTGCCGCAGCCCCGCCTTGCGGATGACGTGGTCGATGATGTACTCCTCGGGCTCCTGGCCGGTGACCTCGCGGAGCAGCAGCCCGATGATGACGTAGTTGGTGTTCGAGTAGGCGTAGGTGCCGCGCGGCGCCCCGGGAGGCGCGGCGAGCCCGAGGCGGACGAGCTCCTCGGGGGCGTGGTGGCGGAAGCGGCCCTCGTCGAGTGCCTTGCCCGGGTCCTCCAGCAGACCGGGGAAGGCGGGGAGTATGTGGTCACCGATGCCGCTGGTGTGGTTGAGCAGCATGCGTACGGTGATGGTCCGGCCGCGCTCGCCGGGGACCAGCTCGGGCAGGTAGCGGCCGATCGGGGCGTCGAGGTCGACGCGGCCCGCGCGGACCTGCTGGAGCACGGCGACGGCGGCGAACGACTTGGTGATGCTGCCGACCCGGTGCCGGAAGCCGGACCGGACGGGGCGCCGGGTGTCGACGTCGGCGACGCCGGCGGCGCCCCGCCACTGCGACGAGCCGTCGCGCACGGCCGAGAAGGTGCCGTACATACCGGCCTCGTGGACGGCTTCCAGCGAGGCGCGCAGCGCCGCACGGTCGAGGCCCCGGCCGGTGGTGGCCGGCGCGGCGGCCGTCGCGCCGGGCGGGGCGGCGGGGGCCGCGGGCGCCGCCTGGGCGGGCAGCGCCCCGGCGGCCAGCGCGAGCAGGACGGCGCTCGATGTCAGCGCGGCGCGCTGGAGGCGGCGACGGGCGGCACGCGGGGAGGGGTGCATGGGATGCTCCTGGAGTCCGGCGCGGGGCGCCGTGTGCGCCCCCGCACTCCCATCCTCACGTCCTGACGTGCCCTCAACTCTCCTCCCGACGAACGACCTTGCTCATCGGGGAGCCATGACATATGTCAGACGGCGTCCGGTGGGTGTCGCCCGCCGGACGCGCGTGGTCCCCGCCGGGCGGGAGCCCGGCGGGGACCACGGTGTCGGTGCCGCCGTACCGTCAGTGGCGACGGAGCCGGCCGAGGAGGCTGCGGCTCTGCGTGCGCCGCCGCGGGTCGGTGGCGGCCCGCCGCGCCGAGTCGATGAGCCTGCGCCCCTGCGGGCTGCGGCCGAACTTCCTGATGCGCGAGATCAGCTGGGACATGACGCCTCCTGTGTGTCTCGGTCTTCCGTGTTCGTGCCTGTGTCTCTGTCCGTGCCGGAGTCCCCGCCCCCGCCCGCGTCCGTGGGGACCGGGAGCCGGCGCCCGACGTCGGTCACGGTGGCGGTCGCCTCAGCGGAAGAAGGCGAGGTAGTAGTCCGCGAACTCCATCCGCTGGGAGTCGTCCCGGTCGTGCCTGTCGGGCACGTACTCGGGCGCGCTCTTGATCTCGTCCTTGGTGCGGCCCACGTGCACGCTCCGCTGCTCGATGTCGACGGCGGTGATGATCCCCGCGGGGAGCAGCACCTCCCGGCCGAAGATCCACGGGCCGGTGTCGACCACCAGGTAGCAGGCGCCCGCGTCCGCGGAGTGCTTGCCGACCTTGCCGACGGATCCGTCCGTCGCCTCGACCGTGAAGCCGGTCAGGTCGGTGCCGGTCACGTAACCGGTCGTGTCGGGACACGACCACATGTCCGCCTGCACAGTGAACTCCTCTGCTCCGGTGCCCCGTGCGGGGGGCTGCATGTCACCCCGTCTTCCCCGCCGCGGCGTTCCCATGTCCCCCCGCGCGTGCCTCCTGCGGGGCGCCACCGGCCAGGAGCTCCCGCAGGCACGCGGCGGCGCGTACGGCGGCGTCCCCGCAGCAGTTGTTGAACAGGACGTGGACCTCGGCGGCCCGTTCGGCCATCGCCCGCACACGGGGCAGCCACTCGCGCAGCTCGTCCGCCGTGTAGCCGTGCCGGAAGCGGTCCTCCTTGCTGCCGGTCCCCCAGGCGGCGCTGCGCCCGTGGAAGCGGACGACGGCGAGGTCGGGGGAGGTGACCGGGGCCTCCGGCGGGATGGAGCCGGTGAGGCCCTGCGCCGTGTCCACCGCCACGGCCGCCGCCCCCAGCTCCCGCAGCAGCGCCGCGGTGGAGGCGCGCGCCTCCGCCCGCCACCAGTCCGGGTGGCGGAACTCGACCGCCAGCCGCCAACCGGCGGTCCTGGCGCGGCACTGTTCCAGGAAGCCGCGTGCGGTCGGGCCTGGCCCGGCCCACGGCGGCAGCTGGAAGAGCAGCGCGCCCAAGCGGCCGGCCTCGCGCAGCGGCAGGAGCGCTTCGCCGAACCGCCGCCACACCTCGTCCAGGAGCCCGGGGTCGGGCACGCCGCGGTACCCGCCGCCGTACCGCGCCACGGCGGGCCGCAGGTCGGCGGGGACCGCGGTGGGCCGGGTGGGGTGGCCGGTCAGCAGGGAGAACGCCTTCACGTCGAAGCGGAAGCCGTCCGGCGTCCGCTCGGCCCACAGGCGGCTGTTGCGCGCGTTCGGCAGGCCGTAGTAGGTCGAGTCGACCTCGACGACGGGGAACCGTTCGGCGTAGTGCCGCAGCCGTCCCTCCGCGTCACGTTTCCCCGACGGGTACCAGCCGCTGGAGACGAGGGCGGGGTCCGTCCACGAGCACGTTCCGATCCTGATGTCACCGATGTCACCCATGCGGCCGCGCATACCCGCTGCCGGGCGGTCGAGAGCCCGGGTTCGGGACGTGCCCCGGCCGGGGGTGCCGGGAAGCGCACCGATCCGCGCCGCCCGGCCCCCCGGCGGGCGGTCACTGCCCGGCGAGGCCCGTGTGCGCGATGCCGCGCACGATCTGCCGCTGGAACAGCATGAACACGATCAGCAGGGGAAGTCCGGCGATCACCAGCGCCGCCATGATCTGCGCGTACCGCACGCCGAACGACGACTGGACGTTGACCAGGCCGACGGGCAGCGTCATGCCGGCGGGATCGGTGGTCACCAGGAACGGCCACAGGAAGTTGTTCCAGGTCGAGATGAAGGTGAAGATCGCCACGGCGGCGAGCACCGGCCGGGACAGCGGCATCACGATCGTCCAGAAGACCCGCCAGCGTCCCGCGCCGTCGACGAAGGCCGCTTCCTCCAGTTCCCGCGGGACCCCTTCGAAGAACTTCACCAGGATGAAGACCATGGCCGGTACGGCCACCTGGGGCAGGATCACGCCCCAGTAGGTGTCCACCAGGCCCAGCTGCACCATCTCGGTGAACAGCGGCGCGATCAGCACCTGCGGCGGCACCATGATGCCCGCGAGGACCAGCCCGTACAGCGCCTTGCGGCCGCGGAAGTCGGTGCGGGTGAAGCCGTAGGCGGCCATCGCGCACGTCAGGACGGTCAGCACGGTCGTCATCAGGGAGGTGAACACGGAGTTCAGCATCCAGCGCATCAGGTCGCCCGACTCCCACACCTTGGCGTAGGCGTCGAACGTGACGCGTGAGCCGATCCACGCGAGCGGGGTGCTCGTCGTCTCCGCCTCGGGCTTCAGCGAGGTCGCGACGGCCCAGGCCAGCGGGACGAGCCAGGCGGCCGCCAGGATCAGGGCCAGGACCAGCAGGGCGACCCTCCCCCCGGTCCAGCGGGTCCTCCGGCCGCCGGTGCCGGTGGCGGCCCGCCGTGCGGAGGGGGTCTTCACGATGGCGGAACCGCTCACTTCGCGGCCTCCTCGGCTCGGCGTCGGGACAGCGCGGGCTGCACCAGGGAGACGATCAGTATCAGGGCGAAGAAGAGATAGGAGACGGCGGAGGCGTAGCCGATGCGGTATCCGGTGAACCCCTGCTGGTACACGTACTGGAGGATCGGCCGGGTGGACTCGTCGGGACCGCCGCCGGTCATGATGTACACCTGGTCGAAGATCTTGAGCGAGGCCAGGACCTGGAGGACCACCACCAGTCCGGTGGTGCGGCGCAGCATCGGCAGCGTGATGTGGAGCAGCCGGTGCCACGCCCCGGCCCCGTCCAGTTCGGCGGCCTCGTAGAGGTGGACCGGGATGGCCTGCAACGCGGCGAGGTAGAGCAGGAAGTTGAAGCCGACGGTCCACCAGACGGTGGTCGCCACGATGGAGAGCATCGCGTGGCGCTCCTCGCTGAGCCAGCCGATGCCCGGCTCCAGTCCCGCGGCGGCGAGCATCTGGTCGGCGAGACCGAAGCCGGACGGGAAGATCATCTGCGCGAAGAGCAGGCAGACCACTCCGGACGGCAGCAGGAACGGGGCGAACCAGCTCAGCCGCCACAGCCACTGCACCACCCGCAGCTGGTGGGAGAGCAGCGCCAGCCCCAGGCCCACCAGGACGAGGGGGACGGTGGAGAGCACGGTGAACCAGACGGTGTTCCACAGCGAGGACCAGACGTCCGGGTCGCGGACGGCCTCGGCGTAGTTGGCGAGACCGACGAACTCGCCCCCGGTCCCGGTGATGTTCTCGCTCGTCAGGCTCATGCCGACGCCGGACACCAGGGGCCACAGCAGGAACATGGCGTACAGGAGCAGGAAGGGGGCGACGAACACCAGGCCGTGCTCGGTCCACCTGCGGTGGACGGAGCGGACCGGCGCGCGGCGGGCGGCGGTGTGCCGCTCGGTCACCGGTGGCGGGGGCGCCGCGGTGGTGGTGGTCATGACGCGACTCCGGGAAGCGGATTGCGGGTGTCGAGGAGGTTCCTGAGGCGGGCCTTGGCCTCGGTCAGGGCTCCCCGGGGGCTGCGGGAGCCGGTGAGGACACCGGAGAAGACGGCGCCGAGTTCGATCCACATGCGGGAGGCGGAGCCGGCGAACCACGCGGGCTCGTCGAGCGCCACGTCGTCGATGACACCGCGGTACTCCGACTGCGGCTTCAGCGCGAGGTAGGCGGGATCCCGCAGGACGGGCAGGTACGCGGGCACGTGGCCGCCCTCGGCCCAGGCGACGGAGTTGCGCAGCATCCAGGCGACGAGGGTGTGGGCGGCGAGGTTCGCGGCACCGCCGCGGCCGGCCTGGTGCGGCAGGACGAAGGCGTGGCAGTCGGCCTGGGCGGCGGCGCTGCCGAAGAGGGCGGGGACGCGGGTCATGGAGAAGGGGATGCCGGCCGTGCGGAAGGTGCTGATCTCCCATTCGCCGTTGAGGTGGAAGGCGGTCCTGCCGCCGTTGAAGACCCCGACGGAGGCGCCGTAGTCGACGCGGCGCACCATCAGGCCCTCCTCCGCGAGCCTGGCCATGTACGTCAGCACCCGTAGCGCCTTCGTGTCGTCCAGGGCGAGGCGCCGGCCGTCGTCGGAGAGGACCTTGCCGCCGGTCTGGGCGTAGAAGGTGGCGAACAACCGCCAGGGGGTGATGCAGTCGGGGCCGAGGGTCTCCGTCACCAGGCCGGGCAGCCCGGTCGCCTTCTTCGCGGCGCGCAGCGCGTCGGCGAACGCGTCGGCCCCCACGATGGGCTTGAGCCGTCCGCCCGCCATGAGCCCGGCCTTCTCGCAGACGTCGGTCTGGTAGTAGAGCACCATGGGGTGGGTGTCGAGCGGCACGGCGTACTGCCTGCCGGCCACCCGGCCGCGTCGCCAGATGTCGGGCGGGAAGTCCTGCTCCCGCACCCCGAGGTCGGCGAGCAGGTCCAGGTCGAAGGGGTCCAGGAGCCGCCCGGGGGCGAATCCGGCGAGTCTGGCCAGGTGCAGCACGGCCAGTTCCGGAGCACGTCCGCCGGCGCCGGCCATGCCGAGCTTCGTGTAGTAGGGGGCGCCCCACTGGAGGGTCACGGCCTCCAGTGCCACGTCCGTGTGCCGGGCGCGGAAGTCGTCCAGCATGGCCTGCATGTTGACTCCGTCGCCGCCGCCGAACAGGTGCCAGAACCTCAGGCGGGTCTGTCCGGGGCCGGCGGTGGCGGACGGGGCGGCGCAACCGGACAGGGCGCCGAGGGCCGCGGCGCCGCCGAGGGCCGCGCCGATGCCGCCGGCGAGGGCCCGGCGCCGGGTGGGGAGGGAAGGGTGCATGGTGGCTCGTCTCTGCGGGGGTTCGGTCGCCGGCCGGGGCCGCTGCGGGGCGCGTCGGAGCTGCCCGCCACCCTCCCCCGGGCCTCCCGGGTGGTCCGGGGCGGCCGGGGGACGGGCGGCGGGTCGTGCCGGGACCGGGCGGACGGGGGGTCAGGCGTCGGGGGCCAGCCGGATCACGTTCCACGACAGCGGTTCGAGGGCGACGTCGAGGGTGCCCGCTTCCAGCCGGGCGCCGTGGCCGGTGTGCGGTACGACGCGCTCCGGTTCGGCCAGGGTGTTGCGCGCGTCCGGGTCGGCGTCGCTGAGGACGCTGTGCTCCACGATCCGGCTCACGCCCAGGCCGGGCAGCGCCACGCGCAGCGGCAGCGGCCGGCTCTGGTCGCGGTTGACGGCGAAGACGGTGACGGTGCCGCTCTCCGGGTCCCGCACGGCGGTGGCGTGCAGCAGCGGCACCTCGCCGTAAGCGGCGGTCCGGTACGTGGGCGACTCGGCCCGTACGTCGAGGACGACGCCGCGTCCGTACCGGGACGCCTGGGCGAAGGGGTGGAACGTCGTCTGCCGCCAGGCGGGACCGCCCGGCTCGGTCATGATCGGGGCAATCACGTTGACGAGCTGGGCCAGGCAGGCGACGGTGACCCGGTCGGCGTGGCGCAGCAGGGCGATCAGCAGCGAGCCGAAGACGACGGCGTCGGTGACGCTGTACTGGTCCTCCAGCAGCCGCGGCGCCTCGGGCCAGTCCAGCGGGTTCTCCTCGGCCTCCGCCTGGAAGCGCCTCTGGTACCAGACGTTCCACTCGTCGAAGGAGAGCTGGATCCTCTTCTTCGACTTGAGCCGGGCGCCGACGTGGTCGCAGGTGGCGACGACGTTCTCGATGAAGGACTCCATGTCGACGGCCGACGCGAGGAACGAGTCGCGGTCGCCGTCGACTTCCTCGTAGTAGGCGTGCAGCGAGACGTGGTCGACCAGGTCGTACGCCTCCGTCAGGACGGTGGCCTCCCAGGCGGCGAAGGTGGGCATGGCCTGGCTGGAGCTGCCGCAGGCCACGAGTTCGAGGCCGCCGTCGATCTGGCGCATCGCGCGGGCCGTCTCCGCCGCCAGCCTGCCGTACTCCTCGGCCGTCTTGTGACCGGTCTGCCAGGGGCCGTCCATCTCGTTGCCGAGGCACCACAGGCGGATGCCGAACGGCTCCTCGTCGCCGTGGGCGACGCGCCGGTCGGACAGTTCGGTGCCGGCCGGGTGGTTGGCGTACTCCAGGAGCCGGACCGCGTCGGCCACGCCCCGCGTGCCGAGGTTGACCGCCATCATGGGCTCGGCCTGCGGGCCGATCTTCTTCAGGAAGGCGATGAACTCGCCCAGTCCGAACCGGTTGGTCTCGGTGGACCGCCAGGCGAGGTCCAGGCGGCGCGGCCGTTCGCCGACGGGGCCGACGGAGTCCTCCCACCGGTACCCGGAGACGAAGTTGCCGCCGGGGTAGCGGATCACCGTGACGCCGAGCTCGCGGATCAGCTCCAGCACGTCGGTGCGCAGTCCGGCCTCGTCGGCGGCCGGATGGCCGGGTTCGTGGATCCCGGTGTACACGCAGCGACCCAGGTGCTCGACGAAGGAGCCGAAAAGACGGGCGTTCACCTCTCCCACGGTGAAGGCCGGATCGAGCGTGAAACGGGCGATGCTGTCGGGCATGGTGTCCTTCCGGGAGTGCGGGTGTCAGGGGGTGACGACCGGACCGGTCGTCCCCGACCGGGGGCGGGGGGCCGGGACCGGGCGGGTGGCCGGCCGTCGTCCGCCGGGCCGGCCTGATCGCGCGGGGTCCATGAAGGGCGGCTCCTTCGTTCGGCGGGACGGAAGGGAGCGACCGCGAAACGTTCGACATACCGTCAGCCGCACGCCACTTCGAACGGGACCGTAGACGTGGGTCGGTGAACCGTCAATGACTTTCACCGAGATCACGGACGACGTCTGACCTGCCGAACGTCGGGCTCACCGGGACGTGCTCGCAGCGTCCGCGGCACTGCCGGGGCCGTACGGGAAGTTGACGCGCAGGGCGTTCGACCCTACGTTCCGTCCGAACAACCGATCCTCGTTCGACATACAGAACAGGAGTGTCCTCGTGAGCCGCACGAGAACCGCCCCTCCCGCTCCCCACCGCCGCCCTGCCCGCCCCTCGCCCCGAGCGCCGCGTCGGCGCGCCCGAAGCCCGGCCGGGGTCGCGGAACCCATCCAGGGGTGCGGACCCGCCCACGCGGTTCAGGCGGCGATCCGCTCAGACGCGTGGCGCAGACAGAGGGAACCGGTTCGGCCGAAGCGGTTCGCGCCCTCTCGTCCGCTCGCGGGTCCCGCCATGAGGCACCGTCCGCGACTCGGACACATCGGCACGCGATGTCGCGACGCGATTGAGTGTGCACCTCACGTACCCAGGGAGTCGGCGGAGTCGGGGTGCTCAAGCCGGCACGGGGGCTTGCCAGGGGGAGCAGTGCTGACGGCGTGCGGAAGGGCGGCGCCGGTGACGGCGGCGCAGCGGGTGCTGCCGGCGGCACCGGCGGCGGCCAGGACGAGGCCCAGGTGGTCGTGACCGGGGACATCATCCGCACAGCGCTCATCAGCAAGACCGCGGCCCTCTGAGGGTCGGCGCCATGAGGACGCCGGATCGACGAGGACGCCGGCGACAGCTTGCGGGCCTGCGAGGAGCGGACGGGGACGAACTACGGCGGGTTCGTCACGATCGGGTCGACGCTGCCGGTTCTCGAAGACGACGGCGGGGCGTCGAGCCCCCGATGATCAGGTTCACCGTCCTCTCGTTCCGGTCGACGGACGCTGCGAAGGTCGCGCTGAAGGGCATGGCGGCCGAACAGCGACAGGGGTGGGCCGAGACGAAGCCGCTGGAGATCTCGGCCCCGGCGGCCCGGGGCGGGCGGCCCGCATGGACGCGGCGGTGACCCGTCGGCCGGACGGACCCCGCGCGCGGGCCGTTCGGCCGCGCCGTCACCCCGTGGCTTCGCAGCCGGATCAGAGCGGCATGCGGAAGCGGATGGTCGTGCCGGTGTCGGCCGTGTGGGCGCGGACCAGTTCGGACACCTGGTTGACCACCAGGAGGCCGCGGCCGCCGATCTGTTCGGGGCGGCGCGCGAGGCGCCCGGCGAGCGGGTCGCCGAGCCGGCCGGCGTCCTCCACCTGGCAGTACACCCGCCCGTCGTGGTGCCAGAGCCGCACGGTGCCGCGACCGCCGCCGTGCAGGACGCTGTTGGTGGTCAGCTCGGCGACGGCGAGGGCCAAGTCGTCGAGGGGGCGCTCGGCGAGGCCGAATCCGCGCGCGACGGAGACCGCGAAGTAGCGGGCGTCGGGCAGGGTGGCGTCGTCGAAGTCGAGGGACGCGGCGGTGGCCGGCGCGGGCAGCGGGCGGTTGCCGGCGGCGATGCCCCGCTCGGGCGCGTAGGCGGCGCTGGCGGTCTCGACCCCGTCGTCGATGACGACGGGGTGGGTGGCACGCGCGTCGGCGAGGACGTCGGCGTCGAGGCCCGCGGCGTCGTACGGGCAGAGGACGGTGACGGACCGGCCGTGGAACGCGAGGTTGATGAGGGCCTCGTGCTGGACGCAGGCCGGGTACTCCTCCTCGGTTCGGGAGGCCCAGATCGGTTCGCCGATGATGCGGACGCGGCCGGTGGGGAAGCGGTCGGCGAAGGCCATGAGGACGCCGGGGATGATGCGCCCGGGGTTGCGTCCGGCCTCGGTCATGTCGAGGAGGCGGACGCGTTCGGCGGCGGCGCCGAGTTCACCGCGCAGGAGCCGCAGCCGCTCGCCGGGGACCGCGACGGCCACCGGCTCGTCCTTCGCGAGCCCGTCCAGGACGAACGGTACGGTCCCCGCCAGGTACGCGGCGTCGTCCCGGTAGAAGAGCGCGGGATGGACGAAGGAGTCCATCCCGTTCCGGGTGTTCATCGCGGGCTCACCCCGTTCCTCGGCCTGTCCGGTCCGGCGGTGCCGGAGGACGCGGGTGTGGTGGGCGCGCCCGCGGGCTCCGTGGCGCTCGTCACCCCCGACCCGTGCCGCCCCTGCCCCGGTCCGCCGCCGGGCGGCGGGGTCGGCCGCCGGCCGCTCCGTACCTGTGTCACCATCCCCGTGCACCGGACGATACAGCTCCCGCTCCGCCGTCGCGTGGGCGACGCACCTCCTCCGGACGCCCGGAGCCTACCGGGAGCGTATTTCCCGATCGGCCGAGGTCATGCCAAAAAGGATCGACCGGCCTCCCGGCACCGGTGTGAGGGGGAAACCCGCAGGCAGGGCGCCCCGGTCGGCGGCCGGGAGCGGGCCCGCGCGGCCGGTAGTGTGGCCGACGGCACACCCGGACGGTGTGGGGCGGACGGCGTGGGCGGCGCCCGCCGACGCCTGGTCGGCACGGCGCGGCTCGGGGATATGGTTGTGACCCCGGGACGGCCCGGCCGGGGTGCCGTACGTGGAACCGACGGGGCCACCGAGAGGTGGCGCCCGCCGCGTGGAAAGGTCCGTCCGTCGGCCCGGGGCGGCTCGCGGGCAGGTGACGGGAGACGTTCGGCGACGATGGCACGGAGGGAGCGGCAGACCGTGAGGTGGTGCTTCCCACGGGGCGCGGTGTGCGACGGCCCGCGGCCCCACCGTGCACGATCGCTCGGCGGGGACCCGGGATCGAGGCGTGGCGCGCGGGGCCGGGCGACGAGGTCCGACAGCGCTGATTCGGAGTGTCACTGTTATGGGAGTGAATCCGGCACCCTCTCACGACGGGTCCCGGGCGGCCGCCGAGGCCGCGTGCGAGGTCATCGAGTTGCTGGAGGTGCTGTGGGAGCGGGGCCGGGACGCCGTCTCGTCCTCTCCCGTGTCGGCCTCGCAGCTGCGGGTGCTCTACAGCCTGGACCGCGAAGAGGGCATCAACCTCCGCACGCTGGGCGAACTGCTCGGCTCCGCGCCCTCCTCGGTGAGTCGGCTCTGCGACCGGTTGGAGGCGCTGGGCTTCGTCGAGCGCGGCTCCAGCCCCGTCAGCCGCCGTGAGCTGGAGCTGCGCCTGACGGGCCACGGCAAGGCGTACCTGCGCGAACTGCGGGCGCGGCGCGAGGAGGTCCTGCTCTCCTCCATCGCGGGCATGACGCCGACGGCCCGCGAGGCGCTGTCCAAGGGGCTGCGGGGCTTCCGCGACGCCATCGGGACCAAGCTGCCCACGAGGCGGGCCGACGAGTCCGACGACGAGGCGAGATCCGCCTGACCCGCTCCACCCCGACGGGGCACGGGTGCACGGTGCTCCTGCCGATCGCCCCGCCGCAACCACCTCCCCGCTTCCGGGCGGCAGTTGACGGTCCAAGACTGTTGCCCCCGGGACACTGTTGTCAAATAGCAATGATCTTTCGGGTGGGCGTCCGCCGGATTCAGGTCGCGGGCCGGCCGCGCCAGTCGAGGCACAGCACCAGCGCGTCGTCACCGAGCGGCGAGTCCCCCCGGTGGTCGGCGACCGCCCGCAGGATCGCTCCGGGGACCTGCGCCGCGGGCAGCAGGCCCGTCGCCGCGAGCTCCCGGGCGAGCGCCCGTTCGGTGAACAGCTCCTGGCTCGGCGAGACGCTCTCGTACACGCCGTCGCTGGCGAACAGGAGGCGGTCACCGGGCTCGACCCTGAAGCGCTCCGGAACGTAGACGGTCTCGTCGAACATGCCGAGGGGCAGTTGGGCGTCGAAGGTGAGCTCCTCCACCTGGCGGCCGCGCCTGCGCCACACACGCGGCGAGCCGGCCTCGACGACCTCGACCTCGCCCGTGGCGAGCTCGAACCGCATGAGGAGCACCGCGACGTGGGCGCGGCCGCCGTACTGCGCGTAGACGGCCTGGTCGGCCAGGCTCGCCTGGTCGGCGAGGGGCAGTCCGGCGCGGCGGGCGTTGCGCAGGGCGTTGACGGCGAGGTTCGACAGCAGGGCCGCCTCGATGCCCTGGCCCATGCCGTTCGTCACGGTGACCGTGAGGTGATCCGAGGACGCCGACCAGTCGAAGTTGTCGCCGTAGATGGCGTATGCGGGCTCCAGTTGGGCCCCGAGGGAGAACTCGGCGCGCGTGCACGAGCGGCCGGGCAGGAGCTGCCACTGCATCTCGGCGGCCAGCGTCAGCCGGGCGGCGCGCCGGGCCATCAGGTAGAGGTCCGTGTCCCGCTCCGCGACGAGAATCTCGTGCCCCAGGGCCTGGCAGATGTGCTCCAGGTCGGCGACGACCCCGGGGGCGTAGCGGTCGGCGGGGAGCCGGACGGAGAGCACCCCCAGGCGGTCGCCGCGGATGGTGACCGGCAGGTGCACGTCCACCACGCCCGCCGCGTCGCGGTGGACGACGTGCGGCTCCTGCGCGCCGAAGGCGCGGCCCTCGGGGCTGTCGTGGAGGGGCACCGCCTCGGCGGCTCCCTCGGACGCCTGGACCGGCTGCAGGTTCTTGAGCCCGTAGTCGGCCATGCGCAGCTCGACCCGTCCGGCGCCGTACTCCTCGGTGAGGGCCATGCGGACGACGTTGAGCAGCAGGTGCGGTTCCGCGGCGCGCAGGGCGCGCTCGACACTAGTGATCTTGTTCACGTCGTCCTGTTCTGGGGATGCCCGACTGGTCCGTCCGGGTCGTGACGATCACGCGCATTCTATGTCCGAGGCGACAACAGTTGCCGGACGGCAAGGACCTTCTACGCTCCACGGCGGGCAGTTGGTATAGATGAACGCCGAGCCGGGTCACCTGGAAGGCCCCGGATGCACGGGTATCGACGGTCTTCGTGAGGTGAGTGCCAGTGTCCACCAGTCGCTTCATGATCGAGTCCGTGGAGGCGGACCGCGTGTTGGTCCTGCGCGGCGAGCTGGACATCGAGGCCGGGCCGTGGCTGGTGCGCGCCGCCGAGGACGCCGTGGCGCAGGGGTGGGACCGGCTGGTACTGGACTGCCGGCAGGTGAGCTTCTGCGACTCCAGTGGCCTGAACACACTGCTGCGGCTGCGGATGGTGACCTCCCGGGCGGGGGTGCCGCTGGTCCTGGCCGACCCGTCGCGCAGCATGCGGCACGTGTTGCGCATCACGGAGACGGACCGGGTCCTGACGTTGACGGACACCCTGGAGGAAGCCTTGGGGCGGCGACCCGAGGAGGCGTCCGACAGCCCGGAACCCGGGGTCTGAGCGGACCCGGAGGGCAACCGCGGCCGGCCGGGGCGGCGGCCCCCCGATGGCCCTATTGTCTGGATTCAGACACCAACCTTTGCCGCTCGACAACTGTGGCAATATGGGTCGACGCGATGGCTGATCATCTGTCCGGCCACCGACCAGGAAGTCGCCGGCCCCAGGGGCCGGCGGCACGTCCGGACCGAAACGAGGGGCGGGAACCATGACTGTGGGCCCGGGCACGGAGGAGCGCACGGTGGTGGAGCACGAGAACGACGGCGAGCGCGCCGGCGCCGTGCCGGAGCGAGACCTCCGGCAGCTCCTCGCCGGCCTGACGGCGGTGCGGGACGGCGATTTCCGCACCCGGTTGCCGGACGACCACGACGGGCTGCTCGGCGAGATCGCGTCGGTCTTCAACGGGATGGTCGACCAGCTGTCCCTGTTCACCTCCGAGGTGACCCGCGTCGCGCGCGAGGTGGGCACCGAGGGCCGGCTCGGCGGCCAGGCCCGCGTGCCGGGCGTGGACGGCACGTGGAAGGACCTGACGGACTCGGTCAACGCCATGGCCGGCAATCTGACGACCCAGGTGCGCGACATCGCCCAGGTCGCCACCGCCGTGGCCCGGGGCGACCTCTCGCAGAAGATCACCGTCGACGCCCAGGGCGAGATCCACGAGCTGAAGAAGACCATCAACACGATGGTCGACGAGCTGTCCGCGTTCGCCGACGAGGTGACGCGCGTCGCGCGCGAGGTGGGCACCGAGGGCCGCCTCGGCGGCCAGGCGCAGGTGCCGGGAGTCGGCGGTACCTGGCGCGACCTGACCGACTCCGTGAACTTCATGGCCGGCAACCTCACCGCGCAGGTGCGCTCCATCGCCCAGGTCGCCACCGCCGTCGCGCAGGGCGACCTCACGCGCAAGATCGACGTCGACGCCCGGGGCGAGATCCTGGAGCTGAAGACCACCATCAACACGATGGTCGACCAGCTGTCCGCCTTCGCGGACGAGGTCACCCGCGTCGCCCGCGAGGTCGGCACCGAGGGCAACCTCGGCGGCCAGGCCACCGTGCGGGGGGTGTCCGGCACGTGGAAGGACCTCACCGACAACGTCAACGTGATGGCGTCGAACCTCACCGGTCAGGTGCGCTCCATCGCCCAGGTCGCCACCGCCGTGGCGCGCGGCGACCTCTCCCAGAAGATCACCGTGGAGGCGAAGGGCGAGGTGGCCGCGCTCGCCGGGGCCATCAACACCATGGTGACGACGCTGTCGGCGTTCGCCGACGAGGTGACCCGCGTGGCCCGCGAGGTCGGCACCGAGGGCATCCTCGGCGGGCAGGCGCACGTCCCGAACGTGGCCGGCACGTGGAAGGACCTCACCGACAACGTCAACTCCATGGCGAAGAACCTGACCAACCAGGTCCGCAACATCGCCCAGGTCACCACCGCCGTCGCGCAGGGCGACCTCACCCGGAAGATCGACGTCGACGCCCGCGGCGAGATCCTGGAGCTGAAGACCACCATCAACACGATGGTCGACCAGCTCTCCTCCTTCGCCGCCGAGGTCACCCGCGTCGCCCGCGAGGTCGGCAAGGAGGGTCGCCTCGGCGGCCAGGCCGAGGTGGAGGGCGTCTCCGGCACCTGGAAGCGCCTCACCGAGAACGTCAACGGGCTGGCCGGGAACCTCACCCGGCAGGTCCGCGCCATCGCGGAGGTCACCAGCGCCGTCGCCGAGGGCGACCTCACCCGGTCGATCTCCGTCGACGCCTCCGGCGAGGTGTCGGAGCTCAAGGACAACATCAACGCCATGGTGGAGTCCCTGCGCGAGACGACCCGGGCGAACCAGGAGCAGGACTGGCTCAAGACCAATCTCGCGCTGATGTCCGGCCTCATGCAGGGCCAGCGCGACCTGACGGTCGTCGCCGAGCTGATCATGGACGAGCTGACCCCGCTCGTCGGCGCCCAGTACGGCGGCTTCTACCTGGCCCAGGAGGCCCGGGCCGGCGTCGAGCTGTCCCTCATCGCCTCGTACGGCATGCCCGTCGCCGGCTCCGACCGGCCGGCCCGCTTCCGGCTGGGCGAGTCCCTCGTCGGCCAGGCCGCCCGCAGCCGGCGGACGATCGCCATCGACGACCTGCCCGGCGGGTACGTCAGCATCTCCTCCGGGCTGGGGACGGCCGAGCCGTCCAGCCTGATCGTGTTGCCGATCGTCGTCGAGGAGCAGGTGCTCGGAGTGATCGAGCTGGCCACGCTCGGCACGTTCACGCACGTCCACCGCACCTTCCTCAACCAGCTGATGGCGACGATCGGTGTGAACGTCAACACCATCGTCGCCAACGCCCGCACCGACGAGCTGCTGGAGGAGTCGCAGCGGCTGACCGCCGAACTGCAGGCGCGCTCCGAGGAGCTCCAGGAGCAGCAGCAGGAACTGCGCAAGTCCAACGCGGACCTGGAGGAGAAGGCCGCGCTGCTCGCGGCGCAGAACCGGGACATCGAGGCGAAGACGCAGGAGATCGAGCAGGCCCGCCAGGAGCTGGAGGACCGCGCCCGGCAGCTGTCGCTGGCGTCGAAGTACAAGTCGGAGTTCCTGGCCAACATGAGCCACGAGCTGCGCACCCCGCTGAACAGCCTGCTGATCCTCGCCCAGCTCCTCGCGCAGAACCCCACCCGCAACCTCACGCCCAAGCAGGTCGAGTACGCGGGGGTCATCCACTCCGCGGGCTCCGACCTGCTCCAGCTGATCAACGACATCCTCGACCTGTCCAAGGTCGAGGCCGGGAAGATGGACATCTCCCCCGAGCAGGTCCCGCTGCGGCGCCTCCTCGACTACGTCGAGGCGACGTTCCGGCCGATGACCACGCAGAAGGGGCTGGAGTTCCTGGTCAGCGTCGCGCCGGGGGTCCCCGACGAGCTGGTCACGGACGACACCCGCATGCGGCAGGTGCTGCGCAACCTCCTGTCGAACGCGGTGAAGTTCACCGAGGCCGGCGCCGTGGAGCTGCGCATCGCACCGGCGACCGAGGACGAACTCCCCGAGCAGATGCGGGACCACGGCCCCGCCCTCGCCTTCCACGTCACCGACACCGGCATCGGCATCGCCGAACACCAGCTGGAGTCCATCTTCGGGGCGTTCCAGCAGGCGGACGGCACCACGAGCCGCAAGTACGGCGGGACGGGCCTCGGGCTCTCCATCAGCCGGGAGATCGCCCACCTCCTCGGCGGCGCCGTGCACGCCACGAGTGCCCTCGGCGAGGGCAGCACCTTCACCTTCTACCTGCCGGTCGCCCGCTACGCCCCCGCCGGCCCGGCGGACAAGGAACAGCCGCGGGCCGAGAAGGAGGTCGCCCGCTCCGGGCAGGACGCGCCGTCCGGTGCGCCCGGCCGGCTGCCGGGCCGCCGCCGCGTCCTCGTCATCGAGGACCGGCCGCGGGGACTGCTGTCGCTCGTCGCCGAGAGCGCCGTCGCCGAGCTGGCCGACAACACCGGCGTCGCCGACTCCCTGCCCGGCGCCCACGTGCGCACGGCCGTCGGCCCCGAGGAGGCGGCCGCGGCGCTCGCCGCCGAACCGTGCCACTGCGTGGTGCTCGGGCTCGACATGCCCGACGGCGCCGCCATGCGCTTCCTCGCGGCCGTCGGCGGGGATCCCGCGCTGCGCCAGGTGCCGGTGCTCGCCCACCACACCCGGCGGCTGGAGGAGGACCAGAAGCGCCAGCTGGAGACCTGGTCGACGGACAAGCCCTGGGAGCTGCTGCCCAGCCTGGACGAGCTGCGCGAGCGCATCGCCCTGCACCTCACCGCCGACCACCCGGCCGACGTGCTGCCCCGCGTGCACGGCCCGGTGGCCGCCGCGGTGGACGGCGCCGGGGCCCCTGGCGACAGCGACCTCGCGGGCCGGGTGGTCCTGGTCGTCGACGACGACGCCCGCAACGTGTACGCGCTGACCGGCATGCTGGAGATGCACGGCATGCGCGTCCTGCACGCCGAGAACGGCCGCCAGGGGTTGGAGATGCTGACGAACAACCCGGACGTCGAGCTGATCCTGATGGACGTGATGATGCCGGAGATGGACGGGTACGCCGCCACCGCCGCCATCCGCGCCATGCCCGACCACGCCGACCTGCCGATCATCGCGGTGACCGCCAAGGCCATGGCCGGTGACCGCGAGAAGGTCCTCGCGGCGGGGGCCAACGACTACATCACCAAGCCCGTCGACGCGGCCGCGCTCGTGGACCGCATGCGGCGCTGGCTGCGCCGATGAGCGGCGACGAACAGCGGGTGGAGGCCCTGGCCGGCACCGTCGAGCAGCTGCGGCGCGACCTCGACCTCGCGCAGCAGTCGGCCGACGCCCGGGCCCTGATCGGCATCGCGACCGGCATCCTCGTCGAGCGGGGCCACGGCGGGCCGATGGAGTCCTTCCGGCACCTGGAGGAGCTGGCCCAGGCGGCGCGGCTGCCGCTGCTGGAGCTGGCCGCCGACATCGTCAACGGCGCGGCGGGCGACGACGTCGCCGCGGCGGCGCCGGTGGCGACCGCGGCGGCGCGGCAGGTCGTCGCCCCCGAGCAGTCCGCCCCCGGCGAGGTGCTGCGGATGCGCACCGCCGAGGCCGGGTCGCTGACCGGCGACGCGCAGGCCGTCGTGGACTCCATGCTCGACCAGGCGCTCGCGCCGCTGGGGGCGAAGGCCGCCGCCCTGTGGGCGGCGATCCCGGGTGGCGCGCTCGTCCTCGCCGCGCACGCCGGCTTCGTCCACGGCGAGGCACAGCGCTGGCACTACGTACCGCCCGGTGTGGGGACGCTCGCCCAGCGGGCCGTCGCCGACCGCCGGCCGCTGTGGTTCGGCGACCTGCCCACCGACGTGCCGGGCATCGGGCAGCGGCGCGGTACGACCGGGGCCCGGGCCGTGCTGCCCGCCGAGGTGTCCGGCCGCGTCATGGGCGTCCTGGAGGTGTGCTGGCCGCACACCCAGCCGCCGCTGTCCGGCATGGCGGCCCGGCAGCTCGACGCCCTCGCCGACCTGTGCGCCCACACCCTGCCCGGCTCCGAGGCGGCCCTCGCCGAGCCGCGCACCCCGGACAACCCCGCGGGCCCGCTGGTGGAGTTGGCCGACAGCCTGCTCGACCCGACGATGGTGCTGCGGCCCGTGCTCGACGACCGGGACCAGGTCACCGACTTCACCATCTCGTACGCCAACGAGCGCTTCAGCGACATCGCCGGCCGCGCCCGGTCGACGCTGATCGGCATGAGGCTGCTGGAGGCGTACCCGCTGACCGCCCGCGAGGGCGGGCTGTACGAGTACGTGCTGCGCGTCCACGCCACGGGCGAGGCGTTCCACGCCGAGCGGATGGCGCTGAGCGCCCTGGTCGGCGAGGTGCCCCTCACGTCGGTGGCGGCCGTCGGCATCGGCCGGTACGGCGATTCGGTGCTGCTCACGTGGCGGCTGGAGGACGAGGCCACCCGGCTCGCCGCGCTGCTCCAGCACGCGCAGCGGCTGGGCCGGATCGGCGGCTTCGAGGAGAACGTCGTCAGCGGCGAGATCACCTGGAACAGCCAGCTGTTCGCGCTCTTCGGGCTGCCGCAGGGCTCCTCGCCCGTGCCGCTGGAGCGGCTGCACCACCACGCGCACCCGGACGACGCCGTGGCCATCGGCCGGTTCCTGCGGGCCGTCCTGTACCACCGGCACGCGGCGTCCACGGCCGTACGGCTCCAGCGCGCCGACGGCGTGGTGCGCCACATCCGCATCGTGGCGGAGCCGGTGACGGGTCCGGACGGCGCGCTGCTGGCCGTCCGGGGTGCCTACCAGGACGTGTCGGCGCAGCACTGGACGGAGGTGGCGCTGGCCGCGACGCGGGACCGGCTCGCCGACTCCGAACAGCGCGTGGCCGAGCGGAACCGCCTCGCCCTCCAGCTCCAGCAGGCGATCATGCCACCGACGTCGGCGCCGGTGGACCTCGCCGACCTGCGGGTCGCGGTGCGCTACCGGCCGGCGGAGGAGGGGCACCTCGTCGGGGGCGACTGGTACGACGCCGTGCTGCTGCCCACGAAGAAGGTGCTGCTCGTCGTCGGGGACGTGGCGGGCCACGGCATCGAGGCGGCGACCGGGATGGTGGTCCTGCGCAACGCCCTGCGCGGACTGGCGGCGACCGGTTCGGGTCCCGCGCAGCTGCTCGGCTGGCTGAACACGGTGGCGCACCACCTCACGGAGCACGTGACCGCCACGGCCGTCTGCGGGGTGTACGACCCGGAGACGCGGGTGTTGCGCTGGGCGCGGGCGGGACACCCGCCGCCGGTGCTGGTGCGTGACGGCGAGGCGTCCGCGCTGCCGCTGCCGCGCGGTCTGCTGCTGGGTGCCGTACCGGACGCGGAGTACGAGGAGCACCGGCTGCCGTTGGAGCTGGGCGACCGGTTGTTCATGTACACCGACGGTCTCATCGAGCGGCGGGACCGTTCGGTGGAGCACTCGCTCCAGCAGCTGCTGCCCATCGCCGGGCAGAGCACCCGCGACCTGGGCGAGCACCTGGACCTGCTGCTGACGCACAGCCGGTCCGACACGGACGACGACACCTGTCTGATCGGCGTGCAGGTGGGCTGAGCGGGTCGACTGGAGGGGTGGTGGCCGGGCAGCCGGGGCGGGCGGGCCTCGGCGGCCCGCGCGAACGGACCGGGGCCGGGCGGCCTCCGGGCGTGCGGGGGGGGGTGAGCCGGCGGCGGCACTGCCGGGCGGGGCCCGGCGAATCCGGACGGGTCTCCCGAGCGGGCCGGGGCCGAGCGGGCCGGGGCCGGATGACTGGTTCACCGGGCGGGTCTGCCCCGTGCGGCGTCCCGACGTCCCGTGGGCGCCCCCGGCGGCCCGGTGCTCGGGCGGCCCGGCGCCCCCGGCGCCTCAGGAGGTCGTCAGGAGGCCCTCCCGCAGGCGCCGCACGGTGCGGGCGAGCAGCCGCGACACGTGCATCTGCGACACCCCGAGCACCTCGGCGATCTGCGCCTGCGTCCGCTCCTCGACGAACCGCAGGTGCAGGATGGTGCGGTCCCGCTCGTCGAGTTCCGCGACGAGCGGGGCGAGGGAGTGGAAGTCCTCGATGAGTTCGAGGGCGTGCTCCTCGACGCCGATGAAGTCGGCGAGCACGGCCTCGCCGTCCGGTGAGTCGCCGCGCACTGCGGCGTCGAGCGAGGCCGAGCTGTAACCGGCGGCGGCGACCTGGGCCTTGCGGACCTCGTCCTCGGTCATGCCCGTCAGGTCGGCGAGTTCGGAGACCTTCGGGTCGCGGCCGAGCCGGGAGGTGAGTTCGTCCGTCGCGCGCACCAGCTCCTGGCGCGCCTCCTGGAGCCGGCGCGGGACGTGCACGGCCCACGAGGTGTCGCGGAAGAACCGCTTGATCTCCCCGAGGATGCAGGGCATGGCGAAGGTGGTGAACTCCACCTCGCGGGACAGGTCGAACCGGTCGATCGCCTTGATGAGGCCGATCATGCCCACCTGGACGATGTCGTCCATGTCGCTGCCCGGCCCGCGGAAGCGCCGTGCGGCGAAGCGGACGAGCGACATGTTCATCTCGATGAGCGTGTTGCGCACGTACTGGTGGTCGTGGGTGCCCTCCTCCAGCGTCGCCAGCCGGTCGAAGAACGTCCTGGAGAGTTCACGGGCGTCCTGGGGGGAGAGCCGCTGCGGCTCGACGCCCCCGGGGATGCGCCCCTCGCGGTCCGCCGCCGTCGACGTCCCCGCCGCGATCACCGTCATGTCCCCTCCGATTCTGCCGTCGTGCCCGCCGTGCCGGCGCGCGTGTGGGTGGTCGGGGCCGGGCCGGGCCCGGCGGCCGGTCAGAGCGCGAGGACCGGGTCGTTCCCGTGGGCCTCGGCGAGCCGGCGTCGGACCGCGGCGAGCGCGTCCTCGACGTCACGGGTGCCGGTCGAGACGCAGAGCGTGTACGCGACGTCCTCCATGCGGCGCCGCACCTCGGGGCCGTCGGCCTGCGCGCGCCGGGCCTCCAGCGACGCGTACTCCTCTGCCAGCTTGCTCAGCACGGCGGGGTGGGCCATCAACACGGCTCGTCTCCTCTCGCTGCGGCGGGCGTCCTACGCCTCGCCTGGAAGCGCTGCTACCCCCGACCCCCGCGCCCATGCCGGTGCGGTGCCCCGGTTCGGCGCAAAAGCGCGGGCCCCGGCCGAATCGTTTCGGTCGGGGCCCGTCGCTGAGGAGGCGTCAGTCCGTGGACAGCGCCTCCAGCAGGTCGCCGACCTTCGGCTCCGGCAGCGCCCGCGCCACGTCGGCCTGGGCGACCATGCCGACCAGTTCGTGGCCGTCGATGACCGGCAGACGGCGCACCTTGTGGCTCGTCATGGTCCGCAGGATCTCGTCCGCGTCGTCGTCCGCGCCGATCGTCACGACCTCACCCTGGGCCAGTTCGCCGGCCTTGCAGCTCGCCGGGTCCTTGCCGGCGCCGAGCACCTTCACGACGATGTCGCGGTCGGTCAGCATGCCCTTGAGCTTGTCGTCCGTGCCGCAGATGGGCAGGGCACCGACTCCGAGCTCCTTCATCTTCCTGGCGGCGTCGAGCACGCTCTCGTCCTCCCCGACACACTCGGCGCCCTCGGTCATGATCTCTCGTGCCGTCGTCATGGTGCGGCCTTCCCTCCTTCGATGACCTTCCGACCGCGCGCCGTCCCGTGGGACGCGACGGCGGCCGGTGTTCCGACGGAACGACGGGTCCCCCGCCATCCGGCCCGGCTAACCCCGTTTCCCCCGATCCGCAACCGGAGGGCGGCATCGGCATGCATGTGCGAGGAACGGGCACACGGTCGTCCCCCGAATATGGAGGACGCCATGACCATGACAGAGCCGCCGGTCGACCGGGACACGAGAACTCCTCCTGCCTGCCGCACGGGGGACGACTCCGTCACCGACGACGACGTCACCCGTGACGACCGGCCGGAGTCGGCCCGGGACCGGGTGAACCGCAGGTGGCAGGAGATCCTCCAGGAGACCCGGGTGGCCCAGACGGGCGTCCAGATCCTCTTCGGCTTCCTGCTGAGCGTCGCCTTCACCCCCGTCTTCCGCGACCTGGGGACGTTCGACCGGGCGGTCTACGTCGCGACGGTGGTGACCGGCGCGTCCGCCACCGCGGCCCTCATAGCCCCGGTCTCCCTGCACCGGTTCCTGTCCGGCCAGCGCATGAAGGACGAGTTGGTCGGGACCGCGCACAAGCTGATGATGTGCGGCATGGTGCTGCTCGCCCTCACGATCGGTTGCACCCTGCTGCTCATCCTCCACGTGGTGGTCCCCGGTCTGCTCGCGGAGCTCCTGGTGGGCGGGGTGATGCTGTGGTTCGCGCTGTGCTGGTACGCCCTGCCGCTGTGGCTGCGGCACCGGTCGGGCCGCCGCGGGGACGACGACCCGGCGGTACGCGAATGAGCGGCGGCGCGTACGGGTCGCACGACGGCGCGTACGGGTCGGGGCCGGGCGGCGGGCGCCGCGCGGGCCGGACCAGGAGTGGGAGCCGACGATCGGGGCAGGCGGGCTGGACCCCAGCGCCGAGGAAGGGTGAGTGACGTGCGGAGTGTGGGTGTGGAGGAGGAGCTGCTCCTGGTGGACGGCCGTACCGGGGAGCCGCGCGCCTTGTCCGCGGCGGTCCTCGCGGCGGCCTCCCGGGACCCGCAGGGCAACGAGGAGGTCTTCGAGAGCGAGCTGCAGCGCCAGCAGCTGGAGTTCGCGACGAAGCCGCAGACGGACATGCGGGACCTGGAGGAGGAGATCCGGCGGTGGCGGGCGGAGGCCGCCCGGCACGCCGAAGGCGTCGACGCCTCGGTCGCCGCGCTGGCGACGTCCCCGCTGGAGGTGAGCCCGACCATCGGGAACGACGAGCGCCACCAGTGGCTCAAGGAGCACTTCGGCCTCACGGCGCAGGAACAGCTGACGTGCGGCTGCCACGTCCACGTCTCGGTCGACTCCGACGAGGAGGGCGTCGCGGTCCTGGACCGCATCCGGCCCTGGCTGCCCGCCCTGCTCGCCATGAGCGCCAACTCGCCGTTCTGGCAGGGCGAGGACAGCGGGTACGCCAGCTACCGCAACCGCGTGTGGGGCCGCTGGCCCTCGGCCGGTCCCGTGGAGGTGTTCGGCTCGGCGGACCGGTACCACGAGCAGGTCGCCGACATGGTGGCCAGCGGCGCCCTCAAGGACGAGGGCATGGTGTACTTCGACGCCCGCCTCTCCCGCTCGTACCCGACCGTGGAGATCCGGGTCGCGGACGTCTGCCTCGACCCGTCCACCACGGCCCTGATCGCCACGCTGATCCGGGGCCTGGTCGACACGGCGGCCCGGGAGTGGCGCGACGGGGTGCCGCCCACGCGGCACGGCGTCGCCCTGCTGCGCCTGGCGTCCTGGCGGGCCGCCCGGTCGGGCCTGGAGGACCAGCTGATCCACCCCGTCACGATGCGCCCCGCGCCCGCCGAGGCCGTGGTGCGGGCGCTCTTCGACCACGTGCGCGACGCGCTGGAGGAGAACGGCGACCTCCTCGGCGCGCAGGACGCCTTGGCCGGACTGCTCGCCACGGGCAACGGCGCCCGCGTCCAGCGGACGCTGCTGCACCGCACCGGGAGCCTGCAGGAGGTCGTGGCGGAGTGCGTGCGCCGCACGCTCGCCTGACGCACCGCGCCGCGCCCCCCGCGGTGTGACGGATCGGCCGGTCGCCCTACGGCGACCGGCCGATCCGTGTGTACGGGAGGCGGCCGACCTGCGGCGGAGCCCGGTTTACCGCGTCCGCTCCCCTTTCGGGCGACGGGCGCGGCGCTCCCTTGTGACGGCCACCCGGCGGTACGGACGCTGGTTCCCGGGCGCCGATGGTCGGGCGCCCCGCCCGCGCGCGTGCGGCGTGCCGGCCGCCCGCCCCTCATCGAGGAGGTGCCGTCTTGGCGCCCTGCCGCATCCCCCCGGACCACGACCCCGACGTCATCAGGACCGTCCACCGGGTCGGCCTCAGGCTCGCCGTGTCGGACAAGGTCATGCTGGCCGCGTTCGAGGCCGGCTGGGTCGAGTCGCACATGAACAACCTGGACTGCGGCGACAAGGACTCGCTCGGCGTCTTCCAGCAGCGCCCCAGCCAGGGCTGGGGCACGCCCGAGCAGATCATGGACGTGCCGTACGCGGCCGAGCGGTTCTTCCGCGCCGCGATGGGCGTCGAACGGCGGTCGCCCGGCCTGTCCGCCGGCCGCACCGCCCAGGAGGTGCAGCGGTCGGCCCACCCGGACCGCTACGACGCGGCGGAGGACAAGGCGAGGGCCCTCCTCCGCGAGGCCGAGGCGGCTGTTGCCGCGCTCCCGCAGGTCGGGGCGCCCGGGACCCCCGCACCGAGCGAACCCGTACCACCGCGGGCCGTACCGCCCCGGGCCGTCCCCCCGCAGGCCGGGCAGGCGCGGTCCGGGGAGGCGCGGCGGTCCGGGGAGGCGCGCGCCGGGTCGGCCGACGCGGCGGAGGCGGGGCAGTGACCCGGCGCGCGCCGTCCCGGCCGCCTTCCGGCACCTGACCGCCCGGAGGGCCACCGGCGGCCTCCGCCCTACGTCGCCCCCGCCGCACCCCGGTCACGCCCGATCAGGGCGTGCCGGTGCGGCCCCGGGGCGAGTCCCGCTCGCGGGAGCCGGCGGCCGTGACCGCCGCCGCGCAGGGACGTGCGAAGCGGCCCCTCGCATCCACGGCACCCCGGGTGGAGCCGTCGGTGCCCGAGAACCGACCGGCTCACTTCGGTGGGGCGGTTGCCCGTGGACGGCGCGCGGAGCGGGTGCGGTGCGCCGGGCGCCGCTCGTCGTCTCCGGTCGGACCGGGTGGGGCGCAGGGTGGCCGAGGGACATGACGGTGCAGGTCGAATCGTTCCGGAGGAGAAGCGGTGACCACACCCGGTCCATCCCGGCCGAGTCGAGTCCCCGGTGGCCACCGCGAGGAGGACCGATTGGCCCGATAGTCCGACTAAGCCTTGCAGGGTTGTGATCTCGCCTGACCGTACAGATAGCTGGTGGACGGGGCGACCACCCGGTCGCGGAGCCTGACGGCCCCGCCACCAGGCCGACCCCACGGCACAGCCGCCACCCACCGCCCGGGTGGGTGGCGAACCGACCGGAGGAGTAGTCATGAAGAAGGCGTACGAGGCTCCGACCCTGGCCCGGCTGGGCAGCTTCCGGAAGACGACGGGGCTCCTGCAGCGCTCCGGCAACGACCGACTGATCCTCAGCAAGAACTGACGTTCCTGACCTGACGTCATGACGGAACTGCACGACAGTGCGGGGACGGGCCACGGCGGCGCGCACTTCGCGGTCTTCACCGACCGCGCGGACGCGGCCGCCGCGGCCCGCTCCTTCCGACGCCCCGGGACCCGCGTCCTGGCCCACGCCTCGGGGAGGCCCTGGCTTGTCGGCCGGTGGGACGACGACGAACTCGTCTCCGCCCGCGCCGGCTCCGCCGCGCTCGCCCTGGTCGGCACCTGCCCGGTCGACGCCGCCGAGGTGCACCGGGTCGCCGGCCGCCTGCGCGACCTGGCCGACCTGGACGCCTGGGTAAGGTCCCTGCCCGGCAGCTTCCACCTGGTCGCCGCGCTCGACGGCCGGACCAGGGTCCAGGGCACCGCGTCCGGCCTCCGCCTCACCTACCACGCCGACCTCGACGGGGTGACGGTCGCCGCCACCCGCGCCGACTGGCTCGCCGCCGCCCTGGGCCGCGCGCCCGACCGCGCGCAGCTGGCCGTACGGCTGCTGTGGCCGGTGCCGCACCCGCTGTCCGAGGCGTCCCTCTGGGAGGGGGTCCACGCGGTCCCGCCGGACGAGGCGCTCGTCGTCGCGGCGGACGGGCGCGGGGTGCGCCGCTCGCGGTGGTGGACGCCGCCGGAGCCGGTCCAGGCCCTGGCGGACGGGGCGCCGCTGGTACGACAGGCCCTCGCCGACGCCGTGGACGCCCGCACCCGGGGCGGCGGCGTCGTCAGCTGCGACCTGTCCGGCGGGCTGGACTCCACCTCCGTCTGCTTCCTCGCCGACCGGTCACCGGCCCGTGTGGTGGCGAGCACCTGGCCGGGCCGCGACCCCGCCGACACCGACCTGGAGTGGGCCCGCCGGGCCGCCCGCGCCCTGCCCGACGTGGAGCACGTCGTGTGGGACGCCGACGCCTCGCCACTCGTCTACACCGGCCTGCTCGGCATCGACGACCTCCTGGACGAGCCGACGATCGGGGTCATGGACCGGTCGCGCGTCCTGCACCACCTGCCCGGCATGGCGCGCCGGGGCAGCCGCCTCCACCTGACGGGCATCGGCGGGGACCACGTCGCCTGGTGCTCGGAGGCGTACTACCACCGGCTCGCCCGGAGGCGGCCGCTGTTCGCCCTGCGGCAGCTGCGCGGCTTCCGCGCCCTGTGGCAGTGGCCGCTCGGCGGGACACTGCGGGCGCTGGCCGACAGCCGGCCGTACGGCAGGTGGTTGCGCGACTGCGCCGTCGACCTGCGCGGGGCGCGGCCCGCCACCGTCACCACCAGCCTCGGCTGGGGCATGCCTCCCCGCCTGTTCGACTGGGTCACCCCGGACGCCGCGGAGCTGGCGGGGCGGGCGCTGCGCGACGCGGCCGCCGGGGCCCGGCCCCTGCACCCGGACCGCGGTCTCCACACCGACCTGGAGCAGATCCGCGGCTGCACCCGCGTCATCCGCCAGTGGGACCACATGGCCGCCCGGGCGGGGCTGCCCATGGCGTCCCCCTTCCTGGACGACCGGGTCATCGAGGCCTGCCTCGCGGTGCGCCCCGCCGAGCGGGTCTCCCCGTGGCGGTACAAGCCCCTGCTCACCGCGGCGATGCGCGGAATCGTGCCGGAGGAGTGCCTGCGGCGCACCAACAAGGCGGCCGCTTCCATGGACGCGGCGGACGGGCTGCGGGAACACCGCGCCGACCTCATGGCCCTGTGGGAGGACTCCCGGCTGGAGCGGCTGGGGCTCGTCGACGGAGCGGCCCTGCGCCGCCTCGCCCAGCGTCCCTCCACGCCGGAGCTGCGCGATGCGGTCCTCTACTCGACCATCGCGGCCGAGGTGTGGCTCCGCGGCCTCGAACCGGCCCGCGACGGCACGGCCCCCGCCCGCCCCTGACCGCTCCCCCGACCGGATCTCCCCGACGCTCCCCCTCCGGTCGGCCCCTCCCCCAGCCCGCCCCGACCATCCCGGCGACCGGCCCCGGCGCCGCCGGGCGCCCACCACCAGGAAGGACCCTCGCATGGCACTGCGGTTCTCGGCGGACGTGTCCACCGCGAAGACGGACTACGGCACCGTCCTCCTGGACGAACGCGGCGGTGAGTACTGGGAGCTGAACCCGAGCGCGACCCTGGTGGTCGGCGTCCTGATGTCGGGCGGCGACGAGTCCGCCGCGGCGGCCGCCCTGGTCGCGGAGTTCGACGTCGACCCGGAGGGCGCCGCGCGGGACGTCGCGGCCCTCGTGGGGGAGCTGCGGGCCGCGGGGCTGGCCGCATGACGACACCGTCCGCGCTCGAACGGCCCGAGGGCGTACCGTTCGCCCGGCGGTGCGCCGCCCGGCTGGTGCTGCTGCCGGCCCTCGTCCTCTCCCTCCTCCCGCCCCGCCGGATCCGCGGCGTCCTCGACCTGCTGCGGCGGGGCGCCGCGCCGGCGAGCGCGGCGCAGGCGGCGGACGCCCGTGACGCGGTGTGCGCGGTGAGTCTGCGCTGCGCCGGCCCGAAGGGCTGCCTGCCGCGGTCCCTCGGCGCGGCGCTGCTGTGCCGGCTGGGCGGCACGTGGCCCACGTGGTGCACCGGTGTGCGCGTCGTCCCCCCGTTCACGGCCCACGCCTGGGTCGAGGCGGAGGGGCGTCCCGTGGGCGAGGACGCGCCGGACGACTACTTCACCCGCCTGATGGCGATCGGGCCCGTCCCCCGGCCGCCCCGCCGGTGAGCGGCGCGCACGACCCCGACGGCGCCGCCGGGGTGCCGGCGGCAGCCGTGGAGGCGACGGCCGAGGGGGCAACGGCGGCGGTCGTGGGGACGACGACGGCGGCGGTCGTGGGGGCGACGTCCACGTGGACGTCGATCGCCACCCTGTACCGCCTCACGGTCGGGCACCGTCGGGCCATCGCCCTGGCGGCCGTCCTCAGCCTGGCGGCGGCGGCCCTCGGGCTCACCCAGCCGCTGCTCGCCCGGGAGGCCGTCGACCTGGGCGCCGGGGGGCGGGCGTTCGGGCCGGTCCTGCTGCTCCTGGCCGCCGTGTTCGCCGCGGAGGCGGCGACGGGCGCCGTCGGCCGGTACCTCCTGGAGCGCACGGGCGAGGGCGTGGTCCGCCAGCTCCGCCACGGGCTGGTCGACCGGTTCCTGCGGCTGGAGATGCGCGAGTACCACCGGCACCGCGCCGGTGACCTGACCTCCCGCGTCACCGCCGACACGACCGTCCTGCGCGAGGTCGTCTCGCAGGCGCTCGTCGACCTGGTGACGGGGACCCTGGTCGCGGCCGGGGCCATCGCGCTCATGGCGTGGCTCGACCCGCTGCTGCTGCTCCTCGTGGCGTTGACGGTGGTGGTGGCCGCGGTGCTGGTCGCCTCGCTGCTGAAGGGGATCCGCGCGGCGTCGGCGCACACGCAGGACTCGGTCGGCGCGGTCGCCGCGGAACTCGAACGGGCCCTGGGGGCCCTGCCCATGGTGCGGGTGCACCGCGCCGAGGAGCGCGAGGCGGCCGCCATCGGGAGCCGCGTCGAGTCCGCGTACCGGTCCGGCGTGCGGACCGCCGGGCTCGCCGCCGTGATGAGCGTGGCCGTGGAACTCGCCGTCCACGGCTCGTTCCTCCTCGTGCTGGTCGTCGGCGGTCTGCGGGTGACCGGTCAGGGCACCTCCCTGGGCGACCTCGTGGCGTTCCTGCTGTACGCGTCCTACCTGGCGCTGCCGCTGTCGTCGGTGTTCCGCGCGATCGGCCTCATCCAGCGCGGCGCGGGCGCCCACGCGCGCGTACGGCAGACCCTCGACCTGCCGGCGGAGCCACCGGAGCCCCCCGCCCCCGCCCCTGCCCCTGCCCCTGCCCCTGCCCCTGCCCCTGCCACGACCTTTGCGGCCACTCACGGTCCCGGTGCCACGGCCGTCACGGTGTCCCCCGCCCCCCGCGTCCCCACCTCAGCCCGGCGGGCGGACGAGGCCGGTGCGGCGGCACCCGTCCTCGCCCTGCACGACGTGCACTTCGCGTACACGCCGGAACGGCCCGTCCTGCGCGGGGTGTCGCTGACGGTGCCGCCCCGGCGCCAGGTGGCCCTGGTCGGCACCTCGGGAGCGGGCAAGAGCACCCTGTTCGCCCTGGTGGCACGGTTCTACGAGCCGGACGCGGGGACCCTGTCGTTCGACGGCGTGCCCGCGGCGGAGCTGAGCCGATCCGACTGCCGCGCGCGCATCGCGGTCGTCGACCAGAACACCCACGTGGTCCACGGCACCCTGTGGGACAACATCACGTACGGCGCCCCCGACGCCGGCGAGGCGGAGGTCCGCCGCGTCGTCGACCTGGCCCGGCTCGGGGCCGTCGTCGAGCGGCTCCCCGGTGGTCTGCGGGGAACGGTCGGCGAGCGCGGCGCGACCCTGTCGGGGGGTGAGCGCCAACGCGTCGCCGTGGCCCGGGCGCTGCTCACGCGCCCCTCCCTGCTCCTGCTCGACGAGCCGACCTCGCACCTGGACGCCGTGAACGAGGCGGCGCTCACCGGCGTCCTGAGGGACCTGGCCCGGGAGTGCGCCGTGCTGGTCATCGCGCACCGGCTGTCGACGGTGCAGCACGCCGATCGCATCGTCGTCCTGGACCGGGGGCGCGTCGTCGCCACCGGGCCGCACGACCGCCTCCTCGTCGACAGCCCCGTCTACCGCCGGCTGGCCGCCGCGCAGGTGCTCCGACCGGCGGCGGTGACGGGTGCCTCCCGCGGTACCCCCACCGACCGGGACGGAAGGGATGGTTCCCGTGCATTACGCCCCCAAGGGGACACCATCGCCTAGCGAAACGGGGCGAAACGGACCGCCTTTCCTCCCATTCGAGCTGGGCGTCCGCTCAGGTGGGCACCGCTTGAAAGATCAAAGTGCTGTCGGGTTAGCATATGAGCACCGCCTAGCTCGAAAGATGAACCTGTGACTGTCAATGAGGACTCGTTCACCAGCTGGAAGAACCGCGAGGAGATCGCGGAGTCGATGATCCCGATCATCGGGAAGCTGCACAGGGAGCGGGACGTCACGATCCTGCTCCACAGCCGCTCCCTGGTGAACAAGTCGGTGGTCAGCATCCTCAAGACCCACCGGTTCGCCCGGCAGATCGCCGGTGAGGAGCTCTCGGTCACCGAGACGATGCCCTTCCTGCGGGCCCTCACCACGCTCGACCTCGGCCCGTCCCAGATCGACATCGGCATGCTCGCGGCGACCTACCGGACCGACGACCGCGGCCTGTCCGTCGAGGAGTTCACCGCCGAGGCCGTGGCCGGGGCGACCGGCGCCGACAAGATCGAGCGCAGCGAGCCCCGCGACGTGGTCCTCTACGGCTTCGGCCGCATCGGCCGCCTCGTCGCCCGCCTCCTCATCGAGAAGGCCGGCTCCGGCAACGGCCTGCGCCTGCGCGCCATCGTGGTCCGCCGGGGCGGCGAGCAGGACATCGTCAAGCGCGCCTCGCTGCTGCGGCGCGACTCGATCCACGGCCAGTTCCAGGGGACGATCACCGTCGACGAGGCGAACAGCACCATCGTCGCCAACGGCAACGCCATCAAGGTGATCTACGCGGGCGACCCGTCGGAGATCGACTACACGGCGTACGGCATCAACAACGCCATCCTCATCGACAACACCGGCAAGTGGCGCGACCGCGAGGGCCTGTCGCAGCACCTGCGCCCCGGCATCGACAAGGTCGTCCTGACCGCCCCGGGCAAGGGCGACGTCCCGAACATCGTCCACGGCGTCAACCACGACACCATCAAGCCGGACGAGCAGGTCCTGTCCTGCGCCTCCTGCACCACCAACGCGATCGTCCCGCCGCTCAAGGCGATGGCGGACGAGTACGGCGTCCTGCGCGGCCACGTGGAGACCGTCCACTCGTTCACCAACGACCAGAACCTGCTGGACAACTACCACAAGGCGGACCGCCGGGGCCGCTCCGCGCCGCTCAACATGGTCATCACCGAGACCGGCGCCGCTTCCGCCGTCGCCAAGGCGCTGCCGGAGCTGAAGGCGCCGATCACCGGCAGCTCCATCCGCGTCCCGGTGCCGGACGTGTCCATCGCGATCCTCAGCCTCAGGCTGGGCCGCGAGACCACGCGCGAGGAGGTCCTCGACTACCTCCGCAACGTCTCGCTGACGTCGCCGCTGAAGCGTCAGATCGACTTCACCACCGCCCCCGACGCGGTGTCGAGCGACTTCATCGGCTCGCGCCACGCCTCGATCGTCGACGCCGGCGCCACCAAGGTCGACGGCGACAACGCCATCCTCTACCTGTGGTACGACAACGAGTTCGGCTACTCGTGCCAGGTGATCCGCGTCGTGCAGCACGTCTCCGGGGTGGAGTACCCGACCTACCCGGCCCCCGCGGTCTGACACGGCGTCACCACCTCCCGGCCCGCGTCTCGCGGCCGGGGCGGCGGTGGGGCGGCGGCCGGTCGTTCCGGCTCCCCCCACTCCCCCGCCCCGCCCGCCCGGCGCGGGCCGTCGGCATGCCGCCCCGAGCGGGCTCCCCTAGTGGACGGCCCGAGCGGGCTCCCCTGGCGCGGCTGCCCGAGCGCGGCGTTCCGGCCCCGGCGGCCCGAGCGCGGCGGGGCCTGGCGGCGACACGCGCGGCGGCGCCCTCCGAGCTGCCGAGCGCGCGCCGTGAGACGAGCCAGGGCTCGTGGTGAACCTGTTCACGGGAAGCGGCCTCCCGCCGAACACGTCTGACGGCGGCCGCGTGCGGCGGCGGTCCCGGCCCGGCGGCTCCGAGTGGCGCTGCCCGGGCGGGCGGTGCGGGCGCCGGGCCGAGCGGCGGACCTGCCGTGCCGGAGTTACCTTGGCAGTGCGACCGTGCGCACGCCCCGCGCCCGCCGGGCCCCACGGGCCCCTCTCGTGGACGCTCCACCCGACATGCCCTGCTCCGGAAGGGGCGAACGCCATGCGTGTCATCGCCTATTACCTGCACGAGGGGGAGGCCGCCGAGGCCGTGCGCGTGCTTCGCAACGCCTCGGTGACGAGCGGTTTCGTCGTCGGCGACGCCGACGCGGACGACCTGCCGCGGCTCACCGCGGCGGGCCTGCTGGTCGACCCGCTCGACCCGGGCCCCCCTGCCGCACCGCCCTCCCCCGCCCGCGCCACGCTCCGTGCCCGCGAACCCGGCACCGGGGCCGGGGCCGGGGCCGGGGCCGACGCGCGGGAGGGCCGTGCACCCGAACCGCTCCCCCCGGAGCCCGGGGTGCCCGCGCAGTGGGTGCTGCACCTGGGCGAGCCGCTGCTGGAGGAGTACCGCGCCGGGATCGTCAGCCAGGGCGCGGTCCTGCTGCGCGCCCTGCCCGGCGGTGCCTACCTCGTCACGGCCACCCCCGAGCAGGCCGAGGACGTCCTGAACCTGCCGTTCGTCAGAGCGGTACGACACCACGACCCCGACGCGGCGGCGCCGCTGCGGCTGTCGGCCGGGGAGCTCACCGAGGTGGAGACGGAGGGTCACGGCACGACGGTCCTGCGCACCTGGGACCTGGTGACGGCCGACGCCGACGCCCGCGCGGGCGTACGCGCCTGGCTGCTGGCGCGCGTCGACGCGCACGGACCGGAGATCGTCGCCGAGGGCGGGCGCCGCCTGCGCGTCCGGATCCCCGCCGGATCACCGCTGGAGGAGGAGGTCGCCCGGGTGCCGGGCGTCCTGGCCGTGACCGAGTACGTGGAGCCGAAGCTCTTCAACGACGTCGCCCGCGCACTGCTCGGCGTGACGCCGGCGGGCCCGGCGGCCGGCCTGCCGCTGACGGGCCGGGGCGAGGTCGTCGCCGTGGCCGACACCGGATTCGACACCACGCACCCCGACTTCGACGGCCGCGTGGTCGGCACGGCCGCCCTGGGCCGTCCCGGCGACTCCTCCGACCCCCACGGACACGGCACGCACGTGGCGGGGTCCGTCCTCGGCGACGGCAGCGCCTCCCAGGGCGCCTTCCGGGGCGTCGCGCCGGAGGCGAAGCTGTACTTCCAGTCGGTGCAGGACCGGCACGGGGGCCTCGGCGGTCTGCCGGCCTCGCTGGAGGACCTGTTCGAGCCCGCCTACCAGGCCGGGGCCCGCGTCCACAACGACAGCTGGGGCGCCGCCACCGAGGCCGCGTACACCGCCAACTCCGACGACGTCGACGCCTATGTGCGGCGGCGGCCCGACATGCTCGTCGTGATCGCCGCGGGGAACGAGGGCACGGCGGCGGCCCGCCTCCACGCGCAGGAGGGGTTCGTCGACTGGCTGTCGCTCGGCTCGCCCGGGTCGAGCAAGAACGCCCTGACGGTCGGCGCCGCGCGCACCAGCCGCACCGACGGGCCCGGTGGGAACCTCACCTGGGGCGAGTGGGACCGGGGCACGCCCTTCCCCGACGATCCGATCGCCGGCGAGCGGGTCTCGGGCGACCCCGAGGCGCTGGCCGCGTTCAGCAGCCGCGGCCCGTGCGACGACTGGCGCGTGAAGCCCGACGTGGTGGCGCCCGGCACGGACATCCTCTCGACGCGCGCCGCCGGCGCCCCGCGGCAGAGCTTCTGGGGCCTGCACGACAACCCCCGGTACGCCTTCATGGGCGGCACCAGCATGGCCACCCCGCTCGTCGCGGGCTGCGCCGCGCTGGTGCGCGAGTACTACGTGCGGGAGCGGGCCACCAGCCCCAGCGCCGCCCTGGTGAAGGCCACGCTGATCAACGGTGCCCGGCGGCTCACCGCGCCGGACGCCACGGCCCCGGACCCGCACTTCCACCAGGGGTTCGGCGCGATCCACCTGCCGTCGACCCTGCCGAACCCCGCCGTCCCGGACCTGGTGCTCGACTTCGCCGACACCTGGCAGGCCCCCGCGCGGCAGCTCGCCCGGACCGGCGACGTCAGCCGCTTCACGGTGGAGGTGGCGGCCGGCGCGGCCCTGCGGCTCTGCCTGGCGTACACGGACCTGCCGGGCCGGTCCCTGCAGAACGACCTCAGCGTGCTGGTGGAGGCGCCCGACGGCGTCCGGCACGCAGGGAACGACACCCTGCCCAACCGGCTCCTGCGGACGGACAGCACGAACAACGTCGAGGTCGTCCGGCTCCCGGACGCCCCGCAGGGCCGCTACTTGATCCAGGTGTTCGCCCGCAATCTGCTGGAGGGTCCGCAGGACTTCGCCCTGGTGGTGACGGGCAGGCTGACCGGCCCCCTGCGACGCGCGACCGGCTGAACGGCACCCGTGCCCGTGGACGGCGAGCCGGTGACGAGCCGGCGGCCGGAGACCGGGCGGGATCGCGCCCCCGCGCCCCCGCCCCCGGCGCCGCCGTGCCGTCCGCCCCGGAGTGCCCCCGCCCCGGGGCGCCGCCGGCCACGGGGTGCGGGCCACGGGCTGCGGGCACACCCGGGGCCCACGGCCCCGGAGCGGAAGCGGGGCGCCGGGCTCCTGGGACGGGGCGAGCGCCGGGGGGTTCAGCCCGCCTCGACGGGTGGCTCCGGCGCCGCCACCGGGTCCTCCCAGGGCGGGGGCGTACGGCCGTCGGTCCAGGCCGCGAGGGCCTCCCCGTCGACGCAGACGATGCCGATCGTCGCGGCGTACTCGACGGCCGGCGCCGTGAACGTGCTGGTCGTCACGACGACCGCGACCTCCGCCCCGTGGACGGCGAAGCAGGTGCCGCCGAAGCGCTGGAGGTCCTGCGAGCCGACGGGGTTGTCGGCGGCGTACTGCTTGCACTGGACGATCAGCCTGCGGCCGTCGGGTGCCGTCGCCACGACGTCGGCACCGAGGTCGCCCGGGCCGCCGGACACCTCCGTCCGCGTACACCCGTCGCGTACGCACAGCGCGGCCACCGTGTGCTCGAAGCCGTAGGGGTCGACCTCCTCGTGGTCGACGCTGTCGCCGTCCAGCCGCGGCACCGGCGGGGCCGGCGCGGCGCCCTCGACGGGGAGCACCGCCGTGACCTCGTCGGGATCCGCGGGCGGGGCCTGTGCCGGGATCCGCGCCCGGCCGGGGGTCCGGCGCGAGGCCGCCCGACCCGCCACGACGGCCGCGAGGACCACCATGACGAGCAGCAGGACGGGGCCGAACGCCCCGTCGGGGACGTGCCACACGGTGCGCACCAGCAGCGCGAGCCCGCCGACGGCGACCCCGACCAGCCCCAGGGCGAGCACCACGTCCCGCCAGCCGGCCCGCCGCGTCCTCGGCGCCCTCTGCGCTCGCTGCGCCCTCGGCACCCTCCGTGCCCTCGGCGCCCTCGGCGCCCTCGTCGTCCTCTGCGGTACGGTCACGCGGCACCCCCTCCCTGACACCCCGTCTGGCCCCGCCACCCGGCGCCAAACCCCTCGGGGCGCCCGGCCGGAACGTGCGGCGCCGTCCGGACGGCGGGGGCGCGGCCCGTACCCGGGGGATGACGGGCCCTCCCTCCACGAGGCGGCGCCCCGCCCGGGCCGAGGTCCTCGGCGGCTTGCACGGCCGGCCCCGTGAGCAGGACACCGAGCGGCTGGTGGCACGGACGCCGTGGCCGGGCCGACGGACTGCCAGGCGCACGGTTCCCCCGTGCGCCCTTTCGTCCCTGACGCGGCGAATCGTAGGATCACCTGGTCATCACCGCGACGGGAGACAGGAAGCCGGTGCGATTCCGGCACGGTCCCGCCACTGTGACCGGGGAGTGGACCCCACCGGAAGGCCACTGCGCACGCGCGGGAAGGCCGGGGGAACGTCGATCCGGGAGTCAGGACACTGGCCTGTCGCGGGCCCGATCCGAGGAGCGCGGACTCCGCAGGAGGCTTCACGTGTACGACGGCTCGTCCCGTCCCCCCTTTCCCACCCCTGCCAGGGCGCGCCGGCGCGCCCTGGGCGCGGCGGCCCTGGCCGCCGTCCTCTCCGCGACCCTGCTGTCCGGCTGCGGCACCTCCCGCGGCGCGGACGACGGCCGCCCGTCCGCGGCGGCGCGGCCCGCGAAGGGCTTCCCCGTCACCGTCGACAACTGCGGCACGCGCACGACGTACGACAGGCCGCCGGAGCGGGTGGTCACCATCCACCAGCACCCGGCCGAACTGCTGCTGGCCCTCGGCCTGAAGGACCGCATGGTGGGCACCGCCTTCCCCGACTCGGCGGTCCTGCCCCAGTACCGGAAGGACTTCGCGGCCGTCCCCCGACTGGCGGAGAAGGAGCCGTCCTTCGAGACGGTCCTCGACGCCGAACCGGACCTCGTGTACGGCGGCTACGCCAGCGCGTTCGACGACAAGGCGGGCCGCTCCCGGGCGGCGTTCCGGGACGCGGGGATCGACACGTACCTGAACCGCGAGTACTGCGGCGGCAGGAGCGTGTCCATGCGGGACACGTACGAGGAGATCCGTACCGTCGGCTCGATCTTCGGCGTGCCGGAGCGGGCCGACGCGCTCGTCGCCGACCTCCGCTCGCGCATCGACGAGGCGACCCGGGCGGTGAAGGGCGCCCCGCAGGTCCCGGTGTTCGTCTACGACAGCGGCGACAAGGCGGCGTTCACGGCCGGCGGCAAGGGGCTCGGCACCGAGATCATCCGGCTGGCCGGCGGCCGGAACGTCTTCGCGGACCTCGACGAGGTCTTCGGCGACGTGTCGTGGGAGCAGGTCGTCGCGCGCAAGCCGGAGGTCATCGCGATCTACGACTACGCGGGCGCGGGCGGAGTCGAGCAGAAGAAGCGGTTCCTGCTGGCGCAGCCGGCGCTCGCCGACGTGCCCGCGATCAGGAACAAGCGGTTCGTGGTGCTGCCGCTGACGGCGACGCTCGTCGGCGTCCGCCCGCCTTACGCGGTCGAGGACCTGGCCAAGGCCCTGCACCCCGAGCGGTTCCGGTGACGGCCACCGCCCCCGCCGCCCCCGACGCCCGCACCGGTCCCGGCCCCCGGGGCCGGGCGAGCGGCGGGGGCGGGCCCCGCCGTGCGTCGTTCGCGTTCACCCTCGTGGTCCTCGGCGTCCTGCTGGTGGTCTCCGCGACGGCGGGCATGGCCATCGGCTCGGTGCACGTGCCGCCGGGCGAGGTGTGGGGCATCGTGACGCACGCGCTGGGCGCGGACTGGTCCGAGCCGACGTGGTCGCGGGCGCGCGAGACGATCGTGCTCGACGTGCGCGCGCCGCGCGTACTGCTCGGCGTGGTCACCGGCGCGGGCCTCTCGGTGGTGGGCGCCGCCCTGCAGGCGCTGGTGCGCAACCCGCTCGCCGAGCCGTACCTGCTGGGCGTGTCGTCGGGGGCGGCGCTCGGCGCCGTCTGCGTCATCGTCCTCGGCGTCGGCGTGTTCGGGGCGCTGTCCCTGTCGGTCGCCGCCTTCGCCGGCGCCCTGCTCGCCCTGGTCGTCGTGTACGTCACCGCCCGCGCGGGCGGGCGGATCACCTCCGTGCGGCTGGTGCTGTCGGGCGTGGCCGTCGCCGCGGTCCTCACGGCGGTCGTGGACCTGCTGCTGCTCACCTCGGGCACCGGCGACCAGGCCCGCGCGGTCCTCGCCTGGACGCTCGGCGGGCTCGGCGGCGTCCGGTGGGCCGGCCTGTGGTTGCCCGCGGCGGCACTGCTGCTGGGGATCGGCGTGCTGCTGGTCCAGGCGCGGTCGCTGAACCTGCTGCTGTCGGGCGAGGAGGCCGCCGCGACGATGGGCCTGGACGTGGCCCGGTTCCGGGCCCGGATGTTCGTGCTGCTCTCCCTGGTGACGGGGGTCATGGTGGCGGCGACCGGACCGATCGGTTTCGTCGGGCTGATGCTGCCGCACATGGTGCGGGTCCTCGTCGGCGGCGACCACCGCCGGGTGCTGCCGACGGCCGCGCTGGGCGGGGCGGTCTTCCTCGTCTGGGCGGACATCGCGGCGCGGACCGTGGCCGCGCCGATGGAGATCCCCGTCGGCGTCCTCACGGCCCTGTGCGGCGGACCGTTCTTCCTGTGTCTGATGCGCCGCGACGCCCGGCGCGCCACCGACCGAGGAGTGGGATGACCGCGGCCGAACTCTCCGTCGAGGGCGTCACGCTCACCGCCGGCGCGCACCGGCTCGTGCGGGACGTCTCCCTCACGGCCCGCCCGGGCGAGCTGGTCGGACTGGTCGGCCCCAACGGCAGCGGCAAGTCCAGCCTGCTGCGGGCCGTCTACCGGGTCCTGCGCCCCGACGCGGGACGGGTCCGCGTCGACGGCGCCGACGCCTGGCGCCTGCCGCCCCGGCGCCTCGCCCGTACGCTGGCGGCCGTCGTGCAGCAGTCCGCCGCGGACTTCGACCTGTCCGTGCGGGAGGTCGTCGCGATGGGGAGGACCCCGCACAAGCGGCTGCTCGACGGCGACGACGCCGAGGACGTCCGGCTGGTGGAGGCGGCGCTCGCGGCGGTGGACGCCGTCGCCTTCGCCGACCGGCCCTTCGACCGGCTGTCGGGCGGTGAGCGCCAGCGGGTGCTGATCGCGCGCGCCCTGGCCCAGCAGCCGTCCCTGCTGGTCCTCGACGAGCCCACCAACCACCTCGACGTCCGGCACCAGTTGGACGTGCTCGGCCTGCTCAGGCGGCTGCCGGCGACGGTCCTGGTGGCCCTGCACGACCTGAACCTCGCCGCGTACCACTGCGACCGCCTGTACGTGCTGCGCGACGGCGAGGTCACCGCCGCCGGCGCACCGGTCGACGTACTCACGCCGCACCTGCTGGCCGAGGTGTACGGCGTGAGCGCCGAGGTCGAGGTCCATCCGCGCACGGGGGCGCCGCACGTGACCTTCCTCCCCGACGCACCACCGGCACCGGCACCACCGGCACCCGTACGGGAGCACGCCGGGTCGTGAGGCCCGCCCGCCGGGGCGCCGGCCGGGTCGCCGGGGGCCTGCGCTGCGCCGGGCTGCCCGGCCCCGGACGGGGAGGGCCGGCGCACCGGCACGGCCGTACCGGGCGTGGAAGGCGGCGCGGCCGCCGGCGGGTACCGCGCCGACACGGACGGCGCGGCGTGGGAGCCGGGCGCCCCCGGTCATGGGACCCGTGGTCGCGACGACCCACAGCCGGCTGACCGGCATCGGTGACCGGGGCCCCGACGCGGCCGGGCGCGTCCTGCCCGACCGGATCCGGGAGCGCCCCGAGTGCACGCCGCGGACGCACGACCCGAGTGCAGGCCGCGGACGCACGACCCGGGCGCGCGCCCGGGCGCCGGCCCCGGCGGTCGGCCGGACGGAGGCGTACCGGGGGGCCGGCGGTGGCACACTGTCCGGGTCCCGTCGAAGGAGGACCGCATGTCCATGGTCGGCAGCCTGCGCAGGGTCGCCCGCCTCGCCCGCGGCGGGCGCCGGGTCGACCTCAGCCACCCCGCCCGGTCGCCGCTCGGCAGCAGCGTCGTCAACTGCGTCGTCTACCGGGACGGGGTGCGGCAGGAGTGCGATGAGGGCGTCGGGGAGGCCGTGCGGCGGGTGCGGAAGCAGGGCGACGGTTTCGTGTGGCTGGGTCTGCACGAACCGACCGCGGAGCAGATCGCGGACGTCGCCGAGCTGTTCGGCCTGCACCCGCTCGCCGTCGAGGACGCCGTGCACGCCCACCAGCGGCCCAAGGTGGAGCAGTACGAGGACGTGTTGTTCGCCGTCTTCAAGACCGTCGCCTACGTCGAGCACGAGGTACTCAGCGCCGTGAGCGAGGTGGTCGACACGGGCGAACTCATGGTCTTCACGGGCCCCGACTTCGTCGTCACGGTCCGGCACGGCCGCCACGGCTCGCTGGGGCCGCTCCGCGAGACCCTGGAGGCCCTCCCCGAGCAGCTGGCCAAGGGGCCTTCGGCGGTGCTGCACGCGATCGCCGACCACGTCGTCGACGAGTACCTGGCCACCGCCGACGCCGTGCAGGGCGACATCGACCAGGTGGAGATCGACGTGTTCGCGCCGCGTGGGTCGAAGCCCGTCGACCCGGGCCGCATCTACCAGCTGAAGCGGGAACTGCTGGAGCTGAAGCGGGCCGTGGTCCCCCTCGGCCGTCCGCTGCACCTGCTGTCGACGGGCACGAGCCGGGTGGTCGACCCGGAGATACGGACGTACTTCCGGGACGTCGCCGACCACCTCGCCCGCGTCACCGAACAGATCCAGGGCTTCGACGGCCTGGTCGACTCCATCCTCCAGGCGCACCTCGCGCAGGTGACCGTCGCGCAGAACGAGGACATGCGCAGGATCACCGCCTGGGCCGCGATCATCGCCGTCCCCACCATGGTCTGCGGGGTGTACGGGATGAACTTCACGCACATGCCGGAGCTGCGCTGGCGGTTCGGCTACCCCCTGGCGCTCGCCGCGATCACGGTGGCCTGTGTCCTCATCCACCGCGCTTTCCGGCGCAACGGCTGGCTGTGACACCGGTGCCCGTTTCCGCGCCTCCCGCGGGGGCAGGCGACCCCGGGAGGATGAAATGAACACACACTTGTTCTCGCTGCCCGGCCGCACGTCGGCGCGCGGCGCGGCGAACAGTTCGGCGGTCGGTGTAGCGGCGCGGTGGGGGCTCGCCGCCAGGGGTGTTCTGTACGTGCTCATAGGGCTGCTCGCCGTGCGGATCGCGTTCGGCGAGGGTGACCAACAGGCGGACCGGGGTGGTGCGCTCGCCGAGCTGTCGAAGCAGCCCATGGGCTCGCCGCTGCTGTGGGCCGTCGGCATCGGCCTGGTGGGCATGGCGCTGTGGCGGCTCTCGGAGGCCCTGTTCGGCGCTGCGGGCGAAGGCGGGCACAAGGCGCGCAAACGCCTCATGTCCGCCGTCCGCTGCGTCTTCTACGGGTTCGTCGCCTACTCGGTGCTGGCGTTCGCCGGCGGGGAGGGCGGCAGCGGGAGCGGCTCGGGCGACCAGCAGTCCGAAGACGTCACCGCGCGGGCCCTGGAGCTGCCCGGCGGCCGGTGGATCGTGGGCCTGGCCGGGATCGGCATCGTCGTCGTCGGCGTGTGGATGGCCGCCCGGGCGGCGCTGCGCAAGTACCGCAAGCACCTGAAGGTCGGCACGATGTCCCGCCGGGCCCGTCAGTTCACGGACGTGACCGGGGTGGGCGGCGGTGTCGCGCGCGGCGCCGTGTTCGCGGTGGTCGGCGTGTTCGTGGTGCGCGCCGCCCTGACGTACGAGCCGGACGAGGCGAAGGGGCTGGACGACGCGTTGCGGTCCTTCGCCGCGACTCCGGTCGGCCCGTGGCTGCTGGTGCTGGTCGCGTCGGGGCTCACGCTGTTCGGACTGTTCTCCTTCGCGATGGCACGGTGGCGCCGCGTGTGACCCACGGCGTGCGCCGCACGGGGCACCGCGCACCGCACGGGTCAGGGGCCCGGCCGTCGACACGGCCGGGCCCCCTGACGTGTCCCCCGCCGCCGCGCCCGGCGCGGCGGCCGGGCTCACTTCCCGCCCGTGACCTTGTCCATCAGCCCGCTGTAGGCCAGCTGCAGGGCGTCCGCGCCGGCCAGGGACGCCATGACGGCCGTGACGGTGCGGGTCGCCCGCGGCCACACGCAACGACCGGCGGTGAGCGCGGTACCGACCCACAGGCTCATGCAGAACGGGCAGGTCAGCAGCTCCCCCACGGTGTGCCGGTGCCCCTCGCGCGACTCCTCGCTGACCTCGGCGGGCCCCTGCGGGCCCTGGTAGGTGGTGAAGGGCGCGCGCAGCGGACTGGTGACCGCTCCCTTCGTCACCAGCCTGCTGAACCGGAACGTGGCGACCGCGGTCAGGGCGACGTCCAGGGGGTCGTGCCGTTCGGGCAGCCGACCGCGGCACCGGATCAGCGCGGCCCAGGCCCCGGCGTACGCCGCGTAGCCGGCCATCGCGGCCGTGTATCCGCCGAGCGGTCGCTCGGCGTCGCCCTCGTAGGTCTCCCGGATGCCCTCGTCTGCGCCCACCAGCGTCCCTCCCGTCGTTCGGGCGGCGGATCGCCCGCGCGCCCTCTCCGTGCTCGCCCGGCCCGTCACGGACCGGTACGGGCCGCGGTCCGGCCCCGCACCGCCCGCCCTCGGCACGGACACGGTCCGGACGGGACGGGAAGCGGGCCTCCACCCGCCCCTCCCCGGTGCCCATGGTGCCCGGGCACAAACGGAACCGGTGTGCCCGTCACCCCAGGGCGTGACTCCCGCAGCCACGCCCTCCCCGCTGTCGGGGGCGCTCCGGGGAGGGCCGCGGGCCGTGGCCGTCGCCGTCGCCGTCGCCGGGTCAGCGGAGGGCCGACCACGTCCCCGCACCGAGGGCGGCGGCGGCGAGCAGGGTGGCGGCGCCGGCGCACAGGAGGCGCCGGCGCAGGCGGTCGTAGTGCGCGGCGTACTCCTCGCGCAGCTCCTCGCAGCGGGCGGCGGTCCTTCGCAGCAGCCGGGCCGACGACTCGACGCGGTCCTCGGCGTAGAGCCGGGCGACCTCCTCGTGCTGGGCGGTGGTCAGCCACGGCATGCGGCGTGCGAACGCCTCGCCCTCCGCGCGGGCCTCCCGCGAGTGCGTCCGGTGGAGCGGGCCGCCCGCGCGGCGCGCGGCCCGGTGCGCGGTCACGGCCGTTCGTCGTCGGTCAGGGGCGCCACGCCCATCCCCGGTTCGACGACGTCCCGGCGTCCGCCGGTGTCGGCCTTCACCAGCTGGGAGATCGCCGGGTGGTGCAGGTCGAAGGCGGGGGACTCGGAGCGGATCTGCGGGATGGTGACGAAGTTGTGGCGCGGCGGCGGGCAGGAGGTGGCCCATTCGAGGGAGCGGCCGTATCCCCAGGGGTCGTCGACGTCGATCCGCTTGCCGACCTTGGCGGTCTTCCACACGTTGTAGAGGAACGGCAGCGTGGAGAGCCCGAGGAGGAACGCGCCGACGGACGACAGGGTGTTGAGGGCAGTGAAGCCGTCGGCGGCCAGGTAGTCGGCGTACCGGCGCGGCATGCCCTCCGCGCCCAGCCAGTGCTGGACGAGGAAGGTGAGGTGGAAGCCGACGAACAGGGTCCAGAAGTGGATCTTGCCGAGGCGTTCGTCGAGCATCGTGCCGGTCATCTTCGGCCACCAGAAGTGGAAGCCCGCGAACATCGCGAAGACGATCGTCCCGAAGAGGACGTAGTGGAAGTGCGCCACCACGAAGTACGAGTCCGTGACGTGCCAGTCCAGGGGCGGGGAGCCGAGGATGACGCCCGTCAGGCCGCCGAAGAGGAACGTGACGAGGAAGCCCACCGACCACAGCATCGGTGTCTCGAAGCTGAGGGACCCCTTCCACATGGTGCCGATCCAGTTGAAGAACTTCACCCCCGTGGGCACCGCGATGAGGAACGTCATGAAGGAGAAGAACGGCAGCAACACCGCACCCGTGGCGAACATGTGGTGCGCCCACACCGTCGCCGACAGGCCCGTGATGGCGATGGTGGCCCCCACCAGGCCGATGTAGCCGAACAGCGGCTTGCGGCAGAAGACCGGGATGACCTCGCTGACCACGCCGAAGAACGGCAGCGCCAGGATGTACACCTCCGGGTGCCCGAAGAACCAGAACAGGTGCTGCCACAGCAGCGCCCCGCCGTTCTCCGGGTCGAACACCTGCGCCCCGAACCGCCGGTCCGCCTCCAGGACGAACAGCGCGGCGGCGAGGACCGGGAAGGCCAGCAGCACGAGGACCGACGTGAGCAGGACGTTCCAGGTGAAGATCGGCATCCGGAACATCGTCATGCCGGGCGCCCGCATGCAGATGATCGTCGTCATGAAGTTGACCGCGCCCAGGATGGTGCCGAAGCCGGCCAGGGCGAGACCCATGATCCACATGTCGCCGCCCACGTACGGCGTGCGCTCCCCGCCGCTCAGCGGGGTGTAGGCGGTCCAGCCGAAGTCCGCCGTCCCCTGGGGGGTGAGGAGACCGGCGACGACGATGAGGCCGCCGAAGAGGAACAGCCAGTACGAGAACATGTTGAGCCGCGGGAAGGCGACGTCGGGCGACCCGATCTGCAGCGGCATGATCGCGTTGGCGAAGCCGGCGAAGGTCGGCGTCGCGAACAGCAGCAGCATGACCGTGCCGTGCAGCGTGAACGCCTGGTTGTACTGCTCCGCCGAGACGAGCTGCAGACCCGGGCGGGCCAGCTCCGCGCGCAGCACCAGGGCCAGCAGACCGCCGAAGAGGAAGAACGCGAACGACGTGATCAGGTACAGGTGACCGATCTTCTTGTGGTCGGTCGTCGTCAGCCAGTCCACGACGACGCGCCCCCACCCCCTCCCCTTCACGGGGACCAGCGTGGTGGGCTCGGTGGTCATGGTCATGCGGGACCTCATCCGGGCGGGGGCGGGGCAGGGCGCGGGACGCGGGACGCGGGGCCGTCTCCGGCGGGGCGCGCCAGGGACAAGTTACGGACCATCGCCCTCCCCGGCGCGGTGGACGAGCCGTTTCGGGCACAAGACATCTCATGCGACTGCGCGGGTGCGGGCGGTCGGCCCCCTCCGAAGGGCCCTCACCCGGGCCCGACCGGCGGCGGTGTACCACTGGACCGCGAGGGTGACGGCGAGGGCCACCTCGACCAGGTCGCCGCCGTAGTACATGAGCTGCGCCCCGGTGTGCAGGTCGACCGCGGCGTAGGCGGTACCGGGCGGCGGGGCGGCGTACAGGCTCTTGGCGAGCACCGCGTGGGCGCCGCCGGCGGCCAGCAGCGTGCCGCCGCGCAGGGCGAGGCCCCGGGGGTGGCGCACCGGTTCGAGCCGGCAGACGGCCAGCGTGAAGAGCACCCCGGCCGCCAGGACGTGGACGTGCACGAGGACGTGCGGCAACATCTCGCGCAGGGTGGTGGCGAACAGGTCCGTGCGGTACAGCACCCACAGCCCGCCGACGTCCAGGAGGGCCGCCACCGGGGGGAAGAGCAGCAGCCCGGCCGGCCCCGAGTGGAGCAGGGCGAGCAGGCGACGCCGAGCCGGGCCGGGCGGCAGGACGCGCAGGGCGAGCGTGAAGGGACGGGCGAGGACGAACAGCAGCGGGGCCGCCATCCCGACGACCAGGTGCTGGGCCATGTGCGCCGTGAAGGGACCGCCCGGCAGGCCGCCCACGGCCGCCCACGCGAGGGCGGCGCCGCCGCAGGCGAACGACGCGTCCCGCGCCCGGGGCCAGGCATCCCCGCGGCGCCGCAACCGGGCGGCGGCCCACAGGTACGCGACGGCGGCCAGCACCGCGGCGGCGGCCGTCAGCTGCTCCGCGAGGCCGGGCCCGGCGTGGACGGCGACCGGACCGGTGTGGCCGTGCAGCGGCGTCACGCGCCCCCTCCCCTACGGCCTGGGCCACCGTCCGAGACGCCGTCCGAGACGCCGTCCGGGCGACGGCCGAGGCGGCGGTCGAGGCGGCGGGCGCGGAGGGCGAGGCCGGCCCCGACGAGGAGCAGGAGCAGGCCGCCGAGGTTCCAGGCCCAGTCGTAGGGGGCGGTGTCCACGCCGTAGCGGATCTGGTGCACGCGCAGCACCTTGTGGTCCACGATCCCGTCGAACAGCTGGAACCCGCCCAGGCCGAGGAAGAACCCGGCCCAGGCGTACGGGCGGGCCAGCGCCCCGCGGCGGCGCAGGTCGGCGAGGAGGAAGAAGCCCGCGACGAGGGCGAGCAGTTCGGCCGTGTGGAGCAGTCCGTCGGAGAACAGGCCGATCCGGGGCGTGGAGCGGTCGTAGAAGTGGTGCCAGGCCAGGATCTGGTGGAAGACGATCTCGTCCACCGCCGCCATGACGGCCGCTCCGACGACCGCGCAGACGGCCGTCGACGCGCGGGGCCGCGGGGGCTCCCGGCGGGTGGCGGGGGAAGGGACCTGCCGGCTCATGGAGCCTGCCTTTCTGTCGGCCCGGTGGGGCGCGCGCCGGACGGGTGGGGTGGGGCGTGTGCCCCCGGCATGTACCCGGCCGGGAGCCGTTCGAGCCGTGGCCGCACGCGGCCCCCGCCCCGGGGGGGGGACACCACCCGGGTGGCTGGGGACGACCGGGCCCCCGCGGTGCCCGGCGCCCGGAGCTGCCGAACGTCCTGACGTTCGGGGGAGGCCGTGGCGCTCACCCGGCCGCACCCGGGGGTGCGGTCGGCCGCGGCGAACACGGCGCTCGGCCCGGTCGCCGCGCTGGTGGACCGGTCGCGGGACGCGGTGCACGGGGTCAGGGGCAAAGACGGCGGCAAGCACGGCTGACCGCCGGACGCCCAGGCGGACGCCGGACGCGAGAAGGATGCCGGTCCGTGGCGGAGCCCAGGGGTTCCGCCACGGACCGGCGTCCTCTCAGCGCGCGCGGACCGTGCCCTCGGCGTGCACCGGTCGGCGCCGCCGCGCGTGGGGCGGCCGGGCGGCTCAGTGCTCCCGCTGGTGGTCCGCCTCGGGGTCGTCCCCCACCGCCGGGCGGTACAGCGCGAGGGAGACGACGGACAGGACGACCAGGACCGTCCCGGCCGCCACGTCGAAGACGTGCGCACCGTCGGCGAACACGACGGTGTCCTGCAGGGCCAGCAGCCAGGGCGAGCCGATCAGCCAGGCGCCGGCCGCCAGCAGCGCCAGGTCGGACCAACGGCCGAGGTGCCACCGGAGGCGGGCCATCGCCAGGAACACGACGACCATGCCGACGGCCAGCTCGTTGCGGTGGGCGTCCTTCGCGGTGTCGGGCTCACCGGCCACCCAGGGGGCGACGAACAGGGCGATCGCGACGAGACCCATCAGCAGACTGACGATCTGGTCGCGCTGCCCCTCCCGCAGAATCCGGCGGGCGGCCGACGCCGAGGGCTGTCGGCCTCCCGCGGCCGAAGCCGGCGTCGGGGTCCGTGTCGACGTCGCCGCCACCGTGGCTGCCGCTTTGCGTTCCATGCCGCCCCGGGTAGCCCTTCCGGCCGCGGGGAAACACCCGTGCCCGCCGGGCGGCCCCAAGCCCGCTCAGGCGGCCCGGCGGCGTCCGGCGCGGGACCCGGCGTAGGCGGCCTGCCGCAGCGGACCCAGGCGGGTGCTCGGGCGGAGTCCCGGGGCGGTGTGTCGGTAGGGGTCGTAGCCGGGGGACGTGCCCGTCCAGGGCAGGCGCGGGGTGAGGACGAGGACGCCGACCGGCCGCCACGGCTGGCCGCGCGCGGCGACGCACAGGTCGAGGACCACGTCGGTGCGGAGCAGGTGCCGCCGCAGGGCCGGCAGCCCGCCGCGCACCGCGTGGTGCGGATCGCGGGGCACGGCGGCCAGCCAGCAGGTGCGCGGGCCCACCCGGTAGGCGGTGAGCGTCCCGTACGGCCCGGCCAGCGGGCGGCGGCGTGGGAGGGGGACGTGACGCAGCAGCCGCCCGTCGCCACTGGTGGTGAGCAGCAGGTCCCACGGCCGTCCCGGGCCGTCCGCACCCTCCACGCGCAGCGCCAGGCCGAAGCCGTCGGGGAGGGCCTGCGGCAGGCCGAGCGCCCGCGACCAGCGGGCGGTCACCTCGTACGTGCCCGGGTCGTCGAGGAGCGGGACGCCCCACGCTCGGTGGGGTGAGCCGGGGACCGTGAGGACGCCGGAGCAGACGAGGCCGTCCGGGTGCAGCGCGGGGGCGCGCCGCAGCCGCGCGAGATTCCGGGCCGCGGCCTGCGCGAGCCGGAGCGACGCCGCCGCCGCGGCGTCCCCGGCGGCCGCGGGTGCGGGGGGTCGTCGCACGCGCCGCCCCCTCACCGGCCGCACTCCGCGCCGTGGGGCGGCGGACGGTCGGACGCCGGACCGCCGGGGTGCGGCGGTCCGGCGTCCGGGCCGCGCCCTGGCCGGAGCGCGGCGCGGCGCCGTCCGGGGCCGCTGCCGACGCCGTCCTCGGCCATCGTGACGACGGGTCCGGCGGGGCCGGCGGGGTTGCCCTGCCGGCGTGCTCGTTGCCTCATGGCGCCACGGGTACCCGGCCCGGCCCGGGACAGACCGCCGGGCCGCGTCAGCCGGTGTGGACCTCCAGGGCGGCGCGTACGGCCGACTCCAGGGCGCCCTCGATCCAGGCGGGCTTCACGGAGGTGTGGTCCCCGGCGAAGTGCAGGGGGCCCTCCGGCTCGGGGATGGCGGGGAGGAGCTCCGTGTGCTGGCCGGGCAGCAGGACGGACGCCTCGCCGTACGCGTACGGGTCGCGCAGCCAGCTCTGGGTGCGGCCGGCGCCGGTGTAGAACACCTCGACGCGCTGTCCGTAGACCTGCTGCAGTCCGCCGAGGGCGTGCGGGTAGCGGGCCTCGTCGGGCAGGGAGTCCCAGCGCAGGGCGTCGTCGGCCCAGCTGTACGAGGCCAGGACCACGCCGCCGTCACTGCCGGGAACGGGGTGGGAGGGATTGAACATGAACCGGTTGGCGTTGTCCGACACCGACCCGCCGCCGATCACCCCGGCCGCCTCGGGCTGGTCGCGGGCGGCGTGCCGGTTGGCGGCGTAGTGCACCCGCTGCGCCGGGGTGACGTACCCGCGGGGCACGGAGGGGTGGGCGCCGAGGAGGCTGCCGTCGGTGGCGGCGCCGCCCGTGCGGTACGCGTCGTACAGCCCGGGGTCGATGCGGTCGAGTTCGCGCTTCCAGTCGGTCTCGGTGAACTCCCACCAGCGGCGGCTGAACTCCAGCAGGACCTTGGTGGCGCAGTCGTAGTGGAGTTCGGCGACGGCGCGGCGCTTGGTGTACGACATCGGCGGCGCGACCTGCACGTGCCGCAGACCGGAGAAGGGGACCGTGACGACGGCCGCGTCGGCGGTGAACTGCCGTCGGGTCGGGGGCCCGTCGCGGCCCTCGGAGACCGTGTCCACCCACACGCGGGGGCCGCCGGGGCGGACGTGGTGGAGGTCGCCGGCGGGCCGGTCGGGGTGGAGGTACTCGATGCGCGTCACCCGGCGGTCGAAGCGCACGCTGTCGCGGACGAGCCGCAGCAGGGCGTCGGGCAGGACGGCGGTCCCGCCGGCCAGCTCCCAGAACGTGGTGTCGGGGCTGATGAGCGAGGAGCCGGTGAAGCTGTGGAGGAAGGAGAGCGGCAGCCGGGAGGTGAGGTTCTCCAGGGTCCCGATGAGGTCGACGGTGCGTTCGTCGAGGCCGGCGTGCTCGGTGAGGAAGCGGAACATGGACCAGTCGCCGAAGCGCTGGATGACCCGCGCCCATCCCTGCACCCGTTCCGGCAGCGGCTTGTCGACGCGCTTGCCGTCCGGGCCGACGGTGCTGAACTCGTCGCGCACCGGGTCGAGCACGCCGCGCAGGATGGCGCCCGCGGGCGTGTCCCAGTACGCCTGCGGCACGCCGAACGAGCGGTTGACGCGGCGGGGGGCGCGGGCGTAGTCGGCGCGGCGCACGCGGACGCCGTTGACGTGGATCCACGTGCGGTTGGCCGGGCGGCCGTCCCCGTCGACGTCCACGTAGTGGAACCGCCGCTTCGCCAGGTCCAGCCGGTCGATGAGGTCCATGACCAGCGGGTGGCTGCCGGGGATGCGCATGGCGCCCGCCTCGGCGTACTGACGGGGGTCGGCGAACGGCTGCTCCGCCCCCTCGTGACCGCCGGTGCGGAACGTCTTGATGCGCCCCCCGGCGCGGTTGCCGTTGGCCTCCAGGACCGTCACGTCGTGCCCGGCGCGCAGCAGCAGCCAGGCCGCGACGAGGCCGGCCGGACCGGCGCCGATGACGAGGACCTTCCGGCCCGTGCCGGAGCGGCTCCGGGGCAGGCCGTCGCGCAGGACGCGCTGGTAGTGGGGTACCAGGGGCCGGTCCTGTTCGTCCACGACGAGCAGTGCGCGGGCCACGGCCAGGCAGCGGTCGAAGTCCGCGCCGCGTGCGGCGGGGGGCCGGGCCGCGGGAGCGGGCGGCGCGGCCGGGCCGGCCGGGGCGAGCGCCGACGCGGGTCCGGCGGCGGTGGCGGCGAGGGGCGCCGCCGCGGCGACGGCCCCGGCCACCGTGGTGAACCGGCGCCGTGACAGGGAGGCGTCGGAGGAGCGCCCCTGGAGTTGATCTTCAGTCATGCGCCCTTCCTAGTGGTTCCGCGTGCCGGGACACGGAGCCATGCGTGGGCGTCGTCCTGATAGGGGAACGCCACGGCGCGAGGTTGACGCCCTGTCCGGGGGGGGGCGGGGGTCAGTCCGCGGCGAGCACGATGACCTCGTCGTGCGCGCTCCACCGCCGCACCGCCGTCTTGGCGGGGTTGACGCGCACCCCGTGGTCGTCGCCCGTCCGCCGGTCCGGGGCGCTGCGGTACCCGACGGCGCACTCGCCGCGCCGCCGGGCCGACTCGACGACCGTGGCGAAGGCGGTCTCGCACCCCGGGCGGACGTAGTGCCCGGCGGGCCGCAGGTGGAGGCCGTTGCCGTCCGGGGAGAACAACTCCTCGAACACACCGGCCAGGTGCCGGTTCTGCGAGATCTGCGACATCAACAGCCCGACCAGTTTCCCGCTCACGATGAAGTCGGAGCCGGCGCTGACGGGGGCGAGCACCCTGTTGCGGTCGTCGGTCAGCTCCGTCACCACGGGGATCTCCCGGCCCGACGCCTGCTCGATGGCGCGCAGGAGCAGCAGCGTGACGAGCGTGCGGTCGTCCGGTTCGTCGTGACCGGGCCGGGGGTCGGGGCCGAGCACGATGACGCTGTCGTAGGAGGCGGCGTCGACGCCGTGCAGCGTCTCGGGCCTCGTCGGGTCCCCCCGGCGGAGGACGACCGCGAGGGACGGGGCGGCCTCGGCCGCGGCCGACCGGACGGCCGCGCCGGTCGACTTCCCGCCGTCCGCGACGACGTCCAGGACGGAACCGGGCGGGGTGTAGCGGGCGAGCTGGGTGACGATGCGGGTGGCGCGGCGGTTCCACCCCAGGAGCAGGATCCGCTCGGGGCGGGCGGTGGCCGGGGGCCGGTCGACGATGGCCGCCGGGTCGACGGCCGCGGACGCGTCGGACAGGAGGGTGGTGTCGTCGTCCTCGGCGATGACGACGAGCCGGTCGCCGGGGCCGAGCACCGTGTCGGGCGGCGGGTTGAGCGCGAGGGCCCCGCCGTCCCGGACGAGGCCGACGACACAGGACGAGGCGTGCGCGAGCAGCGTCTCCCCGAACGAACGGCCGAGCAGGGCGGGTTCGGCGACCGTGTAGAACTCGACCCCCTCGAAGTCGAGCAGCTCCTGGTGCACCAGGGACAGGCCCGGCTGGCGCGCGGCCCGCGCGACGAGCCGGGCGGTGATGTCGTCGATCTCCAGCACCGCCGCGTCCGGCCCCGCCGCCAGTGTCGCGGCCAGCCGGTAGCGGTCGTCGCGGACCGCGGCGACGATGCGCACCCTGCTGTCGTCGCCCACCGCCGCGCGCAGCGCGAGCAGCGTCTTGACGACCTCCCCGTCCTCGGACGGCCTGTCACGCGGCAGCACGATCACGGAGTCTGCGGTCGCCGGGCCCACGCGGATCAGGTCGTCGGGGTCGGTGAGGCGACCGCTGCGGCAGATCAGCCGGGTCCGCCCGGTCGGGCCGACCTTGGCGTCGAGGGCCTCCTGCATCTCCGTCTTGCCGCGGTCGGCGAGGACCGCCACGGCGGCACGCCGCTGGTTGGCGTTGGCCCTGACCAGTTCGGAGACGACGGTGAACACCTGCTCCGACCAGCCCAGGACGACCGCGTGCCGCCGCTCCAGCACCGGGGAGCGCCCCCTGCGCAGGGCCAGCAGCCGCTCGCTGATCCCGGTCGTGATCAGGCTGACCAGGGTCGAGACGTACACCAGGGTGACGAGGGCCAGCAGCACCGACAGCGCGATGCGCGGCGCGGGTCCGACCTCGCCGCCCAGCCGGAGAGTCTGGCCGGTGCTCCGCCACACCTCCGCGAGCTTCCCCGACAGCGAGGCGGGTGCCCGGCCGTCCGTCCACACCAGCACGGCGCTCACCGGGAGGACCACGCTCAGGCAGGCGACGACGAGCCAGCCGACCAGGACGTGCGTCCCTCCGGCGAGCGTGTTGTCGAACCAGTAGACGGTGCGCTGCGCCCACGGCCACCGTCCCCCCCGTCCCGCCGGCGCTCCTCCGCCCTCCTCCACCGCGGCGCCGCGCGCACCGCCCTCGTGCCGGTGGCCCGCCACCGGTTCCGACCGACCACCGGATCCGTCACTCGTCTTCTGCACACCAGCAGCGTGGTGCCCGGCCCCGCCCGGTGATCGCCGGAAGACCGGGATTCATCCCTTCGAGACCGTGATCCCGCACCGCGCGGGCCCGGGAGGGCACCGCGGAGAACGGACGCATACGGCGGCGCGCGGCGGGCACGCGGAGTACTACCCGAAGGTCGGGCAAGCAACGTTAGGAGTCGTCGTGTCGTTCCTCTGGGCCATCATCGCGGGACTGATCATCGGTCTTCTGGCCAAGCTCGTCCTCCCCGGCCGTCAGCCCATCCCCCTGTGGATGACGGTGCTGCTCGGCATCGCCGGCGCCGTCGTGGGCAACGCGCTCGCCTCCGCCGTCGGCGTGCGCGACACCGGCGGCATCGACTGGATCCGTCACATCTTCCAGATCGGTGTGGCCGCCGTCCTCATCGGTGTCATCAGCCCGATGTGGGCGCGACGACACGCCTGACCCGGTACCGGGACACCCCGCGCGGGCACCCCGCGCCGGGACACGTGAGAAGCCCCGCGGCCTTCGGGCCGCCGGGGCTTCTCACGTGTCGACGCCCCTTCAGGAAGGGCCCGCGGCGCGACCGGTGGCGTCGGCGGGAACGGACAGGGCCAGCACGGCGACGACGTCCCCCGCCCCGTCGGGAAACGCCTCCGGCAGGGCGACCGTGTCCTCCACCAGGGAGGCGGCCCGCAGCGAACCGGTGCGCCTCTCCCCGGTGACGAGGGGGTTGCCCGCCACGACCGGGTCGAACAGGGTGTCGGGGATCACCAGGCACTCGTCACGCAGGACGGCCGAACCGCACAGGCCGGGGTCGCGGCCGACCTGCCTGACGCCGTCCAGGCCGTGGGCGGCCTGGCACCGGATGCGGTCGGTGTCGACGATCGTCACGGTCGCCACGGGCACGTCGAAGAGGCGGGCGGCGAGAGCGGCCACCCGGTCGAAGGCGCCGTCGGGCGGGGCGTCGGGGACGTGGTGGCGGCGTACGGCAGCGATGCGGCGCGCCTCCACCTCGGTGTCCGGGACCACCTGCGCGCGGGCCCCCGGGCCGGGTCCGGCCGTGGACGTCGGTCGGGCGGTCATCGCTGCTGCCTCCACGTCACGACGGGAGGGAGTGGACTTCGACTGCTCGTTCGGGCGGGGGTTCGGACGGCCTTACGGCACCGGTCGGCGCCGGCGGGTCCAGGCGACCTCACCGGCGGGCCGGTGGCGGCGCCTGGACCCGCCGGCCCGGACGGGGCGCGCCCGTCGCCCCGGTGGCGGACCCGCCGTCTCAGGAGACCGGGGAGGGACGCCCCGCCTGCCCCACCACGGTCCTCACTTCAGCCCCATGTGCAGGCGCAGGACGAGTCCCCGCGCGGCTGCCCGGATCTCGACCAGGTCGCACAGCTGGTGCATCATCCACACGCCGCGCCCGCCGGTCGCGGCGAGGGGGTCGGGCCGGCGGCGGCCCGTGAGCGGGTCGCCGAGCCGGCCCCGGTCGCTGATCTCCGCGACGAGTCCGCCGTCCGCGCGCCACATCCGCAGGGTCCCGCGGCCGCCGCCGTGCCGCACGGAGTTGCTGATCGCCTCGGCGACGGCGAGGAGCCAGTCCGTGCGGCGGTCCTGCGGCAGTCCTTCGGCCGCTGCCCAGCGGTCGGCCTCGTCCCGGGTCCGCGCCAGCTCCCACTCGCCGAAGGTGACGACGACCGCGTCCACCGGTTCCGGCAGCGGGACGTCGCAGTCGCGGCAGACCTCGTGCGGGTCGGTGTAGCGGTGGCTGGCGCGGTAGGCGCCGGGCTCGCCGACGACCGGGTGGGTGCGGTACGCGTGGGTCAGGACCTCGGCCGGCAGGGCCGTGTCGTAGGGGCAGAGGATGGCGGCCCGGCGGCCTTCGAACGCGAGGTTGATCAGCGCCTCGTGCCGGGTCGCCTCCCATGCCTCCGCGGGGGTGCGCCCGACCCAGATGGGCTCCCCCACGATCGACACGGGCGTGGTGTCCTCGTGGCGGTCGGCGAAGTCCTGCAGCATCGACAGGATCCGCCCCGGGTTGCGCCCGGCGTCGGTCATGTCCACCCATGTGACGCGGTGGTGGTCGGCGCCGACGGCGTCCCGCAGCAGTGCCAGTTGCCGGCCGGGGACGGCCACCAGGGCGGTGTGCCCGTCGTCGAGGGCGTCCCGGACGAAGGCCCCGACGCCGGCGCGGTACTCGTCGTCCGTGGAGTAGAAGAGCGCCGGGTGGTGGAAGCCGGCGATCCGGTCGGTCCCGTCTGCTGTTCGCGTGTGCGTCATCGGCCCACGACCTCCACGGCGGAGCCGAGTTCGGGGAAGAGTTCCAGGAGCCGCCGCAGGTGCGGCGGTGCCTGCCGGACGCGCAGGGGCACGCCGTCCGGCCGACCGGTGGCCGCGCCCGCCAGGGTGGCCAGCGAGGCGGCGTCGAGGTGGCGCAGGGCCGACAGGTCGAGCTCCACCCGGTGTGCCGGCGCGCTCCTGACGGCGGCGGCCGCGGCGGCGACGACGTCACGCGTGTCGTGGCCGGCGGAGCCCGACATCACCAGGCCGGGGCGGTCGGCGAGCGGGGCCACCCGCAGCGCGGGCCTGGCCGAGGGGTCGCCGCGGTGCGTCAGGTGGGCGCCCGCCAGCACGTCCACGTACGCGTCGGGGAGCAGGCGCTGGTCGTAGAAACACCAGGCGGTGACCGGCAGCCGGTCCACGACCTCGTGGTGGACGCGCAGCTCGTACTCGAGCAGCCGGTCGGCGCCGGCGACGCCGCGCGTGCCCCAGGACATCTCGCCGATCGCGCGCAGTCCCCGGTGCCCCCGTGCCGAGGCGGCCTCGAACGCGTCGTGCCAGAGCCCGACCATCGCATCCGGGTCGAAGCCGGTGTCGGCGAGGTACGTCCGCGCGGCGGTCGCCACGGACAACTGTCCACGGGTCACGGCGGCCGCGGCGTCGATGCCGGCGTCGGCGAGGGTGCGCAGCACCCGTTCGGGGTCCGTGGCATCGGCGAAGTACTCGATCCGCTCGTCCCGCTCCAGCCCGTCGCGGACGAACGCGCACAGGTGGTGCGCCCACGCCCGGTCGTCGGAGTAGACGACGCTGGAGTGGCGTCCCACGGCCGGCCCCCGCACGGGGGGTACGGCCACCTCAGGCACCATCGCCACGCTGCCCGCTCCTCGTCCCGTCCGGCCGTCCGGCCTGCCGGCTTGCCTGTCCATGGAAACACACCAGGCCGCGGCGCTCGCCGGCCTGCGCGACCAGCCTACTGCCACCCGGTCGGCGGTACCGCCGATCTCGGTGCCGTGCACGGCGACCCGGGCGTGGTCGGCCCCGAGCCGCCCGGCGAGGCGCCCCCTACGCCGGTCGGACGGTCGTGAGCTCGGTGAGTCCCGAGACGGCCAGTACCGGGGCGAGCAGCGGGCCGGTGACCAGTTCGAGCCGGTCGGCGCGGGAGAACGACACGTGGAGACCGGCGCTGTCCAGGTAGCCGACCTCCGTGAGGTCGAGGACGACCGGGGCGTGCGCGGTGTCCAGTGCCACCGCGAGGGGGTCGGCGTTGCTCGTGTCGACCTCGCCGACGGCCGTGAGCAGGGCGGTGCCGTAGGGCCGCCGGCCCGGGGCCGGAGTGAGCGGAGTGGTCATCACGCGATCCTCGTGTGCATCCGGACGGTGGTTCCGGAGGCGCCGGGGACGACGGTCACCTGCCGCATCATGGCCTTCATCAACGTCGGGCCGCGGCCGCGGTGGGCGCTGGCCTCGGGTCGGGGGGTCTTCCACTCGCCGCTGTCGGAGACGGTCAGCCACAGGTCGTCGACGCGGGCCGCGGCGCGCAGCACGACGGGCCCGCCCGGGTCGTGGCGGTGACCGTGCTCGATGGCGTCGGCGCATGCCTCGCCCGCCGCGACGAGGACGTCCTGCGCGGCCCGCCGGGGCAGCCCGCACCGTTCGAGCCAGGTGCGCGGGGCCGCGCGGACCTGCGCGAGCCGCGAGGACTCGGCGGGGAAGGTCATCGCCGGCGGGGCTCGACGGGGTCCCGCCGCCCGCCACCACGGGTCCGGTGATCGACCTGTCCGGGCTCACCTACTGAGACTCGACCGGCATCACGGTGCTCGTCGCCACCCACCACCGTGCCGGGGCCGTCGGCCGCCCCCCTCCCCCGCCCCCGTGCCTCGTGTCCCGGTCAGGCGCGCAGTGCCGGCACCGCGGCGTCGGTGGTGGGCACAGGACACGGGACCACCGTCGGGCCCCCGCCCTGAGGACGGGGGCCCTTGCCCGCGCCACGGGGTGGCGGGGTGCGGCACTGCAGGGCGGGCTCCGCACGGGGTCGCAGGGGTGGTGGGTGCGGAGGCGGGGACCGTGGCACGGTGAGCGGTGCCGGCCGTGGGGCCGGGGGTGTCAGGCGGTGTGGAGCCGCAGCCCGTAGCGCCCGAGGATCTCGTTGACCGGCTGGAACCAGGTCTCGCCGCCGCCGCGGCAGTCGCCCCAGCCTCCGGAGGTCACGCCCTGCGCCTGGTCGCCGCTGAGGAAGGAGCCGCCCGAGTCACCGCCTTCGGCGCACACGCTGGTCTTCGTCATCTGGTGGACGGCGCCCTGGCTGTAGTTGACGGTCTCGTTCTTCGCCAGGACGGTCCCGCAGTGCCAGCGCGTGGTGGAGCCGGACCGGCAGACGGAGGCCCCGACGGGCGCCACGGCCGAGCCGCGCACCAACTGGTCAGGGACCGTGCCCCAGCCGAGGACGACCGGGACCGTCCACCAGCCGCTGTGGACGCTCACGTACGCGTAGTCGTCCCCGGGGAACGACGAGCCCTGGAACGTGCCCATCGCCGATCCGTCCCACCCGCGCACGGCCGCCCCGGCGCGCCCGCAGTGGCCCGCGGTGACGAAGCCGCCGTGCACGGAGAAGCCGATGGAGCAGCGGACGTTGCCGGTGTAGTACGGGTCACCGCCGACGGTCCCGGCGGCGTACGGGGTGGGGGTTCCGGCGCGTTCGGCGACCGTGACCGGGCCGGCCGCGCGGGCCCGTGCGAGGAAGTCCCGCACGGCGGGTTCGTCGCGCGCGGCGCTCACCACGGTGACGACGACGCGGTTGAGGCGGGGGTCGACGTGCCAGCCGGCGATCCCGGCGGGTGCGGGCAGGGCGTCGACGCGCGCCTTGGCGCGGTCGAGGTGCGCGGCGCTGTGGCGCACGAGCCGGGTGTCGGCGCCCGTGGCCGCCACGGCGGAGACCTTGGCGCGGTTGGTCAGGGCGACGGTGAGACGGCCCCGGGCGGGGTCGAACCAGGAGCCCGCGTACTCCTGTCCGGCGGCCTCGCGGGCCGCCGGCTCCACGGCCGACGCGGTGCGTTCGGCGACGAGGCGCGCCTCGGCCTGGCCTCTCGTCAGACCGAGGTCGCGCTGCATGGCCTCGACCATCCCGGGGGACGCGGGCGCCCGCGACGGTGACGGCGTCGGGGCCGGTGCGGCGGACGCGGCGGACGGCGCGGTGCCGTGGAGGGCGCCGGCGAGGAGCAGCGCGGACAGGGCGGCCCGCAGGACGGTGAGGCGGGGGGCCCGGGTTCGGGGGGCCCGGGCGCGCGGGGCGGGGGGCGGCGGTACGACGCACGGCGGAGACCTTTCGTCGGTCCGGCCGGGCCGGTGCCGGTCAGGGCACCGCGACAGGGGGAAGACCCCGGTGCGGTGACCCTCCACGGGTGGCCCGGATGGTGGCCGAGAGCCGTTTGAGAGCGCTCTCAACCAGCCCAGCGTAGCGATCGGTGATTGTCAGGTCCATACCAAAGTCAGCCCCGCGGCGAGGCCTGCCCGCGCGCGCCGGCGCCGGGACGTGGACGCACACGGCCGCCGGGGACGGCACCCGCGGCGCCCCGGCCGCCGCCGCGCGCCCCGGCGACTGCCACCCCGCGCGGTCGGGCGCGGGCCGGGTCGCGTGCGGTCATGACCAAGCGTGCGTGGACTCCCGATGGCGGCCCGGAAGGGGTCGACGCACGGCCGGAGCGCCTCGGGCCGGGTCGGTGCGGCGGCCGGAGCGCGACCCGGAACCGCCTCGGCTTGCTTCAGGGCATGACGTGAAGCCCGAGCGAAGGGCGCGTCAAGGCTCCGCCCCGGTAGGTTGCGGAGAGGGACACGAGGCGAGGGGGCAGGGTGAAGGTGCGCGGCGGTCGTACGGTGCGTGACCTGCGGCGGGAGAACCGCAGCACGGTATTGCAACGGTTGTACTTCGACGGGCCGCTGAGCCGCTTCTCGCTCGGTCCGGCGACCGGTCTGAGCTCCGGCTCGGTCAGCAACGTCGTGTCCGAGCTGGTCGCCGAGGGCCTGGTGGAGGAGGCCGGGAGCGTCGACTCGGCCGGCGGCCGCCCCCGCACGCTCCTGCGGATCAGCGCGGACAGCGGCTACATGATCGGCGTCGACATCGGTGAGACGCGCGTCCGGATCGAGCTCTTCGACCTGACCCTCACCGAACTCGCCCGGGTCGAGAGGCCCCTGGCGGACGCCGGCCCCCGCCGCGTCGACCGGTACGACGTGGGCGTCGTCGTCGACCACCTGCGCGAGGGCATCCCGGAGGTGCTGGACCGGGCCGGCATCGCGGCGGAGCGGCTGCTCGGCGTCGGGGTCGGCGTGCCCGGGATCGTCGCCAGGACCGCCGAGGACGGTGCCGTCGTGCACGGGCAGACCATCGGCTGGGACGCGGTCCCCCTGGAGCGGTTGCTGCGCGAGTCGCGGCTCCTGCCCGACACGGTGCCGTACTCCATCGACAACGGCGCCAAGACGCTCGGCCAGGCGGAGATGTGGTTCGGCGCCGGGCGGGGCGCGCAGACCGCGGCGGTGGTGCTCTTCGGCTCCGGCGTGGGTGCCTGCGTCGTCACCGACGACATGCGCCCCGGCCGGGCCGTGGAGTGGGGGCACCTGACCGTGCGGGTGCGCGGCCGCCGCTGCCGCTGCGGCGCCCAGGGCTGCCTGGAGGCGTACGCGGGGGCGGAGGCGCTGCTGGAGCGCTGGGCGGAGGCGGGCGGCCGCCCGCCCGCCGGGGCCGACGAGGAGACCGCGCTCAGCGCGATGACCGACGCCGCCTACCCGGCCGCCTCCCCCGACGGCACGGTCCCGGCGGCCGACGCCACGGCGCTGGCCGTCCTGGAGGAGACCGCCGAGTACCTGGGGGCGGGTTTCTCCGACCTGATCAACCTCTTCCAGCCGGAGCGCATCCTCGTCGGCGGCTGGGCGGGACTCCGGCTCGGCCGGCGCTTCCTCGACGAGGTACGGGCCCACGCCGCCGCGTACTCGCTCGCCTACCCGGCCGCCCGCGTCCGGATCGACCTCGGGACCCTCGGCCCGGACGCCGTCACCGTCGGCGCCGCGATCCTGCCGCTCGCCGACTTCTTCGCCCGCGGCGGCCGGCGGGAGGACGCGGAGACGGAAAGGCCCGACCCGGCCTGGCGCACGAGCCTGCGCGGCCGCGCGGCGCGGTGAGAGGCCCGACAGCGAGCATGAGGCGGCGACGGGCCCGTGCGCATCCGCGACTGTGCCGCCGGGCTGCCGGCGCCGGGCCGGCGGCCCCGACCACCGGGACCCGGCCGTGCTCCCCGACGACTCGGGCCCGGGCGTGCCCCACGTCGGGGAGGGCCGGCCCGCCCTTCCCGTCCGGGTGCGCGTGCGGGACCCCCAGCGCCCCGCAGGGCTCGTCAGGTCGTGGCCGGAAGCGGGGCGTGACAGCGCCGGGGGCGGTCTGACCCCGCCCTCCCCCACCCCCCACCCGTCCGCGCTGACGCGAAAGGCACCTGCCTCGCGGCGCCCGCCGAAGAGGGGCCCCCGCCGGACCCGGTCCGGCGGGGACCGGCCCACGCGCCGCGGACGAGCGGAGTGCTCGCGCCCGCCCGCCGGACGGCCGGGACCGGGACGGTCCATGGCGGTGCGGCGGGGCGGCAAGCCCGCCGGCCGGGCGACGAACCCGGGGCCCGGGCGGCCTCGGTGCCGGAGAGGACCTCGTCTACTCGAAGAACTTCAGGCCCCACCCGGTGTCGGTCCCGGCGCCGGGGACGCCGGACCGGCTGTAGGTGGTGTCACCCCACCAGCAGAACGTGCCGGTGTACCAGTAACGGTTGTCCCACGTGTACGGCTGCCCCTTGGGCACCGCGTGGTACATCAACGGGAACGTCGGACCGGCGGGAGGGCTCGTGGCGATGTCGCCGTCGAGGAGCACGAAGGTGTGGTGACCGGGCCCGTTGACGTGCAGGGTCGGGTCCCAACCGCGCATCATCGACGCACGGTTGGAGCCGAAGAGGCAGCCGTTCGACTTGTACCAGTCCCACACGTGCGTCGGGTCGCCCCCGGCCCGCAGTCGCAGGTCGGCCAGGCAGTACTGGTCGCTCCAGCTGCCGTTGGCGGAGTAGACGATGTGCAGCTGCCCGTTCGGGTCCTTGATCGGTTCGGGCCCCTCGTTGACGAACGGGTGGCCGACGATCCGCTCCCAGCTCTCGCGCGGCTGCGAGATCACGTACCGGGGGCCGGTGGTCGTGCTGGGGCTGCTCATCCGGGCGATGTAGAGGTTCTGTTCGCCGTCGGTGTCACCGGCCCAGCCCGACCAGACGAACCAGCGCCGCCCCTCGAAGGTGAACATCGTGCCGTCGATGGCCCACTTGTCGTCCGGCAGGGCCATCCGCGTCGCGGCGCCGTAACCGCTGTCCGGGCCGGCGGAGCTGATGACGTACATCCGGTGGGCCGCCTTCCGGCCGGCCGTGAAGTAGATGTGGTACCGGCCGCCGTCCCGCACGATCTGCGGGGCCCAGACCTCGCCGAGGTCGTGGGTGTCCGTCCAGACCTGCCGGGCGGGTGCGGAGGCGAGGGCGGCCGGCGACGACGCCTGCCGCACGACGATGCCCGTACCGACGGACTGCACCGCGACATAGGTGCCGCCGACCCGGAGCACGCTCGGGTCGGCGGCACGGAGGCTGGTCTGGCCCGCGCGGGCGGAGTCGGTGGACGACAGGGACATCGCGGTGGCGAGGAGGCCGGCCAGCACGAGGGCGGCGGCGCCGGACAGGCGGCGAGGAAGCTTCATGGTCCCTTCCCTGATCGGTCCTCCGCCACGGCGCCGGGCGACGTGGGCACCACCGACGGGAGGGCGGCGTACGGTCGGGGCGGCGGCGCGGAGGCTGCGGCGGGACCCGGACGGCACGCACCGCGGCTCCCACCGGCGACCGCATCGGCGGAACGCACCCGACAGCCTGCTGACGCCCGCCGGAGCCTGTCAACGCACCACGCGCACCGGCCACATGACGCCAGGAGCCGGTCGGAAACCGCCGACGGGCGCACCGGAACGAGCAGCCATGGACAGTACGTGACCAGGGCGGAGTCACCGGTGATCACGGCGCACCGCTCGGCTGGAGACGGCGCGGCGGAGCGCGGCGGCAGGTCACCGGGCACACGTCCACGGCGGTCCCGATGCGCCGGGGCCGCCGTGGTCACGCGTACGCCAGTCGCGGACCCGGCCGGCCCCTCCTCGCGGTGGGAGCCGAGGAGCGGCCGGACCTGCCGGCCGCCGCGGGGGACGCGCCGGGGGACGCGCCTCTCAGCGCCTCCCGATGAGGCGGCGACGCGGTGGAGCGCCGGGCCGCCGGGCCACCGGGCCTCGTGCGGCCGGCGCCTGCCGCGGGGGCTGGATCAGCGGGTGGCCGTCCACTTCTGGTGGGCCGCGCCGGTGCAGGTCCAGATCTGGAGGCGGGTGCCGTTGGCGGATGCGCCGCCGGTGGCGTCGAGGCACTTGTCCGCGCGGGGGTTGACGACGTCCCGGGCGGCGGGGAGGGCCCACTGCTGGGCGGCGGTGCCGTTGCACTCCCACAGTTGCACGGGGGTCCCGTCCGCCGTGCCGCCCGACGCCACGTCGAGGCACTTGCCGAGCGCGCGGACCGTCCCGTCGGAACCGACGGTCCAGCGCTGCGCGGCGGTGCCGTTGCAGTCGTGGAGCTGTACGGGGGTGCCGTTGGCGGTGTCGGCCCCCGCCACGTCCACGCACTTGCCGCCGATGCCCGTGATGGGGCCGCCGGCCGGCTGGGCGCCGCCGCCGGTGACGCGGACGTAGTCGACCAGGAGCTGCTGGGGGAAGACGGTGCTGCCGTCGGGGTCCCCGGGCCAGTAGCCGCCGACCGCGAGGTTGAGGATGAGGAAGAAGGGCTTGTCGAAGACCCACTGCCGGCCGCCGAGGTCGGCCGGGGTGCGCCGCTGGTAGACCGTGCCGTCGACGGACCAGGTGACGGCGCCCGGGCTCCAGTCGACGGCGAAGGTGTGGAAGGCGTCGGCGAACGCCTGGCCGCCGGGCAGGGTGTACCCGGCACCGATGCCCCCGGAGCCGGAGTAGCCGGGGCCGTGGAGGGTGCCGTGGACGGTGGACGGCTCGAAGCCGACGTTCTCCATGACGTCGATCTCGCCGGAGGCGGGCCAGCCGACCTGGCCGATGTCGTTGCCGAGCATCCAGAAGGCGGGCCACATGCCCTGCCCGCGCGGGACCTTCATCCGGGCCTCGACCCGGCCGTACGTGGTGGTGAACCGTCCGGCCGTGTTGAGCCGCGCCGAGGTGTACTCGCACCGCCCGTACCAGCACTGGTGGTTGCCGGGGTTCTCGCGGCGGGCGGTGATGACCAGGTTGCCCCGGCCGTCCAGGGCGGCGTTGCGGTTGCCCGCGGTGTAGTACTGCCGCTCGTGGTTGTCGACGTTGTCACCCGTCTCGATCTGCCACTTGGCGCCGTCGACGGCGGAGCCCGCGGCTCCGTCGAAGTCGTCGGAGAAGGTGACGGCGGCGGGGGCCGGGGCGGACGCGGTACGGGGGACGGGGGCCGCCGCGGGTGGGGACGCCAGGGCCGGTCCGGTGGCCAGGGTGGCGAGGGCGAGGACCGGGACGAGCGGGAGCAGCAGGCGCCGGAGTGAGCGCGGGGAGTCCATGACTCTCCCTTCGTGGGGCACGTCGGGACGGGGGGAGGGACTGCCTGGGCGTAATGACATGCGCATGACATTGGACGGCGCGGACGGAGCCGGCCGGCCGCTTCGCCGACAGGTGGGGGCGCCGGGAACGGGGCCGGGGGGCCGCTTAGTTCACTACGTGATTCAAGGAGTGACATATCACCGTGTCAAGGGCGCGGCAGGAAGCGGGACCGGGACACGGCGCGTTTCCGGCACCGCCACCGCGGCGCTCTCCCCGGTCGGGGCCCCCGCCGTTCGCGCTCCTCCCCCGGGTGCGGTCGGGGTCAGCGGCCCCGGCGGACGCGGGCCGCCGCACGGGCCTCCGCGGCCTTGCGGGCCTCGGCGGTCTTGCGGGACTCCTTCGCGGGGCGGCCGGTACGGGTGCCGAGGCCGCGGAAGGGGGCGTTGCCGGCGGCCGGCTTCGCCGCGGTCGGCGGGCGCTTCGCGCCGGTGATGGCGGTCAACTGCTGCTCGCCGGAGCGCACCTGGGTGACCGTCGGCCGGATCCGGGCGTCGGACATCAGCCGGTTCACGTCGCGCCGCTCGCCGGGCGTGACCAGGGTGACCACGCTCCCCGACTCCCCCGCGCGCGCCGTGCGGCCGCCGCGGTGCAGGTAGTCCTTGGCGTCGGCCGGCGGGTCGACGTTGACGACGAGGTCGAGCGCGTCGACGTGGATGCCCCGCGCCGCGACGTCGGTGGCCACGAGGACCGTGACCGCGCCCTCCTTGAACTGGGCGAGGGTGTGCGTGCGCTGCGGCTGCGACTTGCCGCTGTGCAGGGCGGCGGCCCGTACCCCGGCGGCGCGCAGGTGGCGGGTGAACCGGTCCACGCCGGCCTTGGTGTCCAGGAACAACAGCACCCGGCCGTCCCGCGCGGCGATCTCCGTCGCGACCGCGTACTTGTCGGCGGGGTGGACGTTGAGGACGTGGTGCTCCATCGTGCCCACCGGGCCGGGCGCCCCGTCGACGGACACGCGCACCGGATCGTGGAGGTACTGCCGCACCAGCTGGTCGACGTCCCCGTCGAGCGTGGCCGAGAACAGCAGCCGCTGCCCACCGGGGCGGACCCGGTCCAGGACGTCCGTCACCTGCGGCAGGAACCCGAGGTCGCACATGCGGTCCGCCTCGTCGAGCACGGTCGTGCGCACCTGGTCGAGGTGGCAGTCGCGCCGCGACACGAGGTCGGCCAGCCGTCCCGGGGTCGCGACGACGACGTCGGTCCCGGCCCGCAGCTGCGCCTGCTGCCGGTTGATCGACAGACCGCCCACGACGGTCGCCATGCGCACGCCCAGCACCCGCGCGTACGGCTCCAGCGCCTCGCCCACCTGCTGGGCGAGTTCGCGGGTCGGTACGAGGACCAGGCCGAGCGGTCGCTTCGCGTCCGCGCGCAGGCCCGCCGTCCGGACGAGCAGCGGCAGCCCGAAGGCGAGCGTCTTGCCGCTGCCGGTCCGGGCGCGACCGAGGACGTCCCGGCCGGCCAGCGCGTCGGGGAGGGTCGCCGCCTGGACGGGGAAGGGCTCCGACACCCCGAGGCCGGTCATCGCCCGGAGCAGTTCGGGCGGCAGCCCGAACCCGTCGAAGGACGCGGCGGGCGCCGGGGGCGGAGTCGGGTCCACGGCCTCCGGGACGGGGGCCTCGCCACGCGGCGCGGTCGCCCGCCGCGGCTCGTCCGCGCGGGAGGGGTCGGGAGTCGGGGGCTTCGCGTTCATGGGGGACCTTCCTCGGTGGGGCGCCCGGAACGCGCCGGGGCCCGTACCCCTCGGTACGGGCCCCGGCGGTGCGAAGCGTGGCCCCATTTTACCAGCGGGCCCCGGGCGGCCGGGCGGGCTCACGGCCGACGTACCGGCCCGCAGCGGGGCCGGGTCCGCAACACGGCCCGGCGCAGCGGCGCCCGGGACACCGGGAGCCGGGACACCAGCGGGGCGCGGGAACCAGCGGGGCGCGGTTGTCGGCGGGACCCGGTTGTCGGCGCGATGAGGACGAGGGGCAAAGACAAAGGCAAGGAGGTCACCGACTCCTTGCCACTCTCAACGTATAGCGCACCGGGGGCCTTGCGGCAAGGCCCCCGTCGTCCCGCAGAATGACGGACCTCAGCCGGAACCAGCCGAAATGACCGAGCCGCGAGGTATGCGGCTTCCCGTCGGCAAGGGGGGCCGGCCGCATCGGCGGCCGGGCGACATGGCGTCTCGTCTCATGGGGGTCCTGATGATCGATGTGATCGTGGTCGGCGGCGGGCCGACCGGGTTGATGCTCGCCTGTGAACTGCGGCTCGCCGGGATGCGCGTGGTGGTGCTGGAGCGGCTGACCGAGCCGACCACGCAGTCCCGGGGACGCGGTCTGCACGCGCGCAGCGTCGAGCTGATGGACCAGCGCGGCCTGCTGGAGCGCTTCCTCGCGGTCAGTGAGAAGTTCCGGGTCGGCGGCCTCTTCGGCGGCATCCTCACACCGTGGCCGGACCGGTTGGACACGGCCCACCCGTACGGCCTCGCCACCCCGCAGGCGGTCACCGAGCGGCTGCTCGGCGAGCGGGCCCGCGAGCTCGGCGCCGAGCTCCGCCGCGGTCACGACGTGGTCGGGCTGGCGCAGGACGGGGACGGGGTGACCGTGGTCCTGGCGGACGGCACCCGTCTGCGCGCGCGCTACCTCGTCGGGTGCGACGGCGGCCGCAGCACGGTGCGCAGGCTGCTGGGCGTCGGGTTCCCCGGTGAGCCCGCCACGGTGGAGACGCTGCTGGGCGACATGGAACTCGCCGAGGACCCGGCGAGGGTCGCGGCGGTCGTCGAGGACGTCCGCAGGACGCAGCTGCGGTTCGGGGCCGTTCCCGACGTGGACGGCCAGGCGGGGGTGTACCGCGTCGTGGTGCCCGCCGAGGGGGTGGCGGAGGACCGTACGGCCGCGCCGACCCTGGAGGAGTTCCGGCAACGGCTGCGGGCCGTCGCCGGGACGGACTTCGGCGCGCACTCGCCGCGCTGGCTGTCCCGGTTCGGCGACGCCACCCGGCAGGCAGAGCGCTACCGGGTCGGCCGGGTGCTGCTGGCGGGCGACGCGGCGCACATCCACCCGCCGACCGGCGGGCAGGGGCTGAACCTCGGCATCCAGGACGCGTTCAACCTCGGCTGGAAGCTGGCCGCCGAGGTGAGCGGCCGGGCCCCGGAGGGCCTGCTGGACAGCTACCACGCCGAACGGCACCCGGTGGGCGCGGGCGTGCTCGCCAACACCCGCGCCCAGATGACGCTGCTGGGGGACGGTCCCGGCGCGACCGCCCTGCGGGAGCTGTTCGCGCGGCTGATGGACGTCGAGGAGGTGAACCGGTACGTGACCGGGATGATCACCGCGGTCGACGTGCGCTACGACCTCGGCGGGGGCCACGAGCTCCTCGGCCGGCGGCTGCGGGACGTGCGGCTGGCGCGGGGCCGCCTGTACGAGCTGATGCACGACGGCCGCGGACTCCTGCTGGACCGGACCGGCGGGCGGCTCTCGGTGGAGGGTTGGGAGGACCGGGTCCACCACGTCGTCGACGCCGGCGGGGAACCGGACGTGCCGGCGGTGCTGCTGCGGCCGGACGGCCACGTGGCGTGGGTCGGCGACGACCCGCGGGACCTGCTCGACGGGCTGTCCCGGTGGTTCGGCGCCGCGGGCGACCCGGACGGGCCCTCCCGCCCCCGCGCCCACCGGGACGACGGCGAGGGCCGCCAGTCCTGAGGGCGGTCAGCCGAGGCTGCGGGACCGCTGCCCGCCGGTCCTGAGGGCGGTCAGCCGAGGCTGCGGGACCGCTGCCCGCCGGCACGGCGGACCTCGTCTCCGGCGTGCGGGATCCGGTCGCGTACGCCTCCTCCGTCATGACGCCGCACCCCGGTGACACGCCGCATCCCAGTGGCGCGATCGCGACGGGGACGCCGGCCGGCGTGGGGCCGCTCGGACACGGGGACCGCGTGGTGGTGGGGATCGAACGGGTCGGCCGGCTCGAAGTCGGCGTCGACGCCTTCCGCGCCACCCCCCACGCGCGGCGCCCTGGGCGTCGGCGGGGCTGACGGCACGGGCCGCGCGACGGGCCGCGGGGCGCGGCCGAGCGGCGGTGCCGTGACGCCCCCCGGAGTACGGCGAGGGACGCGCTCGGGCACGGCGACCGGCCGTCCGGGGGCCGCTCCGGGCAGGGCGACCACCGGGGTCGGCTCCGTCGGAGGCCGCTCCGTCGGGGCCGTCGGGGCCGTCGGGGCCGCTCCGGCCGCGGCGTGGGGCGCGCCGAGGGGCGGGGGTCAGCGGCCGAGGCTGGACCGGCGCACCACGAGCTCCGGCTGGAGGACGATCCGGCGGTGCCGGTGGTCCTCCGGCGCGGCCCCGCTCTCCTCCAGCAGCAGCTCCGTCGCCAGGCGGCCCATCTCCGCGGCGGGCTGCCGGACGGAGGTGAGCGGGATCAGGGACGCCTCGGCGAACTCGATGTCGTCGTACCCGACGACCGCGAGCTCCTCGGGGACCCGGACCCCCGCCGCGTGGACCGTCTGGAGGAGGCCGAGCGCCAGGAGGTCGTTGGCGCAGAAGACGGCGGTGGGCCGGGGCGCGAGTCCGAGGAGCCGCGCGCCCGCGTCCCGGCCGGCGCCGACGTCGAGACGGTCGACGTCCAGCTCGACGAGGTCGTCCGCGGTGCCGCCCGCCTCCTCCAGGGCGCGGAGGAGGCCCGTGCGCCGGTCCCGCACCTGCTGCAGTCGGTCGGGGCCGCGGACGTACGCGACCCGCCGGTGCCCGGCGTCGAGGAGGTGCCGCCCGGCGAGGAGGCCGCCCGCCACGTCGTCCACCGCCACGGAGCACGCCTCGGCCTCGTCGACCACGCGGTCCACCAGGACGAACGGGATGCCCTGCCGGCCGAGCAGGCGCCAGGGGGTTCCGGCCGGGTCGGTGGTGGCGAGCAGGGCGCCCCTGACCCGTTGTTCCGCGAAGAGGGACACGTAGGACTCCTCGGCGGAGACGTCCTCCGCGCTGTTGCACACCATGACCCCGAGGTCCGCCCGTCGCGCCACGTCCTCGGCTCCGCGCGCCAGCGCCGCGAAGAACGGGTTGGCGGTGTCCATGACGAGCAGGCCCAGCATGCGGCTCCGGCCGGCCCGGAGCTGGCGGGCCGACTCGCTGCGCACGTACCCGAGGCTCCGGATCGCGGCGTGCACGCGTGCCCTGACCTCGTCGGACACGCGGTCCGGCCGGTTGATCACGTTCGACACCGTGCCCACGGAGACCCCGGCCTCCCGTGCCACGTCCTTGATGCCCGCCGCCATGTCCGTCCCGTCCGCTCCGGTGTCCGCGGCCGTCATCCTAAGCGGCCGCCCGCCACCGGCCTGCCTGAATCCTTTCAGCAGACGGCCGGTGCGACCTCTTGACGCTCGACGAGACCCGACCCTACGGTCAGTGAAACGATTCATACAGCCGTGGTCGCGGCGCGCCCCGAGGTGGCTCATGACTGATGTGCGGGAGGCCGTGAAGGCCGCCCTGAAGGCCCAGACCGTCGAGACGCCCTCCTGGGCCTACGGCGACTCCGGCACCCGGTTCAAGGTGTTCACCCAGCCCGGCGTCCCCCGGACGCCCCGGGAGAAGCTGGACGACGCGGCGAAGGTGCAGGAGTTCACCGGCGTCGCGCCCACGGTGGCCCTGCACATCCCGTGGGACCGGGTGGAGGACTACGCGGCCCTCGCCGCGTACGCCCGGGAGCGCGGCCTGCGCCTCGGCACCGTCAACTCCAACACGTTCCAGGACGACGACTACCGGCTCGGCAGCGTCTGCCACCCCGACGCGAAGGTCCGCCGCAAGGCTGTGGACCACCTCCTGGCCTGCGTCGACGTCATGGACGAGACGGGCTCCCGGGACCTGAAGCTGTGGTTCGCGGACGGCACCAACTACCCCGGCCAGGACGACGTCCGCGCGCGCCAGGACCGGCTCGCCGACGCGCTGCGGGAGGTGTACGACCGGCTGGGCGGGGAGCAGCGGATGCTCCTGGAGTACAAGTTCTTCGAGCCCGCCTTCTACGCCACGGACGTCCCCGACTGGGGCACCGCCTACGCCCACTGCCTGAAACTGGGCCCGCGGGCCCGGGTCGTGGTGGACACCGGGCACCACGCGCCCGGTACGAACATCGAGTTCATCGTCGCCGCGCTGCTGCGCGAGGGGAGGCTCGGCGGCTTCGACTTCAACTCGCGCTTCTACGCCGACGACGACCTGATGGCGGGCGCGGCGGATCCCTTCCAGCTGTTCCGGATCATGTACGAGGTGGTCCGGGGCGGGGGTCTGGAGCCGGCGGCCGGCGTGGCCTTCATGCTCGACCAGTGCCACAACGTGGAGGCGAAGATCCCCGCGGTCATCCGCTCCGTGATGAACGTCCAGGAGGCCACCGCGAAGGCGCTGCTGGTGGACCGCGGGGCACTCGCCGCCGCCCAGCGGGACGGCGACGTCCTGGGGGCCAACGCCGTGCTGATGGACGCCTACGCCACGGACGTGCGCCCGCTGCTCGCCGAGGCCCGCGAGGAGTGCGGCCTCGACCCCGACCCCCTCGCCGCCTACGCCCGCTCGGGCTGGGCCCGCAGGATCGCCGAGGAGCGGGTCGGCGGCACACCGGCGGGCTGGGGCGCCTGACCGCGCTCCACGCCGTCCCCCGGACCCTCCGCGCGCGGCCCCCTCCCGCACGGCGGCGTCCCGCCCCGACTCCCTCCCGTCCCGGAGCCGCCCCGCCCACGGCCCCGCGCCACCCACGGCCGCGCCCCGCCCACGGCCGCGCCCCGCCTCCACCCCGCTCGCGACGGCTCGCCTCCCTCCCTCTCTCCCCCTCCCCCGCGTTCGCCACGTCTCGAAGGACGATGCATGTCTTCCGCCCTCCCCCCGCCTCCCGCGCCGGACGCCCTCCTGGCCCGTTCGCACCGCCTGGGCGCGGATCCGCGCAACACCAACCACGCCGGCGGCAACACCTCGGCGAAGGGCACCGGCACGGACCCCGTGACCGGTACGGACGTCGACCTGCTGTGGGTGAAGGGATCGGGCGGTGACCTCGCCACGCTCACCGCGTCCGGCCTCGCGGTGCTGCGGCTCGACCGACTGCGGTCGCTGCGGGACACCTACCCGGGGGCCGAGCGGGAGGACGAGATGGTCGCCGCCTTCGACCACTGCCTCCACGGCAGGGGCGGCGCCGCCCCGTCGATCGACACCGCGATGCACGGCCTGGTCGAGGCGGCGCACGTCGACCACCTGCACCCCGATTCCGGCATCGCCCTGGCCTGCGCGGCCGACGGGGAGGAGCTGACCGCCGCGTGCTTCGGCGACCGCGTCGTGTGGGTGCCGTGGCGCCGGCCCGGCTTCCAGCTCGGCCTGGACATCGCCGCGGTCAAGGAGGCCCACCCGCAGGCCGTCGGATGCGTGCTCGGCGGGCACGGCATCACGGCCTGGGGTGACACCTCGGAGGAGTGCGAGGCGAACTCCCTGTACATCATCCGCACCGCCGAGGCCTTCCTCGCCGAGCGCGGCCGCCCCGAGCCGTTCGGCCCGGTCCTCCAGGGGTACGGGGCGCTCCCGCCGGCCGAGCGGCGGGCGCGGGCCGCCGCGCTCGCCCCGTACGTCCGGGCGCTCGCCTCCCACGACCGGCCCCAGGTCGGCCACTTCACCGACACGGACGTCGTGCTGGACTTCCTCTCCCGGGCCGGGCACCCGCGCCTGGCGGCGCTCGGCACCTCCTGCCCCGACCACTTCCTGCGGACCAAGGTGCGGCCCCTGGTCCTGGACCTCCCCGCCACGGCGCCCCTGGAGGCCGCGGTCGGCCGGCTGGCGGAACTGCACGCCGCGTACCGCGACGAGTACACGGCCTACTACACCCGGCACGCCGCCCCCGGCTCCCCCGCGATGCGCGGCGCCGACCCGGCGATCGTCCTCGTCCCCGGCGTCGGCATGTTCTCCTTCGGCCGGGACAAGCAGACGGCGCGGGTGGCGGGCGAGTTCTACGTGAACGCGATCAACGTGATGCGCGGCGCCGAGGCGGTGTCGACGTACGCGCCGATCGAGGAGGCGGAGAAGTTCCGCATCGAGTACTGGGAGTTGGAGGAGGCCAAGCTCCGGCGCATGCCGGAGCCCAAGCCCCTCGCGACGCGGGTCGCCCTGGTGACGGGCGCCGGCAGCGGCATCGGCAGGGCCGTCGCCCACCGGCTGGCCGCCGAGGGCGCGTGCGTGGTCGTCGCCGACGTCGACGCCCGCAGCGCCGCGGCCGTCGCCGAGGAGCTCGGCGGCCCCGACACCGCCGTGCCGGTCACGGTCGACGTCACCGACGAGGAGGCGGTCGGCGCGGCGTTCGAGAGCGCGGTGCTCGCCTTCGGCGGCGTGGACCTCGTCGTCAACAACGCCGGCATCTCGATCTCCAAGCCGCTCCTGGAGACGACGGCGCGGGACTGGGACGTCCAGCACGCCGTCATGGCCCGGGGCTCCTTCCTCGTCTCGCGGGAGGCCGCGCGGATCATGACCGCGCAGGGCCTGGGGGGCGACATCGTCTACGTCGTCTCCAAGAACGCCGTCGTCGCCGGCCCGGACAACATCGCCTACTCCGCCACCAAGGCCGACCAGGCGCACCAGGTCCGGCTGCTCGCCGCCGAGCTGGGCGAGCACGGCATCCGCGTCAACGGCGTCAACCCCGACGGGGTCGTGCGCGGATCCGGCATCTTCGCCGGCGGCTGGGGCGCCCGGCGCGCCGCGACGTACGGCATCGCGGAGGAGGATCTCGGCGCGTTCTACGCCCGGCGCACCCTCCTGAAGCGCGAGGTGCTGCCCGAGCACGTGGCGAACGCGGTGTTCGCCCTGACCGGCGGCGACCTGACCCACACCACCGGGCTGCACGTGCCCGTCGACGCCGGCGTCGCCGCCGCGTTCCTGCGGTGAGCGGGGCTGCGACGGCGTTCGCGGCGGTCGACCTCGGAGCGAGCAGCGGACGCGTCATGGTCGGCAGCGTCACACCCGACGACCTGGGCCTCACCGAGGTTGCGCGGTTCGTCAACCGGCCGGCCCGGCTGCCCGAGGGGCTGCGGTGGGACGTCCTCGCCCTGTACGCGGGCGTCCTGGACGGGCTGCGCGCCGCCGGTCCGGTCAAGTCCGTCGGCATCGACGGCTGGGCCGTCGACTACGGCCTGCTCGACGCCGACGGGCACCTCCTCGGCCCCCCGGCGCACTACCGGGACGCCCGTACCGAGGGCGTGGCGGCGCGGGCCCGGCGGACGGTCCCGGCGGAGCGGCTGTACGCCCGGACCGGCGTCCAGGACGCCCCGTTCAACACCCTGCACCAGCTGCTGGCCGCCCGGGACGGCGCCCAGTTCGCCGCCGCGCGGCGTCTGCTGCTGGTGCCCGACCTGATCACGTACTGGCTGACGGGCGAGGCGGGCACAGAGGTGACCAACGCGTCGACGACCCAGCTGCTCGACCCGCGCACGGGCCGCTGGGCGGCCGACGTGGCGGAGGCGTTCGACATCGACCTCGGTCTGTTCGCGCCGCTCCGGCACCCCGGCGATCCGGCCGGGACGCTCCTGCCGCACGTGCGGGAGCACCTCGGCCGGGCGGACCCCGTACCGGTCACGACCGTGGCGTCGCACGACACCGCATCCGCCGTGGTCGCCGTACCGGCCCGCGACGGCGAACGCTTCGCCTACATCTGCACGGGCACCTGGTCGCTGGTCGGGCTGGAACTCGACGCGCCGGTCCTGACGGCGGCGAGCAGGGCCGCGAACTTCACCAACGAACTCGGGCTCGACGGCACCGTCCGCTACCTGCGCAACATCACGGGCCTGTGGCTGCTCCAGGAGTGCATGCGCGCCTGGGACGAGGACGACGTCGGCGCCCTGCTGCGGGAGGCGGCCGCGGTGCCGGGCCTGCGGTCGGTGGTGGACGCGTCGGACCCCGCGTTCCTCCCGCCGGGCCGGATGCCGGAGCGGATCGCCGACGCGTGCCGGTCCACGGGCCAGCCGGTCCCCTCGACGCGCGGGGAGACGACCCGCTGCCTCCTCGACTCGCTCGCGCTGGCCCACCGCCGGGCGGTCGAGGAGGCGCAGCGGCTCGCCGACCACCCGGTCGACGTGGTGTACGTGGTCGGCGGCGCCGCCCGCAACGCCCTGCTGTGCCGGCTCACGGCCGACGCGTGCGGACTGCCCGTCGTCGCGGGCCCGGCCGAAGCGGCCGCGCTCGGCAACGTCCTCGTCCAGGCGCGCGCGCACGGCCTCGTCGGCGACCGGGTCGCGATGCGCGGGCTCGTCGCCCGCACGCAGCCGCTGCGCCGGTACGAGCCCTCGGGCGAGGGGGCCGCGTGGGACGCGGCGGCCCGACGGGTCGCCGGGCGGACCCGGCCGTGATACCTCCGGGTGGGTACGAGTCCTGACAGCGTGCCCACCCCGGAGCCCCACCGATCGAGACCGAAGGAGCCGCGATGCGTGTCGCCCTCTTCCTCACCTGTGTCAACGACGCGCTCCATCCGGGCACGGGCCGTGCCGTGGTGGGGCTCCTGTCCCGGCTGGGCGTCGACGTCGACTTCCCCGCGGCGCAGACGTGTTGCGGGCAGCCGCAGTACAACACCGGGTACCGGCGCCAGGCGGAGCCGCTCGCCCGCCGGTTCGCCGAGGTGTTCGGCGGCCACGACGCGGTGGTCACCCCGTCGGGCTCCTGCGCGGCGATGGTGCGCGAGCTGTACCCGCGCATGGGCGAGCGGGCACGGGCGGAGGGCCGCGGGGACGGGCTCGCCCTCGCCGTCGCGCCCGTCGTCCCGAAGACGTACGAACTGACGGAGTTCCTCGTGGACGTCCTGGGCGTCACGGACGTGGGCGCGTACTACCCGCACACCGTGACCTACCATCCGACGTGCCACGGGTTGCGCGGTCTCGGCCTGGCGGACCGGCCGTACCGGCTGCTGCGGGCCGTGCGGGGGCTGCGGCTCGTGGAACTGCCCGGTGCCGAGGAGTGCTGCGGCTTCGGCGGCACGTTCGCCGTGAAGAACGCCGACGTCTCCGCGGCGATGGGCGCGGACAAGGTGCGCCACGCCGCCTCCACCGGTGCGGACGCCCTGTGCGCGGCCGACAACTCCTGCCTGCTGCACCTCGGCGGCATGATCCGCCGCATGGGGGCCGGGGTCCGGCCGGTGCACATCGCCGAGATCCTCGCGAGCACCGCACAGGAGGCCCGCGCATGAGCGGTACGCACCTCGGCATGCCGTCGTTCCCGCAGGCGGCCCGGCAGGCGGTGCGCGACGGGACCCTGCGCGCGAACCTGCGGCACGCCACCCGCACCATCCGCGACAAGCGCGCCGCCGCCGTCGCCGAACTCGACGACTGGGCCGAACTCCGCGAGGCCGGCAGGCAGATCAAGGACCGCACCCTGCGCCACCTCGACCACTACCTGGTGCGGCTGGAGCGGGCCGTCACCGCGGCGGGCGGGACGGTGCACTGGGCGGCCGACGCCGCCGCGGCGAACCGCATCGTCACCGACCTGGTGAGGGCGACCGGCGAGACCGAGGTCGTCAAGGTCAAGTCGATGGTCACGCAGGAGATCGGCCTCAACGAAGCCCTCGCCGCGGCGGGCATCCGCTCCTACGAGACCGACCTCGCCGAACTCATCGTGCAGCTCGGCGAGGACCGCCCGTCCCACATCCTCGTCCCCGCCATCCACCGCAACCGCACCGAGATCCGCGACATCTTCACCCGGCACATGGCCGACTGGGGCCGTCCCGCGCCCGACGACCTCACCGACGCCCCCGCCGACCTCGCCGAAGCGGCCCGCCTCCACCTGCGCGAGAAGTTCCTCCGTGCCAAGGTCGCCGTCTCGGGCGCCAACTTCATGGTCGCCGAGACCGGCACCCTCGTCGTCGTCGAGTCCGAGGGCAACGGCCGCATGTGCCTGACCCTCCCCGAGACCCTCATCTCCGTCGTGGGCATCGAGAAGACCGTCCCCACCTGGCAGGACCTGGAGGTCTTCCTCCAGCTCCTCCCCCGCTCCTCCACCGCCGAGCGCATGAACCCCTACACCAGCACCTGGACCGGCACCACCGACGGCGACGGCCCCCGCGCCTTCCACCTCGTCCTCCTCGACAACGGCCGCACCGACGCCCTCGCCGACACCGTCGGCCGCCAGGCCCTGCGCTGCATCCGCTGCTCCGCCTGCCTCAACGTTTGCCCCGTCTACGAACGCGCCGGCGGCCACGCCTACGGCTCGACCTACCCGGGCCCCATCGGCGCGATCCTCACTCCGCAACTCCGCGGCACGACCACGCCGCTCGACGCCTCCCTCCCCTACGCCTCCACCCTCTGCGGCGCCTGCTACGACGTCTGCCCCGTCGCCATCGACATCCCCGAAGTCCTCGTGCACCTGCGTGAACGGGTCGTCGAGGGCGGCGAGGCGACACGGCGCGGCGTACGGGTCACCCTGCGGCCGGCGAAGGGCCACGCGGCGGAACGGGCCGCGATGCGCGCCGCGCGCTGGGTGTTCGACCACCCGGCGGCCCTGCGTGCCGGGCAGCGCCTGGCCGCCCGCACCCGCCGGTGGCACCCCCGGCGGCTGCCGGGCCCCGGGCGGGCGTGGACGGACAGCCGCGCGCTGCCGGACGTGCCGGCGGAGTCGTTCCGGGACTGGTGGCAGCGGACGCGGGGAGGCGCGCGATGAGCGGCGACAGGGAACGGGTCCTGGCCCGGGTGCGCCGCGCCCTGGCCGACGTGCCGCGCGGCGAGCGGCCGCAGGACGTGCCGGTGGAGCGCGCGTACGCGCGGGTGCACGGCGAGCTGAGCGACGGGGAGAGGGTCGACCTGCTGGCCCACAACCTCGCCGAGTACCGGGCGGTCGTGCACCGCGTCGCGCGGGAGGGCCTGCCGGAGCTGCTGGCGCGGCTCCTCGCGGCCCGGGGCGCGGCGTCGGTGCTGGTGCCGCCGGCGCTGCCGACCTCCTGGCTGGCGGCGGTGGACGCGACCCGGGTGCACGACCGGGAGGAGTCGACGGCGCGGGAGACGGACGCCGTGGACAGCGTGGTCACCGGGTGCGCGCTGGCCGTCGCGGAGACGGGCACGATCGTCCTCGACGGCGGGCCCGACCAGGGCAGGCGGCGCATCACGCTCGTCCCCGACCACCACGTCTGCGTGGTCCGCGTCCCCGACCAGGTCGTCTCCTCCGTGTCGCAGGCCCTCGCCCGCCTCGATCCGACGCGTCCGCTGACCTGGATCTCCGGGCCGTCGGCCACCAGCGACATCGAGCTCGACCGCGTCGAGGGCGTCCACGGCCCGCGCCGTCTCGACGTCGTCCTGGTCACGGGGGACCGGGACGGCTGACCGGTCCGGCGGCCGGACCCCACGGGCCGGTCGGCCCCGGCGGGCCCGCGGGGCCTCGCCGTGGTGGGCAGCGGGGCCGGTCCCGTCGGCTGCGGCAGCCGGGCCGGCCTCGCCGAGTCGTCCGTCGGGCCGGCCCCGCCGGCCGGTGCGTGGGCGTCGCCCCCCCGTACCGGTCGCGACCGGCCTTGCCCGCGGGCGCCGCGGTCAGTCGTGCGGCACGACCGCGACGGGGGCCGGACTGTGGTGGAGGACGGCGTGGGTGACGGCCCCGATGTGGCCGCCGACCCGCGTGCGCCGGTTCTTGCGGCCCACCACGACCAGCCGGGCGTCCCGCGCGGCCTCCGCGAGGTCCTGCGCCGGCCGGCCCCGGCGGCACGCGCGGACGACGGGCACGCCGGGGTACTTGTCCGTCCACGGCGCCAGCGCCTCGTCGAGCGCCCGGCGCGCGTCCCGGTCGACCTCCGTCAGCAGCATCGGCAGGGCCCCCGTCACGTCGGGCCCGTAGAGCGTCGGCACGGCCCAGCTGTGCAGCACCCGCACCCCGCAGCCGTACCGGTCGGCCGCGGCGAAGCCGAAGGCGAGCACCTCGTCGCCCGGACGGGACGCGTCCAGGCCGATGACGACGTCCCCGGCCGGGCCGGGCACGGGCGCCGCACCGCCCTCGCCCGCCGCCGGGCGGTCGTGCGGGCGGACCAGGACGACGGGGCGCCGGGTGCGGGCGAGCACGGCCAGCGAGACGGACCCGGCGAGGAAGCCCGAAAGGGCGCCCAGCCCCCGGGAGCCCAGCACCAGCAGCTCGGCCTCGTCGCCGGCGGCGCACAGCGCCTCGACCGGGTCGCCGGAGGTCCACTCCGTCTCGACGTCGAGACCGGCGTGGCGCCGGCGCAGCCGCCTCTCGGCCGCACCGAGCGTGCGCTCGCCCCAGCCGCGGGCCGTCGCCGGGTCGACCAGGCGGGTGCGCGGGTCGTCGTCGTCGCCCCACGCCTGGAGCAGGCGCAGCGGCACCGCCCGGCACAGTGCCTCCGCGGCGGCCCAGTCCACGGCGGCGAGGCTTTCCCGGGACCCGTCGAGGCCGACGGTGACGGTGTGGGACATGGCGGGGCTCCTCGGGAGGACGGGACGGGGACGGGACTGCACGTCCCACAGTGCTCGGTCCGGGCCGCCGGCACAGGGGGCCACAGGTCCCTGCCGGGGGACGGTGGTCCCCACCCGCACGGGGCCGGGGAGGCCCCCGCGTGGTGGCCCGACCGGCCGTCCGCCGAGGGCCGGTCGGCCCTCGGCGGACGGCCCCGCCCGGGGGGATGCTGGAGGCACCGAGAGCCCGGCCGGAGCGGCCGCGCCCGTCGAACCGTATGGAGGCACCCCCATGACCCGCGCCATCGCCGTAGGAGTGGACGGATCCGAGGAGAGCCTGGCCGCGGCCGACTGGGCGGCGCACGAGGCCGCGCTGCGCGGGGTGCCGCTGCGCGTCGTCCACGCCTGGCTCTGGCAGCCGCTGGACGTGCCCCTGGTGCAGGACAGGGAGACGCAGGCCGAGTCGGCCGAGGCAGTGCTGCGGGCGGCGCGGACGCGGGTCACCGGCCTGTACCCGGACCTCGCCGTCTCCGCCGAGGTCGTGCACGACACGGCCGTCGCCGCGCTGCTGCGGGAGGCCGCGGCGGCCGATGTGCTGGCGCTCGGTTCCCGGGGGTACGGGGCGCTCGTCGGCTTCCTCCTCGGCTCGTACGGGCAGCAGGTGATCGCCGCCGCCGAGCGGCCCGTGGTGTCCGTGCGGGCCGGGGACCGGGACGCGCAGGCGCTCCGGTCGACGGGGGGCGAGGTCGTCGTGGGCCAGCAGGGCACGGCGGAGGACAGCGCCGCGGTCCTCGGCTTCGCCTTCGAGGCCGCGGCCGCGCGCGGCGCGACCGTACGGGCGGTCCGGGCCTGGAGCCTGCCGTCGATCTACGCCTACAGCCCCGGCTCCACGCGCCTCGCGGACGAGGCCGGCGGGCTGGAGCCGTTCGAGGAGAAGGCGCTGGCGGAGGCGCTCGCCCCGTGGCGGGAGCGGTACCCGGACGTCCCGGTCACCGAGCACGTCGAGCTCGGCAGCGCCGGGCAGGTGCTCCTGTCGGCCCTGTCGGACGCGCAGTTGCTCGTCGTCGGCCGCAGGGCGCGCCGCGGCCCCGTCGGGACCCGCATCGGGTCGGTCGCCCACGCCGCGCTGCACCACGCCCCCTGCCCCGTCGCGGTCGTACCGCACGACTGACGGGCCCGGGCCCGCCGGGCGAGGGTTCGAGGCCCTGCCCGACGGGCCCGTCCGCGACCGTCGTACTCCCGGGTCGCCGTACTCCGCGGCCGCCGTACCGGTCGGGGTCGCCGTCCCGCCGAGCGCTCAGCGGTGCGGGAGGCCCCCGCGTCCCGTCGCCTGGCCGCCCTGGCCGCCTCGGCCGCCCCGGTCGTCGGGGGCGGCCAGGGCCTGGGTGGCGATGACGGCGGCCTGCACGCGGCGTTCGACGCCCAGCTTGGCGAGCAGCCGGGAGATGTTGTTCTTGACCGTCTTCTCCGCCAGGTAGAGCCGCTTGCCGATCTCACGGTTGGTCAGCCCCTCCCCCACCAGGGCGAGGATCTCCCGCTCACGATCCGTCAGGCCCGACAGCCCCTGCGGCTCCTCCTGCTGCCGGGGGGCGCCGCCCCGCAGCCGGGCCATCACCCGCGCCGTGGCGCCGGGGTCCAGCATCGACTGCCCCGAGGCGACCGTGCGCACGGCGGTGACCAGGTCGGTGCCGGTGATCTGCTTCAGCACGTACCCCGACGCACCCGCCATGATCGCGTCGAGCAACGCCTCCTCGTCGTCGAACGACGTCAACATCAGGCACGCCAGGTCGGGCATGCGGGAACGCAGCTCCCGGCAGACGCTCACCCCGTCCCCGTCCGGCAGACGCACGTCCAGGACCGCCACCTGCGGACGCAGCGCCGGCACCCGCGCGAGCGCCTGCTCGGCCGTGCCGGCCTCCCCCACCACGGTCAGGTCGGGCTCCGCGTCCAGCAGATCGTGCACACCCCGGCGCACCACCTCGTGGTCGTCCAGGAGGAAGACCCTGACCGGATCCTTCTCCCTCGGGCCGTCGCCGCTCTCCGTCATCGCACTCTCCGTGTTCGCCGTGTCCTCCGCCGCGGGCGGATCCCCCCGCATCCTCCCCCGCACGCCGGAGCCGGGACCAGGGCCGTACGTCCCGGTTCGACCGTACGCCGCCCTCCGCCGGCCCCGCGCGGCGGGGAGGGACCTTCGGCCCCCGCGGCAGGGACCCGACGGGCCTGTCGCGCCCGGCGGGCCGCCTGGTGGACTGCGTACACCGGCGCGGCCGGGGCGAACAGGCTCCCGGGCGCGGCCCGTACGGAGAGAGGGTGCCGCCATGACGACTCCGATCAGCCTGACCACGACGCCGACGGGCCCCAGCACGGTGGCCGTGGCCCTGGCCGGGGAACTGGACCTGTACACCGCCGCGTGCATCGAGCCGACGCTGGCCCGGCTCACGGGGGACGGGGAGCGCGAACTGCTCCTCGACCTCGCGGGCGTCACCTTCTGCGACAGCTCCGGCGCCGCGCTCCTGCTCCGCACGCACCGGCGCTGCACGGCGGCGGGTGTGCGCCTGCGCCTCTGCCGCGTCCAGCGGCTTCCCGCGCGGGTCCTGCGCGCCCTGGGCGTGGACCGCGCGATGTCCTGCTCCTTCGCCTGACGGCACCGGCGGGCAGGTGCCGGCGGGCAGGTGCCGGCGGGACGAACGGGAGGTCGGGCGCGAGCCGTCGGGACCAACGGGAATCCGGCCACCGCGCACGGGACCGTTCGGCCCTGGTGCGCCGCCGGGGGCGCGCAGGACGCTGGCGTGGGGCACCCGGGTGCCCGAGACGAGCACGGAGCTGAAGGTGGGCATCATGAACGACCAGGCCACGCACCCGACGGTGGACGTACGCCACGAGGCGGTCGCGCCCCGGCGCGTGGCCCGGCTGGACCGCGCCGAGGCCCTGCGGCTGCTCGGCACCGTCACCCTCGGGCGCATCGTCTTCACGCAGCACGCCCTGCCGGCCGTCCGCCCGGTCAACCACCTCATGGACGGCGAGGACGTCATCGTGCGGCTGCACGACGGTGCGACGCTCGCCTCCCTGGTGGCGCCCCCGGATGCCCCCGGCATCGTGGTGGCCTACGAGGCGGACGTCATCGACCCCGACACGCACGTCGGCTGGAGCGTGGTGGTCACCGGGTACGCCCACCGGGTCACCGACGACGCCGACCTCGCGCGCTTCGCCGCCCGTCTGCGCCCGTGGGCACACCACCCCGCCATGAACGCCGCGCTGCGCATCCGGCCGGACCTGGTGACGGGCCTGCGGCTCACCCCGTAGCGGACCCGGTGCGGCCGGCGGTGATCGGCGCTCGCCACACGAGTCGGCTGCCGCCGTCGTCGGGGCGCTCGATCGTCAGCGTGCCGCCCACGCCGCGGGCCCGCTCGTCGAGGTTGCCCAGGCCGCTGCGCCGGCCGTCGGCGGGGATCCCCCGGCCGTCGTCCGCCACGGTGAGGACCACCTCGTCGGCGGTGGCCCGCACCGCGATCTCCACGCGGGTGCCGTGCGCGTGGCGGGCGGCGTTGCTCAACAGCTCGGTCAGGGCCGCCACGACGTGATCGGCCACCAGGGGCGACACGTCCGTGTCCAACAGCCCCTCCATGCTCAGCCGGGGCGGGAACCCCAGCGTCGTCGCCGCGTCCCCCACCGCCCGGGCCACCCGCGCGCGCAGACTCGGCCCCGCGTCCTCCTCACGGGCCCGCAGACCGAAGATCGTCGAGCGGATGATCTTGATGGTCTCGTCCAGGTCCCCCACCGCCCGCGAGACCCGCTCCGCCGCACCCTCGTGCTGCACCAGCCGCGCCGCGCTCTGCAGCGTCATCCCCGTCGCGAACAACCGCTGGATGGCCAGGTCGTGCAGATCGCGGGCGATGCGGTCCCGGTCCTCCAACAACGCCAACTGCTCGGCGTCACTGCGCCGTTCGGCCAGTTCCAAGGCGAGCGCCGCCTGCCCCGCGAAGGCGAGCAACGGCTCCCTCTCCCCTTCGCTGAAGACGGGCTCTCCCTGCTGCCGGGCCAGCAGCAACACACCCCGCATGCCCTTGGCGCCCGACCTCAGGGGAACGGCGACCGCCGGCCCCAGGCCGTCGAAGCGGCGCGGCCCCGCCGCGTACCGGTCGTCCGCCGCGAGACCAGTCGTGGCCACGGGCGCGCCGGCCCGGTAGGCGGCACCGGACAAGGTGCCCTCCACCGGGACCACCAGGCCGCGCCGCGTCTCGCCGCCCGCGCCGATGGCCAGCTCGACCACCAGGTCGTCCGTCCCCGTCACGGGCACGGACACGTCCGCGAGCGCCGCCCCCGTGATCTCCTGGGCCCTGCGGGCGATCAGCTCCAGCACCGCCAGGCGCGGGCTGCCGGAGAGCAGACTGTGGGTGATCTCCGCGTTCGCCTCCAGCCACCGCTGCTGGCGCTGCGACGCCTCGTACAGCCGCGCGTTGTCGATCGCCACACCCGCGGCCACCGACAGCGTGGAGATCACCGACTCGTCCTCGGCGTCGAACTCCACACCGCCGTGCTTGTCCGTCAGGTAGAGGTTGCCGAACACCTCGTCCCGCACCCGGATCGGCACGCCCAGGAAGGTCCGCATCGGCGGGTGGTGAGCGGGGAAGCCGTACGACGCGTGGTGGGCGCCGAGGTCCCCCAGACGCAACGGCTCCGGGTTGCGGATCAGCTCGCCCAGGATGCCGTGCCCCGCCGGCAGGGGACCGATCCTGGCGATGTCCGCGTCCGTCAACCCGACCGTGAGGAACTGCGAGAGCCTCCGCCCGTCCGGCCCGATCACCCCCAACGCGCCGTACTGCGCGTCGACCAGCAGCGCGGCGGCCTCCACGATGCGCCGCAGCACCTGCGAGAGGTCCAGCTCCCGGCCCACCGAGACGACGGCCTCCAGCAGGCTGTGCACCCGGTCCCGAGTGCCCCGGGCCGCGTTGATGCGCGCCTGGAGCTCCTCCAGCAACTCGTCGAGCCGCATCTGGGGCATCCGCGACAGCGGCTCCTCCACGCTCACGGTCACCCTCCTGACCTCGGCCTTCCGCTCCACACCGTCAGCCTATCGGCCGCACGCGCGGTGCGACGGTGCCCCGTGCGCGACCCCCCGCGCCCCCGGCAGCCGGGGCGGAGGGCCGTGGCGAGCCCGGGGGTGCGGGGGGGGCGGACGCGGGACGCGAGGGACGCAGGGGACGCAGGGATGCCGGGGATGCCGGGGGTGCGGGGGGTGCGGGGAACGCAGGAGGCGCAGGGCCGTCGGGCCCGCGGCCGGGAGGGCTCAGCCGGCCCACGTCCAGTCGGCGACCTCGGGCATGTCCGTGCCGTGTTCCCGGATCCAGGCGTGGTGGCGGCCGCGCGCGTCGACCATGGCCTGCCGGACCCCGGCGGCGCGTACGCCGAGGCCGGGGACGCGGTCGATGACGTCCATCACGAGCCGGTACCGGTCGAGGTCGTTGCGGACGACCATGTCGAAGGGGGTCGTGGTGGTGCCCACCTCCTTGTACCCGCGCACGTGCAGGTGCGGGTGGCCGGTGCGGCGGTAGGCCAGGCGGTGCACCAGCCAGGGGTAGCCGTGGTAGGCGAAGATCACCGGCTTGTCCGGGGTGAACAGGGCGTCGTACTCGGCGTCGGACATCCCGTGCGGGTGCTCCTCCCGCGGCATGAGCCGGGTCATGTCGACCACGTTCACCACCCGGACCACGAGCCCGGGCAGGTGGCGCCGCAGCAGGGTGACCGCCGCCAGGACCTCCTCGGTGGGTACGTCGCCGGCGCAGGCGAGGACCACGTCGGGCTCGCGCGTGCCGTCCTCGCTGCCCGCCCAGGCCCACACCCCGGCGCCGCGGGCGCAGTGGGCGCGGGCGTCGTCCAGGGAGAGGAGGTCCAGGCAGGGCTGCTTGCCGGCGACGATCACGTTGACGTGGTCGCGGCTGCGCAGCGCGTGGTCGGCGACGGACAGCAGGGTGTTGGCGTCCGGCGGCAGGTAGACGCGGACGACCTCGGGGCTCTTGTTGAGGACGTGGTCGACGAAGCCGGGGTCCTGGTGGGAGAAGCCGTTGTGGTCCTGGCGCCAGACGTGGGAGGTCAGGAGGTAGTTGAGGGAGGCGACCGGGGCGCGCCAGTGCAGGGCGCGGGAGGTCCTGAGCCACTTGATGTGCTGGTTGACCATGGAGTCGACGATGTGGACGAACGCCTCGTAGCAGGAGAACAGCCCGTGGCGGCCGGTGAGCAGGTACCCCTCCAGCCAGCCCTGGCAGGTGTGTTCGGAGAGGATCTCCATGACGCGGCCGTGCCGGTCGAGGTGCTCGTCGGTGTCGAGGACGGACTCCTGCCACGCCTTGCCGCTCGCCCCGTACACCGCCTGGAGGCGGTTGGAGGCGGTCTCGTCGGGTCCGACGAGCCGGAAGTCGCGGCGGTCGGCGGTGGCCGCCATCACGGCCTCCAACAGGTCCCCGAGGACCCGGGTCGGCTCGTGCCGCGTCCGGCCCGGCCGGTCCACCGCCACGGCGAAGCGGTCGAGGGGCGGGACGGGCAGGTCACGGACGAGCAGGCCGCCGTTGGCGTGGCGCGTCGCGCCCAGCCGCCGTTCGCCGTCCGGGACGCAGTCGAGCACCCGCGGCCGGGGCCGGCCGTCCTCGTCGAAGAGTTCCTCGGGGCGGTAGGAGCGCAGCCACGCCTCCAGCTGCTCGCGGTGCGCCGGATCGTCGCGGACGCCGGGCAGGGGCACCTGGTGCGCGCGCCAGGTGCCTTCGACGGGCAGGCCGTCCACCTCGACGGGGCCCGTCCAGCCCTTGGGGGTGCGCAGGACGATCACGGGCCACCGGGGGCGCCCGCCCCCTCCGCCGTCGCGGGCCTCCCGCTGGACCCGCCGGATGCGGTCGACCGCCGTGTCCATCGCGGCCGCCATGGCCCGGTGCACCTGGTGCGGGTCGTCGCCGGCGACGTACAGGGGGTCGTGTCCGTACCCGCGCAGCAACTCGTCGAGCTCCGCCTCCGGGAGCCGGGCGAGCACGGTCGGGTTGGCGATCTTGTAGCCGTTGAGGTGGAGGACGGGCAGGACGGCTCCGTCCCGGACCGGGTCGAGGAACTTGTTGGAGTGCCAGGAGGCGGCGAGCGGCCCGGTCTCCGCCTCGCCGTCGCCGATGACGCACGCGACGAGGAGGTCGGGGTTGTCGAGCGCGGCACCGTACGCGTGGGAGAGCGCGTAGCCGAGTTCGCCGCCCTCGTGGATGGAGCCGGGGGTCTCCGGCGCGACGTGGCTCGGCACCCCGCCGGGGAAGGAGAACTGGCGGAACAGCCGCGCCATGCCGGCCTCGTCCCGGCTCACGTCGGGGTACGTCTCGGTGTAACTGCCTTCGAGCCAGGAGTTGGCGAGCACCGCCGGACCGCCGTGTCCGGGGCCCCAGACGCACAGGGCGTCGAGACCGCGAAGCCGGATCACCCGGTTGAGGTGGGTGTACACGAGGTTGAGACCCGGGGACGTGCCCCAGTGGCCCAGCAGCCGCGGCTTGATGTGCGCCGGTTCCAGCGGCTTCCTCAGCAGCGGGTTGTCCATGAGGTAGATCTGCCCGACCGACAGGTAGTTGGCCGCCCTCCAGTGGGCGTCGACCGCGGCGAGTTCCTCGTCGGTCAGCGGGGCGCCGTCCGGACGCTCGTCCTTGCGCATGCTTCCTCCGTCTCGTGAGGGGGCGGCCGGCGAACCGGCCCTGCGGGGGCGTCCCGTTCCGGGGGCGCGTGTCGTGGCGCCGTCGTAGAGCGCGTCCCCGCACGGCGCGGACGCGCCGGGCCGCGGTCCTCCGCGCGGCCCGGCCCCGGGGGCCCATGGTCGTCCGTGTACCGCGCGCAGGCACCGTGACACGGGCCGCGCGGCGGTGAGAAGGGCCGGATGGGCCATCCGTGGCCCCCCCGGCGGACCGGGGGACCACCGCGGACGGACGACCCGCGGACGGCGGGTCCACCGCGGGGCCCGGCTCACCCGGCCCACCCCGCACGCCCCCGCGCCGGGGACCTTCGGCCCCCGGCGGGGACCCGCTCGGCCCCTGCCCGTGGCCGCGCCGGGTGGCGACGCTGGGAGCGTGACCCGGAAGGGCGTCCCTCCGGGCGGGCCGGGGTCCCCGTGCGGGTCCGGTCGCCCGGACCGCCGTCCCCGACCTGACCGCGCTCCTCGGAGGTGGCTCCGATGCCGACCCGTACACCCGACACGACGTCCGTGGCCTCCTGGGTCACCGACGCCACCCTGGCGCCGTCCATGCACAACGTCCAGCCCTGGCAGTTCCGGTACGGCGAGCGCGACGGGACGCTGTCGCTGCGCAGTGACCCCGCACGGACGCTGCCCCACACCGACCCGACGACGCGCGGGCTGCACGTCGGCTGCGGCGCGGCGCTGTTCAACCTGCGGGTCGCGGCGGCGCACGCCGGCTGGGAGGCGCGGGTCCGGCTGGTACCGGAGACCACCGACCCGGAGGTCCTGGCCCGGGTGACCTTCGTCCGGTCCGGTGGCGACGCCGGCCTCGCCGAGCTGTACCCGGCGATCGAGCGGCGCCACACGAGCAGGGAGCCGTTCCGCGACGAGGCCGTCCCCGCGGCCGTACTCGACGCGTTGCGCGCGGCCGCCCGGGCCGAGGGGGCGACCCTGGACGTGCCGGGTGACTGGCAGGTCCGGGCGGTTCTCGACCTGGTGGGGGACGCCGAGCGCGCGGAGGCCCTCTCCCCCGGCGTGCGGGAGGAGATCGCCCACTGGACCGGCTCCGCGGACGGCCGGGGAACGGAGGGGGTCCCGCTCGACGCCCTGGGCCCCCGGCGCCACGACGGACGGGCGCCCGTCCGTGACTTCGCCGCCGGCCGCCGGGTCGAGGGCCGCGGGTCCGCGGTCTTCGAGCGGTCGCCCTGCCTGGCGGTCCTCGCCACCCGGGAGGACGGGAGGGAGGACTGGCTGCGTGCCGGTCAGGCGCTGGAGCGGGTCCTGCTGCGGGCGACGCGGGAGGGGCTCTCCACGTCCCTCAACTCGCAGGCCGTCGAGTGGCCGGAGCTGCGCTGGGTCCTGCGCGATCCGGTGTCGGGGACGGGCTTCCCGCAGATGCTGATCCGCCTCGGCTACGGGCCGCAGGCCCCGGCGAGCCCGCGACGGCCCCTGTCGGACGTCCTGGACGTCGACTGAGAGCCGGACCGTGCGCGCCGGCGGGCCCCTGCCGACCGCCCGGCCGGCACGGACCCTCGACGGGTACGGCCCTGACCGGTACGGAACGACCAAGGTGGGGACCTCCCGACCACCGGTACGGACCCGGCTCCGTCACCGGGAGGCGGCGGTCCGCGGACCGCGGGTCACCGGCGGCCGGCGGGTCCCGGCGGTACCAGGACGTCGTCGCCGGTGCGCCCGGCGAGGTAGTCGTCGATGTTGCGGGCGGTGGTGTCGACGATCTGCCCGACGGCGTCCCGGGTGAAGTACGCCTGGTGGGAGGTGATCAGCACGTTCCGGAAGGTCATCAGGCGGGCGAGGACGTCGTCCGTCATCACCTCCAGCGACTTGTCGAGGAAGAAGACCCCCGCCTCCTCCTCGTAGACGTCCAGCCCGACGCCGTCGAGGCGGCCGTCGCGCAGGGTCTCCACCAGGGCGCGGGCGTCGATGAGGCCGCCGCGGCCCGTGTTGACCAGGATGGCGTCCCGCTTCATGAGCGCGAGGGCGGCGGCGTCCACCAGGTGGTGGGTCTGCGGGACGAGCGGTACGTGCAGGCTGACCAGGTCGGACTCCGCGAAGAGGCGGTCCCGCTCCACGTACTCCATGCCCAGCTCCCGGCACACGGGGTTCTCCGTCACGTCCCAGCCGAGCAGCCGCATGCCGAAGCCGTGGGCGATCCGTGCGAACGCCGTGCCGATCTTGCCGGTGCCGAGGACGCCGACGGTCCGGCCGTGGAGGTCCCGGCCCATCAGACCGGTCAGGCGGAAGTCGAACTCCCGGGTCCGCCCGGTCGCCCGGACCAGCCGGCGGTCGACCGCGAGGGCCAGCGCCCAGGCGAACTCGGCCACCGAGTACGGCGAGTAGGACGACACCCGGGCCACGCCGACGCCGATCCTGCGGGCCGCGTCGACGTCGATGTTGTTGTATCCGGTGGAGCGCTGGACGACCATCCGCGTGCCCCCCTCGTGGAGGACGCCGAGGACCTTCGCGTCCAGGACGTCGTTCACGCTGCTGCACACGACCTCGTACCCGGCGGCCGTCGACGCGGTGTCCCCGTCGAGGAAGAAGTCGAGGCACCGCACCCGGTGCCGGTCGGCGAGCGCCGCCTCCAGCAGTGGACGCTCGTCGGGGACCACCCCGTACGCGACGACCTCGACCATGCCCCTGCTCCTCTCCCGCGCGCGCCCGGACCCAGCTCCGCCGACGGCCCTGCCCGTGCCGGTGGGCGCCGCGCGGGGCCACCGGCGGCCGGGACCCGGCGGGCGGGCCACAGCCGGGACGACCGCCCACTGTCCTTCCTACGGCACGCGGGGCACCGGCCGCCACCGGTCGCGCGGAGTGCCCGCTCCCTTCCGTGCCGGTCCCCGGGCGGTCGCCCCGGCCGGATGCGGGCCCCGGGCGCACGGCAGCGGCACGGGGCGCGCGGCAAGACTGCCGGGGTTCGGCAGTGTCCTGCCCCCCACCCGGGTGGGACGATCGCCGGACGGCACACGGAGTCGGGGGGGGAGGCGGACACCGCCTGGATCGTCCGGGGGGTACGGCACGCCTCCCCGGCGCATGCGGCGGCGTGCCGCGTGTTCGGCCGGTCGTCCCGGCCTTCCCCGATCGTCCCGGCCTTCTCATGAGCCGGCCACGACGGCGACGCCGAAGCCCGGAGGCGCTGAGCCCCGCGCGTGCAGGAGCGGCAGGAGCAGGGCCCCGTGGGACGTTCGCCGGACGAACCGCGGCCGGTGCGCGCGGGCCCGGCAGCCGTCCGGCGGCCGCGCGCGTGCGTACTCGGCGCCGAAACAGGTACACGTCCCGCTGGGCGTGCCGCTCGACCACCCGCCCGCCGGACCGACCGGACCGGTGGACGGACCGGACTCGCGGACGGCGGGTCCTGGGGCGGCGGCGCCGCGCCCGACGGCCGTGATCGGCACGGACGGACACGACGAGCGAGTGGAGAGGGAGGCGGACGACCCATGCGCGCCTTGACCGTACGGCCCGGCCGGAAGGACTCGTTGGAGGTGCGGCAGGTCCCCGACCCCTCCCCCGCGGACGGGGAGGTCCTCGTCCGCGGCCTGGCGATGGGCGTCTGCGGCACGGACCACGAGATCGCGGACGGCCAGTACGGATGGGCGCCGCCGGGGCGCGATCGGCTCGTCCTCGGACACGAGTCACTGGGCCGCGTGGAGCGGGCCGCCCCCGGCAGCGGCCTCGCGGCCGGCGACCTGGTCGCCGGGGTGGTGCGCCGACCGGATCCGGTACCGTGCGGCGCCTGCGCGCACGGCGAGTTCGACATGTGCCGCAACGGCCGCTACACGGAGCGCGGCATCAAGGAGATCGACGGCTACGGCTCCGAGCTGTGGTGCGTGGAGAGCGACTACGCGGTACGGCTCGAACCGCACCTGGAGCCCGTCGGCGTGCTCATGGAACCCACCTCCGTCGTGGCCAAGGCGTGGGAGCAGGTGGAGCGCGTCGGTCGGCGCTCCTGGTTCGAGCCGCGGCGGGCCCTGGTCACCGGCGCCGGCCCGATCGGCCTGCTGGCCGCCCTGCTCGGTACGCAGCGCGGACTGGAGGTGCACGTCCTGGACCGCGTGACCGACGGGCCGAAGCCCGCGCTCGTGCGGGACCTGGGTGCCGTGTACCACACCGAGGACGCCACGCGGGTGATCGAGAAGGTCTGCCCGGACGTCATCATCGAAGCCACCGGAGCCGGCGGCCTGGTCCTCGCCGCGCTGACCGGGACCGCCTCGTACGGGGTGGTGTGCCTGACCGGCGTGTCGCCCGCCGGCCGCCGCATCACCGTGGACGCCGGCTCGATCAACAGGGACATCGTGCTGGAGAACGACGCCGTGGTCGGGTCCGTCAACGCGAACCTGCGGCACTACCGGCAGGCCGCCGACGAGCTGGCCAAAGCCGATCCGACCTGGCTGGAACGCCTGATCACCAGGCGGGTGCCGCTCGAAAGCGCCCCCGACGCGTTCCGGCGGCAGCCGGACGACGTCAAGGTCGTGATCGATCTGTAGGGGACGGCCCCGGATCCTCCGACGGGGAGGACCGCTCGAGCGGGGCGCCGGCCGGCGCGGGTTCTTCGGCTTCCGGATCGAACCGGCCCGCGTCCCGGTCACGGCGGCACCGGCGTACCCCGTCCTCGTCGCCGCGGTACGCGCCCCGGGCAAGCGGACGCGGCACTGAGTACGGGAACTCATGTGCCCCGTGACGCCTGCTGACAGGATCCGCGACATGACGAGCGCTGGAAGGGCACTGACGGTCCTGCACCTCTTCCTGGTGTGGGGGACGATGGCGGTCGTGGTGCCGATGCTCGGCCTGGGCGTGCTGGGGGCGGCCTGGGGCGGTGGGCCCGGTGCGGCGGTACCGGTCCTCGCGCTGGGCGTGCCGGCGGCGGTCGGCCTGCTGGCCGCGGCGGGCGCACCGGCGCGGACCGTGGTGCCGCTGTGCGGCTCCGTGCCCCGGCGGCTCGGGTGGGCGGTACTGGTCTTCGTCCTCGGCACCCTCGGCGTCCTGGCGGGACTGGCCGCCTACGACGAGGGCGTCGACCTGGGGAGCGCCGGTACCCGGTTCGCGCTGACGGGGGTGCCGTACGCCGTGGCCGCGGCGCTCTTCGTGCCGGACCGGTGGCTGCGGCTGGGCGCGGTGGCGGCGTTGGCGGTCGCAGTGGCCTACGGAGGCTTCGTCGGTCCGGCGCAGTCGGAGCGGCACCGGCACGAGGCCGACGTCGCGCGGTTGCGGGAGAACCCGGAGCTGATGCACCTGGGCACCGCACCGCCCGGCATGCAGGTCTCCCGCGTCGAGGCCGGCTCCGCGTACTTCGCCGTCGAGTACCGCGCCGTCCGGCAGGACGTGTTCGCGTACGTGTCCCTGGCGGTGCGCCCGGCGCACACGCCGGTGCTCCGCTGCCCCGAGCTCCCGGCGCCGGGCGTGACCTGCGCGGTGGACGCGCACGGCGGGATGCGCACGGTCCGTGACCTCCCGGGCGGCACTCGCGAGGTCGCCCTCGCGCGCCGCCACCGGAACGCGGAGGCCGAGGTCACCAGTCAGACCCTCGACGAAGCCGGGCTGCGCCGTTTCCTGGACTCCCTGCACCCACTATCGGACGGGGAGCTGGAGGAGCTGCTGCGGGAGAAGAAGATCGACCACCGGTTCTGAGTCGTCGTACGCCCCGGGTTCCCCCTCTCCTCCCCGTCCTCTTCGCCGTGGCGGTCTTCGCCGGGGCCCTTTGCCGTCCCTCCGGTCGGCCCTCCGGTCGTCCGTCGTCACGACCCGGCCTCCTGTGGATTCGTGATGCTGCGTTAGCCTGAGGTGATGGTGTGGGACGAGGGTGCTCCGCTGGTCGTGGTGATGGGTGTGTCGGGCTCCGGCAAGACGACGGTCGGGCAGTCCCTGGCGCGGTCCTTGGAGGTGCCGTTCGCGGAAGCGGACGACTTCCACCCGCCGGAGAACGTGGCCAAGATGCGGGCCGGGGTCGCCCTGGACGACGCCGACCGGGGGCCGTGGCTCGACACCATCGCGCAGTGGCTGCACGATCAGCGCGAACACGGCGGGGTCATCACCTGCTCGGCGCTCAAGCGGCGCTACCGCGACCGTCTCGTGTCGGCGGCGCCGTCGGTGTTCTTCGTCCACCTGCACGGCTCGGCGGAGCTCATCGCCGAACGCATGGCGGCGCGCCGGGGCCACTTCATGCCGGTGTCGCTGCTCCGTTCGCAGTTGGACACCCTGGAACCGCTGGCCGCCGGCGAGCGGGGGGCGCGTGTCCCCATCAGCGGTACCGCCGAAGAGACCTCGCGCAAGGCCCTCGCCGCCGTACGCGGGGCGTAGCCGGCGTCGGGCGCCGGGGCGGCCCGCGCGGCCCTCCGCCGAGGGGCGTGGTCACCAACGAGGCGGTGTGCGGCGGCGCTCCGGGCCCGGCCTTGGCCTCGCCGACGACGAGCGAGCAGCAGCGGGCCGAGGCCGCTCGTCACCGGGGTGAGCCGGTCCGGCGGCTCCTGGCCAGATGCTCAGGCGTCGCCCCCTGCGCGAAGCCGCCCGTCACGTCCTCCGCCCCCTCGGCGCTCCACGACGCTGCCCCCTTGCCCGTCCCACCGGCACCGAGGACCGCACCCGCCACCCCCACGACCCCGCGACACCGTGGCGCCACGCCACGGTGTCGCCGGTCGGAGCCGTACCCCCGGCGCCGGTGCCGGTGGTGCGCTCGGGGAGGTCCGCCGGTCGGAGCACGACCCTCCGTTTGCGCCGGGCCGGGCGGTGATACCCGTCATGGGCCGGCCGGCGATCCGCCGCATCGGCCGCGGCGGCGACCACGGGACCCGTACGCGGCACCCGGGAGGAGACCCATGACGCAGCTGATCACCTTCGGTCACAGCACGGCCGCCCGACCGGTGCTGACGGAGCTGCTGCGTCGGGCCGGCGTCACGGCCGTGGTGGACGTCAGGACGGCCCCGGGCAGCCGCCGGGACCCGGACGTGTCGCGGCAGCGGCTCGCCGAGTGGCTGCCCGAGGAGGGCATCGCGTACCGGTGGGAGCCGGACCTGGGGGGATTCCGCAGGGCGTCGCCGGACTCGCCCGACACGGTCTGGCGCAACGCCTCCTTCCGCGGCTACGCCGGGCACACCCGCACGCCGGAGTTCGTCGCCGCCGTGGACCGGGTGCTGCGGCAGGCGGAGCGGGACCGCACGGCGGTGATGTGCAGCGAGGCGGTGTGGTGGCGGTGCCACCGGCGCCTCATCGCCGACTTCGCCGTCCTGGCACGCGGCGCCCCCGTCGGCCACCTCATGCACGACGGCCGGCTGAGCCCGCACTCCCCCACGCCCGGGGTGCGCCTGCGCACGGACGGCCTCCTCGTCTACGACGCCGAGGACGGCCCGCGCGACGACCACGGCGGTGCGTGACGGGAGCGGACCGTCACGGTCGCGGTGATCGCACGCCCGCGGTCCCGGTGGCCGGGGACCGTCAGTCCCGCGCGGGAGCGGGGACGACGGCCACGGGGCACTCGGCCGTGTGCAGCACCTCGGCGCTGACCGAGCCGAGCAGGAGGCGGCGCAAGCCCGTGAGGCCGCGCGAGCCGACGACGAGCAGCGTCGCGTCGCGCGCCCACTCGACCAGGACGTCCGCGGGCCTGCCCGGCACCATGTGGGCGTCCGCGTCCACCCGCGGGTACCGGCTCCCGAGCCGGGAGACCTCCCGGTGGAGGACGTGGCTCGCCGCGTCGTGCCCGGCACCGGTCTCCGGCAGCGGTTCGACCGGACCGGGCGGCAGCAGGCCGAAGACCGGCGGCACCACGCCGACCGGAGCGGGCGGCGGGAAGCGCGCGTCCTCCGCGTACACGAGGTCCACATGGGCCCTGCGGCGGTCGGCCGCCGCGTAGCCGAGGTCCAGCGCCTCGTCGCAGACGTCGTCGACGTCCACCCCGATCACCACGCGGCCGTGTGGCTGGTGGGCGGTCCGTCCCGGCCGGATGACGACCACGGGGCAATGCGCGTGCGTGGCGACCTGCCAGCTGACCGACCCCAGGGGCAGGCGCGGGAAGCCGCCGCTGCCCCGGTGGCCCAGCACGATGAGTGCGGCTTGCGCGGAGAGGTCGACGAGCATGCCGGCCGGGTGCCCGATGGGCAGCGCGCAGGTGACCGTGACGTCGGGGTACTGCAGGCGGACGAGTTCCTCGACGCCCTCCACGACCGCGGCGCCGCGCGCCGTGGACTCCGGCGAGCGGACGCGGTCGTCGGCCGGGGCCAGGAGCGGCAGGGCGTGGACGATCCGCAGTTCCGCGTGGCGCAGGGCGGCCTCGTGGGCCGCGAACCGTACGACCGCGTGCGGGAGGGGGCCGTCCGCCACCCCCACCATGATCGGCTTGGTGTGCTCTCGTGGTGTGCTCATGCGGCCGCCCTTCCTCCGGGAGCCGTGCGCCGGCCGCCGCCGCCCCGGCGCGGGGAGGTGGTTCAGTCGGCGTCCGGGGCGTCCGGGGCCGGCGTCACGGCGACGGGGCACTCGGCCGTGTGCAGGACCTCCGCGCTGACGGACCCGAGGATCAGCCTGCGCAGGCCGGTGCGGCCGTGGGATCCGACGACGAGCAGGGACGCGTCACGTGAGGCCTCGGCGAGCAGCGTGGCCGGGCGCGTGTGCTCGATGCGCAGGTCGGCCCGCACGGCGGGGTGGCGGTCGCGCCGTCGGTCGATCTCCTTCGTGAGGAAGTCCCGCGCCCCCTGGTCCAGGGTCGCGAAGTCCGGGGGCACCATGCCGATCGGGCCGGTGGGGACCATTCCGGGGCTGAAGGCGCCGTGGACCAGCTCCAGGCGGGCTCCGCGCAGGTCGGCCTCGACGTACGCGAGGTCCAGGGCCTCCAGGGAGGCGTCCCCCGTGTCCACGCCGACCACGACGCGCCCCTCCCGGGGCTCCGCGGTCACGCCGGGACGCACCACGATCACCGGGCACTGCGCGTGGGTGGCGACCTGCCAGCTGACCGAGCCCAGCGGGAGCCGCGGGAAGCCGCCGCTGCCGCGATGGCCGACCACGATCATCTCCGCGTCGTGGGACCGCTCGACCAGTACGGCCGCCGCGTGCCCGAAGGGCAGCTCACCCCCGACGGCCACCTCGGGGAACTCGGACCGCGCGAGGTCCTCGTACGGGCGCAGGAGACGTGCTCCCTCGCTCGCCGCCGTGCCCCCGTCGTGCTCGGCGGGCTCGCCGCGCATGCCGGTCAACGGCAACGGGATCGCGTGGGCGACCTGGAGGGGGCAGCCCCGGAGCGCCGCTTCCCGCGCGGCGAAGAGGACGAGGTCCTCCTGGCCCGCCCCCTCGTCCACACCGACGATGATCGGCTTGCTCCGGCTCGGTACGGCGCTGCTCATGACCACACTCCCGGCAGGTCGCTCCAGTGGACGGTGCGGGTACGGGCCCGCACGGGTACCCCGGTGGCGCGGGTCGAGACATGGCGCCGGGGGGGTCGGCGGACGGTGGCGGCGGCCGCGGTCCACCGGCCCCGGGCGGACGGCCCCGTGCCGAGCGGCGGCGCCGGGCGGGCCCGGGCGCGGGGGGCCGGCGACCGGACGGCCGGTGGTAAGGACGCATCGCACGAGGCGGCCGGTCACGGACGCGACGGGCGCCGGACGCACCGCCTCCGCCGCGCCGGCCGTACGAGGGCTTCGTCGTCCTGTCCCGCCGCTGGGAAGTCGAGCGCACGACCGGCTGATGCATGAACGCCCGCCGCGACGCCCGCGACTACGAACGTCTTCCCCAGCACTCCGAAGCACACCTGAAGTGCGCACTGACCACCATGATGACCGGGCGCGCCTGACCCGCAGAAGCCCCGCACCGGCTGGACGAGAGAGCGCACCGGAAGCGGGGGCCGTGCCGTCGACCCGACCCACCTCCGTCAGAGCCGGACGGCCGGTCTGCTGTGTCAGTCCAAGGTCTGCGTCAGTTCGCTCCGGCTCGGGGTGTGAACGATGCGGCCGTACCCCCCGTTGACGATCGGCATGTAGGGCGGCACATGGCCGCACTCGATGTCGGCGATGATCGGCACGTCGAGAGAACCAAGTGCGTCGAGGACGGCCTCGTGCTGAGTGAGGGAACGGCTGTCGGGTGCGGTGGTCCGGCCGACGAGAACCGCGTTCGCCCGATCGAAGAACCCAGCGAGCCTCATGCCATGGAGGTTCCGGCAGATGGTGAAGGCATCGTCGTCGGCTGCCTCCACATACACGAGGAGCCCACCCGGTGACTCCTTGCGAGCGAAGGCCGAGACGTCGAGGTAGGCCGTCCCCGCGAGATTGCACAGAGTTTCGATGCAGCCGCCGATCAGCCTTCCCTCGGCCTCCACGTCACCGCTCCCGTCGAGGCGGGTCCAGGCGCCCACGGAGTCGAGCGTGTAGTCGCGTATGTCGGGGAAGGCGGCGATGTCGTCGAAGCCGGTGGCCCGATGGCGACCGGGCGGGGTCTGGGTGAACTGGTGCCCGAGGGGCGCCGCGACGATGTCGAGCCACGATCGCAGTCCTTCGGGCACTCGGTAGGGCGTGTCCATGAGGTTGTTGCCATGGACTGTCGCCGTCCCGGTGAGCAGAGTCATCGGCGTGATCAGGGTCGACATGTCGGAGAATCCGACGAGCCAGGTGGGCTCTGCCTCCCGCAGCCTGTCCCAGTCGAGCAGCGGTAGCAGGTCGATCGCGGTCTCTCCGCCCCACGGCGGCACGATGGCCTTGATGGTGGAGTCGGTCAGCATCGACATCAGTTCACTCGCGCGGTCAGCTGCCGAAGCACTGACGTGCCCGGAACCGTCCATGCACCGGCCGATGACGACTTCGTATCCGCGGCCTCGGACGTCACGAACGGCGACGTTGAGGCGCTCACGCATTTCCTTCGCGACCCCGCTCGACGGAGAGGTGACACCGACACGGTCACCGGGACGAAGGGGGGACGGATAGCGAACAGCCATGCGCTGGATCTTGGCACGGCGCCATACCCGGAGGACACCGATTTCCCTGTGCTCCAAACGGCCCGCATGCCGGGTCATCAGGTCAGGAACACCTGGTCAGAGGCGACCGGCGGCGTCGCGGTCGGGTCAGGGGCGAAGACCTGGGCCTGGCCACAATGCGCGGGACGCGCGGAGTGCGGTCGGGGCCTCGGCGAGCGCGACATCGGCGGCGGCGAGGGCGTGGTTGCGGATGACGATCGGGGCGGAGACGCCGCTGGAGTCGCCGTACGCAAGGCCGCGGAGGTCCAGGACGAGGCGCCGGCCCGGCTGGAGGGTGAGCGTGGTGACGCGTGCCCGCGGTTCGCCGGCGGTGGCGTGGTCGAGATCGCCGACGACCTTCAGGACGGGGCCGGTCGGGGCGTTCGGGTGGCGATCTTCAGGGTGCTCGTCCGGCGGTCCTCGTCCCGGGGGCGGCGTGGCCCGGCACGCCGAGGGCGAGCAGGGCGGTGTCGTCGTCGAGGCCGTCACCGAAACCGTCCAGGAGGCCGGTCAGTGCCTCGATGACGGCGCGCGGCGGCTCGCCGGCATGGCCCGCGACGAAGGCGCGCAGGGCCTCCTCCCCGTACAGGGAGGCGCGATCCTCACCGGTACGGGCCTCGGTGAGGCCGTCGGTGTAGAGCAGCAGGGTGTCACCGGGGGCGAGGGTGGTGGTGGCGGTGGTGAAGGGGGCGTCGGGGAGGATGCCGACGAGGAGGCCCCCGGGGGTGGGCAGGAAGTCGGCCGTGCCGTCGGCGCGCAGGACGAGGGCCGAGGGGTGGCCGCCCGAGGCGAGACGGACGTGGACCCGCCCGGTGGCGGGGTCGGGTTCGAGGACGCCGAAGACGGCCGTGCAGTAGCGCGGGTCGGTCCCGGTGTACCGCTCGAGGAGCACCTGGTTGAGGGTGGACAGGGCGGAGACGGGGTCGGGGTCGTGCAGGGCGGCGGCGCGCAGGGTGTAGCGGGCCAGAGAGGTGACCGAAGCGGCTTCGGGTCCCTTGCCGCACACGTCACCGAGGAAGAACGCGGAGCGCGTGCCGTCGGCGGGGAAGAGGTCGTAGAAGTCGCCCCCGAGCTGGTCCGGGGAGGCCGTGCGGTAGTGGGCCGCCGTCTCCACGCCGGGCACCCGCGCCAGGGTGGCGGGCAGCAGCGACTGCTGGAGCACGGCGAGGACGTCCTGCAGCCGGGCCCGGTCGGCCTCCGCCTGCTTGCGTGCTCCGTCGGCCGCTTGCCGGGCGCGCAGGAGTTCCTCTTCGTAGGCGCGGCGGTCCCGGGCGTCGAAGACGGTGGTGCGGATCAGCAGCGGGTCGCCGGTACCGCCGTGCTTGACGACGGAGGAGACCAGGACCGGCATCCGGCCGCCGCCGGCCTGCTTGACCTCCAGGGCGATGCCGTTGATCTCGCCCCGCATCCGCAGCAGCGGCGCGTAGTGCGTCTCGTGGTACAGCCTGCCGCCCACGGTCAGCAGGTCGGTGAAGCGCATCCGGCCCACCACCGCCTCCCGCTCCAGGCCGAGCCAGCCCAGCAGCCGGCTGTTGATCTTCGCGATGGTGCCGTCCATCAAGGTGGACAGGTACCCGCACGGAGCGCCGTCGTACAGTTCCTCGGCGCTGTCCTCCAGCAGCGCGGCGAACGTCGCGTTCGCCGTCCTGCGGCCCTGCGGGTCGGGCTGCTGCCCGGCGTCGCACGTCATGGCAGGCGCGCCGGGAAGTCGGTGATCGCGCCGGCGCGCTCCGCAGCCACGCCGGAGGCCCGCACGTCGCTCACCGCGCCGGCGGAGTGCCCCGCGCACACCGCGTCGCGCGGGTCGAGCGCCTCGCACCCCACGACCCGGGTGCACCCGTCCGAGGAGGCGTGAGCCTCCGCAGGGAGACCGGAAGGGTCAGAGCGGCCGGAGCCCACGTGGTCGCACCCCACGCGGTGGTCCTCCGCCGGGGCGGGCACCGTCAGGCACCGAAAGGTCGGATCACCACCCCACCCGTGGGCCGGCACCACCACCGGCCCCCGCGGGGCACCGGTGACCGTGACGCGGTTCCGACGAACGATGTCCATACCTCTACTCTCTCAGCCCCCCACCCACCACTCCGGCACGGAACCCGAAGGCCCGCGCCCCCGCCCCGCGCGCCGCACCGGCCGGGGGGTGGAGACGAGGTGCGGGTGACGCGGGGCCGCTGGGCACGGCTTCGACGTATCGGTGACGACGGCGCCACCGCCCTCGTTCCCCGCACCGCGCCGGGCGTCCTGACGGCTTGTCGTGTTCCGAAGGCGGGTGACGCCGGGCGTCAGGCGTCCTCGTCGGGAGGGTGGGCCTCGGCCGTGTCGGGGCGGTGGTCGGGGAGGGCCGAGCGTGCGGTGGCCTCCCGGTGCAGCCGCAGGAACTCCAGGTGCCGTTCGTACTGGTCGAGGACGTTGCCGATGAGCTGCTCCTTGCTGTAGCCCATCACGTCGTAGCCCTGGCTGCCGTCGGCGAGGTGCACTTCGAACCGCACGTACATGTCGTGTTCGGTGACCACACGGTGGGCGAACGCCGGGGTGGGCACCTCGACCGGCCACACCCGGTAGACGAAGACCTCGTTCCCGCCCATCGGAACCCGTAGCTCCACGTGCGGGAGGCCGCTCGCCTCGTCGGTCCCCTCGACGATCGACGCCTCCGTCCCCTGTCGGCCCAGCTCCGCGGCGACGTCCGCGAAGGCCGGGTGGCACACCTCGTCGACGAACCTGACCGCCGCCCGGTGGGTGGGGAAGCTCATCGCCCTGGCCAGGCGCCGCCGCCAGTTCCCTTCCGCGCCCCGGCCGCCGTGCACCATGCGGCCGGACAGTGAGGACGGGAGGGTGCTGGTCAGCGCGTCCTCCCGCATGCGCTCGACGCGCAGCGCCTTGTACAGGCCCCAGATGATCAGGAACATCACGAACGAGAACGGCAGGCCCATGATGATCGTCGCGTCGGTCAGCGCCGTCACGCCCCCGACGAGGAGCATCGCCAGGGTGAGCAGGCCGGTCGCCCCCGCCCAGAAGATGCGCAGCACGGCAGGCGCGTCGGTGAGCGGGGTGCGCAGGTGTGAGCTGAGGTTGCTCATGACCAGCGCGCCGGAGTCCGCGGAGGTGACGTACAGCAGCAGTCCGACGAAGGTGGCCAGTCCGGCGCTGAACGTGGCACCGGGGAACTGCGCGAGCAGTTCGTAGAAGCCCTGTTCGGGGGTGTTGGCGGCGGTCTCGCCGAATGCGGCGTTGCCGGCCCGCACCAGGCCGAGCGCGCTGTTGCCGAAGACCGACAGGAAGGTGAGCGTGAACAGGAACGGGATGACCAGCGTCGCCGCGACGAACTGCCGGATGGTGCGGCCGCGCGAGATCCTCGCCAGGAACAGCCCGACGAACGGCGCCCAGGCGATCCACCAGGCCCAGAAGAACAGCGTCCAGGCGTTGAGCCAGTCGGTCGGCTGGTCGTAGGCGAAGGTGTTCAGCGTCATCGACGGGAAGCGGCTGACGTAGTCGCCGATGTTGAGGATGAGGCTGTTGAGGATCCGCAGCGGGCTGTCGACGAACATCATGTACAGCATCAGCAGGACGGCGAGGACGACGTTGAGCTCGGACATGCGCCTGATGCCCCGGTCCACGCCCGCCACGGCGGACACCGTGGCCATGACCACGGCGACGGCGATCAGACCGATCTGCGCGGCCGTCCCCTGGGGGATGTCGAAGAGGAACGTCAGCCCGTAGTTCAGCTGCACGACGCCGATGCCCAGCGACACGGAGATGCCGAAGACCGTCCCGATGATGGCCGCCAGGTCCACCGCGTCACCGATCCGGCCGTGGATGCGCTTGCCGATGATCGGGTACAGCGCGGACCGGATCGCCAGCGGAAGCCGGTAGCGGAACGCGAAGTACCCGAGCGCCATGCCCATCAGCGCGTACATCGCCCACCCGGTGACGCCGTAGTGGAACAGGGTCCACACCACCGCCTGGCGGGCCGCCTCGACGGTCTCCGGGTCGCCCTCGGGCGGGGCGAGGTAGTGGCTGACCGGCCCGGCGACGGAGAAGAACATCAGGTCGATGCCGATGCCCGCCGCGAACAGCATGGTCGCCCACGCGAACAACCCGTAGTCCGGGGTGGAGTGCTGCGGGCCCAGCTTGATCGCCCCGTACCGGGACGACGCGACGAACACGACGAACACCAGGTACAGGGTGGCGGCGAGGAAGTAGTACCAGCCGAACACCGAGGAGATCCAGTCCACCACGACGCCGATGGTGCTCTCGGCGCCCGACGGCGTGATGATCGCCCAGATGGAGATGGCGAGGATGAGCGCGGACGACCCGAAGAAGACGACGGGCTTGAGCCTGCTGTCCCGTCCCGGGCCGGTGACCGCCGCTGCCGGGTCCTGCGGCTCCGGTGCGCCGCCGCTTCCTCCCTCGATCGACACGGTGTCAGCTCTCCTGGGTGCTGTGCCGGTGGTAGTCGGCCGTGGCCGGGGGCAGGGGGGTGTTGCCCAGGATGAGGTCGGCCGCCTTCTCGGCGAGCATCATCACCGGCGCGTAGATGTTCCCGTTCGTGAGGTACGGCATCGCGGAGGCGTCGACGACGCGCAGCCCCTCGACACCGTGCACCCGCATGGAGGTGGGGTCCAGCACCGACATGTCGTCGACGCCCATACGGGCGGTGCAGGAGGGGTGGTAGGCGGTCTCGGCGTCACGGGCGACCCACTCCAGGATCTCCTCGTCCGTCCGGACCCCGGGGCCGGGTGACAACTCGCCTCCGTCGTACAGGGCGAACGCCGGCTGGGACAGGATGTCCCGGGCCACGTGGATCGCCTCCACCCATTCCTTGCGGTCGTTCGGGGTCGACAGGTAATTGAACCTCAGCGCCGGATACACCCTCGGGTCCCGGGACTTGATTTTCACCGACCCGCGCACGTCCGAATACATGGGCCCGATGTGGACCTGGTAGCCGTGTTCGGCGTTCACCGGCGTGCCGTCGTAGCGCACCGCGATGGGCAGGAAGTGGAACATCAGATTGGGATAGCGCACGACGTCGTTCCCGCGGACGAAGCCGCCCGCCTCGAAATGGTTGGTCGCCGCGGGTCCGGTGCGGAACAACAGCCATTGCAGGCCGATCGCGGGACGCCGGGACCATTTGAGCGACGGATTGTACGAGATCGGCAGCTTGCAGGCGTGCTGGACATAGACCTCGAGGTGGTCCTGGAGGTTCTCGCCGACGCCGCGCAGCTCGTGCACCATGTCGATGCCCAGGGGGCGCAGCTCGTCGGGGTTGCCGATCCCGGACAGTTGCAGCAGCTGCGGCGTGTTGACGGCGCCGCCGCAGAGGACCACCTCGCCGCCGAAGACCCGCCGGCGGTCCCGGCCCCACCGGCGGTACTCCACACCCACCGCCCGCCTGCCCCGGAACAGCACGCGGTCCACCTGCGAGAAGCACTGCACCGTCAGGTTCGGCCGCTTCTTCACCGGGTGGACGTAGGCGCGCGCCGCCGACCAGCGCCGGCCCCGCCGGATGTTGCGGTCGAAGCGGGCGAAGCCCTCCTGGCGGTAGCCGTTGACATCGGACGTCAGCGGGTAGCCGGCCTGCTGCGCCGCCTCGAGGAACGCGGCGAACAGCGGGTTCCTCGCCGGGCCGCGCTCCAGCCACAGCGGGCCGCCCTGGCCGCGCCACTCGTCGGCCCCGGCCACGCAGTGTTCCATGCGCTTGAAGTACGGCAGGCAGTGCGCGTAGTCCCAGGTCTCCATGCCCGGGTCGGCCGCCCAGCGTTCCAGGTCCATGGGATTTCCGCGCTGGAAGATCATCCCGTTGATGGAACTCGATCCGCCGAGCAGCTTCCCCCGGCCCTGGGTGACGCGCCGGCCGTCCATGAAGGGCTCGGGCTCCGATTCGTAGCACCAGTCGTAGAAGCGATTTCCGATGACCATCGTCAGCGCCGCGGGCATGTGCGTGAAGATGTCCCAGATCCAATCGGGGCGGCCGGCCTCCAGGACGAGGACCTTGTTCTCCCGGTCCGCGCTGAGCCGATTGGCCAGCGCGCATCCGGCCGAGCCTCCACCGACGATGATGTAGTCGTACTCCGTCCGGCCCATGCCGCTCCTCGGCTTCATTGCAGCACCCTGCGTCACGCGCTTAACTTAAGCGGCGGGGAATTCCGGCGCACAACGGTGCAGCTGCATTCGGCTCAACCGGGGAAGGACTGCCACGTCCAGTCTGTACATCGGCGGAAAGTGGACGGCCGCGTCGAGCGGCGCCACCCGCGAGATTCTCAATCCCTACGACCAGTCCGTGGTCACCACCGTGGCCGAGGGCGACCGGACGGACGCCCTGGCCGCCGTCGTCGCGGCGCGGGCCGCGTTCGACCACGGCGACTGGCCGTCCTGGACCCCGCGGCAGCGCTCCGAGCTGCTGTACCGAACGGCCGAGTTCCTCCAGCGCGACCGGGCGGAGATCGCGCGCCTCGAAACGCTGGACACCGGGAAGACACTCGTCGAGAGCGGCATCGACGTCGATGACGTGACGGCGGTGTTCCGCTACTACGCGGGCCAGGCCGAGGTGGACTCCGGACGGGTGGTGGACGCGGGCGACCCGAGGATCCGCAGCCGCGTCGTCCACGAGCCGGTGGGCGTGTGCGCCCTGATCACCCCCTGGAACTACCCCCTGCTCCAGGCGTCGTGGAAAGTCGCCCCGGCGTTGGCCGCCGGGAACACCATGGTGATCAAACCCAGCGAGGTCACCCCGCTCACCACCGTCAGGATGGTGGAGCTGATCGAGGAGGCGGGTGCGCCCGCCGGCGTGGTCAACCTCGTGCTCGGTGCGGGCGCGACGGCCGGTGCCGCGCTCGTGGAGAGCCCCGACGTGGACCTGGTGTCCTTCACCGGCGGTCTGTCCACGGGGCAGATGATCATGCGGACGGCCGCCGACACCGTGAAGAACGTCGCCCTGGAACTCGGCGGCAAGAACCCCAACATCGTGTTCGCCGACGCCGATGTCGAGACCGCGATCGACCACGCCCTCACCGCCGTGTTCTTCCACGCCGGGCAGGTGTGCTCGGCGGGTACCCGGCTCATCGTCGAGGACTCCCTGCACGACGACTTCGTCGCCGAGCTGGTCCGTCGCACCGAGCGGATCCGCCTCGGCAACGGGCTGGACGAGCACACCGAGAGCGGCCCGCTCGTCTCCGCCGAACACCGGGACAAGGTCGAGTCCTACGTGCGGCTGGGCATCGAGGAGGGCGCGCGACTCGTCGCGGGCGGCAAGCGCCCCGACGAACCGGAGCTGAGCGACGGCTTCTTCTACCGGCCGACGGTGTTCGACGACTGCACGCAGGACATGCGCATCGTGCAGGAGGAGACCTTCGGCCCCATTCTGACCGTGGAGCGGTTCACCGACGAGGACCGGGCGGTCGAACTGGGCAACCACACCGACTACGGGCTCGCCGGGGCCGTGTGGACCAGGGACGCCGGCCGGGCCGAACGGGTCGCGCGACGGCTGCGGCACGGCACGGTGTGGATCAACGACTTCGGTCCGTACCTGCCGCAGGCGGAGTGGGGCGGGTTCAAGCGCTCCGGCATCGGCAGGGAGCTCGGGCAGGAGGGCCTCGCCGAGTACCGCCAGGCCAAGCACATCTACGAGAACACCGCTCCCGTGCCCCAGCGCTGGTTCGCCCGCTGAGACCCCGGGGATCCCCGCATCCCCGGATCCCGGAGCACCGGGTGCCGGAGCCCCCGCCCGGGCGGACCAGCCGTCCGCCCGGGCTCACCGTGCCACGGTCCCCGCGTCTGGTTGCCGCCCAGGGTGGACACCGATGAGCACACGTGGAAGAAGTCCGGCTCCCGGTCGAGCGTGAGCTCCGACAGCACGGCGGCTCCGCGCACCTTGGGGTGCGGGACGGCCTCGAAGCGTTCGGCCGCCAGCTCCGCCGCCGGTGCGCGGCGTGCAGGACGCCCCGCACCGGGTGCCCGCGCCGCCCGCGTCGGCGATCGCCCGCCGCACCGCCTCGCGGTCGGCCACGTCCGCGGCGACAGGAGGTCTTCCCGCGTGCACGGGGGCGCGCGGAGAGGGGGCGTGCCGCCGGGGTCCGGCCTTTCGCAGCCGCGGTCGCGTCGGTCACCTTGTCGGGCATCGGCCGCACTGTCCCTTCGGATGGCCAGGTGCTCCCTGGCGCGGTCGTCTGCAGAGCCGGGCCCCTGCCCAACGTGCGGTCGCGGACCGGGATGCGGTCTCTCACCCGTGCGTGTCTCGCCCCCCATCCGTACGGGGTTCACCGGCGAGAGGCCCGGTAGGGCGGGTGGCGGAACCGGCGCAGTCGCCGACGGGTGGCAGCACTGGCGCAGCCGTCGGCTGGGCGCCGTGCCGGACGGCGAGCCGGTGGCGTGGGAGCACCCGGGCGCGCGGGGAGGGTCGGCGTGCGAACGGGACGGGTCAGGGATCGGGCCACGGATGCCGAGGCGGTGTGGGGGACGCGGGCTCGCCGGGCTTGCCCGGAAGGGGGAGGGAGCGCCGACTCGTCCCCCGATGCTGCGACTCCGACGGTGCCCCCATGGTGGTCCCGCGCACACGGACAGCCAAGACTGTGGCGTCCCACCACATACGACGCTGACCTGGGCGTTCCTACGGTGTGGCGACACGCGTACGTATCCGTCGACCACCAGGAAGTGGTGCCGATGTCCTCCCCCACCGCCGCCCCACCGACCCCCGCCCACCTCAAGCGCGTCGTCGCCGCGAGCCTCGTCGGGACGACCATCGAGTGGTACGACTTCTTCCTCTACGGGTCGGCCGCCGCGCTCGTCTTCAACCGGCTGTTCTTCCCCGGGTCGGACCCCCTCGTCGGGACGCTCCTGTCGTTCCTGACCTACGCCGTCGGGTTCGCGGCCCGGCCGCTCGGGGCGCTGGTGTTCGGGCACTACGGGGACCGGCTCGGGCGGAAGCGGCTGCTCGTGCTGAGTCTGCTGTTGATGGGCGGGGCGACCTTCGCCATCGGGCTGCTGCCGACGCACGCGACGATCGGCAGCGCCGCGCCCGTCCTGCTCACGGTGTTGCGGCTGGTGCAGGGGTTCGCCCTGGGCGGTGAGTGGGGCGGGGCCGTCCTGCTGGTGTCCGAGCACGGGGACGCCGAGCGACGCGGCTTCTGGGCCTCCTGGCCGCAGACCGGGGCGCCGGCCGGCCAGCTGCTCGCGACCGGTGTGCTCGCCGCGCTGACGGCGCTGCTGTCGGACGCCGCGTTCACGTCGTGGGGGTGGCGCGTGCCGTTCCTGTTGTCCGGGGTGCTCGTCCTGGTCGGGCTGTGGATCCGCTTGTCCGTGGACGAGTCGCCGGTGTTCAAGGCGGCGCTGGAGCGGGCCGAGGCGCGCCGGGCCGAGGCCGCCCGGACGGGTGCGCGGGCGGTGGCGGAGCGGACGCCGCTGGTCGACGTGGTGCGGTACCACTGGCGCGAGGTGCTGGTCGCCATGGGCGCGCGCATGGCGGAGAACATCAGCTACTACGTGATCACCGCCTTCATCCTCGTGTACGCCACGACGCACGCGGGGCTCAGCCGGCAGTCGGCGCTCAACGCCGTCCTCCTCGCCTCCGCCGTCCACTTCGTGGTGATCCCCCTGTGGGGCGCGCTCTCGGACCGGGTGGGGCGGCGGCCCGTCTACCTGGTCGGGGCGGTCGGCATGGGGGCGTGGATGTTCCCGTTCTTCGCGCTCATCGACCGCGGTGGGTTCGGTTCCCTGCTCCTCGCCGTCACCGTCGGGCTGGTCCTGCACGGGGCCATGTACGCACCCCAGGCGGCGTTCTTCGCGGAGATGTTCGCCACACGGATGCGGTACTCGGGCGCCTCGATCGGCGCGCAGTTCGCGTCCGTCGCGGCGGGCGCGCCGGCACCGCTCATCGCGACCGCGCTCCTCGCCGAGTACGGCGGCTCGACACCGATCTCCCTGTACGTCATCGCCTCGGCGCTGCTCACCGTGGTCGCCGTCGTCTGCGCCCGCGAGACCCGCAGCCGCGACCTCGGTGAGCAGGACGCCGTGCCCGGGGAGGGGCAGGGGGAGACGAAGTCGAAGGAAGCGGAGGGAGTCGAGGGAGTCGAGGCGGAGGGCCGGGGGCGTCCGGTGGGCGGGCGTTGAGGCGGTGAGGGGCCGGCGCGCGGGGACGCCCCGGCCCCTCACCGGGTGAGCGCGGGGGCCATCAGGTGCAGGCGCAGGGCGAGCCGGACCTCGAAGGACCGGTCGGGGGACTGCCAGTCGTCGCCCAGGAGCCGCGCCACCCGCTCCAGGCGCTGCGCCACGGTGTTCACGTGGACGTGCAGGCGGTCCTTGGTGCGGGCGGGACTCATGCCGCTCGCGAAGTACGCGTCCAACGTGCCGACCAGGTCGGTGCCCCGGCGCCGGTCGTAGGCGATGACCTGCCCGATCGTACGGTCGACGAAGCCGTCGATGTCGCGGGTGTCCGCCAGGAGCAGCCCGAGGAAGCCGAGCTCCTCCACGGCGGCGCCCTCGCCCGTGCGGCCGAGCAACGCCAGCGCGTCCAGACAGCGGCGGGCCTCCGCGTAGGCCGGGGCGATGGCTGCCGGGCGGGTGGCGGGCGCCTCCACCGCGCACGACGCGCCGACCGTGACCCGCTCGCGCAGGGTGCGGCCCAGGTCGACGGCGGTACGGCGGGCGGCAGCCGCCGCGGTGTCCCCCGGGCGCAGCGGCAGCAACAGGACCGTACCGCCGTCCCGGGCGGAGGCCAGGCCCCGGCGGGTGGCGGCGAGGTGGGAGGCCGCGGACCACAACCGCTGCCGGTCGGCACGGGCGTGCTCCTCCGCTGCCGGGCGGTCCACCCGCGCGGCGAGGACCACGTGCGGTACGTCGAAGTCGGCGCTCAGCCGGGCCGCCCGCTCCTCCAGGAGTCCCAGGTCGCGGTCGGGTGTGTCGATCAGGTCGTCCAGCAGTTCGCCCCGTACCCGCTGTTCCGCCTCGCCGGCGGAGCGGCGGGCGAGGAGCAGCAGGGACGTGACCATGGCGGCGCGCTCCAGGGTTCGCCGGTCGACGGGGTCGAGTCGGGCGTTTCCCCGGAGGACCAGCGCGCCGAACACCTCGCCGCCCGCCGACACCGCGGCGGTGAAGTCCGCTCCGCGCAGCACCGCACGGCCGTCGGCGGATGCCCGGTGCCGCGGCGCCTCGGTGAACTCGACCGTGCCGCCGAGGACCTCCGACACCGCGTCCACCACGTCCTGGACGCCACCGCCGCGCAACACCAGCTCCGTCAGCCGGTCGTGGACCTCCGACGCCCGCTCGATGACGCCGCTGCGGTCCCGGATGATGCCGTTGGCGCGCTCCAGCTCGGTGAGGGCGGCGCGGGTCTCCGACAGGAGGTTCGCCGTGTCGATGGCGACCGCGGCGTGGGCGGCGAACGAGCCGAGCAGGGCGACCTGCTCGCGTTCGAAGACCCGCGCGCGGCGGTCCGCCGCGAACAGGACGCCGATCACCTGGCTGCCCAGCGTCAGCGGCACCCCGAGGATGGCGACCAGGCCCTCGTCGCGCACGCCCGCGTCGATGGTCCGCGTGTGCCGGAACCGGTCGTCGTCGAAGTAGTCGTCCGTCACGTACGGGCGGGCCGTCTGCGCGACCAGCCCGCCGAGGCCCTCGCCCATCGCGAGGCGGAGCTGCTGGAAGCGCGCCGACACCGAGCCGTCGGTGACGCGCATGTACGTGTCGCCCGCGACCGGGTCGTTGAGGCTCAGGTAGGCGACCTCGGTACCGAGGAGGGAGCGGGCGCGCTGCACGATGGCGCGGAGCACCGCGTCGAGGTCCCGCAGGCCCGCCAGGTCGTGGGCCGTCTCGAACAGCGCGGACAGCTCCGCCTCGCGGCGGCGGCGCCCCTCCAACTCCGCGCGCACGCGCAGCGCGAGCTGCTTGGCGCGCTCCAGTTCGGCGAGCGCGGCGGCGTCCGCGCCGCCCGCCCGGGCCAGGAGCACCGGGCGGTCGTACGCCTCCGCGGCCGCGCCCCGCGCCAGCAGCTCCAGGTAGGCGTCCGGCTCGGGGCGGGGGCGGGGTGCGGGGTGTGCGGGGCGGGGTGCGGCGGGTCGGGGGTGAGGGAGGGTGCGGGGGTGGGCGTGAGGCTCGGCGTCGGGGTCTGGGGCGGCATCGGAACCGGGGCGGGCGTCGGGGCCTGGGCGGGCCGACGGGCGGGGGTCGGGTAGCGGGTGCTGGTCCTCGGACATGGTCACAGGGATACCTGCCGTGTGTCGGGGTGCACCAGACCTGTGGACGACGGTCCGGCCCGGGCACCGGTCGCCGAGTCGTGCGGGGTCAGTGGGCCGTCCAGCCGCCGTCGAGGGTCAGGGACGTGCCGGTGACGAAGGCCGCCGCCGGCGTGCAGAGGTAGGCCACGGCCTCGGCCACCTCCTCCGGCTCCGCCAGCCGCTTGAGGGGCGTGTCCCTGAGCAGCACCTCGGACAGGACGCGCTCGGGCGGGATGCCGTGGGCCGCCGCCTGATCGGCGATCTGCCGCTCCACGAGGGCCGTGCGCACGTACCCGGGGCTGACGCAGTTGGACGTGACGCCGTGGGGCGCGCCCTCCAGCGCGGCTGTCTTGGACAACCCCTCCAGACCATGTTTGGCCGCCACATAGGCGGACTTGAAGGCAGAGGCGCGCACCCCATGGACGGAGGAGATGTTGACGATGCGGCCCCATCCCTGGCCGTACATGTGCGGCAAGGCGCCCCTGATCAGCCGGAACGGGGCCTCCAGCAGGACGGTGAGCACCGTGTGGAAGACCTCGGGCGGGAAGTCCTGGAGGGGCCGGACGTGTTGCAGCCCGGCGTTGTTGACGAGGACGTCGACGCCGGCGGCCGCCGCCTCGGCCGCGTCCAGGTCCGTCAGGTCGAGCACCTGCGCCCGGACCGTACCGGGCAGGTCACGCGCCTGGGCCTGAAGCGCGTGCAGGCCGTCCGCGTCCCGGTCGACGGCCCGTACCCGGGCACCGGCGGCCGCGAGCCGCAGTGCGCAGGCGCGGCCGATGCCGGCGGCGGCGCCCGTGACCAGCGCGGTGCGGCCCGCCAGGTCGAGCCCGACCGGGCGGGGCGGAGTCGGGGCCGTGGACGGGGCCGGGCCCGGCGAAGGGGGTGGAGTCGAGGCCGCGGGCGGGACCGGGGGTGGGGCCGGGGCCGGGGGCGGGACCGAGGGTGGGGCCGGGGCCGGGGCCGGGGGTGGCGCGGTGGGTGCAGTCGGGGTCGTGGTCGGGGGTGGCGCGGTGGGCGGGGGTGGCGTCGTCATGGTTCGCACCGTACGGAGCCGGTGTTCGTTCGCTGATGTGGACGGCGCCCATACTTCAGTCAGCAGGGGTGGTGGCGAACCATGTGGGGGCGTCGGTGCGCGCCTGCTTGATCCGGAACAGCTGGCTCTCGTGCAGCCGGGGCAGCGCGTCCACGCCGAACCAACCGACCTCCAGCGCCTCGTCGTCGTGGACCCGGGCCTCCCCGCCCGTGGCGCGGCACCGGAAGACGATGTCCATGTACTGGCACTGGTCGCCGTTCGGGTACGTGACGGGCTCCGGCTGCGCGGCCACCATGACGACGCGCTCCGCGACGCACTCGACGCCGGTCTCCTCGTACACCTCGCGGACCGCGGTGACGGCCGGCTGCTCCCCCGGCTCGGCGATGCCGCCGATCAACGCCCACTTGCCGTCGTCGACGCGTCGCATCAGCAACACCCGGTCCTCGTCGTCCAGGACCACGGCGGTGACGCCGGGCAGCAGCAGGAGCTGGTGCCCGGCGGACGCCCTGAGAGCCTTGATGAAATCGGGGGTCCCCATACGACGACCCTACTGGTTCGGTGCGGTCCTCCCGCGGCGCGCGGCCCGGCCACGGACCGCCGCCCAGCCGAGACCTCCCAGGGCGACCGCGGCGAGAGCCGCCTCCGGCAGGACGCCCAGACGGGTCGCCGGAGTGAGCGAGGAACGCAGCGGCACCTCGGCCACCAGGGCGTCCGGCGTGAACAGCCGTGACTGCCGGACGATCCCGCCGTCCGGCAGGATGATCGCACTGACGCCGCTGGTGACGGGGACGACCACGGTGCGGCTGTGCTCGACCGCACGCACGCGGTCCATCGCGAGCTGCTGGTAGGTCATCTCGGTGCGCCCGAAGGTCGCGTTGTTGCTGGGTACGGAGATCAACCGCGCGCCGTGCGTGACGGTGTCCCGGACCGCCCAGTCGAAGGCCGCCTCGTAGCAGGTGGCGAGGCCGACGCGGGTGCCGGCGAGGTCGAAGACGCCGACTTCGGTGCCGGGGCCGAAGTCGCGGCTGACCCGGTCCACGTCCTCGTTGAAGAGGCGGACCACGGAACGCATCGGGATGTACTCGCCGAACGGCTGCACGTGCCGCTTGTCGTACGTGGCGACGGGGCCCCGCCCCGGCTCCCACTGCACGAGCGTGTTGCGCAGCGTGCCCGTCTCCGGGGTGAGGACGGCGCCGACGACCGTCGGCACCCCGATCGCCCGGACGGCGCGGTCGATGGCCTCGCGGGCGTCCGGGTTGCGGTACGGGTCGAGGTCGGAGGAGTTCTCCGGCCACAGGACGAAGTCGGGCCGCGCGGCCTTGCCGGCGGCGACGTCGGCGGCGAGCTGTTCGGTGCGGCGCGCGTGGTTGTCGAGGACCGCACGGCGCTGGGCGTTGAAGTCGAGGCCCAGGCGGGGCACGTTGCCCTGGATGGCGGCGACCGTGGCGGTGCCGTCCTCGGCCGCCGTGGAGACCAGCGGCCGGGCGGCGGCCGCACCGGTCAGGGGGACCAGCACGGAGAGCGCGGCAACGGCGAGCGCAGCGCGCGGGAGCCGACCGGAGGCGCGGCGCAGACGGGCCGCGCGGACCGCCTCGAACAGGCCGAAGCCGCACAGGGCGACGGCGAAGCCCAGGACCGGTGTGCCGCCGACCGCGGCGAGCGGCAGGAACACCCCGTCCGCCTGCCCGAACGCGATCTTTCCCCAGGGGAAGCCGCCGAACGGCACCCGCGCGCGCAACCCCTCCCCGGCCACCCACACGGCGGCGGCCCAGACCGGCCAGGCGGGCAGCCGCGTGACGGCGGCGACACCGAGACCGGTGGCGGCGACGAAGAGCGACTCGATGGTGACGAGCGCCAGCCACGGCACGGGCCCCACCTCCTCGCCGGTCCACACCAGCAGCGGCAGCAGGAAGCCGAGCCCCGCCAGGAACCCGAAGCCGAACCCGGCCCGCAGGCGGCGCCCGCGCAGGATCCACCCGAGCAGGGCGAAGGCGAGGGGCGCGAGCCACCACAGGGGGCGTGGCGGGAAGCTCAGGAAGAGCACGACCCCGGACAGCAGCGCCGCTCCCGGCCGCACGAGCCGCCGCGGCCACCGCCCCCGGCGGGTCTCCCCCTGCTCGGGGGGACCGGGTACGGCGAGGGGGGTCATGGTGGCGCTCACCTGCCGGAGTCTACGGCGCGTCGTCGGCCGCCGGGGAGGGGGACCGCTGGGTCCGGACCGTCGGGCGACGGGCGGGGCGGAGCGTGGGTCCGGGGCCGTCGGGGCGGGGGTCGGTGGGGCGGGGGTCGGTGGGGCGGGGCGGCGGGTCCGGGGCGGCCGGGCCGTGGGTCGGTGGGGCGGGGGTCGGTGGGGCGGGGCGGCGGGTTCTGGGCCGTCGGGCGGCGGGCCAGCGGGGCGGTGGGTGGGGCGACGTCGCGGTGGGTCACCTCCTCGGGGTCGGCGGCCCCGGGTACCGCCGAACTGGACCCGCTGTCGCCCCCACCCCCCTGCGGGGGCGACCCGCCACGGCCCCGCCACTCGCCGTGGGGCCGTCACCCGGCCTCCGTGGCCGCCGTTCGGGAGCCGGGCCCGGAGAGCCGTCACCCGGGGCCGGTGCGGGGGCCGCGGTCCGGGGCGACTCGGGGGTGCTGCGGGGGGTTCGGTCTGCGGCGCAGGTGCAGGCGGTGGCGGATGACCCGGACCGCGGTCTCGGCGTCGTCGACGGTCACGGTGAAACTGCGGCCGTCCCCGAGGGTGAGGACCAGGCCCTCGCCACGGCGTACGACGACGGCCGTGCCCTGCTCCGGGCGCCACCGGTAGCCCCAGCCGCCCCAGTGCCGGGGGGTGACGCGGGGGTGGAACTCGGCACCGACCACGTGGTCGAGCGGGATGCGGCGGCGCGGCAGCCCCATGTGACCGCAGCGCACCTCCAGGGCGTGCCGGTCCACGGTGAGTTCGACGTGGACGAAGGCGAGGGTCCCGAAGAGGACGAGGAGCCCGACGGTGACGCAGCCGACGACAGCCATCAGTACGGCGGTGACGCCCGCGGTCCACGCGGCGCCGGCCGCGAGCACGACGCCGAGGGCGAGACAGGCGGCTCCGCCCGCGGCGAGCAGCCACTGCACGCGGTTCGTCGCCCGTCCCTTCCAGGTCTCCGGCACGGCCGGCGCGAAGTCCGGCGAGGGGTGCTCGGCGCGGGGCGGGGTCGTCTCCGGGTCCCGGGGCTCCCTCATGGTGCGGAGCCTACCGAGCCGGGTCCGGCGTGGCGCTCGGTCCGGGGCGTCCGGGTGAGGTGGCCGTCAGGCCGCCGCCGTGGGTGCCAGCAGCAGGTGGCCCTCCGGGTAGGCGAGGGCCTCCGGGGGCAGTGCGGAGGGGCGGCCGCTGAGGAGCACCGTGAGCGCGGGGCCGGTGTACCCGGCCGGGGTGGCGTCCGGCCGCGGGTCGGCGCCCACGCGGCGCAGGGCCTGCGCGGCGACGGCGTGCGCGGAGCCGTACAGGGCGACGTCCCGGCCGGTGACGGGGCGCAGTGCCGCGCGGATGCGCTCCTCGACCAGCTCGTAGTGGGTGCAGCCGAGGACGACGGTGGTGACGCCGGCCGGCGTGAGGGCGGCCGCCGCGGCGACCGCCGCGTCGATGCGCCGCTCGTCGGCGTATTGCACGGCGTCCGCGAGGCCCGGGCAGGGCACCTCGGTGACGTCCACACCGGACGCGAACTCCGCGATCAGCCGCCGCTGGTAGGCGCTGCCGGTGGTGGCCGGGGTGGCCCAGATGGCGACGGGCCCGCCGCCCGCGGCGGCCGGCTTGATCGCCGGTACGGTGCCGATGACGGGGATGCCCGGCTCCAGCTCGGCGCGCAGGGCGGGCAGGGCGTGGACGGAGGCGGTGTTGCAGGCGACCACGAGGGCGTCGGGGGCGTGGGCGGCGGCGGCTCGGGCCACGGCCAGCGCGCGCGTGGTGACGTCCTCGGGCGTACGGGGCCCCCAGGGGAGCCCGTCCGGGTCGGAGGAGAGCACGAGCTCGGCGTCCGGCCGCAGCCGGCGCACCACGGCGGCCGCCGCCAGCAGGCCGATCCCGGAGTCCATGAGCGCGATCTTCACCCGGTCACCCTAGCCGACCGCCCTCACACGCGCCCCGATGTGGGGCAGACTGCCGCGAATGAGCGTGATTGCGTGGATCGCCCTTGTTTCGTGCGCCGCGTGGGCGTGGCTGCTCCTCGGGCAGGGCCTGTTCTGGCGTACCGACCAGCGGCTCCCCCGCGGCTCCGCCGAGCCGGTCGCCTGGCCGTCGGTGGCCGTCGTCGTCCCGGCCCGGGACGAGGCGGAGGTGCTGCCGGTGAGCCTGACCTCACTGCTGCGCCAGGACTACCCGGGCCGGGCGGAGATCGTCCTCGTCGACGACGGCAGCGCGGACGGGACGGGGGAGCTGGCGCGGGCCCTGGCGGAGCGGTGCGCGTGGCGGCACGGGGGTGGGCTGCCGCTGACGGTGGTCAGCCCGGGGCCGCCGGAGCGCGGTTGGACGGGCAAGCTGTGGGCGGTGCGGCACGGCATCGCGGTGGCGCGCGGGCACGGGGAGGGCGGTCCGGACTTCCTGCTGCTGACGGACGCCGACATCGCGCACGCGCCGGACAGTCTGCGCCGCCTGGTGGCGGCCGCCACCTCGCACCGTCTCGACCTGGTGTCGCAGATGGCGCGGCTGCGGGTGGCGGGCGGGTGGGAACGGCTCGTCGTCCCGGCCTTCGTCTACTTCTTCTGCCAGCTGTACCCGTTCCGGTGGGTCAACAGCGCCCGCGCCTCGGCTGCGGCGGGTGGCTGCGTGCTGCTGCGGACGGCGGCGGCCGAACGGGCCGGGGTGCCCGGGACGATCCGGGGCGCGGTGATCGACGACGTCGCCCTGGCGCGGGCGGTGCGCCGGTCGGGAGGGCGGATCTGGCTGGGGCTGGCCGACCACGTCGACAGCGTGCGGCCCTACCCGCGGCTCGCGGACCTGTGGCGGATGGTGGCGCGCAGCGCGTACGCGCAGTTGCGGCACAGCGTGGCCGTACTGGCCGGCACCGTCGCGGGCTTGGCCCTGGTGTACCTGGCGCCCCCGCTGTGTCTGGCGGCGGGGGTCGTGGGCGGCGACGCGGTGGCGGCGTGGGCGGGTGGCGCCGCGTGGGCCGTGATGGCGGGGACGTACGTGCCGATGCTGCGCTACTACCGGCAGCCGCTGCGGGGGGCCGTGCTGCTGCCGGTGACGGCCTTCCTCTACCTGCTGATGACGGTGGACTCGGCGCTGCGGCACCACCGGGGGCGGGGCGCTGCCTGGAAGGGGCGTACGTACGGCGCGCCGCAGGCCGCTTCGGAGCGGTAGCGGCTCACTTGCGGCCCGGTGTCCAGTTCATGCCCCAGCCGTAGGCGTGGTCGATGGTCCGCTGGGGGCTGACGCCGCGCTCCGGGACCAGGTAGCGGGCCTCGCGCTGGACGACCAGGTCGTCCCCGTGGCGGGTGATCAGGGCGAGGGCGCAGACCGTGGAGGGGACGGTGCACTCGTCGAGGAAGAACTCGACGGGCGCGCCGTGCTGCGGTGTCAGGGTGACCGTCGCGTGGAGGTCGGCGAAGCTGCGCGCGCCCTCGTAGATGGTGACGAAGACGAGGATCCGGCGGAACGCGTCCCTGTGGTCGAGGTTGACGGTGAGGTTCTCGCCGGTCGCCACCGCGCCGGTGCGGTCGTCGCCGTCGAGGTGGATGTACGGGGGCCGGCGCAGGTCGCCGAAGGTGTTGCCGAGGGCCTGGACGACGCCCTTGCTGCCGTCCGACAGCTCGAACAGGGCGCACAGGTCGAGGTCGAGGTCGGAGTGGTGGGCGACGGCGCGGCCGCGCTTGGCGCCCCACCCGCGGAACTGCTTGCGCACCTCCCAGTTGAGGTTCACGCGCAGCGCGCCGGAGGTGCCGCCCTGCTTGGCGAGGGAGACGGTGGGGGCCTCCTTGGTCAGGGTGACCTTGGAGAGGGACACCGGGGCGGGCGCCGGGGGCGGTGTGGGCGCGGGCGGCGGGGGCGGTGTGGGCGCGGGCGTCACGGGCCGGGCGGGCGGGGTGGGGGCGGCGGGCGCCGCACCGGCGGGGCGGGGCGGGGACACGGCGGGCCGGGGGTCGTCCACGGTGATGCCGAAGTCCCGCGCGAGCCCTTCGAGTCCGGTGCCGTACCCCTGGCCGACGGCGCGGAACTTCCACGCGCCCTGCCGCCGGTACAGCTCGCCCATGATGTAGGCGGTCTCCACAGTGGCGTCCCGGCTCTCGTACCGTGCGACCTCCGTGCCGTCCGCGGCGTCGAGGACCCGCACGCACAGGCCGGGCACCTGGCGGAAGGTGCCGCCGTCGGCGGACGCGGTGAGGACGACGCGCTCCACGCCGGGCTCCACGCGCGGGAGGTCGACGGTGAGGGCGTCGGTCACGGACGCGCCCGCGGTGCGCTTGCCGTCGTGGCGCACGGCACCGGAGGGGTGCGCCGGCTGGTTGTAGAAGACGAAGTCCGCGTCGGAGCGCACCTTGCCCGACGCGAGCAGGAGCGCCGAGGCGTCGACGTCCGGGACCCCCGGTCCCGCCTCCCAGCCCAGCTCGACCCGGAGCGGCCGGGCCGGCACCGGAACGTTGGCTCCCTTAAGCATGGACATGCCCGCCCCCATCGTGTGTCGAGCCCCTCGTGGCGTGTGTACGGGCCACGTTAGGCGCACCGGCGGCGCCCCGTTGGGCAGACTCGTCGGTAACCCCTCGCCAGCTCGGGCTTTACACGATCATTACGCCGCCCCGCGACCGATTTTCCCGGGTTCGTCGCATTGGTGTTCCGCAGCCGCACAAGACGCGTCAAACAACCCGCTTATCGGCCTTCCACCCGGCACACCGGGGGCTTAACTTAGGGCCATGACCTCCCCCCGTGCCTCGTACGGCGGTGCGTACTACCACGCGCCGTCGTTCCCGGACACCCCGATCTACGACTCCCTCGTCGCAGAGCGGGGCACGCCTCAGATCGCCCCGATCCGAGTGCCCGCCGCGTACGACACCGGCAGCGCGTACCTGCCGGCGCTGCCCGCGGCCCTCCCCGCCCTCCCGGCCGCCCCCTCCCCCCAGCCCGCCGCCACCTACGGCGGTTACGGCTACGGCTACCCCCAGCAGGCCGCCGCACCGCACCACGCACCGGTGCACCAGGCGCCCGCCCCTTACGTCCCCCAGCAGGCCGCCGCACCGCGCGGCTACGGCTACCCGGGCCCGCAGGGACCCCAGCCGATGCGCCCGGTCGCCCCCGCGGCCACGGGGTACGAGGCGATGCGCCCCGCCGCGGCCCGCCCGGCGCCCGCGCCGGCCCCGTACGACGACCCGTACCGGACGTACCAGGGCGGCGGTTACTGACGGAAGGGGGCGGGGCGGGGACCGGCCGGAGGCGGGCCGGGAGCCGCTGGCAGGATGAGGCCATGCCGAGTCACGAGGTCACGCCCCGACCCGCCCTGAGTTCCCTGCACGTCCACCCCGTCAAGGCCCTCGGTCGCTCCTCCCCCGCGCAGGCGGTCGTGGAGCCCTGGGGCCTCGCCGGTGACCGCCGCTGGATGGTGGCCGGCGCGGACGGCAAGGCCGTGACGCAGCGTCAGTACGCCCGGCTGGCCCTCGCGTCCGCCGAGGCCCTGCCCGACGGCGGGGTCCGGCTCACCGGGCCCGGCCGTGCGCCGCTCACGGTGCGGGTGCCCGACCCGGCGGTCGGCACGGTCGTCGTGGACGTCTTCGGCACCGCGGTCGACGCCGTGCCCGCCGGCCCCGCCGCCGACGCCTGGTTCGGCGCGTACCTCGACGCCGAGGTGCGGCTCGTGCACATGGACGACCCGGCCCGGCGCCGCCCCGTCGACCCGGAGTACGCGCTGCCCGGCGAGACCGTCAGCTTCGCCGACGGCTACCCGCTCCTGGTCACCACCACGGCGTCCCTCGACGCGCTCAACACCCTCGTCGCCGCGGGCGAGCACCCCGAGGAGGGGCCGCTGCCCATGGAGCGGTTCCGGCCGAACGCCGTCGTCGACGGCACCGAGGCGTGGGAGGAGGACCGGTGGGCGCGCATCGCCATCGGGGACGTCACCTTCCGCGTCGCCAAGCCGTGCGGCCGCTGCGTCGTGACCACCACCGACCAGCGCACCGGCGTGCGCGGCCGGGAACCGCTGCGCACCCTCACCCGGCACCGGAGGTTCGGCAAGAAGCTGCTCTTCGGGCAGAACCTCGTCCCCGAGACGACCGGCACCCTGCGCGTCGGCGACCCGGTGCGGATCCTCGCCACGCGGGACGCGCCGACGGCCTGACGCCCGTGGCACCACGCCGGAGGCCCCGTGCCGGGGCCGGCCGGCTCCCGGGGCGAGCGGGCAACTCGCCGCGCCCGTGCGCGCTACGGTGGTGCGACGGGCCGGGCGGCGGACGGCCACGAGCGCACGAGGTGGGGGCAGAGCAGCACCATGGCACAGGGCACGGTCCAGGTGACGCACAGCGGTACGTCGCGGTGGCGGCGCCGCACCGGCGAGTACACCTCCCTCGCGGCGGCCCTGGAGGCCGCGGCCGACGGCGACGTCCTGACCGTCGCCCCGGGCACCTACCGGGAGAACCTCGTCCTGCGGCGCGCGGTGACGCTGCGGGGCGCGGACGGGGCGGTCGGCCCGGTGCGCATCGCCCCGGCCGACGGCGTACCGCTGACCGTGCGCGCCTCCGCGACCGTACGGGACCTGCACCTGGAGGGCCAGGACGCCGCGGCGCCCGCGCTGCTCGTCGAGGACGGCACCCCGGAACTGCTCGACCTGCGGATCGTGACCCGCTCGGCGGTGGGCGTGGAGGTGCGGGGCGCGGCCCGGCCCACCGTGCGGCGCTGCACCGTCGACAACCCCGCGGGCGTCGGCATCGGCGTCCTGGACGGCGCCGGCGGGGTGTTCGAGGAGTGCGAGGTCGTCTCGGCGGGGCAGACGGGACTGTCCGTGACCGGCGGCGCCCACCCCCGCGTCGAGCGGTGCCGCATCCACCACGCGTCGGGGGCGGGCATCTCCGTGACCGGGGAGGACAGCGGGCTGGAGGCCGTCGGCTGCGAGGTGTACGAGATCCGGGGCAGCGGCGTGCGGATCGGCGGGCGCGCCGTCGCCCATCTGACGGACTCCAGCGTGCACCGCACGTCGGCGGACGGGGTGACGCTGGACACCGACGCGGTGCTGACGCTGTCGGACTGCGACATCCACGACGTGCCGGAGAACGCGATCGACCTGCGGTCCCGGTCCGTGCTGACGCTGACCCGGTCGAAGGTGCGGCGGTTCGGGCGCAACGGCCTGTCGGTGTGGGACCCGGGCACGCGCGTCGACGCCAACCAGTGCGAGATCCACGACAGCACCGGCGACTACCCCGCGGTGTGGGTGAGCGACGGGGCGACGGCCGTGCTGGACGCCTGCCGCGTCCACGGCGTGCCGGACGCGCTGTTCGTCCTGGACCGCGGCTCGCGGGTCGACGTGGTGGACAGCGACCTGTCGCAGGTGCGCAACACCGCCGTCTCGGTCAGCGACGGGGCGACCGCCCAGCTCGACGACTGCCGGGTGCGGGACGCCGCGACGGGCGCCTGGTTCCGCGACCACGGCAGCGGCGGCACGCTCTCCGGCTGCACCTTCGACGGGGTGCGGACCGGTGTCATCGTGAGCAAGGGCGCCGACCCGGCGGTGGAGCGGTGCACGGTCACCTCCCCGTCCGAGGCCGGTTTCTACGTGTCGGCGGAGGGCCGCGGCACGTTCCTCGGCTGCCGCGTCACGGGCAGCGGCGGTTTCGGCTTCCACGTGACGGACGGGTGCCGGACGACGCTGCGCCGGTGCCGCACGGAGCGGTGCGCGCGCGGCGGTTACGAGTTCGGCGGGGACGGGCCCCTGGTGGAGGAGTGCGCGAGCGACGAGAGCGGCGTGGCCGGCCGCGCGGGCGTCGCCGCGCCCGTCGCCGCCGGAGCGGTCGGTGCGCCGGCGGGGGGCACGCCGGCGGTGGGTGCGCTCGCCGCGGGCGGGGTGCTCGGTACGGTGCCCGCGCAGGTCCCCGCGGCGGGGGCCGCGCCGGTGGCGGCCGCGGTGCCCGCGCCGGCCCGCGCCCCCGACGACGTGCTGGGCGAACTGGACGCGCTGGTGGGGCTGGAGAGCGTCAAGCGGGAGGTCCGCACGCTCACCAACATGATCGAGGTGGGGCGCAGGCGGCAGGAGGCGGGGTTGAAGGCGGCGTCCGTCCGCCGCCACCTGGCGTTCACCGGCAACCCCGGCACCGGCAAGACGACGGTGGCGCGGCTGTACGGGGAGATCCTCGCGTCCCTCGGCGTGCTGGACCGGGGCCACCTGGTGGAGGTGTCCCGGGTGGACCTGGTCGGGGAGCACATCGGCTCGACGGCGATCCGCACGCAGGAGGCGTTCGACCGGGCGCGCGGCGGGGTGCTCTTCGTCGACGAGGCGTACGCGCTGTCGCCGGAGGACTCGGGCCGGGACTTCGGCCGGGAGGCGATCGACACGCTCGTGAAGCTGATGGAGGACCACCGGGACGCGGTGGTGGTGATCGTGGCCGGGTACACGGCGGAGATGGAGCGGTTCCTCACCGTCAACCCCGGTGTCGCGTCCCGCTTCTCGCGGACCATCAGCTTCCCCGACTACACGGCGGAGGAGCTGCTGCGCATCGTGGAGCAGCAGGCGGAGGAGCACGAGTACCGGCTCGCGCCGGGTACGGCCGAGGGGCTCGTGAAGTACTTCGACGCGCTGCCGAAGGGTCCGGCGTTCGGCAACGGCCGCACCGCGCGCCAGACGTTCGAGTCGATGGTGGAGCGCCACGCGGGCCGGGTCGCCGTGCTCGCCAGCGCGAGCACGGACGACCTGAGCCTGCTCTACCCGGAGGACCTGCCGGAGCTGCCCTAGGCGGTGTCGTGTCGCTCGGGTCGGATCAGAGGCGGTGTCGTGTCGCTCGGGTCGGATCGGGGAGCGGTGCCGGGCGCGTGCGGCCGTACGGCGGAGGGGGGGGAGCCGCAGCGGAGCCACGGCGACCGGCGACAACGCCGCGAGGACGCGTGCCGGGCGCCGCGAGCGTGACCCGATCGGCCCGGCGCCCCTCAGGCGGGGTCGCCGTCGGCGTCGTCCGGGCCGTCGGTGCGCTGCTGGGGCACCGGCAGCGGCAGGGCGGGCGGGAGGCGGTCGAGGAGGACCGTGCGCTCCCGGGCGAACGTCGGGTCGGCCGGGTAGTCGGAGTGGCCGAGGATCGGCTCCGGCAACGGGTGGTCGTGGGTGCGGCCGTAGACGACGGGGTCGCGCAGGGGCGGGTGGTCGACCTCCGGCTTGCCGCCCTCGGCGGGCAGCCGGACCGGGCCCCCGATGGGGTCGGTACGGCGCCACAGGTTGCGCCAGCAGTGCACCTCGCGGTGGAGGTCGGCGAGCGGGACGCGCCCGAAGTAGGCGGGGAACCAGCGTCCGTAGAGCCGCTCCAGTGGGGAGCCGTGGGTGAGGAGGGCGACCCGGCGGCGGGTGCCGGCGGGTAACTGCCAGACCGCGGCGGCGGCGAGGACGCTGCCCTGCGAGTGGCCGGAGATGACGAGGCGCCCGCCCGTGCGGCCCGTCCACGACGACATCCGCCACGCCAGGTCCGGCACGGCGCGCTCGGCGTAGCAGGGCGGGGCGAACGGGTGGGCCGCGCGCGGCCAGAAGGTGCCGACGTCCCACAGGATGCCGATGGTGCGCCTGGCGGAGGCGTCGCGGTAGGCGCGGCGGCCCCAGGTGACGAACAGTATGAAGCCGAGGCCGACCAGCCAGGAGCCGAGCGCCTGGGCGCCCTCGGCGACGCCGTCGACGAACGCGGGCGCCCCGGAGAACGCCTCCCCCGGCACCTCGCCGGTGGCCCAGGCGCCCACGAGGGCCCCCGCGCCGAGCAGCAGCGTGGCGCCGGAGACCAGCCCGACGAGGGCCGGTGCCGCGTCGGTGAGCCCGGCGGCGGCGCGGACGCCGGCGATGCGGCGGGTACGGACGCGGTCGGGCTTCTCCCCCGCGTACTCGGCCTCGACGACGGGCGCGAGGCGCCGCGCGGTGTGCGCGGTCCGGGCGACGAGGAAGACGGTCGGGACCAGCAGCAGGACGAGCAGGACCGGGATGACCGCGGCCTGCCAGCTGAGCAGGACGGGCGGCCCGGCGAGGGGACCGCGGCCGGTACCCGGGGTGCCCGGGCCGTCCAGCCAGTCGGCGACGCGCTGGGCGACGCCTCCCGCCATGACCCCCCCGAGCGCGCACGCCAGCATGGCGACGGCCGGACCGGCGAGGCCGTGCAGGGCCGTGCGCGGGTCGGGGGCGCGGCGGTGCAGGCGGACGGCGACGGCGGCGAGGAGCAGGATGAGGGTGCCCTGCCCGAGGGTGATCACGCCGAACGCGGCGTCGCCGGGGAGGGAGCCCGCCGATCGCCACTCGGGCCGGGACCAGGACGCGTACAGGGCGGCGAGGGCGAGGAGCGCCGCGGCGGAGCCGGGCAGCCAGGCCACGAGCGCCCGGTCGATCCGGTTGTCGAGGCGCCGTTCGCTGCGGCCGCGCCGGCACACGACGGCCACGACGACGAGCCCGCACAGGGCGAGGGCCCCCTCGATGCCCCAGCCGAGGGCGGCGCCGGCGGTGTCGCCGCCGCGGTCGTGGCGTGCGGCGGCGCCGGCGACGGCCGCTGCGACGGTGAGCAGCCCCGCGGCGGTGTGCGCTGCCCGCAGCCGGGCGACCAGGCGCCGGCCGTACCAGAAGCCGGGGCGGCCGAGGGCGGGGCGGCCGTCGTGCTCGTCCTCCCCGCGCGGCGGGCGCTGCGCCTCGTAGGCGGACCAGGTGCGGTGCGAGAGGTACCACAGCAGGGCGACGAGGGCGGTGGGGACGAGGGCGGCGAGCGCGAGCCGGCGGCCCGGCTGGGACCACCAGCCGCCCTCCGCCGCGGAGAGGAAGCCGAGCCAGGACCGGCTCTCCACGCAGGAGGCCGTGCCCGCGCACTGCCACGCCGTCAGGTCGAGGGCGACCTCGCAGGCGGCAGCCGTCAGCAGCACGGTGAGGGACAGGGCGACGAGCCGGACGAGGACGCCGTACAGGCGGGCCGGGCCGCGGCCGGTGCCGGAGGAGGGCGGACGCATCCAGTGGGCGAGGTTGACCACCATGAAGGGCAGGAGCAACAGCCACAGGGCGCGGGTGCCGTTGCCGGAGGTGAGGTTGGACCAGCAGTACGCCTCGGGGACCGGGCCGTCGCGGAAGCGGTCCGGGTCGGTCTCGGCGCTCACGTCGTCGGCCCGGCGGTGCATGGCGGCGGTGCCGTCGCCGGTGACGCGGACGGTGCGCGGGTCGCCCAGCATGTCGCATGGCGTGGGGCCGCCGACGCCGTGGACGAGCAGTTCGAGCGCGGCGCCGGGCTGCGTCCGCTCCGCCGCCGCGGGCGGAGCCGGTTCCGGGGTGGGTGGGGACACTTCGGTGCTCGCTTCCTGCGGCAGGGGTGTGCGGCGGGGGTGCGCGGCGGGGCGGGGCACCAGCGTGGCCCGTCGGGGCGGCGCGCCGCACGCTTCTCACGTAATCTCCCCGCGGTCCGCCGGTGCGAAGCGCGTGGCAGGATGAGCTGCCCGGCGGGCCGCGCGGACGGCGGACCGGGCGGCGCACGGCCCACACCCCCCACGAGCCGCTGCCGACGACCCGTTCCCCACGACCCACGACCGACGACCCACGACCGATTTCCCACGACCCCGGAAGGACCGGCCACTGCGGTGAGCGACAACCAGAACCTCCTGGCGGAGCAGCGGCGCGCCCTGATCCTCGACGAGGTCAGGCGGCGCGGCGGGGCCCGGGTCAACGAGCTCACCCGCAGGCTCAACGTCTCCGACATGACGGTGCGCCGCGATCTGGACGCGCTGGCGCGGCAGGGCGTCATCGAGAAGGTGCACGGCGGCGCGGTGCCGGTGACGGAGGCGCGCACGCACGAGCCGGGCTTCGAGGCGAAGTCGGCGCTGGAGCCGGGCGCGAAGGAGGACATCGCGCGCGCGGCGGCCGCCATGGTGGCGCCGGGCAGTGCCATCGCGCTGTCCGGCGGGACGACGACGTACGCGGTGGCCCGGCGGCTGCTGGAGGTGCCGGGGCTGACGGTCGTCACGAACTCGGTGCGGGTGGCGGACGTGTTCCACGCGGCGGCGGGCGCCGTGCCGGGCGGCGGCCCGCGGCCGGGGGCGCCGACGGTGGTGCTGACGGGTGGGGTGCGGACGCCGTCGGACGCGCTGGTGGGGCCGGTGGCGGACCAGGCGATCGGGTCGCTCCACTTCGACGTGCTGTTCCTCGGGGTGCACGGGGTGTCGGTCGAGGCCGGGCTCTCCACGCCGAACCTCGCGGAGGCGGAGACGAACCGGCGGCTGGTCCGGTCGGCCCGCCGGGTCGTGGTGGTCGCCGATCACACCAAGTGGGGGACGGTGGCGCTGAGTTCCTTCGCGCGCCTGGAGGACGTGGACACGCTCGTCACGGACGCGGGGGTGCCGCCGCGGGTCCGCGAGGAGATGGCGGAGCACCTGCCCGGTCTCGTCGTCGCGGGCCGGGGGGCGGATGCCGGCGAGTCGGCGCGGGAGGACGGGGCGTGAGCGTCTTCCGGCTCCGGCGGCGCACGGGGCTGTCGGCCGCCGAGGCGTGGCGCCGGGTCACCGACTGGCCGGCGCACGGCGCGGACGTGCCGCTGACGCGCGTGGTCGTGCTGACGCCGGGCCCGCCGGGCGTCGGTACCCGGTTCAGCGCCCGTACGGGGGTGGGGAGGCTCGGCTTCGACGACCCGATGCGGGTGGTGCGCTGGGAGCCGCCGGGCGCGGACCGCCCGCGGGGGGTGTGCCGGCTGGAGAAGTACGGGCGGGTGGTGCGCGGCTGGGCCGAGATCACCGTCACCGCGGACGGGCCGGGGGCCCGGGTGGAGTGGGTCGAGGAGCTGCGGGTGTTCGGCGTGCCGCGTGGGTGCGACCCGCTGCTGTCGTGGGCGGGCCGCCGGGTGTTCGGCCGGGAGCTGGACCGGCTCCTGGCCCCGTCGGCCCGCCGCCCGGCCTGACCCGGCCCGCCCGGCCCGACCGCGCCCGCCGCCCGGCCCGACCCGGCCGCCCCGGTGGGCGTGCGCGCCCGGAAGGACGGACGGGCCCGGCGGGGCGGGACTGGACGGACGGGTCCGGTGGGGCGGGCGGCGCGCCGGTGGCGGGGCGGACGGCGCCGGCCGGGGCGGGGTCAGCCGCGCCAGACCCCGGTGGCGAAGAACTCGTCGAGCGTCGCGGTGTACGGGGCGATGTCGAGACCCTGCTCCGCCAGCCACCCGTCGGAGTAGTACTTGTCCAGATAGCGCTCACCCGGGTCGCAGATCAGCGTGACGACGCTGCCCGTCCGCCCCTGCGCCACCATCTCCGAGACGATCTTCAGGGCGGACCACAGTCCGGTCCCGGTGGATCCGCCCGCCTTCCGGCCGATGGCCTGCTCCAACGCGCGCACGGCGGCGACGCTGGCCGCGTCGGGCACCTTCATCATGCGGTCGATGGCGCCCGGCACGAAGCTGGGTTCCATCCGGGGGCGGCCGATGCCCTCGATGCGGGAGCCGCAGTCACTGGCGGCCTGCGGGTCGTCGCGCGTCCAGCCCTCGAAGAAGCAGGAGTTCTCCGGGTCGGGGACGCAGACACGGGTGTCGTACTGCATGTAGTGCACGTACCGGGCGATGGTCGCCGAGGTGCCGCCGGTGCCGGCCGTGGCGACGATCCAGGCGGGTTCCGGGTACCGCTCCAGGCGCAGCTGCTGGTAGACGGACTCGGCGATGTTGTTGTTGCCCCGCCAGTCGGTGGCGCGCTCCGCGTACGTGAACTGGTCCATGTAGTGGCCGCCCGTGTCGGCGGCGAGCGCGGCGGCCACCTCGTACATGCGGCGCGGGTCGTCGGTGAAGTGGCAGGTGCCGCCGTGGAATTCGATGAGGCGGATCTTCTCGGCGCTGGTGGTGCGCGGCATGACGGCGATGAACGGCACGCCGACGAGCTTCGCGAAGTACGCCTCGGAGACGGCCGTCGAGCCGCTGGACGCCTCGATGACCGGCTTGCCGGGGCGGATCCAGCCGTTGCACAGGCCGTACAGGAACAGGGAGCGCGCGAGCCGGTGCTTGAGGCTGCCGGTGGGGTGCGTCGACTCGTCCTTCAGGTACAGGTCGATGCCCCACCGCTCGGGCAGCGGGAAGTGCAGGAGGTGCGTGTCGGCGGACCGGTTGGCGTCCGCCTGCACCTTGCGCACGGCGTCTTTCAGCCAGGCCCGATAGGCCGGATCCGTGCGGTCCACGTCGATGGTCGCGGCGGGCACGGAGCCCGGCGCGACCGCGCCGGTGCTCGATCCGGCCGGCTCGGGCTGCTCAACGGTCGTCACGCGTGCCACTCCTCGTCATTCCGCGTCTTCCGCCCCGTGGATCCCCGGGGCCAGGGATCGAACATACCTCCCCGACCTGGGCAAACGATGACTTTGACGACCCATAGGCGGACCTTGCACGGCGGGCTCGGCAGGTGCACTGGTGCGGACGCGGGTCGTTGTGCAGACTGTCCGTCCTGGAACTGGTGCGAAGGGGGCGGCGAAGCCTTGACTGAACCCGAATTCAGCGCCACGGGGGTGCGGATCGAGCGGTGGCCGCGCGCACTGACGCGCGCCGGGGAGGTCCGCATCGAGGACGGCCGGCTGGCGCTGCTGACGAGCAACGGCCGGGAGATCGACAGTGCGCCGGTCGACGCGGTGCGGGCGGGCAAGCCGTGGTTCGCGTCGCCGGGCTCGGCCGTGGCGACCCTGAACGGCGCCCGGTACCGGTTGACGATGGGGCAGCGCGAGGGCCGGCCGGACGCCGGAACGGCACTGTCCGGCCGTTTCCTGGAGGTCGTGCGCAGGGCCGGGGGCCGGCGGGACTGACGGGGCGTCGGTCGCCGCGAGTTGCGGAGCGGTCACGTCTGGTCCACGCTGGATTGACATCACTCATCACTCAGGGTGAACCGGCGGTGACGCTGCGATCCAGCCCGTCGGACAACGAGCCAGCCATCTACTGGATCCGATCCTCGTCTTCTTCCGGACCTACTTCGGGGAGTCGCAGCCGTGATCAGCCAGGCAAGCAGCAGGCAGTGCACGGTAGAGCTCCAAGCCCTGCCGTCGCGGATCGGTCAGGTCCGCAGAATCGTGTCGGCGCAACTGCGCTACTGGAATCTCGATTGTCTGATCGAGAAGGCGGCGCTCGGTGTCACCGAGCTCCTCACCAACGTGCACCAGCACGCCAAACCGGACAAGGTGTGCACGGTCGAGATCGAGTTCCTGCTCGGCCGGCTGACCGTCTCCGTCCACGACCACGACCCCCGGCTGCCCGCCGTGGCCCCGCCCCCGGGCGGGCCGGACCCGCTCGCGACGTCGGGGCGGGGCCTCGCGTTGATCGAGGCGGTGAGCGAGAGTTGGGGGGCCCGACCGCAGGGCGACGCGGGGAAGGTCGTGTGGTTCACGCTGCCGGCCCCCTCGGCCACCCCGGTGGGCATCCCCGCCGTCCCGGCCTACGGCACGGTCGGCGGCGGACCCTTCAGGGAGCCCGTGGCGTTCGGCGACGGCGCCGAGGTGGTGGTGGACGCCGCGCGCGCCCACACCGCCGTCCGGTCGGCCGTGGCGGGCTGACGGCGCGGGAGCCTCGCGGGGCCGCGCGGAGGATCACCTTTCCGTACCTGTGGGCGGGTGCCGGAGCGCGCGGCGGCGCGGCCGGCACCGGTGACGGACCGCGGCACGGCGTGCGGTCGCGGGCGGGCGGCCGCGGCACCGGCGCCCCGCGGCCGGCATCCGGTGAGCGGCGGGCGGCGGGAACACCGGCCGGCGGGGTCTCAGCCGACGGGGACCAGGGTCAGGTACGCCATGCCCAGGAGGTCGCGGTACCCGTTCAGCCAGGTGGAGCGCTGCCGGTCGACGCGCGCGCGGGTCTCCCCCGCGGCGGGGTGGTCGGGGTGCGCGGCCAGCCAGAGTTCGACGTCGGAGCGGTAGGCGGATTCGAAGTCCTCCCACTCCTGCCCCGTCGCCGTCTCGATCCTCACGGGACGGAATCCCGCCTCGACGGCCTCGTCGACGAGGGCGCCGAGCAGGAGGTGGTCACCCTCGTGGGCACCGGGCCACATGCGCGCGAGCTCCTCCGGGGCGGGCACCCGCTGCCAGAACCCCTCACCGATGAGCACCCGACCGCCGGGGGTGACCAGGCGCCGCAGTTCGGCCAGGGCGGCGGCGACGTCGTGCGGCCCTTCGGGGTCGCACAGCGCCTGGCTGGAGCCCAGGCACAGGACCACGTCCGCCGGGCCGCGCCGGGTGCCGAGGGCGGACTCCGCGACGAACGCGACGCGCTCGCCGAGGCCCCGCTCACCGGCGATGCGCCGGCCGCGGGCGAGGTCGTCCTCCTGGACGTCCAGGCCGACACCGGTCGCCCGGGGAGCGGCGTCGAGGACCCGCAGCAGGAACTCGCCCCAGCCGCAGCCGATGTCGAGCACGGTCGAGGGGCGTGTCGCGGCCAGCTCGCCCACGAGCCGCTCGGCGCGCTCCTCGGAGAGCGGCCCGTGGAAGGTGAGGTGGGTGAGGCGGGGTGGAAGATCGGGTGCGGTCATGGTTCGGCACCCTACGTCCGCCACGGCCGCCGGGAACCCGGTTTTCCACCCGGCCCGCCGTGACCGGGCGGCGTCGGTCGGCCACGCCCGGCGCTCCGCGTCCGGCCGGCGGGACGTCCGGCCGGCACCGCCCCCGGTCGGTCCGCGTCCGCCCGGCACCGCGCCCGGTCGGTCCGCGCCTGGCCGGTCCGCGTCCGGTGGCATCACGTCCGTTCGGCACCGGTCCGGACCGGTCCCGTCCGTCGTCCTGACCGGCCCGTGCCGTGTTCGGTCGGGGGCCCGGAGGGCTCGGCGCCGCCCCGTCACGCCATCGTGCGGCCGAGGGCGGTCGTCGGATCGTCCAGGACCGGCTGCCACGCCAGTTCGGCGGCGCCGGCGAGGCTGTTGTGGTCCAGGGTGCAACCGAGGATCGGGACGCCTCCGCTACGGCCCCACAGGCTCCGGTCGGCGACGACGGCACGCAGGCGCTCGGGCGCGGTCGCGAGGAGTTCGCGGTGGAGGCCGCCCAGGATGATCCGGTCGGGGTTGAGGATGTTCACCAGCCCCGCGAGGCCCAGCCCCAGCCGGTCGACGAGCTCCTCGGTGGCGGCGCGTACGCCCGGGTCGTCCGGCTCCTCGCGGAGCAGGTCGCGGGACTGCTGGAGCAGGGACACCTCCGGGCCGGGCACGCGGCCCGCGGCGGTGAGGAAGGCCAGTGGGTCGGTCTCGATGTCCAGGCAGCCGCGGCTGCCGCAGTGGCAGGGGCGCCCGCCCGGGTTGACGGTGAGGTGCCCGACCTCCAGGGCCAGGCCGGAGCTGCCGGTGTGGAGGCGCCCGTCGAGGACGAGTGCGCCGCCGACCCCGCGGTGGCCGGTGGCGACGCACAGCAGGTGCTGCGCGCCCCGGCCCGCGCCGTGCCGGTGCTCGGCGAGGGCGGCGAGGTTGACGTCGTTGCCGGTGAAGGCCGGGCCGTCGATGCCGGCGGCGCGTACCAGCTCGGCGAAGACGTCGCGGACGGGCGCGCCGGCAGGCCAGGCGACGTGGATCGGGTTGAGGGCGGTGCCCTCCGGCTCGGCGACGGCGGACGGCACGGCGAGGCCGGCGCCGACGCAGCGGCGGCCGCTGTCGCGCAGGAGCCCGGCGCCGGCCTCGACCACGGCGGCGAGGACCTGGGCGGGATCCTCGGCGACCTCGACGCACCCCGGGGCCGTGGCGACGATGCGGCCGCCGAGGCCGACCAACGCGGCGCGGAACCCGTCGGCGTGGATCTGGCCGGCCAGGGCGACGGGCCCGTCCTCGTCGACGGTGAGGCGGTGCGAGGGGCGGCCCTGCGAACCGGCCGCGGCCCCCGGGCGGGAGTCGACGCGGATCAGCCCGAGCGCCTCCAGCTCGGCGGCGACGGCGCCGGCGGTGGCGCGCGTGACGCCGAGCTCAGCGGTGAGGACGGCACGCGTGGGGGCCCGGCCCGTGTGCACCAGTTCCAGGGCCGGGCCGAGCGCGCTGCGGCCCCGGTCCAGCCGTGTACGGGTCGTCGTCGCCTTGCCGTTCATGGGGGCGAGTCTCCCATGATCCCGGCTCCCGGCCGGCCGGGTGCGCGGTTTCGGCCCCTCGTCGACGCGCACGGCGGGCGGGCGGTCGCGGGGACGGCGCGCGGCCGGCACCCAGGGCGCGCGCAAAGGGTTTGTGGGTCCGCCCACCAGGCCCCTATCCTGAGTTTGTGCCGCAACTAAACAAACTAGCGACCGCCTCCCCCGGAGCCCTCGGCTCAGACCCCGCCCATGCCTCCCTGTCCCGACTGCGCACCGCACTCACCCTCTTCTTCGCCCTCGACGGCTTCCTCTTCGCCGGCTGGGTCGTGCGCATCCCCGCGATCAAGCAGCAGACCGGTTCCTCCGCGAGCGACCTGGGGCTGGCCCTCCTCGGCGTCTCCGCCGGCGCGGTCGTCACCATGACGCTCACCGGACGGCTCTGCCGGCGCTTCGGCAGCCACCCCGTGACCGTCGCCTCGGCCGTCCTGCTCTCGCTGAGCATCGCGCTGCCGGCGCTCACCCACTCCGCGCTCGCCCTCGGGCTCGTCCTGCTGGTCTTCGGCACCGGCTACGGCGCCGTCAACGTCGCGATGAACAGCGCGGCCGTGAACCTGGTCGCGGCGCTGCGGCGGCCGGTGATGCCGTCCTTCCACGCCGCCTTCAGCCTGGGCGGCATGCTCGGCGCCGGCCTGGGCGGCCTGGTCGCGGGCGGCCTCTCCCCCGCCACCCACCTGTTCGCGCTCACGGTCACCGGCCTGCTCCTGACCGCGGCCGCCGGACCCGTCCTGCTGCGCCACCCCTCCCCCGCGCCGCCCGAGTCCCTGTCCGGGCCGGCCGGTACCGGCGGCGCGGCGGACGGCCGGCTCCCGGAACGCCGTTCGCGCCGCCTGGTCACCGTCTTCGGCGTGATCGCTCTGTGCACGGCGTACGGCGAGGGCGCCCTCGCCGACTGGGGCGCCCTGCACCTGTCGCAGGACCTGCACGCCCACCCGGGCGTCGCGGCCGCCGGGTACTCCCTGTTCGCCCTGGCGATGACGGCCGGGCGGCTCTCCGGTACGGCCCTGCTGGAACGGCTCGGCCAGACCAGGACGCTCGTCGCGGGTGGCGCGACGGCCTCGGCCGGCATGCTGCTGGGCGCGCTGGCACCGGACGTGTGGGCGGCGCTCCTGGGGTTCGCGATCACCGGACTCGGCCTGGCGAACATCTTCCCGGTGGCGGTGGCCAGGGCCGGCGCCCTCGCGGGCCCGGCCGGGGTGGCGGCCGCGTCGACCCTCGGGTACGGCGGCATGCTGCTGGGGCCGCCCGTGATCGGCTTCCTGGCGGAGTGGTGCTCGCTGCCGGTCGCGCTGACGACCGTGGCGGTGCTCGCCGCGGGCGCGGCCGTGATCGGGTACCGGGTACGCGACGCCGTGGTGCCGGGCCACCCCCGGTGACCGTACCCGCGCGAGACGGGCGGTCTGCGGGGCTCGGCCTGGCAGAATTCCGCCATGGACACTGCCGAGCACATCAAGTACCTCGTGCGTGAGGGCCAGTTGCTGGCCGACGCCGCCGCGGCGGCGGGTTGGGACGCGGAGGTGCCCACCTGCCCGGGCTGGCGGGTGCGGGACCTCGTGCGGCACACGGGCATGGTGCACCGCTGGGCGACCGCGTTCGTCGCCGAGGGCCTCACCGAGTACCGGCCCGGCGGCGGCGAGCCCGACCTCGACGGCGACGCGCTGCTCGACTGGTACCGGGAGGGCCACGAGCGGCTGGTCGCCGCGCTGGTCGAGGCCCCGGACGCCCTCGCGTGCTGGACGTTCCTGCCCGCGCCCTCCGCGCCCGCGTTCTGGGCGCGCCGCCAGGCGCACGAGACGACCGTGCACCGGGTCGACGCCGAGTCCGCCCTCGGCCTGGTCGCCGGCCGCTCCCCGGTCGGCCCCGCCCTGGCCGCCGACGGTGTCGACGAGCTCCTGTGCGGCTTCCACGGACGGGAGCGCAGCCGGGTCCGCACGGACCGGCCGGGGACCCTGCGCGTGCGCGCCACGGACACCGGCGACGTGTGGACCGTCCACCTGTCCGCCGACGCGCCGCGCACCACGCGTGACGCGGAGGGGCCCGCGGAGTGCGAACTGAGCGGCCCGGCGGAGGCCCTGTACCTGACGCTGTGGAACCGCATCCCGGCCGGCTCGCCCGCCGTCGCGCTCTCCGGGGACGACCGCCTGGCACGGGTGTGGCGCGAGACGTCGGCGGTGACGTGGTGACCCCCGTGCCGCCGGCGACGCGGCTACGACGTGGGACACGCAGGTGGCGCCGGTGACGTGGGAGACGCGGGTGCCGCAGGCACCGACGGGCGTCCAGCGGCCGGGACGGAGGCGATTCGGGTGACGCCGGATCAGGTGCGGCGGGACGCGGCGACGGTGGAGATCGGGTACGCAGTGGTCACCGGGGCCCTGCTGGCGGCGGCGGTGTTCTGCCTGGTCGCCTCGCCGGTGCTGCTGCTCGAACCGTCACGCGCGGTGCGGCACGGCCTGCTGGTCGCCGCCTCGTCGGCGGCGGGACTGGCGTTCGCGGCGCGGGCGGTCCGGGTGCTGTGGCGCTTCGGCCACCCGTACCCGCGGCGGGGACGCCCGGACGACGGGCCGCACGGGCCGGCGTACCCGGCGGAGGGCACGGCTCCGCGGCGTGGCGGAGGCGACGGCCGGCCCGGGCGATAGGGTCGTCGGCATGGCGCTGCGACTCTTCGAGGTGAACGTCAAAGCCCGGGACGACTCCGCGCTGGGCCGGTTCTGGGGGCAGGCGCTCGGCTGGCGCGTCTCCAGTGGGGGGCCCGGTGCGACCAGCGTCGCGCCCGTGGGTTGCGCCTGGCCGGACCCGGCCGCCGTCCGCGTCGACGTCATCGCCGTCCCCGACCCCGAAACGGTGCGGGGCCGCGCGCACATGGAGCTCGCCACCGCCTCCGCGGCCCACCACGCGGAGGTGGTCGCGCGCCTGAGGGGACTCGGCGCGACGCCCGCCGACGCGGACCGGGGCGACGCCCAGCGGACCGTGCTGGCCGATCCGGAGGGCAACGTTTTCTGCGTCCGGGGGCCCCGGGAGACCCACAAGGACACCGGGCCGATCGCCGCCGTGGTCGTCGACTGCGCGGACCCCCGGGCCATGGCCCGCTTCTGGGGCGGGGCGATGGACTGGGTCGTGCACGAGGTGACCGACGACCATGCGCTGCTGCGCTCCGCCGAGGGTGTCGGCCCGTGCCTCGAGTTCCTCCGCACGCCCCATCTGCGGCACCTGCGGCACCGCGCCCACCTCGACCTGGCGCCCCACCCCTTCGACGGTGACGCCCAGGCGGCCGAGGTGGCCCGGCTCAAGGCCCTCGGGGCGACGTCCGCCGACGCGGGCCGGGGCGGCTTCCCGTGGCAGGTCCTGGCCGACCCGGAGGGCAACGAGTTCTGCGTCCTCGGCCCGGCCTGACGCGTGGCCCGGCCTGCTCCGTCACCCCCCGGCGCACCTTGGTGCGGGCGGCGGCTTCCCCCGGCCCGCGGCGCCGGCGGACGTGCCCGGCGGACGTGCCCGGCGGCGGGCTCCTACCGGTCGGCCGGGTCCGGTGTGCCCGTCGTGGTGTCCGGGCGTTCCGGGCCCGAGGGAGGGTGGCGGCGGTCCAGCGCGTCCAGGGCGCGGCGCGCCAGGGCGTTGGTGCGCACCACCCCCGCCAGCGTCGTCGCGCCGCGCGTGATGTCGGTGAACGCCCGCCACGCGGGCCGCAGCCCGGTCACCGCCGTGTGCATCAGTCCGGGGCGGCGCTCGAAGGCGGCGAGCATCCGGCGCCCGACCGCCATCTCGACGCCGAGCCCCGCTTTGATGGCGAACGCGTAGTTCAGGGCCTGTCTGCGCGCGTCGACCGCGTCGTGCGCCTCGGCGATGCGGGCCGCCCACTCGCCCGCGAGCCGTCCCGAGCGCAGCGCGAAGGAGATGCCCTCGCGGGTCCACGGCTCCAGCAGGCCGGCCGCGTCGCCGCAGACGATGACCCGGCCGCGCGAGAGCGGGGAGTCGTCGCTGCGGCAGCGGGTCAGATGGCCCGACGAGACGGCCGGATCGAAGCCGGCGAGGCCGAGCCGGGCGACGAAGTCGTCCAGGTACCGCTTGGTGGCGGCGCCGTCGCCGCGCGCCGAGATCACGCCGACGGTCAGGGTGTCGCCCTTCGGGAAGACCCAGCCGTAACTGCCGGGCATCGGCCCCCAGTCGATCAGGACCCGCCCCGCCCAGTCCTCCGCCACGGAGGACGGCACGGGGATCTCCGCCTCCAGGCCCAGGTCCACCTGGTCGAGCTTGACCCCGACGTGCGCCCCTATGCGGCTGGCGCTGCCGTCGGCCCCGACCACGGCCCGCGTGAGGACCGTCCCGCCGTCGGCCAGGACGACGGCGACGGTACGCCGGTCCGGTACCGCGGCGCCGTGCTGCTCCACCCGCGCCACCGCGACGCCGGTGCGCACCTCGGCGCCGGCCGCCCGCGCGTGCTCCACCAGCCGCGCGTCGAACTCGGACCGGTCGACGAGGCCGAACAGCATCCGCTTCGAGCGGCGGGTACGGGCGAAGCGGCCGTCCAGCGAGAAGGTGACGGCGTGCACGCGGTCCCGCAGGGGCAGTTCGAAGCCGGGCGGCAGGGCGTCGCGCGACGGGCCGATGATGCCGCCGCCGCACGTCTTGTAACGGGGCAGTTCCGCCTTCTCCAGGAGCAGCACGCGACGGCCCGCGACTGCCGCGGCATAGGCCGCGGACGCTCCGGCCGGCCCTGCGCCGACCACGACGACATCCCACACGTTCTCGCTGCTCACGATGTGCTTACGCTCCCGGTCCCGACCCGTGATCCAAGCTCTCGTCCGCATCCTACGGGGCATCGCCCCGACCCTCCTGTGCGAGGATCGGACGCGCGTTCGCCGCACACACCGCCGCGACGCCCGACGTACCGCTGTCGCACCCACAGGAGCGTGCCATGACCGCCCAGCCGATCGCCCAGCCGATCGTCGAGCCGATCGCCGCCACCGTCGCCTCGCTGATGCCCCGCGCCAAGGCGGAGCTCTCCGAGCTGGTGGCGTTCCAGTCCGTGGCGGATCCCGCGCAGTTCCCCCCGAGCGAGTGCGAGGCAGCCGCCGCCTGGGTGGCGGACGCGCTGCGCGCCGAGGGCTTCACCGACGTCGCCCTCCTGGACACCCCGGACGGCAGCCAGTCCGTGTACGGGTACCTGCCCGGTCCCGCCGGCGCGCCGACCGTGCTGCTGTACGCGCACTACGACGTGCAGCCGCCGCTGGACCCGGCCGGCTGGGACACGCCGCCCTTCGAGCTGACCGAGCGCGACGGCCGCTGGTACGGGCGGGGCGCGGCGGACTGCAAGGGCGGGTTCATCATGCACCTGCTCGCGCTGCGCGCCCTGAAGGCGAACGGCGGCGTGCCCGTCGGCGTCAAGGTCGTCGTCGAGGGCTCGGAGGAGCAGGGCACGGGCGGTCTGGAGCGGTACGCCGAGGCCCACCCCGAGCTGCTGGCCGCCGACGCGATCGTGATCGGCGACACCGGCAACTTCCGCGTCGGCATGCCCACGGTCACCGCGTCCCTGCGCGGGATGACCATGCTGCGGATCCGGGTGGACACCCTCGGGGGCAACCTGCACTCGGGCCAGTTCGGCGGCGCCGCGCCGGACGCCCTGGCCGCGCTGATCCGCGTCCTGGACTCGCTGCGGGCCGAGGACGGCTCGACGACCGTCGACGGGCTCGCCGCCGACGCCGAGTGGCAGGGGCTGGAGTACGCGGAGGAGGACTTCCGGCGGGACGCGAAGGTACTGGAGGGCGTGGAGCTGATCGGTTCCGGCAGCATCGCCGACCGGCTCTGGGCGCGCCCGGCGGTCACGGTGATCGGCATCGACTGCCCGCCGGTCGTCGGGGCCACCCCGTCCGTCCAGGCCACCGCCCGCGCCCAGATCAGCCTGCGGGTGCCGCCCGGTCAGGACGCCACCGAGGCGACGAAGCTGCTCACGGCGCACCTGCGGGCGCACACCCCGTGGGGGGCGCGGGTGAGCGTGGAGCAGATCGGTCAGGGCCAGCCGTTCCAGGCGGACGTCGCGAGCCCGGCGTACACGTCGATGGCCGACGCCCTGGCGGCGGCCTACCCGGGCGAGGAGATGCAGGCGGCGGGCATGGGCGGCTCGATCCCGCTGTGCAACACGCTGGGCGGGCTGTACCCGGAGGCGGAGATCCTGCTGATCGGCTTGAGCGAGCCGGAGGCGCAGATCCACGCGGTGAACGAGAGCGTGTCGCCGGAGGAACTGGAGCGGATGTCCGTGGCGGAGGCGCTGTTCCTCGTCAACTACGCCGCCTCGAAGCGGGGTTGAGTTCCGGCGGAACTCACGGAGTGCGTGGCGGGGCGGTCCGGGCGGGCCGCCCCCGTGGCGTCGGAGCCATGACCCGGCACCGAATCCGCCCCTTCGCCCGTCGCCCGCGCGCCCTCGCCCCGCCCACCGTGACCGGCGCTCCTGCCGGTCCCGCCGGCCCTTCCGCACCCGGGACCCCTGACTCCCCCGCAGGTCCGCGCCGCCCCGGCCGGAGGAAGCTCGACCCGGCGCGGCGGCCCGCCCCCGGACGGCCCGCCGCACGGAGCCGTACCGGCCCCCGTACGGCTCGGCGGCGCCCGGTGTACGGGGTCGGCGCCGGTGCGGAACCGCCCGCCCGGCGTGGTGCGGGACGGTCCGGCGGCACGGTTCCCGGCCCGGCGTACGTCGGCGTGACGTCGGGACCGGCGGGCGGATCTCCTGCGGTGCGCCGGCCGCGGGGTCCGGCCGGGGGCGGCCGACGGGCACGGACCGGGCGGGCCAGGCCGCCGGGGGTACGGCCGGGGGTCAGCCGACGGGGACGCCGGCCTCCAGGTTGAGGACCGTGCCCTGTTCGCGGGCGCGCAGGGCCCAGCGCAGGCGTTCGTAGCGGACCGGGGGCAGCATGTCGGCGGCCTCCTTCTCACTGGCGAAGCGCCAGCCGCGCAGTTCCGCGCCGGGCAGCAGGACGCGGTCGGTCTGGGCGCCGCTGAGCCGACCGCCGTCGAAGAGGAGCCTGAGCCCGCCGTAGCCGGGTGGCCGGGGCGGCTCCCAGTCGACGACGAGGAGCCTCGGGACGGCGGCGAGCTCCAGGCCGGTCTCCTCGGCGACCTCCCGCATCGCCGCGCGCGCCGGCGCCTCCCCCCGTTCGACGACGCCGCCGGGGAACTCCCACCCCGGCTTGTACGTGGGGTCCACGAGCAGGACGCGGTCGGCGTCGTCGAAGAGCAGCACCCCCGCCGCGAGCGTCTCACCCGTCGGCTCCGGCGTCTGCACGATGCCGCACGCCCCCGCCGCACCGGTGCGGACGGCGTCCGCGATGACCTTCGCCGTGGCCTCGGGGGTCAGCGCACCGTCGTCGACGGCGTACGCGTCGGCCCCCAGCCACCCGTCGAGCGCGGCACTGAACGCCGCGACGTGCTCGTGGCACCACTTGCGGACCCGTCGGTCCGCGTCCGGATCGTCGGGACGGTCGGCGCGCCCCTCGATCCGCCCGCGCAGGATCGTTTCGTCTTGGGTCAGCACGACGTGGTGGACGGGGATCCGGCGGGCCGCCAGGCCGCCGAAGATCTCGTCGCGGTACTCCTGCCGCAGCACGGTCATCGGTACGACGAGGACGCCGCCGACCTCGGCGTACAGCGCCGCCGCGGCGTCCACGACCAGGCGGCGCCAGATGGCCAGGTCCTGGTGGTCCCCGACGGTGGCGAGCCGGTCGGGCGGGAGCAGCAGCGGCAGCGCCCCGCCGATCAGCTCCGGGTCGTACAAGGTGCTGTTCGGTATCAGGTCGACCAGTGCGCGCGCGGCACTGGTCTTGCCGGCGCCGAACGCACCGTTGATCCAGACGATCACGGTTCCCCCTCTTCCGTTGGCCCCCAGTGGCTTGCCCGCAACACCCTGCCACGGAAACCCGCGGCCGCCGGGCGCGTGGCCGTAACGGTCCGGGGGCCGCGGGCCTTCCCGGCGGGGACGTACACCGGCGCGTCCCGCGAACGCCGCCGAGTTGGCCGGATCCGGTGGTGTCCCGACCGGATCGCGCGGGGCCGGGCGGCGGTCCTGTCAGCGGGCGGCCAACACGATCCAGACGGGGCCGGGCGCGAAGGCGAGCGGGTCGCCGGCGGGCGTCGTGAAGGTCGTGCCGCCGGTGGCGGACGGGCGGCTCCAGCGGGCGTCGTACCCCTTGCCGTCGCGCAGGACCAGCGCGGAGCCGGAGCCGACGGTCTCGGTGTAGGGGGTGACGTTCCCGCCGCGGTCCCGGAACGTCGAGGGGCGGATGCCGACGTACTGGACGACGACGGTCTTCGCCCCGACGCGCCCGTCGTCCGTCGTCCGGGCGGGGGCACCGTCCATGGAGACCAGCCAGCGCTTCTCGGCGGCGGACCAGTCGAAGGCGTACCGGGCGGCGGGGAAGCGGACGGCGTGCCGGTCCACGGGGCGCCCGCCGGCCGGTGCGGGGCCGAAGCGGAAGCCGATGTCCCGCGCGGTACCGGCCGACGGGGCGGCGGCGAGGGCCCGTTCGGCGTCGACGTAGAGGTTGTGCGGCGCCGGGCGGTCCGGGGCGCGCGTGTACGCGGCGGGGGCCCGCTCGGGAGGCAGCGGGTACAACGGCGCCTCCCGGAGAAACCCCTTCAGGGCGCTGCGGACCCCGGAGTACGCGAGCGCCGGGCGCCCGAACTGGCGCAGCAGCTCCACGTCCGACTCGCGCGCGCTGCGCACCGGCCCGATCCTGGGCGGCTGTTGCGACGCGTACACCGCGAGGAGCCGGGTGAGTCCGGCCTCCACCTGCTCGACGTAGACGAGGTCGGCGGCGCCGAGCCCGGTGTGGGGGCGGGCGGCGCCCACGTTGTCGATCTTCACGGCGAGGACGGGCCCGGTCCGTCCGGGAAGACCGGTGAACGGCGACACGGCGGGGGCGGACGGCACCGACGAGGTCGGCGCGGGTGGGGTCGTCGTGGGCGCCGGGTCGTTCCGGTCGGCGGTGCCGCAGCCGGCGAGCACCAGGGCGAGGGCGACCGCGACGGCCGCCACCGCGGCGATGGCGACGCCGAACGGTCCTCGCGCGCGCGACGTGTCCAACGGTCCGACTCCCTGCCTCCCTCCAGTGCAGCACAGAGAGGAAGACGGGGCGACAGCGACGGCAGGGGTGTCCGGGACGGTGGGGACCGGCAGGGCGGGCGGGATGGCTGGGGCGGGCGCGTCCTGCCGTTGCCGGACGACCGGGGCGGGGGACGCGGTACCGTCGCGACGGTACGGCGGGCCCGGCGGTCGCGCGGCGGATGCGGCGGTCGCTGTGGGTGCGGCGGTTTCGCGACGGATGCGGCGGTCACGGCGGCCCGGGCGGGCGCGGGGTCGTCCGGCGGATGAGGGGGCGAGGGGTATGGACGGATCGAACGGCGTGAGCGGCGCCGACGGGGTCGACGGGGCGTGGGAGGACGGTGGGCCCGGTGTGCTGCGGCTCCCCTCCGGGCGGCTGGTGCGCGGGCGGGCGCTGCGGCGGCCGCTGCCCGACGGGCCGGCGCCCCGGTACGGCGTGTACCTCCTCGGCGAGCGGCCGCCGGAGACGCCGTGGGAGACCCGGTGGCTGCGGTGGCCCGACTTCCGCTTGCCCGCCGACCGGGCGGAGGCGCGTGACGTGCTCGCCGAGGCGTGGGCGCGCGCGGAGACCGAGCGCGTGGAGGTGGCCTGCGGCGGGGGCCGCGGGAGGACCGGTACGGCACTGGCCTGCCTGGCCGTCCTGGACGGCGTCCCGCCGGAGCGGGCCGTGGAGTTCGTACGGCGGTGGTACCACCCGCGCGCGGTGGAGACCCCGTGGCAGAAGCGGTACGTGCGGCGCTTCCCCGGCGCGTGAGCGGGCGGCCCGCGGAGCCGCGCCACCGGGCGCTGTGCCCCTGGCCGGCGCGGCCCCGGGCCCGCACCGCTCGCGGCACGCAGCACGGCCCGCGCGACCCGGGCGCACGGCGCCTCGCCGCCCGGGCCGGCACCGTTCGGCGCCGGGCGCGGTCCGCCCGGCGCCGCTCGGCACCGGCGTGCCGGCCGGACCCGCGCCGCTCAGCGCGGGGTCGTGACCCGTGGCCGGGTGCCGAACGCGGCCGCCGCCGCGCCCAGCAGCCCCGCGTCCGTGCCGGTCGAGGCGGGAACGACCGCGAGGTCCCGGACGAACGACAGCGTCGCGTACTCCCGCAGCGCCCGCCGCAGCGGCGCGAACAGCACGTCTCCCGCGCCCGCCACTCCCCCGCCGACCACCGCGATGCGCACCTCCGCCAGCGCCGCCGTCGCCGCGATCCCCGCCGCCAGGGCCCGCCCGGCCCGCTCGTAGGAGGCCCGGGCCACCGGGTCGCCCGCGCGTGCGGCGGCGGCGACACCGGTCGCCGTGGCGTCGCCGTCCGGCCCGGGGCGCCAGCCGAGCGCGAGGGCGCGGCGCGCGATGTTCGGTCCGCTGGCGATGCGCTCGACGCAGCCGCGTCCCCCGCACGGGCAGGGGTCCCCGTCCAGGTCGACGCTGATGTGGCCGATGTGACCGGCGTTGCCGGTCGGGCCGGGGTGCAGGCGTCCGCCGAGGACGAGGCCACCACCCACGCCGGTCGAGACGACGAGGCACAGGGCGTCGTCGTGACCACGGGCGGCGCCCTGCCAGTGCTCGGCGGCCGTCATGGCGACGCCGTCGCCGACCAGCTCGACCGGGAGGCCGCCGCCGGCCGCACGGACCCGCTCGACCAGCGGGTACCCGCGCCAGCCGGGCACGTTGACCGGACTGACGGTGCCCGCCGACGCGTCCACCGGGCCGGCGCTGCCGATGCCGACGGCGCGGGCCCTCGCCCACAGCGGCGAGCCGGCCAGTTCGGCCAGGACCTCGGCGACGGCCGCCATCACGGTCTCGCCGTCCTCGTGGGCGGGGGTGGGGCGGCGCGCCCGGACGAGGATCCGGCCTCCGCCGTCGACCAGGGCTCCCGCGATCTTCGTACCGCCGATGTCCAGGGCGGCGACGAGGTCGCCCGGCGGGTCGGCGGGGGGCCCGGCCGGGGATCCGTTCGGAGACGCGGCCGGGGATCGGTGCGGGGGCTCGGCCGCGGACTCCGCCGGAGATCCGGACGAGTGTCCCGTCGGGGCATGGTGCCGCGGTTCCACGTGCATGGCTGTCGCTCTCCCCCGTGACGTCCCGGACCGGCGGCCCGTCTGCCGCCCTGTCAGTCTCACGGGGAATGACAACGTTGTCCAGGGCCTATGCTCGACGCCACACCCTCGCACACCGGACCCCGACCCGACGACCGACCGGCACCGAACCGCCCCGACCCCGACCCGCCACCGACCGGAGAGGAACCGCGCACCGTGGCCGAGACCACCCGCCGCCCCGACCACCGCTACGGCAACCGGCCCACCATGAAGGACGTCGCCTCCCGGGCGGGCGTCGGGCTCAAGACGGTGTCACGGGTGGTGAACGGCGAGCCGGGCGTCACCGCCGACACCGAGCGCCGCGTACAGGAGGCCATCGAGGCGCTCGGGTTCCGCCGCAACGACAGCGCGCGGGTGCTGCGCAAGGGTCGCACGGCCTCGGTCGGCCTGGTGCTGGAGGACCTCGCCGACCCCTTCTACGGGCCGCTGAGCCGGGCCGTGGAGGAGGTTGCCCGGGCCCACGGCGCCCTGCTCATCAACGGGTCGAGCGCCGAGAACCCGGACCGGGAGCGGGAGCTGGCGCTGGCGCTGTGCGCGCGCCGCGTGGACGGCCTCATCGTGATCCCGGCCGGCGACGACCACCGCTACCTGGAGCCGGAGATGAGGGCGGGCGTCGCCACCGTCTTCGTGGACCGGCCGGCGGGGCGGATCGAGGCCGACGCGGTGCTCACGGACAGTTTCGGCGGCGCCCGCGGAGGTGTGGCGCACCTCGTCGCCCACGGCCACCGGCGCATCGGGTTCATCGGCGACCAGCCGCGGATCCACACCGCCGTGGAGCGGTTGCGCGGTTACCGCGCGGCGATGGAGGACGCGGGGCTGCCGGTCGACGACGCGTGGGTGTCGCTCGGCTCCACCGATCCCGCGCGCGTCCGCGAGGCGGTCGCCGCGATGGTGGACGGCCCCCAGCCGGTCACGGCCCTCTTCGCGGGCAACAACCGCGTGACGGTGACCGCCGTGCGGGAGCTGTCCGGACGTACCCGGCCGGTCGCCCTGGTGGGCTTCGACGACATCGAGCTGGCCGACCTGCTGGGGATCACGGTCGTCGCCCAGGACGCCGCCGCGCTGGGCCGCACGGCGGCGGAACGGCTGTTCCGCCGCCTCGAAGGGCTGCCCGAGGCGCCCGCGCGGGTCGAGCTGCCGACGACACTGATCGCGCGCGGCTCGGGTGAGGTCCCGCCCGCCTGAGCCCGCCGCGCCCGACCGCGGTCCGCCGCACCCGACGGGAGGAGTCCGTCGAACCGGGCCGGGCGCCCGCCGGGCCGGCGGACACCGGGTGGGCGGACACCTGATGGGTGGACACCGGGCAGGCACGCAGGACGGGTGGGCGCCGGGCGGGCGGGTGGTCAGCAGTGCGGCAGGCCGGGCAGCGGGGCGTCGTTGTCGCCGCCCCGGATGTACACGTCGCTGACCCAGACACCGGTGTTGCCGCTGTCGTCGTCGGTCTTCGCCCACCAGACGTTGGTCCACTCGCCGTGCGTCTCCCGGCGGCCCAGGTCGGACTGGCAGTAGAAGTAGTTGGTGCCGGCGTTGAGGACGCCGGCCTGGCTGCCGTCGCCCCGGTGGGAGGTGGCGGTGCGCCACACCGTGCAGTTGTACTTGCCGCCGCCGATGGGGTGGCAGGCCGGCGCCTGGGCGCCGCCCCCGCCGGTGGTGCCGGAGCCACCTCCCGCGGCGGACCCGCCGGTCGTGCCGCCGGCCGATCCGCCCGTGGACCCGCCCGCGGTGGTCCCGCCGGTCGCCCCGCCGTCGGCGCCGCCCGTTGTGGACCCGCCGCCGGGGCCGGGTGCGGCCGCCGCCGCTGACGGGGAGGGCGACCCGCCCCGCGACGGGGTCAGGCGCGGGTCGGTGCGCGGCGCGGTGCTCGTGGAGGGGGACGCGTCGGCGGCCGGGGCCAGCGGCATGCCGTCGTCGTCGACCGAGGGGACCGGCTCGGCGGTGACCTGCCCGCCGGTGAGGGCCTGGCCGCCCTGGGGCGCCTCCTCGCGGCCCGTCAGGACGTACGTCACGCCGCCGCCCGCCAGGACGACGGCGGCCACCGCCGCCGCGACCACGGCGCGCGACCGTCCGGAGCGGGAGCGGGAACGCGCCGCGCGCGTGGCCGCGCGGCCGCCGTCGGAGGCGCCGGCGCCGCTCGTCCCGTCCGCGCCGGACGGGGCCGGGGCGTGTCCGGGGAGGGGGACGGGCCCGCCGAACCCACCGGCGTGGGCCGCCCCGAAGCCGGGGCGGTCCGCCCCGGGTACCGCTCCCGCGCCGGGCGCCGGCTGGGCGCCTGCCGCACCCGGCCCGGCCGTCGGGTGACCGGCTCCCGGGTGACCGGACGCAGGGGCCCCGAAGCCGCCACCGGGGCCGGTCCCGGCAGCGTTCTCGGCGTTGTCCTGTGCCACGGGACGCCCCTGCGCCCCGTGCGCCCCGTGCGCCCCGGGTGGACCCTGTGACGCGGCGTGGCCCGGCCACCCGTGAGGGCCCTGCTCGCCCTGCGGTGCCTGCGGTGCCTGCGGCGGCGGGCCGAAGCCCCGCGGGGGCAGCGCCGTGTGTTCCGTCGGTACGTACGCACCGGGCCCGTCCGCACCGTCCGCCACCCCGGCGAGGAGGCGGGCGGCCGTGGCGGCGTCCGGGCGGTGGGCCGGGTCCTTCGCCATCAGCTGCCGCAGCACCGGAGCGAGGGGGCCGGCGCCGTGCGGCTCCGGCAGCGGTTCGGCGACGATGGCGGTGAGCGTCGACCACGTCGAGGTGCGGCGGAAGGGCGAGGCGCCCTCCACCGCCGCGTAGAGGGTCGCCCCGAGCGCCCAGACGTCGGAGGCCGGGCCGGGCTCCTGGCCCTGGGCGCGCTCGGGCGCCAGGTAGTCGAGGGAGCCGACCAGCTCGCCGCTGCGCGTGAGGTGCGTGGCGGCACCGTCGTCGGGGTCCTCCATGGCGGCGATGCCGAAGTCGGTGAGGACGACCCGGCCCGTGCGGTCCAGCAGGACGTTGCCGGGCTTGACGTCGCGGTGCAGGACGCCGACCCGGTGGGCGGCGGCGAGGGCCTGCGAGACCTCCGCGCCGAAGCGGGCGGCCTCCCGGGGGTCCAAGGTGCCGCGCTCGGCGAGCACGTCGGCGAGCGAGGGCCCGTCGACCAGTTCCATGACGATGACCGGGCGGCCCTCGTGGTCGGCGATGTCGTGGACGGCGATGACCCCGGGGTGGCGGACGCGCGCGGCGGCGCGGGCCTCGCGCTGCATGCGCACGCGCAGTTCGGCCAGTTCGGGGCCGGACGAGTCCGTGTACGTGCGGAGCTCCTTGACGGCCACCTCGCGGCCCAGCACCTCGTCGACGGCGCGCCAGACGACGCCCATGCCGCCCCGCCCGAGCTGCCGCACCGGCCTGTACCGGCCGGCGATCAGTTGGTGTTCCCCCGAAGACAACCGCTGCCCCGTTCCTCGTCGCGTGCTGGACGCGTACAGGCTACGGGGCGGGGGTGACGGCCCCGGCGCGGGACCGTCACCGTCGGGTCACTGCGGGGCGGTCGCCGTGAGGTCGCCGCGCCGCGGGGCGGCGAAGCGGTCCAGGTCCGCGCGGGAGAGCCCGGTGAGGCGGGCGACCTCGGCGGCGTCGAGGGCGCCGCAGTCGACGCCGCGCAGCAGGTACGAGCTGAGCGCCTTGGCGGTGGCGGGTTCGTCCATGACGTCGCCGCCCGCCTGGCCGGCGTAGGCGGCGAGGCGCGCGGCGGCCTGCTCGTACCCCTCGCGGTAGAAGGCGAAGACGGCGGCGTACCGGGTGGGCAGGTGGCCGGGGTGCATGTCCCAGCCCTGGTAGTAGGCGCGGGCCAGCGCGCGGCGGGTGAGGCCGTAGTGCAGCCGCCAGGCGTTGTGGACGTTCTCGGTGCTGCCCACGGGCAGGACGTTGGTGGAGCCGTCGGAGACGCGGACGCCGGTGCCGGCGGCGGCGACCTGCATGACCGCCTTGGCGTGGTCGGCGGCGGGGTGGTCGCTGGCCTGGTGGGCGGCGGAGACGCCGAGGCAGGCGCTGTAGTCGAAGGTGCCGTAGTGCAGGCCGGTGGCGCGACCGCCGGCGGCGTCGATCATGCGGGCGACGGTGGCGGTGCCGTCGGCGCCGAGGATCGCCTGGCTGGTCTCGATCTGGATCTCGAAGCCGATGCGGCCGGGCCGCAGGCCGCGGGCCTTCTCGAACTCCTCCAGCAACCGCACCATCGCCGCCACCTGCTCGGGGTACGTCACCTTCGGGAGGGTGAGGACGAGACCGTCGGGCAGGCCGCCGGCGTCCATGAGGCCGGTGAGGAAGACGTCGAGGGTGCGGATGCCCCGGTCGCGTACGGCCGCCTCCATGCACTTCATGCGGATGCCCATGTAGGGCGCGGCCGTGCCGTTCTCGTACGCCTCGGCGACCAGCCGGGCGGCGCGGGCGGCGTCGCGGTCCTCGTCGGCGTCGGTGTGGCCGCCGTAGCCGTCCTCGAAGTCGATGCGGAGGTCCTCGACGGGCTCGCGCTCCAGCTTGGCGCGTACGCGGTCGTGGACGGGCCCGGCCAGCTCGTCGGGCAGGCCGAGGACGGCGGCGAGCGAGGCGGCGTCGGGGGCGTGCTCGTCGAGCGCGGCGAGCGCCCGGTCGCCCCAGGAGCGGAGGGTGTCGGCGGTGTGGGCCTCGCCGGGGACGTAGACGGTGTGGACCGGCTGGCGGGTGCCGGGGTCGCCGGGGTAGCGGCGGGCGAGCTCCGCGTCCACCGAGGCGAGGGAGGCACTCACGCCCTCGCTGACCGCGCTGGCGAGACTTGTCGCCACCTGCTCCTGCTGACCCATGACCCGTGACCCTCCACCGTGAGCGATTGCGGAGCGATTTCCGCTTCCCGGAATCAACAATCCGTATGGTGAAGTTATCCGGGGCGGCTGAGCTGCGTCAATGGTCTCCCGGAACGGCGCGGGGCCGCGCGGTGGACACCGCGCGGCCCCGGGCCGTGAAGACGTGGCAGCTCAGCCCTTGCGGGCCTTGATCTCCTCGGTCAGCTGCGGGACGACCTCGAAGAGGTCGCCGACCACGCCGTAGTCGACCAGGTCGAAGATCGGGGCCTCGGGGTCCTTGTTGATGGCCACGATGGTCTTCGAGGTCTGCATGCCGGCGCGGTGCTGGATGGCGCCGGAGATGCCGGTGGCGACGTACAGCTGCGGCGAGACCGACTTGCCGGTCTGGCCGACCTGGCTGGTGTGCGGGTACCAGCCGGCGTCGACGGCGGCGCGGGAGGCGCCGACGGCCGCGCCGAGGGAGTCGGCCAGGCCCTCGATGAGGGCGAAGTTCTCGGCGCCGTTCACGCCGCGGCCGCCGGAGACCACGATCGCGGCCTCGGTCAGCTCGGGGCGGCCGGTCGACTCGCGCGGGGTGCGGGAGACGACCTTGGTGCCGGTGGCCTTCTCGGAGAAGGAGACCGAGAGGGCCTCCACGGCGCCCGCGGCGGGGGCGGCCTCGACGGGGGCCGAGTTCGGCTTGACCGTGATGACCGGGGTGCCCTTGCTGACGCGGGACTTGGTGGTGAACGCGGCCGCGAACACGGACTGCGTCGCGACCGGGCCCTCGTCACCGGCCTCCAGGTCGATGGCGTCGGTGATCAGGCCGGAGCCGATGCGGACCGCGAGGCGCGCCGCGACCTCCTTGCCCTCGGCGGAGGACGGGACGAGCACGGCGGCCGGGGAGCCCGCGGCGGACACCGACTCGTACGCGGCCTGGAGGGCGTCCACCTTCGGGACGACGAGGTAGTCGGCGAACTCGGCGGCGTCGGCCGTGAGGACGCGGGTCGCGCCGTGCTCGGCGAGCGTGGCGGCGGTGGCCTCGGCGCCGGCGCCGAGGGCGACGGCGACGGGCTCGCCGATGCGGCGCGCGAGCGTCAGCAGCTCCAGGGTGGGCTTGCGGACGGAGCCGTCCACGTGGTCGACGTAGACGAGAACTTCAGCCATGGGATTGCTCTCCTGCGAATGCGAAGTCTGAGGGGGCGGTCAGTTGGCTCTGCGCGAGCCCTAGATGAACTTCTGGCCCGCGAGGAACTCGGCCAGCTGCTTGCCGCCCTCGCCCTCGTCCTTGACGATCGTGCCGGCCGTGCGGGCCGGGCGCTCCGTCGCGGAGTCGACCTTCGTCCAGGCGCCTTCGAGGCCGACCTCGTCGGCGTCGATGTCCAGGTCGCCCAGGTCCAGGGACTCCACCGGCTTCTTCTTGGCGGCCATGATGCCCTTGAAGGACGGGTAGCGCGCCTCGCCCGACTGGTCGGTCACGGACACGACGGCCGGGAGGGACGCCTCCAGCTGCTCGGTCGCGGCGTCGCCGTCGCGGCGGCCCTTGACCGTTCCGCCCGCGCCACCCTCGACGGAGACCTCGGAGAGCAGGGTGACCTGCGGGACGCCCAGGCGCTCGGCGAGCAGGGCCGGCAGGACGCCCATGGTGCCGTCGGTGGAGGCCATGCCGCAGACGACCAGGTCGTAGCCGGTCTTCTCGATGGCCTTCGCGAGCACCAGCGAGGTGCCCATGACGTCGGTGCCGTGCAGGTCGTCGTCCTCGACGTGGACGGCCTTGTCGGCGCCCATCGACAGCGCCTTGCGCAGGGCGTCCTTGGCGTCCTCGGGGCCGACGGTGAGGACGGTGACCTCCGCGTCGTCGGCCTCGTCGGCGATCTGCAGGGCCTGCTCGACCGCGTACTCGTCCAGTTCCGAGAGCAGGCCGTCGACGTCGTCGCGGTCGACGGTCAGGTCATCGGCGAAGTGCCGGTCGCCGGTGGCGTCGGGCACGTACTTCACACAGACAACGATCCTCAAGCTCACGCCGGCTCTCCTACTGCATCGTCATTACTGGGCTGCCTTGTTGCACGCAGCATAGGCGCCTGATGGGGCGGTTTCCGCTCGGGGCGGCCGCCCCGCAAGGAAATATTACTCGTCAGTACACCGGGAGCCTTCCCCCTGAGCAAGCGCTTTGCACTGTGACCTTGCCAACGCTGAGTAACCGGGATTTCTCAGTCCCGCAGAGCGTTGAAGCGCCCGTGGTGGTACAGCAGCGGACGGCCCGCGCGGGCCGCCGGGTCGCCCGTGACGACCTCCGCGACGACGATGCGGTGGTCCCCCGCCGGGACGCGGCCCACGATCCGGCACACCAGCCACGCCAGGACGCCGTCCAGCACCGGGACGCCCTCGGGTCCGGTCCGCCAGCGGGTCGGCGCCGCGAAGCGGTCGGCGCCGCTGCGCGCGAACGTGGCGGCCAGCTCGTGCTGCTGCTCACCGAGCAGGTGCACGCCGACGTGGGTGGCCGCGCGGACGGCGGGCCAGCTCGACGATCCGGTGCCGATGCCGAACGACAGCAGCGGCGGATCGGCGGAGACGGAGGTCAGGGAGCTGGCGGTGAATCCGACGGGGCCGCCGCCGTGCGCCGCGCCGCCCGGGGCCGTGACCACCGCGACGCCCGCGGCGTGCCGACGGAAGGCCGAGCGCAGCAGCTCCGGACCGGCGGCGCCGTCAGGCGCGGCGGCGCGGGCGGAGGGCGCGGTGCGTGCGGGGGTGACGGCGGGAGCGGGGGTGGCGGTCATGGAGTTGTCCTTCTGCGGGGGGCGTGCGTGCCGGGCGGTGGTCTGTCGTCGCTCAGACACCGGGACAGAGCGCGCTCGCGTTGCGGGCCAGGTCGAGGTGGACGCGGCCGTGGAGAAGGAGTTCGTACGCCACGGCGCCACCCTGTCGAGCGGCGGCCGCCGCCGTCAAGGCCGCGCGAGGCAATGGGACGCGCATCACGGCCGGTCAGCGGGGTCGGCGGGACCGGCGTGGGAGTCCGCCGGGGCGGCGTCGGGGACGGCGGGACCGGTGGCGGGGTCGGCGCGGGCGCCGGCCTGGGCGGCGGGACCGGTGACGCGGGTGGTCGGCCCGGCGGGGGCGGCACCGGCACCGGCCTGGGCGGCGTCGGGGGCGGCGCTGGTGCCGGCGGAGGCATCGGAGGAGCCGGCCGGGGTATCGGAAGGACGGATCGGGGCCCCGGCGGGTTCGGCCGGCGTGTCGGTGGGTACGTCGAGGGCGCGGCCGAGGGCCGCGATCACGTCGGCCCGCCGCGGCTGCCCGGCGCCCCGGCGCACGACGCGGCCGGCGGCGTCCAGGACCAGCACGGTGGGGGTGGCGGTGATGAGGAGCTCGCGGACGAGGTCGAGGTTCCGCTCGGCGTCCACCTCGACGTGGGCGACTCCCGGGACCATGCCGGCGACGTCGGCGAGGACCCGCCGGGTCGCCCGGCAGGGCTGGCAGAAGGCGGTCGAGAACTGTACGAGCGTCGCCCGCTCCCCCAGCGGGGCGCCCAACTCCCCGGCGTCCAGGGCCCGCCCGTCGGGCGTCCGCCCGCCGTGGTCCCGCGCGTCGTCCCCTACCGCCACCGTGCCCGCCTCCGTCGTACCGTTCCGCCCCCGTACGGCTCCGTACAGCACCCGCGCGGCCGGGCGGATTCCCGCTGTCGGCCCGCGCGGCGGGGACGTGACGAGTATCTCGCCGGGTTTACGGTCCTTGACGCCCGTCCGGGCTGGCCTGCGCGCTGCTCATGGGGCAGCATCGGCCCCGGGCCGAAAACCTACGGCTGCGTAACTTCCGCCGGGAGAACCCTCCCCGGACGTAGATGAAGAGAAGGGTGTTCTCCAGATGGCAGAACTCGTCTATCGGCCGGTCATCGGCGCCGCGCTCACGATGTTCAAGGCGCTCGACCTCAAGATCGACGTGCAGGGTTCGGAGAACATCCCCCGCTCCGGCGGCGCGGTGCTGGTGAGCAACCACATCAGCTACCTCGACTTCATCTTCACCGGCCTCGCCGCGCTCCCCCAGAAGCGCCTGGTCCGGTTCATGGCCAAGGACTCGGTGTTCCGCCACAAGATCTCCGGGCCGCTGATGCGGGGCATGAAGCACATCCCGGTCGACCGCGAGCAGGGCGAGGCGGCCTACCGGCACGCGCTCGACTCGCTGCGCTCCGGCGAGATCGTGGGCGTGTTCCCGGAGGCGACCATCTCCCAGTCGTTCACGCTGAAGGGCTTCAAGTCGGGTGCGGTGCGGTTGGCGCAGGAGGCCGGCGTGCCGTTGATCCCCATGGCGCTGTGGGGGACGCAGCGGATGTGGACCAAGGGACGCCCGCGCAACTTCAAGCGCAGCCACATCCCGGTGACCATCCGCGTGGGCGCACCGCTGGAGGCGGCGCCCGACCAGTACGCCGGCGCCCTCACGCGGCGGCTGCGCGAGCGGGTGCAGGAGCTGCTGGAGGCGGCGCAGCGCGCCTACCCCGTGCGGCCCCGGGACGCGGAGGACACCTGGTGGATCCCGGCACACCTCGGCGGCACGGCGCCCTCCCCTGCGGAACTGCGCTAGGACGGCGGAGAGCGGCCGGCCGGGACGTCCTTTCGACGTCCGGGCCGGCCGCTCTCGTCGTGCCGGGTGGGAACGGCCGCAGGGCCTGTCCTCCGGTTCTCGCCGGGTTCGCGGCGTCCGGCACCGCGCCTCGCCGGGGTGTCGTCGGTCGCCAACGCTCCGCGGTGGCTCCCTCCTCCGCCCTGCGATCCACAGCACCGGACGCCGCTCCCTGATCCGGCCTGATCCACAAGGCCCTAGGTTCTGTCTCTTTGGTCAGCGTCGGGTCCAGATGAGGATGCCTGCGAGGTGGAGTGCGGCCTGGTAGGCAATGGCGAGTTTGTCTGTCCG
>NZ_JBIBSF010000010.1:0-77063 GCF_043077165.1 Streptomyces kanasensis
TGGGGGCCCCCCGCCACTTAAAATCACACCGCCGGGGGGGGGGTTTTACCCGCCCAAACAATTTGGGGCCATATTGCGGTTTTGGGGGGGGGGGGGGGGGGGGGGGCGCGCGGGGGCGGGGGGCGTCGCCGCCCGGGCCGAGGGCCGTGCGGCGGGGACCGGGGAGGGCCGGGTCGACCGGTGTGTCCAGGCCCAGTGCCTCTTCCAGCTCCGTCTCGCGCTGGAGCATTCCCGCGCGGACGTCGAGGGCGAACTCCTTGAGCCGGTGACCGGCCTCGACCGCCTTGTCGGCGGCCTGCGCCGCGAGGCTCTCGGGGGTGAGCTGCCTGAGCTTGCGGTTGACCTTGGTGGTGGCCCACGCGCCGGCGGCCGCGCCGGCGGTGAACCAGAATGCCCGGCGGAACATGTGTCGGGTCAGCCCTTCCGGTTCCGGCCGCCGCGCGCCTGGGGCACCGTACGGCCGATGATGACGGTGCGCTTCGACCGCCCGCGCTCACGTTCGGCGGGGCGGTCGGTCTTGTCGCGGCCGAGCGCCCGGCGTACGCCGTAGCCGAACGCGGCGACCTTGACGAGGGGGCCGCCGAAGGTCGAGGCCACGGTGGAGGAGAGCGCGGAGGCGTTGGAGGTGACCTCCTGGACGTCCGAGGCGATCGCGTCGACCCGGTCGAGCTGGGTCTGCGCGGAGCGCACGGTCGCCGAGGCGTCGGCCAGCAGGGGGACGGCCTGCTCGGTCACGTCCGCCACGAGCCGGGTGGTCGCCCTGAGCGTCTGGGCCAGCCTCACCAGCACCACGGCCAGGAAGGACACCAGGATCGCCCAGAAGACGGCCACCAGGATCCCGGCAACCTCTCCACCGGTCACTGTGCGCACCGCTCTCTGCTCGTCGAAGCCCGTTGATTGTTCGGCAGCTGAAAAGTCGTCCTCCGAGCCTATCGCGCCCGTGGTGGCTCCCCGAACCGGATCCGCCGCCCCCGGACCGCCCGCGACAGGCCGATTGTACGGAGAGCACTGCCGTCGGTACGCTCCGTGTCCCATGCGACGGAGCAATCTCCCGGCGGAGCTCGACGGGTTCGTGGGCCGCGCGGCCGAACGGGCGGAACTCGACGGACTGCTGGCGCGGTTCCGGCTCGTCACGGTGGTGGGCGTGGGGGGCGTCGGCAAGTCGAGGCTGGCGCTGAGGGCCGCGCGCGCGGCGCAGAATCGCTACTGCGACGGGGCGTGGCTGGTGGAGCTGGCCCACCTGCGCGACCCGGGTCTGCTGGAGCACGCGCTGCTGGAGGCGCTGGGCCTGGCGGACGGGACGAGCAGGCCGCCGCGGGAGGTGCTCGCCGACCATCTGGCCGACCGGCGGCTGCTGCTGGTCCTGGACGGCTTCGAGCACCTGGTGGACGTGTGTGCGGAGTCGGTGCGGCGGCTGCTGCGGAGCGCGCCGGGGCTGACCGTGCTGGCGGCCGGCAGGCGGCCGCTGCGGCTGGACGGCGAGGCGGTGCTGCCGCTGGCGCCGATGTCCGAGGAGGACGCGGTGCGGCTGTTCACGGAGCGGGCGGTGGCGGCGTGGCCCGCGTTCGGCTCCGAGGTCGGCGCTCCGGTGCGGGAGCTGTGCCGGCGGCTGGACGGGATCCCGCTCGCGCTGGAGCTGGCCGCGGGCCGGTTGCCGGCGCTGACGGTGGAGCAGGTGCTGCACCGGTTGGACGACCGGTTCCGGCTGCTGACCGGCGGGACGCGGGGGGCGCCGGCGCGCCACCGGACGCTGCGGACGGCGATCGGGTGGAGCCACGAGCTGTGCACGCCGCAGGAGCGGCTGCTGTGGGCGCGACTGTCGGTGTTCGCCGGGCCCTTCGACCTGGAGGCGGCGGAGTACGTGTGCGGCGGACCCGACCTGCCGGCGGACCGGGTGCTGGACGTACTGGGCGAGCTGGTGGCCCAGTCGGTGGTGGCGAGGGAGGCGGACCCGGCGGGGCCGCGCTTCCGCGTGCTGGACACGGTCGCGGCGTACGGGGCGGAGTGGCTGGAGGCCCTGGGGGACGCGCGCCGGGTGCGGCGGCGGCACCGGGACTGGTACATGGGGCTGGCCACCTGGTGCGAGCTGGACTGGTTCGGTCCCCGGCAGGCGGAGGTCGCGGCGTGCGCGGCGAGCGCGCTGCCGAACCTGCGGGCGGCGTTGGAGGTGTGCCTGGAGACGCCGGGCGAGGCGCACCTGGCGCAGCACCTGTCGGGCACGCTCTGGTTCTACTGGGTGGGGTGCGGGCGGCTCGCGGAGGGGCGGCACTGGCTGGACCGGTCGCTGTCGTCGGCCTCGGACCACGAGGAGGCGCGGCTGAAGGCGCTGCGGGTGCTGGGGTACGTGGCGATCCTGCAGGGGGACCGGACGGCGGCGCTGCGGGCGCTGCACGAGTGCGGCGAGCGGGCGGCGCTCGGCGGCAACGCGCTGGCCGCGGCGTACACGACGCACCGCGCGGGGTGCCTGGCGCTGCTGTCGGACGACATGCCGCGCGCCGAGGAGCTGCTGGGCCGGGCGCTGGGGGCGTACCGGGAGCTCGGGGAGCTGAACAGCCAGGTGCTGATGGGGCAGGTGGAGCTGGCGATCACCCGGGTGTTCCAGGGGGACCTGGAGTCGGCCGTCGCCCTGTGCGAGGACGTGCGGGAGGTGTGCGAGGAGCGCGGCGAGCGGTGGACCCGGGCGTACGCGCTGTACGTGCTGGCGTACGCGGCGTGGACGCGCGGCGACCATGCGGCGGCGCGGGGACTGCTCGACGAGTGCGTGGCGATCGACCACGCCTTCCACGACCTGGTGGGGCTGGTCCTGGCGGTGGAGCTGCTGGCGTTGGTGACGGCGAGCGAGGGCGATCCGGCGGAGGCCGCGGTGCTCCAGGGGGCGGCCGGCGCGATGTGGGAGAAGGTGGGGCCGCCGCTGTTCGGTTCGGCGTACTTCAGCGCCCCGCGGACCCTGTGCGAGCAGCGGGCCGTCGAGGCGCTGGGCGCGGAGCGCTTCGCGGGGCACCTGGCGGAGGGCGGGCGGCTGTCGCTCGACGAGGCGGTGGCGCGGGCGCTGGCCGGGCGGGGGCGGCGCGGGGCCGGGGAGGCGGTGGGCGGGCGGGCCCGGCGCGGTGGCCGGTGGGTGCCGGGCATGCGGAAGCCCGCCGGCTCCCCCACCCGGAAGGGCGGGGAGACGGCGGGCTGATACCGCTGCGGTGGAGTGGTACCGCGCCCGGGTCAGCGGGCGTAGTACTCGACGACCAGCTGCTCGTCGCAGATGACCGGGATCTCCTTGCGGTTCGGCTCGCGGTCGAGGCGGAAGGCGAGGGCCTTCAGGTTGACCTGCAGGTAGCGCGGGATCTCGCCGTCGGGGGCGAAGCCGCCCTCACGGGAGACCTGGAACAGCGTCTTGCTGCGCGAGCGCTCGCGGACCATCACGACGTCGTCGGGGCGGACGCGGAAGGACGGCTTGTCGACCTTGCCGCCGTTGACCTCGATGTGGCCGTGGACGACCATCTGACGGGCCTGGTAGATGGTGCGGGCGATGCCCGAACGCAGGACCAGGGCGTCGAGGCGGCGCTCGAGCTCGACGACCAGCGCCTCGCCCGTCTTGCCCTCGGCCTTCTTGGCGCGGTCGTAGGCGCGGGCCATCTGGCGCTCGCTGATGTCGTACTGGGCGCGCAGACGCTGCTTCTCCAGCAGACGGACCTTGTAGTCCGAGTTCTGCTTGCGGCCCCGGCCGTGCTCACCCGGCGGGTACGGGCGGGCCTCGAAGTACTTGACGGCCTTCGGCGTCAGGGCGATGCCGAGCGCACGGGACTTCTTGACCTTGGGACGCGACTGGTTAGGCACGTTCTCCAGACCTCCGAAATAGGTTAGGTTAGGCTCACCTTACTCAAGGAGATCGCATGTCTCGCCCTGGGAACACCACGCGCATCACAGACAGCAGCACAAAGAGCGATGCCTCTCAGAAGGGCATCGATGTGACGGAGGTCCGATCAGCTCATGGTCAGCCGCGTCCCAGCGGGCTTGAGATCGCCCGGATGCCGTCAGCAGCCGAGCGCACACGAACTCTCGTACAGGGTACATGCTCCGCGGTCCTGCTGATCCCCGGGGCGACCGCACCCCTCCTCGACCAGCTCGCCCCCGACGCCCGAGCCGTCGGCCCCGACGGGGAGGTCCTGCTGCTGTACCCGGCCGACTCCCCCGCCGTACGGGCCGCCACGCACGCGCAGGACGACGAGCTGCCCGCCGTGCTGGAGCTCACCGACGTGGCCCCCGTCGCCGTGCCCAACCGGGTCCGCGGCCGCGCCTGGGCCTCGGGCTGGCTCACGGTCCTGCCGGGCGTCGCCGCCGAGCCCGGCCACACGATGCTCCGCCTGGAGGTCGGCGACCTGTACGTCGACGACCTGTGGGGCGCCGACCCCGTCGACCCGGAGGAGTTCGCCCGGGCGGTCCCGGACCCGCTCCGCCACCACGAGACCGAACTGCTCCAGCACCTGGCCGCCGCCCACGACGACCAGATGCTCGCGCTCACCGCGCTGCTCGGTGAGCGCGCCGGCACCGGGCCCTCGGCCGTGCGCGAGGTGGTGCCGCTCGCCCTCGACCGGTTCGGCCTGCGGGTCCGCTGCCGCGACGCCGACCGCCGCACCTTCGACGCGCGCTTCGACTTCCCCGAACCCGTCCGGGACGTGCACGGTCTGCGGCGCGCCATGCACGCCCTCTTCGAGGCGGCGGCCCAGGAGGACTGAGCGGGGCGGGCGCTCCCGGGGAACCGAGCCCGCCGAGCGCTGCAGGAGGGCCGGGCGCTTCAGGCGGGCCGGACCGGGGGCCGAGGCGCTTTCGGCAGACGGCGGCCGACCCGCGAACGGCGCCGGACCAGGCCCCGGACCGGGACGAGGACCCGGACCAGGACCGGGATCAGGACGGCGCCGGCCCCGACGCGTCGCCGCGCAGGCGCCCGCGCACCTTCTCCACGACGTCCGCGTACCGCGCCTCGGCGCCGTACCGCGTGGGGCGGTAGTACTGCCGGCCCTGGACGGTGTCCGGGGCGTACTGCTGGGCGGCGATGCCGCCGGGGACGTCGTGCGGGTAGACGTAGCCCTGGGCGTGCCCCAGCTTGGCCGCGCCCTTGTAGTGGCCGTCGCGCAGGTGGGACGGCACCGGGCCGGCCAGCCCGGCCCGGACGTCCGCCTGGGCCGCCTGGATGGCGAGCGTCGCCGCGTTCGACTTGGGGGCGAGGGCGAGGGCGATGGTGGCGTGGCTGAGCGTCAGCGCGGCCTCCGGGAAGCCGATCATCGCCACCGCCTGGGCCGCCGCGACCGCCGTGGGCAGGGCGGTCGGGTCGGCGAGGCCGATGTCCTCGCTCGCGGAGATCATCAGCCGGCGGGCGATGAACCGCGGGTCCTCCCCCGCCTCGATCATCCGGGCCAGGTAGTGCAGCGCCGCGTCCACGTCCGAGCCCCGGATCGACTTGATCAGGGCGCTCGCCACGTCGTAGTGCTGGTCGCCGTCCCGGTCGTAGGCCACGGCGGCGCGGTCGACGGTCTCCTCCAGCGTCGCCAGGGTGATCTCCGGCTCGCCCTTCGCCAGGGCCGCGCCGGCCGCGGCCTCCAGTGCCGTCAGCGCGCGCCGGGCGTCGCCGCCCGCGATGCGCAGCAGGTGCGCCTCGGCGTCCTCGGGGAGCGTGACGGCCCCGCCCAGGCCCCGCTCCTCGGTGAGCGCGCGCGCCAGCAGCCCGCGCAGGTCGTCGTCGGTGAGCGGCTCCAGGGTGAGCAGCAGGGAGCGGGAGAGCAGCGGGGAGATCACCGAGAAGTACGGGTTCTCCGTCGTCGCCGCGATGAGCGTGACCCAGCGGTTCTCCACGGCCGGCAGCAGCGAGTCCTGCTGTGCCTTGCTGAACCGGTGGATCTCGTCGAGGAACAGCACGGTCTCCTTGCCGAAGCCGCCCGCCGCGCGGCGGGCCCCCTCGATGACCGCGCGGACCTCCTTGACGCCGGCGGTGATCGCGGAGAGCTCCACGAACCGCTTGTTGGTGGCCTTGGACACCACGTAGGCGAGAGTGGTCTTGCCGATGCCGGGCGGCCCCCACAGGATCACGGAGGAGGCCCCGGCCGGGCCGCCCGCGCCGTCCCCGACGAGCCGGCGCAGCGGCGATCCCGGCTTCAGCAGGTGCCGCTGGCCGACGACCTCGTCCAGGGTGCGCGGGCGCATCCGGACCGCCAGCGGGCTGCTGGACGGGTTCTTCTCCTGGCGGTCCTCGGCTGCGGCGGTAAAGAGGTCGGGCTCCACGACGTGAAGCCTATGCCAGCCCACTGACAGGGCCCCCGGGGGCCCGTGCCCGTCACCGGGTCCAGAAGTCCCAGAAGCGCGTCAGGATGAGCATGCCGATGATCCCGATGTGCACGACAGGCAGCACCCAGGTGAACTCGTCGAGGAAGCGGCGCAGCCAGGCGGGCGCGGGCAGGACGCCGTTGCGGACGTTGTGCGAGGTCACGTACCAGAACATGACGATGGTCGCGACCCAGGCGAGGCAGCACCACAGGCACAGGGCGTTGATGGCGTACAGGGACTGCGCCGTCAGCCAGGCGCAGAAGACCACGCCGAAGAGGGTGCCGGCGTTCAGGCCGAGCCAGTACCAGCGGCGGTAGCGGGCGCCCGCGAGGAGGCCGACGCCGATCGCGATCACCATGCCGTACGTGACGAGGCCGAGCATCGGATTGGGGAAGCCGAAGACCGATGCCTGCTCGCTCTTCATGATGCTGCCGCAGGCCAGCACCGGGTTGAAGCTGCACCCGGGGACGAAGGTGGGGTCCTCGAGGATCTTGAACTTGTCGAGGGTGATCACCCACGCGGCGAGCAGCCCGGCCGCGCCGGTGACGACCAGCATCCAGGCGAACGCCCGGCCCGCACCGAGGGAGCGGGAGTCCGGGGACCTCTCGTCAACCGCCGCTTTCGTCGTCATACCAGCCGTTCCGTCAGTAGGGGGGTGGGGTGGTGCGCCCTGCAGGCAGTGGTCATTGTGCCGGACGGGGGCACCGTTCCGCCGTTCGATGGACATAAGGAGGGCGGGGCACCCGCGTGCGGTGCCCCGCCCTCCTTGTGTCCCGCGGCCCGGGCGGGGCCGCGTCGGCCCGATGGGGCCGGGCCCGCCCGGTGAGGCCGTGTCGGCCCCGGTCAGGCCGTCCTGTCCCGCAGGGTGGCCACGACCGCGTCCAGCGCGACCGGCTCCTGCTCGCCGGTCTCCATGTCCTTGAGCTGGACGACGCCGTCGGCGAGGTCGCGCTCACCCGCGACGAGCGCGTACCGGGCGCCCGAGCGGTTCGCCGCCTTCATGCCCGCCTTCATGCTCTTGCCGCCGTACGCCATGTCCGTGGCGACACCGGCCTTGCGCAGCTGCGTGACCAGCCCGAACAGGCGCCGCCTGGCGTCCTCGCCCACCGCCACGGCGAAGACGTCCGTCGCCGCCGGGACGTCGAGGGTCACGCCCTCCGCCTCCAGGGCGAGGACCGTGCGGTCGACGCCGAGGGCCCAGCCGACGGACGGCAGCGCCGGGCCGCCGATCATCTCGGACAGACCGTCGTACCGGCCGCCGCCCCCCACCGCGGACTGCGCGCCGAGCCCGTCGTGGACGAACTCGAAGGTGGTGCGGGTGTAGTAGTCGAGCCCGCGCACCAGCCGCTCGTCGTCCTCGAAGGCGACGCCCGCCGCGGTCAGCAGCTCGCGCACCTCCTGGTGGTACGCCTTGCACGCCTCGCAGAGGTGGTCGCGCAGCAGCGGCGCGCCGACCAGTTGCGCCTGGACGTCCTTGCGCTTGTCGTCGAGGACCCGCAGCGGGTTGATCTCGACGCGGCGCCGGGTGTCCTCGTCGAGGTCCAGGCCGCGCAGGAAGCCCTGGAGCGCCTCGCGGTAGGCGGGGCGGCACTCCTGGTCGCCCAGCGAGTTCAGCAGGATGCGGAAGTTCCGCAGGCCCAGCGAGCGGTACGCCTGGTCGGCGAGGATGATCAGCTCGGCGTCCAGCGCCGGGTCCTCGGCGCCGATCGCCTCGGCGCCGACCTGCGAGAAGTGGCGGTAGCGGCCCTTCTGCGGGCGCTCGTAGCGGTAGTACGAGCCGGAGTACCAGAGCTTGACGGGGAGGTTGCCGGCCTTGTGGAGGTTGGCCTCCAGGGCGGCGCGCAGGACGGAGGCGGTGCCTTCGGGGCGCAGGGCGAGGCGGTCGCCGCCCTTGGTCTCGAAGGCGTACATCTCCTTGGTCACGATGTCGGTGGACTCGCCGACACCGCGCGCGAACAGCTCGACGTTCTCGAAGCCGGGCGTCTCGACGTAGCCGTAGCCGGAGGAGCGCAGCGGAGCGGCGATCGCCTCACGGACGGCCAGGTACGTCGCCGAGACGGGCGGCAGCAGGTCGTAGGTGCCCTTGGGGGCCTGGAAAGTACTCACGGGGTCTCTCGTCACATTCCTCGTCGGGGAGCCGAGGGGCTCCCTTGGCCGTCCGCCACCTGCCGCAGGTACGGGTTGGCGGCGCGCTCGCGGCCGATGGTCGTCTGGGGGCCGTGGCCGGACAGCACCACGGTCGAGTCGTCGAGCGGCAGGCACACACGGGCCAGCGACGCGAGCATCTCGTCCATGTCACCGCCGGGCAGGTCGGTGCGTCCGATGGAGCCGGCGAAGAGCAGGTCGCCCGAGAAGAAGACCGGCGGGACGTCCGCGGCCTCGGGCATCCCGAAGGTCACCGACCCCTTGGTATGGCCGGGCGCGTGCGCGACCGTGAGCTCCAGTCCGGCCAGCTCCAGGCGGGCGCCGTCGGTGAGCTCGTGGACGTCGTCCGGCTCCCCCACGGTCAGCTCGCCCATGAGCGGCATGCCGATCGAGCGGCCGAGGGCCTTCTCGGGGTCGCTCATCATGTACCGGTCGGCCGGGTGGATCCACGCGGGCACGTCGTGGGCACCGCAGACGGGGACGACGGACGCGACGTGGTCGATGTGTCCGTGGGTGAGCACGACCGCCACGGGCTTGAGCCGATGCTTCTTCAGCGTCTCCTCGACGCCGGCGGCCGCCCGGTGGCCGGGGTCGATGATCACGCACTCCTCGCCCGCGGCGGGGGCGACCAGGTAGCAGTTGGTCCCCCAGGCCCCGGCCGGGAACCCGGCAATAAGCACGATCGTCCTCAGATAGTCGTCCGGCGGAAGAATGCAGCAGATCAGAGCCTACCGGCGCTGCTCTTTCCACAGCCAACCCGTATACGGTACGGGCACACCAGCCCCGGACGGGACGGCGACGACGGAGGAGGAGAGGACCCGGTGGTCAGCAACGATCAGCGGCGGCGGCAGCTCGCGCGGGAGAAGTTCGAGCGGCAGCAGCGCCGCCGCGAGGAGTCGCGCAGGAAGGCCAAGCGGCGCAACACCGTCGTCGCCGCGGTGCTCGCCGTGGTGCTCGCGGCGGGCGGGGCGGTGTACGCCTCGGTCCAGCTGACCGGCGACGGCCGCGACGACGTGGACGGCGCTGCGGCAGGGAGCCCGAGCCCGACGCCGAGCGCGCCCTCCCCGTCCCCCTCGCCCGAGCCGTCGATGGCGGTGGACACCGCGGCGACGTACACGATGGCGCTCAGGACCAACCACGGCGACGTCACGGTCGCGATGGACGCCGCGAAGACGCCGCGCACGGTGAACTCCTTCCGGCACCTCGCCGGGCGCGGGTACTTCGACGGGACGACCTGCCACCGGCTGACCACACAGGGCATCTTCGTGCTCCAGTGCGGCGACCCCACGGGCGACGGCACGGGCGGCCCCGGCTACCACGTGCCGGACGAGAACCTCGCCTCCCTCGGCAAGCCCGGGGCGAACGGCAAGGTGACCTTCAAGGCCGGCACGGTCGCCATGGCCAACACCGGTGCGCCGAACAGCGGCGGCAGCCAGTTCTTCCTCGTGTACCAGGACAGCGAACTGCCTCCGGCGTACACCCCGTTCGGCACGATGGACGCGGCCGGGCTGAAGACGGTCCGGAAGATCGCCGAGGGTGGCGCCGAGGGCAGCACCGGGGACGGTGCGCCGAAGAAGCCCGTCACGATCGAAAAGGCCACGGTCAGCAAGAGGTGAACCGCTGGATTTCGGTCGCGCTGGGAGCGGACAGCCGGGCGGCCGGTCGCCTAGATTGGCGTTGTGCAGCGCGGACTGGATGCGCGCTGTGAGGGGCGGGCGAGGCCCGTCCGGGAAACTGTGGACGATGCCCGGGGGGAAGACCCCCCTTCATCGGCATCATGTGGAGGAGGCGCTGTGAGCAGCGACCCGTGGGGCCGCGTCGACGAGACGGGCACCGTGTACGTGCGTACTGCCGACGGCGAGAAGGTCGTCGGATCGTGGCAGGCCGGTTCCCCCGAGGAGGCACTGGCCTACTTCGAGCGCAAGTACGAGGGCCTGGTTGTCGAGATCGGCCTCCTCGAGCGGCGGGTGAGGACCACCGACCTGTCCGCGAAGGACGCGATGACCGCGATCGACCATCTGCGCACGCAGGTCGACGAGCACCACGCGGTCGGTGACCTCGCCGCGCTCGCCAAGCGGCTCGACAAGCTGGTCGAGACGGTCGAGTCGCGCCGCGAGGAGCGCAAGGTCCAGAAGGCGAAGCAGACCGACGAGGCGCGGCGCGCCAAGGAGGAGCTGGTCGCGGAGGCCGAGCAGCTCGCGCAGAGCGAGCAGTGGCGTTCCGCCGGTGAGCGGCTGCGGGCCCTCGTGGACACGTGGAAGGGTCTGCCGCGGCTCGACCGGAAGTCCGACGACGAGCTGTGGCACCGCTTCTCGCACGCCCGGTCGGCGTTCTCGAAGCGGCGCAAGGCGCACTTCGCGGCGCTCGACGCGCAGCGCGAGGAGGCCCGTCGGACGAAGGAACGGCTGGTCGCGGAGGCCGAGTCGCTGTCGGGCTCCACGGACTGGGGCACGACGGCCGCCCGGTACCGCGAGCTGATGACGGAGTGGAAGGCCGCGGGCCGGGCGCAGCGTGAGCACGAGGACGACCTGTGGAACCGTTTCCGCGGTGCCCAGGACGTGTTCTTCGCGGCGCGCGGCGCGGTCTTCGCCGAGCGTGACGCCGAGCAGGGCGAGAACCTCAAGCTGAAGGAGGAGCTCGCCGCCGAGGCCGAGAAGCTGCTCCCGGTGACGGACCTGAAGGCCGCGCGGGCGGCGTTCCGCTCCGTCAACGAGCGCTGGGAGGCCATCGGTCACGTGCCGCGGGACGCCCGGCCGAAGGTCGAGGCCCGGATGCACGCGGTGGAGCGGGCGATCCAGGAGGCCGAGGAGGCCGAGTGGCGCCGGACCAACCCGGAGGCGCGCGCGCGTGCCGCGGGTCTGACGGGGCAGCTCCAGGACGCGGTCGACAAGCTGCGCAAGCAGATCGACACGGCGCGCGCCGCGGGCAACGACGCCAAGGCCGAGAAGCTCGCGCGTGAGCTGGAGGGCCGCCAGGCGCTGCTCGACCAGGCGCTCAAGGGTCTGCAGGAGTTCGGCGGCTGACATCCGCCCGGCCGGTGGGTCCGCGGACCCACCGGCCCGCCGGCCCCAGGGCACATGAGGAGGGCCTCCCCGGTTCCGGGGAGGCCCTCCTCGTCGTGTGCCGTACGCCTGGGCGCCGCGCTACGGGCGGCGGGCCGACGTCACGCGGTACACGTCGTACACGCCCTCCACGCCCCGGACCGCCTTCAGGACGTGCCCCAGGTGCTTGGGGTCGCCCATCTCGAAGGTGAAGCGGGAGGTGGCCACCCGGTCGCGAGAGGTCTGGACGGCCGCGGACAGGATGTTGACGTGCTGGTCGGACAGGACGCGGGTGACGTCCGACAGGAGCCGGGAGCGGTCCAGCGCCTCGACCTGGATGGCGACGAGGAACACCGACGACTGGGTGGGCGCCCACTCGACGTCCAGCATCCGCTCGGGCTGCTGCGACAGGGAGTCGACGTTCACGCAGTCGGCGCGGTGAACCGATACTCCACTGCCCCGGGTGACGAAGCCGATGATCGGGTCGCCGGGCACGGGGGTGCAGCACCGGGCCAGCTTCACCCACACGTCCTCGACGCCCTTGACGACGACGCCCGGGTCGGCCTTGGTACGGCGCTTGCCGCGGCCGCGCGCCGGGGGCGCCGACTCGGCGATGTCCTCGGTGGCCGCCTCCTCGCCACCGAGGGCCTGGACGAGCTTCTGGACGATGGACTGGGCCGTGACGTGGCCCTCGCCGATCGCCGCGTACAGCGAGGAGATGTCGCTGTAGCGCATCTCGTGGGCGAGCGTGACCAGGGAGTCCCCGGTGAGGATCCGCTGGATCGGCAGGTTCTGCTTGCGCATGGCGCGCGCGATGGCGTCCTTGCCCTGCTCGATCGCCTCGTCGCGGCGCTCCTTGGAGAACCAGGCGCGGATCTTGTTGCGGGCCCGGGGCGACTTGACGAAGCCGAGCCAGTCGCGGGACGGTCCCGCGCCGGCCGCCTTGGAGGTGAAGACCTCCACCAGGTCACCGTTGTCGAGGGTCGACTCCAGCGGGACGAGCCGCCCGTTGACGCGGGCCCCTATGGTGCGGTGGCCGACCTCGGTGTGCACGGCGTAGGCGAAGTCCACGGGCGTGGCGCCCGCCGGGAGCGCTATGACGTCACCCTTGGGGGTGAAGACGAAGACCTCGTTGCGCGACAGGTCGAAGCGCAGGGACTCCAGGAACTCGCTGGGGTCCTCGGTCTCCTTCTGCCAGTCGAGCAGCTGGCGCAGCCACGCCATGTCGTTGACGTGGTCGTCCTTGCCGGCCTTCTTCGGCACGTCGGTGCGCACCTTGGAGGCGCCGGCGACGGCCTCCTGCTTGTACTTCCAGTGCGCGGCGATGCCGTACTCGGCCCGGCGGTGCATGTCGAAGGTGCGGATCTGCAGCTCGACGGGCTTGCCGTTGGGTCCGATGACCGTCGTGTGGAGCGACTGGTACATGTTGAACTTCGGCATCGCGATGTAGTCCTTGAACCGGCCGGGGACCGGGTTCCACCGCGCGTGGACGGTGCCGAGGGCCGCGTAGCAGTCGCGGACCGTGTCGACGAGGACGCGGATGCCCACCAGGTCGTAGATCTCCGCGAAGTCACGGCCGCGGACGATCATCTTCTGGTAGACGCTGTAGTAGTGCTTGGGGCGGCCGGTGACGGTCGCCTTGATGCGGGCGGAGCGCAGGTCGGCCTGGACCTCGTCGGTCACTATGGCGAGGTACTCGTCCCGCTTGGGGGCGCGCTCGGCGACGAGTCGGACGATCTCGTCGTACATCTTGGGGTAGAGGATCGCGAAGGCGAGGTCCTCCAGTTCCCACTTGATGGTGTTCATGCCGAGGCGGTGGGCGAGCGGCGCGTAGATCTCCAGCGTCTCGCGCGCCTTCTTCTCCTGCTTCTCCCGCTTCAGGTAGCGCATGGTGCGCATGTTGTGCAGGCGGTCGGCGAGCTTGATGACGAGGACGCGGGGGTCCTTCGCCATGGCGACGACCATCTTGCGGACCGTCTCCGCCTGGGCGGCCTCGCCGAACTTGACCTTGTCGAGCTTGGTGACGCCGTCGACGAGGAGGGCGACCTGGTCGCCGAAGTCGCGGCGCAGGTCCTCCAGGCCGTACTCGGTGTCCTCGACGGTGTCGTGGAGGAGGCCGGCCATCAGCGTCGCGGGGTCCATGCCCAGCTCGGCGAGGATGGTGGTGACGGCGAGGGGGTGCGTGATGTACGGGTCGCCGCTCTTGCGCTTCTGGCCGCGGTGCCAGCGCTCGGCCACCTGGTAGGCGAACTCGATCTGGCGCAGAGTGGCCGTTTCGATCTTCGGATCGTTGCTCCGCACTATGCGCAGGAGCGGCTCCAGGACCGGGTTGTACGGCGACGAGCGCTGGACGCCGAGCCGGGCGAGCCGGGCGCGCACGCGGTTGGAGGAGCCGGCGGCGCGGGCGGGGGCGGCGGGCGCCGGCTTGGGCGCCGAGACCGGGGCCGGGCGCGCGGCACGGGGCGGCTCCGCGGGGGCGGGCTCGGCTTCGGTGCCCTTGCCCGAGGCGTCCTGCCTGGTCGGCGGCGCGGCGGAGGACGCCGCGGCCTGGTCGGCCCGCTGGTCGGGGGTCGCGGCGGAGAGTGGCTGGGCCTCGTCTGGCAAGGGCGCTCCTCGTGCGGGTCCGGGTCCCCCGGTGAGCCCCGGAAATCCCATGGTATCCACCCCGGGCGTCCCGCTCGCCCCGGGCGGGAGCGCGGACCCCGCGGAACGGGCACCCGGGGTCGCGGATGCCCGTCAGGTGCGTTTTCGGCCGTCCCGACCGGAGCACGGCGGTCAGGGGCGCGCGACGGTCGCCCCGCACGCGGGCGCCTCCGGGTCCCGGCCGTCCGACGTGCGGGTCAGGACCACTCGAAGAGCGCCCCGCCCTTGACCTTCATCTCCTTGTTCGCGGCGGCGTTGCCCCACGGGACCCGCACCGAGCCGGTCCTGCCGCACCCGGCCTCGTGCCAGACGGTCCGCCCCCGGGTGTCGAAGCCCTTGACCCGGACGCAGATGGCCGACCCCTTGTAGACCCGCCAGCCGTACCCCATCTTCATGCCGGGCTTGCCGAAGTGGCCGCAGCTGTCCTTGACGGTGCTCCACTTCAGCGGGAGGCTGCCGGCCTTCTTCCAGCCGGTGCAGGGCCCGGCGGCGACGGCCGGGGCCTGCACCGGGGCCGCCGCGCCCCGCTCCGGCGCCACGGCCGTACCGCTCGTGCCGGCCGCGCCCGAAGCGGCGGAAGCACCCGAAGCGCCCGCCGGCGCGGTCCCCGCGGCGACGGCCGCGAGCACGGCGAACGGGACGAGACCCGTGGCGATCCTGCGTGACAGCGTCATGCGACTCCCTCTCTCGGCGACGCCGGTCCGCGGCGTCGCCGAGATCCAACCAGGGGACCGCCCCGCCCGGGGGCCGCTGACGCGGCAGTCCCGTCCCACACCACCCGATCGAGCGGACCGGGGGCACGCGAGGGGGCGCCCCGGCCCTCGGCCCGGACGCCCCCACGGCGCTGATCCCTCACGTCAGAGCTGGATGACCGCCTCCAGCGGCGCTCCGCGCAGCGCCGGCTCCAGGCGGGCGCGGCCACCGAGGAAGCCGAGCTCCATCAGCACCGACACCCCCGCGACCTCGGCCCCGGCGCGCCGGATGAGGTCCAGCGACGCCTCGGCCGTGCCGCCGGTGGCGAGCACGTCGTCGATGACCAGGACGCGGTCGCCCGCGGCGAGGTCCTCGGCGTGGACCTCGATCTCGGCCGTGCCGTACTCCAGCTCGTACGCCTGCCGGAGCGTGGCCCCGGGGAGCTTGCCCGCCTTGCGGACCGGGACGAAACCGATCCCCGCGGAGACCGCGACGGGGGCGGCGAGGATGAACCCGCGCGCCTCCAGTCCGACGATCTTCGTGGCCCCGTGGCGCACGCACTGCTCGGCGAAGACGCCGGTGAGGGCGGCGAACGCCTCGGGGTCCGCGAGCAGCGGCGTGATGTCCTTGAAGACGACGCCGGGCTTGGGGTGGTCGGCGACGTCCCGGATACGGCTGAGCAGCAGTTCCCGGACGGCTGTCGTCGTCATCAGCGCTTCTCCGTGGGACGTCCGCGGCGGCCGCGAGGACCGACGACGCCGGCGGCGGCCGCGCCCTCCGGTACCTCGGCGAGGGCGTCGCCGTCCTGCGTCTCGCCCTTGGCGGCCGCGGCGGCCCGCTTCGCCAGGACGCGCTTGCGCAGGGCGATCATCTGCGGGTCGCGCTCCTTGAGGTCCGCGACGAGCGGGGTGGCGATGAAGATGGACGAGTAGGCACCGGCCGCGAGACCGACGAACAGGGACAGCGAGATGTCGTTGAGCATGCCCGCGCCGAGGAAGCCGCCGCCGATGAAGAGCAGGCCGGCGACCGGCAGCAGCGCCACGACGGTGGTGTTGATCGAGCGGACCAGCGTGCCGTTGAGGCTGCGGTTGGCCATCTCGCTGTAGGTGTGGCGCGTCTGCTTGGTGATGTCCTTCGAGCCCTCCTTCAGACCGTCGAAGACGACGACGGTGTCGTAGAGGGAGTAGCCGAGGATGGTCAGCAGACCGATCACCGTGCCGGGTGTGACCTCGAAGCCGACCAGCGCGTACACGCCGACGGTGATCGTGAGGTCGTGGACGAGGGCGATGAGCGCGGCGAGCGCCATGCGCCACTCGAAGGCGAAGGCCAGGTAGACGACGACGAGGATCATGAAGACGCCGAGGCCGGTCCACGCCTTGTTGGCGATCTGCTCGCCCCAGCTCGGGCCCACCAGCTCGGCGGTGATCTCCTTCGCCGGGACGTCGATGCCGGCGGCGATCTCGTCCTTGAGGGCGTTGGCCTGCTTGGTGTCCAGGCCGGAGACCTGGATGCGCAGGCCGCCGGTGCCGAGCTCCTGGACGATCGCGTCGTGCCCGGCGGTCTCTTCGGCGATCTCCTCCGCCGTGGAGGCGGAGACGGTGGTCTGCGGCGTCGTGTAGACGGCGCCGCCCTTGAACTCGATGCCCATGTTCAGGCCGCGCACCGCCAGACCGGCGATGGCGGTGATCGTGATCAGGATCGAGACGGCGTACCAGAACTTGCGCTTGGCGACGAAGTCGTACCCGACCTCACCGCGGTAGAGACGGGCGCCGAGATTTCCGAGTCGCGACATCTCACGCCTCCTTCGGTTCGATCGGGGCGGGTGCGCGGCGGGTGCGGCGCAGCGGCGGCTGCGCGCCCAGCCGCTTCGGGTCCAGGCCGGACCAGGGGTGCTGGCCGCCGAAGAACTTGCCGCGGGCCAGGATCGTCATCAGCGGCTTGGTGAAGAGGAACACCACCACGACGTCGAGGAGCGTGGTCAGGCCGAGCGTGAACGCGAATCCCTGGACCTTGCCGACGGTGACGATGAAGAGCACCGCGGCGGCGAGGAAGGACACGAAGTCCGAGACGAGGATGGTGCGGCGGGCGCGCGGCCAGGCGCGCTCGACGGCCGGGCGCAGCGTGCGGCCCTCGCGGATCTCGTCGCGGATGCGCTCGAAGTACACGATGAACGAGTCGGCGGTGATGCCGATCGCCACGATCGCGCCGCAGACGGCGGGCAGGTTCAGCGCGAAGCCGATGGCCGGGCCGAGCAGCGACATGATCGTGTAGGTGAGGACGGCGGACGCCCCCAGCGAGAGGATCGCGATCAGCGACAGGCCGCGGTAGTACGCCACCAGGTAGATGATGACGAGCGCGAGGCCGATCGCGCCGGCGATCAGGCCGGCCCGCAGCTGCTCGCCACCGAGGGCGGCGGTGACGGTGGTGACGGACTGCTCCTCGAAGGAGAGCGGCAGCGCACCGTACGACAGGATGTTGCCCAGGTCCTGGGCGGACTCCTGGTTGAAGCTGCCGGAGATCTCCGCCCGGCCGCCGGGGATGGCGGCGTCGACGGACGGCGCGGAGACGACCTCGCCGTCGAGGGCGATGGCGAAGCGGTTCTGCGGCTCGGGCTGGCTGGCGAGGCGGCCGGTGATCTCGGCGAACTCCTTCGCGCCCTTGCCGTTGAACTCCAGCTGCACGATCCAGATGCCGCGCTGGGAGTCGAGCACGCCCTTCGCGTCGTCGACCTCCTTGCCGTCCACCTCGGACGGGCCGAGGAGGTACTTCTCCCACTGGCCCAGGCCGTTTCGCCCACAGGCGACGGTGGGCTCGGTCGGCTTGGCGGACTTGCCCACGGAGGCGCGCTGCTTCGGGTCGGCGCAGTTGAGCGCCGCGAACTTCGCCTGGAGGCCGGCGTCGGCGGCCGGGTCGGCCGACGGCGAGACGGCCGGGGCGGGCAGCGTCGAGCCGCTCGGGCTCGGCGCGCCGGAGGGGCTGCCCGAGGGGCTGGGGGCCTTCTTCAGCGCGTCGGTCAGCGCGCGGCCCTGCGTGGTGGCGCTCGGGGACGGGGACGACCCCGGTGCGGTGGCCTTGTCACCCTCGTCCGTGCCGCCCTTGCCGGACGGGGACGCCGAGGGGCCGGGGCTGCCGGACGGGCCGGTGGAGGTGGAGGGCTCCGGCATGGCCGGTTCGCTGGCCGCGACGGCCACGACCGGGCGGAAGTACAGCTGGGCGGTGGTGCCCACCTGCTGGCGGGCCTGCTCCTCGTCGGTCCCCTTGGGGATGTTGACGATGATGTTGTCCGTGCCCTGCTTCTGGACCTCGGCCTCCTGGACGCCCAGACCGTTGACGCGGCGCTCGATGATGCCGATCGCCGTGTTCATGTTGGTCTCGTTGACGGCGTCTTCCTTGCCGGGCTCGGCCTCGGCCTTCAGCGTGATGGTCGTGCCACCCGCCAGGTCGATGCCGAGGCGCGGCGTGGTGTGACCGGACCAGAACATCCCGCCGGTGAGCGCGACCATCGCGATCAGGATGAGTGCCAGGGCACGCCCCGGCCTCCCCTGGCCCCCCGACGGCCTTCTGCCCTTCTTCGGTGCTGCCACCTTGTCGTTTCTCCCTGTCCAACCGCCCCGCGCCGGGTGTGCGCGGGGCGGCCACGAAGTGTGTGTGGGGACCTGCCCCCGCAGATGCACGATGTGGTCACGCGGTCAGGGGACCGGTCGGGCGCGTAGGCGCCCCGCGGTCCCCGTGCGTGACTACTTCGCGTCGGCCTCGCCGTCGGTCTTGCCGTCCTTGACGTCCCCCCGCGCGGTGTCGTCCGCGTCGGCCTTCTTCGTGAGGTCCGGCTTGGCGGTGTCCTCGGTGTCACCGGAGGCGGTGGCGTCACCGGCGGGCCGGACGAGCGAGGAGGCGTCGTCCGGCACGACCGGCAGGTCGCCGTCGCCGGCGTCCGCGCCCGTGTCGCCGTGGACGATGCGGTTGTACTCGTCGTCGTCGAGGACGGCGCCGATGGCGTTCTTGGCGTAGACGGCGTGCACGCCCGGTGCGACCTCGAGGAGGACGGTGTCGTCACCGACCTCCTTGACGGTGGCGTACATCCCCCCGATCGTGCGCACGCCGGTGCCGGGCTGCATCTGGTTCCGCATTTCCGCGGCCTGCTGCTGCTTCTTCTTCGCAGAGCGGGTCATCAGGAACATGGCCCCGATGAGCACAATGAAGGGGAGGAGGGTCAGAATGTCCACGGGACGGGATTCCTTCGCACGACCGCGCTGGTGAGCGGCCTGGTCTACGGGGGTGGGTACGCCGACCTGAAAGGGCGGCATCGGCGGAGTCTAGGCGAGTCCGCATCGATGGAACAACGCCCAGCATCGCACCGGGGTTCCTGGCGGTGCGAGTCTCCGCGCCGTCACGTCTCGAACAGCCCCGGCTGCCCGGTCGCCGGGCCCGCCGCCTGCGGTGGTGCGAGCCCGAGGTGGGCCCACGCGGCGGGGGTCGCGACCCGGCCCCGGGGGGTGCGGGCGAGCAGCCCCTCCCGTACGAGGAAGGGCTCGGCGACCTCCTCGACGGTCTCGCGCTCCTCCCCCACGGCCACGGCGAGGGTCGACAGGCCGACGGGCCCGCCGCCGAAGAGCTTCAGCAGGGCCTCCAGTACGGCGCGGTCCAGCCGGTCCAGGCCGCGCTCGTCCACCTCGTACACGCCGAGCGCGGTCGCCGCGATCTCCCGGGTGATCACGCCGTCGGCCCTGACCTGCGCGTAGTCGCGGACCCGGCGCAGCAGGCGGTTGGCGATGCGGGGGGTGCCGCGGGAGCGGCCGGCGATCTCGGCGGCGCCCTCGGCGTCGATCTCGACGTCGAGGAGGAGGGCCGAGCGGTGGACGACGCGTTCCAGCTCGGCGGGGGCGTAGAACTCCATGTGCCCGGTGAAGCCGAAACGGTCGCGCAGGGGCGGCGGGAGGAGTCCGGCCCGGGTCGTGGCGCCGACGAGGGTGAAGGGCGGCAGTTCGAGCGGGATGGCCGTGGCGCCCGGACCCTTGCCGACGATCACGTCGACGCGGAAGTCCTCCATGGCCATGTACAGCATCTCCTCGGCGGGCCGGGACATGCGGTGGATCTCGTCGAGGAAGAGGACCTCCCCCTCCTGGAGGGAGGAGAGGATCGCCGCGAGGTCGCCGGCGTGCTGGATGGCCGGACCGGAGGTGATGCGGATCGGGGCGCCCATCTCCGCCGCGATGATCATGGAGAGGGTCGTCTTGCCGAGGCCGGGGGCGCCGGAGAGCAGGACGTGGTCGGCGGTGGCACCGCGGGCACGGGCGGCCTTCAGGACGAGGTCGAGCTGCTCGCGGACCTTCTCCTGGCCGATGAACTCGTCCAGGTCCTTGGGGCGCAGCGCCGCCTCGACGGCCTGGTCGTCGCCGTCGGCGGACGCGCCGACGAGCCGCTCGGGGGCGGTGGCGTCGGTCGTCTCGTCCCAGTTCATGTGGTGTGCCTCGCGGTGTGGTGGTGGGGCTGCGGGGTCAGCGGGCCCGGTTCAGGGTCTGCAGGGCGGCCTTGAGCAGCCGGCCGACCTGCGGGTCGCCGTCGGCGGCCTCGGCCTGCGGGGTGACGGCGGTGACCGCCTCGTCGGCCTCGCGCGCGGCGTACCCGAGGCCGACGAGCGCCGCGTGGAGCTGGTCGCGCCAGCCGGGCGCGCCGGTCGGGGCGGCGCCGCCGGGGCGGACGGTGCCGAGGGGCTCGCCGAGCCGGTCCTTCAGCTCCAGCAGGAGCTTCTGGGCGCCCTTCTTGCCGATGCCGGGCACGGCCGTCAGCGCCTTCTCGTCACCGGAGGCGACGGCCGCGCGCAGGGCGTCCGGGGTGTGGACGGCGAGCATGGCCTGCGCGAGCCGGGGGCCGACGCCGCTGGCGGTCTGGAGGAGCTCGAAGACCTGCCGCTCGTCGTCGTCGGCGAAGCCGTAGAGGGTGAGGGAGTCCTCCCGGACGACCAACGACGTGTGCAGCCGTGCCTCCTGACCGATCCTCAGCGTGGAGAGGGTGTTCGGCGTGCACTGGACGGCCATGCCGACGCCGCCGACCTCGACGACTGCGGTCGTCGGGGCGAGGGCGGCGACCGGGCCGGTCACGAAGGCGATCATGCGGTACGGCCTTTCGACGCGAGCTGTGCGGCGACCGCCTGCTGGAGGCGGTTCTGGGCGGGGGCGCGCCAGATGTGGCAGATGGCGAGGGCGAGGGCGTCGGCGGCGTCGGCGGGCTTCGGCGGTGCGGCGAGCCGCAGGAGCCGGGTGACCATGGCGCCGACCTGCGCCTTGTCGGCGCGGCCGCTGCCGGTGACGGCGGCCTTGACCTCGCTGGGGGTGTGCAGGGCGACGGGGATGCCGCGCCGGGAGGCGCAGAGCATGGCGACGGCGCTGGCCTGGGCGGTGCCCATGACGGTGCGGACGTTGTGCTGGCTGAAGACCCGCTCGACGGCGACCAGTTCGGGCCGGTGCTCGTCGAGCCACTCCTCGAGGCCGCGCTCGATGGCGACGAGCCGGTGGCCGATGTCGGCGTCGGCGGGCGTGCGGACGACGCCGACGCCGAGCATGGTGAGGGGCCGGCCGGCGACCCCTTCGACGACGCCGACGCCGCAGCGGGTCAGGCCCGGGTCCACCCCCAGAACACGCATGTGGCCCCTCCCCTTGTGTCTGTCGTTCCTCGGGTCCGTCGCGGTCCACCGGTCCGTCGGCCCCGGTGGGCCTATCGGCTCCGTCGGTCCCGTCGGCCCCGGCGTTCCGGCGCGGGCGGCCGTCGCGTCCGTGTGGAACGGCCGGCCGGCGCCCTCGCCTTCGAGGCGGTGGTCGCGGTTGGCCAGGGTAACCGCTGCCTCCGACAACGCGACGGGCCGACGGGGGTGTGTCCCGTCGGCCCGTCGCGTCGGGCGCCGTCGCGCCGTGGGTCAGGCGTCGACCTTCGCCATCACGTCGTCCGAGACGTCGAAGTTGGCGAAGACGTTCTGCACGTCGTCGCTGTCCTCCAGCGCGTCGATCAGCTTGAAGATCTTGCGCGCGCCCTCCTCGTCCAGCTCGACCTGCATGGTCGGGACGAAGTTGGCGTCGGCCGAGTCGTAGTCGATGCCGGCCTCCTGCAGGGCGGTGCGGACCGCGACCAGGTCGGTGGCCTCGCTGATCACCTCGAAGGTGTCACCGAGGTCGTTGACCTCCTCCGCGCCGGCGTCGAGGACCGCGCCGAGCACGTCGTCCTCGGTCAGCTCGCCCTTGGGGACGATCACCACGCCCTTGCGGTGGAAGAGGTACGACACCGAGCCCGGGTCGGCCATCGAGCCGCCGTTGCGGGTCATGGCGACGCGCACGTCGGAGGCGGCGCGGTTGCGGTTGTCCGTGAGGCACTCGATGAGCACCGCGACGCCGTTCGGGCCGTAGCCCTCGTACATGATCGTCTCGTAGTCGGCGCCACCGGCCTCCAGGCCGGCGCCGCGCTTGACCGCGGAGTCGATGTTCTTGTTCGGCACCGAGCTCTTCTTGGCCTTCTGGATGGCGTCGAAGAGGGTCGGGTTGCCGTCCGGGTCGGCACCGCCGGTACGGGCCGCGACCTCGATGTTCTTGATCAGCTTCGCGAAGAGCTTGCCGCGCTTGGCGTCGATCACGGCCTTCTTGTGCTTCGTCGTAGCCCATTTAGAGTGGCCGGACATCTGCCTGTCTCCTTCGCGTAACCCAATTCAGAACGAACCACCGGCGATCCTACCGGGATCTCATCAGAGCGCGGCGCGCACCATGTCGACGAACAGGGCGTGCAGCCGGTGGTCCCCGGTGAGCTCGGGGTGGAACGAGGTGGCGAGCGCGTTGCCCTGGCGCACCGCGACGATGTGGCCGTCGTACCGGGCGAGGACCTCGGTGGAGGCACCGACGGACTCGACCCACGGGGCGCGGATGAAGACGCCCTCCACGGGGCCGCCCTCGACACCGGTCACGTCGACGCGCGCCTCGAAGGACTCGTTCTGCCGCCCGAAGGCGTTGCGGCGGACGATCATGTCGATGCCGCCGAGCGTCTCCTGACCCGAGCGCGGGTCGAGGATCTTGTCGGCGAGCATGATGAGCCCGGCGCAGGTGCCGTAGACGGGCATGCCGGCCGCGACGCGCCCGCGCAGCGGCTCCATCATGCCGAAGAGGTGCGCCAGCTTGGAGATGGTCGTGGACTCGCCGCCCGGGATGACCAGTCCGTCGACCTCGGCGAGCTCTTCGGGGCGCCGGACCGGCCTGGCCACGACGTCCGCCGCGGCCAGGGCGATCAGGTGCTCCCGGATGTCGCCCTGGAGGGCCAGGACGCCGACGACGGGGGTGTTGCCCATGGGTGTTACCAGCCCCGGTTCGCGTAGCGCTCGGCCTCGGGCAGGGTGTCGCAGTTGATGCCCACCATGGCCTCGCCCAGGTTGCGGGACGCGTCGGCGATGATCTTCGGGTCGTCGTAGAAGGTGGTGGCCTTCACGATGGCGGCGGCGCGCTTGGCCGGGTCGCCGGACTTGAAGATGCCGGAGCCGACGAAGACGCCCTCGGCGCCGAGCTGGCGCATGAGCGCGGCGTCGGCCGGGGTGGCGACGCCACCGGCGGAGAACAGCACGACCGGCAGCTTGCCGAGCTCGGCGACCTCCTTGACCAGCTCGTACGGGGCGCGCAGCTCCTTGGCGGCGGCGAACAGCTCGTTGTTGTCGTAGCCGCGCAGCCGGGCGATCTCGTTCTTGATCTGGCGCAGGTGGCGGACGGCCTCCACGACGTTGCCCGTGCCGGCCTCGCCCTTGGAGCGGATCATGGCCGCGCCCTCGGCGATGCGGCGCAGGGCCTCGCCGAGGTTGGTGGCGCCGCAGACGAACGGGGTGGTGAAGGCCCACTTGTCGGAGTGGTTGACCTCGTCGGCCGGGGTGAGGACCTCGGACTCGTCGATGTAGTCGACGCCGAGGGACTGCAGGACCTGCGCCTCGACGAAGTGGCCGATGCGGGACTTGGCCATGACGGGGATCGAGACGGCCTCGATGATGCCCTCGATCATGTCCGGGTCGGACATGCGGGCGACGCCGCCGTCCTTGCGGATGTCGGCGGGCACCCGCTCCAGGGCCATGACGGCGACGGCACCGGCGTCCTCGGCGATCTTCGCCTGCTCCGGCGTGACGACGTCCATGATCACGCCGCCCTTGAGCTGCTCCGCCATGCCGCGCTTCACGCGGGCGGTGCCGGTCTCGGGGGACTGCGGGGTGGTGGTGGGCGTGGTGGACACGAAGACCTCACTCGGGCATACGGGGCGGGTACGACGACCCGGGGACAACACAGGCGAGGAAACACGCCCCACCCAGTCCACAGCAAGGGCCAATGGTGAGGTGGTGGCTCGTTTTGTGGGAACGCCCGGCGTCCGGGCCGCGGCGCGGCGGATGCGGATGCGGCCGGGGCGCGGTCCACCGGCCGCCCGGGTACCCGGCGCCGGCCCGGCGACGCGCCCGCCCGGGCCCCGCACCCGACGCGCGACGCGCGGAGCCCCGGCCCCGCGCCGTCCGGCGCGCGCGCGGCCGACCGGCCGACGCGGGCCCGACGGGAGTGCCCGCCACGGGTGCCGCTCGTACGCCCTCAGGCCGCCCGGTCCGCGAGGGCCACCGGCGGCTCGTCGTCCATCTCGAACGCCAACGGGAACGGCGCGTGCCCCGCGAGCCGGAACCACCGCACCGTACGGTGCCTGCGCAGCGCCCGGGCCGCGCGCACGGCGTCGTTGTGGAACCGGCGGGCCATCGGCACCCGGCGCACCGCCGCGGCCAGTTCGCCGGCCGCCTCGTCGCCGCCGGGCACCTCCCGTACGGCCTCCATCTGCTCCGGCTCGCCGAACACCGCGCGCAGCGCCTGGCTCAGCTCGCTCTCGGCGACCTCCCGCTGCTCCTCCTCGGCCTGCCGGGCCGCGTGGGCGGCCTGGTAGAGGACGATCGACGCCGCCGGGTCGAGGATCCCGGCGGTGGCCAGCTCCTGGGCGACCGAGGCGCGGCGCAGCAACTGGGCGTCGAGCGCGGCGCGTGCGGCGTCGATGCGGGCGTGCAGCCGGTCGAGCCGCCCCGCGGTCCAGCTCAGGTACAGGCCGATCGCGACGAGGGCGACGGCGATCCAGATCAGCGTTACGGTCACGGGCCGAAGGCTACCGGGGCGGCCGCGCCGGCCCCTCCCCCGTCCGCGGGGCGCCCCCGCCCGGCGGCATCGTGCCCTCCCACACGGACCGGTCGTGGGCGAACAGCACCCGCCCCGGGGCGAAGTCGGCCAGCCGGTCGAGCCAGCGCGGGTGGGGCGGCCGGTCGGTGCCGGGGGCGTCGAGCCCGGCCCGGCGGGCCATCTCGTCGGAGGCGAACTCCGACGCGAAGTCCCGGGCCTGCCCGGCGAGGACGGTCGTCCCCCCGGCGCCGGACACCACCAGCGACTGGTGGCCCTCGGTGTGCCCGGGGGTCGGGACGACGCTCACGCCGGGCCACACCTCGGCCTCGCCGTCGAGCTCCTCGTACCGGGCGCCGGGGTGGTCCACCAGGGCGTCGATGGTGTGGCCGCCCGCCCGGGCGGTGGCGAGTTCCGTGCGCTGCACGAGCACGGGGCGCCCGGCCAGTGCGGGGTTGCCCCCGCAGTGGTCGAAGTGGAGGTGGCAGTTGACCACGAGCCGGACGTCCCCGGGCGCGGCCCCCACGCCGGCGAGCGCGGCCCGCAGGTCCCGCCGCCGGGGCCGGTAGTGTGCCTCGGCCTCCGGGTCGCCCGCCCCGATGCCGGTGTCGAACAGCAGCAGGCCCGCCTCGTGGCGCACGAGGTAGGCCAGGACCGGCTCCACCCGCGGCAGGCCGGTGCCGGTCTCCACCGCGGGCCGTACGAAGTACCCCAGGTCCAGCCGGTGGACGATCGTGTCCGCCGCCATCGCGGCACCCCCCTCAATCGCGTGCCAGCCCCCAGCGCGCCAGCAGACCCGTGGTCCGCTCGTCGGTCGCGACGGAGGCGGCACCGTCGGTGACGGTCTCGTACACCGCCAGGATGTCCGCCCCGACCGTCGACCAGTCGAAGCGCCGTACGTGCGCGCTGCCCCGCGCGCTGAGCTCCGCGCGGCGCGGCGCGTCGTCGAGGAGGCGGACCGCCGCGTCGGCGAGGGCGTCGGCGTCCTCGTTGGCGAAGAGCTCACCGGCCGCGCCCCGGTCCAGGACCTGGGCGAACGCGTCGAGGTCGCTGGCGAGCACGGGCGCGCCCGCCGACAGGGCCTCGACGAGGATGATGCCGAAGCTCTCGCCGCCGGTGTTGGGCGCCACGTACACGTCCACGCTGCGCAGCAGCCGTGCCTTGTCCTCGTCGCTGACCATGCCGAGGAACTCCACGCGCTCGCGCATCTCGGCGGGCAGGGACGCCACGGCCTCCTCCTCGTCGCCCCGGCCGGCGACCAGCAGCCGCGTGTCGGGACGGGCGTCGAGGATGCGCGGGAGCGCCTTCATCAGGACGGGGAGCCCCTTGCGCGGCTCGTCGATGCGGCCGATGAAGCCGAGTGTGCCCCCCTGCCAGGCGGCCTTCGGCTCGGCGCGGGCGAAGAAGTCGACGTCCACGCCGTTGGGGATGACGACGGCGTCACCGCCGAGGTGCTCCACCAGCGTGCGCCGGGCGTACTCGCTCACCGCGATCCGCGCGCGGATCTTCTCCAGCGCGGGCTGGAGGATCGGGTACGCGGCGATCATCGCGCGCGAGCGGGGGTTCGACGTGTGGAACGTGGCGACGATCGGTCCCTGCGCGGCCCAGCAGGCGAGCAGGCCCAGGGACGGCGACGCCGGCTCGTGGATGTGGATGACGTCGAAGGTGCCCTCGTGCAGCCACCGCCGCACCCGCGCCGCCGACAGGAACCCGAAGTTCAGCCGGGCCACGGAGCCGTTGTACGGGACGGGGACGGCCCGGCCGGCCGAGACCACGTACGGCGGCAGCGGCGTCCCGTCGTCGGCCGGGGCGAGCACCGAGACGTGGTGGCCGAGGCGGATCAGGTGCTCGGCCAGGTCGCGGATGTGGAACTGGACGCCGCCCGGGACGTCCCACGAGTAGGGGCAGACGATGCCGATCCTCACGCGGGGCCCCCGGGGGTCTCCAGGTCGGCGAGCCACAGCCGCTGCAGCATGTGCCAGTCCTCCGGGTGCTCGGCGATCCCGCCGGCGAAGGCGTCGGCCAGCGCCTGGGTCATCACGGCGGTCTTCTCGGCGCGCGTGCCCGAGGCGGGCACGTCCACCGGAGGGTGGATCTGTCCCCGCATCGTCGACGCGTCGTCGTACCAGAGCGTGGCGGCCAGCAGCAGCGCGCCGGTCTGCTGGGCGAGCAGCGCGGGCCCGGCGGGCATCCGTGCCCGCTCGCCGAAGAAGTCGACCTCGACGCCGGACGCCGACAGGTCGCGGTCCGCGACGAGGCACACCAGCCCGCCGGAGCGCAGCCGCCGGGCGAGCGCGCCGAAGGCGCTGCCGCCGGTGTGCGGGATCACCTCCATGCCCAGCGACTCGCGGTACGCCACGAACCGGTCGTACAGCGACTCGGGCTCCAGCCGCTCGGCGACCGTCGTGAACGGCACGCCGAGCGCCCGGGTCGCCCACACGCCGGCGAGGTCCCAGTTGGCGAGGTGCGGGAGCGCCAGGACGACGCCCCGGCCGGCCGCGAGGGTGTCGGTCAGGCGGTCGATGTCCTTGATGTCGACGGCCCGGCGCACCTGCTCCTCGCTCCACGTCGGCAGCCGGAAGGACTCCATCCAGTACCGCATGTACGAGCGCATCCCGGCGCGGGAGAGCTCCGCGAGGCGCTGCGGGGTCGCGTCGGGCACGACCCGGGCCAGGTTCGCCTCCAGCCGCAGCACGCCCTTGCCGCGCCGCCTCCACGCCGTGTCGGCGATGCGCTGCCCGAGCGCGGCGGCGACGGGCGCGGGGAGCTTCTTCACCGTGCTCCAGCCCGCCCCGTAGAGCGCGTCTGTCAGCCGGTCCCTCATCGCGCTCATGACGTGGCCTCGCTCCCCCTCGGAGTACTTCCGCCGGCGTCGGCCTCCGCGGCCTCGCGGCGGACCGTGACGACCCGCTGCCCCAGGGTCACCGCGCTGCCGACGGCCACCACCCACAGGGCGACGGGCAGCAGGATCTTGACGCCGGGCACGCCGAAGGCGTGCAGGCCGGCGAGTCCGGCGGCGACCAGCGACACGACGAGCCGCTCGGCCCGCTCGACCAGGCCGTTCACCGCGACGGGCAGCCCGATCGACTCTCCCCGCGCCTTCGTGTACGACACGACCTGCCCGCTGGCCAGGCAGAAGATGGACACCGCGCACAGCACGTCGTCATCACCGGCGCCGGCGTACCAGAGCGCGAAGCCGCCGAAGACGGCTCCGTCGGCGACGCGGTCCAGCGTGGAGTCGAGGAACGCGCCCCACCGGCTGGACACACCGGCCTGACGTGCCATGTTGCCGTCGACGAGGTCGGAGAACACGAACAGCGTGATCACGATCGTGCCCCAGAAGAACTCCCCGCGCGGGAAGAAGACCAGCGCTCCCGCCACGACGCCCGCGGTACCCACGAGCGTCACCGCGTCGGGGGTCACCCCGCGGCGGAGGAGAAACGCGGCGAACGGTGTGAGAACACGCGTGAAGAACGCACGCGCGTACTTGTTCAGCATGGCCTTCCCGAGGGGTAGGTGGCCGGGCGGCCCCTTCGGCCACCGGCTGGCCCATCGTAGCCACGGACCGTGCCGGCAAACCCCCGGGCACCCGCGGCAGCCCTCCGACGTCGGTCGATGTCCGACGTATGGACGCAGCCCCGGAGGGGTGGAAAGCTCGAAGGACGACCGCGGGCACCGCCGGAGCCGACCCGCCCGGGCCGGGGCCGCCGCGCCCCCACCCCGCTCCCCATGACGAGCCCGCGCCCCCCACCTCACCGTCCACCAGCGATCGGGAGGAAGAACCATGGGCGACAAGGCGAACACCCACCTCGGGGCCGCCGGCAGGGCGGCTACGGCCGACCAGCCCCCATCCATCAGGAACGTGGTGCTGGTCGGCCACAGCGGATCCGGCAAGACCACCCTCGTCGAGGCTCTCGCGCTCACCGCGGGTGCCGTCAACCGGGCGGGGCGCGTGGAGGACGGCTCCACCCTCTCCGACCACGACGAGATCGAACACCGCAGGCAGCGGTCGGTACAGCTCTCCCTCGTCCCCGTCGAGTGGGACGGTTGCAAGATCAACCTCCTCGACGCCCCCGGCTACGCGGACTTCGTCGGCGAGCTCCGCGCCGGACTGCGGGCCGCCGACGCGGCGCTCTTCGTCGTCTCGGCCGCCCAGGAGGAGGGCGCCGTCGCCGGTTCGACCCGGCTGATCTGGGAGGAGTGCGCGGCCGTCGGCATGCCCCGCGCGATCGTCGTCACCCACCTCGACACCGCGCGCACCGACTACGAGCAGCTCACCCGCGTCTGCGGCGAGCTCTTCGGCGGCGACGACCCCGACGCCGTCCTCCCGCTCTACCTCCCCGTCCTCGGCCCGGAGGCCGCCGACGGGCACGCCCCCGCCACCGGCCTCGTCGGCCTCCTCACCCGCCGGATCTTCGACTACTCCACCGGCGAGCGGCGCGAGGACCCTCCGGACGACGCGCAGCTCCCCCTGATCGAGGAGGCCCGCAACCGGCTCATCGAGGGCATCATCGCGGAGAGCGAGGACGAGACCCTCATGGACCGCTACCTCGCCGGGGAGGACATCGACCTCAAGACGCTCGTCGAGGACCTGGAGAAGGCCGTCGCCCGGGGCAGCTTCCACCCCGTGCTCGCCGCCGCGCCCGCCGCCCCGGGCGGCCGGCAGGGCCTGGGCACCGTGGAACTCCTCGACCTGATCACCCGCGGCTTCCCCACACCGCTGGAGCGCCCCGCCCCCGGGGTCACCACCCCGCGCGGCGAGCCCCGCCCCGCCCTGTCCTGCGACCCGGACGGCCCGCTGGCCGCGGAGGTCGTCAAGACCACGTCCGACCCGTACGTCGGCCGCATCTCCCTGGTCCGCGTCTTCTCCGGCACGCTCCGCCCCGACGAGACGGTCCACGTCTCCGGCCACGGCCTCGCCGACCGCGGTCACGAGGACCACGACGTCGACGAGCGCGTCGGCTCCCTGTTCTCCCCGTTCGGCAAGCAGCAGCGCCCGATGGACCACTGCGTCGCGGGCGACCTCGCCTGCGTCGCCAAGCTCTCCCGCGCCGAGACCGGCGACACCCTGTCGGCCAAGGACGACCCGCTCCTCATGGAGCCCTGGAGCATGCCCGACCCGCTGCTGCCCCTGGCCATCCAGGCCCGCAGCAAGGCCGACGAGGACAAGCTCTCCCAGGGGCTGGCGCGGCTCGCCGCCGAGGACCCCACCATGCGCCTGGAGCAGAACCCGGACACCCACCAGGTCGTCCTGTGGTGCCTCGGCGAGGCGCACGTGGACGTCGCCCTCGAACGGCTGCGCGGCCGTTACGGCGTCCAGGTCGACGCCGTGCCCCACCGGGTCGCGCTCCGCGAGACCTTCGGCGCCCCCGCCACCGCGCGCGGACGCCACGTCAAGCAGTCCGGCGGGCACGGCCAGTTCGCCATCTGCGACATCGAGGTGGAGCCCCTGCCGCCCGGCTCCGGCATCGAGTTCGTCGACAAGGTCGTCGGTGGCGCCGTGCCGCGGCAGTTCATCCCGTCGGTGGAGAAGGGCGTCCGCGCCCAGGCCGCCCGCGGCGTCGCCGCCGGGTACCCCCTCGTCGACGTCCGCGTCACCCTGGTCGACGGCAAGGCGCACTCGGTGGACTCCTCCGACGCCGCCTTCCAGACCGCCGGCGCCCTGGCCCTGCGCGAGGCCGCCGCGGGCATCCCCGTCAACCTGCTGGAGCCCGTCGCCGAGGTCCGCGTCCTCGTCCCGGACGAGTACGTCGGTCCCGTCATGAGCGACCTCTCCGGCCGCCGCGGGCGCGTCGTCGGCACCGAGCAGGCCGGCCCCGGGCGGACCCTCGTCCGCGCCGAGGTGCCCGAGCTGGAGATCGGCCGGTACGCCGTCGACCTCCGCTCCCTCGCCCACGGCACGGGCCGTTTCGGCCGCTCCTACGCACGCCACGAGGCCATGCCGCCGCACGTCGCCGACCGGCTGCGCAAGGAGGAACCCGAGCGGGCCGCCCGCTGACCGGGCCGGGCCGTCCGCCGGTCCCCTCCCGGCGGGCGGCCTTCGGCTGTCCCGGTTCCCACTGACGCGCGGGCCGACTCCCCGATAGGCTGGAGCGCCCCACTCAGCAGGTGTGCGACACGGTCGAGTTGGGCAGGGCCGCAGTGCGGGGTCAGGAATGCGGCACGGCACGTGCGTCGATGGGGGCGAAGGCGACAATGGACAGTTTCGGTCCCGGGGCACAGGTCCCGCTCCAGGGCTCGGCCGGACAGGCGGTGGCCACGAACGCCCTGGCCTCCGCCGCGTACCGCGACAGCCCGGTCGACGACATCCTCAAGGCGAACAACGCCTGGTACGAGTCGACCGTCAAGAAGGGGAAGTTCTCCCTCTTCGAACCCAACCTGGGCGAGGCGTTCTCCCGGGCCGTGGTGGCCCGCATGCTCGGCGGCGCCCGCAAGCCGGTCATCCAGTCCTTCGGCACCGACCCGCAGCCGGTCGTCGAGCACTGCCTCGCCGCCAACCGCATCCGCAAGGAGCGGGACCTGCGCCTGACACTCATCACCCTGCTCTGCGGCGTGGTGTTCCTCCCCGGCCTGCTCCTGTGGCTGGTCGTCTTCCAGATCCGCCGCTCGCTGGCCGGCGCCGCCAACAAGCGGGCCGGCGCCGCCGGCACCACCCTCCTCGTCGGCGTCGGCATGCTCGCCGTGCTGGCCCTGTGGAAGCTGCCGCTGGACGGTTTCTGGCCGCTGTACGTACGGGCCGCGATCATCGCGCCGGTGGCCGGCTGGTTCCTCGCCAAGCACGTCTGCGAGACGACCGCCCGCGACCTGCGGACCCGCTGGGAGGCGCTGCTGAGCGGGGGCGGCGTCGCCGCGAAGATCCCCGAGGCCGTCCCGCAGAGCCCCGGTGAGACCGCCGCCGAGGAGCTGCGCCAGTCCCTGGAGAAGCTCACCGCCGAGCAGCGCTCCAACATCGTCTTCTACGCCGGCCCGCGCGGCATACTCGGCATGGGCACGCGCTGGGGCGGCTGGCACCTCGCGGAGGAACTGAAGCCCCGCGACGGCAAGGAGATCCACGCCTTCCGCACCTGGGACGTCATACGGCCCATCCACGACCAGCTGAAGCTGCTCGAACGCGGCTCGCTGAAGACGGGCTTCCCCAGCCCGTCCGTCCACCACTGGGTCGTGGTGCCCGTCGGCGACGGCGCCAAGGAGGTCGCCCGCCCCGACGGCGAGGACGTGGTCATGTACCAGGTCAAGCCGCACGAGATCCAGCGCATCTGCAACGAGAACCAGTTCGGCAAGGGCAACCGCCACTACCTGGGCGTGCAGTTCGTCCTGTGGGACGGCCAGCTGGTCCTGACGATGCTCGTCACGGTCACCGCCCTGCTCCACACGCTGCGCATCGAGGTCTCGGGGCACGCGCTCGGCCCCGTCCACTCCCTCTTCACGAGCAAGCCCGCCGCGAAGACCCGGGAGGTCTCCAAGACCGTCCGCTTCTGGGAGACCCGCGAGATCAAGCTCCCCCTCGTGGAGACCAACGAGGTCGTGCGGCTGGCCGTCCGCGCCCCGCTCACGTGGTTCCCGCCGGTCCTCGAGTTCCTCGGCGGCAAGCTCGTCCTGCCCGAGCCCTTCGGTCTGCGGCACGCCTGGGCGGAGCCGCCGTGGAAGCACCGCTTCATGGCGGACGACGTCATCCGCGCCTCCACGCCCGTCATGCGCGCCGTGCACGCCGCGACGGTCAGGATGCTCGACGAGCACGGCGTGGACACCAGCTCGCTCGCCGGCAGCAACTTCACCGCCGACCCGGCACCCCGGAAGGCCGACGTGTACGACGCCTGACCCGCGGAGCGGGCCCCGGGGCGCGGGGACGCCGCCGGGGCCGGCGGTCGCACGCCGGCCGGGCCCGGCTCAGGCCCCCGGCCACGCGTCGGCGAGCATCCGGCGGGTGTCGCCGAGCAGCTGCGGCAGCACCTTGGTGCCGGCGATGGCGGGCATGAAGTTGGTGTCGCCGCCCCACCGGGGCACGATGTGCTGGTGCAGGTGGGCGGCGATCCCGGCGCCCGCCGCGCTGCCCTGGTTCATGCCGATGTTGAACCCGTGCGCGCCGGAGGCCGTGCGCAGCGCCGTCATCGCCTGCTTGGTCAGCAGCGCCAGCTCGGCGGTCTCGGCGTCGTCCAGCTCCGTGTAGTCGGCGACGTGCCGGAACGGCACGACCATGAGGTGCCCGCCGTTGTACGGGTACAGGTTGAGGACGGCGTACACCGACGCGCCCCGGGCGACGATCAGGCCGTCCTCGTCGGACTTGGCCGGGATCGTGCAGAACGGACAGCCGTCGTCGGCGCCGGGGCCGGTCGGCTTGTTCTCCCCCTGGATGTACGCCATCCGGTGGGGCGTCCACAGGCGCTGGAACGCGTCAGGCGTCCCGACTCCGATCTGCTGCTCCGGCTCAGTCGTCATGCGGGCCAGCATATTCGCTGGACGTGACGGCGGAAGCGCCGAGGGGCGGCCCCGGTGCCGGGACCGCCCCTCGGTGCGGGGTCACACCTGGACGCGGCGCTCCACCACGTCGACGAGCTTGGCGATGGCCTCGTCACGGGCGATGCCGTTCTCCTGCGAACCGTCGCGGTAGCGGAAGGAGACCGTGCCGGCGTTCATGTCGTCGTCACCGACGATGACCATGAACGGGACCTTGGACTTCTGCGCGTTCCTGATCTTCTTCTGCATGCGGTCCGACGAGGCGTCCACCTCGACCCGCAGCCCGCGCTTCCTCGCCTCCTCCGCGAAGTCGCGGAGGTACGGCACGTGCGCGTCGCCGACCGGGATCCCGACCGCCTGCACCGGGGCGAGCCACGCGGGGAACGCGCCGGCGTAGTGCTCCAGGAGCACGCCGAAGAACCGCTCGATGCTGCCGAACAGGGCCCGGTGCAACATGACCGGCTGCTGCTTGGAGCCGTCCGCCGCGGTGTACTCCAGGCCGAAGCGCTTCGGCTGGTTGAAGTCCACCTGGAGGGTCGACATCTGCCAGGACCGGCCGATCGCGTCCCGCGCCTGGACGGAGATCTTCGGCCCGTAGTAGGCGGCGCCGCCCGGGTCGGGCACCAGCGGCAGGCCCTGCTTCTCGGCGGCCTGGCGCAGCGCCTCGGTGGCCTCGGCCCAGTCCTCGTCCGAGCCGATGAACTTGTCGGAGTCGTCGCGGGTGGACAGCTCCAGCTCGAACTCGTTCAGCCCGTAGTCGCGCAGCAGGTCCAGGACGAAGGTGAGGAGCTTGTCGAGCTCCTCGGCCATCTGCTCCTTGGTGCAGTAGATGTGCGAGTCGTCCTGGGTGAAGCCGCGCGAGCGGGTCAGGCCGTGGACGACGCCCGACTTCTCGTAGCGGTAGACCGTGCCGAACTCGAACAGCCGCAGGGGCAGTTCGCGGTACGAGCGCCCGCGCGACTTGAAGATCAGGTTGTGCATCGGGCAGTTCATCGCCTTGAGGCGGTAGTTCTGCTCGTCGAACTCGATCGCGGGGAACATGCCCTCCGCGTAGTGCGGGAGGTGGCCCGACGTCTCGAAGAGCTTCTCCTTCGAGATGTGCGGCGTGTTGACGAACTCGTAGCCGGAGTCCTCGTGCCGCTTGCGGGAGTAGTCCTCCATCACCTTGCGGATCACGCCGCCCTTGGGGTGGAAGACCGCGAGGCCCGGGCCCAGCTCCTCGGGGAAGGAGAACAGGTCCAGCTCCGCGCCGAGCTTGCGGTGGTCGCGCTTCTCGGCCTCGGCGAGGAACTCCAGGTGCGCCTTGAGCTCGTCCTTGGACGGCCACGCGGTGCCGTAGATGCGCTGGAGCTGCGGGTTCTTCTCGCTGCCGCGCCAGTAGGCGGCGGCGGAGCGCATCAGCTTGAACGCCGGGACGTTCCGCGTGGTCGGCAGGTGCGGGCCGCGGCAGAGGTCCTTCCAGCACAGCTCGCCGGTCTTGGCGTCGAGGTTGTCGTAGATGGTCAGCTCGCCCGCGCCCACCTCGGCGTCGGCGCCGTCGGCGGCCTGCGCGGCGTTGCCCTTGAGGCCGATGAGCTCCAGCTTGTACGGCTCGTCGGCCAGCTCGACGCGGGCGTCCTCGTCGGTGGTGACGCGGCGGGAGAAGCGCTGGCCCCGCTTCTGGATCTCCTGCATCTTCTTCTCGATGCGCTTGAGGTCCTCGGGGGTGAAGGGCTCCTTGACGTCGAAGTCGTAGTAGAAGCCGTCCCGGATGGGCGGGCCGATGCCCAGCTTGGCCTCGGGGAACAGCTCCTGCACGGCCTGCGCCATGACGTGCGCGGTGGAGTGGCGCAGGATGTTCAGGCCGTCCTCGGAGGAGATCTCGACGCCCTCGACGGTCTCGCCGTCGCGCGGCGCGTATGCGAGGTCCTTCAGCTCGCCGTCCACGCGGGCCGCGATGACGGTGCGCTCGCCGGCGAAGAGGTCGGCGGCCGTAGTGCCCGTCGTCACCACGCGCTCTTCCCGCTCGGAATCGCGTTGGATGATCACACGGACGTCTGACACCGGTCTCTCCTGACTGAAGGGGGAGCGCCCCGGGAGGGGGGCGCGCGCATGTAGTACCGCATGGTACCGAGCCGGCGTCCCCCGTCGCGAAACGGTTTGCCCGGGTCAGCTCTCCCCGTCGAGCGCCTTCAGCAGCCGGTCGCGCTCGGCGTCGTCCACGGGCACGGGCTCCACGTCGTGCGCGCCGGTCAGCCGGCGGAAGCCGGCACGGCTGTCCAGGTCGCCGGAGAGGCGCAGCGGGAGGCCGGCCAGGTGGGCGTGGACGGCCGTCCGGTAGGCGTCCTCGTCGAGGGTGACCCGCAGGCGCGGGACGTCGGCGCCGGACAGGACGCGCAGCCGGACCGTGCCGGCGCCGCGGGGGCCGGAGCGGCACAGGCGGACGACCGCGCCGGTGACGCGGGCGGGTACGGAGGGTTCGTCGCGCAGGTAGCGGTCGCCGGCCTGGCGGAGGGCGGGCAGGTCGCCGGGGGTGAACTCGACGGGTTCGGGGCGGGTGGCGCAGCCGGCGGGGGCACCCGCGGCGGGCGCCCAGGCGAGCGTGACGGCGGCGCCCTCGGTGCCGTGGACGAGTGCGACGAGCGCTTCGGTGAGTTCGCGGCTGACGCCGGCGGCGACGGCGGTGTCGAAGGCGTCCGGGCGGCCGGTGGCCCGCTGGTAGTCGACGGCCTCGCGGGCCGCGTGCAGCGCGTGGTGGAGGCGCTCGGTGACGGGGCGGGCCGGGGCGACGGGGACGAAGGCGGTGAGCCCGCACCCGGCGGGGGGCGGCGTACCGACGAGGACGCCGTCGACGAGCGCGCGGGCGCGGTCGCGGTGGCGGGCGCCGTGGTGGCGGGCGTGGCCGTGCACGGCGAGCGCGGCGGCGACGAGGACCTGGCGGGCGGCGGCGCGCAACCGGTCCTGGGCGGTCCAGGGGGCCGCCTCGGCGGGGGCGCCGAGCGGGGCGGGCGGGCCGGTGTCCTGGCCGGTCCCGCACCACCAGCGCACCTCGTCGCTGGGGACGGCGAGGGCGGTGAGGACGTCGCGGGCGGAGGGCGCGGTGCTGCGGGCGAGCGCGGCGAGCGCTTCGGCGAGGAGGTCGTCGCAGTCGGGGAAGGCGCGGCCGTCGGGGATGAGGAGGCTGGTGGGGGTGGTGCCGGGGCCGGGTGGGGTCCAGCGGGTGTAGCGGCCGGCGGCGCCGCCCCGGCGGTGCCAGCCGTGGCGGTCGAGGAGGGCGCCGAGGACGCGGGGGTCGACTCGGTGCGGTTCGGGGTGGGCCGGTCCGTCGGTCGGTCGGTGCATCAGGGTCTGCCTCCCGCCCCTACCCGGGTCATGATCCCGCAGAGGGCCCGGTCGTCGAAGATCCGCGCGGTCGGTACGCGGACGGTGGTGCGGCGCCTGCCGGTGACGGGGTGGCCGGCGAGGTTGGTCCAGTAGCAACAGTGGCGCAGGTCGAGCCGGTCGTGCCCGGCGCCGATCCAGTCGTCACGGGCCCGGGGGACGAGCATCACGACGAGGATCTTGTGGACGGCCACGGGGCTGCGGGCGAGCTTCAGCAGGTGGTCGTTGTCGAGGGTGAAGGAGAAGGCGGGGCCCGGTGGTCGCGGGGGGATCTGGTAGGTGGCCTTCAGCTGCACCTTGATGGTCACCTCGTCGTCGACGGCGTGGCCGGGGGCGCTGTGGCTGACGTGCCAGTCGATGCCGTTGTCGGGGAACGGCTGGGACAGGGTGCAGCCGGCGGCGGCCACGACCGCGTGCAGGTAGCCGACTTGGAGGGTCTCCATGCAGGCGGTGGTCGCGAGGTCGCCGCGGAGGGGCGGTACGGGCTGGGTGCCGGGGTCGGGCTGCGCGGCGAGCGCCATGGCTCCTCGTGCCTTCCGGGCTGGCTGTGCTTCAGGAGAGCTGCTGCTCATGTGTGTTGTCACCGGGCGGCGTACGGGGCAAACGGTCCGGGTATCACCGATTCGGGCAGGGGATCTGACCATCTGCCGCTGATGTACGAGGAGTTCGGGGTATGGCGCACTGGTTTGAAGGACCCCTGGCCGCTTTCGACACGGAGACCACGGGCGTCGACGTGGAGCGGGACCGGATCGTCTCGGCGGCGGTCGTGGTGCAGGACGCCGAGGGCGGCCGGGTGCGGACGACGCGGTGGTTGGTGAACCCGGGCGTGCCGGTTCCCCGGGAGGCGACGGAGGTGCACGGCCTGACGGACGATCACCTCCAGCGGCTGGGGCGGTGGCCCGCGCCGGTGATGGAGGAGATAGCCCGGGCGCTGTCCGAGCAGGCGGCCGCGGGCCGGCCGCTGGTGGTGATGAACGCGCCGTTCGACCTGACGCTGCTGGACCGGGAGTTGCGCCGGCACCGGGCGTCGTCGCTGGGGCGCTACCTGAACGACGCGCCGCTGCGCGTGCTGGACCCGCGGGTGCTGGACAAGCACCTGGACCGGTACCGCAAGGGCCGGCGGACGTTGACCGACCTGTGCGCGCACTACGAGGTGGCGCTGGACGGTGCGCACGACGCCGCGGCGGACGCGGCGGCGGCGCTGGGGGTGGTGCGCGCGGTGGGGCGCCGGTTCGCCACGCGGCTGGAGGAGCTGACGGTGGCGGAGCTGCACTCCCGGCAGGCCGTGTGGCACGCGGCGCAGGCCCGGGGGTTGCAGGCGTGGTTCGCGCGCAACGGCTCGGAGGAGGAGGTGGACCCGGCGTGGCCGGTGCGCCCGGGACAGTCGGTGGCGGCCGCGTGAGCGGTGGCCGGCGCGGGGGCGGCCGGGAACGCGAGAAGGCCGGTCCGCTGAACGGACCGGCCTTCCTCGGTGGGCGATACTGGGATCGAACCAGTGACCTCTTCGGTGTGAACGAAGCGCTCTCCCGCTGAGCTAATCGCCCGGGAACGCACTGAACCATACAGGTCCCGCGGGCTTTCGTTCAAACCGCTCGCAGGCGGGCGGCGAGGCCGCGGCGCCCGGCCCGCATCATCAGGGCGTGGTTGGCGCGCAGGAGCGGGCGGGCGGGTACGGCGAGGCGGCGCAGCAGCGGCTTGCGGACGCGGACCTCCTGCTCGTACAGGGCCCGGCTGCCGACCGTCTCGTGCGGGGTGACGGTCCAGCGGGCCCAGCCCTCGACGTCGCCGGTGAGGGTCACCTCCAGGACGCCCGCGGCGGGGTCGCGGCGGCGCTCGGTGAGCGTGACGGCGAGCGCGTAGGGGAGCACGGAGCGGATGCGGGCGGTGCCGGAGCGGCCGTCGAGCCGGTGCGCGGCACGGACCTGGGGCCACCAGCGGGGGTACTCCTCGGGACGCTCCAGGACGGCGTAGACCGTGGCGGCGGGGGCGGGGAGGGTCCAGAGGCTGCGGAAGCGGTAGCGGTGCCAGTCCATGGCAGACCGTGTTCCGCGTCCGCGCGCGGGTATGCCGAAGGCCCCGGGATCGGTGGATCCTCGGGGCCTTCGGTCCGGGTGGTGGGCGATACTGGGATCGAACCAGTGACCTCTTCGGTGTGAACGAAGCGCTCTCCCGCTGAGCTAATCGCCCGGGCGCACGGCAAACATTACCGCATGTCAGGGGGTGCGCCGACCAGCTTCGGGGGCCCGACGGGTCACTGGGCGATCTTCCACGGCATGACGATGCCGAACTTCCACAGGTAGATCCCGACGAGGGCGCCGGCGATGACGAGCCCGGCGGCGGTGAGCGCCATGTTGCGGCGCCGGACCTTGGGGTCGAGCGCGCGCTGCGCGGCCTCGGTGACCTTGCGCTTGGTCCAGCGGAGCACGAGCTGCGCCCAGACGAACTCCGTCGCCCAGATCGCCATGCCCGCGAAGATCACGAACCAGCCGGGGCCGGGCAGGACGAGCATGAGCACGCCCGCCAGGACCACGGCGAGGCCGATCAGGAAGACCCCCACCTGCCAGCTGAGGTGCAGGGTGCGCCTCGCCTTGACGAAGGCGGGCGCGCGCGAGCCGAGCGGCCGCTCCGTGGCGGTCGTCCCGGTGCCGTCCGTCCCGCCGGCGTGCTCCCGGCCGTGGATGTCCCCCGCCGCGGGCCCACCGGCCGCCGCAGGCCCGGCGACCCTCTCCCGCTCGTCACTCTCCGCGCGCATAAGGCCCAACCTACCTGACGTTCCGGGTTCGCGCGGCTTACCGAAATGGACCTATAACCGCCGGTTACACACCGCCGAACGAGGTACCCAAGGCCACTCAAAACGGGCAGAGGGGTTTACAACGGCACGGTAGGTGGGATGTCGATTTCGCCGACGTGCGAATCCCCGAGCGCACACTGAGCGAAAGGCCATGGCGCTTATGAACACCACGGTCAGCTGCGAGCTGCACCTGCGCCTCGTTGTGTCGAGTGAGTCCTCACTGCCCGTCCCCGCGGGCCTGCGGTATGACACGGCCGATCCGTATGCCGTGCACGCCACCTTCCACACCGGCGCCGAGGAGACGGTCGAGTGGGTCTTCGCCCGCGATCTCCTCGCCGAAGGGCTGCACCGGCCCACCGGCACCGGCGACGTCAGAGTCTGGCCCTCCCGCAGCCACGGTCAGGGCGTCGTCTGCATCGCGCTGAGCTCCCCGGAGGGCGAAGCGCTGCTCGAGGCGCCGGCGCGGGCCCTGGAGTCGTTCCTGAAGCGGACCGACGCCGCGGTTCCGCCCGGTACCGAACACCGCCACTTCGACCTCGACACGGAGCTCTCGCACATCCTGGCGGAGAGCTGAACGACTGAGCGACCCAGAGCCATCCGGCGCCGTCCGACTCGGGGCGACGGCGCCGGCACACCCCTCCACGGCCACCGCACGGCAGCCGGCCGTGGAACGGGTGAGCTGCGGACGGGCAGGGGTGGCCGTCACCGCGCACCGTCGCGGTGCCGGCCGTCCCCGCCCGTCCGCACGCGCACGCGCACGCACGCCTCGCGCGACCCGCGCTCCCCCGGCACGCACCGGCGCGGACGCTCCCCGGCCCCACCGCCCCGGCATGGTCCCTCCGCCGTCCGGGGGACGCGGGCGCGCGCCGGGGACGCCGCGGACGAGCCGCTAGAGTCAGCGGAACCCGTCGGGCGCCCGCCCGCGGCAGGCCAGGGAGCGGAAGCGTGCTGATCCCCCACGACACCCGGATCGCCCTCGACACCGTCGTCGACCTCGTGAACACGGCGCCGGAGGGTGGCCGCGGCGAGGCGCTCGGGGACGTGCCGTCGTTGTACGCGTTCGTGGAGGCCCACAAGATCAGCGGCGTGGGCGAGCTGGACGCACAGGACCTGCGGGCGGTGCGCGCCGTGCGGGGCCGGTTCGCCGAGGTGTTCGCGGCGCCCGAGGCGCGGACCGCGGCCGGGCTGATCAACCAGCTGGTGGCGGCCGCCGGCACCACGCCGCAGCTGACCGACCACGACGGTTACGACTGGCACGTGCACTACTTCGCCCCCGGCGCCTCGGTCGCCGACCACCTCGCCGCCGACTGCGGCATGGCCCTCGCCTTCATCCTGGTGGCGGGCGAGCGGGAGCGGCTGCGGCGGTGCGAGGCGCCGGACTGCGGCCGTGCCTTCGTCGACCTCTCCCGCAACCGGTCCCGCCGCTACTGCGACAGCCGCACCTGCGGCAACCGTCTGCACGTGGCGGCCTACCGCGCCCGACGCAGGGAGGCGGCCGGCTGACCGGTCGGCGGGCCGGCCCCGCACCGGGCCGGGCTCACAGCAGGAACAGGTCGTGCACGGACGCCATCAACAGCAGGACGCCGATCACCGCCAGGAAGATCATGAGCGGTGGCTGGGAGAGCGCGAACAGGCAGCCGCGCGGTTCTTCGGAGGTGGCGGGGGTCTGCTCCCGCGAGGTATCGAGCATCTCGGGGCAGATCATGGCGCAGCCGACGGGCCGCTCCGGACCCAACAGGCCCCCCAAAGCAGGGCAGTTCCCCTCATTCTGCCGTGGAGCGCCATGCCGGCGCCTCCCACCGCCACCCTCCGCGCCACCCCGGACCGCCCCGGCCGCGCCTCCGCACCCCTCCCGGGCCCGGCCCCGGTACCGCAGCCGGCCGCGCCTCAGGAGCGCTCCCGCGCGGGGCGGGCCGCGTCAGATGCCGTGCTTCCGGAGGATGGCCTCGATCTCGTCGAAGTCGTCGCCGGGGGCCGCGGTCGCCTTCCCCGGCCGGGCCCCGGCGTCCAGCGGCGGGCGGGCCGCACCCCGCGCCACGGCCCCGGGCCCGTCGGCGGCCGCCGCACCGCGCCGCCCGCGGCCGCCACCCGCGCGGTGCTCGGCGATCCGGGTCCCGGCGAACATCAGCCACGACGCGCCGAGCAGGCCGAAGCCGACCCAGGCCGCCGGGCTGAACGCCGTACCGGCCAGCCACCGGACGGTGCCGGTCAGTACCAGGCCCAGCGGTACGAGCGCGTAGGCGGTGACGCGCACGGCGGCGCGCAAGCGCCTGCGGTACGCCGTGACGGCCGCGACGCCCAGTCCGGCCGCGGCCACCGCGGTGCATATGGTCTCGGCGAGCATCCGGTCCTCCAGAGCTGGGGGTCACGTCCCTTCCATCCTGCATCGGCGTGGTGCGCGGCGGCCACGGTCCGGGTGGGCGTGGCGCGTCATCTCCGGGGAATCTCCGGGTCCCTCTCCGTCCCGGGTCCCGGTTGGGGCGCGGACCGCGCGGCTGGGAGACTGGGGCCATGAGCGACTCGACCACCGATCCCACCGTGCGGCCCGTCGTCCTGGACGTCTGGTGCGAGCTGCAGTGCGCGGACTGCCGGACCGCCCTGGACGACCTGCGGGCGCTGCGGGCCCGCTACGGCGACCGGCTGGAGGTGCGGCTGCGCCACTTCCCGCTGGAGAAGCACCGGCACGCCTACGCCGCGGCGCAGGCGGCCGAGGAGGCCCTGACGCAGGGACGGGGGTGGCCGTACGCGGAGGCGGTCCTCGCCCGGGTGGAACGGCTGGACACCGAGGGCGAGGCGTTCCTGCTGGAGGTCGCACGCGAACTGGGCCTGGACGCCGAGGAGTTCGACACCGCGCTGATCGACGGCCGGCACCTGCTGGCCGTCGACGCCGACCAGGCCGAGGGCAAGGCGCTGGGCGTCACCGGGACGCCCACGTACCTGATCGGCGGGGAGCGGCTGGACGGCGGGAAGAGCCAGGAGGGGCTGCGGGCGCGCGTGGAGGAGATCGCCGACCGCCTCCTCGCGGGCTGAGCGCGCCGGACCGGGCTCAGTACAGGCGCTTCTCGTAGTCGACGGCGAGCGGGCGGTAGCCGAGGGAGTCGTACAGGGCGCGGGCCGGGGCGTTCGCGGGGTCCACGCGCAGGGCGAGGCGGTGGCCCCCCGCGTCGCGCACGGCGGCCTCGGCGCAGCGCATGAGGGCCCGGCCGTACCCCTTGCCGCGCTCGGTGGCGGTGACCTCCAGCTCCCAGACGTACGGCACCCGCTCCCCCGCCGGCAGGTCGCGCCACCCGGTCCACAGGTGGCCCACCGGGACGCCGTCCCGCAGGGCGAGGTCGACCCGGGCGCCCCCGGTGGCCGGGTCGTCGGGGAGCAGTTCCCGGCGGCCGGGGACGGCGCTCCGCCAGGGGGTGAACTCGGCGGCCGTCATCGGCCGGACCTCGAGCCCCGCGGGGGCCGGCGGGCGGGGGGCGGCCGGGTCCAGCTCCTTGAGCAGGAGGTGGCCGCTCTCGGTGTACCCGAGGGCGGCGGCCAGACGCCGGGCGGGCGCGGCGTCGGCCGGCACCGAGACGCGGATCCGCTCGCAGTCCCAGCCCCGCAGCACCTCCTCGGCCGCGAGGGCGGCCACCGTCCCGCGGCCGCGGCCGCGGTCCGCCTCGGCGACGCGCAGGTCGCTGATGGTGCCGACGGCCCCGTCGGCGGTGCGTACCGTGGCGATCCGCACGCCGCCCACGGGGCGGCTGTTCACGCACACCTCGTAGGCGCGCGAGCGGGTGCCGTCGCCGGCCTGCTGGAGCGGCCCGACCGGCCGCAGGGTGGTGGTCATCACCCTTCTCCTACCCACCCCGGGGGGCCGGGCCATCACCCCGTCACAGGAGCGCCGACCGCTCGGTGAAGACGCGCATGGCCTTGGCGGTGACGGGGCCGGGCGCGGGCGCCAGCTCGCGGTCGTCGACACGGTGGACGGCCTGGACGTCCCGCAGCGTGGACGTCAGGAAGATCTCCTCCGCGCTCCGCAGCACGTCCATCGGCAGGTCCGTCTCGACGGCGCCGGTCCACTCGGCGACGAGCCGGCGGGTGATCCCGGCGAGGCAGCCCGAGGCGAGGGGCGGGGTGTGGATCCGGCCGTCGACGACGACGAAGACGTTGGAACCGGTGCCCTCGCAGAGCCGCCCGACGGTGTTGGCGAAGAGCGCCTCCGACGCGCCGGCCCGGTGGGCGCGGGCGAGGGCGACGACGTTCTCCGCGTACGACGTGGTCTTCAGGCCGGTGAGCGCGCCGCGCTCGTTGCGGGTCCACGGGACGGTGACGACGGCCGTGCTATCCGGGCGCGGGGTGGCCTCGCCGACGGCGACGACCAGGCTGGGACCGTCGTCGCCCCGGTCGGAGCCGAGCGGGGAGAGGCCGCCGGTGTAGGTGACGCGCAGCCGGCCGAGCGGCATCGGGTTCGCCTCCAGGACGGCGGCGCAGGCGCGGCGGACCTCGTCCAGGTCGGGGTCGGGCAGACCGAGGCCGCGCGCGGAGCGCACGAGCCGGTCGAGGTGGGGTTCGAGGGCGAAGGGCCGGCCCTGGACCGCCTTGAGCGTCTCGAAGACCCCGTCCCCCACGGTCAGGCCGTGGTCGAGGACGGAGATCGTCGCCGTGTCCGCGTCCCGCAGTCCGCCGTTGACCCACACCTTCATGTCAGATGATCCTTCCGCTCGCCTCGTGGACGCCCGACGCTACCGCGAGCAGCCTCGCCGCCTTGAGCTCGGTCTCCTGCCACTCCCGCTCGGGGTCGGAGCCCCAGGTGATGCCCGCCCCGGTCCCGAAGCGCAGGACGCCCCCGCGCTCGCGCCGGTCGAGCCAGAAGGTGCGGATGCCGACGGCCAGCTCCCCGGTGCGGCGGTCGGCGTCGACCCAGCCGACGCCGCCGCAGTACGGCCCCCGGGGGGCGGTCTCCAGTGCCCGGATGATCCGCAGGGCGCTGGACTTCGGGGCGCCGGTGACCGAACCCGGCGGGAAGGTCGCGCCCAGGAGCCCGGCCCATCCCTCACCCGTGGCCAGCTCGCCGCGGACGGTGGACACCAGGTGGACGAGGCCGGGGTGGGGCTCGACGGCGCAGAGCCGGGGGACGGTGACGGTCCCGGTGGCGCAGACCCGGCCGAGGTCGTTGCGGACCAGGTCCACGATCATCACGTTCTCGGCGTGGTCCTTCTCCAGCAGGTCGTCCGCGGTCCTGCCGGTGCCCTTGATCGGGCCGGACTCGACCGTGCGGCCGTCGCGCCGCAGGTACAGCTCGGGCGACGCGGTGGCTATCTCCACCCCGTGCGCGGGCAGGCGAATCGTTCCCGCATAGGGGGCCGGGTTGCCGCGGGCGAGCAGTGCGGTGAGGGCGTCCACGTCGGCGGCGTCCGCCGTGCCGGGCGGGAGGGGCGCGGAGAGCACCCGGCAGAGGTTCGCCTGGTAGACCTCGCCGGCCGCGATGTGCTCGCGGATGCGGCGGACGCCCGCGGTGTACGCCGCCCGGTCGAGCGACGAGGTCCAGTCGCCCGCCGCGGGGCCGCGCCATCGGCCGGGTACGGGGGCGGGCACCGGCTCGGGCCGGACGTCACCGAAGCGCGCGCAGGTGAGGCGGCCTTCGAAGTCGGCGGCGACGGCCCAGAAGCCGGAGGAGTCGAGGGCCTCCGGGTCGCTGGTGACGTCCCGCAGGTCGGTTGCGACGAGGCCGCCGAAGCGGGCGAGGGGAGCGAGGTCGTGCACGGATGCGAGTGTAGGGCGGGGGGTGCCCCGGGGCCGTTCGGGAGCCGTCGGCACAGGTCGGCGCGGGGGCCGGTGGTGGCGCGGAACCGGGTCGCGCCGGACGGCGGGGCAGCACGCTGCGGAAACGCGTTTTTGTACTGGCCCGGGAATCCGCTAGAGTTCAACACGTCGCCGGGACGCGGAAGCGGGCCGGAAAAGACAGGCGGACGTGGCTCAGTTGGTAGAGCATCACCTTGCCAAGGTGAGGGTCGCGAGTTCGAATCTCGTCGTCCGCTCGACGTGGGGGATCTTCCCGAGACCCCGCACACTCCGGGTGGAGTGGCCGAGAGGCGAGGCAACGGCCTGCAAAGCCGTCTACACGGGTTCAAATCCCGTCTCCACCTCCAAGGACGATTAGCTCAGCGGGAGAGCGCTTCCCTGACACGGAAGAGGTCACTGGTTCAATCCCAGTATCGTCCACTGAAACCGCTGGTAGCAGCGGTTCCCGCGCGATTAGCTCAGCGGGAGAGCGCTTCCCTGACACGGAAGAGGTCACTGGTTCAATCCCAGTATCGCGCACGCAGTGCCCGCGGTTCCGTACGATCTGTCACGGTCTCGTGGTCCCGAGGACGATTAGCTCAGCGGGAGAGCGCTTCCCTGACACGGAAGAGGTCACTGGTTCAATCCCAGTATCGTCCACACCTCCGGAACCCCCGTCCGCCCCGCGCGGACGGGGGTTCCGTCGTACGCCGACCTCGAGTGGGCCCCGGACCTGCGTGGCGGGTGTGACCTGCGCGGCGGGCGGGGCGAGCCGGGCGGGGGCAGGGCGAGCAGCCGGACGTGCGGACGTGAAGAAGTGGCGGTGGGCCGGCTCCCCAGCCGACCCACCGCCACTGCCGTCCGCCGCACCCCCGTCCCCACGGGGCTGTATGGCCGGATGTCCCCGGCCCGGGCCGCTCTCCCGGGCCCGGAGCGCCGCTCAGCGCCCCAGCATCACGCCCACGGACGACGCCTGTGTCACCACCGCTTCCCAGCCGCCGAAGACGACGACCAGCAGGGTGGCGAGGGGGAGGACCATCGCCGTCGCCACCAGGGGGTGGCGACGGCCCGGCGGCCGACCGTCGGACGAGACGTACGACGCCTTCCGCCCCAGCGTGCGGACCACCGTCCGCGGTGCCGTGTCCGCCATGGCCCTCTCCCGTCTGTCTGCGGCGGCGGGTGTCGGACCTCGGGGGACGAGTGCTGCACCCGCCGCTCGACAACAACCCTAGGGAAACGGGACAGCCCGGGCGTCATGCCGTCGTACCCCTTGCCGGGCCTCCTCCAGGAGGAGGCCCCCCGGGGCGCGTACTCCCCTGGGTGGAGACGGCGGCCCCGCGCCCCGGGGTCCTCCCGGAGGGAAGGCCGTCGAGGAGCGGACGGCGCGCAGGGCGCAGGGGGGCGCCGCCCGGCGCGCGGGTGACATCGCTCACGTCCCCCCGGGGTGCGCGTGCGGGTCCTCACGCCTCCCCCACGGGCCCGCGCGGAGGCCCCCCGACCGGGTGGCGGACGGAGCACCCGGACCGAGGGCCAACCCCCTTGCCCGTCAAGCATCTTGATCATTCGTGGGACCCAGCGGACCGCCCACCGAGGGCCCCTGAGCCGGCCTCAGGCGGCGCGTGCGGGACGGAGAATCGATCGGGGCGTGAGGGCGCGGCCTATGAGCGCACCCGGGTCCGGGTACGTAAGCTGGGCGCGTCAGAAGACCGCGACGGCGGGGTGGGGAGCTCCCCACGGCAGGTAGGGGACGGACATGGCGATGATGCGGCTCCGGCGCGAGGACCCGCGTGTCGTCGGCTCGTTCCGGTTGCACCGGCGGCTCGGCGCGGGCGGCATGGGGGTCGTGTACCTCGGCTCCGACCGGCGCGGGCAGCGGGTGGCGCTGAAGGTGATCCGGCCGGACCTCGCGGAGGACCAGGAGTTCCGCTCGCGCTTCGCGCGCGAGGTGTCCGCCGCGCGGCGGATCCGCGGCGGGTGCACGGCCCGGCTGGTCGCGGCCGATCTGGAGGCGGACCGCCCGTGGTTCGCCACGCAGTACGTACCGGGCCCCTCCCTGCACGACAAGATCGCCGAGGAGGGGCCGCTGTCGGCGGCCGACGTCGCCGCGATCGGGGCCGCCCTGTCCGAGGGGCTCGTCGCGGTCCACGAGGCCGGTGTGGTGCACCGGGACCTGAAGCCGTCGAACATCCTGCTCTCCCCCAAGGGTCCGCGGATCATCGACTTCGGCATCGCCTGGGCGACCGGCGCCTCCACCCTCACCCACGTCGGCACGGCGGTGGGCTCGCCCGGCTTCCTCGCGCCGGAGCAGGTGCGCGGCGCCACCGTCACCCCCGCGACCGACGTCTTCGCCCTCGGCGCCACCCTGGCGTACGCGGCGATGGGCGACTCGCCGTTCGGGCACGGCAGCTCCGAGGTGCTGCTGTACCGCGTGGTGCACGAGGAACCCCACCTGCAGGGCGTTCCGGACGCCCTGGCACCGCTGGTGCGGGCGTGCCTCGCCAAGGAGCCCGAGGAGCGGCCCAGCACCCTGCAGCTGTCCCTGAGGCTGAAGGAGATCGCCGCGCGGGAGGCGCAGGGGCTCGGCATGGCGCCCCAGCCTCCGGACGGGCGGCCCGCGCTGCCCCGGCCCGAGCGGGCGGAGCGCCTGGCCCGCGCCGAGCGTTCCACGGGGCCCCGGGGCGGTCGCGCGCAGCCGAGGCCCACGGAGCGGTACCCGGAGCGGCCGGCGCAGCGCACCCCCGCGCCGCGCAACCCGGGCGGGCAGGGATCGCGGACCGGCGGCTCGTCGCGGCCCCGGCGCAACGCGTCGCACCCGGGGTCGCGCACCGGCCCGCGCACGGGCCCCCGCAGGACCGGCCCGGGGACCGGGACGGGGACGGGGGCGTCCTCCGGGCTGCGCAGACCGGCGAATCCGCGGCTGCTGCGGCAGCGCCTGTTCGTCTTCGTCGTCGTGACGCTGGTCGTGCTGCTGGGGATCGCCGGGGCGCAGGCCCTCCAGGGCTGAACGCGGCCGTGGGTCGGGGCCGCGGACGGCCGCGTGGGGTCAGGGCCGCGGAGTCCGGGGTAGGGCTGGAGCGGCCGGGCCGGCGCCGGGGGTGGCCGGGTCAGGAGGGCAGTGGCCGGGCCGGCGCCGGGGGTGGCCGGGTCAGGGCTGGGGGCGGCCCGCCGTCACGGCGTAGAACGCCACCGCCGCGGCCGCGCCGACGTTGAGCGAGTCGACGCCGTGCGCCATCGGGATGCGGACCCGCTCGTCGGCGGCCCGCATCGCCCGCTCCGTCAGGCCCTCGCCCTCGGCTCCCAGCATGAGCGCCACCCGGTCCAGCCGGTGCGGGGCCGCCTCGTCGATCGGGGTGGCGTCCTCGCCGGGCGTCAGCGCCAGCAGCCGGAACCCGGCGTCGCGCACCGCGTCCAGGCCCCGCGGCCAGGCGTCGAGCCGGGCGTACGGGACGGAGAAGACCGCACCCATCGAGACCTTCACCGAGCGCCGGTACAGCGGGTCGGCGCAGTCCGGGGAGAGCAGGACGGCGTCCATGCCGAGGGCGGCGGCGCTGCGGAAGATGGCGCCGATGTTGGTGTGGTCGTTGACCGACTCCATGACCACCACGCGGCGGGCGGTCGCCAGCACCTGCGACGCCTCCGGCAGCGGTTCGCGCCGCATGGACGCCAGCGCGCCCCGGTGGACGTGGTAGCCGGTCACCCGCTCGGCGAGGTCGGGGTGGACGACGTAGACCGGGGCGGGGTCCTCGTCGATGACGTCGCGCATGACGTCGACCCACTTCGCGGACAGGAGCATCGACCGCATCGCGTAGCCGGCCTGCCGGGCGCGGCGGATGACCTTCTCGCCCTCGGCGATGAACAGTCCCTCCGCCGGTTCGCGGCGGCGGCGCAGCTCGACGTCGGTGAGGCCCGTGTAGTCGTGCAGGCGCGGATCGTCGGGGTCGTCGAGGGTGATGATCTCTGCCACGGTGCTGCCTCGTCGGTGGGGGGGTGCCCGGGTGCCGCCGTGCGGCGCCACCCGGAGGTGGTCTGGGGCTGGGTCTGGGGGCCGGGCTGGGCTGGGGACCGGGGCGCCGGCCCGGTGGGCCGGCGTCCGGGGCTCGGGGCGTTACCGCCCCGGCTTCTCCGGCCCCTCATGGACCACGTCGCCGATGACGATCACGGCGGGCGGGCGGACGTCCTCGGCCCGTACCGTCTCGGCGACGGTCGCGAGCGTGGCGTCCACGCGGCGCTGCGCGGCCGTCGTGCCCTCCTGGACCAGGGCGAGCGGGGTGGCCGGGTCCTTGCCGTGGGCGACGAGCGCCTCGGCGATGCGGCCGATCTTGTCGACGCCCATGAGGACGACGAGAGTGCCCCGCAGCTTCGCCAGGGCGGCCCAGTCGACGAGCGAGCGCGGGTCGTCGGGTGCGACGTGCCCGCTGACCACGGTGAACTCGTGGGCGACGCCCCGGTGCGTGACGGGGATGCCGGCTGCGCCGGGGACGGAGATCGAGCTGGAGATGCCGGGGACGACCGTGCAGGGGATGCCCACCTCGGCCAGCGCCTGCGCCTCCTCCATGCCCCGGCCGAAGACGAACGGGTCACCGCCCTTGAGGCGGACCACCGACCTGCCCCGCCGCGCGTGCTCGATCAGGGCGTTGTTGATCGCCTCCTGGGCCATGAACCGGCCGTACGGGATCTTCGCCGCGTCGATCACCTCGACGTGCGGGGGGAGTTCGTCGAGCAGGTCGCGCGGGCCCAGCCGGTCGGCGATCACGACGTCGGCCTCCGCGAGGAGCCGACGGCCGCGCAGCGTGATCAGGTCGGGGTCACCCGGTCCCCCGCCGACCAGCGCGACGAACGGCGTCCGGGAGCGGTGCTGCGGGGCGGCGAGGCTGCCGTCCCGCAGCCCCTCCACGACGGCGTCGCGCACGGCGGCGGAGCGCCGCGGGTCGTTGCCGGTGAGGACCGCCACGGTGACGCCCTCGACCCGGCCCGTCGCGGGGGTCCAGGCGGTCGCCGCCTCGGCGTCGTCGGCCCGAACGCACCAGGTCTTCGTCCGCTCCGCCTCGGCGGAGGCACGGGCGTTCGCCTCGGCGTCGCTCGTCGCGACGAGCGCGTACCAGGCGTCGGCGATGTCACCGTCCTCGTACCGGCGGCGCTCCCAGCGGATCTCCCCCGCCTCGGCCATGGCCTCGACGGAGGCGGTGGCGGAGGGCGAGACGAGCGTGACGTCGGCGCCCGCGGCGACGAGGGCCGGAAGACGGCGCTGGGCGACCTGGCCACCGCCGATGACGACGACCCGGCGCCCGGAGAGGCGGAGTCCGACGGGGTAGGCGGGCTGCTCGGCGTGCTCGACCATGGCGGTGTGGTCTCCTCGGCGGATGGTGCGGCTGCGGGGCCACTGCGACGGTGAAGTGGCTGGTGGGGCGGGGGGCGTGCGCTGGCGACCACGATACGGGTCGCGGCCGGGGGCGCCGCCGGCCCGGACGCGTTGCGATCGTCACGCCGCGGCCGGTCCGTCGGGTGACGGGCCGGCCGCGGTGTGCGCGGGGGCGGGCGGGGCGCGCGGTGGTGGTCGCGCTACTTCTCGCTGACGCCCGCCGAGTCGAAGGTCGCGACCTCGTGCATGGCACGGGCGGCGCTCTGGACCAGGGGCAGGGCGAGCAGGGCGCCGGTGCCCTCGCCGAGTCGGAGGTCCAGGTCGACCAGGGGGCGCAGGCCCAGCTTGTTGAGCGCGGCCATGTGGCCGGGCTCGGCGCTGCGGTGGCCGGCGATGCAGGCGGCGAGCGACTCGGGAGCGATGGCGCGGGCGACGAGGGCCGCCGCGCCCGCGCTGACGCCGTCGAGGATGACGGGCGTCCGCAGCGAGGCGCCGCCGAGGATGAAGCCGACCATCGCGGCGTGCTCCAGGCCGCCGACCGCCCCGAGGACGCCGATCGGGTCCGCCGGGTCGGGCCGGTGCAGGTCGAGGGCGCGGCGTACGACGTCGACCTTGCGGGCGTGCATCTCGTCGTTGATGCCGGTGCCGCGGCCGGTGACCTCGGCCGGGTCGGCGCCCGTGTAGACGGAGATGAGGGCGGCGGACGCGGTGGTGTTCGCGATGCCCATCTCACCGGTGAGGATCGCCTTGTTGCCGGCGGCGACCAGGTCGCGGGCGGTCTCGATGCCGACCTCCAGGGCGGCGAGCACCTCCTCGCGGGTGAGGGCGGGGCCGGCGGTGAAGTCGGCCGTGCCGGCGCGGACCTTTCGGGGCAGCAGGCCGGGGGTGGCCGGCAGGTCGGCGGCGACGCCGACGTCGACGACGCACACCTCCGCGCCGACCTGGGTGGCGAAGGCGTTGCAGACGGCCCCGCCGCCGAGGAAGTTGGCGACCATCTGGGCCGTCACCTCCTGCGGCCAGGCGGTGACGCCCTGGGCGTGCACCCCGTGGTCCCCCGCGAAGATCGCCACGGCGGCGGGCTCCGGGATCGGCGGGGGGCAGCTCCGGGACAGGCCGCACAGCTGCGCGGAGATGATCTCCAGCATGCCGAGCGCGCCGGCCGGCTTGGTCATGCGCTTCTGCCGCTCCCACGCCTCGCCGAGCGCCTTGGCGTCCAGCGGCCGGACGGTGGCGACGGTCTCCTGGAGCAGGTCGTGCGGCTGCTCGCCGGGCAGGGCCCGGCGGCCGTACGTCTCCTCGTGGACGACCCACGACAGCGGGCGGCGCTTGGCCCAGCCCGCCTGCATCAGCTCCGGCTCCTCGGGGAACTCGTCGACGTACCCCACGCACAGGTAGGCGACGACCTCCAGGTGCTCGGGCAGGCCGAGGGCACGGACCATCTCGCGCTCGTCGAAGAAGCTCACCCAGCCGACGCCCAGGCCCTCGGCGCGGGCGGCGAGCCAGAGGTTCTCCACCGCCAGCGCGGAGGAGTACGGGGCCATCTGGGGCTGCGTGTGCCGGCCGAGGGTGTGGCGGCCGCCGCGGGTGGGGTCGGCGGTGACGACGATGTTGACCGGGGTGTCGAGGATGGCCTCGATCTTCAGTTCCTTGAACTGCTTGGCCCGGCCCTTGGGCAGCGACGTGGCGTACGCCTCGCGCTGGCGCTGGGCGAGCTCGTGCATCGTGCGGCGCGTCTCGGCCGAGCGGATGACGACGAAGTCCCAGGGCTGCGAGTGGCCCACGGACGGGGCGGTGTGGGCCGCCTCCAGGACGCGGAGCAGCACCTCGTGCGGGATCGGGTCGCTGCGGAAGCCGTTGCGGATGTCGCGGCGCTCGCGCATGACGCGGAGGATCGCCTCGCGCTCCTCGTCGGCGTAGCCGGGGGCCGGCGGGCCGGCGGGGACCGCCGCCTCGGGGGCCTCCGGCGCCGCGGCCGGGTCCTCGGCGGGTGCCGCGTCCGGGACGGGGACCGCGTCCCCGGCGGGCTGCGGCTGCGCGGCGGCCGGTTCTTCCAGGGGCTGCGGCTCGGCGGCGGCCGGCTCTTCGGCGGGGGCCTGCCGTACGGCAGCCGGGTCCTCGGCGGGCGGGTCGGCGGGCGCGGGCTCGGTGGCCGGGGCGGCTTCGGGCGCGGGCGCGGCGGCCGGGGCCTCCTCCGTGGGCTGCCCGGCGGCCTCGGTGGGCTCGACGGCGGCCTGACCGGCGGTGGCCGGGGCCTGCTCGGCGGGCTGGACGTCCGTCGCGGGCTCCGTCGGCGCGGGCGCCTCGGCCTGGAGCTCCACGGGCACGACGGCCTCGGGCTCCACGGGCACGACGGCCTCGGGCTCCACGGGCACGACGGCCTCGGCGACGGGAGCGGCCGTCTTGGAGGGCACGGAGGCCGGGGCCTCGGGTGCGGCCGGGGCGGGCGCGGGGGCCTCCGGGACGGCGTCCGGGGCGGGCGCGGCGGCCTCTTCCGCGGCCGGGGCCGCCGGTGCGGCGGCCTGCGGCTCGGGCGCCGGGGCCTGAGGCGCCTCCGCCACCGGCTCGGCCGCGGGCGGCTGCTCCGGCTGCGGAGCCGGTACCGGCTCGACGACGACGGCCTGCGGCTCGGTCGGTGCCGGCGTCGGGACCTGCGGCGCCTTTGCGTCCGGGGTCATGGCCTCCGGGGAGACGGCCTCCGGGGCCTGCGCGGGCTCGGCGGCCTGCTCCGGCTGCTCCGGGGTCGGGGCGGCCTCCACGGGGGCCTCGGCCGTCTCGGGGCCCTGGGCCGCCTCGGGGGTCTCGGGGGCCTGCTCCGGGGCGAGGGCCTCCTCGGGCGCCGGCACGGGGGGCGTGACCGGCTGCTCCGGGTGCGCCGGGGCCGCCGGGGGTGCCGGTGCCCCGGGCGCCTGTGCCGCGGAGATGGCCTGGTGCTCCGGTGCCGTGGCGTCGCGCGGCGCGGGAACCGTCACCACCGGCTGCGGGGCCTGCTGCTCCGTGGCCTGCGGGACCGTCACCGCCTGCTCGTCGACCGGCGCCTCGGGCGCCGCCGGGGCCGGAGCCGGAGCGAACTGCGGGGGTGCCGCCTGGTCGGGAACGACCGTTTCTGCTGGGGCGGGAAGCGGGTGGTGAGCCTGCTGTGACGCGTGCGGCTCCAGCGGCTGCAGGGCTTCCTGCGGCTGCTGCGGCTGCTGTGGCTCCTGCGGCCACGCCTCGGCGCCCTGCGGCGAGGCGTCGACGTGCTGCGGGACCTCGACCGGCTGCGCCACCGGGGCGGCCGGGGCCGTGTGGGGCGCGTCCAGGTACTCCAGGCCGCTGGTCGGCGGGGACTGGACCGGCGCGGGCGCGGCCGGGACGGGGGCGGGGCCGCGGTCGGCGAGCGAGCGGACCACGCCGGCCGTGCCGTCGGGGGTCGGCGGGCCCATGTGGAGCGGACGCCGGGGCTGCTGGCTCTGGGGCTGCGGGCTCTCGGCGGCCGGCGCGGGGATCCGTACGGCGCCGAGGTCGACGGAGCCGGAGTCCCGGCCGCCCGCCTCGTGGGCGCCGGTCTCGTGCGGCTCGTACGCGGGGGCCGGGGCCTCCTGGACGAGCGGCTGGTACCCGAGGTGCTCGGCCGGCGGTACGGCCACGGGGGGCGCGGGGACGACACCGGGCTGCGGCTCCGTCCAGGCGCCCTGGGCACCCGGCATCAGCAGCAGGTCGTCGTCTTCTGGGGTGGTGTCGGAGGGGTCGAGGAAGGTGTACGCACCCGGAGCGGGCATGCCCGGCTGCTCCACCATGCCTGCGTTCTCCGGCTGCCCCTCGCCCGGGACCTGGCCGGTGTCAGTCATGCGTACCCCTCGCCCATCGGTTGTGCTCCTTCAGACTTCCGCCCGCCGTGAAGAACGAGCGTGCGCGCCGCGCGGCACGAACGGCGTGCGGACACACTGCATTCTCGCCGCCTTCGGGCCCCGTGGCAGCGGCTTCCGCCACGGTCGGCTGTGGACTGCGCCACGTCGCGCGTCCCCCTCCCACGTCCCGCCGCCCGGCGCCCCTCTCCGGGGCCCCGTCCCCGGGTGTGGTCCGGGTGCCGCCCGGCGGTGGCCGGAGGGCCGCCGGACGTCCGGCGCGGTGGAACGGTCGGCCAGCCTACCTGGCCTTCCGTAGTGGGGAGATCACGGGGCGGGTCTGCGGCCGGCGACGAGGAAGGCCACGGACCGGGCGCGTTCCGACCAGGTGTCCGGGTCGAGGTCGACGGACTGGAGCAGGACGCACTCGACGGCGTAGCCTCCGGCGGCCAGGGCCGCCGCGGCGGCTTCGGCCTCGTCGCGGGTGCCGGCGTGCGTGACGATGCGCTCCGGGCGGCGGTCGGCGCAGGCGGCGACGACGTCCGCTCCCCCGCCGCCGACGCGGACGACGTCCGGCTCGGGCAGGCGCTCCAGGACGTAGGGGGCGCGGCCGGCGACGACCTGGAGCTGGACGCCGGAGCGGCGGGCGGCGGCCTCCGCGCGTGCGCAGGCGGCCGGGTCGGCGTCGACGGCGATGACGGCGGCGCCGAACCGGGCGGCCTCGGCGGCGAAGGCGCCGGATCCGGTGCCGATGTCCCACACGAGGTCGCCGACGCGCGGGCCGAGCCGGGCCAGCTGGGCGGCGCGCAGTTCGGGGGTGCGGCCCGGGGCGGGGGCGGTGTCGTCCTCGTACGCCTCGGGTGGCAGGCCCCAGCCGCGGACCGGGCCGGGGTCCGGGCCCATGAGCCAGCCGCCGCCGGGGGGGCCGGAGCCGCCGATGGAGATGACGACGTTGGGGTCGCGCCAGGTGTGGTCGGCCGCCTTGTCGGAGGTGAGGACGGTGACCTGTTCGCGTTCGGTGCCGAGGGCCTCGCAGATGACGAAGGTGCGGTGCACCCCTTCGAGCAGCAGGGCGAGTTCGGCGGGGCCGGCGCCCGGGGAGGTGAGGACGGCGACCTTGGGGTGTGCGCGGCAGACGTTGACGGCGCGGCGCAGCGTCCGGGTGTGGGCGACGACGACGCGGGCGTCGTCCCAGGGCATGCCGGCGCGGGCGAACGCGGCGGCCACCGAGGAGACGGCGGGCACGACCTCGACCTCCAGGCCGTGTTCGGGAGCGCGCAGGGTGCGCACGACGCCGAAGAAGCCCGGGTCGCCGTCGGCGAGGACGACGGCGGTGCCGCGGTGGCCGGCGATGCGGCGGGCGGCGAGGTCGACGCTGCCGAGGCGGATGCGCTCGGCCCGCTCGGGGACCTCCGGGAGCCCGAGGTGGTGGGCGGCCCCGGCGACGAGGGTGGCGGCCGACAGGGCGCCCCGCGCGGCCGCGGTGAGGGGCGAGCCGTCCCATCCGATCACCGTGACCCGGTCGGCCATCTTCGTCAGTCTCCTGGGGTGTCGATGCAGGTCGGGGCAGGGGCGAGCGTACCGGTTCGCGGGGTGCGGAAGGGGGTGGGCGCGGTCAGTTCCAGTCGGTGTACGACGGGTGCCGCGCGTCGCTGTACCGGCCGGTGCCGCCGTCGAGGTCCTCGGGGAGGAGGCTCCAGACGATGAGGTCGGTCCTGATGTCGGTCCATCCGCCGTCCTCCGTCTGGGCGCGGGCTATCCAGGCGTTGCGCAGGACGCCCTCGCTGATGCAGCCGATCTTCTGGGCGACCTGCTGGGCGGCGGTGTTGCCGGCGGCGGTGCGCATCTCCAGGCGCTCGAAGCGCTGTTCGCTGAAGAGCCAGCGGGCGACGGCGAGGACGGACTCGGTGGCGTACCCCTCGCCGCGGGCCCAGGGGGCGGTGACGTACGCGATCTCGGCGGAGCGGACGGTCCAGTCGGTCCGGCTGAGCCGGACGGTGCCGACGAGGCGGTGGGTGAGGAACTCGGTGACGGCGAGGACGAGTCCGCGGCCGCCCGTGCGCTGGGCGGGGGCGGCCCGGCGCACCCACTGCTCGGCGTGGGCGGTGGTGTAGGGGTGCGGGGCGTCGGTCCAGGCGACGACGAGTTCGTCGTTCATCATCTCGACGTGCGCGGGGACGTCCGTCTCCTCGTAGGGGCGCAGCACCAACCGTTCCGTGCTGATGGAGACGTCCGGAAAGGTGAGGGTCATGCGCAACTCCATGCCGATGGCCGGGGACTGGGGGTGAGGGCCGTGAACGGACAGCATGCAGCATGAAGCGGTCCGTGTGCAGGGCGGGACGGGAAGGGCCCCGCGCACCGGGTGGTGCGCGGGGCCCTTCCCGGTGCCGCCGTTACCCGGCGGCGCCGAACGCGGGGGTCACCGAGCCCTTGTAGGTGGCCTCGATGTACTTCTTGACCTCGGGCGAGTTGAGGAGCTGGGCGAGCTTCTTCACCCGCGGGTCGTCCTCGTTGCCCTTCTTGACGGCGAGGAAGTTGGCGTACGGGTTGCCCTCGGACTTCTCCAGGGCGAGGGCGTCCTTCGCCGGGGTGAGCTTGGCCTCGATGGCGTAGTTGCCGTTGATGACGGCGGCGTCCACGTCGCTCAGGGCGCGGGGGACCGTGGCGGCCTCCAGCTCCTTGATCTCCAGGCCCTTCTTGTCGGTGATGTCGGAGAGCTTGGCGTCGGCTCCGACACCGGGCTTGAGGACGATCACGCCGTTGTCGGCGAGGAGCTTGAGGGCGCGGCCCTCGTTGGTGGTGTCGTTGGGGACGGCGACGGTCTGGCCGGGCTTGAGGTCCTTGAGGGACTTCGCCTTCTGCGAGTACAGGCCGAGCGGCTCCAGGTGGACGTCGACCACGGGGACGATGGTGGTCCCGTTCTTCTTGTTGAAGTCGTCCAGGTACGGCTTGTGCTGGAAGTAGTTGGCGTCGACCTGGCCGTCCTGGGTGGCGGTGTTCGGCAGGACGTAGTCCGTGAACTCCTTGACCTCCAGCTTGAGGCCGGCCTTCTGCGCGAGGTTGTCCTTCACGTACGTGAGGATGTCGGCGTGCGGCGTGGGGGACGCGGCGACGACGAGCGGCGCGGAGGCGTCGCCCGCGGCGCCGGCGGCCGCCGGGTCGGAGGCGGTGCCGCAGGCGGTGAGGCCGAGGGTGAGGGCGGTGATGCCGCCGAACGCGGCGATGGTCTTGACGGTGTTACGCACGAAGAGTGCCTCTTTCTGGGGGTACGGACGAGGCCCGGACAAGGAGTGCGGGCCCTTTCTCCCTCGACGCCGGGCGCCTGCCGGACGGGGCGGGCGCCGGTCGCGGGAAGTCGTGGGGTGCGCCGGTCTCAGGACGCGGTGCGGCCGCGGCGGGCGAGGAGACGGACGACGCCGTCGCCGACCAGCTGGACGACGGTGACGACGACGATGAGGATCACCACGGTGACCAGCATGAACGCGGTGTCGAAGCGCTGGTACCCGTAGGTGATGGCCTTCGAGCCGAGGCCCTCGCCGCCGACGGCGCCGGCCATGGCGGAGTAGCCGATGAGGACGATGACGGTGGTGGTGACGGCCGAGACCAGGGACGGCAGGGCCTGCGGCAGCAGCACCTTGCGGACGATGGTCGGGACGGAGCCGCCCATGGACTGGACGGCCTCGACCAGGCCGTGGTCGACCTCGCGGACGGCGGTCTCGACGAGCCGCGCGAAGAACGGGATGGCGCCGATGGCCAGGGGCACGATCATCGCGGTGGGGCCGATGAAGGTGCCGACGACGAGCTTCGTGAACGGGATCAGCGCGATCAGCAGGATGATGAACGGCAGCGAGCGGCCGATGTTCACGACGGCGCCGACGACCTTGTTGACGACGGTGTTGCGCAGCAGTCCGCCCTTGTCGGTGAGGACGAGGAGGAGGCCCAGGGGCAGTCCGCCGAGTACGGAGACGACCGTGGCCCACAGGACCATGTAGAGGGTGTCGATGGTGCCCTGGGTGAGCAGGGGCTGCATCTCGGACCAGGTCACTTCGCGACCTCCTCGGCGGCCGGGCGCGCGGCGGGGGCCTCGGCGGCCTCCCCGGCGGGGGGTTCGGCGGCGGGGGCCGCGTCGTCGACCACGTCGACCTGGAGGCCCTGTTCGCGCAGGAAGCCGACGGGGACGACGTTCTCGTCGTAGCGCCCGGGGAGCTCGATGCGCATGCGGCCGATCTGCCGGCCGCCGACGGTGTCCATGGCGGCGCCGAGGATCGATATGTCGATGTTGTAGGTGCGGGCCAGCTGGGAGACGACCGGCTGGGTCGCGGCCTCGCCGTGGAAGGTGACGTCGACGACCGTGCGGTCGGGGCCGGTGGCGTGGCCGCTGACCGGGAAGAGTTCCGCGGCGAGTTCGGAGCCGGGGGTGGCGAGGAGTTCGGCGACGGTGCCGGACTCGACGACCCGGCCCCTCTTCATCAGCGCGGCCGAGTCGCAGACGGTCTTCACGACGTCCATCTCGTGGGTGATCAGCAGGACGGTCAGGCCCAGCTGCCGGTTGAGGTCGCGCAGCAGCTGGAGGATGGAGCGGGTGGTCTCGGGGTCGAGGGCGCTGGTGGCCTCGTCGGAGAGCAGCACCTTCGGGTTGCCGGCGAGGGCGCGGGCGATGCCGACGCGCTGCTTCTGGCCGCCGGAGAGCTGGCCGGGGTACGCCTTGGCCTTGTCGGCGAGGCCGACGAGGTCGAGGAGTTCGAGGGCGCGGCGGGAGCGCTCGGCGCCGGAGGCGCCGAGGATCTCCAGCGGCAGTTCGACGTTGTCCTGGACGGTGCGCGAGGACAGCAGGTTGAAGTGCTGGAAGACCATGCCGATGCGGCTGCGCGCCCGGCGCAGGTCCTTGCCGGCGCGCGGGCCGCGGCCGGCGAGGGCGGTGAGGTCGGTGCCGTCCACCGTCACGGTGCCGGAGGTGGGGCGTTCGAGGAGGTTGACGCAGCGGATCAGCGAGGACTTGCCGGCGCCGCTCTGGCCGATCACGCCGAACACCTCGCCCTCGCGGACGTGCAGGTCGACGCCGTCCAGAGCGGTGACCTGGCGGCCTCGCGACTCGTAGACCTTGGTCAGGCCCTTGGTGGTGATCACAGGGGGATTCCGTCACTGTCGAGTGCACGGCGCGGGTTCGGCCGGGCACGGGGCATTCGTCGGTCCGACGGGCGGCGCGGTGCCGGTGGGCGGGTGCGCGGGGCGGGCGCGGTCCGGTGGTACGACAGCACGCGGACGCGGCCGACTGCTTCGCCGTCGGGTCTCTCGCTTCGGGGCGCGAGGCTCGGTCGGGGGCCCTCTAGAAGGCGCACATTCGACACGGACGACGAGCACCGGGCGCGGTGATCGCCTCGGTCGCAGGGATGCGGATGCTCGTCGTGGTCATGGCGCCAGTAAACCAGACCCCCTCCGGCGCCGATCCGGGCTGTCCGCATAGCGGACAGGTTCCGTACGACATGTGGACGGTCAGGGCGCAGCGGAAGCCTCCGCTCCGCCCGTCGCTCCCGCCTGCCCGCCCCGCCGGCCTGCGTCGACGCGCCCACCGCCGCACCCGCCCCCGCGCGGCGCTCCGGCCGCGGGATCGGCCGCGGCCGGGGTGCGCTGTGGTCAAGACCACGTGGTGGACGGGGGCGCCCGCAGCCGGGGTTTTCGTCCGTAATAGTCTCGCCCCATGCTCAACGCCCTGACGCTCACCGTGTCCCTGGCCGCGCTGGCCCTCGCCGCGTGGTGCGGTGCGGCCGCGTACCGGGACCAGCCGACGAAGGACTGGCACTTCATCGGCATGGCCGTGGTCACCGTGCTGGCGCTCGCGCAGCTGGTCGTCGGCGTGGTGCGGCTGGCCCAGGGCGGCCGGGCCGAGGAGGGCACGGCGATCTTCGTGGCGTATCTGCTGGGGGCGTTCTTCGCGGTGCCGGCGGCGGGCTTCATGTCGCTGGTCGAGCGGAGCCGGTGGGGGTCGGCGACCGTCGCCGCCGGTGCCGTGGTCCTGGCCGTGCTGGAGGTACGCCTCCACGACATCTGGTGGGAGGGCTGAGATGACGGCCGAGCGGTTGGTCAAGGGACCCGGCATGCTGCTGGTGTGGTTGTACGGGGTGATGTCGGTCGGCGCGGTGTCGCGCTCCGCGTACCAGATCGCCACCGAGTTCGACCGGGCGCCGCTGGCGTACTCGCTGTCGGCGGTGGCCGCCGTGGTCTACGTCTTCATCACGTACACGCTGGTGCGCGGCGGCGAGACCGCCCGCCGGGCGGCCCTGGTGTGCTGCGCCGCCGAGTTGGTGGGCGTGCTCACCGTCGGCACGTGGACGCTGCTGGACCCGGCGGCCTTCCCCGACAGCACGGTCTGGTCGGAGTTCGGCTACGGCTACGTCTTCATCCCGGTCCTGCTCCCGGTGACCGGGATCCTGTGGCTGCGCCGCGCCCGCCGGGTCGCCCCGGTCGGCTGAGGTCTCGCCGGTCGGGGTACCGCCGGCCGGGCGCAGCCCGCCGGGGTCCCGTCCGTGCCGACCGGGCAGGCGCCGCCCGGTCGGCGGGGCTCCGGGCCGGGGCCCCGGGGGCTCGGGTCCGCTAGGCGGCCTTCTCCAGCGTCAGCAGCGTGCGTCCGGGGGCGACCCGCTCGACGCCGACCGTCTCGTACCCCCTGCCGCGGTACAGCCGCAGGTTGCCGTCGCCGCGGTGGCCGGTGAGCAGCCGGAACCGCTTGGCGACGCCGGCGCCACCGGTCGCGAAGTGCTCCTCGATCGCGTCGAGGAGCCGGCCGCCCAGGCCGTGGCGGCGCAGCCGGGGGTGGACGATGAGCCGGGTGATGCGGACGGTGCCGGTGTCGTCGACCTCGCCGCGCACCGAGGCGACGATCTCGTCGCCGAGGCGGGCGACCAGTGCGTGGCCGCGCTCCAGCTCGGCCGTCAGGTCGTCCAGCGGCTGGGTGAGCGGCTCGATGGTGTAGTCGCCGCACAGCTCGGCTTCGCCCTGGTAGCACAGGTACTGCAGCTTGAGGATGTGTTCGGCGTCCTGCGCGCTTGCCGCTGAGATGGTCACGCTCATGCCCATGTGTGCATGCCTCCGGCTCACCTGATACGCCCTGTCGGTCTACCGCACCCTTCCCCGATGGTCGGGAACGGCAACCTCTGCCGCCAGCATTCTGCGCAGGCATCCCAGGCAACGGGAACGCATCGGCCCCAAGCTGCCCTGTGAGATACCCAACTTCCCTGCGATTTCACGGTAGGTGGGGTCACTCGGCGACAACATCGCAGACAGCAGCCGCTGGCAGCGGGCGGGCGCGCGGCGTACGGCGGAGCGCAGCGCGCGACGGCGCTCGGCGTCCAGCGCGGCGCGCTCGGGTACGGACCCGGCTCCCGGCCCGGGGCCGGAGCGGGCGTCGGGCTCCCGCCCGTACGGCAGCTCCCGTACGGCGGCGCGGCGGGCGCGGCGCGCCTCGGCGCGGACGGCGCGGCGCAGCCAGCGGGCGGGGTCGTCGGGGACGCCGGCCCCGTGGAGGCGCTCCAGCAGCCGCAGCCAGACGGCCTGCTGGAGGTCGCGGGACTCGACGCCCGCCGCGGCGGCCTCCGCGTCGGACTCGGCGGTGAGGAGCCGGGTGAGGGAGTCGACGAGGTCGGGGACGGCCGGCGGGTGGGCTGCTGGTTCACGGGGCGTCATGCCGGGCACGACACGCGACGGCCCGGTGGTGGTTGCCGGGAGGGCGGTGGTTCGCCCGATGGTGCGGCAGCCGGGGCGTACGGGTGACGCGGCGGGCCGCTCCGCGCGGGGCGGCCGGCGCCGACCGCCCCCGCCGGGCGCGTGACCCGCGGGGTGACCCGCGGGGTGGTCGGCGGGGTGGTCGGCGGTGGGCGTCAGCGGGCCCGGTGGTCGGCGGCGGCGAGCAGGCCCGTGTCGGGCTGGTCGGTGAAGATGCCGTCGATGCCGGTGGCGAAGTACGCCCGGTACGCGCCGAAGACGTCGCCGTACGCCGCCGGGTCGGTGCCGCGCCGGAAGTCGGCCGGCAGGAAGGTGTTCTCGTTGCGCACCGTGTAGGGGTGCAGGACCAGGCCCCGGGCGTGGGCGTCGCGCACGAGCGTGGTGGGCTCGCCGAGCCGGCCGTCGGCACCCTTGGGGATGACGAGGTCCAGGAGCGGGCCGATGCCCTGCGCGAACGAGGCGATCCACGCGAGGCCGCGCGGGGTGACGAGGTCGGCGACGGTCCGCGGGTCCCCCGTCTGCACGAAGTCCCAGGGCCGGTCCTCGGGCGTCCACAGCAGGACGACGCGCGGCGTGCCGACGAGCCCCGCCATGCGCCGCATGCTGGTCGGCTCGAACGACTGGAGGAAGGTCGGCGAGTCCGCGCGGTGCCGGCCGTAGCGGCGCAGCAGCCGTGCGAGGCGCTCCTCCAGCCCGAGCCCGAGGCCGCGGAAGTACGTGGGGTGCTTGGTCTCGACGTGGAGCCAGACGGGCCGCCCGCGCTTGCGGCCCTCCGCCTCCGCCCAGCGGAGCACCTCCTCGAAGGTGGGTACGGTCCAGCGGCCGTCGTAGAGGGTGTTGTCGGGGCGCGTGCCCGGGATGCGCTCCTTGGCGCGCAGCGTCTTCAGCTCCGCGAGGGTGAAGTCCTCGGTGAACCAGCCGGTGAGGGACTGGCCGTCGACGGTCTTCGTGGTGCGCCGGGAGGCGAACTCGGGGTGGTCGGCGACGTCGGTGGTGCCGGTGATGTCGTTCTCGTGACGGCACACCAGGTGGCCGTCACGGGTGGGCACGAGGTCCTGCTCGATCACGTCGGCGCCCATGTCGAGGGCCAGCTGGTAGGAGCCGAGGGTGTGCTCGGGCCGGTAACCGCTGGCGCCGCGGTGGGCGATGACCGCGGGGACGGGCAGCCCGCGGGGGGACGGGCGGTGCCCCGCCGCCCCGTCGCGGCCGGCGGGCGCCGCCGAGGCCGTACCCGTGCCGGCGGCCGCGCCTGTCAGCGCCGCCGCCGCTCCCAGTACGGTCCGGCGGGCGGGGCTCCTGCGCGCCTGAGTCATGAAGGCTCCTCCACTGAACGTTTCTTCGGTTTCACCCCGTCGGGCGCGGCCGATCGTAGGGGGCTGCCCCGTCCGAGCGGGAGACCCCGGGCGAACACGGGGAAAACGTCCGTCAACACCGGGTACCGGTCCGGTCAACCCGGCGTGCGGACGGACGTGACCCACGAGTATCGTCCTCACCTGCACAGATTTCGTCGGCCGTGCCGGACCGCGACCACGACCACGACCGCTCACGACACCGGAGGACTCGTTGTCCCGCTTCGCGCTCATCAAGGCAGTGCTCGGCCCGGTCCTGCGGCTGATGTTCCGGCCGCAGGTGGAAGGCGCCGACCAGATCCCCGGGTCGGGGCCGGTCATCCTGGCGGGCAACCACCTGACCTTCATCGACTCGATGATCCTGCCGCTGGTGGTGGACCGCCAGGTGTGCTTCATCGGCAAGGACGAGTACGTCACCGGCAAGGGCTTCAAGGGCCGGCTGATGGCGTGGTTCTTCACCGGCGTCGGGATGATCCCCGTGGACCGCGAGGGCGCGGGCGCCGCCGTGGCCGCGCTGCACACCGGGCGCCGGGTGCTGGAGGAGGGCCGGATCTTCGGCATCTACCCGGAGGGCACCCGCTCCCCCGACGGCCGGCTGTACCGGGGGCGTACCGGCATCGCGCGGCTGACGCTGATGACCGGCGCGCCGGTGGTGCCGTTCGCGCTGATCGGCACGGACAAGCTCCAGCCGGGCGGCGCGGGGCTGCCGCGCCCGGGCCGGGTGACGGTGCGCTTCGGCGAGCCGATGGAGTTCTCCCGCTACGAGGGCATGGACCGCGACCGGTACGTGCTGCGGGCGGTGACGGACTCGGTGATGGCGGAGGTCATGCGCCTGTCGGGGCAGGAGTACGTGGACATGTACGCCACCAAGGCGAAGGCCGCCTGACCGCACGTCCGCTGACGGGCCGTCGTACGCGGGGGTCCCGAGGGCCGTCCGGTACGCCGAGGGCCGCACCCCCCGGGGGTGCGGCCCTCGGCCGTGTCGGGCGCCGCCGTACCCGCCCCGCGCACCGGTCACGGATGCTCGACGCCCTCCTCCAGGCGCTGGCCGCGCAGCAGGAACCAGGCGGCCACCGCCGTGGCGAGCAGGACGGCCGCGCCGAAGCCGGCCGCGATGCGCAGGCCCTCGACGAAGGCGTGCTGGGCCGCGGTCAGCAGCGCCTCGGCGGAACGTTCCGGCAGCACCTTGGCCGCCTCGACGGCACCGCCCAGCGACTCGTGCGCGGCCGCCGCCGTGCCGGCGGGTACACCGGGGGGCGTGGGGAAGTCCCGGTAGACCCCGGTCACGACGGAGCCCAGCAGGGCGATGCCGAGCGCGGCTCCCAGCTCGTACGCCGTCTCCGACACCGCGGACGCGGCGCCGGCCTGCTCCTTGGGGACGCTGGAGAGGATGACGTCGGCCGTGACGGTGAAGGCGAGGCCGGCGCCCACGCCCACGACCAGCAGGGAGACCCCCAGCACCGGGTAGCCGGTGGTGCGGTCGAGCACCGTCAGCGCGGCCAGGGCGAGGCCGACCGCGGCGAGGCCGCCGGCCACGACGGACCGCACGGAGAAGCGGCGCGCGGCGATGCCCGCGAGCAGTCCGGCGCCGACCGCGCCGAGCGCGGCGGGCAGCTCGGCGAGGCCGGCCTCCAGCGGACTGCGCCCTTGCACCAGCTGGAGGAACTGGGAGAGGAAGAAGATCAGCCCGGAGAGGCCCAGGATGGTCAGCAGGTCGGCGAGGACGGCGCCGGAGAAGCCCCGGTGCTGGAAGAGCCGCATGTCGAGGAGGGGCGCCGGCAGCCGGAGCTGGCGGCGGACGAACCAGACGAGCGCGCCCGCGCCGATCGCGGCGGCGGCGAACACGTCCGCGCGGGCGCCGTGCGCGGCCGCTTCCTTGATCGCGTAGACGACGGCGATCATGCCGACCAGGGACGTGGCGACGCTGGGCAGGTCCCACGGTCCGGGCGCGGGGTTCTTCGACTCGGGGATGTACTTCAGGCCGACCACCACGAGCACCGCCATGACGGGCAGGTTGATGAGGAAGACCGAGCCCCACCAGAAGTGCTCCAGCAGGAAGCCCCCCACGACGGGGCCGACGGCCGCGCCGGCGGAGGCCATCGCGCCCCAGATGCCGATCGCGAAGCTCCGCTCGCGCGGGTCGTGGAAGAGGTTGCGGATGAGCGCCAACGTGGACGGCATGAGCGTCGCACCCGCGACGCCGAGCAGCGCCCGCGCGGCGATCATCATCTCGGGGCTGGTGGCGTAGGCGTTGAGGACGGAGACCGCGCCGAAGGCGGTCGCGCCGGTGAGGAGCAGCTTCTTGCGGCCGATGCGGTCGCCGAGGCTGCCCATGGAGACGAGGAGGCCGGCGATGACGAAGGAGTAGACGTCGCCGATCCACAGGAGCTGGGTGCCGGACGGCTTGAGGTCCTCGCTCAGGTACGGGGTGGCCAGCCCGAGCACGGTGGCGTCCACCGCCACCAGCAGCACGGCCAGGACAAGTACGGCCAGCGCGAGCCAGCGGCCCGGGCGCCGTGCGATGTCCGCTTCCTGGGTCCGCTGTTCGGTTCCGGTCACTTCTCCACGCTCCTGCGTGCTCCGCCGAGCAGCAACTCGACGATCATGTACTGGAAGTCCTTGCCCGCGACGCGGCCGTCCTGGACGGCCCAGGCGCAGGCGCCGACGAGGCCGTAGAGCGCCTCGGTCAGCCAGGCGGGGGTCAGGTCGATGCGGAACTCGCCGCCCTCCTGGCCGCGACGGAACAGCGCCGAGACGCGGGCGTCGAGGCGGGCCCAGCCCTCGTTGACCTGGTCGCCCTCGAAGAGCTGGTTCTCGGTGACGAGGAACGACAGCAGTCCGGCGACCGGCTCCACGCCGGCGACCAGGCGCCGCAGGGCGTCCTCCGCGCGGTCCTCGTCGAGCCGGGCGGCGTCCAGGGCCGCCTCGAACTCCTGGATCCCGAGCGCCTCCAGGGCCCTGACCAGCGCGTCCCGCCCGGCGAAGTGTCGGTGCAGGGTCGCGCGGCCGATGCCGGCGGCACGGGCGACCTCGTCCATGGTGGCGGTCGCCTTGCGGGAGAGGAGGGCGGCGGCGGTGCGCAGCACCTGCTCACGATCGACTGTCATGAGACGAGCCTAACTCAAGTGAGACATGAATGTCTCATTCGATATTCGAACGACTCATTCCCCGGACGGTCGGCAGCCCCCGACGCAGGGGACGGCCCCGCACGGACCTTCCCGGCGGAAGACCCCCGGGGCGCGGCGCAGGGGGCGGTGGAGCGGGAAGCACAGCGCCGCCGCCCGGCTGCGGGCGGCGGCGCTGTGACGCGGAGGCGGAGCTACTTCTTGGCGGTGGCCCAGGCCTGCTGGATGACGAGGTCCGCCTTGACCTCCGCGAGCTGCGCGGCGACGGCGGAGGGGGCCGTGCCGCCCCGGCCGCTGCGGGAGGCGAGGGCTCCGGGGACGTCGAGGACCGTCCGCACCTCGGGGGTCAGGTGCTCGGAGATCTTCGCGAACTGCTCGTCCGTGAGCTGGTCCAGCTCGATGCCCTGCGCCTCGCACTCCTTGACGCACTCACCGGCGACCTCGTGCGCGACCCGGAACGGCACGCCCTGCCTGACCAGCCACTCGGCGATGTCGGTGGCGAGGGAGAAGCCGGCCGGGGCGAGCTCCTCCATGCGCTCCCGGTTGACGGTGAGCGTCGCCATCATGCCGGTGAAGGCCGGCAGCAGGACCTCCAGCTGGTCGCAGGAGTCGAAGACCGGCTCCTTGTCCTCCTGGAGGTCGCGGTTGTACGCGAGGGGCAGCGCCTTGAGCGTCGCCAGGAGTCCGGTGAGGTTGCCGATGAGGCGGCCCGACTTGCCACGCGCCAGCTCGGCGATGTCCGGGTTCTTCTTCTGCGGCATGATCGAGGAGCCGGTGGAGAAGGCGTCGTGGAGGGTGACGAAGGAGAACTCCTTCGTGTTCCAGATGATGACCTCCTCCGCGATGCGCGAGAGGTTCACCCCGATCATCGCCGTGATGAAGGCGAACTCGGCGACGAAGTCCCGGGACGCGGTGCCGTCGATCGAATTGCCGACGCTGCCGTTCTCGAAGCCGAGGTCCCGCGCGACGGCCTCCGGGTCGAGCCCGAGCGACGAGCCGGCGAGCGCGCCCGAGCCGTACGGGGAGACCGCCGTGCGCTTGTCCCACTGGCGCAGCCGCTCGGCGTCCCGGGAGAGGGACTGGACGTGGGCGAGGACGTGGTGGGCGAAGAGCACCGGCTGCGCGTGCTGCAGGTGCGTGCGCCCCGGCATCGCGACGTCCGGGTGGGCCTCGGCGAGGCCGACGAGGGCGCCCTGCAGGTCGGCGAGGAGGCCGCCGATGATCCGGGCGTGGTCGCGCAGGTACATCCGGAAGAGGGTGGCGACCTGGTCGTTGCGGGACCGGCCGGCCCGCAGCTTGCCGCCGAGGTCGGGGCCGAGCCGCTCCAGCAGACCCCGCTCCAGCGCGGTGTGGACGTCCTCGTCGGCGACGGTGCCGACGAAGGAGCCCTCCGCGACGTCCGCCTCCAGCCGGTCGAGGCCCGCCAGCATGCGCGTGAGCTCGTCGGCGGTCAGCAGCCCGGCCCGGTGCAGCACCCGCGCGTGCGCGCGGGACCCGGCGATGTCGTACGGCGCGAGGCGCCAGTCGAAGTGGACGGACGCGGAGAGTTTCGCCAGCGCCTCGGCCGGGCCGTCGGCGAACCGGCCGCCCCAGAGCCGGACGTCACCGTTGTTGCTGCTCACTGCGGAAGCTCCTCGGGTCGGGAGGGATGGGTGGTGCGGATGCGCGTCCGCCTCCCCGCCGCGGCACGGGCGGGGAGGCGGACGCGCTGCCGAACGAGCCGTGATCAGGCCAGGTCACGCTTGGCGGCGATCTTCGCCGACAGGCTGAAGATGTCGATGAAGCCCTGGGCCTTCGACTGGTCGAACGTGTCACCCGTGTCGTAGGTGGCGAGGTTGAAGTCGTACAGCGACTGCTCGGACCGCCGGCCCGTGACGACCGCGCGGCCGCCGTGCAGGGTCATCCGGATGTCGCCGGTGACGTGCTGGTTGGCCTCGTCGATGAAGCCGTCCAGGGCCCGCTTCAGCGGCGAGAACCACAGGCCGTCGTAGACGAGCTCGCTCCAGCGCTGCTCGACCTGCCGCTTGTACCGGGCGAGCTCCCGCTCGACCGTGACGTTCTCCAGCTCCTGGTGGGCGGTGATCAGCGCGATGGCGCCCGGGGCCTCGTAGACCTCGCGGGACTTGATGCCGACGAGCCGGTCCTCCACCATGTCGATCCGGCCGACGCCCTGGGCGCCCGCGCGCTCGTTGAGCTGCTGGATCGCCTGGAGGACGGAGACGGGCTTGCCGTCGATCGCGACCGGGACGCCTGCCTTGAAGGAGATGACGACCTCGTCGGCCTCGCGCTGCACGGCCGGGTTGGAGGTGTAGTCGTAGATGTCCTCGATCGGCCCGTTCCAGATGTCCTCCAGGAAGCCGGTCTCGACGGCCCGGCCGAAGACGTTCTGGTCGATGGAGTACGGGGACTTCTTGCTGGTGGCGATGGGCAGCTCGGCCTTCTCGGCGAAGGCGATGGCCTTGTCCCGGGTCATCGCGTAGTCGCGGACCGGGGCGATGCACTTCAGCTCCGGGCCGAGGGCGGCGATGCCGGCCTCGAAGCGGACCTGGTCGTTGCCCTTGCCCGTGCAGCCGTGGGCGACCACCGAGGCGCCGTGCTTCTCGGCGGCGGCGACGAGGTGCTTGACGATCGTCGGCCGGGAGAGCGCCGAGACCAGCGGGTACCGGTCCATGTACAGGGCGTTCGCCTTGATCGCCGGGAGGCAGTACTCCTCGGCGAACTCGTCCTTGGCGTCCGCGACCTCGGCGTCCACGGCACCGCAGGCGAGCGCGCGCTTGCGGATGACGTCCAGGTCCTCGCCGCCCTGGCCGACGTCCACGGCGACGGCGATGACCTCGGCGCCCGTCTCCTCGGCGATCCAGCCGATGGCGACGGAGGTGTCCAGGCCGCCCGAGTAGGCGAGTACGACGCGCTCGGTCACGGGTTTCTCCTTAGCGGTGCATCCAACGATGGGTATAACTATGCAGACCTCCGTATGCTTTGTCAAAACAGCAGGTCACAGCGCCGCGTCAGCGCTCGGTCCCATGGGGAGAGAAGGGGGGCGGAGTGACGGGGCACCCCCGCAGGGGTCGCGGCGGCGGTCGGCCCACGCCACGGCGCCGGGGCCGCCGGGTCCGGGGAGGTGACCCGCCGCGGCACCGACCCACCCCGCCGTCCCGGGCCCCGGACGGACGTGCCGAAGGGCGCTGGCGCGGCGACCGGCCGTACGGTCGGGACATGCGCCCCGGACTCCTCCTCGCCGCCGTCCTGCTGCTCCTGCCGGCCCACTCCCCCGCCCGCGCCGACGCCCCGGCGCCCACCGCGCCGCGATCGTCCGTCGCTCCCCCGGCGCGGGCCGCGGAGGGCGCGCAGTTCCTCACCGCCGAGGCCCCGCACGCGCGGGCCACCTCGGGAACGGTCACCTGGTGGGAGCGGCGCGCGGGGGCGTGGGCGCGCGCCGGCTCCGCGCCGGCCCGGTTCGGCGCGGGCGGGCTGGTCCGCGGCGACCGGCGCGAACAGGGCACGTCGACCACCCCCGCCGGCGTGTACGACCTGCCGTTCGCCTTCGGGATCGAGGCGGCGCCGGCCGGGACGTCGTACCCCTACCGGCGTGTCACGCCCTCGTCGTGGTGGTGCCAGGACAACGCGTCGGCGTCCTACAACCGGTGGGTGGACCCCCTGCCCGCGGACTGCCGCGCCGGCGAGGCCGAGCACCTGGTGTCGTACGGGACGGCGTACGCCCACGCGCTGGTGATCGGCTTCAACTACGGCCGGCCGGTGCGCGGCCGGGGCGCCGGCATCTTTCTGCACGTGAACGGCGCCGGCGCGACCGCCGGGTGCGTGTCGGTGCCGGCGGAGGCGATGGCGCGGATCCTCGCGTGGGTGCGCCCCGACGCCCGGCCGCGCATCGCGATCGGATGGTCCGGCGCCTGACCCCGCCGTACGACGAAAGGCCCCTGCCTCACCGGCGCCGCCGGCCGCAGCGCCCCTGAAGCCCTACCGGTCGTTCTGCGCCAGGCGCAGCAGGTGGTCGGCGAGCGCCTGCCCGCCGGCCGGGTCGCGGGAGATGAGCAGCAGCGTGTCGTCGCCCGCGATGGTGCCGAGGATCGCGTGGAGCTCGGCCTGGTCGATGGCGGAGGCGAGGAACTGGGCCGCGCCGGGCGGGGTCCGCAGGACCACCAGGTTGGCGGACGCCTCGGCGGAGATGAGGAGTTCACCGGAGAGGCGCCGCATGCGCTCCTCCTTCGCCGACTCGCCCAGCGGCGCCTGGGGCGTGCGGAAGCCGCCCTCGCTCGGTACGGCGTAGATCAGTTCGCCGCCCGTGTTGCGGATCTTCACCGCGCCCAGTTCGTCGAGGTCGCGGCTGAGCGTCGCCTGGGTGACGCTCAGCCCGTCGTCCGCGAGGAGCTTGGCCAGCTGGCTCTGCGAGCGCACGGGTTGCCGGTTGAGGATGTCCACGATCCGGCGGTGGCGCGCCGTGCGGGTCTGCGGGACGGAAGGTCCGCCATGGCCGTTGTCCTGCGCCTCGGTCATCGTTGTGTCATTCTCCGGCTCGTGTCTCCCCGTAGGTCTGGTCCAGGACGCCGGGCAGCACCCGGAGGAAGGTGTCCGCCTCCTCGTCCCCGATGACCAGCGACGGCATGAGCCGTACGACATCGGGGGCGGGCGCGTTCACCAGGAGGCCGGCGTCCTGAGCCGCCTGCTGCACCTGGGGCGCGAGGGGCTCGGTGAGCACGATACCCAGCAGGAGGCCCGCGCCGCGGACGTGGGAGACCAGCGGGTGGCCCAAGGCCTCGATCCCGTCCCGCAGCCTCTCCCCGAGGCGCTTGACCTCGTCGAGGGCTCCGTCGGCGCCGAGGGTGTCGAGCACGGCGAGACCGGCGGCGCAGGCGACGGGGTTGCCGCCGAAGGTCGTGCCGTGGTGACCGGGCTTCAGGAGCTCGGCCGCCTCCCCGAAGGCGACGGTCGCGCCGAGGGGCAGGCCGCCGCCGAGGCCCTTGGCCAGGGTGACGACGTCCGGCTCGATCCCGTGCGCCTGGTGCGCGAACCAGTGGCCGCACCGGCCGATGCCGGTCTGCACCTCGTCCAGGACCAGGAGGGTGCCGGTGGCGCGGGTGATCGCGCGGGCCGCCTCCAGGTAGCCGGCGGGCGGCACGACGACGCCGTTCTCGCCCTGGACGGGTTCGACGACGACGAGGGCGGTGTCGGTGGTGACGGCCTGCTCCAGGGCCGCCGCGTCGCCGTACGGGACGTGCGTCACGTCACCGGGCAGCGGCAGGAACGGCTCGCGCTTGCCGGGCTGCCCGGTGAGCGCGAGGGCGCCCATCGTGCGGCCGTGGAAACCGCCGGTGGTCGCGACCATGTGGGGACGGCCCGTCAGCCGGCCCAGCTTGAAGGCGGCTTCGTTGGCCTCGGCACCGGAGTTGGCGAAGTAGACCCGCCCGGGGCGGTCGAAGAGCCCCAGCAGCCGTTCGGCGAGGGCGACCGGCGGTTCGGCGACGAAGAGGTTGGAGACGTGGGAGAGGGCGGCGATCTGGTCGGAGACCGCCTTGACGACCGCCGGATGGGCGTGGCCGAGCGCGTTGACCGCGATGCCGCCGACGAAGTCGAGGTACTCGTTCCCGTCCGCGTCCCAGACGCGGCTGCCGGCGCCGCGGACGAGCGGGAGGCGGGGCGTGCCGTAGTTGTCCGTCATGGCGGACCGCCAGCGCCGGGTGAGCCCTTCGTTGCTCATGCGGGTGCCTCCTCTGCGTCGGCCACGACCATGGTGCCGATGCCTTCGTCGGTGAAGATCTCCAGCAGGATGGAGTGCTGCACGCGCCCGTCGATCACGCGCGCGGTGCGGACGCCGTTGCGCACGGCGTGGAGGCAGCCCTCCATCTTGGGGACCATGCCGCTGGACAGCTCGGGCAGCAGCTTCTCCAGCTCGGTGGCGGTGAGGCGGCTGATGACCTCGTCGCTGTGCGGCCAGTCCTCGTACAGTCCCTCGACGTCCGTGAGGACCATCAGGGTCTCTGCGCCAAGCGCCGCAGCGAGTGCCGCAGCCGCCGTATCAGCATTGACGTTGTAGACATGTCCGTCGTCCTCCGAGCGGGCGATCGACGACACCACGGGGATCCGCCCGTCGGCGAGGAGCGCCTCGACGGCTCCGGTGTCGATGGCCGTGACCTCGCCGACGCGGCCGATGTCGACGGCCTGCCCGTCGATGAGCGGCCTGTGCCGGGTGGCGGTGATGGTGTGGGCGTCCTCGCCGGTCATGCCGACGGCGAACGGCCCGTGCCGGTTGAGCAGGCCGACGAGTTCGCGCTGGACCTGCCCGGCGAGCACCATCCGGACGACGTCCATCGCCTCGGGGGTGGTGACGCGCAGGCCCGCCTTGAACTCGCTGACCAGACCGTGCCGGTCGAGGGCGGCGCTGATCTGCGGTCCCCCGCCGTGCACGACGACGGGCTTGAGGCCGGCGTGGCGGAGGAAGACCACGTCCTGCGCGAAGGCCGCCTTCAGGTCGTCGTCGACCATGGCGTTGCCGCCGAACTTGATGACGACGGTCTTGCCGTGGTGGCGGGTGAGCCAGGGCAGGGCCTCGATGAGGATCTGCGCCTTCGGCAACGCGGTGTGCTTGCGGGTGCTCATGAGCTGTAGGCGCTGTTCTCGTGGACGTAGTCGGCGGTGAGGTCGTTGGTCCAGATGACGGCGGACTCGGTGCCGGCCGACAGGTCGGCGGTGATGGTGACCTCGCGGTAGCGCATGTCGACCAGGTCGCGGTCCTCGCCGACGGACCCGTTCCTGCAGACCCACACGCCGTTGATGGCGACGTTGAGCCGGTCCGGTTCGAAGGCGGCCGCGGTGGTGCCGATGGCGGACAGCACCCGGCCCCAGTTGGGGTCCTCGCCGTGGATGGCGCACTTGAGGAGGTTGTTGCGGGCGATGGAGCGGCCCACCTCGACGGCGTCGGCCTCGGTCACCGCGTTCACGACCTCGACCCGGATCTCCTTGGAGGCGCCCTCGGCGTCGCCGATCAGCTGCCGGCCGAGGTCGTCGCACACCTCGCGCACGGCCTCGGCGAAGTCGTCGTGGGCGGGGGTGAGGCCGGTGGCGCCGGAGGCGAGGAGCAGGACGGTGTCGTTGGTGGACATGCAGCCGTCGGAGTCCACCCGGTCGAAGGTGGTGCGGGTGGCCTCGCGCAACGCCTTGTCCAGGTCGGGGGCCGCGACGTCGGCGTCGGTGGTGAGGACCACGAGCATGGTGGCGAGGCCGGGGGCGAGCATGCCGGCACCCTTGGCCATGCCGCCGACGGTCCAGCCGTCGCGGCTCACCACGGCGGTCTTGTGCACCGTGTCGGTGGTCTTGATGGCGATGGCGGCCTTCTCGCCGCCGTGCTCGGAGAGGTCGGCGGCGGCCTTGTCGATCCCCGGGAGGAGCCGGTCCATGGGGAGCAGCACCCCGATGAGGCCCGTGGAGGCGACGGCGACCTCGCCCGCGCCGATGCCGAGGACCTCGGCGGCCTTCTCGGCGGTGGCGTGGGTGTCCTGGAAGCCCCGGGGGCCCGTACAGGCGTTGGCGCCGCCGGAGTTGAGGACGACGGCGGTCAGCTCGCCGGTCCTGAGGACCTGCTCGGACCAGAGGACCGGGGCGGCCTTGACGCGGTTGGAGGTGAAGACGCCCGCGGCGGCGCGGCGGGGGCCGGTGTTGACCACGAGGGCCAGGTCCGGGGTGCCGTTCTCCTTGATCCCGGCGGCGATGCCCGCCGCCGTGAACCCCTTGGCTGCCGTGACGCTCACTGTGTGTCTCCGTTCGCTTCTCCACCCGCGCGGCACGTGGGCGCGGGCATCGTCGTCGTCCGCGGCGCGGCGGCCGCGTGCGCTCCCCCGGTCGTCGCCGGGCGGGGCTCCCGGGTCGTCGCCGGGCGGGGCTCCCGGGTCGTCGCCGGGTGGCGCTCCGGGGTCGTCGCCGGGCGGGGCTCCCGGCTCGTCGCCGGGTGGCGCTCCCGGCTCATGGGGCGAGCCCGACCGTCGGGAGCCCGGTCTCCTCGGGAAGTCCGAGGGCGATGTTCATGCTCTGCACCGCGCCGCCCGCGGTGCCCTTCGTCAGGTTGTCGATGGCACTGACGGCGATGACGCGCCCCGCCGCCGGGTCGTGGGCGACCTGCACCTGCACGGCGTTGGAGCCCTGGACGGACGCCGTGGCCGGCCACCGCCCCTCCGGCAGGAGGTGCACGAACGGTTCGTCGGCGTACGCCTTCCGGTACGCGGCCCGCACGTCCTCCGCCGTGGTGCCGGGCCTCGCCTTGGCACTGCACGTGGCGAGGATGCCGCGGGACATGGGCGCGAGGGTGGGCGTGAACGACACGGTGACGGGCTCGCCGGCGACCGCGCGGAGGTTCTGCGCCATCTCGGGCGTGTGCCGGTGGCCGCCGCCGACGCCGTAGGGCGACATCGAGCCGATGACCTCGGCGCCGAGCAGGTGCGGCTTGAGCGCCTTGCCCGCCCCGGAGGTGCCGCTCGCGGCGACGACCACCGCCTCGGGCTCGGCGATCCCGGCGGCGTAGGCCGGGAAGAGGGCGAGCGTCACGGCGGTCGGGTAGCAGCCGGGCACCGCGACGCGCCTGGACCCCTCCAGCGCGGCGCGGGCGCCCGGCAGCTCGGGGAGGCCGTACGGCCAGGTCCCGGCGTGCGGGGTGCCGTAGAACCGCTCCCAGTCGGTGGCGTCCGCCAGTCGGAAGTCGGCGCCCATGTCGACGACGAGCACCCGGTCCCCGAGCCGCTCGGCGACCTCGGCGGACCGGCCGTGCGGCAGGGCCAGGAAGACGACGTCGTGGCCGGCGAGCACCTCGGGGGTGGTCGGCTCCAGGACGCGGTCGGCGAGCGGCAGGAGGTGCGGCTGCAGGGCGCCGAGCCTCTCCCCGGCGTTGGAGTTGCCCGTCAGGGCGCCGATCTCCACCCCGGGGTGGGCGAGCAGCAGGCGGAGGAGCTCTCCCCCCGCGTACCCGCTCGCACCGGCCACTGCCACACGTACCGCCATCGGACCCTCCTCGTCGATGGCATGACTATACGCAGCTATGCAGTTTTATGCAAAGGCCATGTGAGGGGGTGCGGGACGAGCGGTAGCGGTCCGGGCCGACCCACCCGGGGTCATGGCGCGTGTGCGGACGCGGGGCGCGCGGGCCGGGGCGCCTCGGGCTGCGCGTCAGGACGGGGCGAGGACGCGGAACTCGTGGCCCTCCGGATCGACCAGGCACGCCCACGGGACGTCGCCCTGCCCGAGGTCGAGGTCCGTGGCGCCGAGGGCCCGCAGCCGGGCCACCTCCGCCGCCGCGTCGTCGCCGGGGTATGGCGACAGGTCGAGGTGGACGCGGTCCGGCGTGGTCTTCGCGTCAGGCGTGCGGAGGAACTCGAGGTACGGGCCGACGCCCTCGGGGGAGCGCAGGGCCGCGTGGTCGTCGGTCACCTCGCGCACGGTCCAGTCCGTCGCCCCGCCCCAGAACCGGGCCATGGCCCGCGGGTCCGCGCAGTCGACGACCACCGCGGCGATCGACCCGGTGTCCCGGTAGGTCTCCCGGGGCTCCAGGACGCAGAACTCGTTGCCCTCCGGGTCGGCGAGGACCGTCCACGGCACCTCGCCCTGGCCCACGTGGGCGGGCGTCGCACCGAGAGCCCTCAGGCGCGCGACCAGCCGCGCCTGATGGTCCGCGGAGGTGGTGGCGAGATCGAGGTGCACACGGTTCTTCGTCGTCTTGGCTTCCGGCACGGGGACGACGTCGATGCGGACGGCGACCGGGTCCGGCCGGACGCGGTCGCCGACGGGTCCGACGCAGGTGGCCACGCCGCGGCGGCGGGCACTCCACCCGAGCGCCTCCGCCCAGAACCGGCCGACCGCCCGGGCGTCCAGGGCCTTCACGTTCACCTGCACGGGTCGCAGCGCCATGCCGGCGATCCTATGCACCGGCCCACCGACGGACCCCCGCGCCGCCCCCGGACTCCGGTGGGGGGAGAGCGGGCGGGCCCGGCGGCGGCGCGCCGGGCCCGCTCGGGGATCAGATGGTGATCATCAGGGTGCCACCGTCGAAGTACGTGCCCATGTTCTTGCGCACGGACACGTTGCCGCTCGCGGCCTCGTGGACGAACAGGTCGGCCTTGCCGTCGCCCGTCGCGTCACCGAAGCGCAGGCGCCCCGCGTCCGCGCCGGTCACGAAGCGGCCCCAGCCGGCGCTCCAGTGCGTACCGCCGTCGAAGTACGTGCCCATGTTCCTGCGCACGGCGATCTTGCCGTCCGTGCCGTGCACGACCAGGTCCGCCTTGCCGTCACCGGTGATGTCGGCGAAGTACAGCCGCCCCATGTCGCTGCCGTCCACGAAACGGCCCCAACCGGCG
>NZ_JBIBSF010000010.1:77161-302823 GCF_043077165.1 Streptomyces kanasensis
GTTCCTGCGCACGGCGATGTTGCCGTCCGTGCCGTGCACGACCAGGTCCGCCTTGCCGTCACCGGTGATGTCGGCGAAGTACAGCCGCCCCATGTCGCTGCCGTCCACGAAACGGCCCCAACCGGCGCTCCAGTGCGTACCGCCGTCGAAGTACGTGCCCATGTTCCTGCGCACGGCGATGTTCCCGTCCGTACCGTGCACGACCAGGTCCGCCTTGCCGTCACCGGTGATGTCGGCGAAGTACAGCCGCCCCATGTCCTTGCCGTCCACGAAACGGCCCCAACCGGTGCTCCACACCCGGCCGGCGTCGAAGCGGGCGCCGAGGTTGCGGTGGACGACGACGTCGCCGTTGGTGTGCTGGACGACGAGGTCGTCCTTGCCGTCGCCGTCGACGTCGGCGGGGGCGATCCGGTCGCGGTTGCGGACCTCCTTGATCCAGCCCCCGAGATCGTCGACGCGGGAGTCGACGGCACCGGTGCGGACCTCCGAGGCGGGGGCGCCGTAGCAGCCTCCCTGCCAGGACCGGCTGTGCAGGGCGACCAGTTCGACCCCGCCGTCCTTCTGGCGGAGCGCGGGGCCGCCGGTGTCGCCCATGCAGACGGACACGCCGTCCTGCCCCGTGAGGGAGACGGTGGTGGCATCCACCGCGTCGACCCGGAAGTCGCCGGTGTGGAGGCGGTCGGGGACCCAGGAGGTCTTCGTCCGGCCGAAGCCGGCGCCGGTCAGGGTCTCGCCCGCGACCGCGGCGGAGGCGGCCGGGGCGATCGGGGTGACACCGGTGACGGGGCGGGCGAGACGGGCCAGGGCGACGTCCCGGTCCGTGCGCGGTACGACCTCGACGACGTCGACGGTCTGACCGCCGAGCGTCGCGGTGGTCTTCGCGGCGGGCCGGCCCGCGGGGACGGTGGAGCCCGGGGTGTCGGTGAAGCAGCTGGCGGCGGTGAGCAGCCACTGCTGGTGGACCAGGACGCCGGAGCAGCCGCGCGCGGCCGTGGTGGCGGCGTCCCCGCCCATGCGCAGCTGCGCGGTGAAGGCGTGGGCTCCGTCCGCCGCGGGCGTCCCGCTCACGGCGTGGGCGGCGGGCGCCGCGGTCAGCAGTCCGGCGGCGACGGCGCAGACGAGGGCGACGGCCGTCCCGCGGGGGCGTCTGGTCCTGAACGGTGTACCGAGCACGTGTGTGCGGTCCTCACGTGAGGGGCCCGCCACCCGCCCGGCCCCGAGGGGCGGGCGGCGGTCGGCGCCGCGCCGGGCAGCGGCCGTCGCCCCGGGCGGTGACGAGCGCTGACGGGCAGAAAGAAGATCAACTCGCGTTGACACCGGAATATCGCACAGGGACGCCCCGAACTCCGCGCGAGATGGTTCGGTTGCAGCACTTTTGCGCCTACGTTGGCCGGAAGTTTTCGGGCCCCTGGGCGGTGCCCGTGCCGCCCGGAGCCTCCGGCGGTGCGGCTCGTTAGGATTCCGGGCCTCCACCCTGCTGTTCCTCGCCCCCTGTTCGCGCCCCTCGGGAGGACACGTGTCCCCGACCCCGCCCCCCTCCTCACCTCCGCCTTCGTCCCCGTCCCCGTCCCCGTCCCCGACAGCCGGCGTGCTCACCCGGATGGCCGATCTCGTACGCGCGATGCCGGCCGAGCGGGGCGGCGCCCTGTGGCGGCTCGCCACGGCGGACCGGCAGCTCGACGCGAACGTGGTGCGACTCGCCCCGGGCGCGGGCGTCGCCGTCCACGTGGAACCGGACCTCGACGTCCTGGTGTTCGTGGTGAACGGCCACGGCGAGCTGTCGACCGGGGACGGGGCCGAACCGCTGGAGACCGGGTGCGTGATCTGGCTGCCGCGCGGCTCCCGCCGCGGCCTGTCCGCCGGACCGCACGGACTCGACTACCTCACCGTGCACCGCCGTCGCCCCGGCATGACGATCGGTCGCGCGGCGGGTGCGGAGCGGACGGGCGGTGAGCCGGCCTGCCTGCTGGACCGGGTGTGCCCGGAGTGCGGACGGCTGGCGCCCGAGGGGGCCGACGTGCGGTTCTGCGGCCGGTGCGGGCACCGGCTCCCCGAGGGCTGACCGCGACGGCCACGGCGTGCGCGGCGGCGGCCGCCAGCAGCGCGCCCGGCGGGGAGACGGACGCGAGCGGTCCCGCCACGGCCGCGCCGCACGCGAAGCCGGTGATCTTGAGGCTGGCGCCGGTCGTCTGGATCTGGCCGCGCAGTCCGTCCGGCGACTCCCGGTGGCGGAGCGCGAGCAGGGCCGTCAGCTGCGGCCCCTCCCCCGCGCCGACCAGGAGCACGGCCCCCACCACGACGGCGGGGTGCCCCCCGGCCGCGCCGGCGGCGCCCGCCGCCAGGACGAGCAGGGCGGCTGCCTGGACGAGGGTCGCCCCGCGGAAGACGGCCTCCGGGCCGGGCGGGCGGCGCGTACGGGCCAGCGCGGCGTTGGCGGCGAGGGCCGCGCCGGCGGCCCCGGCGAGGAGCAGCGCCCCCTGACCGGGTCCGCCGAGGTACCGCGCGCCCAGCAGGGGCGCGCAGGCGACGAGGACGCCCTGCCCCGCGCAGGACAGCACGGACGCGGCGGTCACCCGGCCCAGCACCCGACTCCGGACGAGCGCGCGGCACCCCTCGGCGACGCCCGCGGCCACCCCGGCGACACCCCGCACCGGCCGGCTCGGCACGCGCTGCGGCACCCCCTGTGGCGCGACGTCCCGGCGCGGTACCGGAGCGCAGCCCCCGCGCGGTACCGGCGCGCCGTCCCGGTCCCGTGACGTGCCGGAGAGGGGTGCGCCCGCGCCGGGTGGGAGCGTCCACGCCAGGGGGGCGACCGCGCCGATCAGGGCGGCCGCGGCCACCACCCCCGCTGGGGCGCCGTACAGGGCGGCGGCGCCGCCCGCCAGGGCCGGGCCGGCAAGGGCCGCCGCGTGGAAGGTCATCGCGTCGAGGGCGGTGGCCCGCGGCAGCGCGGCCGGGCCCGCGACGTGGGGCAGCTGCGCGGTCCAGCCGCCCGACAGCGCCGGGGCGAGGAGTCCCGAGGCGGCCGCGACCAGCAGCGGCACGGCGTACGGCGTGCGCCCGAGGCACAGCAGCACCGCGACGAGGGTGGCCGCGTACCCGGCGAGCGCCCCCGCCAGCAGCCGGCCCGGCCGTGGCGAGCGGTCCAGGAGCGCCCCGACGACCGGGCCGCCGAGCGCCGCTGCCGCCGTGCCCGCGGCGAGCAGGGCGGAGGCGCGGGCGGACGAGCCGGTCGCCGCGAGTCCGGCGAGCAGCAACGCGGGGCCTGCCGCCTCGTCGCCCGTGCGGGCGAGGGCGGCGCCGACGGTGTACCGGGCCAGGGAGGGACGGTTCTTCACGCCCGGCACGGTACGGGGGTAACGGAAAACCGCGCCAGATGCGTTACATTCGCCGGGTGTCCGCTCCCGACGGCCGGTCGACCCGGCATTCCGTGCACGCCGTCGCCCGCCGCACCGAGGCCCTCGTGAACGCGCTCACCGGAGGCGGCCCGGACGGCCCGGCACCGGAGGAGGTGGCCCGGCTGCTGCGCGAGCACGGCGAGAGCGAGCCGCTGACCGTGGGCCCCGGCGACGTGGCGGAGCTGCGGACGGCCGCGCTGGCCCTGCGGGAGGTCTTCGCTGCCACCGGTACGGACACGGCCGCCGCGGCCCTGAACCGGCTCCTCGCGCGCGGGACCGGCCCGCTGCGGCTCACCTCGCACGGCGGCGACAGCCCGTGGCACCCGCACCTCGACCGGGCGGACGACGCCCCCTGGGGGGAGTGGTTCCTCGCGTCGTCGTGCCTGTGCCTGACGGTCCTGCTGTGGGAGCGGCAGCGACCGCCGGGCGGGCTGTGCGCCGCGCCGGGCTGCGGCGCCGTCTACGTCACCCTCGGCAGCGGCGTACCGCGCCGCTACTGCTCGCGGCGGTGCGCGACCCGCGAGCGGGTGGCCGCCCACCGGCGGGCCAGGGCCCTCCCGGGCGGGGGGCCGGGCGGCGCCGACCGCTGCTGACCGGAGCCGCCCGTCAGCGCTTCACGGCGCGCAGGACCACGAACTTCGGGTCGCTGCCGACCACCTCGCAGTCGCCGAAGAGGCGGCGCAGCGTCAGGTGATGGCCGAGGTGGCGGTTGGCGACGACGCGGAGCTCCCCGCCCGGGCGCAGGGCGCGGCGGGCGGCGGTGAACATGCGGCGCGCGGCGGCGTCGCTGACCGCCTGGTGGCTGTGGAAGGGCGGGTTGTTCAGGACCACGTCGACCGAGCCGTCCGGGACGTCGGCCGTCGCGTCACCGACCGCGAAGCGCGCCTCCACCCCGGCCGGCGCGGAGGCCCGGAAGGTCTCCTCGGCGGAGGCGACCGCCTGGTACGACTCGTCGGTGAGGACCACCTCGGCGCCCGGGGCGGCGACGGCGACGGCGAGACCCACCACACCGTTGCCGCACCCCAGGTCCAGGACGCGGCGGCCGTCGAGACCGTCCGGCAGGTGCCGCAGGAAGAGGCGGGTGCCGATGTCCAGCCGGTCCGCGCAGAAGACGCCGGCGTGGTTGACGACGGTCAGTCCGGCCACCGTCGCGGCGTCCTTCGGCAGCCCGTACCGCAGCGGCCACGGGTTGGCCGGCCGCTCCAGGTCCGGGTCGGGGGCGCTGTGGACGAGCCGGGCCTTCCGCACCGCGAGGGAGGTGCGCGTCGGGCCGACGAGCTGCTCGAAGAGCCGCAGGGTCGAGGTGTGGATCTCCTTGACCATGCCGGTGCCGACGACGACCGTCCCCGCGTGCAGCGCCGGCGCGAGCCGGTGCAACTGGTCCTCCAGCAGGGCCAGGCTCTTCGGGACGCGGACCAGGAGCACGTCGACGCGGTCCGGTGGCGCGTCCTGCGTGGTGAGCAGGCGCACCGCGCCGCCCTCGGCGTGCCCGGCCCGGGCGAGGTTGGCGCGGGTGGCCTCGCGGCCGAGGTACGAGTCGGTGATCTGGACCAGCTCGTCGGGGCCCGGGTGGCCGGCCAGGGCGGTGACGAGGGCTCCCCACCGGTCGCCGACGACGGCCACGCGGCCGGTGAGGACGGGGGCGTCCGGAGCGGCGAGGTGCCGCAGCAGGTACTCGTCGGCGGCGTCCCAGGCGCGCAGCGGATCGCGGGTGTGCTCGGGGAAGCGGGTGAGCGCGTACTCGCCCCATGACGTGGTCAGACGGTTCATCGTGGGTTCAGGCTAGCCGGTCCCCGGGCGGCGTCCCGCACGGCGCCGGGACGGACCGCGCCGCACGGTCCGGGGCCGGGGCCGGTCGTGGGCCGCACCGCAGGGGCCGGGGCCGGGCCGCACCGCAGGGGCCGGGTCACCGCGCCGGGGCCGGCCGCCGGGGTGGCCGCGGGGCCGCGGCACGCTGGCCGGACCGCGGCGTCCGCCCGGACCCGCCGTCCTACCGCGGGGCCAGGGACATCCAGCGGTCGGGGTCGGCCAGCGGCTCGAAGCCGAGCTTGGCGTAGAGACCGTGCGCGTCCTCGGTGGCGAGCAGGACGCGCGTGAGGCCGTACGGGGCGAGGTGGTCGCGGACCGCCCCCACGAGGCCGCTGCCCAGGCCGTCACCGCGGGCGGCGGGGTGGACGTACACGTCGCAGAGCCAGGCGAAGGTCGCGAGGTCGGTGACGACGCGGGCGTACGCGGCCTGGGCACCCGTCTCGCCGTCGTACGCGCCGAAGTTCAGCGATCCGTCGATGGCGCGGTCCTGCTTCCCACGCTCGCGGCCCCGCGCCCAGTACGCGTCGGTGGAGAGCCAGCGGTGCACCAGAGCGCGGTCGAGTCGGGCAGGGTCGGTCGAGATCTCGTACCTGCCGAAAGTGATCGTCTCGTTCATGGTCGAACGTTCGCAGGGAGGGGGCTTGTTGTCAGTGGCGGGTGCCACGATCGGGGCATGAACGCGACCGCCGCCGACTACCGCTGGCTCGACGACCACTGCCCGGAGCTGATCGAGGCCTACTGCGTCACGCTGGTCCACGCCGTGGCGCCGCGGGAGGTCCTGGGCCGGCTCGGCGCCCGCCCGGAGGGCCGGGTCACCGGCGTGCGCGCACTGGTCGACGCGGGGCGGGAAGCGTGGCGGGCCTCCGGTGGCGACCGGCACTTCCTCGCGGTGGCCCCCGTCGACGGCTGGAGCGTGGTGATCGAGCCCAACGGCTACCTGGGCAGCCTGCACGAGACGGCGGCCGAGCTGTCGCGGGGCACGGAGCTCGTGACCCACTTCCGGAACGTGAACGCGGTGGACCAGTTCAGTCGGTACGTGGACGGCGCGCTGCGGCTGCGCGTCGAGCCCCTGTCCCCGCACACCCGGGAGGGCGCCGATCCGGGCGGGGTGACCGCCCTGCTGCGGGACGTCGGGTTCGACCCGCGGCGGGACGGCGCGGACATCGGCACGGCGACGGAGGCGGCGTTCGCCCTGGCGGAGCGGCTGACCGGGGTGCGGCTGACACCGGAGGTGCTGGACGCGGCGGAGTGGCTCAGCGGGTCGGCGCCGGCCTTCTGATCCGGCCCCGGCCGCCCTCGGGTCCGCCCCCCGGCCGCCTTCGGGTGACGCGGACCACACATGCGGACGTAGACTCCCACATACGGACATCCAGTGCGAGGAGGGCACTCCCGATGGAAGCAACCGTGGGCGACCAGCTGCTGGTGCACGGCCGGGTGGTCGGGCAGCACGACCGCAAGGCCGAGATCCTTGAGGTCCTGGGCGACGGGGGCCACCCGCCGTACCGGGTCCGCTTCGACGACGGGCACGAGGCCGTCATGTCCCCCGGCCCCGACTCCGTCGTGCGCCACCGGGACCCGTTCGACAAGCCCCTGGGCCCCTGACGAGCCCCCGGCCCCCGATCCCCCGATTCCGAGCCGCGGCGGGTCCCGCCGCGGCTCACCGGCCCGGCGGGCGCACCTGGGTCGGGTAGTGGTCGGCCACGACCCTGGCCATCGCCCCGATCCGGTCCGTGACCACGTCCCGGGCACCGAAGAACGCGTGGCCCAGCACGTGGTCGCACTCGTGCGCGAGGCTGAGGTGCCGGGAGAGCTCGGCCGGGTCCTGCCACGGCGCGGGCGCCGCCGGATCGCCGGCGCGGTACAGGGCCTCCCCCACGTACAGGTGGACCCCCGTACCGCGGACGACCTCGTTCCACCAGGGCAGCAGCTTGGCGTAGTCGGCGGCGGCGAAGCCGATGTGCCAGTACAGCTGCGGGGCGACGTAGTCGATCCACCGCTCCTTGACCCACTTGCGGGTGTCGGCGTGCAGGTCGTCGTAGGTCTGCAGGCCACGGGAGTCGGAGCCGAGCGGGTCGGTCGTGGCGTTGCGCCAGATCCCGAAGGGGCTGATGCCGAACCGCACACCGGGTCTGGTCTGCGCGATGCGCTCGGACATCTCGCGGACGAGGCGGTCGATGCCGTCCCGCCGCCACGCCGCCCGGTCCGGGAAGCCGCCGCCGTACGCCGCGAAGGCCGCGTCGTCGTCGAAGACCTGCCCGGCGAGCGGGTACGGGTAGAAGTAGTCGTCGAAGTGGACGGCGTCGACGGCGTAGCGGCGGACGGCGTCCAGCATGGCGTCCTCGACGAAGCGCCGGACCTCGGGCAGACCGGGGTTGTAGTACAGCTTGCCGCCGTACGTGACCACCCAGTCGGGGTTGCGGCGCGCCGGGTGCCACGACGCGAGGCGCGTGGGGTCGGCGTGCGTGGCGACGCGGTACGGGTTGAACCACGCGTGCAGCTCCAGGCCGCGCCGGTGGGCCTCCTCGACGGCCGTGCCCAGCGGGTCCCAGCCGGGGTCCTTGCCCTGGGTGCCGGTGAGGCACTGGGCCCACGGCTCGTACGACGAGGGCCACAGGGCGTCGGCGCTCGGCCGGACCTGGAGGATCACGGCGTTCAACCGCCGCTCGACGGCGCGGTCGAGCAGGGCGAGGAGTTCCGCGCGCTGCTCGGCCGGGGTCAGCCCGGGCCGGGAGGGCCAGTCGCGGTTGGTGACGGTCGCCACCCACATGCCGCGGAACTCCTCCGTCCGCCTGCCTCGCGGGTCCCGCCGGGACTTGCCGTCCCGACCGTGCCCTCCGCGCCCGCCGTCCCCGTCGTGCCGCCGCTGCCCGAAGGCGCCGGAGACGCCGGTGGCATCGCCCGACACCAGCAGGGATGCCAGCAGTCCGGTCGCCGCCGCGACCACCCCGCGCCGCCCGACGCCGCCGCCCGTGTGCCTCATGCTGCCGCCCCAGTCGTTCCTCGTCCGCCGACACCGTGATCGTTTCGGCCGTTTTGCACCTTGAGTACTCTATGCGCCCGAACCGGGTGCTCCGGACGGTCCGGCTCCCGCGTGGAGGATGCCCGGCCCGGGAGGTCGACGACCCTCGCGCACGGAGTAACGTCGTGGGGTCGAGGCGGGAGTGCCGGAACCATACGGCCGCCGCCACCCGAAGATCATCGAAAGGCACGAGGTGACGGACTCCATGGCCGACATTGCACGCGTGGGAGTGGTGGGCTGCGGCCAGATGGGCGCGGGCATCGCGGAAGTGTGTGCCCGCAGCGGCCTCGAGGTGAAGGTGGCCGAGACCACCGGCGAGGCCCTGGAGATCGGCCGTACCCGGCTGTACAACTCGCTCGGCAAGGCGGCCCAGCGCGGCAAGATCAGCGAGGCGGAGCGAGACGCGACGCTCGCCCGGCTGAGCTTCACGACCGACCTCGGGGAGTTCGCCGACCGCGACCTCGTCATCGAGGCCGTCGTGGAGAACGAGCAGGTCAAGACGGAGATCTTCCAGGTCCTCGACCAGGTCGTGACGCGTCAGGACGCCATCCTGGCCTCCAACACCTCCTCCATCCCGCTGGTGAAGCTGGCCGTCGCGACCTCCCGCCCCGACCAGGTCATCGGCATCCACTTCTTCAACCCCGCCCCCGTGCAGCAGCTCGTCGAGCTGATTCCGGCGCTCACCACCTCCGAGGGCACCATCAGCCGGGCCCAGGCGCTGGTCGAGAAGGTGCTCGGCAAGCACGCGATCCGTGCCCAGGACCGGTCCGGCTTCGTGGTGAACGCGCTGCTGATCCCGTACCTGCTGTCGGCCATCCGGATGTTCGAGTCGGGCATCGCCAGCCGCGAGGACATCGACAACGGCATGGAGATGGGCTGCGCCCACCCGATGGGCCCGCTGAAGCTCTCCGACCTGATCGGCCTGGACACCGTCGCCTCGGTCGCCGACTCGATGTACGCCGAGTACAAGGAGCCGCTGTACGCCGCGCCGCCGCTGCTCCAGCGGATGGTGGACGCCGGCCGCCTGGGCCGCAAGACGGGCTCGGGCTTCTACCCCTACGCCTGACACCGCACGGGAACGGGGGCCGGACCGGACGCCGCGGCCCCCGCCCCCACCACCCCGGCCGGACCGGACACCCCGGTCCCCGCCCGCAGCACCGCTCAGCCGAGCCGCAGGTGATGCAGCATCAGCAGACCGGCCGCCATGTTCGCGGCCGGGATCTCGCCGCGCGCGACGAGGTCGGGGACGAGCTTGAGCGGTATCCACTCGCGGCGGGTGGACTCGAACCCGTCCTGCGGCTCACCGGTGTACGTGGCCTCCTCCGACCAGTACAGGTGGTGGCGCGCGTCGGTGAGCCCGTTGGACGGTTCGACGCTCAGCAGGTGCCGCAGCGGACCGGGGCGCCAGCCGGTCTCCTCCTCCATCTCACGGGCCGCGGCCGCCTCGACGTCCTCCCCGTCCTCGACGACGCCGGCGGCCAGCTCCCAGCCCCAGGTGTCGGTGATGAAGCGGTGCCGCCACAGCAGCAGCACCTCGTTGGCCTCGTTGACCGCGGTGGCCGCCGCGACCGGCCGCAGCCGGATGAGGAAGTGGTCGAGGTGCCGTCCGTCCGGGAGGGCGACATCGGCCAGGTTCACCTTGAACCAGCGGTTCTCGTACACGGTCGTCTCACTCAAGTTGGTCCACCGCACTGCTCTGCCACCTTCCGACGTGTAGGTCGTGTAGGGGGCAATATCGCAGCAGGCGCCCGGTCAGAGCGGAACGCGCAATGCCGCCTCGATGAGATCCGCCGCCTCTTCGGCGTCACCCGAACCACTGGCCACCAGGTGCCCGCGCACCTCACGCAGACGGTCCCTGAGCCGCTGTGACTCCATTCCCCGCACCCCCTCGGCCATCTCGACCGCCGTCCGCGCCGCCCCGTCCGCCTCTCCCTGCCGCAGCTGGATCTGGCTGAGAATCGCCAGCCGGTGCACCCGGCCGCGGTCGTGCGTCGGCGTCCGCACCGCGGCCGCCGCGTTCTCCCGCGCCCCGACGAGGTCCCCCAGACGCAGCAGCGCCTCCGCGGCCCGCACGTTGACCAGACCGGGCTGGACGTACCCCGTCTCGTCCGGCTCGCGCCCCGGGCTGATCCGTTCCGCCTCCGCCTCGGCGCGGTGGATGCACCGCAGCGCCGCCGTCGCGTCACCGAGGTGCGCGTACGCCTTCGCCTGCATCGCGTACAGGTCGGCGGCGAGCGCAGGGGTGATCTCCCGCCGGGCCGCCCGCAGCGCCGCCTCCGCGAACGCCACCGCCTGCCGGTGCTCCCCCATGAACAGCGCCTGGTTGACGAGGAGCGCGATCACGTAGGCGCCCAGTCCGCGGTCGCCGCTCGCCTTGGCCAGTCGCAGTGCCTGGTGGAAGTAGCGCTGGGCGAGCCCGAGGGCGTCGGAGTCGTACGCGCAGATGCCCGCCACCGCGACGAGCCCGCCCGCGGCCCGGTGCAGTTGGCGGCCCACCGCGTCGCCGTACGCGCCGCGCAGCAGGGGGGCGGCCTCCGCGTTGAGGAAGCCGACGATCCGCGAACGGGTCGCGATGCCACCGGCCCTGCGGTACATCAGCTCGTAGTGCGCCCGCGCGGCGCGCAGGGTCTCGATGTCACCCGTCCCGACCCGCGTCCGGCCGCCGCGCGACACGTCGGCGTCCTCGGGGGGGTTCTCCCACTCCCAGACGGGCATCACCGCGGGCGTCCCGGTCACCGCCGCCACGCCCATCAGGTGCGGGCGGTTCTGCTCGTCCGACCGCCACAGGGCCGTCGCGCGCTCCACGAACCCCGAGAGCGGCGTCCCGTGCGGCACCGCGGTGTCCCCCGGCACGCCGAGCCCGATGTCGTCGAGGGCGACCGGGCGGCGCAGCCGCGCGCCGAGCACCTCGCAGATCAGGTCCGGCACCTGGCCGCGCGGCCGTTGGCCCTTCAACCAGCGGGCGACGGCGGTGTGTTCGTACCGCAGCGCCAGTCCGCGCACGCGACCCGCCTGGTTGACGTGGGCCGCGAGGCCCGCGTGGGACATCCCCGCTTCGTCGAGCAGGGCGTCGAGCAGCGTGTTGGGCAGGGTGTTGGGCTGCATGTGCGCCTCCGGTGCCGTGTCTCCGCCGGGCCAGGCGCGGTGGTGCCCGGTTCGCACGGGGTGTGAATGAAGTGTCCGTATCCGTGCCCCACGCGCTCTGTCGGCATGCGCGGGGTCCCGGTTGACTTGGTGCCTCCCAGGAGACGGCCGGGCCGCCGGCTCCCCCCTCGTACAGTGCGGCGGCCCGTTCGCCCGCCACCCGTCACGCCGGTCCGCCCGACGCGCCTGGGAGCTCCCCGGGGACGTGCTCCCCGGGGAGGGGCGGGTGGCGCCGGCCGCACCGTCCGTGTCCAGCCGCTATCGGGAGGACGGTGCGGTCCGGGCGGGCCGCGGGCCGCCCCGGTCGGTCTGCCCCGGGACCCGGGCGCACGGCGCAGCCGCCGGGACCCGGTCGTCCCGCACGACGACGAACGCCACGTCGTCGGTGAGGCGTCCCCCGGTGTGCGCCAGCAGCGCCGTGCGCACGTGGTGGATGACGTCCGCGGGTGACCGCGGCGGTCCGGCGACGTCGGCCAGTACGGCGTCCAGCGGGAAGAACCGCCCGGCGGCGTCGCGGGCCTCCTCGGCGCCGTCGGTGTGGAGGAACAGCGCCTCGCCGGGCAGCAGCCGCGCGCACCGTCGGACCGGCAGCGTGTCCGGCAGGGGGAACGCGCCGAGCGGCGGCAGCGGCTCCCCGGCGGCGAGCGGCTCCGCCCCGTCGCCGATCCGGTAGGGCCAGGGGTGGCCGCAGTTGAGGACCAGGACGTCGCCGTTGGGGTGGAGATCGAGCAGCAGCACCGTGACGAACTCCTCCGCCGACGGGCTCCCGGCGGCCCCGAGCACCCCCTCGTCGCGCACCCGCTCCCCCACGTACCGCTGGAGTGCCCGCTCCAGCCGCCGCAGGAGGCCGCCGAGGCCGGGCTCCTCGTGTGCCGCCTCGCGGAAGCTGCCGAGGACGGCGGCGACGGCACCGAGCGCGGCCAGCCCGTGGCCGCGTACGTCACCGATGATCACGCGCACGCCGTACGGGGTGGCCACCGCCTCGTACAGGTCGCCGCCGACGGCCGCTCCGGGTACGGCGGGCAGCTGGACCCCGGCGACGGAGAGGCCGTCGAGGCGGTGCGGCAGCGGCCGCAGCAGCACCTGCTGGGCGGCCTCGGCGACGGCGTGGATCTGCCGCAGCTCGCGCCGCAGCCGCTGGAAGGCGCCGAGGGCCAGGGCGACGCCGACGACGCAGAAGACGGCGCTGGTGACGAGCCGGGTGGGCGTGTCGGCCCGCCGGGCCAGCGGGCTGGCCATCTCCCAGACGAGGGCGACGGCGGCCCAGAGCACCGGCGGTGCGAGGGGGGCGAGCGGTGCGCGTCCGCGAGCCCGGGGTCGCCGGGACCACCAACGGATCATGCGGACCGCCCTTCTTCAGGCCCCTTGTCGCGGTCGGGACGATTCTGTCGATCGTCCCGGCTCGCGGGGAACGTCACCAGGGTTCTCACCCGAATGAGTGAGCAACCGTGCGCGCGCCCCAGAACCAGGGGGCGGACGCGCCGGGAGGGGCGCACCCGGTGGTCCGGGTGCGCCCCTCCGTGGGGGTGACGGTCGATCGCGTCAGGCGCCGCGCAGCACCGCGCCGGTGCGCTCGGCGGCGAGCGCCACCGCGGCGTCACGGGCGGCGGACGCCTCGTCGACGGTGAGCGTGCGGTCACCGGCGCGGAACCGCAGCGCGTACGCGAGGGACTTGCGGCCCTCGCCGATCTGCTCGCCGGTGAACGTGTCGAACAGCCGGAGGGACTCCAGCAGCTCGCCCGCGCCCTCGCGCAGCGCCCGCTCGACCTCCGCGGCCGGCACGGACGCGTCGACGACCAGGGCGACGTCCTGCGTGGCCACCGGGAAGGCCGAGATCCGGGGCGCCCGCACGGGGCCCGCGGAGGCCCGCTCGACGAGGTCGAGGTCGAGCTCCATGGCGCAGGTGCGGGCGGGCAGCCCGAGCGCCTTGACGACCCGCGGGTGCAGCTCGCCCGCGTGGCCGACGGTCCGCTCGGCGCCGTCCACGACGACGACCAGCTCGGCGCACCGGCCCGGGTGCCACGGCCCGTACTGGCCTTGGCGGACGACGAGCTCGGCGCCGGCCTCGCGGGCGACGGTCCGGGCGGCCTCGACCGCGTCGGCCCAGTCGGACGGGCGGCCCGCGCCCCACCAGCCGGCCTGCTCGCGCGCCCCGGCGAGGACCACGGCGGCGTGCCGCGGCTGCTCGGGCAGGACGGCGTCGACGCCGGCGATCTCCGCGTCGGTCGGGCGGCGGTCGACGGGCAGCCGCACCGCGACGCCGGGCTCCGCCGGGAGGCGGAAGACGAGGCCGGTCTCGAAGAGGGCCAGGTCGTGGCTGCCGCGGCCGTCGTTGCGGCGCAGCGCGGCGAGGAGGCCGGGGAGCAGCGTGGTGCGCAGCACCGGTTCCTCGTCGGAGAGCGGGTTGACGAGCCGGACCACCGCGCGGCCGGGGTCGTCGGCCGGGATGTCGAGCTGGTCGAGGACCTGCTCCCCGATGAACGGGTAGTTCAGCGCCTCGACGTACCCGGCCCCCGCGAGGGCGCGGCCCACGCGGCGGTGGGTGCGCTGGCGCTCGGTGAGCCCGCGTCCGGCCGGCGGCCGGGGCAGCGTGGAGGGGAGGTTCTCGTACCCCTCCAGCCGGATGACCTCCTCGGCGAGGTCGTTGGGCTCGTTCAGGTCGGGGCGCCAGGACGGGACGGTGACGACGAGCTCGTCCTGCCCGTAGACGTCGCAGCCGACCTCCTGGAGGCGGCGCACGACGGTCTCCCGGCCGTAGGCGACGCCCGCGACGCGGTCGGGGTGGTCGGCGCGCATGGCGACCGTCCGGGGGGCGCTCGGCGCGATGACCTCGGTGACGCCGGCCTCGGCGGTGCCGCCCGCGAGGAGGACCAGCAGGTCGACGGTGCGCTGCGCGGCGGCGGCCGCGGCCTGCGGGTCGACGCCGCGCTCGAACCGCTTCGACGCCTCGGAGGAGAGCTTGTGGCGGCGGGCGGTGCGGGCGACGGAGATCGCGTCGAAGTGCGCGGCCTCGATGACGACCTCGGTGGTGCCGCGGACCTGGCCCGTCTCCGGGTCGGTCTGGGCGTCGGCGATCTCGGTGTTGGCGCCGCCCATGACGCCCGCGATGCCGATGGGGCCGCGGTCGTCGGTGATGACGAGGTCGGCCGGGTCGAGGGCGCGGACCGTGCCGTCGAGGGTGGTGATCTTCTCACCGGGCTCGGCGCGGCGCACGCCGATCGCGCCCTCGAGGCGGGCGCGGTCGTAGGCGTGCAGCGGCTGGCCCAGTTCGAGCATCACGTAGTTGGTGACGTCGACGGCGAGGGAGATCGGGCGCATCCCGGCCTTCTGGAGGCGGCGCCGGAGCCAGATCGGGGAGCGGGCCTCCGGGTCCAGGCCGACGACGGTGCGCGCGGTGAAGCGGGAGCAGCCGATCGGGTCGGAGACCTGGACGGGGTGGCCGTAGGAGTTCGGCGCGGGCACGTCGAGGAGCGCCGGGTCGCGCAGCGGCAGGCCGTACGCGGTGGCGGTCTCGCGGGCGACGCCGCGCATCGACAGGCAGTAGCCGCGGTCGGGCGTGACGGCGATGTCGAGGACCTCGTCGTACAGCTCGAGCAGGGCGGTCGCGTCGGTGCCGACCTCGTGCTCCGGCGGCAGCACGATGATGCCGTGCGTGCCGTCGTCGCCCATGCCGAGCTCGTCGCCGGAGCAGATCATGCCGCGGGAGACGCGGCCGTAGGTCTTGCGCTCGGCGATGCGGAAGTCGCCGGGCAGGACGGCGCCGGGGAGGGCGACGACGACCTTGTCGCCCTCGGCGAAGTTCCGGGCGCCGCAGATGATCTCCTGCGGCTCGCCCGTGCCGTTGGCCGGGCCGACGTCGACGGTGCAGAAGCGGATCGGCTTCTTGAACTCGGTGAGCTCCTCGATGGTGAGGACCTTGCCCACCACCAGCGGGCCCGTCAGGCCGGCGCCGAGCCGCTCGACGGTCTCGACCTCCAGCCCGGCGGACACCAGCTTGGCCTGTACGTCACGGCCGGTCTCCGACGCCGGCAGGTCGACGTACTCCCGCAGCCACGAAAGCGGGACCCGCATCAGATCTCCATCCCGAACGGCCGGGTGAACCGGACGTCACCCTCGACCATGTCTCGCATGTCTTCCACGTTGTGCCGGAACATCAGCATCCGCTCGATGCCGAACCCGAAGGCGAACCCGCTGTACCGCTCCGGGTCGACACCGCAGGCGACGAGCACCTTCGGGTTGACCATGCCGCAGCCGCCCAGCTCGATCCAGCCCTCGCTGCCGCAGGTGCGGCAGGGCCGGTCGGCGTCGCCGACGGACTCGCCGCGGCAGACGTAGCAGAGCATGTCCATCTCGGCGGACGGCTCGGTGAACGGGAAGAAGTTCGGCCGCAGCCGGGTCTTCATGTCCGGGCCGAAAAGCGCCTGGACCATGTGGTCGAGGGTGCCCTTGAGGTCGGCCATGGTGAGGCCCTCGTCCACGGCGAGCAGCTCGATCTGGTGGAAGACCGGGGTGTGCGTGGCGTCCAGCTCGTCGGTGCGGTAGACGCGGCCGGGGCAGACGACGTACACGGGCGGCTCGCGGTCGACGAGCGTGCGCGCCTGCACCGGGGAGGTGTGGGTGCGCAGCACGATGCCGGACTCGTCGCCCCTCGTGCCCTCGGGGCCCTGGACGAAGAAGGTGTCCTGCATCTGGCGGGCCGGGTGGTCCGGGACGAAGTTCAGGGCGTCGAAGTTGAACCACTCCGCCTCGACCTCGGGGCCCTCGGCCACCTCGTAGCCCATGGAGACGAAGACGTCGGCGACGCGCTCCATGAGGGTGGTCAGCGGGTGCCGGGCGCCGGCCGGGGTGCGGTCGTGGGGGAGGGTGACGTCCACCGCCTCCTCGACCAGCACACGGGCGTCGCGCTCGGCCTCCAGCTCGGCCTGGCGGGCGGCGAGGGCCTTGGAGACGGCGCCGCGCGCCTGGCCGACGCGCTTGCCGGCCTCGGCCTTGGCCTGCGGGGGCAGAGCGCCGATCTCGCGGTTGGCGAGGGCGAGGGGCGAGGTGCCGCCGGTGTGGGCGACCTTCGCGTGGGCGAGCTCCTCGAGGTCGCCCGCGGCCGCGAAGGCGGCGAGCGCCTCGTCCCGCATGCGCTCGATCTCTTCCGGTTTCAGTGCCTCGACCTCGACTGGGTCATACGACTTGTTGGGTGCGGACATCTCTTCCCGTGCTTCCGAATGGGCTGGCTGGAGCCCCCGCTCGACGACCGAGGACGCAAAGGTGCCAAAGGACGAGTCTAACGGGGCGGGGCGGACCCGGATGAGTCCGCCCGGGGTGGCGCCGGATGCGGGCCGGCGGGTCAGAAGCCCTGGGTCAGGTAGGCCGGGGCCGCCACGGGCAGGGTGAAGCGGAACTCCGCGCCCCCGGCGGGGCCGCGGCCGACGGTGATGGTGCCCCCGTGGGCCTCGACGATCCCCTTGACGATGTACAGGCCGAGGCCCGTGCCACCGCGGGTGCTGCCCCGCCAGAAGCGGGTGAAGACCCGGCCCATCGACTCCTCGGGGATGCCGGGTCCTTCGTCGCTCACGGTGACCGCCGTTCCTTTCTCGTCGTCCTGCGGGCCGGTGGGGGCCACCTCGATGGTGACGGTTCCCTCGCCGTGCCGCACCGCGTTTTCCAGCAGGTTGGACAGGACCTGGTCGACCTTGTCGGGGTCGGCCCACAGGTCGGGCAGCGGGCCGAGGACGCGGACGGAGAAGCGGTCGGGTGCCTGGCCGCGCGCGGTGTGCGCCTGGAGGTGGCGGTCGACGGCGGCGGCGATGTCGACGGGCTGGCGGCGCAGTTCCAGGCGCCCGGAGTCGATGCGGGAGATGTCGAGCAGCTCGGTGATCAGGCGCGTGACGCGGTTGGCGTCGGCGTCGACCGTCTCCAGCATCAGCCGCTTCTGGTCGTCGGTGAACCGCTCCCACTTGGCGAGGAGCGTGGCCGTGAAGCCCTTGACGGAGGTGAGCGGCGAGCGCAGCTCGTGCGCGACCGTGGCGATCAGCTCGGCGTGGCTGCGCTCGGTCCGGCGCCGCGCCTCGGTGCCGCGCAGGGTGACCACCACGCGGTCCACGGGGCCGAGGGGCCGGTCCCGTACGTACCGGGCGGCGACGAGCACCTCGCGGCCGCCGGGCAGGAGGAGGTTGCGCTCGGGCTGGCCGGTGCGCGTGGCGAGGCCGCCGTACGGGTCGGTCAGCGCCCACCAGCGCCGGCCCTTGAGGTCCTCCAGCGGGAGGGCCTCCTCCAGGGGGCGGCCGAGCGCCCGGTCGCGGGGGACGGCGGTGATCCGCGCGGCCTGCGCGTTGAAGCAGACGACCCGGCCGCGCGCGTCCGCGACGACGAGCCCGTCGGGCAGGTCGTCGGGGTCGTACCCGGGGACGCCGTGGTGGGCCGCCGGGCGCGTTAAGGCGCCGCGGTCCTCCGCGTGGCTGCTCGTGCCGAGCGTCATCCCCGTACCCCACCCCTCAGTGCTGCGCGACGGGCCCCCGAGCCCGTCACCCTACTAGCTCGGGGTGACGGAGCGGCACCCTCCCGCAGCACGCTGCGCACGGGCGGAGGCGTAGAGGCATACGGCGGCGGCGGTCGCCAGGTTCAGGCTCTCGGCCTTGCCGTGGATGGGGACGCGGACGACGGCGTCGGCGAGGGCGCGGGTCTCCTCGGGCAGGCCCCACGCCTCGTTGCCGAAGATCCAGGCCGTGGGGCCGCCCATGGTCCCGGCGTCGAGCTCGGCGTCGAGGTCGTCCTCGCCGGCCCCGTCGGCGGCGAGAATCCGCACCCCGGCCTCCTGCAGCCCGGCGACGGCCTGCCGGACGGGGACGCCGACGGCGACGGGCAGGTGGAAGAGGGAGCCCACCGAGGCGCGCACGGACTTGGGGTTGTACAGGTCGACGGAGGCGTCGGTGAGGACGACGGCGTCGGCGCCGGCCGCGTCGGCGCAGCGCAGCACGGTGCCGGCGTTGCCGGGGTCGCGCACGTGGGCGAGGACGGCGACCAGCCGGGGGCGGGCGCGCAGGACGTCCTCGAACGGCGAGTCGAGGAAGCGGCACACGCCGACGATGCCCTGGGGGGTGACCGTCTGGGAGACCTCGGCGAGGACGGTGTCGGGGGCGAGGTGGACGCGGGCGCCGGCGGCGTGGGCGGCCTCGACGATGCCGGCGTACCGGGTGGCGGCCTCGGGGGTGGCGAACAGCTCGACGAGGGTCGGCTCGCCGTCGGGCCCGCGGTGGGCGACGGCCTCGCGGACGGCCTGCGGCCCCTCGGCGATGAACCGGCGGTCCTTGCCCCGGAAGTTCCGCTTGGCGAGTCGCCTCGCGGCGGCGACGCGCGGGGAACGCGAGGAGATCAGCTCGGGGGTGCCCATGGTGCTCGGCGACTCTTTCTGGCGGCGGACGGGGGTCGGGGGCGGCGTGGCGGACGGGGTCCGGCGGGCCGGGGGCGGTGCGGTGGACGGCGAACGCACCGGACCCGCAGGCGCTCACGGCGCCTGCGGGTCCGGTGGGAAGTACGCGGCCTGGGCGATCAGGCGGCGGCCTTCGGGGCGTTGACGTCGCTCGGGAGCGCCTTCTGGGCGGCCTCGACGAGGGCGGCGAACGCACCCGCGTCGTTGACCGCGAGCTCGGCGAGGATCTTGCGGTCCACCTCGATGTTGGCGGCCTTCAGACCCTGGATGAAGCGGTTGTACGTGATGCCGTTGGCGCGGGCAGCGGCGTTGATGCGCTGGATCCACAGCTGACGGAAGTCGCCCTTGCGCTTCTTGCGGTCGTTGTAGTTGTAGACCAGCGAGTGGGTGACCTGCTCCTTGGCCTTGCGGTACAGGCGGGAGCGCTGGCCGCGGTAACCGCTGGCCTGCTCGAGGATCGCACGGCGCTTCTTGTGAGCGTTGACTGCGCGCTTGACGCGTGCCACTTGTTGACTCCTTGTAGCGGGGCCGTGGGGGGTTCACACGGCCCGGAAACGAATGGGTCCCGGTATCGGGGGCTTGATCAGACGATCGGGGTCAGATGCCCAGCATCTTCTTGATCTTGGCGCTGTCACCCGGGGCCATCTCGGCGTTGCCAGTGAGGCGGCGCGTCAGCTTGGACGACTTGTGCTCGAGCAGGTGGCGCTTGCCGGCGCGCTCGCGGAGCACCTTGCCCGAGCCGGTGATCTTGAAGCGCTTCTTGGCACCGCTGTGCGTCTTGTTCTTCGGCATAGCGCCGTTATCTCCTCGTCAGTGGCGCTCCCAGCCGGTCCGGGGACCGGCGCTCGGGAGCGTCAGTTGGATCGTTGCGAGTCCTGGGCGGTGTTGCCCCGGACACGGCCTTGTGGGCTACTCGGCGGACTGCTCCGCGTCGGCGGGCTGCTCCGCCTCGGCGGTCTCGTCCGCCTGGGCGGGCTGGCCCTGGCGCTCCGCCTTGCGGGCGGCCTGCGCCTCGCGGGCTTCGGCCATGGCCTCGGTCTTCTTCTTGTGCGGACCGAGAACCATGATCATGTTGCGGCCGTCCTGCTTCGGGTTCGACTCGACGAAACCGAGGTCCTGGACGTCCTCCGCGAGCCGCTGCAGCAGCCGGAAGCCGAGCTCCGGCCGGGACTGCTCGCGACCACGGAACATGATCGTGATCTTGACCTTGTCACCCTGCTTGAGGAACCGGACGACGTGACCCTTCTTGGTGTCGTAGTCGTGCGGGTCGATCTTCGGCCGGAGCTTCATCTCCTTGATGACCGTGTGCGCCTGGTTCTTGCGCGCCTCACGGGCCTTCATGGCCGACTCGTACTTGAACTTCCCGTAGTCCATGAGCTTGCAGACCGGCGGACGGGCGGTCGCCGCGACCTCGACGAGATCGAGGTCGTACTCCTGTGCAAGCTCCAGGGCCTTGGCAAGCGGAACAATCCCGACCTGCTCGCCGCTGGGACCGACAAGTCGCACCTCGGGAACGCGAATCCGGTCGTTGATGCGGGGCTCGGCGCTGATGGATCCTCCTCGGTAGCACCACGCGACCGCCTGGCGGACGGACGCGTAACGTCTGTTGTGTGACCAACCGCGCCGGCGCATGAAAAACGCCCCGGACGGGACACAGGCGGGGCTCCTTGTCATACCGGAGCACCGACACGGCGTACCGCGGGGCGCACATCGGGCGGGTTCCATCGTCCGTACGGAACGATGGGCACCGCCTGACCGGTGACCCGCCACCCTGAGGGCAGCCAGGTGGGAGAGCGGAGCCTCCACTTGTGGGCCGGAGCTCATTGGTTCCGGCCGGTCGTCACACCAGGCTACCAGCTGCCCGGGGGTGGGCCCAACCGGGCGGGCGGCGTCCGCCCCGGCGGGGACCGCCTATCGTGTGGGTCATGAGTGACGCCACGCCCAGCCCGTCCCAGCCCGACTTCGACGCCCTGACCCGCGACATCGCGGAGGTCCCGGCGGTCGAGGTGATCGTCACGGTCGCCGTCAACCTGATGAGCGCCGCAGCGGTGAAGCTCGGGCTGACCGAGGAGGGCGAGGCGCACAAGGACCTCGACGAGGCCCGCAAGCTCGTCCACGCCCTGGCGGGCCTCCTGGACGCGGGCGCGACCGAGATCAGCTCCTTCCACGCGGCGCCGCTGCGGGACGGGCTGAAGTCCCTGCAGCTGGCGTTCCGCGAGGCGTCGCTGGTGCCGGACGAGCCGGGCCAGGGCCCGGGCGAGAAGTACACCGGCCCGGTCTACGGCTGAGGCGGCGGGCGGCGTCCGCGCCGCCCCTCCCCCGGCCTGCGGCCCGGGCCCCCGGTCCCGGATCCCCGGTACCCGACCACCGGTGCCTGATCCCCGGTCCCCGGCCCGCAGCCCCTTGCCCCCTGCCCCGGGGGCTATCCCCGTTCGTAGAAGGGCTCGCCCGGCGTGGCGGCCCCGGCCGGCAGCAGTGCCAGGTCGAGGCCCCGCACCAGGCGGGCCCTCAGTGTCTCGTCGGCCGCCATGGCCGTCGCGACCCGGCGGGCCGCCTCCGCGGGAGCGGCGTCCGGGGCCAGGACCAGGGCGAGGGTGCCGTCCGCGTCCCCGCCCCGGCCGAGGTGGGCGCGCAGGACGGCGGGCTCGGCGGCGAGGAGCGCCCGCACGGCGGCCGTCACTGCCGGGTCGGCGAGCGGATCGGTGCTCGTGCGGCCCTCGGCGGCGGCGAGCAGCGTCCGGCCGGTCAGCTGGAACGGCACGGGCCCCGCCATGTCGAGCACGAGCGTGTCGGCCTTCTCGTGGGCGAGCGCCTGGAGCGCCTGGTGCAGCGGTACGGCGACGGGCCGGGCGGTCGGGTCCCAGCGGGCCAGCGCCTCGGTGGACGTGAACGCGGGCAGCGCGCGGCGGTCGCCCGCGGTGAGCGTCGGCACGGCCATGTCGCTGGTCTTCTCGCGGCGCAGCCCGTTCTCGTCCACCTCGACCTCGCCGAGCACCGCGACGACCGGGACGAGGAGGCGGGCCCCCTGGAGGGCTTCCAGGACGCGCGGTTCGGCCGCGCGGTCCTCGGCCCAGGCGGCGAGCGCCTCGGCGAGCCGGGGATCGGCGGAGCCGTCGTCGTCGGAGAAACCGGGATCGGGGATGTTCTTGAGCGCCACGCCGCCGAGCCTATCCGGGCGGGCGGCCCGCCCCGTACGGCGCCCCGGCCACCGCGTACGGCGCGCGGCTCCCGTCCCTCGCGTACGGCGCGCGGCCGGCCCGGCGGCGCCCGCTCCCGCTCGCCCGCCTCGTGCGGCGCGGTGCTCAGCCGGTACGGCGGCCCGCGCGCCACAGGACGCAGGCGACCGCCAGGAGGAGCGCGCCGGCGCCGCCCGCGACGGGGGCGACGAGCCCCGCGGAGCCGTCGGCTACGGCCACCGGCCGGGGCCCCGACCCGAAGTAACGGCCCGCGTAGCCGGCGCTCGCCGCCTTGAGGTCGGCCGGGCGCAGCTTCGCGCCCGCCTCGATCGCGGCGGCCGGGTCGACCGTCCCGTACCCCTTGTCGTCGTCGCGGCCGCCGGCGGGCCGGTCGCGGGCGGTGTCGGAGAGCAGCTTGCGGATCTGGGAGGGCGTGAGGTCCGGGTGGGCCGCGCGGACGAGCGCGGCGGCGCCGGAGACGAACGCGGAGGCGGCGCTGGTGCCCCAGCCCTCGTAGTACTTGCGGTCGGGGTCGGCGATGACGACGTCGACGCCCGGCGCGCTGACCGTGGCGTACCAGCGGCTGGTGGAGAAGGAGGCGTGGGTGCCGAAGCGGTCCACGGCGGTCACGGCGATCACGCCGGGGTAGGCGGCCGGGTAGGAGACCCGGTCGCCCTTCTCGCCGCCGTTGCCGGCGGAGGCGACCACGACGGAGCCCTTGGCGAGGGCGTACTGGACGGCGGCGTCCTCGGCGGGCTCGGGGTGCGCGGACTCGCTGTCGTCGCCGAGCGAGAGGTTGATCACGTCGGCGCCCTGGTCGGCGGCCCAGCGGATGCCCTGGGCGAGGGCGTTGCCCCGGGTGTGGCGGGCGCGGGCGCGGGCCTTGTCGCTGCCCTCCAGGATGACCCGGACGGGCAGGATCCTCGCCTCGGGCGCGACGCCGAGGACGCCGTCGCCGTTGCCCGGGCCGTGCCCGTGGCCGGCGATGATGCCGGCCATGGCGGTGCCGTGACGGGCCCAGGAGCGGTCGCCGCGCCGGGCTCCGAAGCCGACGAGGTCCTTGCCGGGCAGGACGTTGCCCGCGAGGTCCGGGTGGCTGTCGTCGACGCCGGTGTCGAGGACCGCGACGGTGACGCCCGCGCCCTTGGTGGTGCGCCACGCCTGCTCGGCGTTGAGCGCCTCGTTGCCCCACTGCCGGGCCCGGATGGCGTCCGCGCGGGCGGGGGCGGCGGGGAGGACGGCGAAGGCCGTGGCGGTGAGGGCGGCCAGCAGGAGACGGACGCGGCGGGCGCCGGGGGTGTGCTTCACCGCTCCCCCTTCGTCGCGGGGCCTTCGGTCGCCCGGGTGACCGCGGAGCGCAGTTGCTGCTCCACGCGGTCGGCGACGCCGCGCGACTCGTGGCCGAGTCCGGCCTGCGCGGCGGTGGTCGACTGGCCCTTGGCCATGGCCTGGGGGGCGGGTTGGGGCTGGGTCACGGCGCGGCCGTCGGCGAAGCCGGAGACGGCGAAGACGACCGCGGGGACCTCGGTGAGGACGCTGACGTGCCAGCTGGCGCGCTGGGCGTTGCCGAAGCCCGCGGCGACGGTGCCGGGGGCGGCGAGGGCGGGCGGTATCAACTCGGGGTTCCGGTCGAGACCGCCGGTGGTGAAGCGGCCGTGCAGGGCGGTCATGCCCGCGGCGTCGGTCCGCATGAAGGCCAGTCCGACGGTGGTGACGTGGGTCGAGGTGGCGTCCGTGTACGTGGCGCGCAGGACCCGCAGGCAGCCGGCCGGGCGCAGGGCGGCGGCGAGCCGCGGCTGGAGGACGGTGGCGCAGGGCGCGTCGGGGGCGACGGCCACGCGGGTCCAGGTGCGGTCGGCGCCGCCGGGCCCCGCGCCGGCGCCCCTGAGGCTGCGCGGGAAGAGCGTGTCGACCGGGGTGCTGTGCCAGAGGGTGGCGGTCTCGGTGTAGGCGGTGCGCTCGGTGGTGGTGCCGGGGTCGCGCAGGACCCAGGCGCCGACCCCGGCGCCGCCGACCAGCCCGAGCCCGAGCACCAGGCAGGCGATGGCCACGGCGGTCCGCGCCGGGCGCGGGGCGGGGACGGGGCGCAGCCGCGTGGTGGTCTCGTTGGGCGCCTCGGGCGGCGGCCAGTGCGGCGGCGCGGAGGGGTGCGCCGGCGCGGTGGGGGACGCCGCCCCGGAGGGGGAGGCCGGCCCGGTGCGGGGCGGTGCGGCGTGGGCCCGTGCGGTGTGCGGCGGTCGCGCGGGGTGCGGTGGCGCGGGGTCCGGGTACGGCCGCGGGGCGGTGGCGGGCGGGGCCGGCGCAGCGGGTGCGGCCGGCGTCCGGCCGGGGGCGGGCTGCCGGGGGACACCGGGCGGGGTCGTCACGGCGCCGGCGCCGGTGTGGGTGCCCGGGCGCGCGTCCGTGGTCGCTCCGGGGGCGCGGACGGGCCGTGGGGGCGTGGTGCGCGGGTCCGGCCCGGTCCCCACGGCGTCCGCGGACGCCGTGGGGGCCGCCGGCCGACGGGTGGGGGCGGCGGGCTGCCGGGGCGCAGCGGGCGGCACGGGGCGGCCGGAGGGGCCCGCCGGTGTGCCGGACGAGCTTGCCTGCGTGCCGGCGGGCTCCGTCGGCGTACCGGCCGTTGGTGCCGGGTGGGTGCCGGGGCGGGGGGTGGGGGTGCCGGGGCGCGGGTCGCGCGCGGCGGGGGGCCGCGGGGAGGAGGAGGGTACGGGGCGGAGGCGGGTGGTGGTCTCCGTGTCCGTCCCGGGATCCGTTGCGGGGCGGCGCGGGGCCGGTGTGCCGGGCGGCTCCGGGCGCCGTGCCTCGGTGCTCATCCGCCCCCCTCGTCGTCGTACCCGGACGCCTCCGGGCAGGCCCGTTCGTCGGCGTGCAGGCGTCAGCGTGCAGGCGTCACTCTAAGGGCTGGCCGGACGGTCGCGGGAACGAGGCCGCAGGTCGGGGCGGATCTGACCGGAACGTCCCCTCGATCACCCCTACCCCCCGGTAGCCCCGTCTGGCACGCTCGGGCCATGACTCCCCGTGCCGCCGACCGCGCCCGGTACGACCGGGCCACCGCCCATCTCGACGCCCCGCTCGCCGTGGTGGACCTCGACGCCTTCGACGCCAACGCCGACGGCCTCGTGGCCCGTGCCGCCGGCAAGCCGGTGCGCGTCGCGAGCAAGTCGCTGCGCTGCCGGGCACTCCTCGAACGGGTGCTGGCGCGGCCGGGGTTCACGGGGGTGATGGCGTTCACCCTGGAGGAGTCGCTGTGGCTGGCGCGGTCCGGGTTCCGCGACGTGCTGCTGGCCTACCCGTCGGTGGACCGCGCCGGCTTCGCGGAGCTGGCCCGGGACGCCGAACTGGCCGCCGCCGTCACCGTGATGGTGGACGACCCGGCGCAGCTGGACCTCGTCGACGCCGCACGCGGGGACGGGCGGGAGGAGGTGCGCGTCTGTCTGGAGCTGGACACGTCGCTGCGCCTGCTCGGCGGGCGGGTGCGGATCGGCGCGTTGCGGTCGCCGCTGCGCGAGCCCGCCCAACTCGCCGAGCTGGCCCGCTCGGTGGCCCGGCGGCCGGGGTTCCGGCTCGTGGGGCTGATGGCGTACGAGGGGCACGTGGCCGGGGTCGGTGACGCGGTCGCCGGGCGGCCGCTGCGGTCGCGGGCGGTGCGGCTGATGCAGTCGGTGGCGCGGCGCGAGCTGGCCGCGCGCCGGGCGGCCGTGGTGGCGGCCGTGCGGGGGGTGGCCCCGGAGCTGGAGTTCGTGAACGGCGGCGGCACGGGCAGCGTGCAGTACACGGTCGCGGAGGACGCGGTCACGGAGGTCGCCGCCGGCTCAGGGCTGTACGTGCCGCGGCTGTTCGACGACTTCTCCTCCTTCGCCGGCCGGCCCGCCGCGCTCTTCGCGCAGCCGGTGGTGCGCCGGCCGGGCGTGGGCGTCGTGACGGTGCTGGGCGGCGGCTACCCGGCGTCGGGCGCCCCGGGCCGCGACCGGCTGCCGGTGCCGTACCTGCCGGAGGGGCTGCGCTACGACGCGCGGGAGGGGCCCGGCGAGGTGCAGACGCCGCTGGTCGGGCCGCCCGCCGACGACCTGCTGATCGGCGACAAGGTGTGGTTCCGGCACGCGAAGGCGGGCGAGTTGTGCGAGCGGTTCGACCGGCTCCACCTGGTCGAGGGGGACCGGGTGACGGCGGTCGTGCCGACGTACCGCGGCGAGGGACGGACGTTCCTCTAGCCACCCCGCGAGCCCGAGCGCCCGCTTCCCCGGCGCCCGCTCCCCCGGCTCCGCCCTCCCGCCGTGCGTCCTGCTGCCGTACGTCCCCCGCACCGCACGTCCGACGGCACCGCCTACCGGGTGCCGCCCGGTGCGAGGCTGCTGCCCACGCCGCCTCCCGTGGCGCTGCCGATGGGGCGGATGCCCCGCGCGATGCGGTCCATCAGGGCGAGCGGCGGCCCGTCCGGCCCGGCGTCGAAGGCGAACCGCACGGCGACGGGCTGCTCGACGCCGCTGGGCGACGGGAAGACCAGCGACTGGACGTGGCCGCCCGGCCCCTTGCCGGTGGTGACCCGCCAGCGGACGAGGTAGCCCGTGCGCCCGGCGACGACGGCCTGGCGCGCGGCGACCACGGTGTGGCCGGTGACGCCGCCGTAGTGCTGGTTGCCGAGCCCGTCTTCGCCGTACATCTGCTCGGCGGCGTCCACGACGTCCTGCTCGGCCATGGCGCGGTGGGTCGTCGCGGTGGAGGTCAGCGTGCGGGACAGGACCCGGCCGGGCTTGCACAGGCGCGTGGAGTTCGGGCACTGCGCGTCGCCGATCGTGACCATCGTCGGCGCCTGGTCGATGCCGATCTCCGCCTTCGACCAGCCCTGCGGGATGGGGAGGTCGATGCCGTTGAGCTGGTCGCGGAGGACCGTGGCGTCCTCCTCGGTGGCGGACGGGGCGGCCGGCGTGGACGGGGTGGGCGGGGTGGGCGTCGCCGCGCCCGGGGAGCCGGTCGCCGCGGCGGGCCCGGAGGCGGCGGCCGGCGGCCGCGCGCCGGGCGTCACGGCGTCGTCCGGCCGCAGGACGATCACGGCGGTGACCGCGACCGCGGCGACCACGGCCGCCGCCACCGCGATCCGCACCCCGCGCCCGCCGGACGCCGGCCGCGCGGGTACGGCGGCCACCGCCGGGGGCGCGCCCCCGCCCGCGGGGCGGGTGTGCGCGCTCCACGCGGTCCCGTCCCACCAGCGCTCCACGGCGGGGACGGACGGATCCGGGTACCAGCCCGGCGGTGTCGTCATGCTCATGCGGTCAGGGTAGCCAGCGCTCAGAGCGGGGTGACGTACGCTCCCGCGATCCCGCCGTCGACCAGGAAGTCGGTGGCGTTGACGAACGACGCGTCGTCGCTGGCCAGGAAGGCGACCGCGGCGGCGATCTCCTCGGCCTCGGCGAACCGGCCGACCGGCACGTGCACGAGGCGGCGCGCGGCCCGCTCCGGGTCCTTGGCGAACAGCTCGCGCAGCAGCGGTGTGTTGACGGGGCCGGGACACAGGGCGTTGACGCGGATGCCCTCGCGGGCGAACTGCACGCCCAGCTCCCGGGACATGGCGAGGACGCCGCCCTTGGAGGCGGTGTACGAGATCTGCGAGGTCGCGGCGCCCATGCGGGCCACGAAGGAGGCCGTGTTGATGATGGAGCCCCGGCCCTGGCGGCGCATGTAGGGGATGGCGGCCTTGCAGCACAGGTAGACGGAGGTGAGGTTGACCTCCTGGACCCGCTTCCACGCATCCAGGCCGGTCTCCAGGATCGAGTCGTCGTCGGGCGGCGAGATGCCGGCGTTGTTGAAGGCGACGTCGACGCCGCCGTAGGTGTCGTCCGCGGCCCGGAAGAGCGCCTCGACCTGCTCGGGGTCGGTGACGTCCACGCGGACGAAGAGGCCGCCGACCCCGTCCGCCGCGGCCTTGCCCGCCCTCTCGTCGATGTCGCCGCACACCACGTGCGCCCCCTCGGACGCGAGGCGGCGGGCGGTGGCGAGGCCGATGCCGCTGCCGGCGCCGGTGACGACGGCGGTACGGCCGACGAGGCGGCGGCAGACGGCGGTGTCCGTGCTCTCGGTCATGGGGTCAGCCTTCCGTGCTGATGAAGACGTTCTTGGTCTCGGTGAAGGAGGTGAGGGCGTCGGGCCCCAGTTCGCGGCCGATGCCGGACTGCTTGAAGCCGCCGAAGGGGGTCCAGTAGCGGACGCTGGAGTGGGAGTTGACGGAGAGGTTGCCGGCCTGGACCGCGCGGGAGACGCGCAGGGCGCGGCCGACGTCACGGGTCCACAGGGAGCCGGAGAGGCCGTGGTCGGTGGCGTTGGCGAGGCGTACGGCGTCGGCCTCGTCGTCGAAGGGCAGGACGACGGCGACGGGGCCGAAGACCTCCTCCGTGGCGACCGGCGCGTCGGGGTCGACGCCGGTCAGGACCGTCGGCGGGTACCAGAAGCCGGGGCCGCGGGGCGCGCTGCCGCGGAGCGCCTCGGCGCCCTCGGGGACGTAGGAGCGCACGCGGTCGAGCTGGGCGCGGGAGATGAGGGGCCCCATCTGGGTGCGCCCGTCGGCCGGGTCTCCCACGACGACGTCCTCGACGGCGGGGGCGAGGAGTTCCAGGAAGCGGTCGTGGACGGTGCGCTGGACGAGGATGCGGGTGCGGGCGCAGCAGTCCTGGCCGGCGTTGTCGAGGAAGGACATGGGCGCGGCGAGGGCGGCGGCCTCCAGGTCGGCGTCGGCGAAGACGACGTTGGGGCTCTTGCCGCCCAGTTCGAGGGTGACGCGCGCGAGGCGGTCGGCGCAGGTGGCCATGACGCCCTTGCCGACGCGGGCCGATCCGGTGAAGACGATCTTGGCGACGCCGGGGTGTCCGACGAGGGCGGCGCCCGCCACGGGGCCCTCGCCGGGGATCACCTGCAGGAGGTGCTCGGGCAGGCCGGCCTCCAGGGCGAGTTCGGCCAGGCGCAGGGCGGTGAGCGGGGTGGCCTCCGCGGGCTTGAGGAGGACGGCGTTGCCGGCGGCGAGGGCGGGGGCCGCGCCCCAGGCGGCGATCGGCATCGGGAAGTTCCAGGGCACGATGACGCCGACCACGCCGAGCGGTTCGAGGAAGGTGACGTCGACGCCGCCCGCCACCGGGATCTGGCGGCCGGTCAGGCGCTCGACGCCACCAGCGGCGTAGTCGAGGAGGTCGCGGACGTTGCCCGCCTCCCAGCGGGCGTTGCCGAGGGTGTGGCCCGCCTCGCGGACCTCCAGCAGGGCCAGCTCCTCGACGTGGTCGTCGACGACGGCGGCGAAGCGGCGCAGCAGCCGGGCGCGGTCGCCGGGGGCGGCGGCGGCCCAGACCCGCTGGGCGCGTGCGGCGCGGGCGACGGCGGCGTCGACGCCCGCGGCACTGGTGGCCGCGACGGTGGCGACGTGTTCCTCGGTGGCGGGGTTCAGGACGTGCAGCTCGGTGGCGGGGTCCGGGGCGGGGCTCTCGGTGGCGGGGTCCGGGGCGGGGCGGGCGGTGGTCAACGCGGCCTCACAGGCGTTCGAAGGAGCGGCGCAGCTCCCAGTCGGTCACGGCGGCGTCGTAGGCGGCCAGTTCGACGCGGGCCATGTTGAGGTAGTGGGCGACGACGTCCTCCCCGAAGGCGGCCCGGGCCAGGGCGCTGCCCTCCCACAGCTCGGCGGCCTCGCGCAGGGTCGTGGGGACGTGGTCGTGGTCGCCGGCGTAGGCGTTGCCGGTGCACGGGTCGGGGAGTTCGAGCCGCTGCTCGATGCCGTGGATGCCGGCGGCGACGAGCGCGGCCACGGCGAGGTAGGGGTTGACGTCGCCGCCGGGGAGGCGGTTCTCGAAGCGGAGGGAGGGGCCGTGCCCGACGACGCGCAGGGCGCAGGTGCGGTTGTCGTGGCCCCAGGCGACGGCGGTGGGGGCGAAGGAGCCGGGTTGGAACCGCTTGTAGGAGTTGATGTTGGGGGCGTGGAGGAGGGAGAACTCGCGGAGCGCGGCGAGTTGCCCGGCCAGGAAGTGGCGCATCACGGGTGACAGGGAGTCGGGGCTGCCCGGTGGGCCCTCGCCGGCGAAGGGGTTGCGGCCGTCGGCGTCCTGGAGGGAGAGGTGGATGTGGCAGGAGTTGCCCTCGCGGTCGTTGTACTTCGCCATGAAGGTGAGGGAGACGCCCTCCTGGGCCGCGATCTCCTTGGCGCCGGTCTTGTAGACGGCGTGGTGGTCGCAGGTGGTGAGCGCCTCGTCGTAGCGGAAGGCGATCTCGTGCTGTCCGGGGTTGCACTCCCCCTTGGCGGACTCGACGGTCATGCCGGCCCCGGCCATCCCCGTGCGGATGCGGCGCAGGAGGGGTTCGACCCGGCCGGTGCCCAGGATCGAGTAGTCGACGTTGTACTGGTTGACCGGGGTGAGGCCGCGGTAGCCGGCGTCCCAGGCCTGTTCATAGGTGTCCTTGAAGACGATGAACTCCAGCTCCGTGCCGACGTGGGCGGTGTAGCCGAGGGCGGCGAGCCGTTCCAGCTGGCGGCGGAGGATCCCGCGGGGCGCGACGCCGACCGGGGAGCCGTCGCGCAGGGCGAGGTCGGCGAGGAGCAGCGCGGTGCCGGGGTGCCAGGGGACGCGGCGGAGGGTGGCCGGGTCGGGGCGCAGGGCGAAGTCCCCGTACCCGGTGGACCAGGAGGAGGCGGCGTAGCCGTCGACGGTGTTCATCTCGGGGTCGACGGCCAGCAGGTAGTCGCAGCCCTCGGCGCCGTGCTCCAGCACCTCGTCGAGGAAGAAGGGGGCGGCGAACCGCTTGCCCTGGAGCCGGCCCTGCATGTCGGGGAAGGCCAGGACGACGGTGTCGATCTCGCCGTCCGCGACGAGCGCGCGGAGGTCGTCGACGGAGAGCGGGGGTGTGCGGTCTGCCACGGGGTGGGTCCTCCTTGGGTCAGCCGGGAGCCATAAGGTATTGCCGTGGACCTTTGATTGGGAAGGGGGCGGACACATGGCGACGGAGCAGGCGCCCGATCGGCTCACGCCGGTGCTGAGGCCGGTGCGCGCGGGCAGCGGGTTCGAGGAGGCGCTGGAGCAGCTCCTCCAGGTGGTGCGGCTCGGCCTGGTGCCCGCCGGGGAACGGCTGCCCGCCGAGCGGGAGCTCGCGGAGCGGATGGGGATCAGCCGGGTCACCCTGCGCGAGGCGCTGCGGGTGCTCCAGGAGCAGGGCCTGGTGGAGAGCCGGCGCGGCCGGTACGGCGGCACGTTCGTCCTGCGCCGGGAGGTCCGGCCGGGCGGGGAGGAGCTGCGGCGGCGCACGGCGGCGGTCGACCTCGCGGACGTCCTGCTCTTCCGTGAGGTGCTGGAGACCGGGGCGGCCGGGCTGTGCGCCGCGCGCGGACTGGCCGGCGCGGACGCCGCCCGGCTGCGCGCGGCGCTGCGGGCCACGCACGACGCGCCGCTGGAGGACTACCGCCGCCGGGACACGCTGCTGCACCTGACGCTCGCCGGGCTGTCCGGCTCGCCGACGCTGGCGGAGCGGTACGCGGCCGTCCGGGCGACGGTCAACGACCTGCTCGACTGCATACCGCTGCTCGTGCGGAACCTGGAGCACGCCCAGCACCAGCACGACGCGCTGGTGGAGGCGGTCCTGGAGGGCGACGCCGACGGGGCGCGGGAGGTCGCCCGGGAGCACTGCGCGGGGACGGCGGCGCTGCTGCGCGGCTTCCTGGCGTGACGGCGGAGTCCCGCCGGGGGGCTTGCGCCGATCCCCGACCACCGCAAAGGTATGGGGCCATCCCATTGGGCTGGACCGAGGCGGGGAGCTGACGCTGCCATGACCCTGGACGAGAAACCCGACACCGCGCCGCCCGGCGCCCCACCGGCCGACGACTACCTCCGGCGCCGCGCCCTGCGACGCGGCAGCGCGGGCTGGCTGCTGCTCACGGGGCTCGGCGTCGGCTACGTCGTCTCCGGGGACTACTCCGGTTGGAACATCGGCCTCGCGAAGGGCGGCTTCGGCGGGCTCGCGGTGGCCACGCTCCTCATGGGCACGATGTACGCCTGCCTGGTCCTCGCCCTGGCCGAGCTCTCCGCCGTCCTGCCCGCCGCCGGCGGCGGCTACGGCTTCGCCCGGCGCGCGCTCGGCACGTGGGGCGGCTTCCTCACCGGCACGGCGATCCTCATCGAGTACGTCCTCGCCCCCGCCGCGATCTCGATCTTCATCGGGGACTACGTCGAGTCGCTGGGCCTGTTCGGCCTGGAGTCCGGGTGGCCCGTCCACCTGGCGTGCTTCGCCGTCTTCGTCGGCATCCACCTGTGGGGGGTGGGCGAGGCACTGCGCTTCAGCCTCGTCGTGACGGCCGTCGCGGTCGCCGCGCTGCTGGTCTTCGCGGTCGGCGCGTTCACGGAGTTCCGGGCGGACTCGCTGGACGACATCCCGGTGGACCCCGGGGCGTTCGGCGCGAGCAGCTGGCTGCCGTACGGGCTGCTCGGCATCTGGGCGGCGTTCCCGTTCGGCATGTGGTTCTTCCTGGGCGTGGAGGGCGTGCCGCTCGCCGCCGAGGAGGCGAAGGACCCGGTCCGGTCGATGCCGCGGGCGATGGCGCTGTCGATGGGCGTGCTGGTGCTGCTGGCCGCGGTGACCCTCCTCGCGGCGACCGGGGCACGGGGCGCGGCGGCCGTCCAGCACGCCGGCAACCCCCTCGTGGTGGCCCTGGAGGGGGACGGCGGACCGACGGCGCTCAGCCGGTTCGTCAACTACGCGGGGCTGGCCGGGCTCGTGGCGTCGTTCTTCTCGCTCATCTACGCCGGGTCCCGGCAGCTGTTCGCACTCTCCCGGGCCGGGTACCTGCCCCGGTTCCTGTCGCTCACCAGCCGCCGCAAGGCACCGTGGCTCGGGCTGCTCGTCCCGGGGGCGATCGGCTTCGCGCTGGCGGCCGGCACGGGCGACGGGGCGCGGATGCTGAACATCGCGGTGTTCGGCGCCACCATCTCGTACGCCCTGATGGCGCTCTCCCACATCGTGCTGCGCCGCCGCGAGCCGCTGCTGGAGCGCCCGTACCGCACGCCGGGCGGCGTGGTGACGTCGTCGGTCGCCCTCGTGCTCGCCCTCTGCGCGCTGGTGGCGACCTTCCTGGTGGACGCGGACGCCGCGCTCATGGCGCTCGGGGTGTACGTCGTCGCCCTCGCGTACTTCGCCCTCTACAGTCGGCACCGTCTCGTCGCGAGCGCGCCGGAGGAGGAGTTCGCGGCACTGGCGGCGGCGGAGGCAGAACTGGACCGCGGTTGACGGGTGCCCGGGACGGCGCCGGGTGACGGCGGTGGCGGGAGTGGAAGGAGCGGTACGCGTGACCAGGCCCCTCATCGGAGTGACGACCTACCTCGACGCCGCGCGCTGGGGCGTGTGGGAGATGCCCGCGGCGCTGCTCCCGGCCGCGTACCCGCGGCTGGTGCAGGCGGCGGGCGGGATCGCCGCCATGCTCCCGCCGGACGCGCCGGACGCCGCAGCGGCGGCGGTCTCCCGGGTCGACGCGCTCGTCGTCGCGGGCGGCCCGGACGTGGACCCCGCGCGGTACGGCGCCCCGCGCGACCCGAGGACCGGCCCGCCCGCGCCGGAGCGGGACGCCTGGGAGCTGGCGCTGCTCGACGCCGCACTGGCGGCGGGCACCCCGGTCCTGGGCGTCTGCCGCGGCATGCAACTGCTGAACGTCGCCCTCGGCGGGACGCTGGTGCAGCACCTGGACGGGCACGTGCGGGAGGCGGGCCGGTTCGCCCGGCACACCGTCAAGCCGGTGCCGGGCACCCGCTACGGCACGCTGGTGCCGGAGGCCGTCGAGGTGCCGACGTACCACCACCAGGCCGTCGACCGCCTCGGCGCCGGGCTCGTCGCGTCCGCGTACGCCGAGGACGGCACGGTCGAGGCGGTGGAGTCGTACGGGACCGGCGCCTGGGTCGTCGGCGTGCAGTGGCACCCGGAGGCGGGACACGACTCGCGCGTCATGCGGGGGCTGGTCCACGCCGCCCGCGCCGCCTGAGCGGTACGCCCCCGCCGGTCCACGGCCACCTGGTCGCCGACGGCGGGCCGGGGCGTCGCCGGGTGCGGCCGGGTGCCGCCGGAGCGCTGCCGGGTGCCGCCGGGGCGTCGCCCGTGCCACCCGGGCGTCAGCGGGCCCGGGACAGGGACAGCAGGTCGCGCGCGGGGCCGGTCGGGCGCGGGCCGCGGGGCCAGACGGCCCGCAGGGCGCGGCGCAGGTCGACGCCCTCCACCGGGACCTCCGCCAGCCGGCGGGAGGCCAGCTCCTCGGTCACCGCGAGCTCACTGAGGACGGCGGGTCCCGCACCGCTCACGGCCGCGGACTTCACCGCGGTCGTCGACGCGAGCTCCATCAGCGGCGCGGCGAGGCCGCCGTGCGCCGCCAGGGCCGAGTCCAGCACCTGGCGGGTGCCCGAGCCGTACTCGCGCAGGACCAGCGGGGTCGCCGCGAGCTCGGCGGGGGTGACCGCGGCCCGGCGGCGGGCCCACCGGTGGGACGGGGCCGCGACGACGACGAGCCGGTCGTGGGCGACGACCACGCCGTTCAGCCCGTCGGGCACGGCGAGGCCCTCCACGTACCCGAGGTCGGCCTCGCCCGCCAGCAGGAGCGCGGCGACCGCCGCGGAGTTCCCGGCGCGCAGCGACACGGCCGTGTCGGGCAGGTCCGCGTGCAGGGCGATCAGCCAGCCGGGGAGCAGGTACTCGGCGATGGTCATGGACGCGGCGACGCGCAGCCGCGAGTCACGCCGGTCGCGCAGCGCCTGGGCGCCCGCGTCGAACGCCTCCGCCGCCTCGACCACCCGCCGCGCCCAGTCCGTCACGAGGGCGCCCGCGTCGGTGAGGCGCGAGCCCCGGGGCGAGCGGTCGACGAGGGCGACGCCCAGCTGCTTCTCCATGGAGCGGATCCGACTGCTCGCCGCCGGCTGCGTGATGCCGACCTCGCGGGCCGCCCGGCCCAGGCTGCCGTGCCGGGCCACGGCGATGAGCAGTTCCAGGGCTCCGAGGTCGGGCACGCGGTGGGAGAGACTCATAAGACCAGCTTATGGGGTCATAGCCGCAAGGTCCCTGGTCGGGGGTGGTGGGGGACACCAGGCTGGAACCATGGCATCCCCCGCCCGGCCCCTCCCCCTTCCCGCAGCCCACCCCGGACCCCTCCCCCACCCACCGGGAGCCACCGCCGGCCCGCCGCCGGGAGCCGCCCCCCGGCCGCGGTCGGGACCGCTCCCCCGCCCGCGCCGGGCCCCGCTGCCCGGCGCCCGCCCCCGGGCCACCGCCGTCCGCCACCTGGGCCCGCAGTGGTACGCGGCCGTCATGGGCACGGCGATCGTCGGCAGCGCGGGCGCGGCCCTGCCGGTGCGCGTGCCGGGGGTGCGGACGGCCTGCACCGCGATGTGGGCGCTGTCGCTGCTCGCGCTCGTCGTGCTGGTGGTCGCGCGGGCCGCGCACTGGACGCACCACCGCGACCAGGCGCGGGCACACCTGCTGGACCCGGCGGTCGCCCCGTTCCACGGGTGCGCCGCCATGGCGCTGGCCTCCGTCGGCGGGGGCTCGCTGCTCCTCGGCCGGGACTGGCTCGGTGCGGGCGCGGCGCTGGCCCTGGGCGCGGTCCTCTACACGGCGGGCACGCTGGCCGGGCTCGCGACCGCGGCCGTGGTGCCGTACCTGATGGTGGTGCGGCACCGGGTCGAGGAACCGTCCCCGCTGTGGCTGCTGCCGGTGGTGGCACCGATGGTGTCGGCGGCGCAGGGCCCGCTGTTCGCCGCCCACCTCCCGGCCGGTGAGGCGCGCGGGACGCTGCTGGCGGTGTGCCTCGGCATGTGCGGGGTGAGCCTGCTGGCCACGCTGCTGGTGGTGCCGCTGGTCTTCGGCCGGCTGGTGACCGGCGGTCCGCCCCCGGCCGCGGCGACGCCCGCGCTGCTGCTGGTCCTGGGCCCGCTGGGCCAGTCGGTGACGGCGGCGAACGCCCTCGCGGACGCGGCCGGGCCTGGCGTGCCGTACGCGGTGGCGCTGGCGGTGCTGTACGGGGTGCCCGTGACGGGCTTCGCCCTGCTGTGGCTCGCGCTGGCCGGGGCGCTGGTGGTGCGGGCCCGGCGGCGCGGGATGCGCTTCGCGCTGACGTGGTGGGCGTTCACCTTCCCCGTCGGGACGTGCGTCACGGGACTGGAGGGGCTGGCGGGCCACACGGGCCTCGCGGTGTTCGGCGCGGCGGCGGTCGCCCTGTACGGCCTGCTCGTCGCGGGGTGGCTGGCCGCCGCGGCGGGGACGGTACGGGGACTGCTCAGCGGGACGCTGCTCGCAGGGCCCGGCCCAGCACCTCGGGCGCCCGGACCAGGGACGGGCCGTACCAGGTGAGGTACCGCCCGTCGACGAGCGCGGCGGGCACGCCGGGGAACGCCTCGGGCCCGTCGTCGGCGGTGAACCGGTACGGCTCGTCCGGCAGGACGACGAGGTCGGCGCCGCGGGCGCGCAATTCCTCCAGCGGGACCCGGGGGTAGCGCTCGGCGTGGCCGGCGTACGCGTTGGCCACGCCGAGGCGGGCGAGGAGGTCGCCGGCGAAGGTGTCGCGGCCCAGGACCATCCAGGGCCGCCGCCAGACGGGTACGACGGCCGTGCGGGGCGGCCCCGCGGGCGCGGCGGCGCTCCAGGCGGCCTCGGCGTCGTCCAGCCAGCGCGGCCGGGACCGTACGCCGCAGGCCCGCAGGACGCGGTCCAGCTCGGTCAGGGCCTGGTCGAGGTCGCGGATCTCGGTGACCAGGACGTCGAGGCCCGCGGCGCGCAGGGCGGCGAGGTCGGCGGGGCGGTTCTCCTCCTCGTTGGCGACGACGAGGTCGGGCCGCAGCGCGACGACGGCGGCCACGGCGGGGTTCTTGGTGCCGCCGACGCGGGGGACGTCGAGGGCGGCGGGGTGGGTGCACCACTCGGTGCACGCCACGAGCGCCCCGGGCGCGGTCACGGCGACGGCCTCGGTGAGGGACGGCACCAGCGACACCACGCGCGTCATCCGGCCGCTCCCGTGCCGGGTGCGGGGGCCGCCACGCGCGTCACTCGGCCGTCCCCATGTGGGGGGCCACGGAGACGACGAGCACCCGGGTGGCCTCCCCGGAGGAGGCCCGCCAGCGGTGGCGCACCCCGCCGGACAGGTACAGCGTGTCGCCGCGCTCCAGCCGGTAGGCGCGGCCCTCCGCCTCGACCTCCACGGTGCCGTCGGCGACGTACAGCAGCGCGTCGTTGCGCAGGACCAGCTCGCGGCCCGCGTCGTGGTCGCCGGTGAACTCGTCGGCGTGCATCTGGTGCTCGCCGCGCACCAGCGGGCGCACGCCGGGCGGCGCGGCCGGGTCGTCACCGCGGGCCGCCGCCCGGACGACGTCGACCGTGCGGGTGGCGTCGCCCGCGTCGAGCAGCTCGACGGCGGTGGTCTTCAACGCGTCCGCGATGCACTCCAGCGACCGGGTGCTGGGGCGGGCGCGCTCGTTCTCGATCTGGCTGAGAAAGGGCACGGACAGGCCGCTGCGCTCGGCGACGGCGGCGAGGGTCAGCGACAGCGCGCGGCGCCTCCTGCGCACGGCCGCGCCGACCCGGGGCGTTTCCTTGTCGTCCATGTCTTCCCTCCCTTCCCTCCCTCTCCGACCACCTTACGCAGCGCGGGTACGCCCGAGTAGCGCAAACGACGGAAGCGTCCGGGCGCCGGCCCTGTCGGTGCCGTACGGCATCATGCGAGTGTGACGCGACGCCTGATGCTCCTCGACACCGCATCCCTGTACTTCCGGGCCTACTTCGGGGTCCCCGACTCGGTGCGCGCCCCGGACGGCACCCCGGTGAACGCCGTGCGCGGGCTGCTGGACTTCATCGCCCGCCTGGTGCAGGACCACCGCCCGGACGACCTGGTGGCGTGCATGGACGCGGACTGGCGGCCGGCCTGGCGGGTGGAGCTGATCCCGTCGTACAAGGCGCACCGGGTCGCCGCGGAGACCGCCGCGGGCGTGCCGGACGAGGAGGAGGTGCCGGACACGCTGTCGCCGCAGGTCCCGGTGATCGAGGCGGTGCTGGACGCGCTGGGCGTGGCCCGCGTGGGCGTCGCCGGGTACGAGGCGGACGACGTGATCGGCACCCTGTCCGCCCGCGCGCCGGGCCCGGTCGACATCGTGACGGGCGACCGCGACCTGTACCAGCTGGTCGACGACGCCCGCGGGGTGCGGGTGCTGTACCCGATCAAGGGCGTCGGCACGCTCCAGGCCGTGGACGAGGAGTGGCTGCGCGGCAAGTACGGCGTGGACGGGCCGGGGTACGCCGACCTGGCCGCCCTGCGCGGCGACCCGAGCGACGGCCTGCCGGGGGTGCCGGGCGTCGGCGAGAAGACCGCGGCGAAGCTCCTGGACGCCTTCGGCGATCTGGCCGGGATCATGGCGGCGGTGGACGACCCCCGGGCGCCGCTGACTCCCGCGCAGCGCCGCCGGCTGGACGAGGCGCGGGCCTACGTGGCGGTCGCGCCGCAGGTCGTGCGGGTCGCGGACGACGTTCCGCTGCCCCCGTTCGACCCGGCGCTGCCGAGCGCCCCCGCCGACCCGGAGGCACTGCGGGCGCTGGCGCAAAAGTGGGGGCTCGGGGGTTCCCTGGAGCGACTCCTCACCGTCCTCGATCGATGAGGTGTTAGCTTAGGTATACCTAAGCAACCACTTTCCGGGGAGACGCCGTGGCGGAACAGCCGGCCCGCAGGACACCGAAGGCCCATCAGGCACAGGTGGTGCGCACCGAGTGGATCGCTCCGCACATGGTGCGGATCGTCCTCGGCGGCGAGGGGCTGGCCTCCTTCGCCACGAGCGGCTTCACGGACCACTACATCAAGATCCTCCTCGCCCCGGAGGGCGTGACCTACCCGGAGCCGTTCGACCTGGAGCGGATCCGCGAGGAGCTGCCGCGCGACCAGTGGCCCGCCCAGCGCACGTACACCGTGCGGACCTGGGACGCCGGGCTGCGGGAGCTGACGGTGGACTTCGTGGTCCACGGCGACGAGGGCCTGGCCGGCCCCTGGGCGGCCCGGGCGCGGGTCGGCGAGACGGTCCGCTTCCTCGGCCCGGGCGGTGCGTACGCGCCCGACCCGGAGGCCGACTGGCACCTGCTGGCCGGTGACGAGAGCGCCCTGCCGGCCATCGCCGCGGCGTTGGAGCGGCTGCCCGACGGCGCGGTGGCGCACGCCTTCGTGGAGGTCGAGGAGCCCGACGACGAGCTGAAGGTCACCGCTCCGGCGGGCGTCGAGGTCCGCTGGCTGCCGCGGCGCGGCCGCCCGGTCGGCGAGCCGCTGGTGGAGGCGGTGCGCGGCCTGGTCTTCCCCGAGGGCACCGTGCACGCCTTCGTGCACGGCGAGGCGGGCGCGGTGAAGGAGCTGCGCCGCCACCTGCGCACGGAGCGCGGCATCCCGCTGGACCGGCTGTCCATCTCCGGGTACTGGCGCCTCGGCAAGACGGACGAGGCATGGCGCGCGGTCAAGCGCGAGTGGAACGCCCAGGTGGAGAGCGAGGAGCAGGCCGGGACCGCGGCCTGACACCCGGCGGGCCGCGCTGCCGGGCCCGCTGCGCGGCCGGGTCCGGTGGCCGGCGTCCCGGCCCGTCTGCGCGCAGTGACAGCCCGGGGGCCGCCCGGACAGCGACGACACCCGCCGGCGCCGTCCGCCCGTCACGCGCGACCACGGGCCCGGGGCCGGGGCACGGGGCCCGCCGTCCTCGCCGGCCCCGCCCTACCGCTCCCCCTCCGCCCTACCGTCCCCGCTCCGGGTCGTACGTACGGGACGACGCGTCGACCTGGGCCAGGCGGCGGAGGGACGCGAAAACCACGTCGCCCAGCACCGTGCCGACGACGGCGCTCTCCACGACGTCCTCACGCGCGACCTCACTGGCCACGTAGGCCACGTCCGTCTCGGCGATGCGCTCCGCCGCGTCCGCGTACGCCTCCAGCGACACCTCGGCGAACCGGTCGTGCCCCAGCCGGCTCAGCGCGGCGAGCGCGTCGGCCAGTGAGCGGGCGGCCGGGTTGGCGTCCCCCACCTCCCACCCCCGGCGGGCGATCAGCTCGGTGACCCGCCGCCGCGCCGCGTCCCGCGCGGCGTCCTCCGGCCCGCCCTGGCGCGGCGCGATGTGGTCGTGCGCCGCTCCCAGGACCGTGTGCACGGAACGCCCGGGGTCCTCGACCGCCTCCAGCACGTCCTTGATGGCGGCGACGGAAAGCCCGCCGACGTCGATCAGCGCCCGGACCAGCCGGAGCCGGCGGACGTGTGCCTCGTCGTACCTGGCCTGGTTGGGGCTGCTCAGCTCCCCGGCGCGCAGCAGCCCCTCCCGGACGTAGTACTTGATCGTCGGCACCGAGACACCGGTCCTGCGGCTCAACTCGCCCACGCGCATGCCTGGTCACCCTCCACTTGACGCCCCGTCACTTGCCAGGGCCGTCTCCATTATAGATAGTGTCGCTATCAGATAGTGGACAGTGCCACTATCCGCTCCATCTGGGGGTCCCACATGCCGTTACCACTCCGCCGTCTGCCCGGGCTGCACCGACCGCTCGTCGTGGTCTCCGGCGCCATGGCCGTCCTGGCCGTGGTCTGCGCGGTCGGGCTGGTCGTCGACGACCGCGTGCTCGCCGGCGCGCCGATCTGGGCGAAGCCGTTCAAGTTCGCCGTGTCGTTCGCCGCCTACTGCCTCTCCTTCGCCTGGATGCTGTCCCTCCTCCCCGACCGGGGCCGGGCCGGGCGGCGCACCGCCCGGGTGGCGGGGACGGTCCTCGCGGCGGCCTGCGCGGTCGAGATGTTCCTCATCGTCGGCCAGGCCGCCCGCGGCAGACGCAGCCACTTCAACCAGGCGACCCCGTTCGACGCCGCGGTGTACGGCGCGATGGGCGCGACGGCGGCGGTGCTCTGGTTCGCCGGCCTCGTCATCGCCGTCCTGCTCTTCCGCGCCCCCCTCGCCGACCGCGCCGCCGCCCTGACCGTCCGGGCGAGCGCGGTCCTCGCCCTCGTCGGCGCGGCGTTCGGCGCGGTCATGACCCGACCGGCGCCCGGCCAGCAGCGCGGCGTCTCCGACATGGTCGGCGCGCACAGTGTCGGCGGGCCCGACGGCGGTGCCGGTACGGCGCTCACCGGCTGGTCGACCACCGCCGGGGACCTGCGCGTCCCGCACTTCGTCGGCATGCACGCCCTGCAGTTGCTCCCCCTGGTCCTGTTGGTCCTGATCGCCCTGGCCCCGCGCTTCGCCCGGCTGGGCGACCCGCGGGTCCGGTTCCGCCTCATGGCCGTCGCCTCCGGTGCGTACGCGGCGGTCCTCGCCCTGGTCTCCTGGCAGGCCCTGCGCGGTCAGCCGCTGCTCGGCCCCGACGCGGCCACGCTCACCGCGGCGGCGGTCACCGCGGTGCTCACGGCCGCCGGCGCCGCGGTGACCCTGCTGATCCGCCCCGCCCGGACACCCGCCCCACCCGCCGGCCCCCGGTCGGCGACCGCCGGGACCAGGACCGGGACCGCACCCGGGACCGCACCCGACACCGGGACCGGGGCCGGGGCCGGGGCCATCGGGCCGAACCACGAGCGGACGACCGCCCCGGAACCGGAGCGGGCGGCCGCCCCGCGGCAGGCGCGGGAGTCCGTCCGGTGACCGTCGTCCTCTTCGAGCCGGCGTTCTTCCTCGCCGCGCCGGTCCGGCTGCTGAGGGTCCTCACCCCGGCCGGTCGTGGACGGCCCGCGTCGGCGCGTCCCCGCTGACCGTCGTACCGGTCCTCCTGGTCCACCCGGGGCTCGCCGCCTCCGTGGTACCGGAGGTGTGGACCGCCGTCCGGGAGCCGGACCTGGAGACCTTCCGGGCGCTCACCGCCCTCGCGACGGGGCCGGCGCCATCCGGGCCCAGGTCGTCGCCTGGGACCTGTTGATCGGCAGTGGGCGTTCCCGGAGTCCCGCAGGCTCGGTCTCCACCCGCTGGTGACGGGCCTGCTGCTGATGCCGGCGGTCCTGCTGTCGCCGCCGGCCCTGCTCCTCTTCCTGCCCCTGCGGGCGGCGGTGGGCTCCCGGCACCGGGGACGCCACCCCTCCCGGCGCCCACGCCCCCGACGCCGGGAGGGCCCGGCCGGATCGATCCGGCCGGGCCCTCCCGAAGGTGTCCACCCCGTGTCGGCCGGGGTGAGGGGGCGTCAGCCCACCGAGCTGTACGCGACGACACCCCGCAGCAGCCCGTCGACCGCCTTGCGGGCGCTCTTCGCGACCGTGCTGTCCTCCCGCGGCGCCGCCGCGGCGATCTGGCCCAGCACGTCGATGACCTGCTTGCACCAGCGGACGAAGTCGCCGGCCGGCATCTCCGCCTCGCGCAGCACCTCGTCGAGCCCCTTGCCGGACGCCCACTGGTGCGCCGCCCAGGCGAAGCCGAGGTCCGGCTCGCGCTGCCCGACGCCCTCCGCCTGGTTGACCCGGAACTCCTCCTCCAGCGCGTCGAGACGGCCCCAGATGCGGACCATGTCGCCCAGCGCGGCCTTCGCCTTGCCGGACGGCACCTTCGGCGCGACCGCGTCGTCCGCCTGGCGGGACTCGTACACCAACGCCGACACGCACGCGGCGAGTTCGGCCGGGCCGAGGCCCTCCCAGACCCGCTCGCGCAGGCACTCGCTCGCGAGCAGGTCCAACTCGCCGTAGAGGCGGGCGAGCCGCTTGCCGTGCTCGGTGACCTCGTCGGCCCGCAGGTAGTCCAGCTCCGTCAGCAGTGCCACGATGCGGTCGAAGGTGCGGGCGATGGTGTTCGTCCGGCCTTCGATGCGACGCTCCAGCTGCCGCGTGTCCCGCTGGAGCCGGTGGTACCGCTCCGCCCAGCGGGCGTGGTCCTCCCGCTCGTCGCAGCCGTGGCACGGGTGCGCGCGCAGGGCGGTGCGCAGCCGGGCGATCTCGCGGTCGTCGACGGCGGCGGACCGCTCCCTTCGGTGCCGGTCCGGCACGATGTGGCCGGCCTTCGTGCGCAGCGCCGACGCCAGGTCGCGGCGCGACTGCGGCGAGCGCGGGTTGAACGAGCGCGGGATCCGCATCCGCTCCAACGGCTCCACCGGCACCGGGAAGTCGATCGCGCCCAGCCGCTTGACCTGCCGCTCCGCCGTCAGGACCAGCGGCCGGGGCCCGTCGTGCTGCTCGAACCCGCGGTGGCCGTTGGACCGGCCGGCCGGCAGCCCGGGGTCGAGCACCAGCGCCAGCCCGGCGAACTTGCCGGTCGGCACGTGGATGACGTCACCCGGCTTGAGCCGCTCCAGGGAGGTGGCGGCGGCGGCGCGCCGCTGCACCGCGCCCTGCTTGGCGAGCTCGTTCTCCCGGTCCTTCAGCTCGCGGCGCAGCCGGGCGTACTCCTCGAAGTCGCCGAGGTGGCAGGTCATGCCCTCCCGGTAGCCGTCCAGGCCCTCCTCGTTGCGCTGGACCTGCCGGGAGATGCCGACGACGGACCGGTCCGCCTGGAACTGCGCGAACGAGGTCTCCAGCAACTCGCGCGAGCGGTGCCGGCCGAACTGGTCGACGAGGTTGACCGCCATGTTGTACGAGGGCCGGAAGCTGGACTTCAGCGGGTAGGTGCGCGTGCCGGCGAGGCCCGCGAGGTGCGTGGGGTCCATGCCCCGCTGCCACAGGACCACGGCGTGGCCCTCGACGTCGATGCCGCGGCGTCCCGCGCGGCCGGTCAGCTGGGTGTACTCGCCGGGGGTGATGTCGGCGTGCTGTTCGCCGTTCCACTTGACGAGCTTCTCCAACACCACCGACCTGGCGGGCATGTTGATGCCGAGCGCCAGCGTCTCGGTGGCGAACACCGCCTTGACGAGGCCGCGGACGAAGAGCTCCTCGACGACCTCCTTGAACGTCGGCAGCATTCCGGCGTGGTGCGCGGCGATGCCCCGCTCCAGCCCCTCCAGCCACTCGTAGTAGCCCAGGACGTGCAGGTCCTCGGAGGGGATGGACGCCGTGCGCTCCTCCACGAGCTCGCGGACGCGGTGGCGGGCGTCCTCGTCGTTGAGCCGCAGCCCGGCGACGAGGCACTGCTGGACGGCCGCCTCGCAGCCGGCGCGGCTGAAGACGAAGGTGATCGCGGGCAGCAGGCCCTCGGCGTCGAGCCGGTCGATGACCTCCGGGCGGGCCGGCGTCCAGATGCGCGACCGCTGGCGGCGCTCCCGCTCCCGGTCGGCCTCGCGGACCATCTTGCCGCGGCGCCGGTCGCGCGGGTTGTAGGTGCGCGAGTTCTCCATGCGCGCCAGCCGGACGAGGTCGGGGTTGACCTCCCGGCGGGTGACTCCGCGGCCGCCGTGGTCGGTCTCCTCCTCGAAGAGGTCGTAGATCCGGCGCCCGGCCAGGACGTGCTGCCACAACGGCACGGGCCGGCTCTCGGAGACGATCACCTCGGTGTCGCCGCGGACGGTGTCGAGCCAGTCGCCGAACTCCTCGGCGTTGGAGACGGTCGCGGAGAGCGAGACGAGGGTCACCGACTCGGGGAGGTGGATGATCACCTCCTCCCAGACGGCGCCCCGGAAGCGGTCGGAGAGGTAGTGCACCTCGTCCATGACCACGTACCCGAGGCCGCGCAGCGACTGGGAGCCCGCGTACAGCATGTTCCGGAGCACCTCGGTGGTCATCACGACCACCGGCGCGTCGGCGTTGACGCTGTTGTCGCCGGTCAGGAGGCCGACCTTGGCGGCGCCGTAGCGCTTGACGAGGTCGGTGTACTTCTGGTTGGACAGCGCCTTGATCGGCGTCGTGTAGAAGCACTTGCGGCCCTGCTCCAGGGCCAGGTGGACGGCGAACTCGCCGACGATGGTCTTGCCGGAGCCGGTCGGCGCTGCGACGAGCACGCCCTTGCCGGTCTCCAGGGCGCGGCATGCCTCGATCTGGAACGGGTCCAGGTCGAAGTCGTACAGGGCACGGAAGGCGTGGAGCGCGGTGGCCTCCTCGGTGGCCCTGCGCCGGGCGGCCGCATACGCTTCCGCTGGTGTGAGGTCGTCTGTCATCTTGTCTTCGAGACTACCCGGCGGGACCGACACTCAGCTCGGCGTTTGTCCGACCCTCGCCGGGCGTTCGCCCCCGGGCCACGGCCCCTCCTCCCCCGGCTTCCCCCGCCCCGCGGTCGCCCCGCACCGCGCCGCCCCGCCCCGTGCGGTCGGCCGCACACGGTGAGCGGCCGGCCGCGCGGTGTGCGCGACCGGCCGCGGTGGGACCGGGGGTGGGAGGTGCTCAGGTCACGTCGTCGTAGCCGTTGACCCGCCGGACCGGGGTGCCGTCGGCGTCGACGCCGGCCTGTTCCGGGAGGACCGGGGCGGGGGCCGCGGCCACGGGCTCCACCGGACCGACGGGCTCCGGCCTGAGGTCGAGCGGGGCCGCCTCGTCGTCGTCCAGCTCCGGCCCCGCGGCGCGGCGCCGGCGGCGGTCGTTCACCAGGGAGAAGCCGACCGCGGCGAAGTACAGCGCGGTCAGCGGCACCTGCATCACGATCATGGAGAGCGGGTCGGTGGGCGTGACGATGGCGGCGAAGATCGCGATGCCCATGACCATGCCGCGCCACCAGCTGAGCATCCGCGCGCCGCTGACGACGCCGCCCACGTTGAGCAGCATGAGGATCAGCGGCAGCTGGAAGGCCAGCCCGAAGGCGAGGACGAGCTTGATCGTCATGCCGATCATGTCGTCGACGGTGATGTAGTTCACCGAACCGTCGACGCTGAAGCTGAGCAGCAGCGGCACGGCGTGCGGCAGGACCCAGTACGCGAGGTAGGCGCCCGCGAGGAACAGCGGCGTACCGACCGCCACGGTGGAGACGGCGTACTTCTTCTCGTTCCGGTGCAGGCCGGGCGCGATGAACGCCCACAGCTGGTAGAGCCAGACCGGGGCGGACGCGACGATCCCGGCCATGACGCCCACCTTGACGTAGGTGGTGAACGGGGACGTGATGCCGATCTGGGAGAGCACGGCGCACTTGCCCGCCCGCGCGGCGGGGTCCAGCTCGCTCAGGCACCGGGGCACGGGGGAGCTCAGGAACTCGGCGATGTCCTTGGAGAAGAACAGCGCCACGATCATCAGCGGGATGAACGCCAGCAGGGACTTGACCAGCCGGTTGCGCAGCTCACGCAGATGATCGACGAGGGGCATCCGCCCCTCGGGGTCCCTGGGCTTCTTGCGGGCAGACTTGAGCAACCCACGTCCTTATCTCGGAGAGCGACCGACCGTGGGGGCGGTCGCCCGTGTACCTGTGATGAACCGTGAACCGTGTGGCCGGGGCGTCAGCCCTGGGTGGTCCGCTTGGGCTCGTCGACAGGGCGAGCGGACGCGACGTCACCGGGGGCGGCCTGGATGGTCCGGGGCGCCGCGGCCGTGTCGGAGTGGTGCGCGTCGTCCTTGGCGGGGCTGTCGTTCTTCATGGCTGCGGCCTCGCTCTTGAGGATGCGGGCGGACTTGCCCAGCGAACGGGCAACCTCCGGCAGCTTCTTCGCGCCGAAGAGCAGCACGAAGATCCCCACGACGATGGCCAGATGCCAGATGCCGACCTGACCCATTTTTCCCTACCTTCTGAGACCGAGGTCCTCATGTACCGGAGCGGTGCGGACGCATGACTTCAGACCGCCCGCGCGGGCATTCATCGTAACCCTCACCGGTAAACGCGGGGCAATCCCCCGGCGTACCTCCGGTGCGCGGAGTATGGGGGAGGGCGTTCGGCGCCGCTGCCGGCCCCGTCACCGGCCGGGCAGCGTCTCGCCGGTGCGGGCGAGGTCCGCGGCGGCGGCCTCCAGGTCTTCGGCGGCGCGGTTGATGCGCTGTGTGGTGCGCGTCACTTGACGGCCGAGGCGCTGGGCCTCGATGAAGACCCGGACACCGAGGACGCCGAGGACGGCGATCCCGAGGAACCCGAGGGCGACGGCGAGCATGGGCCAGAACATGGGTGAAGCCTAGACGGTGGTGGGCGGTGGCGGACGGGGTCAGACGGTGGAGTGGAGCCGCAGCGTCCGGACGCCTCCGCCGGTGAGGAGTTCGACGATCCGCTCACCGGCGGGCCTGCGCACGGCGCGGCCGCACTCGGGGCAGGTGAAGGAGTAGAAGGTCGTGCGCCGGCTGGCGCCGATGGCCAGGCGCAGGGAGCCGGCCGCCAGCTCGCACCGGGCCCGGCACTCGGGGCAGGCGGCCTTGAAGAGCACGGGGCCGCGCTGCGCCGGGATGCCGGGCAGCACCGGCGTGTCCCCCGTGTCCCCCATGACGTCTTCCTTCCCGTCTCGTACGTGGCGTGGTGTGGCGTGACCTGTCGTGGCGGGTGGGCCGGTCAGGCGTCCCGACCGTCGTAGGCGGCGAGCGCCTCCTGGGCGGCGCGGCGCGCACTGTCGGCCAGCGCGGCGGGCGCGACGATCCGCCCGTCGCTCCCCAGGCGCAGCGCGAGCCGTCGCAGGGAGGCCGGGTCGGGGGTGCGCAGGGTGATGCGCAGCCCGCCGTCGGGCAGTTCCTCGGCGCTGTCGTGCGGGTAGTACTCGGCGACCCAGCGTCCGCCGGGGCCCACCTCGACCACGACCTCGGGGTCGTCGGCGGAGGGCTGGACCAGACCCGCGGAGAGGTCGCGCAGCTCGACCTCGGGGGGCGCGGACGGTTCGTCGAGGATGCGGATCTCGGCCACGCGGTCGAGCCGGAAGGTCCGCCGCGCCTCGGAGAGGCGGCACCACGCCTCCATGTAGGTGTGGCCGACGGCGAAGAGCCGGATCGGGTCCACCTCACGCTCCGTCAGCTCGTCGCGGGCCGGGGAGTAGTAGCGCAGCCAGAGCCTGCGCCGCTCGGAGATGGCCCGGTCGACCTCGGCGAAGACGCCGCCCTCGGACTCGAAGGTCACCGACAGGCGGGAGCTGGCACCGGCCGCCTCCCCGGCCGCCGCCTCCAGCTTGGCGGTCGCCCGCAGCAGCGCCTCGCGGTCGCTCTCGCGCAGGCCGGGCAGGGTGGCGACGGCGCGGGCGGCGACCAGCAGGGCGGTGGCCTCGTCGGCGGCGATGCGCAGCGGGGCGGCCACGTCGTCCGGGTTGTGCCACCAGATCTGCTCGCCGTCGGTGTCGATGTCGAGCAGGTCGCCGCCGCGGAAGCTCGTGCCGCACATGGGCAGGACGTCGAGGTCGGCGATGAGCTCGGCCTCGGTGATGCCGAAGGCGCGGGCCACGTCGCCGACGTGTGCGCCGGGTCGTTCCCGCAGGTAGGTCACCAGGGAGAGCATCCGCCTGGTCTGGTCGATCGCGTTGGGGGCCATCGCTCGCTCGTCCGTCCGTCCGTTGTTCCAGCAGCCCGGGGGTCAGCAGCCCTCGGCGACGGCGTGCAGCCGCTCCACGACGTCCGCGCGCAGGTCGGCGGGCTCGGTGACGACGACATCGGGGCCGAACTCGACCAGCCAGGCGTCCAGCCCGTGCCCGTAGGGGATCTCCAGCTCGTCCCAGCCGTCGCCGCAGTCCCGTACGGACAGGGCGCGGGCGCGCAGCGGGTAGCCGCACTCGGCGCGCAGCCGGATCAGCGCCGTCCGGGTGGCGCTCTCGCCGGCCCACCGCTCGACCGCCTCGCGGACGGTGGAGACGTCGGGCACCGGCGCGGTGAAGGCGCCGGCCCGGGAGCGGACCTTGCCGGTGATGCGGGACAGCCGGAAGACGCGCTCGGCCCCGCGGTCGCGGTCCCAGCCGGCGAGGTACCAGTGGCCGCGCCAGCACTCCAGCGTCCATGGCTCGACCTGCCGGGCCTCGGCGCGGGCGGAGTTGGACTTGCGGTACTCGAAGACGACGGGCCGCCGGTCGCGGCAGGCCAGCATGAGGGGTTCGAAGGCGGCCTCGTGGACCGGGATGCGCGGTTCGAGCGCACCGGGCCGGTCCTCGTACGGGTCGTCCGCCTCGGGCATGCCGGCGGCGCGCAGCTTCTGCAGGGCGCCGCTCGCGGCGCCGGCGAGGCGGGCCTGCTGCCAGACCCTGGCGGCGAGGGTGAGCGCGGCGGCCTCCTCGGCGTCCAGCTGGATGGCCGGCAGCCGGTTGGAGTCGCGACGGGCGAGGTAACCGGTCTCGCCGTCGAGGTTCTCGACGGTCTCGATGACCAGTCCGAGTTCGCGCAGGTCGTCCTTGTCGCGCTCGAACATGCGGTTGAAGGCGTCGTCACCTGGCGTGGCACCGCCGTCACCGGGCCCGAACGCCTCGACGTACGCCTCGATGGAGCCGCGCAGCTCGCGCTTGCTGAGCGGCCGGCGCGTGCCGAGCAGGCACAACGCGAGATTCATCAGCCGCTCGGCCTTGGCAATGGCCATCGACGCCCAGCACCTCTTCGTATGGAGTCACTATCGCCCGATGACCGTACCGCCCCGGGGTGGCGTGACGAAAGTCGCCCCCGGATCGGTCGAACACCCGTCGTGGCCTGGGGGGAAGCGGACCGCACGGGTGAGGGCCCGCGCCGCTGGGGCGCGGGCCCTCGGGGGCCGTGGTTCCCGTCGCGCGGGGCGCGGCGGGGGACGGGATCAGACCGCGACGAGGTCGCAGACGAAGATCAGCGTCTCGCCCGGGCCGATCTTGCCACCGGCGCCGCGGTCGCCGTACGCCAGGTGCGGCGGGATGATCAGCTGGCGGCGGCCGCCGACCTTCATGCCCTGGACGCCCTGGTCCCAGCCGGGGATGACCTGGCCGACACCGAGCTGGAACTGCAGCGGGGTGCCGCGGTTCCAGGACGCGTCGAACTCCTCGCCGGAGGAGAAGGACACACCGACGTAGTGGACCTTCACCACGTCGCCGGACTTGGCCTCGGCGCCCTCGCCGACCCAGATGTCCTTGACCTCCAGCTCCGCCGGCGGCTCGCCACCCGGGAAGTCGACCTCGGGCTTCTCGATGCTCACGTCACTGCTCCTGTTGATCGTTTGTCTTCGACCCGCACAGTCTTACATCTTCGCCAGGATGTCGAGCGTGAAGACCAGCGTGGAGTTCGCCGGGATCTCGCCGGACGCCTCGGCGCCGTAGCCCAGGTCCGGCGGCACGACCAGCATGACGCGGCTGCCGACCTTCTTGCCGGCGAGGCCCTCCTGCCAGCCCTTGATCAGCTGCTGGAGCGGGAAGGCGGCGAGCTGCTGGCGCGAGTAGCTGGAGTCGAACTCCTTGCCGCCGTTCCACAGCACGCCCTTGTACTGGAGGAGCAGCTTGTCGGTGGCCTGCACCTCCTCGCCGTCACCCTCCAGGACGTACTCGGCGACGAGCTTCTTGGGCGCGGCGGTCTTCGGGACGGTGACGGTGGGCGCCTTGCCGTCGGTGTTGGTGCCGACCTTGGGGAGGGCCGCGTCGTCCTGCGGGACCTCCTTGCCCTTGGCGGAGCTCTTGCCGTTGAAGGTCTCCTCGATGTCGATGACGAAGACCATCGTGTCGGTGCCCTTGATGTCGCCGCGGCCCTCGGAGCCGTAGCCCAGGGCCGGCGGGACGGCCATCTCGACGCGGCTGCCGGCCTTGCGCCCGGCCAGGCCGACCCGCCAGCCGTCGATGACCGCGCCCTGCTGGAGCTGGATGACCAGCGGCTGCTTGCGGTCGTAGGAGTTGTCGAAGACCTTCGCCGTGTCCCAGATCTGGCCCAGGTAGTGCGCCCGCACGTAGTCGCCCTCGGCGACGGCCGTGCCGGAGCCCGCGACGACGGTCTTCACCGCGAGGTCGGAGGAGGGCCGGCCCGACCCCTTGGCGACGGTCGGCTTCTCGCCGAACTTGGTGCCGGCCGTGATGGCGGGCAGCGGACCGTCGACGACCTTCGCGGACGAGCTGGGCTGGGGGGCCGACGGGCTCTCGCCGACCTGGTCCTTCTTCTGGTCTGACTTGTCGTCGCCGCAGGCCGAGAGGGTGAGCAGGCCGGCGGGCACAGCGAGGAGGAGGGAGCGACGACGCACGGGAAGCCTCGTATCTGGTCGGGGATCGATCTTGTGGTTGGCGTGCGCGCCACTCTACGGCGTGCGAGAGGCGCCGTACGAGGAACGTGCGCCCCTGCCGCCCGCGTTCCCCCCGACCGCGCACGGCCCCGTACGCCACCGTGTGCCGGCCGGGGGCGGGTGGGCGCGGGAGCGGCCCGGGCGCCCTCGCGGGCGGGGCCGGACGCGCCCGGGCCCCGCACCGGTGGTCCGGTGCGGGGCCCGGGGACCGGCGGGCGCCGGGGCGCTCACATGCCGGCGATGAGCTTCTCCACGCGGTCGTCGACCGACCGGAAGGGGTCCTTGCACAGGACCGTGCGCTGCGCCTGGTCGTTCAGCTTCAGGTGGACCCAGTCCACCGTGAAGTCCCGGCGCTGCTCCTGCGCGCGGCGGATGAAGTCGCCGCGCAGCCTCGCCCGGGTGGTCTGCGGGGGCACCGACTTGCCCTCGAAGATCTTCAGGTCGTTGCAGATCCGGGCGGCCTGGCCCTTCTTCTCCAGCAGGTAGTACAGCCCCCGCCGGCGGTGGATGTCGTGGTAGGCGAGGTCTATCTGCGCGATGCGCGGGTTCGACATGGTCATGTTGTGCTTGGCGCGGTACCGCTCCAGCAGCTTGTACTTCATGACCCAGTCGATCTCGGTGCCGATGCGGTCGAGGTCCTCCGCCTCGATCGCGTCGAGCGTGCGCCCCCACAGCTCCAGGACCTGCGCGACCGTGCCGGTGCGGATGCCGCGCCGGTCGACGAAGTCGACGGCCTTCTCGTAGTACTCGCGCTGCACCTCCAGGGCGGATGCCTCGCGTCCGTTCGCCAGGCGGACCTTGCGCTGGCCGGTGATGTCGTGGCTGACCTCGCGGATCGCCCGGATCGGGTTCTCCAGGGTGAGGTCCCGCATGACGGTGCCCGCCTCGATCATCCGCAGCACGAGGTCGGTGGCGCCGACCTTGAGCAGCATCGTCGTCTCCGACATGTTCGAGTCGCCGACGATGACGTGCAGGCGGCGGTAGCGCTCGGCGTCCGCGTGCGGCTCGTCGCGCGTGTTGATGATGGGGCGGGAGCGGGTCGTCGCGGAGCTGACCCCCTCCCAGATGTGCTCGGCCCGCTGGCTCACGCAGTACACGGCGCCGCGCGGGGTCTGGAGCACCTTGCCCGCGCCGCACAGCAGCTGGCGGGTGACGAGGAACGGGATGAGGATGTCCGCGAGCCGCGAGAACTCCCCGTGCCGCGCGACGAGGTAGTTCTCGTGGCAGCCGTAGGAGTTCCCGGCCGAGTCGGTGTTGTTCTTGAAGAGGTAGACGTCGCCCGCGATGCCCTCCTCGTGCAGGCGGCGTTCGGCGTCCACGAGAAGGCCTTCGAGAATGCGCTCGCCCGCCTTGTCGTGCGTGACCAGCTCGGTCACGTTGTCGCATTCCGGCGTCGCGTATTCCGGATGCGATCCCACGTCGAGGTAGAGGCGGGCGCCGTTCCGCAGGAAGACGTTGCTGCTGCGGCCCCATGACACGACACGGCGGAAGAGGTAGCGCGCCACTTCGTCAGGAGACAGTCGGCGCTGTCCCCTGAACGTGCACGTGACGCCGTACTCGTTCTCCAGCCCGAAAATGCGGCGGTCCATGAAGGAACATTACGCCTGACGGCCCGTGCTGAAACCGGGTTCGACGGTACCGTTCCGATCATTTTCCGATACGTGCGCGGGGGTTTCGACGGCCGGACGCCCGGAATGCGGCGCGGCGGCGAGGACCCGCCGGGTCGCCATCAGCACCAGCAGTGCCGCGGCTCCCCCGGCGCCGGCCACCCCGAACCCGTACGGCACGCCCGCGAGCTCCACCGCGGGGCCGGCCGCCGCGGATCCCAGCGCGGCGCCGACACCGAAGGTGGTCACCAGCCACGAGAACGCCTCCGTCACCGTCCCCCGCAGCGCGTGCCGGTCCACGACGAGGAACGCGCAGGCGATGGCCGGCGCGAGGAACACGCCCGCCACGGCGGCCAGCACCGTCATCGCCGCGACGTCCGGCACGAGGACGAGGGGCAGGTACCCCAGGGCCAGCAGGCCGACCAGGACCCGCAGCCGGGCCTCGGGCGCGCCCGCCCAGGGCCGGGCCCCGTACACCACGCCGCCGGCGAGCGCGCCGAGGCCGAGGGCGGCCATCAGCAGGCCGTACACACCGTCGCCGCCGTGTCCGTCCGCGTAGGCCAGCGCGGCGACCGTGATGGAGCCCATCGCCAGGCCGACGAAGAAGAACGCGCCGAGCAGCGCCAGCAGCCCGCGCGAGCGCAGCGCGCCCAGCCAGTGCGCCTCGCGCGGCTCGGACCGCCAGGCACGCGACGGCGCCGAGGAGACCACCGCCAGGGCGCCCGCCACACCGGCGACGTTGATCACGAGCAGCGCGGCGGCGGGCGACCAGAGCCACACCAGCAGCGTCACCAGCAGCGGACCGACCGTGTACATCACCTCCTGCGCCACGGCGTCGAGCGCGTACGCCCGGTGCACCCGGTCGCCCCGGCCGAGGACGGTCGGCCAGAGCGCCCGCAGCCCGCCCTCCAGGGGCGGGGTGAAGAACCCGGCCACGACCACCGCCGTGAACGCCACCGGCAGCGAGGCGGTGCCGGCCAGGGCGAGCCACGCCATGCCCAGCGCCGAGACCACCACGGCGGGGAGCTGTACGCGCGGCTGGCCGTACAGGTCGACGGCGCGGCCCAGCAGCGGCTGCCCGGCGGCGGTGGCGAGGCCGTACACGGCGGCCAGGGCGCCGGCCAGCGTGTAGCTGCCGCCCTCGGCGCGGGTGAACAGGGCGATGGCGATGTGGGCCGTGCCGTTGGGCAGCCTGCCGACCAGCGTGCCGACGAGCAGCCGCACGACGTGCGGAGCCCTGAAGATGTCGGCGTATCCGCCGCCTGCCGCGCCCATGCCTGCTCCTCCCCCCGGCCTCATGCCGAGGTTTTACGTATAACGTCGTCCCGTCATACGTACCATGTCGGACAGCCGGGGGTCCACCCCGGGCACCACGGTGACCGCCCGCACCCCCGGCGCGGTCACGCGCACCGTACGGAGGCGGAAGCGAGTGAAGGCCCCCGAACCGCTCGGCGGGACCCGCCCCACCAGCCGGGACGTCGCCCGGGAGGCCGGCGTCTCGCAGGCGACCGTCTCCCTGGTCCTCGGCGACAAGTGGCGCGGCCGCGTCTCCGAGCGCACCGCAGGCCTGGTCCGCGACGCCGCCGGTCGGCTCGGGTACCGGCCCAACCTCGCCGCCCGGAACCTGCGCCTGGGCCGCACCCGGACCGCGCTCCTCGTCGTCCCCGCCCTCACCAACGAGTTCTTCGCCCGCGTCTACACCGGTGCCGCCGCCGTCGCCGCCCGTCACGACTTCGGCGTCGTCCTCTACCCCTCGCCCGAGGGCGTGGGCCCCGCCAGGGACCCGTTCGCCTCGGCCCGCGCCTCACTGGACGGCGTCATCGCCTCGTCCATGGCCACCGGCGCCCTCGCCGCGTTCCGCGGCACCGACCTGCCGCTCGTCATGCTCGACAGCGATCCCGCGGACCCCGGCTCCGCGGCCCAGGTGAACCTCGACATCGCCGACGGCATGCGGCAGGTGACGGACCATCTGCTCGCCCTCGGCCACCGCCGCTTCGTGCACCTGGCGTCGGCGGTTCCCTCCTGGACCTTCGACGTCCGGGCGGGGGCCGTGGCCTCGGCCCTCGCCGTCCGTCCGGACGTGGAGGTCCGCACCGTGCCCGCCCCCCTGGAGGTGGCGGGCGCCTGCGAGGCCGCCGCCCGGGCCCTCGCCGGGCCCGGCACCCGGCCCACCGCGCTGGTCTGCGACGACGACCTCATCGCCGCGGGCGCCTGCAAGGCCGTACGGCGCCTGGGCCTGCGCGTCCCCGAGGACGTCTCCGTCACCGGGTTCGACGACCTGGCCCTCGCGACCGCCGTCGAACCGGAGCTGACCACCGTCGCCCTCCCGGCCGAACGGGTCGGCGAGCGCGGCATGGAGGCCCTCCTCGCCGTCCTGGACGGCCGCACGCCCGATGCCGCCGACCTCCCCGTCACCCTCCGGGTGCGCGCCTCCACGGCCCCACCGCCCACCTGACCACGCCCGCGTCGACGTCGCACGGGACCAGGCCGGGGCGCCCGGGGCCCCGGGCGGCTCACGCCGGCTGCCGCCCGGCCCGGGGGCCCCGGGCGAGGAGGTCGGGCACGGCGCGGTTGCGTCCGTCGAACCGCCCGGGTGGAGGCCCCGCGGGGCGCGGCAGGCGACTCACCCCCGGCCCCGTGGCGTGCGGCAGGCGGCTCACGCCCGGCCTGCGGAGCGCGACAGGCGACTCACGCCGGGCCCCGCCCCCCGCGGGAAACCGGCCCCGGCCCCGGCCCCGCGCCGTACGGCAGGCAGCCCACCCCCGGCCCCGCGGCGTACGGCAGGCAGGTCACGCCCCGCCCGCGGAGCGCGGCAGGCAGGTCACACCCGGCCTGCGCAGCGCGACAGGCGACTCACGCCGGGCCCCGCCCCCCGCGGGGAGCCGACCCCGCCCCGCGCCCCGCGCCGTACCCCGGCCGGGGACCCCGCCGTCCGCGCACACGACGGCGCCCCGGCCCTCCCTCGCGGGCGGACCGGGGCGTTCGTGCGGGCGCGCCGGGGCGGGCTCCTACTCCTGCGGGGCCTCGGGGCCCTCCGACTCGTCACCGGCGGCGTCCGTCGGGGCCGTCGCCGGCTCCTGCGCCGCCAGCAGCCGCGCCAGCTGCCGGCCCACGATCCGCTTGAACTTCCGCGACTGCGGCCGCGTCCGGTCCAGCACCGCCACCTCCAGCCGCTCGGCGGGGATCTCCCGCTCGGTGCCGTTGGTGTCCCGGGACAGCGCCTGTACGGCGAGCTTCAGCGCCTCCGCCAGGGACATCCCGTCGCGGTGCCGCTGGTCCAGGAAACCGCTGATCTGCTCGGCGTTGCCCCCGACGGCGACCGACCCGTGCTCGTCGACGATCGACCCGTCGTGCGGCAGACGGTAGATCTGGTCACCCTCGGGGGACGTGCCCACCTCGGCGACGACCAGCTCCACCTCGTACGGCTTCTCCCCCGCGCTGGAGAAGATCGTGCCGAGCGTCTGCGCGTAGACGTTCGCCAGGCCGCGGGCCGTCACGTCGTCCCGGTCGTAGGTGTAGCCGCGCAGGTCGGCGTAGCGGACGCCGCCGATGCGGAGGTTCTCGTACTCGTTGTACTTGCCGGCCGCGGCGAAGCCGATCCGGTCGTAGATCTCGCTGAACTTGTGCAGTGCGCGGGACGGGTTCTCCCCGACGAAGACGATGCCGTCGGCGTACTGCATCACGACAAGGCTGCGGCCCCGGGCGATCCCCTTCCGGGCGTACTCCGCCCGGTCGGCCATGGCCTGCTGGGGTGAGACATAGAACGGCGTCGACACCGGCTATCCGTCCCTTTCTGTCAGTGGCGGGTTCATCAGAGCAGCTCGGCGCGGGGGCCGTCCGGGTGTTCCATGCGGCGCTCCAGGACGGCACGGGCCACGTCGGCCCCCTCCGCGTCCGTGAGCCGGCGGAACCCGTCCTCCGTGATCACCGTGACGATCGGGAAGATCCGGCGGGCCATGTCGGGCCCGCCCGTCGCCGAGTCGTCGTCGGCCGCGTCGTACAGCGCCTGCACGACCAGCGTCACGGCCTGCTGCTCGGTGAGGTCCTCGCGGTACAGCTTCTTCATCGACCCGCGGGCGAAGAGCGAGCCGGAGCCCGTCGCCGCGTACCCGACGTGCTCCTCGGAGCGTCCGCCGGTGACGTCGTAGGAGAAGATGCGCCCCTTCTCCCGGTCGACGTCCCAGCCGGCGAAGAGCGGGACGACGGCGAGGCCCTGCATGGCCATGCCGAGGTTGCCTCGGATCATCGTGGAGAGCCGGTTGGCCTTGCCCTCCAGGGAGAGCTGGGCGCCCTCGACCTTCTCGAAGTGCTCCAGCTCCAGCTGGAAGAGCTTGACCATCTCCACGGCCAGGCCGGCCGTGCCGGCGATGCCCACGGCCGAGTACTCGTCGGCCGGGAAGACCTTCTCGATGTCGCGCTGGGCGATCATGTTCCCCATGGTGGCCCGCCGGTCACCGGCCAGGACCACACCGCCGGGGAAGGTGGCCGCGACGATCGTCGTGCCGTGCGGCACCTCGATGGCGCCCTGTACGACCGGCAGCGTCCGACGTCCCGGCAGCAGCTCCGGTGACTGCTCGCTCAGGAAGTCCATGAAGGACGAGGAGCCGGGCGTCAGGAAGGCAGCTGGTAGACGCCCGGTGCTGCGAGTGTTGGCTTCCACGAGTTCCCCTCCAGGTTGGTGGCAGCCCGGCCCGCGGTGCCGGGAGGTCTCCCGGCTCTCCGATGGCCGAATTGCGGTTGAAGCACGGTACGCCACGGACCTTACCCGGCCTGTGACGATCATCCACACGGGTGACGGCCCCGCCGCGCGCGGCCTGCGCGGCGGTCGGCGCCCGCGCCCTACGCGGGCTGCTCGCGGACGGAGACGACTCCGCCGCGAGCAGCGCTGCGTCGAACGGGCCGGACGCCCGCCCCCATGATCATCGAATCGAAGGGGAGGGGCGGTTACTCGCCGCCCTTCTGCACGAAGGAACGCACGAAGTCCTCGGCGTTCTCCTCCAGGACGTCGTCGATCTCGTCCAGGACGGAGTCGACGTCGTCACTGAGCTTCTCGTGGCGCTCCTTGAGGTCCTCCGAGGACTGCGCCTCGGGCGCCTGCTCCTCGACCTCCTCCGTGGAGCGCGTGGCCTTCTGCTGCCCGCCGCCGGTGTCCTTGGTCGCCATGTCCCTCACCCCGCTCGGTTGCCCGCTTGGTCAGGTGTCTCAAGATCAGACCCTACAAGCCCGGTCTGACATCGGCCCTGTCTTTCTCGACGTCCAGGGGGCCACTTCCATGATTCCCCACGGCGGCCCCCTGAAGCCCTCCTCAGCCGCCCGAAAGGACCCGGACCAGCTCCTCGGCCGTGCGGCACCGGTCCAGGAGGTCCTTGACGTGCTCCCGGGTACCCCGCAGCGGCTCCAGGGTGGGCACCCGCTGGAGGGAGTCCCGCCCCGGCAGGTCGAAGATCACCGAGTCCCAGGAGGCCGCCGCGACGTCGTCCGCGTACTGCTCCAGGCAGCGGCCCCGGAAGTAGGCCCGGGTGTCCTCCGGGGGCTGCTTCTCGGCCCGCTCCACCTCCGACTCGTCCAGCAGGCGCTTCATGCGCCCGCGGGCCGCCAGGCGGTTGTACAGGCCCTTCTCGGGGCGCACGTCGGCGTACTGGAGGTCCACCAGGTGCAGGCGGGGGGCGTCCCAGTCGAGCCGGTCGCGGCGCCGGTACCCCTCCATGAGCTCCAGCTTCGCCACCCAGTCCAGCTCCCCGGCGAGGCTCATCGGGTCGTTCTCCAGCCGGCCGAGGACGTCCTCCCAGCGGGCCAGCACGTCCTTGGTCTGCTCGTCCGCGTCCGCGCCGAAGCGGTTCTCGACGTACTTCCGCGCCAGCTCGTAGTACTCCATCTGGAGCTGGACCGCGGTGAGCGTGCGGCCGCTGCGCAGCGTGACCAGCCGCTGGAGCGTCGGGTCGTGCGAGACCTGGTGGAGCGTGCGCACGGGCTGGTCGACGGCGAGGTCGACGGTGATGAAGCCGTCCTCGATCATCGACAGGACCAGGGCCGTCGTGCCGAGCTTCAGGTACGTCGAGATCTCCGAGAGGTTCGCGTCGCCGATGATCACGTGGAGGCGGCGGTACTTCTCGGCGTCGGCGTGCGGCTCGTCCCGGGTGTTGATGATGGGCCGTTTGAGTGTCGTCTCCAGGCCGACCTCGACCTCGAAGTAGTCCGCGCGCTGGCTGATCTGGAAGCCGTGCTCCTGGCCGTCCTGGCCGATGCCGACGCGCCCCGCGCCCGTGACGACCTGGCGCGAGACGAAGAACGGCGTGAGGTGGCGCACGATGTCCGAGAAGGGGGTCTCCCGCTTCATCAGGTAGTTCTCGTGCGTGCCGTAGGAGGCGCCCTTGTTGTCGGTGTTGTTCTTGTACAGGTGGATCGGCTGGGCGCCCGGCAGCAGGCCGGCCTTCTCGGCCGCCTCGGCCATGATCCGCTCGCCGGCCTTGTCCCACAGGACGGCGTCGCGGGGGTTGGTGACCTCCGGGGCGCTGTACTCCGGGTGGGCGTGGTCCACGTAGAGCCGGGCGCCGTTGGTCAGGATGACGTTGGCGAGGCCGATGTCCTCGTCGGTGAGCTGGCTGGAGTCGGCGGCCTCGCGGGCGAGGTCGAAGCCGCGGGCGTCCCGCAGCGGGTTCTCCTCCTCGAAGTCCCAGCGGGCGCGGCGCGCCCGGTGCATCGCCGCCGCGTAGGCGTTGACGATCTGGGACGAGGTGAGCATGGCATTGGCGTTCGGGTGGCCGGGGACGGAGATCCCGTACTCCGTCTCGATGCCCATTACTCGCCGTACGGTCATGCGGCCCTCCTTGCCCGGCGGCGTCCCCCCGCGGGAACGGCGCTCGAGTACCGGTTCTCCGATGCGTGTGCGGTGCCCGACCCCGCACTGCGCGATTCGGCGGTACGGAAGAGCCTAGAGCGCCTTCGCGCCCGGGGGGAGATCGATTGCGTCATTGCTCCGGTGTGGTCCGTCCGTGGCGGGCCCCTCGGAACGCGGCCGGCTGCGGACGCCCACCCCCTCACGGGGTCCCGGGACATCCGCAGCCGGTACTGCGCGGTCTTACAGGTACTGCCCGGTGTTCGCCACCGTGTCGATGGACCGACCGGTGTCGGCGCCCTGCTTTCCGGTGACGAGGGTGCGGATGAAGACGATCCGCTCGCCCTTCTTGCCGGAGATCCGGGCCCAGTCGTCCGGGTTGGTGGTGTTGGGCAGGTCCTCGTTCTCCTTGAACTCGTCCACGCACGCCTGGAGGAGGTGGGAGACGCGGATGCCCTTCTGGTTGTGGTCCAGATAGGCCTTGATGGCCATCTTCTTCGCCCGGTCGACGATGTTCTGGATCATCGCGCCGGAATTGAAGTCCTTGAAGTACAGGACTTCCTTGTCGCCGTTCGCGTAGGTGACCTCGAGGAACCGGTTCTCCTCGGATTCCGCGTACATCTGCTCCACGACCGACTGGATCATGGCGTGTGCCGCGGCGTCCTTGGAGCCGTTGTGCTCGGTGAGGTCGTCCGCGTGCAGCGGCAGCGACGGGGTGAGGTACTTGGCGAAGATGTCCTTGGCGGCCTCGGCGTCCGGACGCTCGATCTTGATCTTCACGTCCAGCCGGCCGGGCCGGAGGATCGCCGGGTCGATCATGTCCTCGCGGTTCGAGGCGCCGATCACGATGACGTTCTCGAGCCCCTCGACACCGTCGATCTCCGCGAGCAGCTGCGGGACGATGGTGTTCTCCACGTCCGAGCTGACACCGGAGCCACGGGTGCGGAAGAGGGACTCCATCTCGTCGAAGAAGACGATGACGGGCGTGCCCTCGGACGCCTTCTCCCGCGCGCGCTGGAAGACGAGGCGGATGTGCCGCTCTGTCTCGCCGACGTACTTGTTGAGGAGCTCCGGGCCCTTGATGTTGAGGAAGTAGCTCTTGCCGGCGGGCTGTCCGGTGACCTCCGCGACCTTCTTGGCAAGGGAGTTGGCCACCGCCTTGGCGATGAGCGTCTTGCCGCACCCGGGCGGGCCGTAGAGCAGGATGCCCTTGGGCGGCCGCAGCTCGTGCTCCTTGAAGAGGTCGGGGTAGAGGTACGGGAGCTCGACCGCGTCGCGGATCAGCTCGATCTGGTTCCCCAGACCGCCGATCTTGTCGTAGTCGACGTCCGGCACCTCTTCGAGGACGAGCTCCTCGACCTCGCTCTTCGGGATGACCTCGTACACGTAGCCGGAACGGGGCTCGAGCAGCAGCGCGTCGCCGGGCCGGATGGTGACGTCCAGCAGGGGCTCGGCGAGCCTGACCACTCGCTCCTCGTCGGTGTGGCCGATGACCAGGGCGCGCTCGCCGTCCTCCAGGATCTCCTTGAGGGTGACGATGTCCCCGGCGCGCTCGAACGCCATGGCCTCGACCACGTTGAGCGCTTCGTTGAGCATGACTTCCTGGCCCCGCCTGAGCTCCTCGAGCTCGATGCCGGGGCTCACGTTCACCCGGAGCTTGCGGCCCCCGGTGAAGATGTCGCACGTGCCGTCCTCGTTGGCCTGCAGGAAGACGCCGAAGCCGGCCGGTGGCTGGGCGAGGCGGTCGACCTCCTCCTTGAGGGCCACGATCTGGTCGCGGGCCTCGCGGAGCGTGTTGGCGAGCCGCTCGTTCTGCGCGGACACGCCGGCCAGGTTGGTCTGCAGCTCGACGATCCGCTCCTCGAGAATCCTCGTGTGGCGCGGAGAGTCGGCGAGCTTACGTCGCAGGACGGCGATTTCCTGCTCGAGATAGGCAACCTGACCGGCGGGGTCATCAGACCCTCGCCCCGGCCGGATGCCGCGGTTGATGTCGTCGTCGTGGGCTGCCACGGTCCTCACCTCCTCCAAGGGGAGCTGGACGCTTCCAGACCCTACCTGCGTGGGTGATGATTGAAACCCCTAGATCACAAAGACTCTCGAGGTGTGTCCGATCTTCACCCTTGCGCTCTCCCCGACGTCAAGGGAATACCCACCCATCAACATCGGAAAGCGGCCGGTTGTATCGTCGTCTGTGGCCAACACCCGTCAGGGCGGGCCGGACTTAACCGACGAAGCATCACCCGACGCAGGAAACGGCAGGGCATATGACCGCGCAGCACGAGGCTCCCACCACGGCCGCCGGAGAGGCTCTGGAGGTCTGGATCGACCAGGATCTCTGTACCGGCGACGGGATCTGCGTGCAGTACGCCCCCGAGGTGTTCGAGCTCGACATCGACGGCCTGGCCTACGTCAAGAGTTCCGACGACGAGCTGCTCCAGGAGCCGGGCGCGACGACCCCGGTGCCGCTGCCCCTGCTGCGGGACGTGGTGGACTCCGCCAAGGAGTGCCCGGGCGACTGCATCCACGTACGGCGGGTTTCGGACAGGGTCGAGGTGTACGGTCCGGACGCCGAGTGACGGGTCAGCGACCGGCGGTGGCCGTGGCGCGCAGGAACGTCCCTCCGCTCCACCGCCATTCGACCGCCTCCCGCTCGTCGGGGCAGCAGCGCGGCACGTCGGTGGAGGAGTAGCCGAGCAGGGTCGCCGTGACGAGGCCGTCGCGTACGGCGAGCGCACCGACCGTGCGGCCGTCCGCGGGGTCGAGGAGCGTGGCCACGACGCGGGGGGCGCCGGCCTCCCGGCCCGTGGTCAGCACGAACAGGCCGTGCGGCGGGGTGCCCGAGCCCGCCTGGCAGTGGGCCGCGGCGACCGTCTCCGGCCGGCCGTCCCCGTCGAGGTCCCCGGTGACCGTCCGGGCGACGGCGGTGGGGGCTCCGGCGCACGTCAGCGGGTACGTGGCGGACTTCGCGTCCGGCGCGGGGGCGACCGCCCCCACGGCGGTCCCGGTACCCGCGGCGGGAAGCGTCGCGACGGCGGGCGCCGGCTGTGCCAGGGCGGCGAGCGCGACGACGCCGGCCATGGCGGTCGCGGTCGCGAGCCAGTGGGTCGGGCGGGCGTGGGTGTGCGCGAGGTCCGGGGCGGCGGAGGTCTGCACGCGGAGCGTCTCCTGTGGTCGTGCGGTGGCGGTGGCGCGTGGCCGGTGGAGTGCCCAGCATCGTGCCACACGTCACACCCGGCGGGAACCGCGGGGGTCCGTGCGGCGGGTGGCGGGGCGGGGCCGCACGGGGGCGGTCCCCCGCGGGGGAACGCGGCGACGCCGCCGCGGAGTTCCCCGTGCGTGTAAGGGAACCTGGCGGCGGCGTCGTGGTGTTGCGGGGCGTCAGCCCTTGTTGGGGCCCTCGTAGTCCTCGCCGTAGGCGCCCTTGGCGGGGCGGCGGCGGCGCATGGGGGGCTCCACGCCGTCCGCGAGGCGGCGGGCGGTGACGAGGAATCCGGTGTGGCCGATCATGCGGTGGTCCGGCCGGACGGCCAGGCCCTCGACGTGCCAGTTGCGGATCATCGACTCCCACGGCTGCGGCTCGGCGTAGCAGCCGATCTCGCGGATGGACTCCACGGTCCGGGCCAGCTGGGTCGTCGTCGCGACGTAGCAGCAGAGGATGCCACCGGGCACCAGCGCCTTGGAGACGGCCTCCAGGCACTCCCACGGGGCGAGCATGTCCAGGATGACGCGGTCGACGTCGGCGTCGGTCAGGTTGTCCTGGAGGTCGCCGACGGTGAGCTGCCAGGCCGGGTGGGGACCGCCGAAGTAGCGCTCCACGTTCGCCTTGGCGATCTCCGCGAAGTCCTCGCGGCGCTCGTAGGAGTGGAGCATGCCGCTGTCGCCGACGGCGCGCAGCAGGAAGCTGCTGAGCGAGCCGGAGCCGACACCGGCCTCCACGACGCGGGCGCCGGGGAAGATGTCGGCGAAGGCGAGGATCTGGCCCGCGTCCTTCGGGTAGACGACTGCGGCCCCACGGGGCATGGACAGGACGTAGTCGGGGAGCAGGGGGCGCAGCGCGAGGTAGGCGACGTTTCCCGTGGTACGGACAACACTGCCCTCGGGGGCGCCGATCAGCTCGTCGTGCGGGAAGGAACCCTTGTGGGTGTGGAAGTTCTTCCCGGCCTCGAGCGTGAACGTGTAGTGGCGTCCCTTGGGGTCGGTGAGCTGGACCTGGTCCCCGACCTTGAAGGGCCCGCGACGGCGGGCGGCACCGGTCGGTTCGGACATGTGACCAGGGTACCCGTCGGTGGCGGGCGGCCCGACCACGGTGCCGGGCGCGCGCCCGGCGCCCCTCCCGACGCGGCCGCCCGGCCGGTCGGGACCCCCGGGTCCCGTCCGGAGAGCGGGCAGGCCCGACCGGGTCCGACGGGCGCGGCTGGGGCCTGTCCTCTGGATCAGGCCGGATCGGGGGGCGGGGTCCGGTGCCGTGGATCGCAGGGCGGAGGAGGGAGTCACCGCGGAGCATGGGCGACCGACGACGACGCGGCGGGGCGCGGTGCCGGACACCACGAGCCCGGCACGATCCGAAAGACAGGCCCTAGCGGGGCCCGCTGCCCGGGCGGGCCATCGCCTGGACGAAGGCGCGCTCGACGTCGGCGGTGGAGAGCACTCCGTACACCTCGCCGGTGTCCTCGACGACGAGGTACTCCGTGGCGGGCGTCTCGCGGAGGCGTTCGAGCAGTGCCTCGCCGGAGAGGTCGGCGGGGACGCGCATGCCGTCGGTGAGGTCCTGCGCCAGTCCGCTCACGGCGACCCACGGCCGCCGGTGCTGCGGGACGCCGACTATGGCGGCCTCCCGGACGAGGGCGGTCGGCTCGCCCTGGCCGTCGACGATGACGAGGGCGCGGGCGCCGGCGTCGTTGGCCCGGCGCAGGGCCTCGCTGAGGGGGGTGTCGGAGCTGACGGGGACGGCGCGCCGGGTCAGCGCGCGGGTCCGCAGGTCGGGGAGGCGTTCGCGCAGGCGGGCCATGCGCAGGCTGTTGCCGGCGCCGGTCCAGATGATCGCGGCGAGGATCGCGGCGAGCAGGGCGTCCATGACGGTGTCCATGCCGCTGAGCTCGTCCGCGGCGTTGCCCAGGGCGCCCGTGTGGGTGAGCAGGGGGAGGCCGATCAGGACGGCCACCGCGAGGGCCCGGCCGGCCCAGGCGGCGGCGACCGTCCCGCTCATGGGGCGACCCGTGATCTTCCAGACGACCGCGCGGAGCATGCGCCCGCCGTCGAGCGGGAGGCCCGGCAGGAGGTTGAAGGCGGCGACGAGCAGGTTGGAGATCATCAGTCCGGCGAGGAGGACGCCGGGGACCGTACCGGGCTCGACGGCCGACATCCCGGCGTAGAAGACACCGGCGAGGACCAGGGAGAGGAGGGGCCCGACGAAGGCGAGGACGAACTCCCGGCCCGGGGTCTCGGTCTCCTTCTCGATCTCGGAGACGCCTCCGAAGAACTGGAGCTGGATGCGGCGGACCGGCAGCTTGAAGCGGAGGGCGGCGACCGTGTGGGCCAGCTCGTGGACGAGCACCGAACCGTAGAAGGCGACGGCGAAGAAGAGCGAGACGAGGTACCGGACGTTCCCCAGCTCCGGCAGGACGCGGTCCAGTTGCCCGCCGAAGACCCAGGTGATCAGCGCCGCGACGAGGAACCAGCTCGGAGCCACGTAGACGGGGACCCCGAAGACCCGGCCCATGAGCAGGCCGCCGCCCGGCTCGTCGCCGCGTCGCCGCCCGGCGGGGCGGCGGGGGGTGCGGGCCGTGTCGGACCGGGGGCGCGTGCCGTCGCCGCTCTCGTCGTCCTGGTTCACGGGTTCCCTTCGGGGTGGAGGGTGCGCTGCGGGGTGCTTCTCTCTCGATCATGCAGTGTGTGGTGGTCTGCCGTCGATGGTATGCCGCCGGATGTCCGTGGCGGGCCGTAGGGTCTTCGTCATGACCTCCGCTCCCCAGCCGCCCGCCTCGCTCTCGCCCTCCCGTGCCGGTGACTTCATGCAGTGCCCGTTGCTGTACCGGTTCCGGGTGATCGACAGGCTGCCGGAGAAGCCGAGCCCGGCGGCGACGCGGGGCACGCTGGTGCACGCGGTGCTGGAGCGGCTCTTCGACGACCCGGCCGTGGAGCGGACGGCTCCGCGGGCCCGTGCGATGGTGCCGGGGCAGTGGGACCGGCTGCTGGAGTCGCGGCCGGAGCTGGGCACGCTGTTCGAGGACGACGCCGACGGCGAGCGGCTGGCGCGCTGGCTCGGGGAGGCGGAGGAGCTCGTCGAGCGGTGGTTCACGCTGGAGGACCCGACGCGGCTGGAGCCGGCGGAGCGGGAGCTCATGGTGGAGACGGAGCTGGAGTCGGGGCTGCGGCTGCGCGGGGTGATCGACCGGATCGACGTGGCCCCGTCCGGTGAGGTGCGGATCGTCGACTACAAGACGGGCAAGGCCCCCCGGCCGGAGTACGGCGAGGGCGCGCTGTTCCAGATGACCTTCTACGCGCTGGTGGTGTGGCGGCTGAAGGGGGTGGTCCCCCGCCGCCTCCAGCTGGTGTACCTCGGCAGCGGCGACGTGGTGACGTACGACCCGGTGATGACCGACCTGCGGCGGGTGGAGCGCAAGCTGCTGGCCCTGTGGGACGCGATCCGCACGGCGACGGAGACGGGCGACTGGCGGCCGCGGCGGACCAAGCTGTGCGGGTGGTGCGACCACCAGGCGTTCTGCCCCGAGTTCGGCGGGACTCCCCCGGTCTACCCCCTGCCCGTCCCGCCGCCCCGCTCGGGGCAGAATGGGCCGGGACCAGCTATCCCGTGAGGAGTACCCGTGGCCATCCGCGTCCTATTGGTCGACGACCAGCCGCTGCTGCGCACCGGCTTCCGGATGATCCTGGAGGCCGAGCAGGACATCGCGGTCGTGGGTGAGGCCGGTGACGGCCTCCAGGCACTCGACCAGGTGCGCGCGCTCCAACCGGACGTGGTGCTGATGGACATCCGCATGCCGCGGATGGACGGGGTGGAGGCCACCCGCCAGGTCACCGGGCCGGGGCGGGACGGGCCGGCGAAGGTGCTCGTGCTGACGACGTTCGACCTCGACGAGTACGTGGTCGAGGCGCTGCGCGCGGGGGCGAGCGGGTTCCTGCTGAAGGACGCCCCGGCGAACGAGCTGGTGCAGGCGATCCGGGTGGTGGCGGCCGGTGAGGCGATGCTGGCGCCGAGCATCACGCGGCGGCTGCTGGACAAGTACGCCGACCACCTGCCGTCGGGCGACGAGCCGGTGCCGGACGCCCTGAACACCCTCACCGACCGCGAGGTCGAGGTGTTGAAGCTGGTCGCGCGCGGCCTGTCGAACGCGGAGATCGCGGCGGACCTGTTCGTGTCGGAGACGACCGTGAAGACCCACGTGGGCCACGTGCTGACGAAGCTGGGTCTGCGCGATCGGGTGCAGGCGGCGGTGTACGCGTACGAGAGCGGCCTGGTGCGGCCGGGCGCGCAGTAGTCCGGCCGACCGCCGCGCGGGTACGACCGCCACGCGGGGTACGACCGCCGCGCGGGTACGACCGCGCGGCGGGCCGCGGGCCGCACGTCGTGCGCGGCCGGCGGGACCGTGGGCGCGCCGCCGCCCCCGTGGGTGCTCCACGGGGGCGGCGGCGCGCTGCGGGCGGGGTCGCGGCGGGCGGGGGTCAGCCCTTCTTGATCTCCCAGAAGCGGAAGACCGTGGACGCGTCGAGGGTCCACTCCAGACCGGTGATGGTGTTGTGCGCGACGGCGTACTGCTTGGCCTGCCACAGCGGGAGGAGCGGGACGTCGTCGGCGACGAGGTTCTGCAGCCGGCCGAAGTCGTCCTGGGCGGCGCTGCGGTCGGCGGCCGCGGCGGTGTCCGGGATGATCTTGCCGGTGATCTTGTTGTTCTCGTAGTGGTTGTCGAGGACGTTGCCCTCGCCGAAGAACGGCTGGGTGAAGTTGTCCGGGTCCGGGTAGTCCGGGACCCAGCCCTTGATGTAGACGCCGTACTTGCCGGCCTTGATGTCCTTCTCGTACTGGTCGTACTCGACGGACTTCATCTCGGCCTCGAACAGCCCGCTGTCGTTGAGCTGCTGTGCGATGGCCTTCAGCTGCTCGTCCGTGCCCGGGCCGTAGCGGCTGGGCGTGGAGTAGAGGGTGATCTTGACCTTGCCCTTGATGCCCTCCTCCTTCAGCGCCGCCTTCGCCTTCTCGGGCTGCGGGCGGTCGCCGTAGCGGTCGAAGAAGGCGGTGTTGTGGCCGAGGATGCCGGCGGGGACGATCGAGTAGAGCGGCGTCGCCGTGGACTCGTACACGTTCTGCACCAGGGCGTCACGGTCGACGAGGTGGGCGATGGCCTTGCGGACGCCGAGCTTGCCGGCGACCGGGTCCTGCATGTTGAAGACCAGGTGCTGGACCTCGGCGCTGGAGCCCTCGATGACCTCGATGCCCTTCTGGCCGGCCGTCGGGGAGCCGTTGAGGGCCTTGATGTCGGCGGCGGCCAGGCCGCGGTAGGCGACGTCGACGTCGCCCTTGATCAGGCCGTCGGCGAGGGCCTTGCGGTCGCCCTGGTAGAACTTCAGCCTGACGCCGTCGTTCTTGACCTTGGCGGTGCCCTTGTACTCCGGGTTGACCGAGAAGGCGGCCTCCGTGTCGCCGAAGGAGTCCAGCCGGTAGGGGCCGGAGCCCACGGCCTTGCCGTCGGTGCGCAGGGAGTCGGCCGGGTACTCGCGGTGGTCGACGATGGAGCCGGCACCGGAAGCGATCTTGCTGGGGAAGGTGGCGTCGGGCACCTTCAGCGTGAAGACGACCGTCCGGTCGTCGGGCGTCTCGATCTTGTCGAGCGTCGAGAGCAGCGGCCCGGGGCCGTTCTCGTCGTCGATCTTCAGGACGCGCTCGAAGGAGAACTTGACGTCCTCGGCGGTGAGCGGGTTTCCGTTGCTGAACTTCAGGCCCTCGCGCAGGGTGCAGCGGTACACCCTGCTGGCGCCCTTCTCGAACTCGCAGCTCTCGGCGGCCTCCGGCTGGGGCGTGGTGGCGCCCTTGGGGAAGCTGAGCAGGGACTGGAAGACGTTGTTGAACAGCAGCCAGGAGCCGGGGTCGTAGCCGGTGGCCGGGTCGGTCGCCAGGACCTCCTCGGACATGCCGACGACGATCGCCCCGGCGCCGTCACCGGAACCGGCGTCCTTGTCGGTGCCGCAGCCGCTGAGCGTGGCGGCGGCCAGCCCCGCGGCGAGCGGGGCCGTCAGCCACTTGTTGTGTGCCTTCACTGGAACCTTGCCTCTGGATCTCTTCGGTACAGCAGGGGTCAGGCGGTTCCTCGGCCGAGCTCCCAGAGCTGGAGGTCCGAGGAGGTGTTGAGGGCCCATTCGACGCCGGTGAGGGTGTCGCGGGAGGCGACGTACTGCTTGCCCTGCCAGAGCGGGAGGACCGGGACGTCGTCGGCGACGATGTCCTGGAGGCGCTGGAAGGCGGGTGCGGCGGCGGCGCGGTCCGCTGCGCGGCGGGAGGCGGGGATGAGCCGTTCCCGCGCCTCCGTGCTGACGTAGGGGGTGTTGAGGAAGTTGTCGGCGTCGAGGAACGGCGCGATGTAGTTGTCCGGGTCCGGGAAGTCGGGGAACCAGCCGAGTCCGTAGACCGCGTAGTCGCCCCGCTTCTGGGCGGGCCGGAAGGTGGACCACTCGACGCCCTCGACCGTCACGTCGAAGAGCCCGCTGCCGTTGAGCTGGTCGCGCAGGGCGGCGAACTCCTTGGCGGTGGCGGTCCCGTAGTGGTCGCTGGTGTAGTGCAGGGTCAGCTTGACCGGGGTGTCGATGTCCGCGTCGCGCAGGAGGCCGGCGGCCTTGGCGCGGCTGGGCTCGCCGTACTTGTTGAAGAACGAGTTGGAGTGGCCGGCGATCGTCGACGGGATCAGCGAGTAGAGCGGCGTGGCCGTGGGGCCGTAGACCGTCTGCGCGATCCGGCTGCGGTCGACGAGGGCGGCCATGGCCTGGCGGACGGCCTTGTCCTTGACGGCGGGGGCCTGGGTGTTGAAGGCGAGGTAGCGGATCTCCAGGCCGGGCACCTCGGTGAGCTTGACGCCCTCCTCCGGCTCCTCGTCGAGCTTCTTGATCTGCTCGGGTTCGAGGGTGCGGGCCATCATGTCGATGTCGCCGGCGCGCAGGGCCCGGCCCATGGCCTCGGCGTCCTCGAAGGGGCGCAGCTCGACGCTGTCGTTGCGGAGCTTGATGTCGCCCTTGTAGCGCGGGTTCCTGGTGAAGACGACGTCGACGAGGCGGCCGTCGCGGACCTCGGGCTTCATCGTGTACGGCCCGGAGCCGTCGACCTGGAAGCCCTCGCGGAGGGCGCCGGCCTCGTACTTGTCGCTGGGGACGATGCCGGCGACGGGCGTGGAGAGCTTGTACGGGAAGGTGGCGTCGGGCGTCTTCAGGTGGAAGACGACCTCGCGGGGGCCCTTGGTCTCGATGGTGTCGATGTTGGACAGGAGGCCCGCGGCGCCGTTGTCGGACTTGATGGCCAGGACGCGCTCGATGGAGAACTTCACGTCCTGCGCGGTGACGGGCGCGCCGTCGGCGAAGGTCAGGTCCTCGCGCAGGGTGCAGCGGTAGCTCTCGCTGGCGTTGTCGGTGAACTGGCACTGGGACGCGGCCTCGGGGACCGGGCGCCCGCCGCCGCGCGGCATGTGCATGAGCGTCTGGACGGTCTGGCGGAGCACGTTCCACACGCCGGTGTCGTACGCGTAGGCCGGGTCGAAGGGTGCCGGGGCGTCCTCGGTGGCGGTGAACTGGTCGGTGGTGCCGACGACGATGGCGTTGCCTCCGCCGTTGCCGGCCGTCTCACTCCCGCAGGCGGCGAGGAGGGGGGAGGCCAGCAGGCCGACGACGGCCGGCAGCACCAAGGTCTTGCGGTTCATGGGGGGACGTACTCCTGGTCCGGCACGGGGGTGAGGCGGTGTGCGGAGCCCCTGCCGCGGGCGCCCTGTGGGGCGGGGCGATCGGGCCGGGTGTGCGCACGATCGACCCCGTGGTCACGGCTGCGTGGTGGCGGCCGCGGCACGGGGTGGGTGCGGCGAAGGGCTCGGCGCAAAGATTAGTGGCATCGCCCTGTAATGCCCGACCCGACCGGAGTTGAGGCGTCATCAGAATTCGATCTTCGAACCGAATGCGGGGGGCGGGAAAACGCCGGAATGATTCGTACACGCACTCATGAATGCGGACACATGGGCACGTTCGAAGCGGTCCGATCCAGGCATGCGCGGCGTTGCGGGCACCGGGACGGCGGCACGCTGGGTGACCAAGGTCACGTTGGGCGGTTTTCCACCCCGTTACGGAAAATGCACGCTCCGACGCCGAGAGTTTTTCCGATATTCGGTGAGCCACGCACGGTGGGCGGGTCAGTGTCGTCCGGTGATCAGTGCGCGCAGGAAGCGGAGGTCGACTTCTTCGAGGGAACCGACGACGACGCGCCCGTCGGCGGGGGCGATCGGGGCCAGCGACGGGACGGCGACGACGCGGCAGCCCGCGGCCTCGGCGGCGGCCACACCGGTGGAGGTGTCCTCGATGACGGCGCATCTCGCCGGGTCCGCGCCCACCCGCCGGGCGGCCAGCAGGTAGGGGTCCGGGTGCGGCTTGGTCCGGGGCACCTCGTCGCCGGCCACGGTGAGGGTGAAGTGCTCGGCGCCGAGGGTGCGCAGCACCCGGTCGATGATGCGGCGGTGGGAGGCGGAGACCAGGGCGGTGGGGACGGCGTGCTCGGTGAGCTCGGCCAGCAGCCGCGCGGCGCCCGGCATGAGGGGGACGCCGCCGTCGATGCGCTCCTCGAAGCGGTCGTTGAGGAGCGTGGTGAGCTCCGGGAGGGTGACGTCGGCGCCGGTGGCCTCGATGAGGTACCCCGCGCTGCGGGTCATGGGGCCGCCGACGACGATGTCGCGCCAGGACTCGTCCAGCTCGTGGCCGAGGTCGGCGAAGACACCGACCTCCACGTCCCACCAGAAGCCCTCGGTGTCGACGAGCGTGCCGTCCATGTCCAGGAAGACCGCCTGCAGCGCGGCACCGTCGGCCGTTCGGGTCAGGGACGCGGGGACCGTACTGGTCATCGGCACACCTCCAAGGGGACGAGAAGGCCGGCCGCCTCCCCGCCGGGAACCCCCGGTGGTGGAAAAGCGACCGGCCTGCGCTGGACCGACCAGTGTACGTCGTGACGCCCCGGCGCGCCGCCGTCACGCTGCGGCGCGCCCTGGCGGGTCAGCGGGCGTTGAAGTACTTCGCCTCCGGGTGGTGCAGGACGATGGCGTCCGTCGACTGCTCGGGGTGCAGCTGGAACTCCTCGGAGAGGTGGACGCCGATCCGCTCGGGCCGCAGCAGGTCGGCGATCTTGGCGCGGTCCTCCAGGTCGGGACAGGCGCCGTAGCCGAGGGAGAACCGGGCGCCGCGGTACTTGAGCGCGAACATGTCCTCCACGTCCGCCGGGTCCTCGCCGCCGAAGCCGAGCTCCGCGCGGACCCGGCCGTGCCAGTACTCGGCGAGGGCCTCGGCGAGCTGGACGGACAGCCCGTGCAGCTCCAGGTAGTCGCGGTAGGCGTCGGCGGCGAACAGCTCGGCGGTGGCCTCGCCGATGCGGGAGCCGACGGTGACGACCTGGAAGCCGACGACGTCGGTCTCGCCGGACTCCTCCGGCCGGAAGAAGTCGGCGAGGCACAGGCGGCGGCCGCGGCGCTGGCGCGGGAAGGTGAAGCGGGTGCGCTCGTTGCCCGCCTCGTCGAGGACGATCAGGTCGTCCCCCTTGGAGACGCAGGGGAAGTAGCCGTACACCACGGCCGCCTCCAGGAGGTTGCGCGTGTGGAGCTGCTCGAGCCAGCCGCGCAGCCGGGGCCTGCCCTCGGTCTCCACCAGCTCCTCGTACGAGGGACCCTCGCCGGTGCGGTTCTGCTTCAGGCCCCACTGGCCCTTGAAGAGCGCGCCCTCGTCGAGCCAGCCGGCGTACTCCTTCAGCTGGATGCCCTTGATCACGCGGGTGCCCCGGAAGGGCGGCTCGGGGACCGGGTTGTCGGTGGCGACGTCGGAGCGCACGCCGGGCTCGGGCTCGCGCTCCTCGACGGTGACCGCGGGGCGCACGCGGCGCTGCCGGAGTTCGGGGAGCGCGGCGCCGGGGACGCCGCGCTTGACGGCGATGAGGGCGTCCATCAGGCGCAGGCCCTCGAAGGCGTCCCGGGCGTAGCGGACCTCGCCCTGGTAGATCTCGTGGAGGTCCTGCTCGACGTAGGCGCGGGTGAGGGCGGCGCCACCGAGGATCACGGGGTACTTGGCGGCGAGCTCGCGCTGGTTGAGCTCCTCCAGGTTCTCCTTCATGATCACGGTCGACTTGACGAGGAGCCCGGACATCCCGATGACGTCCGCGCGGTGCTCCTCGGCCGCTTCGAGGATGGCGGAGACGGGCTGCTTGATGCCGAGGTTGACGACGTTGTAGCCGTTGTTCGACAGGATGATGTCGACGAGGTTCTTGCCGATGTCGTGGACGTCGCCGCGGACGGTGGCCAGCACGATGGTGCCCTTGCCGTCGTCGTCCGTCTTCTCCATGTGCGGTTCGAGGTAGGCGACGGCCGTCTTCATCACCTCGGCCGACTGGAGGACGAAGGGCAGCTGCATCTGGCCGGAGCCGAACAGCTCGCCGACGACCTTCATGCCGTCCAGGAGGGTGTCGTTGACGATGTCGAGGGCCTTGCGGGTCGTCAGGGCCTCGTCGAGGTCGGCCTCCAGGCCGTTCTTCTCGCCGTCGATGATGCGGCGCTTGAGGCGTTCGTCCAGCGGGAGGGCGGCCAGTTCCTCGGCCCTGCCGGCCTTGAGGGACTTCGCGGTGGCCCCCTCGAACAGCTGCATGAGCTTCTGGAGCGGGTCGTAGCCCTCGGCGCGGCGGTCGTACACGAGGTCCAGGGCGGTGCGGACCTCCTCCTCGGAGAAGCGCGCGATCGGCAGGATCTTGCTGGCGTGCACGATCGCGGAGTCGAGGCCGGCCTTCACGCACTCGTCGAGGAAGACGGAGTTGAGCAGGATGCGGGCGGCCGGGTTGAGGCCGAAGGAGATGTTGGACAGGCCGAGGGTGGTCTGCACGGCGGGGCGGCGGCGCTTGAGCTCCCGGATCGCCTCGATGGTGGCGACGCCGTCCTTGCGGGACTCCTCCTGGCCGGTGCAGATGGTGAAGGTGAGGCAGTCGACGAGGATGTCCTCCTCGTGGATGCCCCAGTTGCCGGTGAGGTCGGCGATGAGCCGCTCGGCGATCTCGACCTTCTTCTCCACCGTGCGGGCCTGGCCCTCCTCGTCGATGGTGAGGGCGATGAGGGCGGCGCCGTGCTCCCGGGCGAGGGCGGTGACCTGAGCGAAGCGGGACTCGGGCCCGTCGCCGTCCTCGTAGTTGACGGAGTTGATGACGGCGCGGCCGCCGAGCTTCTCCAGACCGGCGCGCAGGACGTCCACCTCGGTGGAGTCCAGGACGACGGGGAGGGTGGAGGCGGTGGCGAAGCGGCCGGCCAGCTCCTCCATGTCGGCGACGCCGTCGCGGCCCACGTAGTCGACGCACAGGTCGAGCATGTGGGCGCCCTCGCGGATCTGGTCCCGGGCCATCTCGACGCAGTCGTCCCAGCGGCCCTCCAGCATGGCCTCGCGGAACTTCTTGGAGCCGTTGGCGTTGGTCCGCTCGCCGATGGCGAGGTAGGAGGTGTCCTGGCGGAACGGCACGGTCTGGTAGAGGGAGGCAGCGCCGGGCTCGGGGCGCGGGTCGCGGGGCGCGGGCGTGATGCCGCGCACGCGTTCGACGACCTGGCGCAGGTGCTCGGGGGTGGTGCCGCAGCAGCCGCCGACGAGCGACAGCCCGTACTCGCGGACGAAGCCCTCCTGGGCGTCGGCCAGCTCCGGCGCGGTGAGGGGGTAGTGGGCGCCGTCCTTGCCGAGGACGGGCAGCCCGGCGTTGGGCATGCAGGAGAGGGGGACGCGCGAGTGGCGGGCGAGGTAGCGCAGGTGCTCGCTCATCTCGGCGGGGCCGGTGGCGCAGTTCAGGCCGATCATGTCGATGCCGAGCGGCTCCAGCGCGGTGAGCGCGGCGCCGATCTCCGAGCCGAGCAGCATGGTGCCGGTGGTCTCGACGGTGACGGAGACGATGAGCGGCACGTCGGCGCCGAGCGCCTCGAGGGCGCGGCGGGCGCCGAGGACGGCGGCCTTGGTCTGGAGGAGGTCCTGGGTGGTCTCCACGAGCAGGGCGTCGGAGCCGCCGGCGACCAGGCCCTCGGCGTTGCTCTGGTAGGCGTCGCGCAGGACCGTGTACGGGGCGTGGCCCAGGGTGGGCAGCTTGGTGCCCGGGCCCATGGAGCCGAGGACCCAGCGCGGGCCCCCGCCCGCGGCGGTGTACTCGTCGGCGACCTCGCGGGCGATGCGGGCGCCTGCCTCGGACAGCTCGTACACGCGGTGGGCGATGTCGTACTCGCCGAGCGCGGAGTGGTTGGCGCCGAAGGTGTTCGTCTCGACGCAGTCGACGCCGACGGCGAAGTAGGCGTCGTGGACCGAACGGACGATGTCGGGCCGGGTGAGGTTGAGGATCTCGTTGCAGCCCTCGAGGTTCTCGAAGTCGTCGAGGGTGGGCTCCTGCGCCTGGAGCATCGTGCCCATGGCTCCGTCGGCGACGACCACGCGGGTGGCGAGCGCCTCGCGGAGTGCGGCCGCGCGGTCACCGGCGGCGGACGAGGGGGACGGGGTCGGCAACGAGGCCATGGAGGTGCTCCCTGGAGTGCGACGGCTGTCGGCTTTGCGCCCCCGTCGGGGAGGCGCACGTCGTCAGCGTAACCGCCCCTCCCCCGGGGCGGACACGGCGTCCCACGTGGCGGACGGCATGCTTGGCGGGGTCGAGGTCCGGCCGGTCGGCGCGGGGAGGCGTCCCAGGATGTGGCCGCGGGTCGGCAACGACCGATAGTGTTCAGCATTGTCGAACCACGGAGTGAAGGAGCAGGGCGGGGATGGCGAAGAACATCCAGTCGCTGGAGCGGGCGGCGGCGATGCTGCGCCTGCTCGCGGGCGGGGAGCGCCGGCTGGGTCTCTCCGACATCGCCTCGTCACTCGGCCTGGCGAAGGGCACGGCCCACGGCATCCTGCGCACCCTCCAGTCGGAGGGCTTCGTGGAGCAGGACGCGGCGTCGGGACGGTACCAGCTCGGCGCCGAGCTGCTGCGGCTCGGCAACAGCTACCTCGACGTGCACGAGCTGCGGGCCCGGGCGCTGGTCTGGACGGACGACCTGGCCCGCTCCAGCGGGGAGAGCGTGCACCTGGGCGTGCTCCACCAGCACGGGGTGCTCGTCATCCACCACGTCTTCCGCCCCGACGACAGCCGGCAGGTGCTGGAGGTCGGCGCCATGCAGCCGCTGCACTCCACGGCGCTCGGCAAGGTCCTGTCCGCGTACGACCCCGTCGCGCACAGCGAGGCGATGGAGGTGGAGCGCAAGGCGTTCACCCCCCGGACGGTGACGGGCCTGGAGGACTTCGAGGAGCTCCTGGACCTGACGCGGGCGCGTGGCTGGGCCGCGGACGTGGAGGAGACCTGGGAGGGCGTCGCCTCGGTCGCGGCGCCGATCCACGACCGGCGGCGGATGCCCGTCGGGGCCGTGGCGATCACCGGGGCCGTGGAGCGCGTGTGCGCCGCCGGCGAGCTGCGGTCGGAACTGGTGGCGGCGGTGCGCGAGTGCGCCCGCGCCGTCTCGCGCGACCTGGGCGCCGGCCGCTTCTGACCCCGCGGGCCGCCCCGTCCGCCGTGGACGCGTGCCGGGCCCGGCCGCGGGGCGCCCGCCGGGGCCCGCCGTACGCACGCGGCCGGGTGGGCACGCCCTCGTCCGCACCCCCGGGCCGCCGCGGGCTGCCGCGGGCCGCCGGGAGTACCCTCCGGGGCCCCTCGTACGGGCTCCCGCGGCGGTCGGCCGCCCCGGGCCGGTCCGCCCGCCGCGCCCCCCCACACGCCGGTCGTGACCGTGCCGCGCGCGCCGGCCTGCGGTAACGATCGGGTCTCTCGGGCGCGAACCCTTGACGCGGAATTCACCCGGGGGCAAAACTGCCGTCCATCGGTCGGCATTGTCGAACACCTACCGGAATGACGCGCTAGAGTGTGACAACGCCAGGAGGCCGGCACCGCCCTCACCCGAGGGCGCGGACCACCGGAGGGACCCGGGGTTCGCCTTCCCCTGGACGAAGGACAAAGGAGTCGCGGGTGTCCAGCTCCGACATCTTCATCGGCGAGATCATTGGTACCGCCGTACTCATCCTGCTCGGCGGTGGCGTGTGCGCCGCCGTCACGCTGAAGCGCTCCAAGGCGCAGAACGCCGGCTGGCTGGCCATCACCTTCGGGTGGGGCTTCGCGGTCCTGACCGCCGTCTACATGACGGGCTCGCTCTCCGGCGCCCACCTCAACCCCGCCGTCACGGTCGGCATCGCGGTCAAGGACGGGGACTGGAACAACGTCCCGGTCTACTTCGCGGGCCAGCTCCTCGGCGCCGTGATCGGCGCGGCGCTGGTGTGGGTCGCCTACTACGGGCAGTTCCACGCGCACCTCACGGACCGCGAGATCGTGGGCGACCCGGCCGACAAGGCGATCGAGGGCCCCCACGGCGGGTCCGCCGCCAAGGCCGGCCCCGTGCTCGGTGTCTTCTCCACCGGCCCCGAGATCCGCAACGTCTGGCAGAACCTGGCCACCGAGGTCCTCGGCACCGTCGTGCTGGTCCTCGCGGTCCTCACGCAGGGCCTCAACGACAGCGGCAAGGGCCTCGGCGCCCTCGGCGGGCTGATGGTCGCGCTCGTCGTGGTCTCCATCGGCCTCTCGCTCGGCGGCCCGACCGGTTACGCCATCAACCCGGCCCGTGACCTCGGACCGCGCATCGTGCACGCCCTGCTCCCGCTGCCGAACAAGGGCGGCTCCGACTGGGGCTACGCCTGGATCCCCGTCGTCGGCCCGCTGATCGGCGGAGCCCTCGCCGCGGGTATCTACACCATCGCGTTCGCCTGAGCCGTCCTTCTCACTCACCTACGGGAGCAACCGTGACCGACGCACACACCGCCGGCCCGTTCATCGCGGCCATCGACCAGGGCACCACCTCCAGCCGCTGCATCGTCTTCGACCGCGACGGGCGCATCGTCTCCGTCGACCAGAAGGAGCACGAGCAGATCTTCCCCAAGCCCGGCTGGGTGGAGCACGACGCGACCGAGATCTGGACCAACGTCCAGGAGGTCGTCGCCGGCGCGATCGAGAAGGCCGGCATCACCTCCGCCGACGTCAAGGCGATCGGCATCACCAACCAGCGCGAGACCACGCTGCTGTGGGACAAGAACACCGGTGAGCCCGTCCACAACGCCATCGTCTGGCAGGACACCCGCACCGACGCCCTGTGCAGGGAGCTCGGCCGCAACGTCGGCCAGGACCGCTTCCGCCGCGAGACGGGCCTGCCGCTGGCGTCGTACTTCGCCGGCCCGAAGATCCGCTGGATGCTCGACAACGTCGAGGGCCTGCGCGAGCGCGCGGAAGCCGGCGACATCCTGTTCGGCACCATGGACTCCTGGGTCATCTGGAACCTCACGGGCGGTGTCGACGGCGGTCGTCACGTCACCGACGTCACCAACGCCTCCCGGACCATGCTGATGAACCTCCACACCATGGAGTGGGACGACAAGATCGCCCAGTCCATGGACGTCCCCACCACGGTCCTGCCGGAGATCCGGTCCTCCGCCGAGGTGTACGGCCACGTCAAGGGCGGCGTCCTGGACGGCGTCCCGGTCGCCTCCGCGCTCGGCGACCAGCAGGCGGCCCTGTTCGGCCAGACCTGCTTCTCCGAGGGCGAGGCCAAGTCGACGTACGGCACGGGCACCTTCCTGCTGCTGAACACCGGCGAGAAGATCATCAACTCGTACTCGGGCCTGATCACCACCGTCGGCTACAAGATCGGCGACCAGGCCCCGGTGTACGCCCTGGAAGGCTCCATCGCCGTCACCGGCTCCCTGGTGCAGTGGATGCGCGACCAGATGGGCCTGATCAACTCCGCCGCCGAGATCGAGACGCTCGCGTCCTCGGTCGACGACAACGGCGGCGCGTACTTCGTGCCCGCCTTCTCCGGCCTGTTCGCCCCGTACTGGCGCTCCGACGCCCGCGGTGTGATCGCCGGCCTCACCCGGTACGTCACCAAGGCGCACATCGCGCGCGCCGTGCTCGAGGCCACCGCCTGGCAGACCCGCGAGATCACCGACGCCATGACGAAGGACTCCGGCGTCGAGCTGGCCGCGCTCAAGGTCGACGGCGGCATGACCTCCAACAACCTGCTGATGCAGACGCTCTCGGACTTCGTGGACGCCCCCGTGGTGCGCCCCATGGTCGCCGAGACGACCTGCCTCGGCGCCGCCTACGCCGCCGGCCTGGCCGTCGGCTTCTGGCCCGACACCGACGCGCTGCGCGCCAACTGGCGCAGGGCCGCCGAGTGGACCCCCCGCATGGACGCTGACAAGCGTGACAGCGAGTACAAGAACTGGCTCAAGGCCGTTGAACGCTCCATGGGCTGGTTCGAAGAAGAGAACTGACGAGGAGTACATCGACATGACCACCCTGCAGAGCGTCCCCACCCTCGGGACGCACCCGGCTGCCGGTTCCCTGCCGAGCCGTGCCGAGACGCGGGAGCAGCTCTCCAAGGCCACCTACGACCTCCTGGTGATCGGCGGCGGCATCCTGGGCATCTCCACGGCCTGGCACGCCGCGCAGTCCGGGCTGCGGGTGGCCCTGGTGGACGCCGGCGACTTCGCCGGCGCCACCTCCTCCGCCTCCTCCAAGCTGCTCCACGGCGGCCTGCGCTACCTGCAGACCGGCGCGGTGAAGCTGGTCGCGGAGAACCACTTCGAGCGCCGTGCGGTCTCCCGCCAGGTCGCCCCGCACCTGGCGAACCCGCTCACCTTCTACCTGCCGGTCTACAAGGGCGGGCCGCACGGCGCCGCCAAGCTCGGCGCGGGGGTCTTCGCCTACTCGGCGCTCTCCGCGTTCGGTGACGGCGTCGGTCACCTGCTCAGCCCGGCCAAGGCCGCGCAGGACGTGCCGGAGCTGCGCACCGAGAACCTGAAGGCCGTGGCCGTGTACGGCGACGACCAGATGAACGACGCCAGGATGGCGCTCATGACGGTCCGCGCGGCCGTCGACTCGGGCGCCACCGTCCTCAACCACGCCGAGGTCACCGGGCTGCGGTTCACGCAGGGCCGCGTCACGGGCGCCGAGCTCCGGGACCGGCTCGACGGCACCGAGTTCGGCGTCGACGCCCGGCTCGTGCTCAACGCGACCGGCCCCTGGGTCGACCACCTGCGCCGGATGGAGAACCCGAACGCGGCACCGTCCATCCGCCTGTCGAAGGGCGCGCACCTCGTCCTGAAGCGCACCTCGCCGTGGAAGGCCGCGCTCGCCACCCCGATCGACAAGTACCGCATCACCTTCGCCCTGCCCTGGGAGGACATGCTCCTGCTCGGCACCACCGACGAGGAGTACGAGGGCGACCCGGCCGACGTCGCGGTCAACGAGAAGGACACCGCCCAGATCCTGGACGAAGCCGCCTTCTCCATCCGCGACCAGCAGCTGTCCCGTGACCTGATCACCTACGCCTTCGCGGGACTGCGCGTGCTGCCGGGCGGGCCCGGGGACACCTCCAAGGCCAAGCGCGAGACGGTCGTCACCGAGGGCCGCGGCGGCATGCTGTCGGTCGCCGGCGGCAAGTGGACGACCTTCCGCCACATCGGTCGCACGGTGATGAACAAGCTCGCCACGCTGCCCGGCCGCCCGCTCGCCGACGACATGGAGCCGATCGCCAGCCTCCCGAAGAAGCTGCCGCTGCCCGGCATCGCCAACCCCAACGCGGTCGCCCACCGGCTGCTCGTCGACGGGGGGATGCCCGGCCCGCGCATGGCGGCCGACACCGCCCGCCACCTGGCCACGCACTACGGCTCGCTCGCCTTCGACATCGCGCGCCTGGCGAACGAGGCCCCGGAGCTGGCCGAGCGCATACACCCGGACGCGCCGGAGATCTGGGCGCAGGTCGCCTACGCCCGCGACCACGAGTGGGCCGAGACGGCGGACGACGTGCTGCGCCGCCGTACGACCCTGACGATCCGGGGCCTGGCGACGGACGACATCCGGGGCCGGGTCGAGGAGATGCTCCGCCGCGGCGCCTGACCGCGAGGGCCCGGCGGATCCGGGCCGGTGAGGTGTGAGGGCGGCTCCCTGCGGGAGCCGCCCTCCCGCGCGCCGGGCCGGAGGGCGTCCTCCCCCGCGGCGGTACCGGATCGCCGGCGGCGAACGGGACGCGCCCGAGGCCGCCTTGGCCTCCGCGGCCGGCGCCCGGACCGTGGGGCCGCCCGGGCTCCGCGGGCGGGTGGTCGGCGGGGGCCGGCAGGGAGGTCGCGGGGCTCGGGCGGGAGGCCGCCCCGGTGATCGGCCGGGTGGGCGGCCGGGGGTCGCTCCCCTGGCGCTTCACGTACCTCCGGGGGCCGCCACGAGGTTTGGTGCGGCCCGGCCGTGGCAGGCCGATACAGCACCCGGACGTGTACAAGGGGCTGCGGGCGGAGGGTCCGCACGCCGTAAGGTTGGTCCGTACGCACGGAACTTCGGAAGGAGGCCTGGGTGATCGAGCTCGAGGGGGTTCCCGAGCTGATCGACCCGGTCATGGTGGCCGCGTTCGAGGGCTGGAACGACGCCGGCGACGCCGCCTCCACCGCGGTCGCGCACCTGGAACGGGAGTGGAAGGGCGAGGTGTTCGCGGCGCTGGACGCCGAGGACTACTACGACTTCCAGGTCAACCGGCCCACGGTGTGGCTGGACGGCGGGGTGCGCAGGATCACCTGGCCCACCACCCGGCTGTCCGTGGTCCGCGTCGGCGGCGACAAGCCCCGTGACCTGGTCCTCGTCCGCGGGATAGAGCCGTCGATGCGCTGGCGCTCGTTCTGCAACGAGCTGCTGGGCTTCGCCCACGAGCTGGGCGTCGAGATGGTCGTGATCCTGGGCGCGCTGCTCGGCGACACCCCGCACACGCGGCCGGTACCGGTCAGCGGCGTGACGTCCGACCCGGACCTGGCGCGGCGGATGGAACTGGAGGAGACCCGGTACGAGGGCCCGACGGGCATCGTCGGCATCCTCCAGGAGGCGTGCACGCACGCGGGCGTCCCGGCGGTGAGCCTGTGGGCGGCCGTGCCGCACTACGTGTCCCAGCCGCCGAACCCCAAGGCCACCCTGGCGCTGCTCAACCGGCTGGAAGACCTCATCGACCTGCGGATCCCGCTCGGCGAACTGGCCGAGGACGCCCGCGCCTGGCAGCTCGGCGTCGACCAACTGGCCTCCGAGGACAGCGAGGTGGCCGAGTACGTCCAGACCCTGGAGGAGGCGCGGGACACGGCCGAGCTGCCGGAGGCGTCCGGCGAGGCCATCGCCCGCGAGTTCGAGCGGTACCTGCGGCGGCGGGACGGCGGCCCGGGCCCCGGCGCCCCCGGGCACGCCACCGACGGCGGCGACGGCTCGTACCTGCGCGACACCTCCGGCGGTCGCACCCGCCCGCCGAAGCCGCCCCGGCGCGGCACCGAAGGAACGGCGGACGGCCCCCAGGAGGGTTCCGCCGACGGTCCGGCGGACAGCGCGCGGGGCACCTCCGCCGACGGTCCCCGCGACGCCGAAGGGCCCGCGGGCCCCGGCGGCCCCGACGACGGCCCGCCACCGGCGGACGGCCCGCGGGACGCGGAGTAGGACCCGGGGCGGAGCAGGACCCGGGCCGGAGCAGGACCCGATCAGGAGCCGGCTCGCGACGGGGCGGTGCCGTACGGCGGTACCGCCCCGTGTGCCGGCCGGGCGGCTCCGCCACCGCGCCGCAGGCCCGGCGTCGATGTCGGTCGCGTCCGCTTCCCTGCCTGCCGTCTCGTCTCCGTCTCCGCCCCCGAGCAGGCCGGCCGGGACTCCCGGCTCACCGAGGGCCCGCACCCCGGCACCCTCCTCGTGCAGGAGGACGGCCGGACCCGACTCCCGGGGCGGCGTTGCGACGGGACGACCGTCGAGTGCGTCCACCGCGTGCTCACCGACCGGCGCCGCGCGTTCCCGGCGGCCCCGCCCCGTCGACGCCCACCGGTTCGAGGGCTGCCGGAGCCGGGGTTGAGGGGCCCCTCCGGAAAAGGCCCCGCCCCCACCGCGATCATCACGGTGGGGGCGGGGTGTGGACGCTCCGCGACGACGCCCCCTAGAGGGCCACGCCCATCAGCGCGTCGACGGTGCGCGAGACCAGGCCCGGCGCGCTCTCGTCCGTGCCGCCCTCGGCGTGCTGGCGCTCGACCCAGCGGTCGACCGCGGCGAGCGCGGTCGGCGTGTCCAGGTCGTCGGCGAGCGCCTCGCGGACCTCCTCCACGAGCCCGTCGGCGGACGGTCCGTCCGGGCGGGAGACGGCGGCGCGCCAGCGGTCCAGACGCTCCTCGGCGTCCCGCAGGATCCGGTCGGTCCACTCCCAGTCGGCCCGGTAGTGGTGCGCGAGCAGGGTGAGGCGGATCGCGGCGGGGTCGACGCCCTCGCGGCGGAGCGCGGAGACGAAGACGAGGTTGCCCTTGGACTTGGACATCTTCTGGCCGTGCAGGGCGACCATGCCGGCGTGCACGTACGTCTTGGCGAAGGGGAACTCCCCGGTCAGCGCGTGGGCGTGGGAGGCGCCCATCTCGTGGTGCGGGAAGATCAGGTCCGAACCGCCGCCCTGTACGTCGAAGCCCATGCCCAGGTGGTCCAGGGCGATGGCCACGCACTCGATGTGCCAGCCGGGCCGGCCGGGGCCGAGGGTGCCGCCGTCCCAGCTCGGCTCGCCCTCGCGGGCGGCCAGCCACAGCAGCGGGTCGACCGGGTTCTTCTTGCCGGGACGGTCGGGGTCGCCGCCGCGCTCGGCGGAGAGGGCCCGCATGAGCTCGGCATCGTAGTGGGAGACCTCACCGAAGTGCCGGTCGGACTCGACGGAGAAGTAGACGTCGCCGTCCAGCTCGTAGGCGGCGCCCATGTCGCGCAGCCGCTCGATGATCGGGACGATGCCCGGTATGGCCTCGACGGCCCCGATGTACTGCTGCGGCGGCAGCATCCGCAGCGCCGTCATGTCCTCGCGGAACAGGGAGGTCTCCCGCTCGGCGAGACCGGTCCAGTCGATGCCGTCACGCGCGGCCCGCTCCAGGAGCGGGTCGTCGATATCGGTCACGTTCTGCACGTAGTGGACCTGCCGCTTGGTGTCGAGCCACACGCGCTGAACGAGGTCGAACGCGTTGTAGGTCGCCGCGTGACCCATGTGGGTCGCGTCGTACGGCGTGATGCCGCAGACGTAGATGCGGGCGACGGGGCCGGGGTCGAGGGTCACTCGTCCGCCGGTCGCGGTGTCGTGGATCCGGAGGTCGCGGCCCTTGCCGGGCAGGGCGGGGACCTCAGAAGCGGGCCAGGCATGCATGCCTTGAGCCTAACCGGACGGGTGTTCCGGATACGAACCGGATGCAGGACCATGACCGGTTCCGCCCTCTTGTGCTCGGCGGCGCGGTGTGCTGTGGGACCGCTCAGACCCGGTTCACACCGGTGGCCAGGGGATGGGCGGCCAGGTGCCGGAGGGCTCGGGGTGCCGGCCGGTGGTGCGCAGGACGGTGACCCGGGCGCGCAGCGCGTCGAGCTCGGCCGGGGTGATCAGGTGCTCCAGACGGGTGGCCAGCGCGGCCCCGGGCGCCAGCTCCGCGTCGAGCCGGGCCAGGACCGCCAGGGCCTCGCCGGGCAGCGGTTCGCCGGCCCAGCCCCACAGCAGCGTCCGCAGCTTGTCGTCCACGTGGAACGTCACGCCGTGGTCGATGGCGTACAGGGCTCCGTCACCGGCCGGCAGCAGGTGGCCACCCTTGCGGTCGCCGTTGTTGATCACGGCGTCGAGCACGGCGAGGCGCCGCAACCGCGGGTCGTCGGCGTGGACGAGCAGCGCCGTGCGCCCCTCACCCACCTCCGCGAGGCCCACCGCCCGCCAGCCGTCGCCGGCCTCGTCGCCCTCCACCAGGGAGAGCAGCGGCGGGGCCGCGGGGTCGGCGTCGATCCACCGCTGGACGGAGCCGGTCCCGTACGGCCCCTCGCGCAGGACGGTCGGCGGGACGAGGTGCCACCCCGTGGCCTCGGAGACCGCGTACGCGGCGGCCTCCCGCTCGGCGAGCGTCCCGTCGGGGAAGTCCCACAGGGGCCGCTCGCCCGCGACGGGCTTGTACACGCAGTCGACCGCGCGGCCGTCGAGGACGGCGGAGCAGAGCAGTACGGCGTTGGACGCCTCACGGACCTGGCCGCGCACGGTCAGCTCGCCCTCGGCGAGGACCTCCAGCACGTCGGTCGCCGCCGTCAGGCCCCGCGGCGGTATCCGTTCTGGCGCGGGCATACGTGTCCTTCCGGGTCGAGCGGGAGGCTGCACAGGGGGCAGGGCGGGCGGCCGGCGTTCACGACGTCCAGGGCGCGCTTGGCGAAGGCTCTCGCCTGGGCGCCGGTGAGCCGGACGCGGAGCATGGGCGGGCCGTTCTCCTCGTCCTGGAGGAGACGTTCCTCCGCCTCGACGAGGTCCTCCTCCGAGTCGACGTCGAGCTCGACGAGCGCCTGCGCCTCGACGATCAGCCGCTGGTCCTCGCCGTCCCAGGCCAGGGCCATGGTGCCGACGCGGAACTCCTCCTCGACGGGGGCGTCCAGGGGAGCGGTGTCGGCGACGTCGGCGGGCGCGACCGCCGGGACCGGGGCGTTGCCCCCGGTGCGCCGCACCACCTCGTCCAGGAGCTCGTCCATGCGCTCGGCCAGCGCGGCGACCTGGGTCTTCTCCAGGGCGACGCTGGTGACCCGCCCCCCGGCGGACGCCTGCAGGAAGAACGTACGGCGGCCAGGCAGCCCGACCGTACCGGCCACGAAGCGCTCCGGCGGGTCATAGAGGAACACCTGACGGGACACGTTCCCTCTCCCTTAGTCTTGTTACGCGGGTCCGGCCGGGGGCCGTGACGGCAGCGCATCCAACCCTACTGTGCGCGTCGATCACGGTGCGCCCGCGCCGCCGCCCACCTGCGCCGCGCCGTCGCGGCCCGCCGGTGCCGGGCCGCCGGGGGCGCCCGGGGCGAGGCCGGCGAAGTCGCCCGTGTCGCCGAGGCGGACGAGGAAGGGCCGCGTCCGGGTGTAGCGGATCGCGGTGACCGAGCAGGGGTCGACGTGGAGGCGCTGGAAGAGGTCGAGGTGCATGCCGAGGGCGTCCGCGACGAGCGACTTGATGATGTCGCCGTGCGAGCACACCAGGTAGGCGGCCCCCTCGCCGTGCTCGGCCTCCACGCGCGCGTTCCACTCGCGTATCGCCTCGACGGCGCGGGCCTGCATGCCGCGCATGGACTCCCCGCCGGGGAAGGCCGCCGCCGACGGGTGGTGCTGGACGACCTCCATCAGGGGCTCGCCGCCGAGCTCCGCCAGCCCGCGGCCGGACCAGTCCCCGTAGTCGCACTCGTTGATCCGCTCGTCGGTGTGCAGGGCGAGACCGGGGCGGGCCGCGAGGAGCGGGGCGAGGGTCTCGTGGCAGCGCTGGAGGGGGCTGCTGACGGCCAGGGCGAGTTCCACGCCGGCGAGCCGGCCGGGCAGCGCGGCGGCCTGCGCGGTGCCGCGCTCGTCGAGGCCGACGCCGGGGGTGCGGCCCGCGAGGAGGCCGGCGGTGTTCGCGGTGGACCGGCCGTGCCGGACGAGGATCAGGGTCGCCATGGCGGCCAGCCTAGGCGGTGGCGCGCCGGTCGGGTCGCGGGCCCGACGTGATCGGCGGGACGCCTCCCGGGGGCGTCGCACGTGCATGCGCTGGTGGGCGGAGGGAAGAATACGCGCCGTGATCGTTGACTGCGCCATCTACCGTGCCGGGCGACGCCTCCGGGGTCCCACCGACGTCGTCGCCGCCCTGGCGGAGGCGCGCGACTCCGTGGACGGCTTCTTGTGGATCGGGCTGCACGAGCCGACCGCCGAGGAGTTCGACCGGGTGTCCACGGAGTTCGGGCTGCACCCCCTCGCGGTCGAGGACGCGCTGAAGGCCCACCAGCGGCCCAAGCTGGAGGTGTACGACGACTCGCTCTTCATGGTGCTGAAGCCCGTGCACTACGAACCGGCCGATGACACCGTCTCCGCGTCCGAGCTGATGCTGTTCCTGGGCGACTCGTTCGTGGTGACGGTCCGGCACGGCGAAGGGGCGCCGCTGTCGGAGGTGCGTCGGCGGTTGGAGTCCGCCCCGGACGTGCTGCGCCAGGGCCCGACGTCCGTGCTGTACGCGGTGAGCGACTCCGTCGTCGACCACTACATCGACGTGGCGGCCGAGCTGCAGGTGGACCTGGAGGAGCTGGAGGCGGAGGTCTTCGCCCCGTCCGGGGGCGACGCGAAGAACACGGCGTCACGGATCTACACGTTCAAGCGGCAGGTGCTGGAGTTCCGCCGGGCGACGGGCCCGCTGGCCTCCCCCATGGAGCGGCTGGCGGGGCCGGGCGTGCCGTACGTCGTCGAGTCGGCCCGGCCGTTCTTCCGTGACGTCAGCGACCACCTGACCCGGGCGAACGAGCAGGTGGAGGGGTTGGACCGGCTCTTGTCGGACATCCTCTCGGCGCACCTCGCGCAGATGGGCGTCCGGCAGAACGACGACATGCGCAAGATCTCCGCCTGGGCGGCGATGGCGGCGGTGCCGACCATGGTGGCGGGCGTGTACGGCATGAACTTCACGCACATGCCCGAGCTGGACTGGGCGTGGTCGTACCCGGCGGTGGTGGGTCTGATGGCGGTCGCGGTGACGGGGCTGTACCGGCTGTTCAAGCGGCGCGGCTGGCTCTGACCCCGGCCGCGCCCCGGACCGCGGCGGGTCAGAGGACCGGCGCGGCCTCGGCCGGTCCGCCCAGGGCGTCGCGCCGCGCGGGCATGGCGAGGCGGACCATGCGCCGCCGGCCGCCGGCCCGCTCGTACGCGTACACGGCGTGGATGCCGGCGGCGAGGACGGCCGACTTGGCGCGCGGCCACCGCAGGATGCGACCCATGTGCTCCATGACGGCGAGGCTGACGTCGCGGTAGACGGCGATCTCGGCGAGGGCGCACTCGCGCAGGGTGCGCTGGATGGTGCGGGCGTGGCCGGCGCGGGCGAGGCGGAGCAGTTCCTCGTGGCAGTAGGCGAGGTGGTTGTCCTCGTCGGCGCTGATGATGCGGACGGCCTTGCCGACCTCGGGGTGGTCGCCGAAGTGCCGCACGAGCGTGTTCATCTGGTCGGCGGCGCGCTGTTCGGTGACGCGGCTGTGCGAGAGGTAGACGAGGATGTCGTACTCGGTGAGCGGCTCGTCGCGCCGCAGCTTGTCGTGGGCGAGGCCGATGCCCGCGCGCTCCAGCAGCATCGTGTAGTCGGTCTCCGGCGGGACCGGCACCGGGTCGAGGCCGCGCTTGCGCAGCAGCCCGTTGAAGATGCGCCCGTGCTTGTCCTCGTCGGCGCCGTGCCGGGTGATCTTCGGGGCCAGCCCGGCGAGGGACTGCGGGACCAGGGCGGCGATCCGGGCGTTCTCCCAGCCCCCCTGGGTCTCACCACTGGCGGCGATGGAACAGAACAGCTGGTAGGAACGGTCGTCGTCGACGATCTCCTGGAACAGGCTGCGGGCCGAGAGCATCGCTGTCACCTCCACGTGTCGGCACGAGTCAAGTGCCGGGGAAGGGGTGAGGCAACGACACCCCGCCGCCACTCCATCGAACGGAGCAGCGACGGGGCCGTGCGCGCCGCAGCCGGTGCGTAACCCGGCGGCCGGTGGCGCGTTGTGCTGCGTGACGGCCGTGGCGGGGATGACCCCGAGCCCCCACCACGGCCGCGGGCTTTCCCCGGGGCCCGGCCAGCCGGACCGCCGGCCAGGCGGGCGGGCGGGCGGGCTGAACCGGCCGCCCGGTCAGTCGACGAGGCCCGCGCGCTCCAGCGCCTCGGTGCCCGCCCGGAGGGCGGCGATCCGCTCGTCGAGGGTGAAGCCGGCCGGCGCGAGGGTCAGGGTGGTGACGCCGGCGGCCGCGTAGGCCGCCATCCGGTCGGCGATCCGCTCCACGGAGCCGAGCAGGGTCGTGTCGTCGATGAGCTGGTGCGGCACGGCGGCGGCGGCGCCGTTCTTGTCGCCGGACAGGTACTTGTCCTGGATCTCGGCGGCCTCCTTCTCGTACCCCATGCGCTGGGCGAGCCGGTTGTAGAAGTTCTGCTTCCGGCTGCCCATGCCGCCCACGTAGAGGGCGGTGTACGGGCGGAAGGTGTCGGCCAGGGCGGCGACGTCGTCGCCGAGGGCGAGGGGGACGGTGGGGCAGACGTCGAAGCCGTCCATGGTGAGCCCGGCCTTCTCGCGCCCGGCGCGCAGGTACCGGACGGCGGTCTCCTCCAGGTGCGCGGCGGACGGGAAGATCAGCAGGGCTCCGTCGGCGATCTCGCCGGTCAGCTCCAGGTTCTTGGGCCCGATCGCCGCGATGTAGAGCGGGATGTGCTCGCGCTGCGGGTGGACCGTGAGCTTGATCGGCTTGCCGGGTCCGTCGGGCAGCGGCAGGGTCCAGTGCTCGCCGTCGTAGGTCAGCCGCTCGCGGGACATGGCCCGGCGGACGATCTCGACGTACTCGCGGGTGCGGGCGAGCGGCTTGTCGAAGGTGACGCCGTACCAGCCCTCGGAGACCTGCGGGCCCGAGACGCCGAGGCCGAGGCGGAAGCGGCCGCCGGAGAGCGAGTCGAGGGTGGCGGCCGTCATGGCGGTCATGGCGGGCTGCCGCGCCGGGATCTGCATGATCGCGGAACCGACGTCGATGCTCTCGGTCTGCGCGGCCACCCACGACAGCACGGTCGGGGCGTCGGACCCGTACGCCTCGGCCGCCCAGCACACGTCGTAGCCGAGGCGGTCCGCCTCCTGTGCGACGGCGAGGTTGTCGCCGTCCATGCCCGCGCCCCAGTAGCCGAGGTTGATGCCGAGCCGCATGCGGGTCCCCTTTTACCGATCAGTAACGTCCGTGGTGAGCGGACTCTAGCGCGCGGGCGGCCGGTGCGGCAGTGCGCCGGCCGGCCGCGTTGTCCACAGGGTCCCGCGGCCTCCTGTCCCGGCCAGTAATGTCGCGGCCATGGAGCAGAGGCATCTCGGCCGCACCGGCCTGCGCGTGTCCCGGATCGGCCTGGGCACCCTCACCTGGGGGCGCGACACGGACGAGCACGAGGCGGCCGAGCAGGTGAAGGTCTTCTGGGAGGCCGGCGGGACGCTCGTCGACACGGCGGACGTGTACGGCGGCGGGGAGGCCGAGTACGTGCTGGGCCGGCTGCTGGAGCGGCTGGTGCCGCGCCGGGACCTGGTGATCGCCACGAAGGCCGGCAGCGTGCCCGACCCGGATCCGGAGCGGCGCTTCGACGGTTCGCGCGGCCACCTCCTGTCCGCCCTCGACGCCTCGCTGGCCCGGCTGGGCACCGACCACGTGGACCTGTGGCAGGTCCACGCGTACGACCCGTGGACGCCGCTGGAGGAGACGCTCCAGGCCCTGGACATAGCCGTCACCAGCGGCCGCGCCCGGTACGTGGGGGTGGCGAACTTCTGCGGCTGGCAGCTGGCGAAGGCGGCGACGTGGCAGCTGGCCGCGCCGGGGACACGGGCGCGGCTGGCGGCGACGCAGATGGAGTACTCGCTGCTCCAGCGCGGCGTGGAGCGGGAGGTGCTGCCCGCAGCGCGGGACCTGGGCGTCGGTCTGCTGCCGTCGTCGCCGCTGGGCCGGGGCGTGCTCACGGGCAAGTACCGCACGGGCGTGCCGGCCGGCTCGCGGGGCGCGTCCGGCCACATGTCGGCGTTCGTGGAGCCGTACCTGGACGAGGTGTCGCAGCGCGTCGTGGAGGCCGTGGTGACGGCGGCCGACGGACTCGCGGCGACCCCGCTGCAGGTCGCGCTGGCCTGGGTGCGCGACCGGCCGGGCGTGGCGGCCCCGGTGGTCGGCGCGCGCACGGCGCGGCAGCTCACGGCCGCGCTGTCAGTGGAGGGCCTTACCCTTCCTGACGAGATCCGCCGGGCGCTCGACGACGTGTCGGCGCCCCTGCACCGCTACCCCGATCAGGACTGGAGCACGCTGTGACCGCGCTTCCCCGGGGGGAGAACCCCGGCTCCCCGGCCGACGACGACCGGACCGCCACGCCGACGGCGAGCCAGCCCACCGAGACCCCGGGCACCCCACCGGCCGCGGGCGCGCCTGCGGCTGCGGCGGCGGCCGCCGGGACGGAGGCGGCCGGGGACCCCGCGGTCGCGGACGGCGAGGACCCCGCGGGCGGGGGCGGGCAGGTGGACGCGGCACGGGACGCGGGGGCTGCGGGCTCCGGCGGGGAGGAGCGCACAGGCGCCGAGGTGGCTCAGCCGGACGGTGACGCCGCGGTCACGGAGGCACGGGGGGAGGGCGACGCCGCAGGCGCGGAGAACCGGACGGACGGCGACGCCGGGGACACGGAGGCACCGGCCGGTGGTGATGCGGAGGCCGCGGAGGCACCGGGCGGCGGGGCCGAGGCCGCGCCGTCCCAAGCCGCGCTCTCCGAGGCCGAGGCCGAGCTGGCCGCGCAGCGGGAGCTGCGGGAGCGGATCGAGCGGCGCAAGGCCGAGCGGGGCGGGCCGATCGAGAGCGGCACCAAGCTGAGCGGCCGGGCCGCCGACCTGCTCGCGGCGGTCCGGGCGGTGGAGAGCGGCGAGAAGCCGGGCTCCGTCTTCGACGACTCCCCCACTCCGGCAGCGCCGCCGCGGCGGGTCGCTCCGCCGCCGGCCGCACCGCCCCGCCCACGGACCCCGGCGCCCGCCGCGCCCGCCCCTCGGGTCGCGGCACCGGAGGTAGTGGCCGCCGTCCGGTCCGTGCTGACGGCGGGCGGGGCGCCCGAGGCGCTGGCGGTGCGGGTCGCGGGCGTGCTCGGGGACGCCGCGGGCGAACTCCTCCGCGAGGACCCGTGGCGACTGCTGTCGGTGTCCGGTGTGCTGCCGGAGCAGGCCGACGGGTTCGCGCGGGCGCTGCTGGGCGCCGAGTGCGGCCCGGGGGACCCGCGACGGACGGACGCGCTGGTCGGCTGGCTGCTGGAGCAGGCCGCGCTGCGGGGGCACACCGCCCTGGACGCGGCCACCGTACGGGCGGCCCTCGCCGACCGGTCCGTACCGGACCCGGACGGAGCGGTGCGGCACGCCGTGGCCGAAGGCACCGTGCTGGTGTTCCACGACGAGGCGGAGGACGGGGCAGAAGCCGGGTACGACGACACCGCCGAGGGCGGCACCGACGCCGACGCCGGGACCGCGGAGGGTGCGGAGGCTCCGCCGGTCCTGCTGGGTCTCGACCGCTACGCCATGGCGGAGGAGAGCCTCGCGGACGGCTTGGCGCGACTGGCCCGGTCCGGCCCGGATCCCCGCTGGGCGGAGGCGGAGCCCGCCGAGCTGGCCCGGGCGGTCGCCACAGAGGGCCTCGTGGTCCACACGGGCGGTGAGGCTGCGCGCGCGGAGCCGGTCGCGCTGGCCGCCGCGGCCGGCCGGTTGGGGCTACGGGCCGCGGTGGCGGTGCACAGCGAGAACGGCCGCCGCAGGCTGGACCCGGAGACGGGCGCGGTGACGGTCGCGGCGCTGCTGTCCGGCGCGGCGGGGCCGGGCCGGGACGAGGAGGGGACCTTCCCCCTCGACCTGCTGGTCGTCCTCGACGCGCCGCAGTTGGACGTGGAGGCCGCGGCGATGCTCGTCGAGTCCGTACCGGACGGGTGCCGGCTGGTGCTGAGCGGCGACCCGCACGTCCTGCCGTCGGCGGGTCCGGGGCGGGTCTTCGCGGACCTGCTGGCCGCCCGGGTGTGCCCGCAGGTCGCCTCCCGCACGCCGGATCCGGGCCCGATCGGGGAGCTCGTGTCCGGGATCGGCGTGGGCGAGCTGTCCCAGGTGGAGGCCCCCGGCAAGGAGGTCGTGATCGTGCCCGTGCGGGACGCGGGCGAGGCGGTGCACCGGACGGTGCAGCTGGTCGCCGACTCGGTGCCGCGGGCACTCGGCGTCCCGGTGGAGGACACGCAGGTGGTCACCGTGGGCCACGGCGGCGCGGCGGGGACGCGCGCGTTGAACGCGGCGCTGAAGCAGCGGCTCAACCCCGGACCGGGTCGCTTCGGCGGCTTCGACCCGGGTGACCGCGTGGCGTACGCGGTGGCCCCGGGCCGGACCGTGCAGGGCCGGGTGGTGTCCGCCGACGCGGAGGGGCTGCACCTGGAGTGCGAGGCCGAGCCCGCGCGGGTGGTCGTGCCCAAGGACCGGGTCGAAGCCGTCGTTCGGCACGGGTGGGCGCTCACCGCGCACCAGGCGGCGGCGATGCGCTGGCCGGCGGTCGTGGCGGTCCTGCCGGGAGACGCGGTGGGCGGACTGAGCAGGGCGTGGGTGTACACGGCGTTCGGCCGGGGCGCCCGGCACCTGTCCGTCGTGCACGGCGTGGACCAGGCGCTGGCCCGGGCGGTGGCCGAGCCACCCGCGCAGACGCGGACCACACGGCTGCGGGGGCTGCTGGAAGCCGTCCCGGAGCCGGCGGCGGAGTAGGCGGAGCCGCCGGCCGCGGCCACGCCCCGGCTCCTGTCTCCGGGGGCCCGGCTGCCGCCGCCGGCGTCCGGCTGCCGGCGTCCGGCTGTGGGGCCCGGCCCTCGGCCTCCGGCTCCGGGGGCCCGGCGCGGCTCCCGGCTCCCGGCGCGACCGTGCCCGCGCCCGGGTGGGGCGCGGGCACGGTGGCGCCCATGTGGCGGCGGGGCGCGTCAGGGCAGGTCGCGGGAGCGACCCGTCGGGTCCTCCTCGTACAGCTCGTCCTCGTCGAAGACCGCGCTTACGTCGAAGCGGCAGATGACCCGGCTGGGGTCGGCCTGGTCGAAGGGGGCGCCGAGCCACTCCCCCGCCTCGGGCAGCTCGTCCGCGGCGGCCACCCACAGCGTCGAGTCGCCCTCCTCCAGGCCGAACTCCTTGTGGCGCGAGGCGATCTCGTCCGGTTCGTACTCGCCGAACAGCATCCCGAGGGCAGCGTGCACGCTGGCGCCGACCGCGGCGGTGGTCCTGGCCGACCTGTCGTCGCCGTCCCCCTCGGCGTCCGCGATGCGCTGCGCCTGGGCGAGCAGTCGCTCGGGTTCCGCCACGGCGTAGTCGCGGCGGATCAGTACGCTCAGCGCGTTCGGCTGGCCCGGTCCCGCGTACGGCGGCAGGGAGTCCTCGGCGCCGGGGATCTCGAAGGGCGTGACCTCGTCGTAGCGGTCGTAGAGCCGCTCGTCGTACGCCTCGGCCGCGGCGGCCAGGTCGTTGAACGCGGCGTAGACCGCGGGGTCGTCGTCACCGGTGCGGTTCTCGACCGCCGCCAGGTGACGGTCCAGTGCGGCTTTGACCGCCTCGGCGGCGGCGCGTACCTCGGCAGCTGTGGGCTGCGCAGCATCAGACATACAGCAGACGCTATCCGTACCTGGCCCGTGCCCGCACAATAGATGCGATGCCGGAATACGAATTTGTCGACGTGTACGTGCCGCGGGGCGTCTCCCGGAAGGAGGCGACGCGGCTCCTGACCGAGCACGCGGAGTACGGGCACTGGGAGTTGGACCGACTCACCCTGCACCGGGACGGCAGCCGCCGGGTGCGGCTGCGGCGGCGCATCATCCGTCAGGTGCGCGCCACCTGGTGAGGGACGGAACGGGAGCAACAGGACGGAGCGGGCCCCGCTGAGTGCGGGGCCCGCTCCGTCGTGGGGCGCGGGAGGGTGCGCCGTGCTTACGCGGTGCGGCGGGCGCGGCGGTACAGGACCGTGCCGCCGAGCAGCGCGGCCGCTCCGGCCGGGAGGAGCACGCCGAGCGCTCCGGCGCCCGTCTCGGCCAGCTCGTCGTCGCCCTTCGGCGGGGTGCTGCCGTCGCCGCCCTGAGGGGCGGGCTCGTTCGGCTCGATCGGCGAGCCGGGCTCACCGGGGTGGCTCGGCTGGCCCGGCTGGCCCGGGTTCCCGGGGTTGCCCGGCTGGCCGGGGTTCCCGGGGTTGCCCGGCTGACCCGGGTTTCCGGGGTTGCCCGGCTGGCCGGGGTTCCCGGGGTTGCCCGGCTGACCCGGGTTTCCGGGGTTGCCCGGGTTTCCGGGGTTGCCCGGGTTCCCGGGGTTGCCCGGCTTGTCCGGGGTCTTCGCGCCGTTCGCGCAGTCGTTGCCGAACGCCGGGTTCAGGCCGCCGACCACGTTCACGCTGTTGCCACAGGCGTTCACGGGCACGTTGACCGGGGCCTGGACGTTGTTGCCGGACGCCACGCCCGGCGAGTTGCTGGCGGAGCCCTTCGCGTGCGCGCCGCTGCTCTTGTTGACGCACTTGTTGCCGAACGCGGGGTTGAGCACCCCGACGACGTCCACGGTGTTGCCGCACGCGTTCACCGGCACGCTGACCGGCGCCTGGACCGAGTTGCCGGACGCGACACCCGGCGAGTTGGCGGCGACTCCGTCCGCTCCCGCACCGTGGGACGCGTGCGCGTACCCACCGCCGAGGGCGAGCACTCCGCCCGCCGCCGCCACAATGGTCAGCCCCTTGCGCGTGACCTGTCGCATAGCTAGTTTCCTGCCTTCTTGGCTTCCGAAGGCCCCCGCACACCTCGCGCGGGAGCTGAATGCCCACCGGCCCCGGAGCGCATGGCGCGCGCTCCGAGGCCGGCCGGGCTCAGACCCTCATGGGTCGAGGCACAACGCCTGGCGCTGGGTCAGTCGTTGATGCAGACGTTGCCGAAGGCGGGGTTGAGCAGACCGATGACGTTGATCGTGTTGCCACAGACGTTGACCGGCACGTGGATCGGAACCTGGACCACGTTGCCGGAGATCACACCCGGGGAACCGACGGCCGCGCCGTTGGCGCCCGCGTCGGCGACGGCCATGCCCGCACCGGCCAGCAGCAGACCGCCGGTGGCGGCCGCGGTGGCGACAACCTTCTTGATCATTATTCCTCCTAGTTGGCAATGCGGTCCCAGCCGCGGACCGCAACACCTGTAACGAGGCGGAGGAGGGTGGGCTACGAGGCGGCCGCCCCGTTCACCCTTTTCGGTCAGACGTGCACAGGCGGTCGATTATTGGAGTGTCGTTTCAGCTGACTTTCAGCTCGCGTCGAGGAAGCGGTCCAGGACGCGGACACCGAACTTCAGGCCCTCGACCGGCACCCGCTCGTCCACGCCGTGGAACATCCCGGCGAAGTCGAGGTCCGGCGGCAGCTGGAGCGGGGCAAAGCCGAAGCAGCGGATGCCGAGGTCGTCGAAGGACTTGGCGTCGGTGCCGCCGGACAGCATGTACGGCACGGCACGGGCGATCGGGTCCTCCGCCCGCAGCGCCGTCTGCATCGCGTCGACGAGGGCGCCGTCGAAGCTCGTCTCCAGCGCCTTGTCGGCGTGCACGTCCTCGCGCTTCACCCGGGGCCCGAGCAACCGGTCGAGCTCCTCCAGGAACTCCTGCTCGTACCCGGGCAGGAACCTGCCGTCGACGTGGGCGGTGGCCTGGCCGGGGATGACGTTCACCTTGTACCCGGCGCCGAGCATGGTGGGGGAGGCGGAGTTGCGGAGCGTGGCGCCGACCATCTTGGCGATGCCGCCGAGCTTGTCGAGCGTGCCCTCCATGTCGTCCGGGTCGAGCGGCGTGCCGATCGCGTCGGACAGCTCGTCCAGGAAGGACCGCACGGTCTTGGTGACCCGGACGGGCCAGGTGTGCCGGCCGACGCGGCCCACGGCCTCGCACAGCTCGGTGATGGCGTTGTCGTCGTTGGTCATCGAGCCGTGCCCGGCCGTGCCCTCGACGGTGAGCCGCATCCAGTGCATGCCCTTCTGCGCCGTCTCCACCAGGTACAGGCGCAGGTCCTCGTTGACGGTGAAGGAGAAGCCGCCGACCTCGCCGATCGCCTCGGTGACGCCCTCGAAGACGTCGGGGTGCCGGTCGACCAGGTGACGCGCCCCGTAGGTGCCGCCCGCCTCCTCGTCCGCGACGAAGGCGAGGACGATGTCGCGGGGCGGCTTGCGGCCGCTGCGCATCCGCTCGCGCACGACCGCGAGGGTCATGGCGTCCATGTCCTTCATGTCGACGGCGCCGCGCCCCCAGACGCAGCCGTCGGCGATCTCGCCGGAGAACGGGTCGTACGTCCAGTCGGCCGCGTTGGCCGGGACCACGTCGGTGTGGCCGTGGATGAGGAGGGCGGGGCGCGAGGGGTCCTCGCCCTCGATCCGGGCCACGGTCGAGGCGCGGCCCTTGTGCGCCTCGATGATCCGCGGCTCCAGGCCCACCTCGGCCAGCTTCTCGGCGATGTACTCGGCGGCGCCCCGCTCGCCCGGGCCGGAGTGGTCGCCGTAGTTGCTGGTGTCGATACGGATGAGCTCACTGCAGAGGTCGACGACCTCGCTCTCGGCGGTGGCGCCGGGACCGGTCCTGGCCGGGTTGGTCTCGCTCACGCTGGTTCCTCCCGCGTCGGTGCTGTCGGTGCTGCTGGTACGGCGCCATCCTGCTACCGACCATGCTCCCGGCCCAAGGCCGGCGGGCGGGGCGGGGGCGTGATCGAGCACGCCGAATGTTTGCTATGGTTTTCCACGTCGGAACGGCCCAGGGCCGCGAGACAGACACCTTGTCCGGGTGGCGGAATGGCAGACGCGCTAGCTTGAGGTGCTAGTGCCCTTTATCGGGCGTGGGGGTTCAAGTCCCCCCTCGGACACCAGCGAAGACCCCAGTTCACCTGGGGTCTTTCTGCTGTTCGGGCTGCTGCTGCGAGAGGCGATGAAGAACACACTGGATCCGCTCGAGCCCAAGGCCGACAAGGCCACCGTGCGGCGGCACAACCTCAGCCTGGTGCTGCGGGCCGTGCACGACGAGGGCGAGACCACGCGGGCCGCGGTGGCGGCGCGCGTCGGGCTGACGCGCGCGGCGGTGTCCTCGCTGGTCGAGCAGTTGCTGGGCAGCGGCTTCCTCACCGAGTCGGGCAAGACGTTCAGCGGCCAGGCGGGGCGGCCGGGGACGGCGCTGCGGGTCGCGCGGACCGGTGCGGCCGGACTGGGTGTCGAGATCAACATCGATTACGTGTCCGTCTGTGTCGTGGATCTGGCTGGAACTGATCGGGTACGACTGACCGAGCATCTGGACAATCGGGACGTACCGCCCGCGGAGGTGCTCGGGCGGGCGGCGCGGATCGCGGCCCGGACGCTGGAGTCCGCGGCGGAGCAGCAGCTCAGCCCGGCGGGCGTGCGCCTCGCGCTGCCCGGACTGGTCTCCGGTGGCACCGTCCGGCAGGCCCCGAACCTCGGGTGGAGCCGGGTGGCGGCGGAGGAGCTGTTCGGGCGGGCCCTCGCCGCGGTGCGGCCGGACACCGGGACCCTGCCGGTCGGCTCCGAGAACGAGGCGAACGCCGCCGCGCTGGCGGAGCTGTGGTTCGGCGACGGGCCGGCCGACCGGGCGCGGGCGCGGGACTTCCTCTACGTCTCCGGGGAGATCGGTGTGGGCGGCGCCGTCGTCGTCGACGGGGAGCTGCTGCGCGGGGCGCACGGGTTCGCCGGCGAGGTCGGGCACGTGGTGGCGGACGCGACCGGCCCGCGGTGCCGCTGCGGGTCGCGGGGGTGCCTGGAGCAGTACGCCGGACAGACGGCGCTGCTGCGGGACGCGGGCGTCGGCGCGGACGCGGGCGGCGCGGGGGTCGCCGAGCTGGAGCGCCGGGCCGCGGCGGGGGACGCCCGCGCGCTGGCGGCGCTGGAGCGGGCCGGCCGGATGCTGGGGCTGGTGCTGTCCGGGGTGGTGAACCTGCTGGACCCCGAGGCCGTGGTGCTGGGCGGGATCTACCGGGGCCTGGTGCCCTGGCTGGCGCCGGCCGCCGACGGGGAGCTCACCGCGCGCGTGGTGTCGGGGCTGTGGACCGCGGGGAGCGGGCGGCTGCGGGGCTCGTCGTGGTCGGGGGACGCGGCACGCGGGGCGGCGGCCCTGGTGGTGCGGGACGTGATCGCCGATCCGGCGGGTTACGCGGAGCGGGACGGGGCGCGGTAGTACGCCCCCGGCGCGCGGCCCCGTGAACGGGCCGCGCGCCGGCCGCCGTCCGTCCCCGCACGCCCCCGGGGGCCGCGCGCCGGGGCCGGGGCCGCGGTCAGCGGACGGCCAGGAGGTGCTCCATGGCGAGCTGGTCGAGCCGTTCGAAGGCCATGGAGCGGCCGGCCGCGCCGGCCACGTCGAAGGTCTCGTACGCCGTCGGGTCCGCGAGCAGCGCGGCGAGGCCGTCCTCGGCGGTCGGACGGGAGAGCTCGTCCAGGCGGGAGGCGCGCAGGGCCTCGCGGACCTCGGGGTCGGCGCGGAAGGCCGCGGCGCGCTCCTTGAGGATCAGGTAGTTGCGCATGCAGTTCCGGGCGGACTCCCACACCCCGTCGGCGCCGTCGGTGCGGACCGGCTTGAAGTCGAAGTGGCGCGGGCCGTCGTAACCGGCGCTCTCCAGGAGGTCGACCAGCCAGAACGCCTGGCGCAGGTCCCCGGCGCCGAAGCGGAGGTCCTGGTCGTACTTGATGCCGGACTGGCCGTTGAGGTCGATGTGGAAGAGCTTGCCCGCCCACAGGGCCTGGGCGATGCCGTGGGGGAAGTTGAGGCCCGCCATCTGCTCGTGGCCCGTCTCCGGGTTCACGCCGACGAGGTCGGGGCGCTCCAGTCGCTCGATGAAGGCCAGGGCGTGGCCGACGGTGGGCAGGAGGATGTCGCCGCGCGGCTCGTTGGGCTTGGGCTCGATGGCGAAGCGCAGGTCGTAGCCCTGCTCGGTGACGTACTGGCCGAGGAGGTCGAACGCCTCCTTCATGCGGTCGAGGGCGACGCGGACGTCCTTGGCGGCGCCCGACTCCGCGCCCTCCCGGCCGCCCCAGGCGACGTAGGTGTGCGCCCCGAGCTCGACGGCCAGGTCGATGTTGCGGATCGTCTTGCGCAGCGCGTAGCGGCGGACGTCCCGGTCGTTGGCGGTGAAGGCGCCGTCCTTGAAGACCGGGTGGGTGAAGAGGTTCGTGGTGGCCATCGGCACCTTCATGCCGGTGCGGTCCAGCGCGTCGCGGAAGCGCTTGACGACGGCCTCGCGCTCGGCGTCGGACGAGCCGAACGGGATGAGGTCGTCGTCGTGGAAGGTGACGCCGTACGCGCCGAGGCCGGCCAGGCGCTCCACCGTCTCGACCGGGTCGAGCGGCGGGCGGGTGGCGGCGCCGAAGGGGTCGGCGCCCTGCCAGCCCACGGTCCACAGACCGAAGGTGAACAGGTCGTCGGGGGTGGGGGCGAAGCGTTCCGGCATGGCTCTGGATCCCTCGGCTCGGCTATTTGTTTGCTTTGATTACTAATAGCGCAAGCATCCCATCCCGCCAAGAGGGCGCGCTCGGTCAAGCCTGTGACGAACCCTGGTGACGGGGAATTTGTTCTGTGTACGATCAAAAGATGGATCCCCTAGTCATCGGCGTGGACAGCTCGACGCAGTCCACCAAGGCGGCCGTCGTGGACGCCGCGAGCGGCCGCCTGCTGGCCGTGGGGCGCGCCCCGCACACCGTGACCGGTGAGGGCGGCGCCCGGGAGAGCGACCCGGAACGGTGGTGGGCCGCGCTCGCCGAGGCCGTGGCCGCCGCGCTCGCGGAGGCCGGCGCCGACCCCCGGGCCGTGACCGGACTCGCCGTCGCCGGCCAGCAGCACGGGCTCGTGGTCCTCGACGGCGCCGGGCGCCCCCTGCGTCCCGCCCTGCTGTGGAACGACACCCGCTCCGCACCCCAGGCGGCGGCCCTCACCGGAGCACTGGGCGCCGGGGCGTGGCTGGAGCGGACCGGCTCCGTCCCGGTGGCGTCCATGACGGCCGCCAAGTGGCGGTGGCTGCGCGAGAACGAGCCGCGCTCCGCGGACGCGGCCGCCGCGGTGCGCCTCCCGCACGACTTCCTCACCGAACGGCTGACCGGTACGGCCGCCACCGACCCCGGCGACGCCTCCGGGACCTGCTGGTACTCCACCGCGACCGGCGCCTGGGACCCGGAGCTGCTCGCCCTGCTGGAACTGGACCCCGCGCTGCTGCCGCGGGTCGCGCCCTCGGCCGGCACCCGCGTCGGCACGCTCACCGCGGCCGCCGCCGAGGCGCTCGGGCTGCCCGGCGGTGTCCCCGTCGCCGCCGGGACGGGCGACAACATGGCCGCCGCCGTCGGGCTGGGCCTGGGCGCGCGCGGGCTGCTCGACCACCCGGCGGTCTCGCTCGGCACGTCCGGCACCGTCTTCGCGGCGACCCGGACGCGCCCCGCGACGGCGGCCCTCGCCGGCTTCGCCGCCGCCGACGGACACGGCACGTACCTGCCGCTGGGCTGCACCCTCAACTGCACCCTCGCCGTCGACCGGATGGCCGCGCTGCTGGGTCTGGACCGCGAGGACGCGGCGCCGGGCGGCGAGGCCGTCGTCCTGCCGTACCTGGACGGCGAGCGCACCCCCGACCTGCCCGGCGCCGCCGGACTGATCACCGGGGTGCGGCACACCACCACGCCGCAACAACTGCTGGGCGCGGCCTACGAGGGTGCCGTGGTCGCCCTGCTGCGCGCCCTGGAGGAGCTCCCCGCGCAGGGCGCCGGCGGGGACGCGCCGCTGCGGCTCGTCGGGGGCGGCGCCCGGGGCCGCGCCTGGGTGGAGACGGTACGGCGGCTCTCGGGACGCCCCGTCGTGCTGCCGCGCACCACCGAACTCGTCGCCGTCGGCGCCGCCGCGCTGGCGGCGGGCGCGGCGACCGGCGACGACCCGGTCGCCGTCGCGACGGCGTGGGGCACCGGCGGGGGCGAGACGCTGCCGCCGGTCGCGCCCGACCGTGACACGCTGGACCGGATCGCCTCCGTACTCGACCGGGCAACCCCTCTCCTCACCACACAGGGACACCGATGAAGTTCACCGACGGCTTCTGGCTGATGCGGGACGGCGTCCGCGCCTCGTACGCGACCGAGGTGCGCGACCTGCACGTCAGCGACGACCACGTGACCGCCTACGCGGCGGTCCGGCGGGTCGAGCACCGGGGGCACACGCTCAACTCGCCGCTGCTCACCGTGGAGTGCTTCTCCCCCGCCGAGGGGGTGATCGGCGTCCGCACCACCCACCACGCGGGGAAGGCGCACCGCGGGCCCGAGTTCGCGCTGCCGGGGGCCGACGCGGGCGGCGGGGGCTTCGCCCGCACCCGCCGGGACGGGTCCGTCACCGAGCTGACCAGCGGGCCGCTCACGGTGCGGCTGGACCGCGACGGGCCGTGGGGGCTGACGTTCCTCGACGCGGACGGGCGGCGGCTGACCGCGGTGGAGTCGAAGGGCACCGCCTTCGTGGAGACCGCCGGCGGGGCGCACCACATGGTCGCGCAGCTTGCCCTGGCCGTGGGCGAGCAGGTGTACGGGCTCGGGGAGCGCTTCACGCCGTTCGTCCGGAACGGCCAGAGCGTCGACATCTGGCAGGCGGACGGCGGCACCAGCAGCGAGCAGGCGTACAAGAACGTGCCGTTCCACCTGTCGTCGCGGGGGTACGGCGTCTTCGTCAACCACCCGGGCCGGGTGTCGTACGAGGTGGGCTCCGAGTCGGTGGGCCAGGTGCAGTTCAGCGTCGAGGACCAGTCGCTGGAGTTCTACGTGGTGGCGGGGCCGACGCCGAAGGAGGTGCTCGCCCGGTACACGGCGCTGACGGGGCGGCCGGCACTGCCGCCGGCGTGGTCGTTCGGCCTGTGGCTCACGACGTCGTTCTGCACCTCGTACGACGAGGAGACGGTGATGTCCTTCGTCGACGGGATGGCGGAGCGGGACATCCCGCTGTCGGTCTTCCACTTCGACTGCTTCTGGATGCGCGAGTACCAGTGGTCGGACTTCCAGTGGGACCCGGAGACCTTCCCCGACCCGGAGGGCATGCTGGCCCGGCTCAAGGAGCGGGGGCTGCGCGTCAGCATGTGGATCAACCCGTACATCGGGCAGAAGTCGGCGCTGTTCGCCGAGGGCGCCGCCCTCGGCCACCTGGTGCGGCGGCCGGACGGGGACGTCTGGCAGTGGGACCTGTGGCAGGCCGGGATGGCGCTGGTGGACTTCACGAGCCCGGAGGCGCGGGCCTGGTTCCAGAGCAAGCTGAAGGTGCTGCTGGACCAGGGCGTCGACTGCTTCAAGACGGACTTCGGCGAGCGCGTCCCGACGGACGTCGTCTGGCACGACGGCTCCGACCCGGAGCGGATGCACAACTACTACGCCCAGCTGTACAACGAGTGCGTCTTCGAGCTGCTGGAGAAGGAGCGCGGGCACGGCGAGGCGGTGGTGTTCGCCCGTTCGGCGACGGCCGGCGGGCAGAAGTACCCGGTCCACTGGGGCGGTGACTGCTTCGCGTCGTTCGAGGCGATGGCGGAGTCGCTGCGCGGCGGGCTGTCGCTGGGACTGTCGGGGTTCGGCTTCTGGAGCCACGACATCGGCGGGTTCGAGGGCACGCCGGAGCCGGCCGTCTTCAAGCGGTGGCTCGCCTTCGGTCTGCTGTCGTCGCACAGCAGGCTGCACGGCAACATGTCGTACCGCGTGCCGTGGGAGTTCGGCGAGGAGGCGGTGGAGGTGGCCCGGCAGTTCACGGAGCTGAAGCACCGGCTGATGCCGTACCTGTACGGGGCGGCCGTGGAGGCGCACCGCACGGGCGTGCCGCTGATGCGGCCGATGCTGCTGGAGTTCCCCGGCGACCCCGGCTGCCGGACGCTGGACCGGCAGTACATGCTCGGCCCCGACCTGCTGGTGGCGCCGGTGTTCTCGGCGGACGGGGAGGTCGAGTTCTACCTGCCGGAGGGGGTGTGGACGCACCTGCTGACCGGGGAGCGGGTGACCGGTCCGGTGTGGCGGCGGGACACGTACGGGTTCGACGGCCTGCCGCTGTACGTGCGGCCGGGTGCCGTCCTGCCGCTCGGCGCGGACGACCAGCGGCCCGACGGCGACTGGCTGGACGGGCTGACGCTGCTGGTCCAGCCGGACGCGGACGGCGCGGTGGTGTCGGTGCCGGACCTGGCGGGCGCGGAGGCGGCGCGGTTCACGGTCGTCCGGGACGGTGGCGCGGTGCGGGTGGTGGCGGCCGGCACGGACCGGCCGTTCCGGGTGCGCGTGGTGGGCGCGGGGTCCGCCGGCGGGGTCGGCGAGGTCGTCGTACCGCCGGCCCGCTGAGGCGGGAGCCGCGCCGGGCCGCGTGCGTGGCCGCCCCGTGCCGGGGGCGCGGGAGGCGGTGGCTACGGTGGGGGGCGTGGGACGACGTGGAACGAGGGTGCCCGTGGCCCCGCTCGGGCAGCGGGACGGGGTGGACCCCGCGCGGGTGCGGCTGCCGGCCGACCCGGACGGGGCGTGGCGCACGGTGCGCGACCACCTCGTGGAGCGGTACGCCGCGGCGATCGGGGCCGGGCGCGTGGACGCCATGCTCAGCGGCGGGGCGTTCGTCGGGGCGGACGGCCGGCCGGTCACCGGTCGCGAGCCGTACGCGCCGGGGCTGTACCTGTGGTTCCACCGGGAGTTCCCACCGGAGGAGCCGGTGCCGTTCGCGGTCGGGATCGTCCACCGCGACGAGCGGATCGTGGTGGCCGACAAGCCGCATTTCCTGGCGACGACGCCGCGCGGCCGGCACGTGACCGAGACGGCGCTGGCGCGGCTGCGGCGCGACCTGGGCCTGCCGGGCCTCCAGCCGGCGCACCGGCTGGACCGGCTCACGGCGGGGCTGGTGCTCTTCGTGGTGCGGCCGGAGCACCGGGGGGCGTACCAGACGCTGTTCCGGGACCGCCGGGTGGTCAAGGAGTACGAGGCGGTGGCCCCGTACGACCCGCGGCTCGCCCTGCCGGTGACCGTGCGCAGCCGGATCGTGAAGGAGCGGGGCGTGCTCGCGGCGCGGGAGGTGCCGGGCGAGCCGAACAGCGAGAGCCGGATCGAGCTGCTGGCGCACCGGGACGGGCTGGGCCGGTACCGGCTGGTGCCGGCGACCGGCCAGACCCATCAGCTGCGGGTCCACATGGCCCGGTTGGGGGTGCCCATCGTGGACGACCCGCTGTACCCGGTGGTGCGGGAGGACGGGCCGGAGGACTTCACCCGTCCGCTGCGGCTGCTGGCGCGGAGGCTGGAGTTCACCGACCCGGTCACGGGCGACCCGGTGCGGTGCGTGAGCCGCCTGTCGCTCAGTGGCCCCGCCTGATCCACTCCTCCAGGTGCGGGGCCTCGGCGCCGATCGTGGTGCTCTCGCCGTGCCCCGTGCGGACGACCGTCTCCGGCGGCAGGGCGAGCAGCCGGTCGCGGATCGAGTCGATGATCGTCGGGAAGTGGGAGAAGGACCGGCCGGTGGCGCCTGGGCCGCCGGCGAAGAGCGTGTCGCCGGTGAAGACGGTGCCCAGGTCGGGCGCGTGGAGGCTGACCGCGCCCGGGGCGTGGCCCGGGGTGTGCAGGACGGTGAGGTCGGTCCCCGCGATGGTGAGGGTCTGACCGTCGGCGAGCTCGCCGTCCGGGTGGTGGTCGGGGTGGGTGAGCTTCCACAGCGGCAGGTCGTCCGGGTGGAGCAGGATCCGGGCGCCGGTGGCGGCGGCGAGGGCGGGGGCGGCGCCGATGTGGTCGTCGTGGGCGTGGGTGCAGACGACGGCCCGCAGTGTCCGGCCGTCGAGGGCGGCCAGGATGGCGTCGGCGTCGTGGGCGGCGTCGATGACGACGGCCTCCGCGCCGTCGCCGACGATCCAGACGTTGTTCTCGACCTCCCAGGTGCCCCCGTCCAGGGAGAAGGTGCCGGAGGTGACGAGGTGCTCGACGCGGGCGGCCATCACAGGACCACCACCGAGCGCAGGACGTCGCCCTCGTGCATCCGCGCGAACGCCTTCTCGACGTCGCCGAGGCCGATCGTCTCGGTGACGAACGCGCCGAGGTCGATGCGGCCCTGCTGGTGCAGGTCGATGAGCATCGGGAAGTCCCGGGAGGGCAGGCAGTCGCCGTACCAGGAGGACTTCAGCGCGCCGCCGCGTCCGAAGACGTCGAGCAGCGGGAGCTCCAGCTTCATGTCGGGGGTGGGGACGCCGACGAGGACGACCGTGCCGGCGAGGTCGCGGGCGTAGAACGCCTGCCGGTACGTCTCGGGGCGGCCGACCGCCTCGATGACGACGTCGGCGCCGAACCCGCCGGTCAGCTCGCGGACCGCCTCGACGGGGTCGGTGGTGCTGCTGTTCACGGTGTGGGTGGCGCCCATGGAGCGGGCGGTCTCCAGCTTCCGGTCGTCGATGTCGACGGCGACGATCCGGGCGGCCCCGGCGAGGCGGGAGCCGACGATCGCGGCGTCGCCGACGCCGCCGCAGCCGATGACGGCGACCGTGTCGCCGCGGCCGACCGCGCCGGTGTTGACGGCCGCGCCGATGCCGGCCATCACGCCGCAGCCGAGCAGCCCGGCGACGGCGGGGGCCACGGACGGGTCGACCTTGGTGCACTGGCCGGCGGCGACGAGGGTCTTCTCGGCGAAGGCGCCGATGCCCAGCGCGGCCGACAGCTCGGTGCCGTCCTCCAGGGTCATCTTCTGCGTGGCGTTGTGGGTGTCGAAGCAGTACCAGGGCCTGCCGCGCCGGCAGGCCCGGCAGCTGCCGCAGACGGCTCGCCAGTTGAGGATCACGAAGTCGCCGGGGGCGACCTCGGTGACGTCCGGGCCGACGCTCTCCACCACGCCCGCCGCCTCGTGGCCGAGGAGGAAGGGGAAGTCGTCGTTGATGCCGCCCTGTTTGTAGTGCAGGTCCGTGTGGCAGACGCCGCACGCCTGCACCCGCACCACCGCCTCGCCGGGGCCGGGGTCCGGGACGATCACCGTCTCGACCCGCACGGGCTCGTTCTTCCCCGGGGCCACGACCCCTCGGACCTGCTGTGCCATCGCGGCGCGTCCCTTCCTCGGTACGGGTGTACGGCACCACTATCGCGGTCGGCGGGCGTGCCGGGGGGTCGTTTCCGGCCGTACGGGCGCCCGGACGCGCCGGGGCGCGTCCGACGGCCGCTCGGCCGAGGGACGCGCGAGGCCCCCGGAGCCCCCCGTCGGATGCGCGGGGCCCCGCCGGACGCGGTCCGGCGGGGGCCCCGGAGTGCGGGGGTGGGGGCGCGGGGCCCCCGAGGGGTCAGTCCTGCGACCCGGAGGCCGCCAGCGCGCCGACCCGCTTGCGGACGGCGAACCAGCCGCCGACGAGCAGGGCCGCGATGAGGGGCAGGCAGTTGACCGTGGTCCGGCCGACGCCGCCGCCCCACCACATCAGGACGAGGACGGACGCGAGGAAGACGAGCGTCACGATCTGCGTGTACGGGGCCCAGGGGAGCCGGTAGGACGGCCGGGTGACCCGGCCCTCCGTGGAGCGGGACCAGAACAGCAGCGAGCAGATCATGATCATGCCCCAGGTGCCGAGGATGCCGATGGAGGCGAGGTTCAGCACGATCTCGAACGCCTCGCCCGGCATGACGTAGTTCAGGCCGACGCCCAGCACGCCGAAGGCGGCGGTGAGCAGGATGCCGCCGTAGGGCACCTGGCCCTTGTTCATGCGGGCGGTGAACTTGGGCGCGGAGCCCGCCATGGCCATCGAGCGCAGGATGCGGCCGGTGGAGTACAGGCCGGAGTTCAGGCTGGACAGGGCGGCGGTGAGGACGACCAGGTTCATGATGCCGGCCGTGCCCGGGATGCCGAGCTTGTCGAAGACGGTGACGAAGGGGCTCTGGTCGCCGGAGTACGCGGTGTACGGCAGGAGCAGCGCCAGCAGGACGACGGAGCCGACGTAGAAGAGGCCGACGCGCCACATGATCGAGTTGATCGCCTTGGGCATGATCTTCTCGGGGTTCTCGGTCTCACCGGCGGCGACGCCGACCAGCTCGACGGAGGCGTAGGCGAAGACGACGCCCTGGACGACCATCAGCATCGGCAGCATGCCGAGCGGGAAGATGCCGCCGTTGTCGGAGACCGTGGCCAGGCCGGGGGTGTGCCCGCCGACCTCGTGCTGCGTGACGACCAGGAAGATGCCGACGCACATGAAGATCACGAGGGCCGCGACCTTGATGATCGCGAACCAGAACTCCATCTCGCCGAAGTACTTCACCGAGATCAGGTTCGCGGTGAGCACGACGGCGAGGGCGATCAGGGCGAGGATCCACTGCGGGACGTCGCTGAACATCGCCCAGAAGTGGGCGTACGTGGCGGCCGCGGTGATGTCGGCGACCGCGGTGGTCGACCAGTTGAGGAAGTACAGCCAGCCGGCCGTGTAGGCGCCCTTCTCGCCCATGAACTCACGGGCGTAGCTCACGAAGGCGCCCGAGGACGGGCGGTAGAGGACCAGCTCGCCGAGCGCTCGGACGACGAAGAACGCGAAGACGCCGCAGACGGCGTACGCGATGGCGAGGGAGGGGCCCGCGCCCGCCAGGCGGCCACCGGCGCCGAGGAAGAGGCCGGTGCCGATCGCGCCGCCGATGGCGATCATGTTGACGTGGCGGGACTTGAGGTCCTTGCTGTAGCCGGTGTCTCCGGCGTCGACGTGGGGCGACGCCTGGGTGGCCGGGGTTCCGGCGTTCCCTGTAGGGGCCGCGGACAGCGAGCGGTCGCTCATCTGGTTAGTCGCCTTTGTGAAGGGGGGATCGGGTCTGGCGCCCGCCGGCCGCGAGGAAGGGGTCGTCTCCGCGGCGGCGCCAGTGGCACATCGTCACAGTCCGCAGCCGTTTTTGGCTGTGGCCCATGTCACGTCAAGACCCCGTAAAAGCAGATCTGAGCTGTTTCTGAGGTTACGTGCCGGTTAAGTACGGCTCAGTAACATACCGGCTCGCCGGGGCGAGGTGCCACGCCGGGGTCCGGGGCCGGCCGCGGGGCGCTCCGGGGCCGGGGACGCACGGGTGATCACGGAGGGTCACATGGCGCGGGGGCGACCGGCTCGCTCCGGCGGACCGGGCGCCGCCGGGGGCCGGTGGTCACGGGGCGAGGACGTCCAGCTCGCGCAGGGCGCCCAGGGCGATCTCGCGGGTGAGCTCCTCGGCGCGCACCGCGTCCCGCTCGCGCACCGCTTCGGCGACCCGCACGTGGAGGGTGACGGCGGCCGGGTCGGGGTCGTCGAACATCACGTGGTGGTGGGTGCGGCCGGCGAGGACCTCGGCGACGACGTCGCCGAGCCGGGCGAACATCTCGTTGCCCGAGGCGTTCAGCACCGCGCGGTGGAACGCCACGTCGTGGACGAGGTACGCCTCCAGCCGGCGGCCCCGCGAGGTGGCGACCATGCCGAGCGCCTCCTCCGTGAGGGCGCGGCACTGCTCCGGCGTGGCGTGCAGGGCGGCCAGCCCGGCCGCGACCGGCTCGACGGCGGAGCGCAGCACGGTGAGCGAGCGCAGCTGGCGGGGACGGTCGGCGCCCGCGAGCCGCCAGCGGATGACCTGGGGGTCGTAGACGTTCCACAGCTCGGCCGCCCGGACGGTCACGCCGACGCGGCGGCGGGACTCGACGAGGTGCATGGACTCCAGCACGCGGACGACCTCGCGCACGACCGTGCGGGAGACCTCGAAGCGGGCGGCCAGTTCGTCCGTGCGCAGGACGCTGCCGGGCGGGTACTCCCCGGCGGTGATCGCCAGACCCAGGGCGTCCAGCACGCGCGTATGGAGCCCCTGGGCCTGCGTCGTCATGGGCCCCAGCCTAAGCGCCGGTGAAGAGCGCCAACAAAACGTATGACTTTTAGATCACAGGGTCTTGAATACGTCGTACCTCATGGGTTTCAGTGTCCCGACGCCGCTCGCGGCGCCACCCACGACCGACCCACCCCCCGACCGGCAACGACCGGCAACGTCAGGACAGCGAGGCCCCACCCATGGAGAAACCCCAGGTCGTCGTCGTGATGGGGGTCGCCGGGACCGGCAAGACCACCATCGGGCCGCTGGTGGCCGAGCGGCTCGGCGTGCCGTACGCGGAGGGGGACGACTTCCACCCCGCGGCGAACGTCGCCAAGATGACGGCCGGCGTCCCTCTGGACGACGCCGACCGATGGCCCTGGCTCGACGCGATCGGCCGGTGGGCCGCGGGCCGGGCCGGACGCGGCGGCGTGGTGAGCAGCTCGGCGCTGAAGCGCGCCTACCGGGACCGGCTGCGGGCCGCGGCACCCGGCGTCGTCTTCCTGCACCTGACCGGGGACCGGGCCCTCGTCGGGGAGCGGATGGCGGCGCGCCGGGGCCACTTCATGCCGACGGCCCTGCTCGACTCGCAGTTCGCCACGCTCCAGCCGCTCGGCGACGACGAGGCCGGGGTCGCGGTCGACGTGGCCGGCACCCCGGCGGACATCGCCGACCGGGCGGTGGCCGCGCTGTGCCGCCGGGCCGGCTGACGGCCCCGCTCCGCCGACCCGCGGCACCCCCGCTCCCCCGATCCGCCGCTCACCGCTCCTCCGCTCCTCCGCCCTCCGATCCGCAGCTCACCGCTCCCCCTCCCCGCCACTCCCCCGACCGACCCGACCGACCCCCGCGAAGGGACCCCCCGTGACCAGACTCAGCGTCGAGATGCTGGCAGCGGACGCCGCCGAACCGATCACCTCGGCGGGCGACGCGCAGCTGGGCGTGGCCGTACTCGCCGGCATCGCCCTGATCGTCGTCCTCATCACCACCGTCAAACTGCACGCCTTCCTGGCGCTGACCATCGGGTCGCTGGCCCTGGGGGTCCTCGCGGGCGCGCCGCTGGACGCGACGATCGCGTCGTTCACCGGCGGGCTGGGCTCGACGGTCGCCGGGGTCGGCGTGCTCGTGGCGCTCGGCGCGATCCTCGGCAGGCTGCTCGCCGACTCGGGGGGCGCCGACCGGATCGTCGACACGATCCTCGCCAGGGCGAGCGGGCGGGCCATGCCGTGGGCGATGGTGCTCATCGCGTCGGTGATCGGACTGCCGCTCTTCTTCGAGGTCGGCATCGTGCTGCTGATCCCCGTGGTGCTCATGGTCGCCCGGCGCGGCAACCACTCCCTCATGCGGATCGGCGTCCCCGCGCTCGCCGGCCTGTCCGTGATGCACGGGCTGATCCCCCCGCACCCCGGGCCGCTCGCCGCCATCGACGCGCTCGGCGCGGACCTCGGCGTGACGCTCGCCCTCGGTCTGGTCGTGGCCATACCCACGGTGATCGTCGCCGGTCCGTTGTTCTCCCGGTACGCCGCACGCTGGGTGGACGTCCCCGTACCGCGGGACATGGCGCCGCAGCCGGACGTGGCCGACGCGCCCGAGAAGCGGCCCGGCTTCGGCGTGACGGTCGCGACGATCATGTTGCCGGTCGCCCTGATGATGGTGAAGGCGCTCGTCGACATCGTCGTGGACGACCCGGAGGACGGTCTCCAGCGGGTCACGGACGTCATCGGCTCGCCGCTGATCGCCCTGCTCGCCGCCGTGGTCGTCGGGCTGTTCACCCTGGGCCGCGCCGCCGGCTTCACCAAGGAGCGGATCTCCACGACCGTCGAGCGTTCGCTCGCGCCCATCGCGGGCGTCCTGCTGATCGTCGGCGCGGGCGGCGGCTTCAAGACCACGCTGATCGACATCGGGGTGGGCCGGGTGATCCTCGACCTCTCCGAGGACTGGGCCGTCCCCGGTCTCCTGCTCGGCTGGCTCATCGCCGTGGCCATCCGGCTCGCGACGGGCTCCGCGACCGTGGCCACCATCTCGGCCGCCGGCCTGGTCGCCCCGCTGGCCGCCGACATGTCGACCACGCACGCGGCGCTGCTCGTCCTGGCGATCGGTGCCGGCTCACTCTTCTTCAGCCACGTCAACGACGCCGGTTTCTGGCTGGTGAAGGAGTACTTCGGAATGAGCGTCGGCCAGACCGTGAAGACCTGGTCGGTGATGGAGACCCTCATCTCCGTCGTCGGGATCGTCTGCGTGCTGCTGCTGTCCCTGGTGCTGTAGCCGACGGCGCCCCGGCATCCGGCGAGCGCCGCCGGCACCCGCCGCACGTCCGTGCCGGGGTGCTCCGGAAACCCGGGGCGCCCCGGCGCGGCCGTGTGTGACGCTACGGCCCATGAGCGACGTCACCCACCTGCCCCCGTACCTGCTCGCCTTCCCCGGTCCCCTGCGCGACCGGCTGGTCGCCGCCGTCCTGACCGGGGCGAAGACGGCCACGACCGGACTGCTCGCCGCGTACGAGGCCGAGGACGAACCGCTGCCCACCGCCGGAACGCGGTCCGCGCTGATCGACTCCGGCGGCCGGCCGGTCGCGGTGGTGGAGGTGACGGAGGTGCGGGTGCTGCCGCTCGGCGGAGTCGACCTCCGGCACGCCGTCGACGAGGGCGAGGGGCACCGGTCGGTCGCCGAGTGGCGGGCCGCGCACGAGGGGTTCTGGCACGGCGGGGAGCTGCGGGAGCTCCTCGGCGATCCGGCCTTCACCGTGGACGACACGACACCGGTGGTCGCGGAGCGGTTCCGGGTGGTGGAGCTGCTCGACCCCGTGGCCGCGGCCGTCGCGGGCGAACTGCGGCTGCTCGAACCGTCCGTTCGGGCCTCCCGGCAGGAGGCCGGACGGCTGCTCGACCCGGAGTTCACGGAGGTCGGCGCGTCGGGGCGGCGCTGGACACGCGAGGAGCTGCTCGCCGCCCTGCCCGACATGCCCGGCGGCGCGCGGGGGCCACGGTACGAGCCCTCCGGCATGGCGGGCGTCCTGCTCGCGCCCGGCGTCGTGCACCTGACGTACGAGACGGTCGTGGAGGGCCGTCGGGCGCACCGCAGCTCGCTGTGGCGGCGCGCGGCGGACGGCTCCGGGGCGCCGTGGCGCCTGTACCACCACCAGGCGACCCCGGCGGCGGAGGGACGGTAGGGGGCCGGGCGAGGCGGACGGAAGGATTCCGGCAAAGGGTGGCCAACAAGGCGGATTCCGGCCAGCGAGGAGCGAGATCCCGCCTTTACGACACACCTGCGGGGATGGTGATCTCCGCCACAGACGCACCCGAACCGGCTGCCTAGGCTCGATGACGACCAATCAAGCACCAGACCAACAGGGGGAATTCCACATGTGGAAGCACATGTCCGGCAAGGGCCGGACCGCGGTCGTCGCGGCGGCCACCGCCGTCGCCGTCGTCGTCCCGGCGTTCAGCGCCGTCGCGGGCGAGATCAGCGGCAGCCGGCTGCCGTTCGCGATAGCCACCGCCGGCAGCAAGGAGGACGGCGACCGCTGGGCGGGCCCGGGCAGCGGCCACGCCCGCGCCTGCGGCGACGTCCCCACCAGCCACGTCCAGACCTTCAGCGGCTACGTCTACGAGGACGTCTCGTGGGCGCCGGACAGCAAGAAGGCCTCCGTGTCGAAGAACTACTCTTCGGCGTACGGCTGTGGCTCCTACGCGGGCACCGGCACGAACAAGAAGTACTACACGAAGGCGTCCTGGGCCGGCATCGCCGGCAGCCGCGCCTACGGGTACGTGAACGCCCAGAACTAGCACGCACGACAGAACCGACAGGAACACCGTGTCCCTTGGCAACGAACGCGCCGCGGCCGGCTCTCCGCCGGTCGCGGCCGTCGAGGCCGTGTCGGTCCGCTACGGGGCGCTCGTCGCGCTGGACGGGGTGTCGCTGACCTTCCCGTCCGGCGTGACGGGCCTCCTCGGGCCGAACGGCGCCGGGAAGAGCACCCTGCTCTCCCTCCTCACCACCGCCCAGCCGCCCGCGGAGGGCGCCGTCACCCTCCTCGGCGAACGGGCGGCGGACCGCCGGACCGTCCGCCGGGTGCGGGAACGCATCGGGGTGCTCCCGCAGTCGTTCGGCTTCTACCCCCGCTTCACCGCCCAGGAGTTCACCGAGTACGCCGCCTGGCTGCGCAAGGTGCCGGGCCGGGAGCGCCGGGAGCGGGCCCGCGAGGCGCTCGCCCTGGTCGGCATGGACAAGTACGCCGACCGCCGCATGGGCGAGCTGTCGGGCGGCATGCTGCGCCGCGTGGGCATCGCCCAGGCCGTCGTCAACCGGCCGGCGCTCGTCCTGCTCGACGAGCCGACGGTCGGCCTCGACCCCGCCCAGCGCGTGGGGTTCCGCGAGCTGATCCGCGAGCTCGGCACCCGGTCGGCGGTGGTGATGAGCACGCACCTCGCGGAGGACGTGGCCCACACCTGCGACCGCATCGCCGTGCTCCTCGACGGGCACGTCCGGTTCACCGGCACCGTCGACGAGCTCTGCGCGCTGCCCGGCGAGGGCGGCACCGTGGAGAGCGGCTACCTCCACGTCGTCGGCCCGGAAGGGGCCGCGCTGTGATCCGCCTGCTGTGGACCGAGATGCGCCGCGGCGAGACGAAGTGGGTCGCCGCCGTCATCGCCGCCGTCGGGCTGTGGCACTTCGCCGGTGACGACGCGTCGACCAGCGACTGGATCGGCTGGTGGGCGCAGACCTCGATCGAGCTGCAGGTCTTCGCCGTCATGGTGATGGGTCCCATGACGAGCGCCGCCGCCGCGTGGACCGCGGGCCGCGTGCACCGCTTCCGCACGCTCGACTGGGCCGGGACCACCGCGCGCGGCGCCTGGACCCAGGCCGTCGTGGTGTGGGCGTCCGCCATGGCGTGGGTACTGGGCGCGTACGCCCTCTTCGCGGCGGTCGCGTACGTCCGGACCGCCGGGGTCAGCGCCGTCACCGCGCCCGTCTGGTCGCCGCTGCTGCTGGGCGCCGCCGTGATCGGGCTGCAGGCCGCCGCCGGGGTGGCCGCGGGCAGCCTCCTCCCGTCCCGGATCGTCGCGCCGCTGGTCGGCGTCGCCTGGTACGGATGCCTGGTCGGCCTCGCCCTGTCCGGCGCCGACGGGACCGGCTTCCCGGCCGCCCTCGTCCCCGCCATCGACGAGCACTGGGACATGGCCTTCCAGCCGCGCACCGGGCGGCTGCTGACGGCGACGGCCTGGTGCCTGTCCGCCGCGCTGTGCCTCCTGGCGCTGCCCGGCCTGCTGCGCCGCCGGTCGACCCGGCCGCGGCTCGTGGCGCTCCTCCCGCCGGTGCTCGTCGCGGCGGTCGCCGCCGGGATGCTGGTCACGTACCGGCCCGCGCAGCCGGAGCTCTCCTGGGCCGTGCGCACGCCGCAGCCCGAGCGGCCCGCCTGCACGACGTCGGGCCGGACCACGGCGTGCCTGTGGCCCGACGACCGGCACCTGCTGCCCGCCGCGCGCAGCGCGACGGAGGCGGTCGACGCGGCGCTGGCGTCCGTACCGGGCCTCAACCGCACCTTCTACGAGCGCGGACTGCGACCCGCCGACCCGGCGACGGCCGGGGAGCTGCCCGTGATGTCGCCCGGGACGGGGCGGCAGGACATGACCGAGCAGATGATGTCGGCGTCCCTGCCGCAGCCGCCGTCGGGATGCGACCTCCCGCTGATGGCGGAGACCGGTGGCTACCCGGGCACGTTCTTCCTGGAGGCGGTCGTCCGCGGGCGGGCGGGCTCGCCCGCGCCGTTCTGGGGCGAGCGGTTCGACGCGGCGCTGCAGGGGTTCACCGCGGCGCCCCGCCCGGCGCAGGACCGGTGGATCGCGGACGCCGCCGACGCGGTCCGCGCCTGCCGTCCGATGCCCGCGCTGCCGAAGGCCGCCGCCCCGCCGGCGAAGGCCGGGGCGCCGGGCGCGGCGACCGCCCCGGGCGGTGCCGGGACGGCCCGCGGGTCCGCCTCGTGACGGCCGCCGGAGTGGTGCTGGGGCCCTACTGCCGCAGCCGCAACGTCCCGCGGGCAGCACTGGTCAGCCTGGGCGTGGCCGTCGTCGCGGCGGTGTACGCGGGGAGCCAGGTGTCGCTGCCCGACCTGCGCCACCTCGTCGACTACAGCGTGCCGCTGGCGGCGGTGGTGCCGGTCGTGCACGCGGTCGTCCTCGCCACGACGCTGTACTCCCCCATGGCCGACCTGGAGGAGACGGCGGCGCAGCCGATGCGCCTGCTCCGTACCGCGCACATGGCCGCCACCCTGCTCTACGCGGCGCTGCTGGCGGCACTCCCGCTGGTCGCGGGCGCGTCCGCCGGGATGACGGGCGCGGCCGTCCGCAACGTCGTCGGGTACCTGGGCCTCGCCATGCTCAGCGCCCGTTTCTTCGGCAGCGGGCTGGCCTGGCTGCTGCCGCTGGGGATGTTCGGGCCGACGCTGCTGCTGGGGGTCGGCTGGGACAACACGCCGGAGACGTGGGCGTGGTCCATCCACGGCCCGGCCAGCGGCTCGGCGGCGGTGATCGCCGCCGTGCTGGGCGCCGCGGGCCTGGTCGCGGCGGCGACGGGCTCCCCCCGGCGCGGCGAGCGGGCCGAGCGGGCCTGAGAAGCCGAGGGCCCGCGGACCCCGAGGCGCCGAGGCCCGCGGACCTGACGGCGCCTGACGGCCCGTTCGGCCGCCCGCCGCGCCGGCGGCCGGCGCGGCGACGAGGTTCGCGGTCACCGACGTCTTGCCGACACCGCCCTGCCGGAGACGGCCGCGTACACGCGGGTCAGCGAGCCGGGCTCGGCGAACGGCGCCGCGCCGGGCCCGGTCAGGGCACCGCCGGCTCGGGCGCGGTGCCGGGTCAGGCCACCGCCCGGGCGGCCGCACGGCCCGCCGCGCGGCCGGAGAAGAGGCAGCCGCCGAGGAAGGTGCCCTCCAGGGCGCGGTAGCCGTGGACGCCCCCGCCACCGAACCCGGCCGCCTCACCCGCCGCGTACACGCCCGGCAGGGGCTCGCCCGCGGCGGTCAGGACGCGCGACGACAGGTCCGTCTCCAGCCCGCCGAGCGACTTGCGGGTGAGGATGCCGAGGCGCACCGCGATGAGCGGACCGGCCTTCGGGTCGAGGATGCGGTGCGGGGCGGCCGTGCGGATCAGCCGGTCACCGAGGTATCTGCGGGCGCCGTGGATGGCGGTGACCTGGAGGTCCTTGGTGAAGGGGTTGGCGATCTCGCGGTCGCGGGCGACGATCTCGCGGCGCAGTGCGGCCTCGTCGACGAGCGGCTCGCCGGTGAGCTTGTTCATGCCGCGGACCAGCGCGGACAGGTCGCGTTCCACGACGAAGTCGACGCCCCGCTCCATGAAGGCCCGGACCGGGGCGGGCACGTCGGCGCGGGCCCGCTCCAGGACGCCGCGGACGGACTTTCCGGTGAGGTCGGGGTTCTGCTCGCTGCCGGAGAGCGCGAACTCCCTGCCGATGATCTTCTGGTCGAGGACGAACCACGTGTGCTCGTGGCCGGTCCGCATGATGTGCTCCAGCGTGCCGAGGGTGTCGAAGCCGGGGAAGAGCGGCACGGGCAGGCGGCGGCCGAGGGCGTCCAGCCAGAGCGAGGACGGGCCGGGGAGGATGCGGATGCCGTGGCGGGCCCAGATCGGGTTCCAGTTCTCGATGCCCTCGGTGTAGTGCCACATGCGGTCCCCGTTGACCAGGTGGGCGCCGGCGGACTCCGCGATGCCGAGCATCAGCCCGTCGACGTGCGCGGGGACGCCGGACAGCAGCCGCTCGGGCGGGGTGCCCAGGCGCTCGGGCCACTGGGCGCGGACCAGGTCGTGGTTGCCGCCGATGCCGCCGGAGGCGATGACGACGGCCTGGGCGCGGTACTCGAAGGCGCCGGCGACCTCGCGGCTGCTGGCCGCCCCGCGGACCGCGTCGGACGGCTCCAGGACCTCCCCGCTGACGGTGTCGACGGCGCCGCCGGTCCCACCGAGGCCGGTGACGCGGTGCCGGAACCGCAGCTGGACCAGGCCCCGGGCGACGCCCGCGCGCACCCGGCGCGCGAAGGGGGCGACGAGACCGGGGCCCGTGCCCCAGGTGATGTGGAAGCGGGGGACGGAGTTGCCGTGTCCGGTGGCCTCGTAGCCGCCGCGCTCTGCCCAGCCCACGACGGGGAAGAAGCGGACGCCCTGGCGGTGCAGCCAGGCGCGCTTCTCGCCCGCCGCGAAGTCGACGTACGCCTCCGCCCACCGGCGCGGCCAGTGGTCCTCCGGCCGGTCGAAGCCGGCGGTGCCGAGCCAGTCCTGGAGGGCCAGGTCGTGGCTGTCGCGGACGCGCATGCGGCGCTGCTCGGGCGAGTCGACGAGGAAGAGGCCGCCGAAGGACCAGTGCGCCTGGCCGCCCAGGGACCGCTCCGGTTCCTGGTCCAGCAGGATGACGCTCCGTCCGGCGTCGACGAGCTCGGCGGTGGCGACCAGCCCTGCCAGTCCCGCACCGATCACGATCACGTCAGCGTCGTACGCCATGGGGCCCGCCCTTCCGGGGATGCTCGGAGTGGTCCGATCCTCGGTACGCGGTGGTGCCCCGTCAACCCTCGCGGGCGGGGAAGATCGTCGGAGCCTCCGCGAACCCGCGGGGCCCGGCCCTCTGCCCCGCAAGGACCTCGGAGGACCTTCGGAGGACCTCGGAGCATCCGGAGGGCCTTCGAATTCGAAGGGGCGCGGAGGGCCTCGCAGGGCCTCGGAGGGCCTCGGAAGAACCCGGAACGACCAAGAAGGGACCCGACATGGACACATCCCCCGCGGACGAACTGCTGGACGTCGTGGACGAGCACGACGAGGTCGTGGGGCGGCTGCCCCGCGGCGAGGTGTACGCGCGCGGTCTGCGGCACCGCTGCGTCTTCGTGCTGGCGCGGGACCCCGACGACCGGATCTTCGTGCACCGCCGCACGGCGACCAAGCTCGCCTTCCCCTCGCTGTACGACATGTTCGTCGGCGGCGTCGTCGGCGCGGGCGAGTCGTACGACGCCGCCGCCCTGCGGGAGGCGGAGGAGGAACTCGGCGTGCGGGGCCTGCCCCGCCCGGAGCCCGTGCTGACGTTCCTGTACGACGACGGCCCCGGCGGCCGCGGCTCGTGGTGGTCGCGGGTGTACGAGGTGCGCTGCACGTCTCGGGTCTCCCCGCAGCCGGAGGAGGTCGCCTGGCACGCCTTCCTGACCGAGGCCGAGCTGACGGAGCGCCTGAGCGAGTGGCCGTGGGTGCCGGACGGGCTCGCCGCGTGGGAGAGGCTGCGGGCGGCCCGGTGACGCGCCCGGGGCCGGGACCGGCCCGGTGACGCGCCCGGGGCACGGGTGGCCCGGTTAGGGTGATCGCGTGGGTGACTTCGGGCGGAGCGCGCGGCTGTGGTTCTCGCCGCAGCGGGTGCGGGAGGAGGGCGAGACGCCCGACTACCGCTTCTCGCTCGCCAACGAGCGGACGTTCCTCGCCTGGCTGCGGACCGGCCTGGCGCTGGTGGGCGGCGGGTTCGCCGTCGACCAGTTCCTGCCGGACCTGCCGCGCGGGGCGCGCGTCGGCATGGCGCTCCTCCTGCTCGGCGCGGGCGCCCTGTGCGCGCTGCGGGCGGTCAACCACTGGGTGCGGTGCGAACGGGCGATGCGGCGCGGCGACGACCTGCCGGTGAGCCGCTTCCCGACGGTGCTGAGCCTCGTGGTGGGGGTCGTGGCGGTCGCCATGGTGCTGGTCGTGCTCTTCGGGTGGGCGGGGTGACGCAGGCGCCCCGCGACCCCGGGTTGCAGCCCGAGCGGACCCGGCTGGCGTGGCGGCGCACGACCCTGTCGTGCACGGTCGCCGCCGTCCTGGCCGCCCGGCAGGCGCTGCACGGCGGCGAGGTGTCGGCCGTCGGGGTCCTCGGGGCCGGGCTGTCGCTCCTGGTGTGGATCGCCTTCCTGGCGGTGGCGCACCGGCGGATCGGGGAGCTGGACCGGGGGCGGCCCCGGGCGCTGGGCATCGGTGCGGGCTGGGCCGCCGTGGGGTGCACCCTCGCGCTCGCGGGCTTCGCCGTGGCCGTGGTGGTGTGAGGCAGGACCGGCCGGGGCCCGCCGTCGAGGTGTGAGGCACGACCGTTGCCGGGGGGCCGGGGCCGGCCTGTTCAGGCCGGCCCGCCGACGGTGACGACGACCTTCCCGCCGAGCCCGCCCGCCATCGCCGCGCGCTGCGCCCGCGCCGCCTCCTCCAACGGGTACGTGCGGGCCACGCGCACCGTCAGGGCGCCCTCGTCGACCAGGTCCGCGAGGGCGGCGAGGTCGGCGGCGTCGGGGCGCACGAACATGTAGGTCCCGCCGAGGGTGACGACGTCGCCGTCGGTGATGGAGGCGAGGCGGCCCTCGGGTGCCAGCAGGTTCGGCGAGGTCCTCAGCACCTCGCCGCCGACCGTGTCCAGTACCGCGTCCACCCGCTGCGGGGCGAGCGCGCGGACCCGGCGGGCGAAGCCGTCGCCGTACTCCACGGGCTCGGCGCCCAGCTCGCGCACGCCGTCGGCGCCGCCCTCGCGGACCCCGCCGATGACCCGGGCCCCGAGGTGGCGGGCGATCTGCACGGCCATCGCCCCGACGCCTCCCCCGGCCGCGTGCACGAGCACCGTCTCACCGGCACGGACCCGCAGCGTCCGGCGCAGCGCCTGGTAGGCCGTGAGGCCCACCAGCGGCAGCGCCGCCGCCTCCTCGAAGCCGAGGGCGCGCGGCTTGCGGGCGAGGGTGCGGACGGGCGCGGCGACGTACTCGGCGAAGGTGCCGTGGCACAGCACGTCCTCGCGGACGTAGCCCATCACCTCGTCGCCCACGTCGAACTCCGGCACGGAGACACCGGGCTGCACGACCACGCCGGACACGTCCCAGCCGGGGACGACCGGGAAGACGGCGTCCAGGGCCCGGTCCAGGTAGCCGGCCTGGCACTTCCAGTCGACCGGGTTGACGGCCGCCGCCCGCACCCTCACCAGCACGTCGTCGGGGCCGACCTTCGGGTCCGGGCGCTCGCCGAACTCCAGGACCTCGGGTTCGCCGTAGCGGCGGTAGCTGATCGCCTTCATGGAACGACCCTCCCCCGAGGTGATCAATGGGGCAAACAGGGATAACCTGGGAGGGTCAGCGGCCCTCCGGACAGAGGTACTGCCATGACGGTCCGGCACGAGGAACACCCGGCGCACGTCCACGCCCACGGCCCCGCCTGCGGCCACGCGTCCGTCGTCCACGGCGACCACGTCGACTACGTCCACGACGGGCACCTGCACCGCGAGCACTCCGGGCACTGGGACGAGTGCGAGCCGGGCGAGCACGTCGCCCACAGCGGTCACGCCCACGAGCACGGCGACGGGTGCGGGCACCCGGCCGTCGCCCACGGCGACCACGTCGACTACGCGCACGACGGGCACCGGCACGCGGCCCACGACGGGCACTGGGACGACCACTGACGCCGCGACGGCATGGACGCGACGGGCGGGCCGACTCCGGTCCGAACACCCGACCGCCCGCCCCGTCCGCGCCCGGCGGGTGCCCCACCCCGGCGTCCGCCCCGGCGGCGCCGACTGGCAGGCTCTGCCTGTCCAGTTCGGCCACGACCCGGGGGGACACCGGTGCCCGCAACCGACCCGTACACCGTCCGACTCGCTCCTGATGTGCACGCCTACGTCCAGCCGGACGGCGGCTGGTGCCTGAACAACGCCGGCTTCGTCAGCGACGGCACGGACACCGTCCTGATCGACACCACCGCGACCGAGCGGCGCGCCACCGCCCTGCGCGACGCCCTCCTCGCGCGGGGCGCCGCACCACCGCGGACGGTCGTCAACACCCACCACCACGGTGACCACACGTACGGCAACTCCGTCTTCCTGCCGGAGGCGACCGTCGTCGGGCACGAGGCCTGCCGCCGGGAGGTCCTCGCGGCGGGGCGGCAACTCCACCTGATCTGGCCGCAGACGGACTTCGGCGACATCCGCGTCACGGCGCCCACGGTGACGTACCGGGACCGCATGACGCTGCACGTCGGCGGCACGGAGGTACGGCTCGTCCACCCGGGCGTCGCGCACACGGTGGGCGACACGGTCGTGCACCTGCCGGAGCGCGGGGTCGTCTTCACCGGCGACCTCGTCTTCAACGGCGGTACGCCGTTCCTGGCGACGGGCTCGCTGCGCGGGTCGCTGCGGGCCGTGGAGGTGCTGCGGGCGATGGACGCCGAGACGGTCGTGCCGGGGCACGGGCCGCTCACGGACCCGTCGGTGTACGACGCGACGGAGGCGTACCTGCGGTTCGTGGCGGAGCTGGCACGGGACGGCCACGCCCGGGGGCTACCGCCGCTGGAGGTCGCCCGCCGGGCCGACCTGGGCGAGTTCGGGCGGCTGCGCGAGAGCGAGCGGCTGGTGGCCAACGTCCACCGCGCGTACGCCGAGCTGGAGGGCCTGCCCGAGGGGTCGCCGCTGGACGTGGCGGCGGTGTTCGGGGACATGGCCGCGATGAACGGCGGCCGGGCGGTCGCCTGCCACGCCTGACGCCCGCCGTGCCGGGCCGGGCGCGCCCCGGGCCGGGGCGCCGGACGCATCCCGGCCTCCGGATCCGGGGGCCGGGCGCACATCGGACCCGGGGGCCCGCAGTGGCGCGGGGTGGACGACATACCGACTGGTCGGTCATGATGCCCGGGTACCCGTCGTCGCCGTCCCCCGCCCCCGGAGGTGCGCATCATGAGCTCTGCCCCGCCGCCAGGTCTCGACCCCGAGCGGTTGCGCGCGCTGCTGGAGCGCGAGCGGCCCGGACTGGTCGGCGGTCCGCTGCGGGCGCGGCTGATCGAGGGCGGCCGCTCCAACCTCACGTACGCGGTCTCCGACGGCGCCCACCAGTGGGTCGTCCGCCGCCCGCCGCTCGGCCACGTCCTGGCCACCGCGCACGACATGCGCCGGGAGCACCGGGTGCTCAGCGCCCTGCACCCCACCGCCGTACCGGTGCCCCGGCCGCTGCTGCTGTGCCAGGACGAGTCGGTGCTCGGAGCGCCGTTCTACGTCATGGACTTCGTGCCCGGCACCCCGTACCGGACCGCCGACCAGCTCGCGCCGCTGGGCCCCGAGCGCACCCGGGGCGCCGTGCTGGGACTGGTCGACACGTTGGTCGACCTGCACGCGGTGGACCCGGACGCGGTCGGGCTCGGCGACTTCGGCCGGCCCGAGGGGTTCCTCGACCGGCAGCTGCGCCGCTGGGGCAAGCAGCTGGCCGCCTCGCGCGGCCGCGAGCTCGCCGGAGTCGACGAGCTGCACGCCGCCCTGGGCCGGTCGCTGCCCGACTCCCCCGCGCCGACCGTCGTCCACGGCGACTTCCGCCTGGACAACGTCCTGATCGGGGACGACGACCGGATCACCGCGGTCCTCGACTGGGAGATGTCCACCCTCGGCGACCCGCTCACCGACCTCGGGCTGCTCGTCATGTACAGCACGCCGCTGGACGTCCCGGGGTCCGTGATCAGCACGACCGCGTCGGCCGCCGGCCACCCCGCCCCGCGCGAGCTGGCCGAGCGGTACGCCGCCCGGTCGGGGCGCGACGTCTCGTCGCTCGCCTGGTACACGGCGTTCGCCTGGTTCAAGCTCGCCGTCATCCTCGAGGGCATCCACTACCGCTACACGCTCGGCCGGACCGTCGGCGCCGGCTTCGACCGGATCGGCGACCTGGTGCCCGTCTTCATCGAGCACGGCCTCGACACCCTGCAGGAGGGCTGACCCCATGGACTTCGCGATGGACGCGCGCACCGAGGAGCTGCGCGAGCGCCTGCTCGCCTTCATGACCGAGCACGTGTACCCGGCCGAGCCGGTCGCCGAGGAGCAGCGCGCCGCGCTGGCCTCCCCCTGGGACACCCCGCCGGTCGTGGCGGAGCTGAAGGCGGAGGCGCGGCGGCGGGGCCTGTGGAACCTCTTCCTGCCGGACGCGAAGTACGGTGCCGGACTGACCAACCTCCAGTACGCGCCGCTCGCCGAGATCACCGGCCGCTCGCCGCACCTGGCGCCGACTGCGCTGAACTGCGCCGCCCCGGACACCGGCAACATGGAGGTCCTCGCCCAGTTCGGCACCGAGGCCCAGCGCGCGCGGTGGCTGGAGCCGTTGCTGGCCGGGGAGATCCGCTCGGCGTTCGCGATGACCGAGCCGGAGGTCGCCTCGTCCGACGCCACCAACATCGAGACGCGCATCGAGCGGGACGGCGACGAGTACGTCGTCACGGGCCGCAAGTGGTACATCTCCGGGGCGATGAACCCGGACTGCCGGATCTTCATCGTGATGGGCAAGACCGACCCGGAGGGCGAGGACGTCCGCCGCCAGCAGTCGATGCTGCTCGTGCCGCGCGACACCCCGGGCGTCGAAGTGCGGCGCGCGATGCGGGTGTACGGGTACGAGGACCACTCCCACGGCGGGCACGCCGAGGTGGTCTTCCACGGCGCCCGGGTGCCGGTGGACCACCTGATCGGCGAGGAGGGCGGCGGGTTCGCCATCGCCCAGGCCCGGCTCGGCCCGGGACGCATCCACCACTGCATGCGGCTGATCGGCATGGCGGAGCGGGCGATCGAGCTGATGTGCCGGCGGGCGGTCTCCCGCACGGCGTTCGGCCGGCCGCTGGCGGCGCAGGGGCAGGTGCACACCTGGATCGCGGACGCCCGGGTCGCGGTGGAGCAGCTGCGGCTGCTGGTGCTGAAGACCGCCTGGCTGATGGACACGGTGGGCAACAAGGGCGCCCACACGGAGATCCAGGCCATCAAGATCGCCACGCCCCGCACGGTGGTGGACGTCATCGACCGGGCGGTGCAGCTGCACGGCGCGGGCGGGGTGAGCCAGGACTTCCCGCTGGCCGAACTGTGGGCGTCGGCGCGGACGCTGCGCCTCGCGGACGGGCCCGACGAGGTGCACCAGCGCTCGCTGGCCCGGCGGGAGCTCAAGCGGTACGCCTGAGCGGGCACGGGCGGGCACGGGCGGGCACGGGCCGGACGCCCGGGCCCGCGGCGGGCGCCCGGGGGCGTCCGGACGGGGCCGCGAGGGCGTCGACGGCGTCCGGCGGCCCGGGCCCGTGCGGGCGTCGCGACCGGGCCGCGCCGGCCCGCGCCGGCCGGGCGGGTCGGTTCGACCGGGCCGGGGCCCGACCGGGACGGCGCTCCCGGGTCTTACGGGCGCAGGGCCCGCAGGAGGAGGTCGGCGAGGTGGTCGGCCACCTGCTGCGGGGTGAGCGGGCCGTCGGGCCGGTACCAGGTCGACAGGTGGTGCACCGAGCCGAAGTGGTAGTCGACCACCAGGTCCGCCGGCGTGGCCGTCGAGAACACCCCGGTCCGCTGCCCTTCCTCGACCAGGGCGCGGAACCGCTCGTGGTAGCGGCGGCGCTCGGCGCGCACCTGCTTGTTCTTCTCCGGGCTCAGGTGGTGCATCGAGCGGAAGAAGATCGACGCGTCGTCGAGGTTCTCGATGGTGGTGACGACCACGTCGGCGGCCGCGTCGCGCAACCGCCGGTCGACCGGCGCGTCGGCGCCCGCGAGGGCGTCGAGCCGCTCCTGCTGGAGGCGCAGCACGCGCGCGTACACCTCGTGCAGCAGGTCCTCCTTGGAGCCGAAGTAGTGGTAGAGGGCGCCCTTGGTGACCCCGGCGGCCTCGACGATCTCCTGCACGGACGTGCGGTCGTAGCCCCGCTCGGCGAAGAGGCGGGTGGCGGCGGCCAGCAGCCGTCTGGGGACGGGCGTGGCACCGTTCCCGTCCGTCGTCCTGGCCATGTGCCGCCACCTCTCTCCGTCGTCGCTGCCGCAGCCGTCGTCGTCGCCCGGCCGAGGACCGATCTTCCCACTAGTCGGGGCGCCGTTCACCTCCCGGTTCCCTCCCAGGTGCGCTGTACGCGGTTCATGCCGCCCAGCCAGCGCTCCGGCTCGGCGGCGCGGGCCCGGTAGTACTCGGCGACCTCGGCGTGCGGGAGGACCAGGAACCGGTCCTCCGCCATGCCCGCGAAGAGGGCCTCCGCGACGTCGTCGGGCTCGATGGCCGTGGGGGCGAGGACCAGCTCGCCGGCCGATCCGGCGGCGGTGAGCATGTCGGTGCGGACACCCTGCGGGCAGATGGCGTGGACCTTCAGGCCGCGGTGGCGGTAGGTGAGCGACAGCCATTCGGCGAAGGCGTAGGCGCCGTGCTTGGACACGCTGTAGGGGGCGGCCCCGATCATGGTGAGGAGGCCGGCGGCCGAGACGGTGGACACGAACCGGCCCTCGCCGCGCTCCAGCCAGTCGGGCAGGAGGGCCCGGGCGGCGCGCACGTGCGCCATGACGTTGACGTCCCAGGCCGCGGACCAGACGGCCTCGTCGGCGAAGGCGTCGCCGGGCGAGGCGAGACCCGCGTTGGCGCAGTAGACGTCGACGGTGCCGCCCAGGGCGTCGCGGGCCTCGGCGACGACCGCGGAGGCGTCACCGGGCACGGCGGTGCCGCCGATCGCGTCGGCGACCCGCTCGGCGCGGGCGGGGTCCAGGTCGTTGACGACCACGCGGGCCCCCTCGGCGGCGAACCTGCGCGCGAGGGCGGCGCCGATGCCGCCGCCGGCCCCCGTGACCACCACTCCGGCGCCCTGGAACGTGCTCATCGACGACCCCTCTCCCTGCGTCCGACGTGCGTCCGACGCGCATCGGACGCACGTTCGCCCTGTGTACGGCCCGCGTCCGGCACGCGCGCTGCCGTGTCCCGGCCGCGCCCGACCTGTGCCCGAGCTGCGTCCGGCGCGCGGTCGACCGGAAGCCGCCCGCGAACCGACTCGCGACCGGCCCGCGGCCGGCTTCCGGCCGACCGCCACCGACAGCAGACTAACCGGTCGGTATGTTCGCTCGGAAGGGGCGCCGCGCTAGCCTGCGAGGTCATGTCGGAGCGTGACGGAACGATCACGGAGGTGATCCCATGAGCGTGTCCAGACGGGGTCTGCTGGCGGCGGCGGGCTGTGCGGCGGGCGCCGCGGGCGCCACGGGGGCCGCCGGCGCGGCGGGGCTGGTCGCGGCTCCCGCCGCGGCCGGACGGGACGGCCGGGGCGGTACGGGCGTACGGCGGGTACTGACCGGCTTCGACCGGCTGGCGGCCGACGGGTACGCGCCGCTGGCCGGCCGGCGCGTCGGCGTGGTGACCAACCCGACCGGCGTGACGGCGGACCTGCGGCACGTCGTGGACGTCATGCACGCCGACGACCGGGTGGACCTGGTGGCGGTCTTCGGTCCGGAACACGGGTTCCGGGGCACGGCGCAGGCCGGCGGATCCGAGGGCCGCCACGACGATCCGGCCACGGGGCTGCCGGTCTACGACACGTACGGCAAGAGCGGCCGGGCGCTCGCGGACGTCTTCACCGCGTCCGGGGTGGACACCGTGGTGTTCGACATCCAGGACGTGGGCGCCCGGTTCTACACGTACATCTGGACCATGTACGACTGCATGGTCGCCGCCGAGCTGGCGGGGAAACGTTTCGTCGTACTGGACCGGCCGAACCCGCTCGGCGCGCGGGCGGCGCTCGGACCGGTGCTGGACAAGGCGTTCGCCACGTTCGTGGGCCGCGAGCCGATCGCCCAGGCGCACGGGATGACCGTGGCGGAGCTGGCGCTCCTCTTCAACGGGGAGTTCCTCACGCGGCCGGTGGCCCTGGAGACCGTCCGGATGTCCGGCTGGCGGCGCCGGGACCTCTTCGGCGCGACGGGGCTGCCGTGGGTGCCGCCCAGCCCCAACATGCCGACGCCGGAGACCGCGCTCGTCTACCCGGGGACCTGTCTGTTCGAGGGGACCAACCTGTCCGAGGGCCGGGGCACGACCCGGCCCTTCGAACTGCTCGGCGCCGAGGGCGTCGACCGGCGGTGGGCGCGGGCGGCGAACGCGCTGGAGCTGCCCGGGGTGCGGTTCAGGGAGGCGTACTTCGCGCCGGTCTTCTCCAAGTTCCAGGGGAAGACGGTCGGCGGGGTGCAGCTGCACGTCCACGATCCGGCCGCCTTCGATCCCGTGCTCACCGGTGTCGCCCTGCTCGTGACGGCGAAGCGGAGCTGGAGCGGGTTCGCGTGGCGGCCCGACCACTGGATCGACAAGCTCACGGGCTCGACGACGGTGCGCACCCTCGTCGACGCGGGCGCCGACCCGCACGAGGTGGCCGGGGCGTGGCAGCGGGGCCTGGCCGCCTTCCGCACGATGCGCGGGCAGTACCTGCTGTACCGCTGACCCGGCGGGCCGCGCCGCTGAGGGACCGTCAATCCACCACGCGCGCACCGAACGGCACGGCCCGCACACGCGTACCAGTGGGGGGACGTGCCCGTGTTGGCCGACATCCGCATTTTCGATGGAGCCGAAACGGGCACCCGTACGTCTCTTCAACGACGCCGAAGTACCAGCGACGGAGGTGGCGGAGCGATGGCAGGTTTCCGGAGTCTCGCCAGACAGGTTCGTGATCCTGGGTGCGACGTGGCGCTGCGGCGCTACTCGCTGCGCAAGTGCCTGGAGCGGTTCGCCCCGTACGGGCACCGGGCGACCTGGGACCACCTGTGCCGGAGGCACAGGTTCGGGCCCGAGGACCGGGATCTCGATCCGGCGCGGTTGGTGGCCGCGCTCGACGAGTTGGAAGAGGCGCGGGCCGTGTGGCTCGCCTACGAACGGCGGTTCGCGGAACGCCGCCGGCACGAGAAGCACCTGGGACTGCGGCGGCCCCCCGCCCTCGACGACTGGCACCGGCACACCTGGGGCGGCAACGGGGTCGTGCGGTGCGTCGACCCGGCGGTGCACCCCGGGTTGCCGCTCGGCGAGGCCCTGCGCCGGCTGGTCTCCGCACTGGAGGCGCAGCCGGGAGGGAGCTGCCCGGTGTGCGGCGCGGACCGGTTCGCGTGGCGGCCGGTCGCGGCCGACGCGCAGGGGTGCGGGCCGGTGTGCACGGCGTGCGGGGTGGTGGTGCCCGCCCCCGTGCTGACCGACGAGGCGCTGTGGGCCGCACGCGGGCGGACGGCGCGGGCCGACGGACTGCGGGCCCGCGCGGTACGGGAGCTCGCCGCCGTGGGGTGAACCGCCGCGGAGCGGTACGGGGGTGGGGCCGGATCCTCCGGCGCACCCCCGGCCGCCGCGGCCGTGACCGCTCGCCCCGGACCGGCGGGACGGCGACCGGAGCGCGCCCCGGACGGGTGGTCGCGACCGGCGCGACCCGCGGCGGCGGCGTGACGGCGACCGGAGCGACGGATGGCGGGCGGACCGGGACCCGCGTGACCGTAGCAGGCGGAAAACGGCGTGAGCCACCGGATTCGGCGCGGCCACAGTGGCCGGACCGAACCGACGCCGACCCGAGGAGCAGGGCCCCGATGTCCACGCTGCGCGTGACCGCCGAACTGCTGACCGTCCACGAGCACCCGAACGCCGACGCCCTGGAGCTCGCCCAGGTCGGCCTTTTCCGGGCCGTGGTGGCGAAGGGCGCCTTCCGTGACGGCGACGCCGCCGTGTACGTGCCGGAGCAGGCGGTGCTGCCGCCCGCGCTCGTGGAGGAGCTGGGGCTGACGGGGCGGCTGGCCGGCGCGGAGGCGAACCGGGTCAAGGCGGTGCGGCTGCGCGGGGAGCTGTCACAGGGCATCGTCTGCCGGCCGCGCGCCCTCTCCGGCGTCGACCTGGTGCGGGCGGCGGCGGAGCGGACGGACTTCGCGGAGGTACTCGGCATCACCAAGTGGGTGCCGCCGGTGCCGACGAGCATGAGCGGCGACGTCGAGGCCGCGCCTGACCTGCTGCCGTGGGGCGACGTGGAGAACCTCCGGCGCCACCCGGACGTCTTCGTGCCGGGCGAGCCCGTCGTGCTGACCGAGAAGGTGCACGGCACGGCCTGCCTGACGACGTACCACGCCGGGGACGGGCGGGTGCAGGTGTCGTCGAAGGGCTTCGGCGCGAAGGGGCTCGCCCTGCGCGAGGACCCGCGCAACGTCTACTGGCGGGCGGTGCGCGGCCACGGCGTGCCCGCGGCGGCCGCGCGGCTGGCCGGGCGCTTCGGCGCCACCCGGGTCGGCGTCTTCGCCGAGGTGTACGGGGCGGGGGTGCAGGACCTGGCCTACGGCGCCGACGCCCGCGCGGGCCGGCTCGGGTACGCCGTCTTCGACGTCGCGGTCGAGGTCGCCGGGCGGGTGCGCCGACTGGACGCCGGGGAGCTGCACGAGGTGCTGGACGGCGAACTGCCGCTGGTACCACGGCTGTACGCGGGGCCGTACGACCTCGCGACGGTACTGGAGCTGGCCACGGGCCGGGAGGCGGTCTCGGGGCGGGCGCTGCACCTGCGGGAGGGCGTGGTCGTGCGGCCGGCCACCGAGCGCTACAGCCCGGTGCTGGGCGGGCGCGCCCTCGCGAAGGCGGTCAGCCCGGCGTACCTGACCCGCAAGGGCGGCACGGAGTACGAGTAGCACCGGGAGGCGCCCGCCCGCCCCGGCCACCGGGGCGCGCGGGCGCCCCGGTGGGGGTGTCGGGCCGGTCGGGTCGGGAGCGGTGTCCGCTGCGTGCGGCCGCGCGGCGCGGGGGGCGAGTCACGGCGCGCCCACGGCGACCGACGACGACGCCGGGGTCGGGTGCCTCCCGTGCCCGGAGGGCGTGGGGGGAGGTGCCGGGCGCCGTGGGCCGGACCTGATCGGCACGGCGCCCCCGGGGCCTGTCTTTCGGATCGCGCCGGGCTCGCGGCGTCCGGCACCGCGCCTCGCCGCGTCGCCGTCGGTCGCCCGTGCTCCGCAGTGACTACCCCCTCCGCCCTGGTCCGGCCTGAGCCGACAGACAGGACCTAGCCCGCGTCGGCGTCCCGGCGCGGGCGCTCCGGCAGGAGCCGCGAGCCGGTGAGCCGCTCGCCGAAGATGTCGTCGGGGTTGGACAGCACGCAGGTCTCGAGGGACAGGCAGCCGCAGCCGATGCAGTCGGTGAGGTGGTCGCGCAGCCGGGCGAGCTGCTGGATGCGGGTGTCCAGTTCGGCCCGCCAGGCCCGGGAGAGCCGCGCCCAGTCGTCGTGCGTCGGCGTCCGCTCCTCGGGCAGCTCGGCGAGGGCCTGCCGCACGGTGGCGAGCGGGATGCCGACGCGCTGGGCGGCCCGGACGAAGGCGACGCGGCGCAGGGCGTCCCTGCTGTAGCGGCGCTGGTTGCCGCTGGTGCGGCGGCTGTTGATCAGGCCCTTGGCCTCGTAGAAGTGCAGGGCGGAGACGGCCGCCCCGCTGCGCGCGGAGAGTTGGCCGACGGTGAGCTCGTGGATCTTCTCTGGAATCTGCGGCACCCACCGAACCCTACTGGTCCGTTGACAAGGGCAACCGCCCCCACCATGCTAAGCAAGCGCTTGGAAAGATCGGGCAGGACGCACCTGGACAGGGAGCAGGGATGGCAGAGCCGAGGATCTTCACCTCCGCCGACGAGCTGCGCGCCGCGGCGGGCGAGCAGCTGGGGCACAGCGACTGGCTGGAGGTGGACCAGAAGCGGATCGACCTGTTCGCCGACGCCACCGAGGACCACCAGTGGATCCACGTGGACCGGGAGCGCGCGGCGGCCGGGCCGTTCGGGACGACCATCGCGCACGGCTACCTGACCCTGTCGCTGCTGCCCGTCCTGGTGCCGCAGGTGATGCGGGTCGAGGGCGTGCGGATGGGCGTCAACTACGGCACCAACAAGGTGCGTTTCCCCGCGCCCGTGCCGGCGGGCTCGCGGGTGCGGGCGACCGCGTCCGTCAAGGACGTCGAGGACGTGGGCGGCGGCGTGCAGGTGACCGCCGTGGTCACGGTGGAGCGCGAGGGCGGCGACAAGCCGGTGTGCGTCGCGGAGTCGGTGTCCCGCTTCTACTTCTGAGCGCTCACCATGCGCAGCACGAGGTCGGCGTAGAGCGCGCCGACCTCGTCGGGCGTCCGGCTGCCCTGGGCGTTGAACCAGCGCGCCACGTCGATGCAGAGCGAGAGCACGGCCAGGGTGGTCCCGGACACGTCCGGGACGTCGAACTCGCCCGCCGCGACGCCGTCGCCGATGATGCGGCGCACCGCGGCGTCGGTCCGGCGGCGCAGGGCGACGATCTCGGCACGGTGCTCGGGGCCGAGGGCGTCCAGCTCGTACTGGACGACGCGCGCGGTGGTGTGCCGCTCGGCGTGCCAGCGGACGAAGGACCGGACGGCGCCCGCGAGCCGCTCGGTGGCGGTGCCGGGGGCGTCCGCCGCCGCCTCCAGGATCGCCAGGGCCTTGTCGTGGCCGATCCGGCTGATCCGGTGGAGGAGCTCTTCCTTGGTCCGGTAGTGGATGTAGAGCGCGGCGGGGCTCATGCCGGCGCGGCCAGCGATGTCCCGGGTGGTCGTCGCGTGGTAGCCCCGCTCGGCGAAGGCGTCGACGGCGGCGACGAGCAGTCGCCGGGCCGCGTCCGGGGTGACCTCGCCCCACGGCAGCTCCTCGCCGCCGGCCGTCTCCTCCGCCGTACTCATCGTTCGCCCCTTCCCACGCACAAGGACGAACACCATACCGCGAGGGTGAGCAAGCGCTTAGCGCGCCCGCGGTGTACGGCTCAGAGCTTCTGGAACGGGTCGTGCTCGGCGAGGAGCTTCTCCAGGCGCGCCTGGTCGACGCGGCTGACGATGTGCCCCGCCTCCTGGCGGTCGCGGACGACCTTCGCGAGGGTGAAGGCGGAGGTCGTCAGGTACAGGACGGCGATGCCGAGGAAGGCCCGCACCCACACGTCGGCCTCCAGGTTGCCGATGCCGAGCGCGACGGCCGCGAGGGCGATGGCGAAGGAGGCGACGGCCTGTCCGTAGTAGGCCGCCGTGTTCTGCTGCTTGACCGGTGTGTCACTCATGCCGTCGAGGATGCGTACCGTGTGGCCCGGGACACATCCGCGCGGGTACTCAGGCCGGTACTCAGCGCCTCAGAAGGCGGAGACGCCCGTGAGGGCCCTGCCGATGATCAGCTTCTGTATCTGGCTCGTGCCCTCGTAGAGCGTCATGACCCGGGCGTCGCGGAGGAGCTTGCCGACGGGGTACTCGTCGATGTAGCCGTAGCCGCCGAAGACCTGCAGGGCGTTCCCCGCGCAGCGCACGGCGGCCTCGGAGGCGAAGAGCTTCGCCTGGGACGCCGCGGTGGCGAACTCCTCCCCGCGGTCGACGAGGTCCGCGACCCGCCAGGTGAGCAGCCGGGCGGCCTCGACGTCGACGGCGATGTCGCTGATCAGCTCCTGCACCAGCTGGTACGCGGCGATGGGCTTGCCGAACTGCTCGCGCTCCCCCGCGTAGCCGACGGCGGCGTCGAGCGACGCCTGGGCGATGCCGACGCAGCCGGCGGCGACGGACATGCGGCCCTTGGCGAGGGCGGACATGGCGACGGCGAAGCCCTTGCCCTCGGGGCCGAGCAGGGCGTCGGCGGGGACCCGGACGTCCTCCAGGACCAGCTCGGCGGTGGACTGGCCGCGCAGGCCGAGCTTGCCGTGGACGGGGCGGCGGGAGAGGCCGGGCGTGTCGGCCGGGACGAGGAAGGCGGAGACGCCGCGGTGGCCGGGCACGTCCGAGGTCCGGGCGAAGAGGAGGACGACGTCGGCCCAGGTGCCGTTGGTGATGAACATCTTGGAGCCGTTGACCACCCAGTCGCCGCCGGGTCCGCGCACGGCCCGCGTGGCGAGGTTCGCGGCGTCGGAGCCGGTGCCCGGTTCGGTGAGGCCGAAGCAGCCCAGGGCCTCGCCCGAGGTGAGCCGGGGCAGCCAGGCGCGCTTCTGCCGCTCGTCGCCCCAGGCGGCGACGGTCTTGGCCACGAGCCCGAGCGAGACGGAGACGATGCCGCGCACGGAGGAGTCGCCGCGCCCGAGCTCCTCGGTGACGAGGCAGTACGCGAGGTGGTCCCCGCCCGAGCCGCCGTACTCCTCGGGGACGGTCAGGCCGAGGAACCCGAGCGCGCCGAGCTTGCGCACGATCCCCCGGTCGACGCTCTCGGCCCGGTCCCAGGCGGCGGCGTGGGGGGCCACCTCGCGCCGGACGAAGTCCCGGGCGAGCCGGCGGACGGCCTCCTGCTCCTCGCTGAGCTCCAGGTTCACGCGCACTCCCCTTTAATTACCAGCGCTAGTTTTTTTCGGGCAGCCCTACTATGTGCCGCATGGCCAGACCGCGCAAGCCCCTCCTCAGCCGAGCCCGCATCGTCGACGCGGCGGCCGCCCTGATCGACGCGGAGGGTCTGGAGGCGGTCTCGACGCGCCGCCTCGCGGCGGAGCTGGGCGTCAGCGGGCCGTCGCTGTACAACCACTTCCGCACCAAGGACGAGATCCTGGAGGCGGTCGCGGACGCGGTGAGCGCGCAGGTCGACCTGGCGATGTTCGACGAGGGCGACGACCGCGACTGGCGCACGGCGCTGCACGACTGGGCGGTCTCCTACCGGGCCGCCCTGACCGACCACCCGAACATCGTCCCCGTGCTCGCCCGCGGCCCCGGGCGGCGGCCCGCCGGGCTGCGCGTCGCGGACGCGGTCTTCGGGGCGATGGTCCGCGCGGGCTGGCCGCCCGCGCAGGCGACGCACATCGGCGCGCTCATGCGGTACTTCATCACGGGCTCGGCACTGGGCTCGTTCGCGCGCGGGTTCGTCGACGACGAGACGGCCTACGACCCGGCGGACTACCCGCACCTGGGCCGGGCGCACCTGCTGGCCGAGCACCGGGAGAAGGTCGACGAGGGCGCCTTCGAGACGGGCCTGCGGGCGCTGCTCGACGGGCTCGCCGTGCAGTACGCGGCCCTGGCGCGCGCCTGACCCGCGCCCGCCGCCCCCGTCCGCGCCCCGGCCCCGGCACCGGCACCGGCACCGGCCGGTCACGGCCCGGGTGGGGACACGGACACGGACCCGGCTCGTGCCGGGACGCGGGGGCGCCGGTCGTACGAGGACCGGCGCACGGGCCGGGGTCGGCGCGGGCGTACGGGCCGGGGTCGGCGCCGGGCGCGGGGCGCGGCGTCAGCGCCGGTCGGCCCCGGCGGCACGGGAGGCGAGGACCTTGATCGAGAGCAGCGCGACCACCGCCAGCACCATGATGTAGGCGGCCACGGACATCGAGGTGCCGGTCGCCTCCAGGAGCAGCACCATCAGGAACGGGGCGAGGCCACCGCCGAGCACGGCGGCGATCTGGTAGCCGAGCGAGGCGCCGGTGTACCGCGTCTCCGCCGAGAAGAGCTCGGCGAAGAGCGCCGCCTGCGGGCCGTACATGATGCTGAGGAAGCAGCTGGCGACGAAGGTGCCCGCCGCCAGCCAGAGCAGCGAGGCCGTGTCGATGAGCAGGAACATGGGCACCGCCCACACCAGGAGCCCGGCCGCGCCGAAGGCGTACACCCGCAGCCGGCCGACGCGGTCGGACAGGGCCGCCGCCGCGGGGATCAGCGCCAGCTGCGTGAGGCTCACGCAGAGGGAGACCGTCAGCACGGCGCTGCGCTCCATGGCCAGCTCGCGGGTGGCGTAGTCGAGGACGCCGGTGACGACGATGTAGAAGGTCGCGGTGTTCACCGCGAACGAGCCGCCGGCCAGCAGCACGGTGCCGAGCTGGTGGCGCAGGACCGTCCGCAGCGGGGATCGGGGCCGCTCCTTCTCCTGCGCGGCGAGGGCCAGTTCCGCCGCCCGGAACTCCGGCGTCTCCTCGACCCGCGTGTGGATGTACCAGGCGAGGCCCAGGACGAGGAAGCCCACGAGGAACGGCACCCGCCAGGCCCAGCCGGCGAACGCCGCGTCGCCGGTGAGCGCGCCCGCCGCGAGGAAGACCGTGTTGGCGGTGACCACGCCGATCGGCACGCCCAGTTGCACGAGGCTGCCGTACAGGCCCCGTCTGCCCTCGGGGGCGTACTCGGTGGCCATGAGCATCGCGCCGCCCCACTGGGCGCCGACGGCGAGGCCCTGGAGGATGCGCAGGAGGACGAGGAGCACGGGGGCGGCGATGCCGATCGTCTCGTACGTGGGGAGCAGGCCGATGCCCGCGGTGGCGACGCCCATCAGGGTGAGGGCCAGGACCAGCATCGGCTTGCGGCCGCGCCGGTCGCCCAGGTGGCCCGCGATGACGCCGCCGACGGGGCGGGCGAGGAAGCCGACGGCGAAGGTGGCGAAGGCGGCGAGGACGCCCGCCGAGGGGCTGGCGGCCGGGAAGTAGAGGTCGCCGAGCACGAGGGCGGCGGCGATGCCGAAGACGAAGTAGTCGTACCACTCGACGGCCGAGGCGAGGGCGGCGGCGGTGGCCACCCTGCGCCGGTGGCGGTCGGTGGGGGCGGCGGCGGGGGCGGAAGGGGGTGCCGTGTCCATGGGAGCACGCTCCGGTGGGTGCGGGGACGGAAGGGGGGCGGCGCCTTGACTGCCGGGACCGTACCGACCGGCTGGTATGGAGTCAACGGGCTGGACCGCAACGCTTCCGCAGCGGCGACGCGGCCCCCGACACCCCCTCCCACCTGCGGGTACGACCGCCGTCCCGGCCCATCGGGGCAGCACGGACACCCCGGCCGCGCACGGTGCGGCCGGGGTGTCCCGCGGGTGGGTCAGAAGACGACCAGGGCGCGCCCGCCCTTCCCCGCCAGCATGGCGTCGAACGCCGCCGGGATGTCCGCCAGGCCGATCCGGTCGGTGACGAGGAGTCCCAGGTCGAGGCGGCCGGCGCGGACGTGGTCGGCGAGCACGGGCAGGTCGCGGGCGGGGTCGCAGTTGCCGTAGACGCAGCCGGACAGCGTGCGGCCCCAGTGGAAGATCTCCAGGGCGTTGAACGTCACGTGCTGGTCCTTGCCGCCGATGCCGACGACCGTGGTGCGGCCGCCGCGCCGGGTGGAGTCCCAGGCGGTCCGGATGGTGACGGCCCGGCCGACGCACTCGACGGCCACGTCGGCGCCCCGGCCGCCGGTGAGCCCGCGCACCTCCCGGGCGGTGGCGTCCGAGGCGACGACGAAGTCGGTGGCCCCGGCGGCCTTCGCCAGGGCCTCCTTCTCCGGCGAGACGTCCACCGCGACGATCGGCCCGGCGCCGGCGATGCGGGCCGCCTGGAGGGCGGCCAGCCCGACCCCGCCGACCCCGACGACGACGACCGACTCGCCCTCGCGGACGCGGGCGGAGTGGCGCACGGCGCCGTAGCCGGTGAGCACCGCGCAGCCGAGCAGGGCGGCGTCGGTCAGCGGCACGCCGTCGGGCACGGGCAGGACGCACCGGGCGGGCACGACCGTCTCCTCGGCGAACGCGGCGACGTTCAGGCCCGGGTGGAGCGGGGTGCCGTCCTCGGTGGCGGCGTACACGCGGCCCACCCCGGCCAGGGCGTCGACGCACAGCCACACCTCGCCGATCGCGCAGTGGTGGCAGGAGCCGCAGGACGGGGCCCAGTTGAGGACGACCTCGTCACCCGGCGCGACGTGCGTGACGTCCGGCCCGACGGCGAGGACGGTGCCGGCGCCCTCGTGGCCGAGGACGGCGGGTACGGGCACCCGCATGGTGCCGTCCGACAGGGACAGGTCGGAGTGGCAGACCCCGGCGGCGGCGAGGCGGACCCGCACCTCGCCGGGGCCGGGCTCGGGGAGTTCGATGCCGGTTATCTCCAGCGGAGACCCGACGGCGGGCAGGACGGCGGCGCGGACGACCACGATGGGCTTCTCCCGGCTCGGGGGCTTGGCAGGGTCAGGACCCGGGCTCGGCGGGTCGGGGTTCGGAGCGCCGGGGGTGGTGCGGAGTCCCGGAGCTCGGCGGATCGGGGGTCGGGGTGGGAGCCCCGGGGCTCGGGGTCGGAGCTCGCGGCCCGGGCCCCGGCCCCGGGGATCAGAACTGGAGGGACTTGGTGTGCAGGTACTCGGCGAGGCCGTGCGCGCCGAGCTCGCGGCCGACACCGGACTGCTTGTAGCCGCCGAAGGGGGCGAGCGGGTTGAAGCGGCCGCCGTTGATGTCGACCTGACCCGCCTCCATGCGGCGGGCGAAGGCCACGGCCGCCTCCGGCTCGCCCCAGACGGCCCCGGCGAGGCCGTACACCGTGCCGTTGGCGATGCGCAGGGCGTCCTCCTCGTCCTCGTACCGGAGGAACGCCACGACCGGGCCGAAGATCTCCTCCTGGGCGATGGTCATGTCGGGGGTGACGTCGGCGAAGACGGTCGGCGCCACGTAGTAGCCCCGGTCCAGCGGCGGCCGCGGGCCCCCGGCGACGAGGCGGGCGCCCTCGGCGACGCCCTTCTCGACGTACGCGACGACCCGGTCCCGCTGCGCGGCGCTGACCAGCGGGCCGAGGCGCTCGCCCGGCCGGTACGCGGCGACGGCCTCGGCGGCGAGCGCCACGGCCTCCTCGTAGCGGTCCGCGCGGACGAGGACGCGGCTGAAGGCGTTGCATCGCTGGCCGGAGTTGGACATGACGCTGGCGACGCTGGTGGTGACCGCCTTGGCCAGGTCGGCACCGGGCAGGATGACGCTCGCGGACTTGCCGCCGAGTTCGAGGGCGACCCGCTTGACCGCGCCGCCGGCCGTGGCCCCGATGCGCCGGCCCACGGCGGTGGAGCCGGTGAAGGAGACGAGGTCGACGCCCTCGTGCTCGACGAGCGCCTGGCCGGCGACGGGGCCGAGGCCGGTGACGAGGTTGAGGACGCCCGGCGGGAAGCCGGCCGTGTCGACGCACTCGGCGAAGAGCCGGGCGGTGAGCGGGGTCTCCTCGGCCGGCTTGACGACGACCGTGCAGCCGGCCGCGAGGGCCGGGGCGACCTTGGCGACGAGCTGGTGGAGCGGGTAGTTCCAGGGGGTGATGGCGCCGACGACGCCCACCGCCTCCAGCAGCACGGTCGAGTTGCCGACCTTCTCCTCGAACGGGTACGTGGCCAGGAGGTCGGCGTACGACCCGGTGACGGTGACCGGCAGCCCGGCGTGGACCGCGTGGGCGAGCTTGGGCGGGGCGCCGAGCTCGGCGGTGACCGTCGCCGCGATCTCGTCCTGGCGGGCCGCGAGGGCGTCGCGCAGGGCGGCGAGGCGGGCGGCGCGCTCGGCGGGGGTGGTGGCGGACCAGGCGGGGAAGGCCGCCCGGGCGGCGCGCACGGCGGCGTCCACGTCCTGCGCCGAACCCGCCGGCACCTCGGCGATGACCTCCTCGGTCGCCGGGTTCACCACGGCGATGGTGCCGGCACCGGCGGCGGGCCGCCACGCGCCGTCGATGTACATCCCGTCGTGGACCTTCATCGCTGTCTCCTTCGGCCTGACTCGCTGTGCCTGTCGTCCGTCGCCGACCAAACTAGCGGCGGTAGTTTTCCGCCGCCAGGGGGTGGCGGTGGCGGGTGGGCACGATCCTGCCATCCGCGACCGCTCAGAAGTCGACCCGCACCCGGTCGTCGACGCGCGCGACGGATTCCTGCCCGAAGGCCCGCCGGTAGCTCTCGCGGACGCGCTCGACGCGGGGGTGGGCGACGGCCGCGTCGGCGGCCGGGTACAGCAGCACCAGCTCGTACGAGCGCTCCCGCCGGATCCGGCCGGAGTCGTCGCGCCACTGGCCGCGCCCCTCCTGGACGGTGAGCCCGGCGGGGAAGAGCGGGGTGACCACGCGGTCGACGAACTCCGTGAACTGCCGGTCGGTCACCGCGCGGCCGCCGTCGGACCGCTCGGTGCCGAAGAGCAGGCGGGTCTCGGCGTGGGCGCGGGCCCCGGCGGGGACGGTGGCGCCCGGCGTGCCGGGGGCGGGCGCGGCGGGACTCGCGCCGTCGTCGAGCGCGGCGTACGCGGTGGGGGCGCCCGCCGCGAGGAGGAGCGCGGCGGCGGCGAGGGCGGTACGGCCCCGGGCCCGGGCGCCGCGGGCGACCGGCGCGCGGGCGGGCACCGGCACGGGGCCGGCCGCCGGGGCCGGGGCCGGCGTGGCGGCGGAAGGCGGGACGGACGTGGCGGCGGAGGGCGGCACGGCGGCGGAAGGCGAGGCCGGTGCGGACATGCGGGGCTCCTCGGTGGGTGACGGGCGGCGCCGGGCCGGTCCCCCGGCGGCAGGGACCCCGCCCGGCGTCCGGCGGTCCGCGCGGCCGGGCGCCGGTGAACGGCGCGGCGGACCCGCGCGCTCCCTCGGGGAGGCGCGGGCCCGCCGGTTCACGCCCGGTCGGCGCCCGCCCGGAGGACGTCGGTGAGGTGGGCGAAGACGACGACGTTGGCGGCGTACCCCTTCTTGGGGTCGAAGGCCCCGCCGCAGGTCAGCAGGCGCAGCTCGGGGCGGCCGGTGGACCCGTACACCTCCTCGTCGGGGAACTTCTCCTTGCCGTACGTCCGCACGCGGTCGACCGTGAAGACGGCCGTCAGCCCGTCCAGGCGGGTGACCCGGACGGTGTTGCCGCGCTTCAGCGAGTGGAGGTCGAGGAAGACGGCGGCCCCCGTGCGGGTGTCGCGGTGGCCGACGGCGACGGCCGTGCCCTTCTCGCCGGGCGTGGGCCCGCCGTCGTACCAGCCGACGAGGCGTGGGTCGTCGACCGGCGGGGAGCGCAGCCGGCCGGTGGCGTCCAGGCCGAGGCCGATGACGGGGGCCTCGATGGTGATGGCCGGGATGGCGAGCCGCGCGGCGGGCGACGGGCCGAGGGGGGCGGGCGGCGGTTTCGCGGTGGGCGTCGGTCGCGCGGTGGGCGCGGGCGGCGGGCGGACGGCCCGCGGCCCCGCCCCGCCCGCCGCCCCTGGCGCCGGCGCGGCCGGGGTCGTGGCCTGCTGCGGGGCCGCCACGGGTCGGAGGGCCCCGGACCGCGCGTCGTCCTGGGCCCACCAGACCCCGCCGGCGACCAGCGCCGCCGTCGCCGCCGCCGTCCTGGCGAGGCGGAGCAGGCGCCGCTGCCGGCGGGTGAACCGTGTGTGGCCGGGCCTACGCGGCGCCATCGGCGCGACGGCGACGACGGACGAGGATCAGCCCGGCGGTGCCCGCCAGGCCGGCCGCGAGCGCCGCTCCGACGCCGAACGCCGAACCCTCCTCCGGCGGCGCCTCCGCCATGCCGCCGCCGCCCGCGCCGACGGCGCCGCGCGGGGTCTCCTCCTCCCCGGTCGTGTCGGTGCCGTCGGGGCAGTCGACCTGGAACACCTTCGTCTTGCCGGCACCGGTGGCGCCCACGAACGTCCAGGTGAGCTTGTACATGCCGTCGGGGAGCGAGAGCTCGTCGGTGTGGCCGGTTCCGGTCGGGGAGAGGGTGATCGCGCCCTGGACGTTGGGGTCGCCGGCCTTCATGGGCTGCGGCGCGATGGTGTAGCCGACCTGCTGGAGCCCGTCGAAGTTGAACGCGGCGAGGTAGAAGCTGCAGACCTTGGGCTCGTTGCGCTGGTCGAGCGGCGAGGTGCTGTTGCTGTGGATCTTGACGTCGCCGTTGTCCCCGGGTGCGGCCACGGCGGCGGGCGCGCCGCCGAGGGCGGTGCCGGTGAGGACGAGTCCGGCGACGGCCGTGCGCAGGAGTGGTCGGGCTGCGGTCATGAGGGGTTCCTCCATGAGGGAGTCGGGCGGATCAACCGATAATCTGAATATCTGTTACCTCTCGGGCGTATCCGGCGTCACGGGCGGCGCGCCGACCCGGTTCGCCCGGTCGGCGCAATGGGCGGCGGCGGGCCGCACAGCCCCCCGCCGGGACCACGGCCGGTCGGCCCGCGCCGCACCGCCGGCCGACCGGGCCCCACCGTCCCGGCCGCCGGGCGGGCGCCACGAGGCGGGCCCGCGCGGCCCGGCCGTACGGCGAGGGGCACGGCCCTCGGGGAACCGCCCGGCCCGCCCGGTCGTCCCACTCCCCCGGCCACCGGACCCCCTGCCCCCCGTTGACGGCGGGGGTCGCGGAATCCTACGGTCATACAGAGGAATTCTTGAGCGGCAGGAGCGGGCGATGACCATGGGCGGCGCCGTACGGGCGGGGCAGACGGGCGGGCAGGCGGACCGACGGGTGGACCCGCCGGCGCGCGAGCGGGCCCGCAGGACGGCCGAGGGTCTGGAGTACCTCTCCGGCTTCGGCAACGAGCACCAGTCGGAGGCGGTCCCCGGCGCCCTGCCGCACGGCCGCAACTCGCCGCAGCGGGCCCCGCTCGGGCTGTACGCGGAGCAGCTGAGCGGCAGCGCCTTCACCGAGCCGCGGGTCCGCAACCGGCGGTCGTGGCTGTACCGGATCCGGCCGTCCGCCGCGCACCCGCCCTTCACCCGCGTCGACAACGGCGCGCTGCGCTCGGCGCCCTTCACGGAGACCGTCCCGGACCCGAACCGGCTGCGCTGGAACCCCCTCCCCGCGCCCGCGCCCGGCACGGACTGGCTGGCGGGCCTGTGGACCCTCGGCGGCAACGGCGACGTGACCCGGCGCACCGGCGTGGCCGTGCACCTCTACCACGCCGACACCTCCATGGAGCGGGTGTTCAGCGACGCCGACGGCGAGCTGCTGATCGTGCCCGAGCGCGGCGGCCTGCTGCTGCGCACCGAGTTCGGCGTCCTCGCCGCCCGCCCCGGCGAGGTGGCCCTCGTCCCGCGCGGGGTCCGCTTCCGCGTGGAGCTGCTCGACGACACCGCACGCGGCTACGTCTGCGAGAACTACGGCCGGCCCTTCGAGCTCCCCGACCTGGGCCCGATCGGCGCCAACGGCCTGGCGAACCCGCGCGACTTCCGCGCCCCGGTCGCCGCGTACGAGGACGTCGAGGGCGCGGTGGAGGTGGTGAACAAGTACTGCGGCAACCTCTGGGCCGCGACGTACGACCACTCCCCGCTGGACGTCGTCGCCTGGCACGGCAACCACGTCCCGTACGTCTACGACCTGCGTACCTTCAACGTCATCGGGACGATCTCCTACGACCACCCGGACCCGTCGATCTTCACCGTCCTCACCTCGCCGTCCGACACCCCCGGCCTGGCCGGGGTGGACTTCGTCGTCTTCGCGCCGCGCTGGCTGGTCGGCGAGGACACCTTCCGCCCGCCGTACTTCCACCGCAACGTCATGAGCGAGTACATGGGCCTTATCGAGGGCGCGTACGACGCCAAGGCCGAGGGCTTCGTACCGGGCGGCGGCTCACTGCACACGATGATGTCGGCGCACGGCCCCGACCGGGAGACGTTCGACCGCGCCAGCGCCGCCGAACTGGCGCCGCAGAGGATCGACGACGGCCTGGCCTTCATGTTCGAGACGCGCTGGCCGCTGACGACCACGGCCCAGGCGGCCGGGGCCGACCACCTGCAGCGGGGGTACGACGACGTGTGGCAGGGTCTGGAGCGCCACTTCCGCGCGTAGTACGTCACGTGGGTCGTACACCGCACCCAGCCCTCCGGAGATGCCGTGTCCGCCTTCGCCCCCGACTCCCTGGTCCTGAACCGCAAGCTGCCGCTGTGGTACCAGGTGTCCCAGTCCCTGCGCGCCTCGATACTGGGGCGCTCCCCGGACGCGTCGCTGCGCCTGCCCACCGAGGAGCAGCTGGCGGCGCACTACGGGGTGAGCGTGCTGACCATGCGGCAGGCGCTCAAGGAGCTGGAGGAGGAAGGGCTGATCAGCCGGCACCGGCGGCGCGGCACCTTCATCGAGCCGGGCGCCCGGCGCAGCGCCCCGCGCCGGCTGCTCGGCTCGATCGACGCGATCGTCGCGCAGCAGTCGGGTGAGCGGACGACGGTGCTCGGGCACGGTCCGCAGCCGGTCCCCGGCGAGCTGGCCGAGCACTTCCCGGACCTGCGGGAGGTCGTCACGTACCGGCGGCTGCGCCGGGACGCGGAGACGGGCGAGCCGACGAACTGGGCGGAGAACGCGGTCCGCCCGGAGGTCGCGGCCGCGATCGGCCTGGCCGACCTGGAGCGGTGGCCGATGACGAAGGTGCTGCGGGACGCGGTCGGGGTGCGGATCAGCCGGATCACGGACACGGTCGAGGCGCGGCTCGCGGACCCCGCGACGGCCGAGCTGCTCCAGGTGCCGTTGCTGTCGCCGATCCTGCACTACACGGGCGTGACGTACGACGAGGACGGCCGGGTGGTGGACGTGGCGCGCATCCGGTACCGGGGCGACCGGTTCTCCTTCACGGTCACCGTCGAGGCGGACTGAGCGGGGCCGTGGTGGCCGCCGGGCGGTGCACCGACGGCGGCGGCCGGGGCGCCGGGGCCGCAGCGCCCCGACGGCGCCCGGCGCGCCCGGTGTCGGCGGGGTCCCGAGGGTGGCCGGGGTGCCCGGGGTGGGCAGCGCCCCGACGGCGGCCGGGGTGCCCGGGACAGGCGGTTCACCGACGGCGGCCGGGGCGCGGAGCGGCCGGGGCGGCCGTCGGGGGCGTGCCCGGAGATCGCGGCGGCCCGGACCGGTCGGCGGGTGGCCGCCGCCACGGTGGAAGCGACGGGGCGCGGTCATTAGCATGCGCCCCGTGACGGATGACGTGCCCCTGCTCGACGACCTGATGCCCTGGTCGGTGGCGCCGCTGCGGCTGGGCCGGCCGTGGGTCGTCGCCCCGGACGCGCGGACGCTGCGGGCCCGGTGGGACGCGCTGGTCCGGGCCGGCGGCGACGAGCGGGAGACCCTGTTCCGGCCCAGCCGGGCCCGGACCCTCACGAGTGCGGTCGCCGCCCTGCCGGGGCAGCGGACGGGAACGGCGCGGTTCGCGCGGGAGACGGGCCCCTGCCCGGAGCCGGTGCGGCTCGCGCACGGGCCGTTCGACGAGCAGTGGCTGCTGCCCGACCACCGGCTGCTCGACGCGGCCCGTCCGGAGCTGTGGCGCGTGGCCGACGGGCGGCAGCTGTTCGCCGTCGAGCAGGGGTACGTGCCGCAGGCGCCGGGTCCGGCGCTGCTGGTGACGGCCGCGCTGCCGGACGGCCGCTCACCGGCGGGCCGTCCGGGCCGCATCAGGCCGTTGTACCGGCGGCCGGGCGGGCGCGAACCGAACGTCGCGCCCGGGCTGCTGGAGCTGCTGGGCGCGCGGTACGGCCGCGCGGTGGCCCCCGAGGAGCTGCCGGCCTGGGCGCTGGCCGCCGCCCGCCCCTCCCCCGGCGGGTGCACCGTGCCGCTGCCCGCCGACGCGGCCGTCTGGGCGGCCGGTGTGGCGCTGGGCCGCCGCATGGCGGAGGTGCAGTCGCGCGGCGCCCGCGGCGGCGCGCGCCCGCGGCTGCCGGGTGGGCGGCGCCCCTACGTGCGGGCCGCGCTGCCGGAGCGGCCGCGGGGGCTCGTGTACGACGCGGAGGGCGAGGCGCTGCTCGTCGGCGACGGGGGCCGGATCGCGCCCGTGCCGGCCGGGGCGTGGGAGTACCGGGTGGGCGGGGGGCGGGTGCTGGAGCTGTGGTTCGCGCACCGCACCGCTCCCGCCGAGCCGGGCACGCTGGAGGCGATCGGCCCCGCCGCGTGGCCCCCGGAGTGGACGTCGGAGCTGCTGGAGCTGATCACGGTGCTGGCCCTCCAGTCGGAGCTGGAGGCGGAGCGCCCGGACCTGTCCGGGATGGAGCCGGTGACCCGCGCCGACCTGCGCGCGGCCGGTGTCCTGCCCGTCCCGGACGCGGCCCGCCGCCCGGCCTCGGTCCTGGACCGGACGGAGGAGGGCCCCGAGGGGCAACTCGCCCTGCTGTAGCTAGCCGAAGGAGTCCAGCAGCCGCCGCAGGGCGCGGTCGAAGGCGCCGTCGGGGTCCTCGGGCGCCGGCGCCCCGGCGAGCAGCTCGGCGAGGCGCGGGTACGCCCCGCCCGCCACCTGCCGGGCGAGGTAGGCGGCGCGGGCGGCCTGTTCCTGCTCCGCCGACCACGGCAGGGCGCGCGTGCGCTCGGCCAGGGCGAGCTCGTTCGCGACGGTCATCATGGCCGTGCCGTTGACCATCGCGATCAGCTCCATCTTGGTGCCGCCCGGCGCGTCGAGCGGGGCCAGGCAGCCGAGGCAGAACTCCAGGTAGCGCAGGGCGTTGGGGCTGGAGCCGTACACCGTCGACATCACGCGGATCAGCCAGGGGTGCCGGTACAGGATGGCCCGGGTCTGCCGGCCCAGCCCGAGCATGTCGGCCTTCCAGTCGCCGCTGGGCTCGTCGGTCAGCTCGTACTCGCCGCTCACCGCGTCGACCATCAGCTCGTACAGGTCCGCCTTGCCGGTCACGTAGTTGTAGAGCGACATGGTGCCGCAGCCGAGCTCGCCGGCCACGCGCCGCATCGACACGCCGTCGATCCCGTCGGCGTCCGCGATCCGGACCGCCGCCGCCGCGATGTCCGCCCGGCTGTGGGCCGGTCGGGGACCCCGGCCCGTGCGCTCGGGGCGTGCCCAGATCACTTCGGGTACGGCCGCTCGGCCCGCCATCGATCATCACCTCGCCCCCCATCGTAGTTACGTACACCGTACGTAGTGCGGTACGGTCTCCCCATGACAACTACGTACGCCGTACTTAGTGAGGGTCTGGAGAAGCGCTACGGGGACGTCCACGCCCTGCGCGGCCTCGACCTCGCCGTCCGGGAGGGCAGCGTCTGCGGGATCCTCGGGCCCAACGGCGCCGGCAAGACCACCGCCGTACGGGTCCTGACCACGCTGACGGCCCCCGACTCCGGCAGCGCCCGGGTCGCGGGCCACGACGTGGTGCGCGACCCCGCCGCCGTGCGCCGCCGCATCGGCGTCACGGGCCAGTACGCCTCCGTCGACGGGGACCTCACGGGCCGCGAGAACCTCCGCCTCTTCGCCCGGGTGCTGCGGGCGGGCCGCGCCCGCGCCGACGAGCTGCTGGAGGAGTTCGGCCTGACCGGCGCGGCCGACCGGCCCGCGCGCACCTACTCCGGCGGCATGCGCCGGCGCCTGGACCTGGCCGCGAGCCTGCTCGTCCGGCCCGACGTCCTCTTCCTGGACGAGCCGACCACCGGCCTCGACCCGCGCAGCCGGAACGCCATTCGGGACGCCGTACGGGGGTTGGCGTCCCGGGGCACGACCGTGCTGCTCACCACCCAGTACCTGGAGGAGGCCGACCAGTTGGCCGACGACATCGTGCTCGTCGACGGGGGCCGGGCCGCGCACAGCGGCACACCGGCCGGACTCAAGGCGATGATCGGCAGCTACGCGGAGGTGGTCCTCGCCGACCCGTCCGGGCTGCACGCCGCCGCGGCCGTCCTCGACCGGCTGACCGGCTCCGAGCCCGTCCTCGACGGGGAGGCCCGCACCGTCGGGGCCGTCACCACGGACCCGACGCTCACCCTCCCGCGCGTCGTGCGCGAACTCGACGCGGCGGGCGTGCTGATCGTGGACGCCGCGCTGCGCCCGCCCACACTGGACGAGGTGTTCCTGCGCCTCACCGCCCGCGAGGGGGTCGCCGCGTGAGCGCGCTCCTGCACGACGGGGGCGCCGTCCTCGGCCGCCACCTCCAGCGGATCCGGCACGCCCCGGCGATGCTGGTGATGACGCAGACGATGCCGATCGTCTTCCTGCTCTTCTTCGGTTACGTCTTCGGCGGCGCGCTGGCCGTGCCGGGTGCCGAGTACCGCGCCTTCCTGGTGCCGGGGATGCTGGTCGCCACGGCCGCGAACGGCATCATGACCGGCATGTTCACCGCGGCCCAGGACTCCCACCGGGGCGTGATGGACCGCTTCCGCACGCTGCCGATGAGCCGGGCGGCGGTGCCCCTGGGTCAGGCGGCGGCCGACCTCGTGACCACGGCCGTCGGGCTGGTGCCGCTGCTCCTCGTGGGTCTCGCGATGGGCTGGCGGATCGAGGGCGGCCCCTGGGAGGCCGCCGGCGCCTTCGGGGTGCTGCTGCTGTTCCGGTTCGCGGCCGCATGGGTCGGGATCCTGCTGGGGCTCGCGTCGCGCAGCGAGGAGGCGGCCGGGCAACTGGGCAGCGCCACCTTCATGCTGCCGCTGTTGTCGAACGCGTACATCCCCGCCGACGGCATGCCGGGGTGGCTGCGCACGGTCGCCGAGTGGAACCCGATCTCGGCCGTCGCCACGGCGGTACGGCACTTGTGCGGCAACGCGCCCGTCCCCGCGGACGCGGCGTGGCCGGTCGCCCACCCCGTGGCGGGCGCCCTCGCCTGGTCGCTGCTGGTCATCGCGGTCTGCGCGCCGCTCGCGGTACGCCGCTACGCCCACCCGAAGGGGTGACAAAGGTGGTCCGTACACGGTAGGCACGGCTGTCATGAGCACCCACCAGCGGCCCCGGCCGCTCCCCCTGCCGCTCGACGGCGTCACGGTCGTCGCCGTCGAGCAGGCGGTGTCGGCGCCCTTCGCCACCCGTCAGCTCGCCGACCTCGGCGCCCGGGTCATCAAGGTCGAGCGGCCGGACGGCGGCGACTTCGCGCGCGGCTACGACACCGCCGCGCGCGGACTCGCCTCCCACTTCGTCTGGTGCAACCGCGGCAAGGAGTCCCTCGCCGTCGACCTGAAGGACCCGCGCGGCATCGCCCTCGTGCGCCGACTCGTGGCGCGGGCCGACGTGTTCGTGCAGAACCTGGCGCAGGGCGCGGCGGCGCGCCTGGGGCTGGACGCGGCGACGCTCTGCGCGGCCCACCCGCGCCTGGTGGCGGTCGACGTCTCCGGGTACGGCGCGGGCGGCCCGTACGCGCACAAGCGGGCGTACGACATGCTCGTGCAGTGCGAGGCGGGGCTCGTGTCGGTGACGGGCACGCCGGAGCAGCCGGTGAAGGCGGGCGTCCCCGCGGCCGACATCGCGGCGGGGATGTACGCGTTCTCTGGGGTGCTGGCGGCGCTGCTGCGGCGGGCGACGACGGGGCTCGGCGGGCCGGTGGAGATCTCGATGCTGGAGTCGCTGGCCGAGTGGATGGGCCATCCGCTGCACCACGGGATGCACGGGGGTGAGGCCCCGGCGCGCACGGGGGTCGCGCACGCCGTCATCGCCCCGTACGACGCCTATCCGACGGCGGACGGCGGGCAGGTGCTGCTGTCGGTGCAGAACGACCGGGAGTGGCGCCGGCTGGCGGGCGGGGTACTGGGCCGCCCGGAGCTGGGCGACGACCCGGCGTTCGCGACGAACGGGGCCCGGGTGGCGAACCGGGAGCGGACCGACGCGGTGGTGGGCGGGGCGCTGGCCGCGCTGGACACGGCGGAGGCGGTGGAGCGGCTGGAGGCGGCGGGCATCGCCTGCGCGCGGCTCAACACGGTGGCCGACGTGGTGGCGCACCCGCAGCTCGCGGCGCGGGACCGGTGGCGGGAGGTCGAGTCGGCGGTGGGTCCGCTGCGGGCGCTGCTGCCGCCGATCACCCTGCCGGGCGGGCCGGAACCGCTGATGGGAGCGGTACCCGCGCTGGGCGAGCACACGGACGCCGTCCTGGGCGAACTCGGGCTGGACGAGCCGGAGCGTGCGCGGCTGCGCCGGGACGGCGTGGTCGCGTGACGCGGCGGTGACGCGGGCCGGGGCCGGCGGGCGGGGGACGGCCCCCCGGGGGAGCTGCCGGGTCGGGCCCCCGCCGTGGCGCCCGACGGGCGGGGCCGGTACCGGTCCCCCGCCCGTCTCAGCCGTGGTTGCCGAAGAGGGAGCGGCGCAGCCGGCGCAGCGGCGCGAAGAGCGAGACCCGGGCGCCCCGGCTGCGGTGACTGTGCGCAACATCACGCGCCGTCAGCTCGCGCATGAGCAAGGTGGCCTCGGCGGCCTCGCGCTGCGGGATGGCCGGACCTCCCAGAACCGCGAGGTGGCGGTCGAGGCGCGAACTCGTCGCGCTGCTCCCGCAGGTGATGGCAGGCACGCGTGGCCTGCTGCGCACTGTTATCTGATCCATGACACTCCCCACCCGTACAAGGGCACCCGGCCCGGGCCAACGTTAACCCTATCGTCCCCACCTCGCAGTCGTGTATCCCGGTACGGGGATTCGCGGCTCGGATACGGGCGTTGACGGTCACGCTCCGAATATGTCTGGTTCCACGGCGAGTTGGACAGCCTCCTGGTGTCCGCCGACGACGTGGAAGGAGGCCGCCGTGAGTCAAGAAGCCTACGGGGCAAGGCTGGTGGGCGGGCGGTACCGGCTGGCCGACCCGCTGCGCGAGGACGGCGCGGGCGTGGTGTGGCGGGCCCGTGACGAGGTGCGGGGCCACGACGTCGCCGTGCGTGAGGTGCGCCTGCCGCGCGGGGCGGGGGACGCCGGCGGGGGACGGGCGGCGGAGGGCGTGGAGCGGGACGCGCGGGAGGCGACCCGGGTCGCGCACCCGAACGCGGTCGCCGTGTTCGACGTCGTGGTGGAGGACGGCCGGCCCTGGCTCGTGACGGAGCTGGTGCGGGGGCTGACGCTGGCCGAGACGCTGGAGGCGGAGGGGCCGTTGCCGCCGCACCGGGCGGCGCGCGTCGGCGCGGAGGTGCTGGAGGCGCTGCGCGCGGCGCACGCGGCGGGCGTGCCGCACGGCGCGGTGGCGCCGGGCGCCGTACTGCTGGGCAACGACGGCCGGGTGGCCCTGACGGACTTCGGGACCGCGCCGGCCGCGGGTCCGGGCGGCGGGCCGGGGTACCGGGCGCCCGAGTGCGGGCCGGGAGGGACCGCCACGCCCGCGGGCGACCTGTGGTCGCTGGGGGCGCTGCTGTACGCGGCGGTGGAGGGCCGCCCGCCGGCGGGCGGCGACGCGACCGGCGCGGCCGGCGGGAGCGGTGCGCAGGGTGCGGGCGGCGCGGACGGGCCGCTGTCGTCGCGCGGGGCGGGCGGCCTCGCCCCGGTGGTCGGGGCGCTGCTGCGCCGGGACCCGGCCGTGCGCCCGTCGGCGGAGGAGGCGGCGCGGCTGCTGGACGCGGCGGGCGCGGGCGGCCCGGCCCGTACCGTACGGGCGTCGGGGCACCGCCCCGGGCGGCACGGGGAGGAGGGGGCCGGACGCGCGCGACGGCCCGACGGGGACGACCCGGCGGGCGGCGCGGGGCCGGACGCGGGCCGGGGACCGGGGCCGGAGCTGACGGGCGGACCGGCGGGGGGCGGGGGCGGTGCGGAGGTGCCGGGGCGGCGGGCCTCGGTGGCCGTGAGCGCGGTGGGGCTGGTGGTGGTCGTCGTCGGACTGGTCGTGGCCGGGCTGGTGTACGTCGCCCTGCGGTAGGGCGGAGGCGGTCGCGGCCGGGCCGGACGGAACCGGGCGGGGCGGAGCGGGGCGGACGAGAACGGGTCGGGGCGGGGCTGGTCGGGACGGGATGGGGCGGGCGGGCGGGCGGGGGAGCCGACGCGCGGGCCGGGCCGGACCGCGCCGGCACGGCCGGGCACGCGGACCGGACGGCGCGGGAACGGAAGCGGCCCCCGACGCGCGGGCCGGACGGTACCGGCGGGGACGGGCGCGCGGCCGGAGGGCCGCACGCTCCGGACGGCGCGCGGGCCGGATCCGGGCGCGGTGGCCCGGACCCGGTCCGCGCGCGGGGCGGGTCAGACGGCGTTGCGGAAGGCCGGCAGGTAGCCACCCGACTGCCCGCCGGCCGTCGGGTGGTACGACTCTCCGATGTTCACCCAGTTGACGCTGTGGAGCCAGGGGGCGCCGGAGCAGATCTCGTGGCCGGTGAAGGTCGGCACGACGTCTCCGAAGGTGAAGCCGTGGTCGGCGGCGCGCTTGGCGGTGGCCGTGTTGAGGTGGTCGGCGGCGCCGTTGATGGCACGGCGCTCGTTCTCGGTGAGCCCCGCCACGCAGGACCCGCCGAGCTTGTAGAAGCGGGGGTAGCCGAGGACGACGACACGGGCGGACGGCGCCTTGGCCCGGATGGCGGAGTACACGGAGTCGAGGCGGCCGGGCAGGGTCGTGTCGACGAAGCGCTTCGCCTCGTCGACGCGCGCGACGCAGGTGGCCTCGGACTGCAGCACGCAGGTGGTCATCACGTCGGCGAAGCCGGCGTCGTTGCCTCCGATCGTGAGGGAGACGAGGTCCGTCCCGCTCGTGAGCGGACCGAGCTGATTCGCTGTCACATCACCCGTACGAGCGCCCGAGCAGGCGGTGAAGGCGAACGACGAGGGTGAGTTCGCGGCCGCCCAGAGGGCGGGGTAGGCCCGCGTGGTGCGCTTGCAGGAGCCGCTCGTGGCGTCGTAGGCGCCGGCTCCGACACCGGAGGAGTAGGAGTCGCCGAGGGCCACGTAGTCGACGGCGGCGGCCGAGGAGTCGGCCTGCGCGGCCCCCGCCCCGGTGAGGGTCAGTGCGGCTCCCAGGAGGAGCGAGGACACCAGGGCGGCGGAGCGGGACGTTTTCATGCAACCCCCTTCAGCAGGATCTCTGCCTGGACTGTGACAGTGCGCCGTGTCCATGCCAAGAGAAAACGCGGAAAACGCCGGGGAGTTCACCCGCTCGGGGAGGCGCGCGTCACCACGCCGGCGCACGCCGTACACCCCTGTGGCACGCGACCCGCCGGAGGGACGGCGGTGGCCTAAAGGCGGTGCGGTGGGCGCGGACGTGTCGGATCATGGCCCCATGTCAGCCAACCCTCAGGACGCCCTGCCGATCCGGCTCACCGTCGACGACAGCGACTCCCCGTCCGACGTCGTGGACGCGCTGTTCCTCGGCCGGTTCGCGACGGGAGAGCAGCCGCACTCGCGCAGCCGCAGCCTCGACCGCGTCAGGTCCGGGTCCACGCTGTTGCCGCCGGGTGCCACGGTGCTGCGCTCCGCCCGCGCCGACGACCGCAGCGCCGTCCTCGCCGAGGGCGACGGGTGGACGCTGCTGGTCTCGCGCTGGAACCGGGGCGCGGACGTCACGGTCACCGCGGTCGACGAGGCGCTCGCCGAACGGGTGCTCGCGGACGCCACGCGCGACGCCCAGGACGAGCCCGAACCGCGCCCGGACGACGTCGCCATGGGCTTTTGGTACCTGTCGCCCCGGCGCGGCCCGCACCGCACGACGCGGCAGATCGCCGCGGGCGCGTGGGACGAGGTGCGGCCCAACTACACCGCCCCGGTGGCGGACGCGCTGGACCGGCTGATGAAGGTCACGCCCGACGACGTCACCGGGCGGCTGCTGCTCCTGCACGGCCCGCCGGGCACGGGCAAGACCTCCGCCCTGCGCACGCTCGCCCGGTCCTGGCGGGACTGGTGCCAGGTGGACTGCGTCCTCGACCCGGAGCGGCTCTTCGGCGACACCGGCTACCTGATGGACATCGCGATCGGCGAGGACGACGGCACGGGCAAGGGCCGCTGGCGGCTGCTCCTGCTGGAGGACTGCGACGAGTTGATCCGCGGCGAGGCCAAGCACACCGCGGGCCAGGCCCTGTCGCGGCTGCTGAACCTGACGGACGGGCTGCTGGGGCAGGGGCGCAACGTCCTGGTCGGCGTCACCACCAACGAGGACCTGGAGCGGCTGCACCCCGCCGTGGTCCGGCCCGGACGGTGCCTGGCCCGCATCGAGGTCGGACCGCTGAGCCGGGCCGAGGCCGTGGGGTGGCTGGGGACCGAGGAGGGGGTCGGCCGGGACGGGGCCACCCTCGCCGAGCTGTACGCGCTGCGCCGCGGCACGTCCCCGACGGCCCTGCCGGAACCACGCTCCCGCGAGGCCGGGTTGTACCTGTAGGCGACGCCCGACGCCTGGCGCGCGCCCGCACGGCCGGCGCGCGGCTCGGACGGCCCGCACGGCTCCGCCCACGCGCGCCAGGGGCGGGGGACGCCAGGGGCGGGGGACGTCAGGGGCCCGGGGCCGCGGGGTCAGCCGCCGTAGCCGGCGCGCAGGGCCTCCGCCACCGCCGCCTGCGCCTCGGCCCGCGACAGGCCCAGCCGCCGGGCCTCCCGGACGTACGTGGCGGCCGCCGCGGCGGCGTGGCGCTCGGCGGCGTCGCCCGCGGCGGCGACGAACGTGCCGGCCCGGCCCCGGGTCTCGATCACCCCGTCGGCCTCCAGCGCGCGGTACGCCTTGGCGACGGTGTTCGCCGCCAGGCCCAGCTCCTGGGCGAGGCCGCGCACGGTCGGCAGCTTCGCGCCGACCGCGAGCCGACCGGTCCTGGCCTGCTCCGCGATCTGGGCGCGCAGTTGTTCGTACGGCGGGGTGGCCGTGTCCTGGTCGAGGGCGAGCTTCAGCGTCACGGGCCCGATTCTCCCCCACCCCGGCGACTCCTCCCCCACGCGGCGGGGGTTCCGCGGCGGGCCCGGCACCCACGACGAAGGCCACCGCCACCCGGCACCCCGTCTCCCGCGCGGCGGAAAACGGGAGGCGGCGCGGGCGGGGGCGCGCGTAGCGTCCCGGGCATGAGCGTGATCGTGCGTGAGTTCCGCCCCGAGGACGCGCCCGGGGTCACCCGGGTGCGCCGGGCCTGCGCGCCGTACGTGGTGACGACGCCCGCGTCGGTGCTGTTCGACGTCGTGGCCTCGCCACCCGCCCGCCGCTACCGCCTGCTGGTGGCCGAGCGGGACGGCGAGGCCGTCGGCTGGGCCGGCGCCGGCATCACCCACGAGAGCCCGGAGCCCGGGCAGGGGCACGTCTCCGCGGGGGTCCACCCGGACCACCGCGGGCGCGGGGTGGGAGGTCGGCTGCTGGCGGCCGCCGAGGAGCACCTGGTCGCCGCCGGGGCACGGGCCGCGCACACGTGGGTGGCGGACCGTCCGGAGTGCCGGTCGTTCGCGGAGCGGCGCGGTTACCTGTCCGCCCGCACCATGCGCTACCAGCTGCTGGACCTGGCCGCGGCCGCCCTGCCGGACCCCGCCGCGGCCCTGGCGCCTGGGGTGGAGCTGCGGACGGCGGCGGACTTCGCGGCCGACCCGCGCCCGCTGTTCGAGGCGGACGCCGAGGTGGTGGCGGACGAACCGACCGATGTGCCGGTGGTGTCGGACGACTACGCCGGCTGGCTCCGCGACACCTGGGGGGACCCGCTCCTCGACCAGCGGCTCAGCACGGTGGTGCTCGTGGACGGGGAGGTGGCGGCGTTCACCGCCGCCCACACCGACGGCGCCACCCGCTACGTCTCCGGGATGACCGGCACGCGCCGCGCCCACCGCGGCCGCGGCCTCGCCGCGCTCGCCAAGACGGACTCGCTGCGCCGGGCGCGCGCCGCCGGCTTCCGGTCGGCGTACACGAGCAACGACTCCACCAACGCCCCGATGCTGGCCGTCAACCGGCGGCTCGGCTACCGCGTCTGCGCCACGGAGGTCGGACATGTCCGCACGCTCGGTTGACGTCGTGCTCGTCAAGGCGGGCCGCACGAAGATCCGCTACCCGGCGGAGGTCCTCTCCGACGACGGCACGCTGCTGACGGTGCGCGCCGCGTGGGCGGGCGAGGGAGTGCGGGACTTCGGGTTCGTGCGGTTCGAGCCGGGCGACGTCTTCACGGAGCACTACGGGCGGGACCGGTGGTACTCCGTCAAGGAGGTCCGGGCCGCCGACGGCACGCTGAAGGGCTGGTACTGCGACATCACCCGGCCCGCCGAGGTGACCGCCGCCGAGGTGGTCGTCGAGGACCTGGACCTGGACCTGTGGGTGTCGGCGGACCGGACGCGGGTGCTGCGGCTGGACGAGGACGAGTTCGCCGCCAGCGGCCTCGCCGACCGCGACCCCGCCGCCGCGGCCCGCGCGGCGCGGGCCCTGGACGCCCTGGAGGCCATGGCCCGTCAGGGCAGCGCCTTGCGGTAGTGGACGCGGTCGTAGGGGCCGTCGGCACGGCGCTCCACGACCTCGTAGCCGTACCGCTCGTACATCGCCTGGTTCTCCCACATCATGGCGTTCGTCAGCAGCCGCACCTCGGGGCGGCCCAGGGCGCGGGCACGGTCCTCGACGAAGGCGAGGAGGAGGCGGCCGAGGCCCGTGCCCCGGGCGTCGGGGTGGACGGCGACGCTGTCGAGGTACAGGTGGTCGGGTTCGGTCCGCACGACGACCAGCCCCCGGACCGGTGCGCCGGTGACGAACACCCGCCCCGCCGCCACGTCCGCCGCGTGGTCCGCCTCCATCGGCGCCGGGACGACACCGATCCGGGCGATGTAGTGGCGGTAGGCGGCATCGGTGACGTCCCGTACGGCGGGGACGTCGGTGGGGTCGGCGGGGCGAACGGCGTCGGTCACGACGTCAGGTTACGGCGGCGGGCGAGTGCCCTGCTGATCAGGGGCCAGGTCAGCAGCAGCGCGACGACGCAGTAGACGGTGACGGAGAACGGCGTGTCGACGAGGCCCGTGAGGCTGCCGTCGCTGATCTGGAGGGCGCGGCGCAGCTGCTGTTCGGCGGCCGGCCCGAGGATGACGCCGATGACGGCGGGCAGCACCGGCAGGCCGTAACGCCGCATGCCGAAGCCGATCAGGCCGATGACGAGCAGCACCACCAGGTCGAGGGCCTCCCCGCCGACCGCGTAGGCGCCGACGGAGGCGAAGAAGAGGATGCCCGCGTACAGGTAGGGGCGGGGGATGCGCAGGAGCCTCGCCCACAGCGGGGCCAGCGGCAGGTTCAGCGCGAGCAGGAGCACCATGCCGACGAAGAGGGAGGCGATCAGCCCCCACACCAGCTGCGGTTCGCGTTCGAAGAGCAGCGGCCCGGGCTGGATGCCGTACTGCTGGAACGCCGCGAGCATGACGGCGGCGACGGCCGTGGTGGGCAGGCCCAGCGTCAGCATCGAGACCAGGGTGCCGGCGGCCGACGCCGACGCGGCGGACTCCGGCCCGGCGACGCCCTCGATGGCGCCGCGCCCGAACTCGTCGCGGTGGCGGGAGAGCCGCTTCTCGGTGACGTACGACAGGAAGGTGGGGATCTCGGCGCCGCCGGCGGGTATGGCGCCGAACGGGAAGCCGATGAGGGGGCCGCGCAGCCACGGCTTCCAGGTGCGGCGCAGGTCGGAGCGGGCGAGCCAGGGCCGGCCGACGGGCAGGGCGTCGGCGGTGCCGCGGCGCAGGTGGGCGGCGACCCAGAGGGCCTCGCCGATGGCGAAGAGGCCGACCGCCACGATGACGACGTCGATGCCGTCGGCGAGTTGGAGGGAGCCGAAGGTGAGCCGGGGCCGGCCGGTCATCCGGTCCAGGCCGACGAGGCCGATGCTGAGCCCGACCAGCAGGGAGGCCAGCCCCCGGATGCGGGAGGAGCCGAGGACGGACGTGACGGCGATGAAGGCCAGCACCATGATCGCGAAGTAGTCGGGCGCGCCGATGTCGACGGCGAGCGCGGCGACGGCCGGGGCGAGCGCGACCAGCAGGACGGTGCCGATCATGCCGCCGGCGAAGTGGCCGCCGGCCGCGGCGGCGAGGGCCTGGGCGCCGCGGCCGGACTTCGCCATGGGGTTGCCCTCGATGGCGGCGACCACGGCGGCGCTCTCGCCGGGGGTGTTCAGCAGGATCGACGTGGTGGAGCCGCCGAACATGGCGCCGTAGTAGATGCCGGCGAACATGATGAACGCGCCGGTCGGCTCCAGGCCGTAGGTGACGGGCAGGAGCAGGGCGACGGCCATGGCGGGACCGATGCCGGGCAGGACGCCGATGGCGGTGCCGAGGAGGACCCCGACCGCCGCCCACAGCAGGTTGAGGGGGGTGAGGGCGGTGCCGAAGCCGTCGACGAGGGAGTTCAGGGAATCCATCAGATCACTCCCATGAGGGGGCCGCCGGGGAGCGGGACGCCGAGCAGGTGGTCGAAGACGACGTAGGTGACGAGGGAGAGCACGGCCGCGACGAGCGGGTCGCGGTCGGTGCGGCGGCTGCCGAGGGCGTACGCGGAGCCCCAGAAGAGGAGCGCGCCGGAGATCGGGAAGCCGAGCGGTTCGATGAGGACGGCGTTGCCGAGGAACACGCCGACGAGCAGCAGCACCGTGCGCGCGTCGCCGGGTTCGGACAGGTCGACGTCCTCGCCGCCCTCGGCCTCGCCGCGCCCGCCGCGCAGGACGTCGACGGTGAGGAGGACGGCCACGAGGACCAGTCCGGCGCCGACCACGAGGGGCACGGTGCGGGGGCCGACGGGGCCGCGCTGGGAGATGTCGACGCTCATGGTGAGGGCGTCGGTGAGGACGAGGACGCCGAGGAGCAGCAGCAGGACGCCGACGCCGAGCTCGGAGTGGTCGCGCAGCCAGGCGCGGCGGCTCCGCACGGCGGGGGCGCCGCCGTCGGACCCGGGGGCGCCGCCCCGCGGGCCGGGGGTGCCGCCGTGGGGCCCGGGGGTGCCGTGCGGGGCGGGGCCGCCCGGCCGGGAGGTGGGGGTGCTCACAGTCCGAGCTCCTTCAGTACGTCGGCGACGCGCTGGTCCTGCCGCTCCAGGAACGTGCCGAAGGCGTCCCCGGCGAGGAACGCGTCCGTCCAGCCGTTCTCCTCCAGCGACCGGCGCCACTGCGGCGAGGCGTGCAGGGCGGTGACGAGGGCGACGAGCCGGTCGCGTTCGGCTTCGGTCAGTCCCGGCGGGGCGACGATGCCGCGCCAGTTGGTGAACTCGGTGTCGAGCCCGGACTCGCGGAGGGTGGGGGCGTCGAGACCGGGGACCCGCTCGGCGCCGGTGACGGCCAGGACCCGGAGCTCGCCCGCCTGGATCTGGTCGAGGTACTCGCCGACGCCGGAGACGCCGAAGGCGACCTTGTCGCCGAGGATCGAGGCGAGGAGCTCGCCGCCGCCGTCGAAGGGCACGTAGTTGACCGACCGGGGGGCGATCCCGGCGGCCTGCGCCATGAGCATCGGTGCGAGGTGGTCGGGGCCGCCGGGCGACGAGCCGCCGCCGACGGGCAGCTTGCCGGGGTTCGCCCGCCAGGCGGCGAGGAGGTCGCGGAGGGTCCGGTACGGGGAGTCCTTGGACACCACGACGATGTCCTGCTCCTCGGTGAGCCGGGCGATGGGCGTGGTGTCGGCGAGGGTCCTGGGGGCCTTGTTGGTGTGGACGGCCCCGACGACGCCGAGCCCCATCGACATGGCGATCCGGCCGTTGCCGTGTTCGCCGACGAGGTGGGCCAGGCCGACGGTGCCGCCGGCTCCGGGCAGGTTGAAGACCTCGACGTCGCGGGTCAGCCCGGCGTCCTCGGCGTTCCTGGCCGCGGTGCGCGCGGTGATGTCGTAGCCGCCGCCGGGGGTGTTGGGGACCATGAGCCGCAGGCCGGGGATGTGGGTGCCGGTCTCGGAGCCGCTGCCGGGTTCGAGCAGCGGCGGCCCCACGAGCACCAGCAGCGCCGCCCCGAGCAGGGCGAGGGGAGTGCGCAGTCGCACGGGTGCCGCCTTTCGGTCTGGGTTTTCCGGGGAGTGCGCCACATGTTGCCCACGCGTGAACGAGATGTCTCCGTTCCGCAACCAACGGACGTTGTGGTCCTTGTGGTCGCGGCCTACCGTTCTCCCGTGACGAGGGTGCTGGTGGTGGACGACGACTTCATGGTCGCCAAGCTGCACGGCCGCTACGTGTCCGCGGTGGACGGCTTCGAGGTCGCCGGGGTGGCGCACAGCGGCGCCGACGCGCTGCGCGCCGCCCGGGAGCTGCGCCCCGACCTCCTGCTGCTCGACGTGTACCTGCCCGACATGGACGGCATCGAGGTGCTGCGGGCCGTACGGGCGGAGGAGGAGCGCGCGGGGCGGGGTACCGCCCACGCGGACGCGCTGTTCATCACGGCGGCCCGGGACGCGGCCACGGTCCGCTCGGCCCTGCGGGCGGGTGCGCTGCACTACCTGATCAAGCCGTTCAGCCAGGCGGCGCTGCGCGAGCAGCTGCTGCACGCCGCGTCGGTCCGCACCCGCCTCGCGGCGCTGGACGAGGCGCGACAGGAGGACGTCGACCGGATCTTCGGCACCCGGCCGCGGGCGGCCCGGGAGCTGCCGAAGGGGTTGGCCGCGCACACGGCGGACCTGGTGGAGCGGGTCCTGCGGGCGCACCCGGCCGGGCTGTCCGCCTCGGAGTGCGCGGAGGCGGGCTCGCTGTCCCGGGTGAGTGCCCGCCGCTACCTGGAGTACTTCGCGGAGACGGGCCGCGCCGAGGTGGCCCTCCGCTACGGCGGCACGGGCCGCCCGGAGCGCCGCTACCGCCCCGTGGGCTGAGCCGCGCCCGGGCCGCGGCCGGGCTCCCGCCGTACCGTCGGCGTCCCCCGGCCCCCGGGCCCCCGGGCCCCCACGGGGCTTCCCCCACGGGTGGCCCGGTCCATGGCGGCGATCTTCCTGAGGGCCTCCTCAAGGCCACCTCAAGTGCGCCTCAAGGATCGGCCTGCACGGCGCTGAGCAGGCGTTTCCCTGTTCCGCGGGGGTTAGCGTGCTGCGCATCGGTGGCTGGTTCCGGCCGTCGGCGCTGTCGGGGGGCCGCGCCGCTGCCCGTCCCCGTCCGCCGGTCGCCCCGGGCCGTCCTCCGGGGCTCCCCGGGACCTGGCGGTGGCGGCCGGGCGGCAGGACCGGGCGGACCCGATCCGGTCGCGGATCAACCGTGGTCGGGTGTCCGCGTCCGCGACGCCCGACCGCCTCCCGACGGGCGGCGGTCGGGCAGCGGGACGCAGCGGGACTCCGCGGGGGAAGGCCCCTCCCGGTCGTACGCGGGTCAGCCGAGGACCGACGCGCAGGTGGTCGGTGTCGCGCGGGCCGGGTCGAGCGCGTTGGCGACCTCGTGGAACGCGACCCGGTCGACCAGCCCTATCGCCAGGTGCTCGGAGAGGTCGACGGGGCAGAGGTCCTGGAGGAGCACGTTGCGGACACCGGGCCCGTCGAGGAACTGGGAGCGGTACGGGGTGACGACCTGGTCGTACCGGGTGGCGATGACGGTGTAGCGGACCCCCGGGACGGTGTCGCCGCCCTCGTTGAGCCGGCGCAGGAAGGGTGAGCCGGCGATCTGGTCGGCGAGGGCGGGGGTCTTCTCGTTCAGCAGGTGGGCGGCGCCCGGGAAGTGCGGCAGGAGCGCGGTGAGGCCGAGCAGGGTGGTGCCGTGGTTGTCGGGGGCGAGGCCGACCAGGGCGTTCACCTCGGCGGCGCCGCCGAGGAACTTCAGGTAGTGGCGGGGCATCATGCCGCCCTGGGAGTGGCCGACCAGGTCGACCTCGGGGGCGCCGGTCGCGGCGAGGACGCCGTCGACGAAGGCGTCGAGCTGCCCGGCGGACTCGGCGACGGGGCCGAGGCCGTGGAAGAAGGGGACGCCGGGCAGCTGCCCGTAGTCGAGGGAGAAGACGCAGTAGCCGCGCCGCACCAGGTAGGGGGCGAGGCCGAGCCAGTTGTCGACGGAGTTGCCGAGCGTGCCGTGGACGAGGACGACGGGGCGCGGGTGCGCGGCGGAGGGCTTGCAGGCGTAGTCGTTCCAGCCTCGGTCGGTGGCGGTGGGGGCGGGGACGGCGGCCTGGGCCGCGCCGGCCGGGGCGAGGACCGCGGCGGCGGTCAGGAGGAGGGCGGCGGTCAGGGCTCTGAGCGCGCGGCGCAGGCGGGCGGGGGCGTGCGGGGGCAGCATCGGGTGGTCTCCTGGCGGCTGGAGGTGAAGGGCGGTGGCGGTACGCCCCGGCGGCCCGGACCACTGGCGGGGATGGCGCGGCGTGGGGGCCGCGCTCAGGCCAAGTTACGTACGGGTAGCGGCAGGAGGGAAGTTACGGGTCGGTAAAACCTGCCCGGGACCCCGCCGCCGCGCGGTATCGGGCCTCGCCCGGGAGGGCGGCCGCCGTCGCGGGGGCGCCGCATGAGGGCGGCCGCCGTACGAGGGGGACGGGCAGGAGGGCGGCCGCCGTCGCGGGGACATCGCGGGAGGGTGGCCGCCGTCGCCGAGAGGGGGCGGGCGGCGCCGGACCGCACCGCACGGCCGCCGCCGCGGGGGCTCAGGCCGCGAGCGAGCCGGGGATGATCGCGTCCGGACCGAACCGGGCCCTGGCGCGGTCCGCCACGGCCTCCAGCCGCCGGGCCTTGTCGTCGGTCGGGTCCAGGGAGAGCTGGTGCGCGGCCCGTTCGGCGGGGGCGAGGCCCTCGGCGCGCAGGGTGACGCCGCGCACCCTGGCCCGCTGCAGGGCCAGCCCGTCGTGGAGGGCGTACGCGACGGAGGTGAGCTCCGCGGAGTGCGCGGTCGGCTCACGCAGGGTGCGTTCGCGGGTGGTGGTGGAGCGGTCGGCGTACCGCACGGTGAGGGTGAGCGCGCGGCACACCTGACCGTCGGCCCGCATCCGGGCGCCCAGTTCCTGCGCGGCGGAGAGCAGGGCCCTGCGGTGCCGGTCTCGGTCGAGTTCGTCGTGCGGGAAGGAGCGTTCTGCGGCGACGGAGCGGGCCGCGGCGTTCGGGACGACCCGGGTGCGGTCGACGCCCCGCGCCCGCTCCCACAGGTCGCGCCCCGCCCGGGCGCCGACGATCCGCTGGACCACGGCGAGCGGGGCGTCGGCCACCCGGCCGGCGGTGTCGAGCCCGTACGAGCGGAGGGTGCGGGCGGTCGCCGGGCCGACCCCGTCCAGCGCGGCGGCGGGCAGGTCGCGCAGGAAGGCGGCCGGGTCGTCGACGACCAGGGTGGTGCCGGGCGCGGCCCGGCGCGCGGCCATGCGGGCGGTCCGGGGGCCCGGCCCGGCGCCGATGGCGCAGTCCACGCCGTACAGGGCGAGCGCCCGGACCCGGATGACGGCGGCGAGTTCGGCGGGGCCGCGGCCGAAGTACCGTACGGCGCCGCCCAGGTCGGCGAGGGCGGCGTCGGGCGGTTCGGCCTGGACGACGGGGGTGAACCCGCCGAGCAGCGCGAGGAGGTCCGGCAGGAGCGCCTCGTCCGCCGGCGCGAGCCCGAACCGTACGCACAGGACCGTCCCGGTCATCCCGCGCTCCCCTGGCTCTGGTGCCACAGCTTGCGGCCGGGCGCCGCCACGCCCTCGCCCGCGGGGCGCAGGTCGGCCCAGGGGTTCATGACGTAGCCGTTGGCCATCGTGATCCGGCGGCCGGTGTCCGCCGGGGCGGTGGCCGGGCCGGCGCCGGCCGGGCCACCGGCGGGCCCGGCGCCGGCCGGGTCGCCGGCGGGCGGCTCGGCCAGGCGGGCGGCGACCGCGTCCAGGCCGCCGTCGCGGCGCAGTTCGACGAGTTCGGCGAGGTTCCAGGCGGCCGAGCCGACCACGCTGAAGCTGCGCGGGCCGCGGCGCTGGACGACGCCGCGGACGAGCAGCAGCCAGGAGTGGAAGACCGTGTGGGCGCACCGCTCGTGGCTGTCGTCGAAGAAGGCCAGGTCGACCAGGCCGGTGCCGTCGTCGAGGGTGGTGAAGACGACCCGTTTGCCGGAGCGGATGGGCGGGGTCTGGGTGGCCGCCTTGGCGCCGGCGACCAGGATGGTCCGGCCGTGCGGGACGGTGGGCAGCCGCTGGGCGGTGACGACGCCGAGCTCCTCCAGGAAGGCCCGGTGGTCGGTCATCAGGTTGCGGGAGGCGTCCATGGACAGGACGCCCAGCTCGGCGCTGAGCCGTTCGGCGTCGGTCAGGTCGGGCAGCCCGACGGGGGCCGACCTGCGGCCACCGGCGAGCGGGAGCTGCTCGCCGTACGAGCCGCCGCCCCGCTGGGCGCGGTGGAGTTCGGCGAGGTGCAGCAGCAGGTCGCGGCGGTTGGCGCCGAACGCGTCGAGTCCGCCCACCTGGGCGAGCCGTTCGGCGACGGGACGGCTGGGCCGGGCGCGCTCCCAGAAGTCGAGCAGGGAGGCGTACGGCTGACCGGCCTCGATGCGGGTGGCCTCCGCCTCGCTGATGCCGTGGACGTCGAGGAGCGCGAGCCGCACCCCCCACGTACCGGGCGTACCGGACGCACCGGACGCGCGCCCCGCCGCCGAACCGGACACCAGTTCGATACGGTGGGCGACGCCGGACACGTTCACGTCCAGCGGCAGGACCGGCACCCCCTGCCGCCGCGCGTCGGCCAGCAGCAGCCGCTTGGGGTACATCCCCGGGTCGTGGGTGAGCAGCCCGGCGTAGAAGGCCGCCGGGTGGTGGGCCTTGAGCCACGCCGACTGGTAGGTCGGCACGGCGAAGGCCACCGCGTGCGCCTTGCAGAAGCCGTAGCTGCCGAACGCCTCGACGATCCCCCAGGTGCGCGCGACGACGTCCGCCCCGTACCCGCGCTCCGTCGCCCTGCGCTCGAACCAGACCCGGATGCGGGCCTGCGACTCGGGGTCGGAGAGGCCGCGGCGCACCGCGTCCGCCTCGTCCCGGCCGCAGCCGGTCATGATGTCGAGGATCTTGATGATCTGCTCGTGGAAGACGACGACCCCGTACGTCTCCTCCAGCGCCTCCGTCAGGTCCGGGTGCGGGTAGCGCGCCGGGGCCCTGCCGTGCCGGGCGGCGATGAAGGGGCGGACCATGTCGGCCGCGACCGGGCCGGGCCGGAACAGCGAGATGTCCACGACCAGGTCGTGGAAGGTCGCGGGCTGGAGCCGGCCGATCAGGTCGCGCTGCCCCGGCGACTCGATCTGGAAGCAGCCGAGCGTCTCGGCGGACCGGATGAGCCGGTACGTCGCGGGGTCGCCCGGCCTCACCTGCTCCGGGTCGTCGAGGTCCACCTCCTCGCCGGTGGTGCGCGCGATCTCGGCGACCGCGTGCGCCATCGCCGACTGCATCCGCACGCCGAGCACGTCGAGCTTGAGCAGGCCGAGCTCCTCCACGTCGTCCTTGTCGAACTGCGACATCGGGAAGCCCTCCCCGCTGGTCGGCACGACCGGGGTGCGGGAGAGCAGCGAGGCGTCGGAGAGCAGTACCCCGCACGGGTGCATGGCGACGCCGCACGGCAGCGCGTCCAGCGCCTCGACCAGCTCCCACAGCCTCCCGTACCGGTCCCGTTCGCCGGCCAGCCGGCGCAGCTCGGGCAGTTCGTCCAGGGCGGTGCGGGCGTCGCGGGCGCGGATGTGCGGGAACGACTTGGCGATCCGGTCGATGTCGGCCGGGTCCATGGACAGGGCGGCGCCCACGTCCCGCACGGCGTGGCGGACGCGGTAGGTCTCGGGCATGGCGACGGCGGCGACCCGCTCGGGGCCGAAGCGGTCGAGGATCGCCCGGTAGACCTCCAGGCGGCGGGCGGACTCCACGTCGACGTCGATGTCGGGCAGCGCGGGCCGCCGCACCGACAGGAACCGCTCCATCAGCAGGCCCTGTTCGACCGGGTCGGCGTGGGCGATGCCGAGCAGGTGGTTGACGAGGGACCCGGCGCCGGAGCCGCGCGCGGCGACCCGGATGCCCATGTCCCGCACGTCGTCGACGACCTGCGCGACGGTGAGGAAGTACGTGGCGAAGCCGAGCCGTTCGACGGTGCGCAGCTCGTCGTCCAGGCGGGCCCAGTACTCCCGCTTCCGGTCGTGGCCGCGCAGCACCATGCCGGCGGCGCAGCGGGAGCGCAGCACCCGGTCGGCGGTGCGGTGGGCGGCGCCGACCAGGTGGGGCTCGGGGAAGTGGACGGTGCCGATGCCGAGGTCCTCCTCCGGGTCGACGACGCACTCCTGCGCCGTCTCCTCGGTCAGGGCGAGCAGCCGGTGCGCCGCGTCGCGGCGCAGCCCGGCGGCCTCGGCGACGCGTTCGGCGACGGCGGCCATGGCGGCGGGGTCCTTGAGCCAGCGCTCGCCGCCGTCCAGGCCCCTGCGCGGGTCGACGGGGACGAGCCGGCGCGCGGCGTCGAGGACGTCGGCGACGGGGCCCTGCCCGGGGTCGGCGTACCGCACGGCGTTGCTGAGCACGGGCCGTACGCCGTGCTCGGCTGCGAGCCCCAGGGTGCGGGCGGCCTGCCGGAGCGAGCCGGGGCCGGTGCCGGAGCGGCCGAGGTGCACGACCTCCAGCCGCAGGGCGTCGCCGTACGCCTCGCGCCAGGGGGCGAGGAGCCGGGCGGCCCGGTCGGGGCGGCCCGCGGAGAGGGCCCGGCCGACGTCGGAGTCGGGGCCGAGCAGGACGGTCAGGTCGTCGCCGTGGTTGTCGGCCCAGGGCAGCAGTACGGGAGCGCCGGTCACCCGGGCCGCCGGGCCCCCGGCCGCCGCGTGGGCGGCGGTGACCAGCCGGCACAGGGCGGCCCAGCCGCGCCGGGAACGCGCCAGGAAGAGGGCGCGGGGCGCGGACTCGTCGACGAAGGCGCCCCCGCGCACGGGGGTGCGGCGGCGTTCGGTGGGCGACCCCGGGACGGCGCGCTCGGCGAGGGCGAGGTCCACTCCGAAGAGCGGGCGCACGCCCTCCTCGGCGCAGGCCCGGGCGAACCGCACGGTCCCGGCGACGGTGTCGCGGTCGGTGAGGGCGACGGCGTCCATGCCGCGCTCGGCGGCGCGGGCGGCCAGCCGCTCCGGATGGGAGGCCCCGTACCGCAGGGAGAAGCCGGAGACGGTGTGCAGGTGCGTGAACCGCGGCATCCGCACCTCCTGGATCGTTCCGAACCTCACCACCCCCCTGAGCACCACCATAGACCACGTTCGAACGAATGTACGACTCCGTTGGCGAGGGTCCCGGCCTTCCCTCCCCGACGGCCCGCGGCGACCGCCCCTCAGCCATTCAGCCCCGCCCCACCTGCGGGAACGCCGGCCGCGGCGGAGCGTGAGCACATGACGTTCGCCTCCGAGGTGCGCAGCGCCGTCACCCCCAGGGCCGCCCTGCTGGTCATCGGCGTGCTCGCGCTGCAGCTACTGTTCATCGCCTCCTACGTGGGCGCCCTGCACGACCCGAAGCCCTCGGACGTCCCCTTCGGGGTGGTCGCGCCGGGAGCCGCCGCCGAGCGGACGGCCGACCGTCTGGGCGGACTGCCCGGTGACCCCCTCGACCCGCGCGTGCTCCCCGACGAGACCGAGGCCCGGCGGCAGATCCGGGAGCGGGAGATCGACGGGGCGCTCGTCGTCGACCCGACGGGCCGCACCGACACCCTGCTCGTCGCCTCCGGCGGCGGCACGGTCCTGGCCACCGCCCTGGAGCGGATCGCCACCGAGGTCGAGCGGCCCGGGCAGCGCACGGTCCGCACGGTGGACGTCGCGCCGGCCTCCCCCGACGACTTCGACGGCCTCTCCGCGTTCTACCTCGTCGTGGGATGGTGCGTGGGCGGCTACCTGCTCGCGTCGATCCTGGCGATCAGCGCGGGCTCCCGGCCCGCCAACACCCTCCGCGCGGTCATCCGGCTCGCCGTGCTCGCGCTTTCCGCGGTCCTCGGCGGCCTGGGCGGCGCGATCATCGTCGGCCCGGTCCTGGGCGCGCTGCCCGGCAGCGTCGCGGCCCTGTGGGGGCTGGGCACGCTGGTCGTCTTCGCCGTCGGCGCGATCACCCTCGCCCTCCAGGCGCTCACCGGCATCGTCGGCATCGGACTGGCCGTCCTGCTGATCGTCATCGCCGGCAACCCCAGCGCGGGCGGCGCCTTCCCGAGCCCCATGCTCCCCGACTTCTGGCGGGCCATCGGCCCCGCCCTGCCGCCGGGCGCGGGCACCTGGGCGGCGCGGTCCATCGCGTACTTCCAGGGCAACGCCGTCTCCGGCGCCCTCCAGGTCCTGTCGATCTGGGCGGTGCTCGGCACGGTGGTCACCCTCGTCGTCTCGTCGCTGCGCCGCGACGCCGACACCCCGGACGAGCCGGTCGGCACCTGACCGGGGCCACACGCACGAGCCCCCCGGCCCGGAGTCCCGGGCCGGGGGGCTTCCCCGCTTCCTGGAGGCGTCAGCCGATCTGCGCGCCGTACCGGGCGAGCGCCTCGGTGACGGGCTGGAAGAACGTCGTCCCGCCGGCCGTGCAGTCCCCGCTGCCGCCGGAGGTCAGGCCGACCGCCGCGTCACCGGAGAAGAGGGAGCCGCCGCTGTCGCCGGGCTCGGCGCAGACGGTGGTCTGGATGAGCCCCTCGACGACCTGCCCGTTGCCGTAGTTGACGGTGGCGTCCAGGCCGGTGACCTCGCCCTCGTGCACCTGGGTCGTGGAACCGCTGCGGGTCACCTTCATGCCGACCGTCGCCTCGGCGGCGCGGGCGATCTGCTGGGAGCCGCCGTCGTACAGGTTGACGGCGCTCGGGTGCTCCACCTCGCGGTCGTACTTGACCAGCGCGAAGTCGTCACCGGGGAACTGCGAGTCGACCATGGTGCCGACCGCGCTCCCGCCCTGCCGGTCGGACCACGCGGAACCGGCGTCCCCGCAGTGGCCGGCGGTGAGGAAGTGCGGCTGGCCGTCCTTGACGACGTTGAAGCCGAGGGAGCAGCGGCCGCCGCCGGTGTGGATGGCGTCGCCGCCGGCGACGAACGGCGTGAAGGTGCCGGCCGACCGCTTCAGCTCCGCCTTGGAGCCGAGCCCCTTCACGACCTGGGTGAGCTTCTCCCAGGAGGCGCCCTTGACGGTGCGGTCGGCGGTGACGACGACCTTGTTGGTCACCGGGTCGACGGCCCAGGAGGTGCCGGGGATGGTCGCCCGGTCCTTCAGGGCCTTCCGGGCGCCCTTGAGTTCGGCGAGGGAGTGCTCGACCATCCGCGCCTCGCCGCCCGCCTCACGGACGGCTTCGGCCGCGGCCTCGTCGACGACGTTCACCACGAGGGTGCGGGAGTCGGCGTCGTAGTACGCGCCCGCGGCGTCCGTCTCGCCGAGCCGCGAACCGAGGGTGGAGGCGAGGTTCCCTGCCGCCTGGACGGACAGGACCTTCGCCTCGAACTGCTGTACATCATCGCTGGCGTTCGCAGTCTGGAAGGTGACCGCGGCGCCCAGCAGAGCCACCACGGCTCCACCGGCGATGGCCGCACGCCTCTGGGGTATGCGTCGGTGCTTCAACATCTACCTCCTGTGGGGGCCGTGCCCGGCGCGTGGGGTGCCTGGCACGGAGGATGGGCCGCCAACTATTCCGAGGCCGACAGCCCGCACACAAGGTCGACTTCAGGACGCGCACACGACCCCCACAGCACTCCCCCTCACCCCCGGGCTACCCCGGGTCACCACTGGTCGGTTCCGATTGCGAACACCCCGTGCAACCACCGGGTGGACAGGACGTGAGGACTAGTCCTGTCTTGATCTTCGGGGGTTTCGGTCGCGGCTTTCGAGGAAGGGCGCCGCAGATGTTGCGGTCAAGGAGGTCCCCGACGGGTGGAGTTCGCGTGGCGGGCGGTGGGGGCGGCAGAGCGTCCGCGTCTTGGGGCGCACACGCGCGGGGCCCCCGCCCGGCGATCCGGACGGGGCCCGCGGGGTGCCGGCGCGCGGGCGCCGGCGGAGGTCATACGGCGTCAGCAGCCGTCACACGGGCAGCAGCAGTCGCAGCCGCAGTCCGGGCAGTCACAGTCGCGGCAGCAGCCCTCGCGCTTCTTGCGGGACCACGGGCCCTCGTACTCCTTGGCGCAGCAGATTCGGCACGTGCAGAAGAGACCGACGAAGACGGCACAGCCCGCCAGCAGGCCGCGCGGCGGCTTGGGTCGCGGCGCCCCGCCACCGCCGGGGCCCCCGGGCCCGCCCGAGCCGCCCGAGCCACCCGACGGCCCGCCGAAGCCACCACCCCCGTGCCCACCCGGCTGCGCCCCGCCGTACGGGTTCCCGGAGCCGTACGGGTTCCCGGAGCCGTACGGGCTTCCGACGCCGTACGGACCGCCCTGCCCGTACGGGCCACCCGGGCCGTGGGGGTCCTGGTGGCCGCCCGGCTGGGGGTGGCCGTGCGGGGGCCGCGGCGCGCCGGGGGCGCCGTACGCCTGGTGCGAGCAGCTCGTCGTGGCGAAGGCCCGGTCCACCGAGCGGCGCAGCTCGTGGGCGAGGAGCTGGTGCAGCAGCCGGTCGTCGACGAACTCGGCGTCCCGCAGCGCGAGGCGCACGCCGTGCGCCGCGTCGTCGGCGAGGCGCCGCGCCTCGGCGAGGGAGGTGCCGGTCGCGGTGAGGGGGTTCCAGGCGCCCGCCGCGGCGTCGGCCTCCCGGTCCTCCACGGCGTCCAGCAGATGGGCGAGGCGGCCGAAGAGGCGGCCGGCCTCGGCGAGGGGCCCGGCGTTGCCCGGCCTGCCCGCCAGGACGGCGGTGTGGGCGAACGCCGCCGCGGTGGCCGTCTCGGTCGGCTCGGTCACGGCCAGGAGGGGGGTGCCGGGCCCGGCCAGCGCCTCGACGCCGGCCTGCCGGTCCACGGCGTCTACCAGGACCGCCGTGTCGAAGCCCAGCTCGCGCCCCGTCCGGGCGCCCGCCGCGTCCCAGCGGTGCGCCACCCGGCGGGCGGCGGCGGCGACGGGGCGGCGGGCCAGCAGCCCGTCCCGGTCGGTGACGTGGTCGCGCACCTTCGCCGAGGCCAGCACCAGCGAGACCGCGGCGGCGAGGCGGGCGCCCTCGCCACGGGCGCGGTGCGCATCGCGCGCAGCGGGCAGGGCCCGGCGGTGCGGCGGGCCCCGGCCGTGCGCTCCGTCTGAGCCTCCGTCAACACGGAGACGATGAGCCCGTCGTAGTTCGTGGCGACGCGGGCGAACTGTCCGTGGTCCGCGCGCAGGGCGAGGCAGAGCCCGCACAGATGGGCCATCCACTCGGCCCGGAGGCCCTCCGTGAGCCGGTGCGAACATGGCCTGACTATTCCGAACATCGATCCCCCGTGTCTGTTCTCGTGCGCGCGGGGCATGGTATCGGCGTCGGCGGTTCACCCGTACGCCCGCCGACTCACCCGACCGGTATGAATTTCATATGTGAGGTACGAGAACCCCGATACGCAGCAAGAACCCTGACGAATCGCCACAACTTCTGCACCAGTACCGTCACGAAACACTCGCGCGGCGACTGTCCACTTGGCGCGCGATCCGCATCATGGACGACCATAGGGGTGCGGAACCACACGTGACCGCGTTGAAAGGAGGCGTCCATGGGATCGGTGCGCAAGGCGAGTGCCTGGCTGGGACTCGTCGAGGACAACGACGAGCGCTACTACGACGACGAGTACGCCGAGCCGGCCGAGAACGGCGACGCCTGGGTGACCGACCCCAGGGTCCGGGTCGCCTCCGAGAGCGCCCGGGAGGAGGGCCGCCGGATCGCCACGGTCTCCCCCGACGGCTTCGGCGACGCCCGGGCGATCGGCGAGCTGTTCCGCGACGGCGTGCCGGTCATCATGAACCTCACCTCCATGGAGCCCGACGACGCCAAGCGCGTCGTCGACTTCGCGGCCGGTCTGACCTTCGGCCTGCGCGGCTCCATCGAGCGGGTGGCCACCCGGGTCTTCCTGCTGACGCCCGCGGACACGCAGATCGTCACCGGGGAGCCCGGGGGCCGCGCCGAGAACGGCTTCTTCAACCAGAGCTGACGGCGGGACCGCTCACCGGAAGGCGTCGAGGCCGGTGAGCGCCTTGCCCAGCACCAGCTGGTGCATCTCGCTGGTGCCCTCGTAGGTGAGCACCGACTCCAGGTTCGTGGCGTGCCGCATGACGGGGTACTCCAGGGAGATCCCGTTGGCCCCGAGGATCGTCCGCGCCGTGCGGCAGATCGCGATCGCCTCCCGCACGTTGTTCAGCTTGCCGAAGCTGACCTGCTCCGGACGCAGCGCCCCCGCGTCCATCCGGCGCCCCAGGTGGTGGGCGAGCAGGATGCCCTTGTGCAGCTCCACCGCCATGTCGGCGAGCTTCGCCTGGGTCAGTTGGAAGCCGCCGATGGGCCGTCCGAACTGCTCGCGCGTCCGCGCGTACTCCAGCGCCGCCTCGAACGAGGAGCGCGCCGCGCCCATGGCGCCCCACACGATGCCGTACCGGGCGTGCGACAGACAGCTCAGCGGGCCCTTGAGGCCGGTGACGCCCGGCAGGACCGCGTCGGCGGGCAGCCGCACGCCGTCCATGACGAGCTCGCTGGTCACGCTGGCGCGCAGCGACCACTTGTGCTTGATCTCGGGCGCCGAGAAGCCGGGGGTGTCCGTCGGCACGGCGAAGCCGCGCACGCCCTCGTCCGTCCGTGCCCACACGACGGCGACGCCGGCGACCGATCCGTTGGTGATCCACATCTTGCGGCCGTCGAGGACCCAGTCGGAGCCGTCCCTCCTCGCGTGCGTCCGCATCCCCGCCGGGTCGGAGCCGTGGTCGGGCTCGGTCAGACCGAAGCAGCCGATCGTCTCCCCCGCCGCCATCGACGGCAGCCAACGCTGCTTCTGCTCCTCCGAGCCGTACGCGTGGATCGCGTACATGGCGAGCGAGCCCTGGACGGAGACGAGGGAGCGGATGCCGGAGTCGGCGGCCTCCAGCTCCAGGCAGGCCAGCCCGTACTGGACGGCGCTCGCCCCGGCGCAGCCGTAGCCCTCCAGCGACATGCCGAGGGCGCCGAGCCCGCCCAGCTCGCGCGCGAGCTCGCGGATGACCGGCAGCTCGCCCTTCTCGTACCACTCGGCGACGTACGGCAGCACCCGGTCCGCCGCCCAGGCGCGCACGGTGTCGCGGACGGCGAGGTCCTCGGGGCCGAGCAGGTCGTCGACGCCGAGCGGGTCGGCGGGATCGAACGGCGGGAGCTTCGAGGGTGTGGGCATACGGGCCTCCGGCGGCTGGCTCGCCAAGCGGACGACGGGGAAACCATCGCTGATCATCACGGTGCCCGCGCGACGTTACGGCTCAGTGTGCCGTGCGTCCAGAGCCCGCCGTCTCGGCGGGGGCCCGCCGTGCCGGCACCCGCGTCCCGTCACCGGGCTGGTGCCGGTCGTGCGGCCCGTGCGCGCCGGACGCGCCGCGCGACGCGGGGACACCGGGGGCAGCGCGGTCGACGGCGGCGTGGTCCGCGTGGTCGGCGGCGTGGTCGGCGGCGGTGGTGGACTCCTGCGCCGGGGCCTCCATCACGCGCGGCAGGCGCAGCGCCATCACCGCCCCGGAGAGCAGCAGGGCCGCGCTGACGGCCAGGGTGACGTGCAGGCCGTGCACGAAGGCGTGGCGCGCCGCGGTGTGCAGCGCCTCGCCCGCGGCGCCGCCGAGCCCGGCGGCCACCTGGTACGCCTCGCCCAGCGAGTTGGACGCGGCGGCCGCCGCTTCGGCGGGCACGCCGGGCACCCGGGCGAGCCCGGGGGCGTACGCGGCGTTCATGACGCTGCCGAGGAGGGCGATGCCCATGCCCGCGCCGAGTTGGTAGGACGTCTCGCCGATGGCCGCCGCGCCGCCCGCGCTGTCGGCGGGGGCCTCGCTGAGCATGGACTCGTAGGCGGCGAACAGCGTCGTCTGGAGCCCGAAGCCGAGCAGCACGAAGCCCACGGTGAGCAGCAGCGGCCGGTCGTGCTGCCCCATGAGCACCAGCAGCAGCACCGACCCGGCGGTGAGCACGAACCCGCCGCCGACCATGCGGCGGGGCCCCACGCGGGCGAGCGTGTACGAGCCGGTGGCGCCCGCGGCCATCGCCGCGAACGTCAGCGGCAGCAACCGCAGCCCCGTCTCCAGGGGGCTGAGGCCGAGGACGAGCTGGAGGTACTGGACGGCGATGAGCTCCAGCCCGACCAGCGCCAGCATGGCGAGCACGATGCAGCCGACGGACGTGGTGAACGCCGCCCGGGAGAACAGCCGCATGTCGATGAGCGGATGGGCGCGCCGCCGCTGGCGCCGCACGAACAGCACGAGCAGCGCGGCCCCGAGGAGCAGCGGGCCGAGCGTCGCCGGGCTGAGGAGCTCGTCGCCCGCGCCGGCCCGCTTCACGCCGATGACCGCGCCGAGCACGCCCGCGGCGGCCATCAGCGCGCCGAGCACGTCCCACGGCCCCTGGCCGCTGCCGCGGGACTCGGGCAGCAGCCAGCGGCCGGCGGGCAGGATCAGCGCCATCAGCGGGATGTTGATCAGGAAGACCGAGCCCCACCAGTAGTGCTCCACGAGGAAGCCGCCGAGCACCGGCCCGGTGGCGGCGCCGATCGCGGCGACGGCCGTCCAGACGCCGATGGCGGTGGCCCGCTCGCGCCGGTCGGGGAAGACGGCGCGGAGGATGGAGAGCGTGGCGGGCATGATCATCGCGCCGCCGACGCCGAGCAGGGCCCGGGCGACGATCAGGACGGCCGGCGTGTCGGCGAACGCCGCGACCGCCGACGCGGCGCCGAAGAGCGCGTAGCCGCCGAGCAGGACCCGGCGCCGCCCGATCCGGTCACCGAGCGTGCCGAAGAGGATCAGCAGCGAGGCGCAGACGAGGGGGTAGGCGTCGACGATCCAGAGCAGGGCGGTGGAGCTCGGGCGCAGGTCCTCGGTGACCGCCGGGACGGCGACGTGGAGGACGGTCGCGTCGAGCGCGACCAGCAGCAGGCTCACACAGAGGACGACCAGGACGACCCAGCGGTTGGTACCGCCGCCGGCGGCACGCAGACGCGCTCCGGCAGTGGTCGTTCCCGACATGTAGGTACCTCCCGCGTGGAACTCTCGCGCTCGGCGGGCGCCGGCCGGGGAGGGGACCTTCCGCGGGGCTGCCCTGCACCTGGGATTCCCCCGGTCGAGCGCGGTCGACCCGTCGGGGAGGGCGAGCGAATGGTCAGCCTACGTGACGTGGGGCGGGTGGCGCGTGGCCCAGCTCTCACCCGTCCACGCCGGGAGGTGTGGCGTGCGCCACGTGCGGCCGCGCGCGCCGACCGTCCCCGGGCGCGCCCCGGCGGGTCCCCCGACACGCCGCGACACGCCGGCGGGCACCCCGAACGGCGTACGAATTGTCACCCCGCCCGGCGCGGTTCCTTTTCCTCCGGCACACAAACACACTTACGGAAGAACCAGGTCCGACATTAGGAGGGGGCGCACCGGCGTCTTTTGGATAAGCGGCGGATAAACAGGCGCCGAGACCCACTCCACATCACATCGTCATCACAAAGAGACCGGAACGGCCTGGCCCGACGCTCACTCGCTGTAACGTCGATTGGGTGCGTACCGACATCTTTGCCCGACTGGACCGGGAGCCGGAACCGCCGAAGATGGAGATCCCGCGGATGAGCCGCACGCGTCTCGCCCTCTTCGGCGGGACGTCCGTGTTCTACCTGGCCATCGTGATCGCCGTGCTGGCGTCCACGTGGCTGGTGCTCATCGACTGGAAGGTCATGCTGTTCCGGCCGTACCAGCAGTGGCCGGAGCTGCACGCGCCGCTCGACTACTTCGTCGTGCTCGGCCAGCGCGGCCCGACGGCCGTGATGGTGGCCGCCTGGCTCGGCTGGCGGTCCTGGCGCCAGCACACGCTGCGCCCGCTGCTCGCCCTCGGCACGGCGCTGCTGCTGCTGAACGTGACGGTCGGCGCCGTCAAGATCGGACTGGGCCGGCTCGGCCCGCACTACGCGACGCAGATCGGCTCGGCCGAGCTCTTCGCGGGCGGCGATATATTCCCTTCGGGCCACACCGCCAACGCCGTCGTGACCTGGGGGATCCTCTCCTACCTGGCCACCACGCCGCGGGCGCGCCGCCATCTGTCCGCCCTCTCCGCCGTGGTGGCCCTGGGCGTCGGCCTCACGACCGTCTACCTCGGTACGCACTGGCTGAGCGACGTCCTGCTGGGCTGGGCGGCGGGGCTGCTGATCCTGCTGGGGCTGCCCTGGTGCGAGCCGCTGATCGCCCGCGCCGAGGTGATGATCCTCTCCGCCCGGGACCGGCTGCGCGACCGGCTGCGGGAGCGCCGCCGTCCCACGGCCCCCGCGCTGCCCCTCACGCCGGTGCTGCCGCCGGGCGGGCTGGTGCCGGCCATGCAGCCGCAGCGGTCGGTGGCCGAGTGCCCGGACGGGGCACTGCCGGACTTCCCGGTGGACGACCCCGCGCGCGAACCGGCCCAGCCCGGCCCGGTGGGCGCCCAGCCCGCCGGGCTCCACGCGGGGAGCATCCGCGCGACGCTGTCGCAGCCCCGTGTCCACCACGCGGTGCTGCGCTCGGAGCGGACGCCCGTCACCCCGGCGGGCAGCCGCCGCCCGCCCCGGTCCCGGCCGGTCACGGGCGGCTGACGGACCGCCGGTCCGCGGACGCGTACAGGGAAGGGCCCCGGCCGACGCGCCGGGGCCCTTCCGCGTACCGGGGCGCCACCCCGCCTCGCCCACCGGTCACCCGGCGCGCACCGGCCGCCGTACGGGGGCCACCCGGCGGACGCTCGGTGCGGGTTCTCCGTGGAGGGTCAGCCCAGCCAGCAGCGGATGACGGTGTGGTCGCGCACCTCGAAGTTGATGCGGCCGGCGACGTACTCGAGGGTGATGATCGACCCCGGCGGCACGGCCCGGACGGTCGTCCAGCCGCGGGAGCGGGCCCGCCGCTCGGCGTCGCGGTCGTCGAGGCCGACGTAGGGGCCGGGGTCGTCGTCGGGGTGCGCGGGGGGTGACGCGGGTATCGGTGCCATGCCCTCACCGTAGGGGTGCGTACACGGCCCCCGCCATCCGCCCGTACGCGGTGTGTCACATGTGTGTCACAGCCACCCGGCGGGCGGGCCGGGCGCCGTCCCGGGCGCCGGGAGGGCTGGTGAGGGGCCTTCCCGACGAATTCCCCCCGCACTTCGCACCCGCCTATTCAGTGGCGGACGAATTCCCTTCCCCGCACTTCACCCGACCGTGTCGGCCACGTTTGATTCACGGCCTCTCCACATGTTTCCCGCATTTCCCCGGCGGCCGAACGCACGGGTTCCGCGGTTACGGCGGACGGCCCGCCGGGAGGCCCGGGGCGTCACTCGACCGGGTGTTCCACGCGGTCCGCCGCGGGGGTCCGGCGGGCGGCCGAGCGGTCGAGCGCGCGGCCCGGACGGTCCCGGACGGCCCTGATGTGGTCGTCCAGATCCCGGGGCTCCAACACCTCGAACCCGCATCCCAGCAGCACGACGGGGATGACGAGCACGTCGAAGGCGGCCGCCCCGGTGTGCAGCAGTCAGCTGGTGTCTCCCTCCGCCTCCAGGACGCCGTCGGCCACGCTGAGCGCCTTCGCGGCCTCGTGGGCCGGGGCGTGCAGCCGGACCACCGCGCGGGCCGCGTACGGCGCCGTGGCCGCCCCCCGGGCGACGTAGGCGGCCAGGTCCGTCCGCGGGCGGGGTGCCGGGGGCGAACCGCGGGTCGTGGGGCGGCGTGGGGGTGATCCGGTCCACGCGGAAGGTGCGCCAGTCGGCGCGGTCCACGTCCCAGGCCACCAGGTACCGGCGGCGCTCCGTGCACACCAGGCGGTGCGGCTCCGCGGTGCGGCGCGTGGCGGATCCGTTGTGGTCCCGGTGGGCGAACCGCAGCCGGGTGTGTCCCGGCAGCGCCCGCCGGCTCCGTGAGGACGCCGGCGTCGACCTGCTGCCCCTCCTGCGGGGCGCGCAGCGCCGGCCCGGTGTACGCGGTGAGCGCGCCGACGCGGCGGCGCAGCCGCCCGGGCGGCACCTGGTCCAGCTTGGCCAGGGCCCGCAGCGACGTCTCGCCGGTGCCGGGCCTCGCGTGCACCGGGTGGCCGAGTTCACGCAGCCGGTCCACGTCGCGGCGGACCGTGCGCGGGGTGACACCGAGCCGTTCGGCGAGGGCGGGCCGGACCAGTCGCGGTGCGCCTGGAGCAGGGACAGCAGGCGCAGCAGTCGCGCCGAGGTCTCCCACATGCGGACGCGTCTTCCGATCGCCACGCACGGGTACGGTCCGCGACCCACGGCCGCCGCGCCGGCCCGCAGCCGGGCCGACGGCCGGAACCGGGGCCGGGCGGACGGCCGGAACCGACGGCCCGGCCACGGGGCAGGGGCCGGGGCGGGGGCGGCAGGGCCGCCGGGGCCTACGGGGTGACGCGTACGCAGAGCTCGTTCTCGCCGGTGTAGCAGGGCGCGGCCCGGTAGCCGTCGCCCCGGTGCTCCGGGTAGACGAAGACGTTCCTGCGGTCCCACACGTCGTCGAGGACGCGGGCGATCCGGACCGCGTCGGCGCCGGCGGCGGGCCGCAGCCACAGCCGCCACATCCGCCGGCCCTCCAGGGGCGGCAGGGCGAGCGGCGCGTACGGGAGCGTGAAGGCGAACGTGTCCTTCCCGCCCTCGGCCGGCACCTCGTGGACCTGGTCGTCGGAGCGCGCCTCGGCCGTCGCGCCGGCGCCGAGCCGGACGCCGTACAGCACGCCCGTCACGGTGCAGCCCGCGTCGCCGAAGGTGATGTCCCCGGCCTCGGCGTGCCGGGGGCGCAGCCAGGCGCGCACGCCGAGGCGGCCGTCGGGCGTGGGGAAGGGGACGCGCGGCGCCACCGGTCCGGACGGCTCCGGCCTGCGGTCGACGAGGGCGCGCACGTCGCGGATGCCCGGCTCCACGGGCCGGTCGCCGAGGAGGACGTCCCAGCGGCCCTCGGCGAGTTCGAGCCCGGGGGGCAGGTCGGCCCGCGACCGGCCGTCGCCGGCCGGGGTGAGCGGCAGCCGGACCTCCTCGGCGCCACCGGGGCCGGTGCGGCGGAGCACCAGGTCGGGCGCGGCCGGGTCGTGGCCCGTGGTGTGGAAGGTGAGGCCGCCCGCCGGGTCCGCGACGCAGTCGGCGCGCGGCGCCCGGGGCGCGGTCGTGGATCCGGTCATGCGCGCTTCCCCTTCCGGAGTACGTCGGCGGCCTGGTAACGGACGGTGAACGCGGTGTCGAGCACGGCGCCGCGGGCGCGGTGGAGCGCGTCCCGGGCGCGGCCGCGGCCGCCGGAGCCGGAGCCGGAGCCGGGTCCGCGGGCGACCAGCTCGGTGAAGATCGCCTCGTGCCGCTCGGCGATCCGTGCGGGGTCGAAGCGGCGGGACGCGGCGAGCGCCGCCTGACCGGCGCGGCGGCGCAGGTCGTCGTCCTGGATGAGGCCGAGCAGCGCGTCGGCGACCGCGTCGGCGTCTCCGACGGGGACGAGCCGCCCGTCGACGCCGTCCTCGATGATCTCGCCGGGACCGTGGGGGCAGTCGGTGGAGACGACCGGCAGGCCGCACCGCATGGCCTCGACGATGGTCATGCCGAAGGACTCCAGACGTGAGGTGACGGCCGCGACCGACCCCTTCACCCACTCCGGTTCCAGCGGGTTGGCCGGGCCCATCAGGAAGACGTGGTTGTGCAGCCCGTGCCGTTCGATCAGCGCGCGGAGGGCGGTGCGCTCGTTGCCGGTGGCGTCACCGGAGCCGTAGATCCGCAGCCGCCAGTCGGGGCGGGCGGCGACGACCTTCGCGAACGCCTCGACCAGCAGGTCGTACCGCTTGACCTGGGTGAGCCGACCGGCGGCGACCACCCACTTGGCGGTGGAGTCGGCCGCGGGGACGCTCGGGGCGGGGACGCTGTTGGGGACGGCGTCGATGCGCACCCCGGGCAGCTTGAGCCGGGTGCGGTACGAGCGGGCGTCGGCCTCGGTGACCGTGGTGACCGCGTCGAGCAGCGGGTAGCGGAAGCCGATCTCGCGGCGCAGCCGGTAGCCGTGGCTGTCGAGGGTCAGGTGCTCCTGGCCGACCCGGACCGGGCCGCGCCGGGTCTGGCGGGCGATGTGCATGTTGAGGCCCGGGCGGGTGCCGACGACGACGTCCGCCCCGACCGTCCGCAGGTGCGCGGCGATGCGGGCGTCGGTGAGCCGGCTGTACTGCTTCCAGCGGCCGTCGCCGCGCGGGAAGACCCGGGCGGGCCGGGTGTAGTCGGGGTGGTCGCCGTCGTACCCGGGGCTGCCCTTGCGCAGGTCGACCAGGTGCTTCATGGTCACGCCGGCGGGGGCGCCGAGGGTCGGCTCGTCGCGGTGGCGGAAGACGGAGACGATCTCCACGTCGTGCCGGGCGGCGAGGGCCTCCGCGAGGTTGAAGGTCGTGCGGATGGTGCCGCCGATCCCGTAGGCGTTGTGGAGCAGGAAGGAGATGTGCATCGCGCCGCCGGGTCCCCCAGGTCGATAGGTCGTCGAGTGGACTGTACTCGGCCGTCACGGGCGGTAGCCAAGCTGGGGGACGGTGGCGCAGGTGCGGTCCATGTCGCCCTGGGTGACCCAGCCCCGGCCGTCCCGCCAGCGGGCCACGGACAGGCAGGTGCGGCGGGTGCGCGGCGGCGAGGCGAGGCGCTCGAACCGCACGGGCAGGAGCAGCCCGCGCGCGGTGTACGGCTCGCGGCGGGTGAGGAACCGTTCGACGCAGGCGCGGGTGAGGGCGCCGGAGCGGAGGCAGGAGCGGGCCGCGTCGGTGAACCACATGGCGGCGGCCCAGCCCTCCAGCTGCCACTGGGAGCGGGCGCCGACGCCCCTCGTGTGGGTGTCCATGGCGGTGCGGAACTCCCGTACGGCCGGGTGGGACGGGTCGTCGTGGTTGCGGCTGGAGCCGGTCGCCCACAGGGCGTTGCGGCAGCGCGGGGAGCGGCGGTGGTCCTCGGCGACCTCGGAGGTCCAGTTCTGGACGTTGGTGACCTTCACCGCGGGGACGGCGTCGACGGCTTCCATGGCCTCGCACAGGCGGGCGTTGCCGTGGCTGTCGAGCGCGTCGAGGACGAGGTCGACGCGCTGGGCGCGCAGGTCGGCGGCGACGGCCCGGAAGTTGGGCAGGGCGAAGTCGACCTGCCCGGGGACGACGCGGTACCCCTCGGCGCGCAGCCCCAGGGTGAGGAGACGGGCGTAGGCGGCGGAGGCGGGTTGGTTGTAGGAGACGACGGCGGCGGTGCGCGCGCCGTGGGCGCGCTTGAAGTAGCGGTAGACCTCGGTGCCGCCGTACAGGACGCCGTCCCAGCCGGGCCGGTCGCCGGTGCGGGGCGCCGAACTGCCGTGGATGCCGTACAGGTGGGGGTGGGTGTCGTAGGCGGGCCCGATGGGCTGGCCGCCGATGTCGGGCACGCCGGCGGCGGAGACCCGCGCGGCGCCGGCGTAGTCGAGGGCGGTGGTGGCGACGAGGGCGAACACCTTCCGCTCGTCGAGCAGCCGGGTGACGCACGTGTGGTTGCCGACGCCGCTGCCGCCGTCGTCGCAGGTGACGGCCTCGACCCGGCGGCCGTCGAGGCCGCCGCGGGCGTTGAGGGCGGCGAAGTAGGCGAGGGCGCCGTCGCGCGGCCCGGTGAACGCGTCCCCGCCGACGGGGCTGGTCGCGCTGGTGATGACGCCCACGCGGATCGGTGGGGCGCCCGGCGTGGCCGCCGTCGGCCGCGGGCCGGCGTCGCGGTCCGGCAGGCGGCTGCCGCAGGCGGCGCTCAGCGTGAGGACCGCCGCGAGCGCCGCCCGGAGGACGAGGTCAGCAGCCCGGGACGGCCGCATTGCCGCTGATCTTGACCAGCGCGCAGAGGGTGGAGCGGGAGACCTTCCAGATGCCGTCCTGGTAGACGGCGGTGCCCTTGGAGTCGGTGAGGGCGGGGCTCGGGCCCACGACGAGGTCGTAGGTGACGTTCGCCTGGGTCGCCGACGCGAAGTCGACCTCCTTGACCTTCGCGGAGGTCTTGGCGGCGTTCGCGTCGCCGCTGAAGGCGTCGAGGACGGGGCGCATCTGCTCGCCGTTCTCCAGGAGCCGGACCTTCTCGTCGGTGGGGGTCTTCGGGTCGAAGAACGCCGTCCAGTTCTTCTCGACCTCCTTCCTGGCGGCCGCCTCGTCGGCGGGCGCGTCGGTGGCGCCCGTGGGCGAACCGGTGGGGTCGGGTGCGGACGAGGTGGTCTGGATCGCCGGGGACTGCGCCGCGTCGCTGGCGTCCTCGCTCCCGCCGCACGCCGTGGCCAGGGGGACGAGCGTGAGGACGGCGGCGGCCGCCAGCGCTGTGGAGCGGGCGCGGAGCCCGCCGGGGGTCGCGTGGACCATCTGGGTCACCACCGGGGTCTGTTCCTGCGCGGAAAGGGCGTTCACCGCATAGTGCAAGGAATCATCATGTGTCGCCATCGGAGTGGAGCGAAGGGGTGCGGATGCCGCGACTGCCGGGGTGGCGACCGCTGCGGTGGGGCGGTCCCGCCGCGCTCGCCGCGGGCGCCGTGCTGTGCGTGCTGGGCTGGTACGGCGTGTCGGGCGAGCGGTCCGCGGAACGGCAGCTCCCCTATCTGGCGTCCGGCACGGTCCCCGGGGCGGCGCTCCTCGTGGTCGGCGCGGTGTGGATCGCCGCGGCGGCCCGTACCCCGGCCGCCCCGGGCCCCACCGCCCAGAATCCGGACGCCGAGGGCGGGGAGGGCGGCGGTGCCGTCCGCCCGTCGTCCGACGCGCCCCCCGTGCGGGTCCCGCGCGGCACGCTGGCCCACCGCCCGGACTGCCCGTTGGTGGCGGGCAGGCCCGAGGCGGTCCCCGCGGGGGACGCCCCGCTGCGGCCCTGCCCGGTGTGCGAACCGGGCCCGAGGGACGGCGACCGGCCGCCCGGCGACGCGTCGGCGGGCGGGACGGCGGCCCCCGGGGCCGGGCCGCCGTGAACACCCTGACGTACGAGCTCCTCCTCGCCGGGCTGGCGGTCGGCGGCGCGGCGGCCCTCTCGGGCGTCGGGCTGGTCGTCACGCACCGCGCGACCGGCGTGCTGAACCTCGCCCACGGGGCGGTCGCGATGGTCTGCGCCTACGTGCTGCGCCAGTTGACGGTCGAGTGGGGGTGGCCGCTCGGCCCGGCCGCCTGCCTCACCCTGCTCGTCGTCGCGCCCGGCATCGGGCTGCTGCTCGACCGGGCGGTGTTCCGTCCGGTGGCGTCGGGGGGCGGTGACGACCCGGCACGCGCGCTGGTGGCGTCGATCGGCGTGTTCGTCCTCCTCGTGGGCGGCGCCGCGCTCGTGTGGGGCGGTGGCGCGCGGGCGGACGTACCGGTGCTGCTGGGTGACGCCCCGTGGACGTGGCCCGCGGTGGCCGTGGCGGTGGCCCTCGCAGTGGGCGCCGCGACCCGCTGGACCGGGCCGGGGCGGGAGTTGCGGGCGGTGGTGGACGACCGGGAGCTGGCGTCGCTGGGCGGGATCGCCGCCGACCGGGTGGCGGCGGCGGGCTGGGCGTTCGGCTCGTTCACGGCGGGCCTCACGGGGGTGCTGCTCGCCCCGTACGTGCGGCTCGACCCGTACGGGCTGCCGCTGCTCGTGCTGGAGGTCGTCGCGGTCGCCGTCGCGGCCCGCATGCGCAGCCTGCCGGTGGCCGTGGCGGTGGCCCTCGCGGTGGGCGTGGCGCAGGCGCAGCTGACGCGGCTTCACCCGGAGGGCTGGGCGGGGCCGCTGGTGGGGGCGGTGGCCGCGAACCTGTTCGCGGTGGCGCTGCTGGTCGCGGCGCTGGTGGTGCCCGCGGTGGGCCCGGACGGATCGGACGCGCCGGGACGTGGACCGAGGGACCACGGACCGGCCGGGTACGCGGGGGCGGGACGCGGACCGACCGGGTACGGGCCGCGCGGGTACGGCCCCGGGGCGCGCGGTGCGGCGGGCACACGGGTGCCTCCCGCCGTGTGGCCGGCCGTGGCGGTGCTGTTCGCGCTGCCGCTCGGCCTCGCCGGGCCGGACCTGCGGACGGCGGTCCAGGTGCCGGCCCTCGCGGTCGCCCTGCTGTCGCTCGTCGTGGTGACGGGCCGGGCCGGGCAGATCTCCCTCGGGCAGGCGGCGTACGCGGGCCTCGGCGCGCTCTTCACGGCCTGGCTGGCGGCGGGCCGGCTGCCCGGTCTGCCCCGTCTGCCCGAACCGGCCGCGCTGGCCGTGGCGGTGCTGCTGGTCGCACCGCTGGGGCTGCTGGTCGGTCGCCCCGCGATCCGGCGGCGCGGGCCCGCCCTCGCCCTCGTGACGCTGGCGGTGGGCGTCGTGGTGAGCCGGTTCGTCCTGGCGCAGCCGTACGCGACGGCGGGCCTGGTCGTCGAGCGCCCGGCCGGTTTCCTGACGGACCGCCGCTTCTACGTCCTGGAGCTGCTCGTCCTGGCGGGCGCGCTGGCCGCCGTCGGGGCGCTGCGCCGGGGCCGTACGGGACGGGCCCTGGCGGCGCTGCGCGACCACGAACCGGGCGCTGCCGCGGCGGGCGTACCGGTGCCGGGGCTCAAGCTGCTCGCGTTCGTGGCGGGCGCGGCGCTGGCGGCGCTGGGCGGGGGGTTGCTCGGCATGGGGGCGCGTGCCTTCGACGCGGCGGCGTTCGACCCGGTGCGGGCGCTGCTGTGGTTCGCCGTCGTGGTGGTGCTGGGCGCCGACAGCCTGCTGGCGCCCCTGGTGGGCGCGGCACTGCTGGTGGGCCTGGACGCGGGCGCGCGGGGTGGCGCGGCGGCCGCCCTCGTCGGCCTGCTGGCGGCCTTCGCGGGGCGGGTACCACCCCTGACGTCCCTGCTGCCGGCCCGCACCCGCAGACCGACACGGGCCCGGGCCGCCGACCGGCCCTCACCGGACGCCCCGGCCCCGGCACCCGGCCCGGGCCCCACGGCCACCCCGGGCCGAGAGGCCATCCCGGGCCGAGAGGCCATCCCGGGCCGGGAGGCGGCCCCCGCCCGTGCCGGCGGCCCGGGTCCGCAACACGACTCGGCTCGGGCCCCGAAACGCGGTCCGGCCCCGCCGGACGCCCGGGCCGGGGCGGACGGTCCTCCCCCGGCGCACCGGCCGACCCCCGTCCGGCGCCGCGCCCCGTGGCGGCGCACCCCTCCCCCGGGGCCGCCCGTGGCGGGCGCGTCCGGTACGGCGCCCCGGCTGCGCGCGCACGGGCTCACCGTGCGGTACGCCGGGGCCACGGCGCTCGACGGGGTCGACCTCGCGCCGGGCCCGGGCCGGGTCACGGCGCTCGTGGGTCCCAACGGTGCCGGGAAGAGCACCCTGTTCCACTGCCTCGCCGGGGCCGTGCGGCCCGCCGCCGGGCGCGTCACGCTCGACGGCACCGACATCACCCGGCGCCCCGCGCACGCCCGGGCCCGTCTGGGGATCGCCCGGACGTTCCAGGAACCTGCCGTCTTCCCCACCCTGACCGTCGAGGAGAACGTCCTGCTCGGGGCCGAGCAGGGCCGGGTGCGCGACGCCCCGCGCACCGCCGCCGAACAGGCGCTGCGGCTGCTGGGCCTGGACGGGCCGGTCAGACACCGGCCCGCCGCCGGACTGCCGACGGGCACCCTGCGCCGGATCGAGTTGGGCCGGGCGCTCGCGGGCCGGCCGCACACACTGCTGCTCGACGAGCCCACCGCGGGCCTGGACGACGCCGAGACCGCCGCGCTCGCCCGTGTCCTCGCGGCCCTCGCCGCCGACGGCACGGCCGTCCTCGTCGTCGCACACGACCCGGACCTGGTGGCCGGCATCGCGCACACCGTCCATGTGCTGGAGGCCGGGAGGATCGTGGCGTGAGCGTCGAGATGGAGCTGCGCGGCGTCCGCGTCCGCTACGGGCCACTGGAGGCGCTGCACGGCGTCGACCTGCCCGTGCCCGCCGGGACCGCCACCGTACTGCTCGGCCGCAACGGCTCGGGCCGCACCACCGTGCTGCGCGCGTTCGCCGGCACCGTCCGCCCGGCGTCCGGCCGGGTGCTGTGGCGCGGCGAGGACGTGACGCGCGTACCGGCCCACCGGCGGGCGCGCCGGGGACTGTGCTTCGTACCGGACCTGCGCGCCGTGCACGCGACCCTCACCGTCGCCGAGAACCTCCGCCTCGCCGCGGACGGCGGGGACCTCACCGCCGCCCTCGACGCCTACCCGGAGCTGCGGCCGCTGCTCGCCCGTCGCGCCGGCTCCCTCTCGGGCGGCGAGCGGCGGATGCTCGCCGTGTCGCGGGCGCTGTCCCGGCCCGCGCGCGTCGTCCTCGTCGACGAGCCCGCCCTCGGCATGTCCCCGGCGGTGGCGACGCGCACGTACGCCCTGCTGGGCCGGGTGTGCGCGGGCGGCGCGGCGCTCGTCACGGCCGAGCAGCGGCTCCCCGGCGGCCTGCCGCCCGGCACGCTCGTCCACGAACTGCGGCGGGGCGCCGTCGTGTTCAGCGGGGAGGCGGCGGAGTGGCCACCGGAGCCGGGGCCGCGGACGGGGCCGGGCTCGCCGGCGCGTCCGGGACCGGGGCCGCGGACGGGGCCGGGCTCGCCGGCGCGTCCGGGGCCGGGGCCGCCGTCGGGATCGGGGCCGGGGTGACGCCGGCGTCCGCGGTCGGGATCGGGGCCGGCACGGGCGCCGGGGTGGGAGCCGGCGCCGGGGTCGAGGGCGTCGAAGGGGGCGGAGAGCCCGCCGCGCCCTCCGGGACGCGCAGCATCACCCCGGGTCTGATCAGGTCGGGGTCGTCGCCCACGAGGTCCCGGTTCACCGCGTACACCGCCCGCCACCCGCCCTCGACGCGGAAGAGCCGCGCGACCGCGCTGAGCGTGTCGCCCGGCCGCACGGTGTGGGCGCGGCCGGACAGCCCGTACCGCGCGGAGCACTCGGGCCAGGCGCGCCAGCCCTGCCAGCGCAGCACCTCCTGCGCGACGGCCACCTGCTGCGCACGTCCGGCCAGGTCGGCGCGGGGCGCGTACGCCGTCCCGCCGTACGCCTCCCAGGTCGACTGGCGGAACTGCAGCCCGCCGTAGTAGCCGTTGCCGGTGTTCACGTCCCAGCGCCCGCCGCTCTCGCAGAGCGCGACGCACCCCCAGGGCCAGTCCCCGGGACAGTCGGCGGGCGTGCCCTTCCCGGCGGGCGGGTGTCCGTGGGCGTGGCCCTGCTCGGGCCCGGGGGCGGGCGGCCCCGGCGCGGGCGACCCGCCGGGAACCGGCGGGTCGCCCGCGTCACCGGCCACCGCGCCGGGCCCCGCCGCGCCGAACGCCGGTGCCGGGGCGAAGCCGAGGAGGAAGGCGACGAGCCCCAGGAGGAGGCCGCCGAGAACGGGGGCGGAGCGGATGGCGGGGGCGGAGCGGGCAGCGGCCGGGGCGCGCGGTGGGACGACGGCAGCGGACCCCGCCGGCTTCGACGGCATCGGCATCGGCATCGGCATCGGCATCGGCATCGGGCCACGCTAGGCGCCCCGCCCCGCCCCGGCCGCGTGCCGCACGGCGTGCCCCGCCGCCGCGCCGCACGGCCACCCGGTCGGCCCACCGGCCGGCCCACCCGGTCGGCATACACGCGCCGGAGGACGCGGCGCCGCCGTCGAACCGGCCGCGCCCGCCGATTCGGCGCCGCGCGCGCGTGACCCCGGCCGTGACTCACCCGTTGAACCCGTCATGGATGTGCCGGGACACGCCCGGCACCACAGTACGAACGAGTCCGAGGAGCCCCCCGTGCCGCGCATGCTCGACGTCAGCGAGGACGTACGCGCCGAGATCGGTGACGAAGAAGCCGACCGGCTGCTCGCCGGCGAGAACGCCCCGGGCAGCTACGACTGCACCTCCTGCCGCACCCCGGGCGATTCCGAGCAGGAGCACACCAGCACCGTGCTGTTCGTCGGCGAGGAGACGGCGGTCCTCGCCTTCGCCCACGCCACCTGCATCCCCTCCCAGGTCGTCCGGGTGGCCGAGGAGCAGCTCCAGGGGGCGGTCCGGTCGATCACCGCCGACGAGCGGCCCGCCCCGGTGCCGGCGCAGTTGCCGGGCGGCGCCCGGCAGGCCGTGCTCGGTGTGACGAGCGGGCTGGTCCTGATCGACGGCGACCTCCACCCGGCGCTCGTCGTGGAGCCGACGGAGCCCATCGCCCGCCCCGGCTCCGCCGGCACGACGGACGAGTTCCTGCCGCTCCTCATCGAGCAGGGCTTCCACCCGGTGGCCGACCTGCACCGCAAGCCCTCCCTCCTCGGCGGCTGGTCCGTGCTGCTCGCCATGGGCCAGCTGCACGCCATCCTCCAGCCCGGCACGGGCGGCGGCCAGCAGGTCGCCTGGTGGCAGGCGCACCAGGCGCTCCAGGTCACCGAGGGGTGGCGGGCCGCGGCGAACAAGTCGCACACGGTGCTGGTCTTCGCCGCCCCGGCGGGCTCCATCGGCCAGCAGCCGCGCGAGGACCTGCTGCGCGACGCACTGGAGAAGGCCGCCGCCGACGGCCGCCTGGTCGCCGCCGCCATGCCGCTGGCCGGCACCTCCTGATGGGCGGCTCCCGGCGCCCCGCCATACGGCCCGCGATTTCGCCGCACGGGCCGCATCCGACGGGCGGCGGGTTCGTTGGCACCTACGTGCAGCACTCATACGAGCCGTCCCGCCCGTCGTACCAGCCCATCCCCGCCATGCGCCCCGCGCAGGACGCGGAGTCGGGCTACTCGACCACGCCGATCTACGACGCGCTGTACTCCGAGTACCGCCGGTCGTTCCGGGCGCTCCCCGGTGACCGCAGCGGGGAGGAGGACCTCGGGTTCAAGGGGTTCGGCGCGCTCGCCGCGGCACAGGCGGCCACGGCGCACGGCTCGGCGTCTCACGGCACCGGGCTCGCCACCGGGGCCCACGCCGCCGGTGCGCACGGCTACGGCCAGGGCCCCCAGGCGCCGTCGTACGGCGGGTACGCGGCCCCCCGCCCCTACGGTGGCCCCGCGCAGGCGGCGCTGCCGCCGGCGCCCCGCAGAGGACTGTGAGACGGCGGCGGGGGGGGGGGGGGGGGGGGGGTGGGGCCCCCCCCCCCCCCGCCGGCCCCCCCCCCCCGGCGTGGGGCCCCCCGGGGAGCCCCGCCCCCGCGGGCGGGGGGCGGGCGGGGGCCCGGGGGGGGGGGGGGGGGGGCGCGCCCCCCCCCCCCCCCCCCCCGCCGCCGTCATCGCGCCCGCGTCACTTCTTCCGGCCGCGCTTCTCGCGCACCCGCACCGACATGTGGATCGGGGTGCCCTCGAAGCCGAACTCCTCGCGCAGCCGCCGCTCCACGAACCGGCGGTAGCCGTGCTCCAGGAAGCCGGAGGCGAACAGCACGAACCGGGGCGGCTTGGTGCCCGCCTGCGTGCCGAAGAGGATGCGGGGCTGCTTGCCGCCGCGGATCGGGTGCGGGTGCGCGGCGACCAGCTCGCCGAGGAAGGCGTTCAGCCGCCCGGTCGGCACACGGGTCTCCCAGCCGGCGAGCGCCGTCTCGATCGCCGGGACCAGCTTCTCCATGTGGCGGCCGGTGAGGGCGGAGACGTTGACGCGCGGGGCCCAGGAGACCTGCTGCATCTCCGTCTCGATCTCGCGCTCCAGGTAGTAGCGGCGCTCCTCGTCGAGCTCGTCCCACTTGTTGTACGCGATCACGAGCGCGCGGCCCGCCTCGACGGCCATGGTGATGATCCGCTGGTCCTGGACCGAGATGGACTCGGTGGTGTCGATGAGGACGACGGCCACCTCCGCCTTCTCGACGGCGGCGGCGGTGCGCAGCGAGGCGTAGTAGTCCGCGCCCTCCTGGAGGTGGACCTTCTTGCGGATGCCCGCCGTGTCGACGAACTTCCAGGTGGTGCCGCCCAGTTCGATCAGCTCGTCGACCGGGTCGCGGGTGGTGCCCGCGAGCTCGTTGACGACGACGCGGTCCTCGCCGGCGACCTTGTTGAGGAGGGAGGACTTGCCGACGTTCGGGCGGCCGATGAGCGCGATGCGGCGCGGGCCGCCGACGGGCGTGCCGAAGGTCTGCTCCGGGGCCTCGGGCAGGGCCTTGAGCACCTCGTCGAGGAGGTCGCCGGTGCCGCGGCCGTGGAGGGCGGAGACCGGGTACGGCTCGCCCAGGCCCAGCGACCAGAGCATGGCGGCGTCGGCCTCGGCGGACGGGCCGTCGACCTTGTTCGCGGCGAGGACGACGGGCTTGCCGGCGCGGCGCAGCAGCCTGACGACGGCCTCGTCGGTGTCGGTGGCGCCGACGGTGGCGTCCACGACGAAGACGACCGCGTCGGCGGCCTCGATGGCGTACTCGGCCTGCGCGGCGACGGAGGCGTCGATGCCGAGGACGTCCTGCTCCCAACCGCCGGTGTCGACCACCTTGAAGCGGCGGCCGGCCCACTCCGCCTCGTACGTGACGCGGTCGCGGGTGACGCCGGGCTTGTCCTCGACGACGGCCTCGCGGCGGCCGATGATCCGGTTCACGAGGGTCGACTTGCCGACGTTCGGCCGGCCGACGACGGCGAGGACGGGCAGCGGTCCGTGCCCGGCCTCCTCGATCGCGCCCTCGACCTCCTCGATGTCGAAGCCCTCGTCGGCGGCGAGCTCCATGAACTCCGCGTACTCGGCGTCGCCAAGTGCCCCGTGGTCGTGCTGGTCGTTCATGAAGTCCGTTCCTCGTGCGTTCGTGGTGGTCGGTGAGGGGAGGCGGTGGGCCCCCGGCTCACTACTCGAGTGTCGCTCGGCGCCCGGTGAGGCGCCTGGCGTTTTCCAGGTGGGCGGTGAGCCGATCCTGGATGCGTACGGTGGCCTCGTCCAGGGCCCGGCGGGTGCGGCGTCCGCTGCCGTCGCCGGCCTCGAAGGGGTCGCCGAAGACGACGTCGACGCGGCCGCGCAGCGGGGGCAGCCCCTTCACCAACCGTCCCCGCCGCTCGCTGCTTCCCAGGACGGCGACCGGGACGATCGGCGCTCCGGAGCGTACGGCGAAGTAGGCGAGGCCGGCGCGCAGCGAGGCGAAGTCCCCCTCGCCGCGGGTGCCCTCCGGGAAGATGCCGAGGACGCCGCCGGCGGCCAGGACGTCCAGGGCGCCGGTGATGGCGGTGCGGTCGGCGGACGAGCGGTCCACCTTCAGCTGCCCGATGCGCTCCAGGAACGGGCCGAGCGGCCCGACGAACGCCTCCTGCTTGATCAGGAAGTGGACGGGCCGGGGGGCGGTGCCCATGAGCATGGGGCCGTCGAGGGCGTGGGCGTGGTTGACGGCGAGGATGACGGGGCCCGCGGCCGGCACGCGCCAGGCGCCCAGCACGCGGGGCTTCCACAGCCCGTACATCAGGCCGATGCCGATGCCCCGCCCGACGGCGGCGCCCTTGGCCGACGGGGTCACTGGGCGCCCGCCCTCCGCTCGTCCACGAGGGTGACGACGCACTCGACGACCTGCTGGAGCGTCAGGTCAGTGGTGTCCACCTCGACAGCGTCGTCGGCCTTGGCGAGGGGGGAGGTCTTGCGGCTGGAGTCGGCGGCGTCCCGCCTGACGAGCGCCTCCCGGGTGGCGGCGACGTCCGCGCCCTTCAGCTCGCCGGCGCGGCGGGCCGCGCGGGCCTCCGCGGACGCGGTGAGGAAGATCTTCAGGTCGGCGTCGGGGAGGACGGTGGTGCCGATGTCGCGGCCCTCGACGACGATGCCGAGGGGGGCGGAGGCCGCGATGGACCGCTGGAGCTCGGTGATCCGGGAGCGCACCTCGGGGACGGCGCTCACGGCGCTCACGGCCGAGGTGACCTCCTGGGTGCGGATCGGGCCCGAGGCGTCCACGCCGTCGACGGTGATCGTCGGGTGCGACGGGTCCGTACCGGAGAGGATGACCGGCTTGCCGGAGGCGTCGGCCACGGCGGCGGCGTCGTTCACGTCGATCCCGTTGGAGATCATCCACCAGGTGATCGCCCGGTACTGGGCGCCGGTGTCCAGGTAGCTGAGGCCGAGCTTGGCCGCGACGGCCTTCGAGGTGCTCGACTTGCCCGTGCCGGAGGGGCCGTCGATGGCGACGATCACGGATTCCACGGTGTCGGACACCTTCCTGGGTGCGGGGAGCGGGGCCGGCCGGTTGCCGAGGGCCCGCCACAAGGTTACCGACTGTCCCCGCCACTCCTCGCACCCGCTGCCGGCCGCCTCCGCGGCGGCCCCGCGGCGGCCCGCGCGAGCCGTGCGACGTTGCGGCGGCCGTGCGCGGCGGCCCGGGCGCCGGGGCCGCCGCGGGGCCGTCCCCGTGCGGCGCTACTGGCGCAGGGCCCAGCCGCGCTCCCGCAGGGCCGCCGCGAGGGGCGGCGCGGCGGCCGGGGCGACCATCAGCTGCACCACGCCCGCCTGCTGCCCGGTGGCGTGCTCGATGCGGACGTCCTCGACGTTGACGCCGGCCTTGCCGGCGTCGGCGAAGATGCGGGCCAGCTCGCCGGGCTGGTCGCTGATGAGGACGGCCACCGTCTCGTACGCGGCCGGGGCCGTGCCGTGCTTGCCGGGGACGCGGTCGCGGCCGGTGTTGCCCCGGCGCAGGACGTCCTCGACGCCGGTGACGCCCTTGCGGCGCTCGTCGCCGTCCGGGGACTGCAGGGCGCGCAGCGCGCGGACGGCCCCGTCCAGGTCGGCGGCGAGCGCCGCGAGGACGTCGGCGACCGGGCCGGGGTTCGCCGAGAGGATGTCGACCCACATGCGCGGGTCGGACCCGGCGATGCGGGTGACGTCGCGGATGCCCTGCCCACAGAGGCGCACGGCCGTCTCCTCGGCCTCCTCCAGGCGGGCGGCGACCATCGAGGAGACCAGCTGCGGCGTGTGCGACACCAGGGCGACGGCCCGGTCGTGGGCGTCGGCGTCCATCACGACGGGGACGGCCCGGCAGAGCGCGACCAGCTCCAGGGCGAGGTTGAGCACCTCGGTGTCGGTGTCCCGGGTGGGGGTGAGGACCCAGGGGCGGCCCTCGAAGAGGTCGCCGCTGCCGGCCAGCGGACCGGACTGCTCCTTGCCGGACATGGGGTGCGTCCCGATGTAGGCGGAGAGGTCGGCGCCCAGGGCCTCCAGCTCGCGCAGCGGGCCGCCCTTGACGCTGGCCACGTCGAGGTAGCCGCGGGCCGTGCCGGCGCGCATGGCGTCGGCGAGCGTGCCCGCCACGCGGGCCGGCGGCACGGCCACCACGGCGAGGTCGACGGGGCCCTCGGGCGGGGCGTCCGTACCCGCGCCGCGGGCGGCCGCGGTGCGGGCCCGGGACGGGTCGTGGTCGACGAGGTGGACGGTCACGCCCCGGTCGGTGAGGGCGAGGGCGACCGAGGTGCCGATCAGCCCGGTTCCGATGACGACTGCGGTTCTCACTGGGCGGTGTCCTTGTGACGGAGGTGGCGGCGGGGACGGAGTGGGCGACGGCGGCGGAGCCGCCGGGGGTGCGGCGGCTCCGGGTGGGGCCGCGCGGGTACGGCTGCGGGAGGGACGGTCGCGTGGACGGCTGCGCGTTCAGCCTAGTCAAGGTCGTCCGGTGCCGCCGGGCCCCGCCGAGGGGCGAGACTGTCCGCATGATCTTCCACGTCGTGCCCCTGGCGGAGTGGGCCGCCGACCCCGGCCTGCCGTACCGACCCGCGTCCCTGGCCCGGGAGGGCTTCGTGCACTGCTCCGCCGACGCCGCCGGGGCGCTGGCCGTGGCCGGCGCGCACTACCGGGACGTGCCGGGCACGCTGCTGGCGCTGGCCGTCGACGAGGAGCGGCTGACGGCCGAGGTCCGCTGGGAGGAGTCGGGGACGGGTGTGTTCCCGCACGTGTACGGTCCGCTGGAGCGGGCGGCCGTCACGGCGGTCCTGGAGGTGCGGCGGGGCACGGACGGGGAGGCGCGGGAACTCGTTCCCCGGGCGTAGGGGTGTCGGCTCCGGGTCCCGTGCGGTACGTCCCGGGATGCCCGTATGCACCCCTCTCCTCCTGAGCCGTCGCGCGCCTCCGCGCTCCGCCGCCGCACGGTCCTCACCGGCACGCTCACCCCGGCGGCGACCCCCGCCCTCGCGGCGGCCTGCGGTGACGACGGCGGGCCGGCCGGGAAGGTGGTCGCCTCGACCGCCGACGTCCCGGTCGGCGGCGGCACGGTCGTCGGCGGCACGGTCGTCGCGGCCGAGAAGGTCGTGGTGACGCAGCCGGTCGAGGACGGGTTCCGGGCCTTCTCCGCGGTCTGCGGCGCCCACCAGGGCTGCACGGTCGGGTCCGTGGCCGACGGGCTGATCGTCTGCCCGTGCCACGCCGGCCGGTTCCGCGTCACCGACGGGTCCGTCGCCGCCGGCCCGGCGAAGCGGCCGCCGCCGGCCCGCCGGATCACCGTGGCCGGGGGCGACGTCCGGCCGGGCTGACCACGGGGCGGCGGTACCCCGGGCGGGGACCCCGTAGGGTCATGGCCATGTCTGGGCAGCCCGTCACGCCGGAAGAACTGGTACGCGACCACACCGTCTACTCCTGCGTCATGGGGTCGCGGGCCTTCGGCCTGGCCACCGCGGGGAGCGACACGGACCGCCGAGGCGTGTTCGTGGCACCCACGCCGCTCCAGTGGCGCCTGGACAAGCCGCCCACGCACGTGGACGGCCCGGCGCCGGAGCAGTTCAGCTGGGAACTGGAGAGGTTCTGCGAGCTCGCCCTGCGCAGCAACCCCAACGTCCTGGAGTGCCTGCACTCGCCCCTGGTCGAGTACGCCGACGACACGGGACGGGAGCTGCTGTCGCTGCGCGACGCCTTCCTGTCCCGGCGGGCGTACGACAGCTTCGCCCGGTACGCGCTGGCCCAGCGCCGCAAGATCGACGCGGACGTCCGGCAGCACGGCGCGCCCCGCTGGAAGCACGCCATGCACCTGCTGCGGCTGCTCGGCAGCTGCCGCGACCTGCTGCGCACCGGTCAGCTCGTCGTGGACGCCGGGGACCTGCGCGAACGGCTCCTCGCGGTGAAGCGCGGCGAGGTCCCCTGGCCCGAGGTGGAGTCGTGGATGACCCGCCTCGGGAGCGAGGCGGACGCCGCGCTCCCGTCGTCACCGCTCCCGCCCGAGCCGGACCGGGCCCGGATCGGGGACTTCCTCTACCGGGTGCGGCTGCGTTCAGCCCTGCGGGCCGTGGAGGCGGGCCCGTACGACGAGGGCGTGCAGCGCGTCGTGGGCCCCGGACGGGGAGTCCGGTAGCCGCGACGCCCGCTGCGCGGCGTCGAGGGCGCCGTGGAGCACCTCGACGTCCTCGGCGAGGCGGGCCTGGTCGACACCGGTCGCCGGCCCGTGCTCGGCCTCCGCCTTGGCGGCGATCAGCTCCGGCAGGTAGGCGGGGGCCTCCCCCACCGTGTCGAGGAGCGTGGGCAGGTGCGCCACGACCTCGCCGGACCGCATCAGGTGGATGCCGGTGAGCAGGGTGCGGAAGGTGTACAGCAACGGTTTGAGTTCGGCGTTCTTCTCGAACAGCCGCCACTGGGTGCAGGCGAAGCCCCGGTAGTGGTGGGCGTGGTGGGTGGTGACCACGTCGGGCGCGAGGGCGGCGAGTTCGGCGTGCAGCGCGGTGGTGTGCACCACCAGCGGCGACAGGAGCTGTTCGAGCACGTAGCCGTTGCGGCGCAGCATCAGCCGGACGAACTTGCGCAGGTCGTGCGTGACGAGGTCCATCTCCACGCCGTCCCGGTCCCAGGTCCTGGAGCGGGTCTCCTCCGGCTCGCGCAGCCCTATCAGCGCGTCCACCGGCAGCAGGTGCACGCCGCGCAGGTCCACGTCCGAGTCACGGGAGGGGAATCCGTAGAGGTGGGCGCCGGAGACGGTGGCGAAGAGCAGCGGGTCGGGCTGCTCGGCCACGACGGGGGCCAGGTCGGGGAGTTGCAGGAGATCGGTCATGGCCTAAGCGTCCCAGAGACTGCCCAGGCTCAGCAGTTCACTTCCGTGCTCGATCCGGTCCGCCCACTCCCGCGGCCACGCCCCGGCGCCCAGGTGCGCGCCGGCGAAGGCGCCCGCCAGGCAGGCGAGGGAGTCGGAATCGCCGCGGGTGCAGGCGGCGCGGCGCAGGGCGGCGAGCGGCTCCTGGGGGAAGAGCAGGAAGCACAGCAGGGCGGTGGCGAGCGCCTCCTCGGCGATCCAGCCGTCGCCGGTGAGCAGGCAGGGGTCGGTCTCGGGATGGGCGTCGCGCAGGGCCGTGTCGAGCCGGGTCAGGGCGGCGAGGCACTCGTCCCAGCCGCGTTCGGCGTACGCCTGCGGCGTCCGGTCCCGGGACCGGGTCCACAGGTCGCCGAGCCACCGGTGGTGGTAGCGGGAGCGGTTGTCGTACGCGTACGAACGCAGCCGTCCGACGAGCCCGAGTGGTTCGGTGCCGCGGGACAGCAGGTGCACGGCGTGCGCGGTGAGGTCGGCGGCGGCGAGCGCGGTGGGGTGGCCGTGGGTGAGGGCGGCCTGCAGCTGGGCGGCGCCGGCGCGTTGCTCCTCGTCGATCCCCGGGACGAGGCCGATCGGGGCGACGCGCATGTTGGCTCCGCATCCCTTGGAGTCGATCCGGCTCGCCTCCTGCCAGGGCCGGTCGCCGTCGAGCAGTTCGCAGGCGACGAGGCAGGTGCGGCCGGGGGCGCGGTCGTTGTCCGGCGCGTGGTACCAGGTGACGAACTCCTCGCGCAGCGGGCCGGTCAGCGACTGCGGGGCGAGCGCGCCGCGGTCGAGGGCCGTGCGGACGGCGCGGGCCACGGCGAGGGTCATCTGCGTGTCGTCGGTGACCAACGCGGGCGCCGGCAGGGCCATCTCCCGCCAGGGGCCGTACGTCGCGAGGATCGCGGGGACGTCGTCGAACTCGGTCGGGAAGCCCAGCGCGTCGCCGAGCGCGAGCCCGACGAGGGAGCCGGTGGCGGCCTGCTTGGTGAGGGTCCTCGGGGTGGTCATCCGGTCCGTCCTTCCGGTCGCAGCAGTGGCGGGTGGAGCACGGTGGCCGGCCCCGCCCGGTAGAGGGCGGCCGGCTTCCCCCGTCCGCCGGTGAGGCGCGGCGGCCCGTCCACGGCCCGGACGAAGCCGGGGGTGGCGAGGACCTTGCGCCGGAAGTTGGGGCGGTCGAGCGTGACGCCCCAGACCGTCTCGTACACCTGCCGCAGCTCGCCGAGGGTGAACTCGGGCGGGCAGAAGGCGGTGGCGAGACAGGTGTACTCCAGCTTGGCGCCCACGCGTCGGTGGGCGTCGGCGAGGATCGTGTCGTGGTCGAAGGCGAGCGCGGCCGGCGGGCGGTCCACCGGGCCGGGGGCCGGGGAGGGCCCGTGCGCGCCGTGGGGCAGCCACTGGGCGTGCGCGGCGTCGCCGCCGCCGCGCGGCTCGGGCAGGTCGGGGACGAGGGCGGTGTACGCGACGGAGACGACCCGCATCCGGGGGTCGCGGTGGGGGTCGCTGTAGGTGGCCAGCTGTTCCAGGTGGAGGCCGGCGGCGGTGGCGTCGGACAGCCCGGTCTCCTCGGCGAGTTCGCGTCGGGCGGCCTGCTCGGCGGACTCGTGGGGCAGGACGAAGCCGCCGGGAAGGGCCCAGCGACCGGCGTGGGGCTCCTGCCCGCGCCGGACGAGCAGGACGTGGAGCCGTCCGTCCCGGACGGTGAAGACGGCGAGGTCGACGGTGACGGCGAACGGCGCGAAGGCGCGCGGGTCGTATCCCTCGGGCTGCTGGTCCTGCATCTCCGCTCCGGACGGGTGGGTGCGCGGGTGGTGCTCTGCCGACTCCCGGGGGAGCGGTGACCACCGACCCCTTAAGAGTCAGCATGACTATAAAGCGTGGGCGTGCGGCCCACAAGCGCCTCGCCACGGGAACGCGGAAGCCCGCGGCCGGGGGCCGCGGGCTTCGACGGGGTGGTGGACCGCAGGGTCAGGTGGCTCGGCGCCACCGGATCAGAGGCCGACCTCCTTCATGAGCATGCCGACCTCGGTGTTGGTCAGACGGCGCAGCCAGCCCGACTTCTGGTCGCCGAGCTGGATCGGGCCGAACGCGGTCCGCACCAGCTTCTCGACCGGGAAGCCCGCCTCGGCGAGCATGCGGCGCACGATGTGCTTGCGGCCCTCGTGCAGCACCACCTCGACCAGGTAGTTCTTGCCGGTCTGCTCGACGACCCGGAAGTGGTCGGCGCGGGCGTAGCCGTCCTCCAGCTGGATGCCGTCCTTGAGCCGCTTGCCCACGTCGCGCGGGAGGGGGCCGGTGATGGCGGCCAGGTACGTCTTCTTCACGCCGTACTTGGGGTGCGTGAGGCGGTGGGCCAGCTCACCGTGGTTGGTGAGCAGGATGATGCCCTCGGTCTCGGTGTCGAGCCGCCCGACGTGGAAGAGGCGCGTCTCGCGGTTGGTGACGTAGTCGCCGAGGCACTGCCGGCCGTCGGGGTCCTCCATCGTGGAGACGACACCGGCGGGCTTGTTCAGCGCGAAGAAAAGGTACGACTGGGTGGCGACCGTGAGGCCGTCGACCTTGATCTCGTCCTTCTCCGGGTCGACGCGCGTGCCCTGTTCGATGACGATCTCGCCGTTGACCTCGACGCGGCCGGCGTCGATCAGCTCCTCGCAGGCCCGCCGCGAACCCACGCCGGCGCGGGCGAGCACCTTCTGCAGGCGCTCCCCCTCCTCGTCACCGAACGTCTTGGGCGTCTTGATCTGGGGCTTGTTCGCGTACCGCTCGCGGTTGCGCTCCTCGATCCGCGCGTCGAGCTCGCGCGGGCGGGCCGGTACGGTGCGGCCGCCACCGCGCTGCGGCGACTGGCGCGGGCCGCCCTTGGCGCCGCCCCGGGCCGCCGCGCCGCGCCCGCGCTTGGGGCCGGCCTCGCCGGGGGCGCCCACGTCGTAGGTCCGCTCCTCGGGGCGGGGGCGGCGGGGGTTGCTCGCGCCCTTGCTCCGGTCGTCGCGGCCGCCACCGGCACCCCGGTAGCCGCCACCGCCGCCACTGCCGCCGCGGCCACCGCCACCGGGACGGCCACCGCCGCCACCGCCGCCGGAGGCGCCACGGCCGCCGCTGCTGCCGCGGCCGCCGCTGTTGCCACCACGGCTCCCGCCGTTGTTTCCGCTGCTGTTCCTGCCGCTGCTGCTTCGCATCAAAGTTCCGTCTTGTCGTCTGCGTGCTCGGAGTCCGGTGCGTCCGGATCGAACGACGGGACCCCCTCCTGCGTCTCCGCCTCGATCGCGTCCGCCTCGGGGAGGAAGGGCGCGAGCTCGGGGAGCTCGTCCAGGCCGCGCAGGCCCATCCGCTCCAGGAAGTGGTTCGTCGTCCTGTACAGGATCGCACCTGTTTCGGGTTCCGTGCCCGCCTCCTCGACCAGGCCCCGCTGGAGGAGGGTCCGCATCACGCCGTCGCAGTTCACCCCGCGCACCGCCGAGACCCTCGACCGGCTCACCGGCTGGCGGTACGCGACGACCGCCAGGGTCTCCAGCGCGGCCTGGGTGAGCCGGGCCTGCTGCCCGTCCAGGACGAAGTCCTCGACGGCCTCCGCGTACTCGGGCCGGGTGTAGTACCGCCACCCCCCGGCGACGAGCCGCAGCTCGAAGCCGCGCCGCTGGACGTCGTACTCGTCGGCCAGCTCCCGCAGCGCGTCGGCGACCTCGCGGCGCGGGCGGTCCAGCACCTTCGCGAGGTGCTCCTCGGTCGCGGGCTCGTCCACGACCATGAGGACGGCCTCCAGGGCCGGCTTGAGCTCCGTCACGTCTCCTCCTGGTCGAACTCGTCGGTCACGGCGACACCGTCCCCGCCCGTCCACCGCACGGTGAGCTCCCCGAGGGCGTCCTCCTGCTCCAGGGCGACGGCCTTCTCCCGGTACAGCTCCAGCAGGGCGAGGAACCGGGCGACGACGGTGAGGGTGTCCGGGGCGTCCTCGGCCAGCTCCCGGAAGCTGACCTCACCGCGCTCCCGCAGCCGGGCGACGACCACGCCGGCCTGCTCCCGGACGCTGACCAGCGGGGCGTGGATGTGCTCGACGTACACCTGCGGCCTGGGCTTCGGCTGCATCGCCTTGACGGCCAGCCGGGCGAACCGCTCGGCGCCCACGCTGATGACCACCTCCGGCAGCAGCTCCGCGTGGTGCGGCTCCAGTCCGACGGTGCGGGGGTACCGCCGCCCCTCGCTCTCCAGCCGCTCGCTGAAGATCTCGGCGACCCGCTTGTACGCGCGGTACTGGAGGAGGCGCGCGAAGAGCAGGTCCCGCGCCTCCAGCAGGGCGAGGTCGGCCTCGTCCTCCACCTCGGCGGCGGGCAGCAGCCGGGCGGCCTTGAGGTCGAGCAGCGTGGCGGCCACGACGAGGAACTCGGTGGTCTGGTCGAGGTCCCAGTCGGGCCCCATGGCGCGGATGTGCGCCATGAACTCGTCGGTGACCTTCGACAGGGCGACCTCGGTGACGTCCAGCCGGTGCCGGGAGATCAGCTGGAGCAGCAGGTCGAAGGGCCCCTCGAAGTTGGCCAGCCGCACGGTGAACCGCCCGCCCGCCTCGGCGGCCCCTGCCTCCGTGCGCCCGCCGGGCGGGGCGGGCGCCGCCGCGGGGGGCGCGGAGGGGGGCGGGGGCGCGGCGGGCGGGACGGACGCGTCGGAGGGGGCCGCGTCCGAAGACGCGGGGGGTGCGGCGGGGGCGTCGAGGGGCGCGGCGGCGGTGGGGGCGGTGGTCGCGTCGGAGGAGACGAGAGGCGCCGCCGCGGACGTACCCGGCGCCGTCGCGGACGTGCCCGGCGCCGTCGCGGACGTGCCCGGCGCCGTCGCGGACGTACCAACGGCTGTCACGGGCGCGCCCGGCGCGCCCGTGGACGCGTCCCGAGCCGCGGTGGACGCGCGGGAAGCGGCCGTGGGCACCTCGGTAGCGGCCGTGACCCCGTCAGGGGCGGCCGGCCCGTTTGCGGGCGTCTCCGACGCGCCTGAGGGCGTTTCCGGCGTCTCTGCGGGCGTTCCCGGCGCGTTGCGGGGCGGGGTGGCGGGGTGGTGCGGCGTGTCGGGCGCGGGCCGGGGCGCGACGGGCCGCGAGGGCGGCGTGTCCCGGGAAGTGACGGGCGGCCCCTGCGGCGTGTCGGACGACGTGGTGGAGCCCTCCCCCGCCTCGCCGGCCTCCCCGGGGCCGGTGGCAGGCCCCGCGTCCGCGCCCGACGGACCCGCGCCGCCCGCGCCGGACCGGGGGCCCGCGAGGGGCCCGGCGGCGTCGGCCGGGGGCGGCGCGCCCGGGCCGCGGCCGAGGAGGCGGCGCCGGCGGGGCGCGTCGGGCGGATCGTTCGGGGGCATCGTGGTCCAGGGACGAGCGGGGGCAGCGGCCCGAAGGCTACCCCGGCGCGGGCGCCGGACGGCGCCGTACGCGCGCGGGGCGGGGCTCAGCGGCCGCGCAGGCGGCGTACCAGGATGCTCGCGTCCCCCCGGGACTCCAGGTCCGCCAGGACGACCGCGACGGCCTCGCGGACGATGCGCCCGCGGTCCACGGCCAGCCCGTGCTCGCCGCGCAAAACCAGGCGCGCGTGCTCCAGGTCCATCAGTTCCTCGGCGGAGACGTAGACGGTGATCTTCTCGTCGTGGCGTTCCCGCCCGCTCGGCCGGCGGCTCGGGGAGCGGCGCCCCCGCCGGGCGGCCGGCGCGGCCGCGGCCTTCGCCGCCTTGGCCGCGGCTCCGGGGCCGCCCTCCGGCTCGTCCGCCGACGCCCGGGCGCGCGGCGGCCGGTCGGGCTCGGGCTCGCCCGCCGCCGTCGCGGCGTGCTCGTCGGAGGGCGGGGTCTGCTCGCCGGCCTGGCCGGGCACCCGGGGCTCCCCCGGGGTCTGGCGCCGGGGGGTCGACGCCTGCAGCGCCATGCCCCCGGTCGTACGGAACAGCTCGTCGGCACCGGGAAGACTCACTCGGCGTGACACCGGGCGAGCACCTCCCTGGCGAGCTGGCGGTAGGCGGCCGCGCCGACCGAGTTCGAGGCGTACGTGGTGATCGGCTCGCCGGCGACCGTGGTCTCCGGGAAGCGCACGGTACGGCCGATGACGGTGTGGTAGACGTGGTCGTCGAAGGCCTCCACCACCCGCGCGAGGACCTCGCGGCTGTGCACCGTCCGCGAGTCGTACATGGTGGCGAGGATGCCGTCGAGCTCCAACTCGGGGTTCAGGCGCTCCTGGACCTTCTCGATGGTCTCGGTCAGCAGCGCGACGCCGCGCAGCGCGAAGAACTCGCACTCGAGCGGCACTATCACCTTGTGCGCCGCCGTCAGCGCGTTGACCGTGAGCAGGCCGAGCGAGGGCTGACAGTCGATCACGATGTAGTCGTAGTCCTGGAGCAGCGGCTTCAGGGCGCGCTGGAGCGTGGACTCGCGCGCGACCTCGCTGACCAGCTGCACCTCGGCGGCCGAGAGGTCGATGTTGCTCGGCAGCAGGTCCATGTTGGGCACGGCGGTCTTGAGGAGGACCTCGTCCGCCGACATGCCCCGCTCCATGAGCAGGTTGTAGACCGTCAGGTCGAGTTCCATCGGGTTGACCCCGAGGCCGACCGAGAGCGCGCCCTGCGGGTCGAAGTCGACGAGCAGCACCCGCCGGCCGTACTCCGCCAGCGCTGCGCCCAGGTTGATGGTCGACGTGGTCTTGCCCACGCCGCCCTTCTGGTTGCACATCGCGATGATCTTCGCGGGGCCGTGCTCGGTGAGGGGGCCCGGGATCGGGAAGTACGGCAGGGGCCGCCCGGTCGGGCCGATCCGCTCGCGGCGCTGCCGGGCGGCGTCGGGCGCGAGTGTGGCCGCGTACTCCGGGTCCGGCTCGTACTCGGCGTCGGGGTCGTAGAAGTGCCCCTCGGGCAGCTCGTCGTAGGCGGCGAAGTGGGTGGACTCTCGGCCACTCTCGTTGCCGGCCATGGCGTTCACGTGTTGGCCGTCCATCATCTTCATCGTGTGGGGTGTCGTCATGTGCTGGTGCGTCGCGAAGGTTCGGACAGCGACGGAGCCGACGGCCTCGAATCCGGACGGCGGGCCACCGTGGGCCGCCGCAGGCGTCCCTGGTTGGGCGGCCCCGGGAGTAAATGTCGACTCATTCACAAGTCGTCTTACCTCCTTGGACGTGACCAGGAAACTTATCGATAGGTCAGCGTGGCACCATGCCGACGGTTGGCGACTCTATGGCGTGTCACCGCTCCGCAGCAACACAATCGGCCGGACGCGGCGGGATGTGTCGGCGGGCGAACCCCCTTCTGTCAAGGGCGCGCGACCGCCGATCCGCGCGTTTCGCGGGGGCGCGAATCGGTTCAAGGGTTACGTTCGAGGCGAGTTGCACCGGGTCGTGCGTGCGAGCGGACACACGTCCGGCCGGACCTCGTCGGGCGAGGTCCGGCCGGGTGCGTGAGGTTGACGACCTCCGTTGACCCCGCCGCGCCGGGTCCGCCGGGCGGGGCGGCGGGGACAGCGGGGACGGTCGGGCGGGACGTCAGCCGATGAGGGTGTCGATCTCGACGTGGTCGAGGCCGTGCGCCTCGGCGACCTCCCGGTAGACGACCTTGCCGTCGTGGGTGTTGAGGCCCCTGGCCAGCGCGGGGTCGCGGCGCAGCGCCTCGACCCAGCCGTTGTTGGCGAGCGAGACGATGTACGGCAGCGTGGCGTTCGTCAGGGCGTTGGTGGAGGTGTTGGGCACCGCGCCCGGCATGTTGGCGACGCAGTAGAAGACCGAGCCGTGCACCGGGAAGGTCGGCTCGGCGTGCGTGGTGGGGCGGGAGTCCTCGAAGCAGCCGCCCTGGTCGATCGCGATGTCGACAAGGACACTTCCGGGCTTCATCCGGGACACCAGCTCGTTGGTGACCAGCTTCGGGGCCTTGGCGCCCGGGATGAGGACGGCGCCGATGACGAGGTCGGCGTCGAGGACGGCCTTCTCCAGCTCGAAGGAGTTGGACATCACGGCCTTGACCTTCGTACCGAAGATCTTGTCGGCCTCGCGCAGCTTGTTGATGTCGCGGTCGAGCAGGGTGACGTCGAAGCCCATGCCGACGGCGATCTGCGTGGCGTTCCAGCCGGAGACGCCGCCGCCGATGACGACGGCCTTGGCGGGGGTGACGCCCGGGACGCCGCCCGGCAGCACACCGCGGCCCCCGGCCGCGCGCATCAGGTGGTAGGCGCCGACCTGCGGGGCCAGCCGGCCCGCGACCTCGGACATCGGGGCGAGCAGCGGCAGCGCGCGGTTGGCGAGCTCGACCGTCTCGTACGCGATGGCGGTGGTGCCGGACTCCAGCAGGGCGTCCGTGCACTCGCGGGACGCGGCGAGGTGCAGGTAGGTGAAGAGGGTCTGGTCCTTGCGGAGGCGGTGGTACTCCTCGGCGATGGGCTCCTTGACCTTCAGCAGCAGGTCGGCGGTGGCCCAGACCTCGTCGGCGGTGGGGAGGATCCGCGCGCCGGCGGCCACGTACTCGGCGTCCGTGATCGACGAGCCGGCGCCGGCGTTCTGCTCGACGACGACCTCATGGCCGTTGCGGACGAGCTCGTGCACGCCGGCGGGGGTGATGGCCACGCGGAACTCGTTGTTCTTGACCTCGCGGGGGATGCCGACCTTCATCGTCGATCACGGTCCTTGACTCAGGGGTATTGGGGGTGAAGCGCTCTACAGCGATACATACCCGTGCGTACCGGGACGCAGCGGGGCACACCGCGGTTAATCGCAGCGGACCCAGTCTAATGAAGGACTTCCCCGTGTCTAGCCTTACAAAGCATTAATTTTTTTCGGAACGACTACGGATTTCGCAGGCTGGGGGTGCGGGCTCCCGGAGGTTGCCAGGACCGCCCTGACCTGCGGGACCCGTCGGGGCGGCGAGTCCGCCCGGCCCGAGGAGCCTCTCGGCCGCCGTGCGGTGCAGCCGGGCCGCGGCCGGGTCGCCGAGCCGGTCGAGGGTGTCGGCCAGCCGCAACCGCAGCGCCGCGTGGAGCCGGACGTCGCCGGCGCGGCGCGCCCACTCCACCGCCTCCTCGCAGGTGCGCAGGGACTCCTGGGGCCGGCCCGCGTACTCCTGCACCCTGGCCGCCTCGCTCAACGCCCGCGCGTGGCCCGGGACATCGCCCAGCCTCCGGTAACCGGCCGCCGCCGCGCGCCAGTTGCGCAGCGCCTCGCCGTACCGGCCGGCGTACGTGTGGACGGCGCCGAGCCTGCCGTACAGCCGCGCCTGGTCGGCCCGCTCGTCGCGGGCGAGACGCTGGGCGAGTGCCCGGCCGTACCAGTCGGCGGCCCGCTGCCAGTCGCCCAGCTCCTGGTGGGCGCCGCCTACGGATTCCATGGCGCGACCGGTCGCGTACGGGTCGTTCGCCAGCCGGCCGGCGTCCAGCGCCTCCCGGTAGCGGACCAGCGCGTCCCGGGTGCGGCCCGTGCCGGCGTCCAGGTCTGCGAGGTTCAGCAGGGCGGCGGCGCGCTCCCGGTGCAGGCCCCGCCGCTCGGCCACCCCCAGGACCAGCTGGTGCAGGCCGTACAGCCGGGGCGCCGCGTCCTCGGTGCCCCGGTGCGCGGCAAGGGCCCGGACCAGGGCGGCGATCAGGCGCCTGGCCAGGGTGTCCAGCTCGCCGTCGGCGACGGCGGCGCGCGCGGAGGCCATCAGGACCGGTTCGCGCAGGCCCAGCCACTCGGCGGCGGCCGCGCGGTGGGGGAAGCGCAGGGCGCGGGGCAGCCCGGCAAGGCGGCGGCGGGCGGGCGACCCCTCCGGCTCGGTGACCGCACGGCAGGAGTGGAGGAGCCGTACGGTCCGCTCCAGCATGCGCGCGCGGGCCAGCTGCACCTCGGCGGGCCGGTCCTCGGCGTCGAGCCGCTCCCGTAGGAAGGGCACCAGGCAGCCGGGCAGCTCGTACTGCCCGTCGTGCGCCCGCCGCACGAGGCCGCGCGCCGTGAACCCCTCCAGCATCGACGCGGCGCTCGACACCGAGCACCCCGCCAGCGCCGACAGGGTCTGCGGGTCGGCCAGGCCCAGCGGCGCCAGGGCGAGCAGGCGCAGGCCGCGGGCACCCGACGCGGGCAGCGCCTCGTAGGCGAGGCGGAAGGCCCCGGCGAGGGGGCGGAGGGCCACGGGGCGGCCGTCGTCGTGCGGGACGGACCGCAGCCGCTTGGCGAGGTCCGCGACGGAGGCGCCCGGGTGGGCGGCGAGCCAGCCGCCCGCCAGGAGGAGGGCGGCGGGCTGGCCCGCGCACAGCTCGGTGAGCGTCTCGGCGGCCTGCGGGTCGACGGTGATGCGGACGGAGCCCGCGTACCCGTCGAGCAGTTCCACGGCGGCCTTCACGTCCAGTCCGCCCACGGTGCAGGGGCGGACGTCCGGGATGCCGGTGAGGGGGCCCCGGGCGACGGCGACGACGAGGCAGCGGGGGTTCTCCGGCAGCAGCGCGTCCACCTGCTCGGCGTCGGCCGCGTCGTCCAGCAGGAGCAGGACGCGGCGGTCCCTCAGGGTCGCCCGCAGCAGGCCCCCGACCTCGTCCTCGTCGGCCCCGGCGGGCGCGACGACGCCCACGTCCTCCAGCAGGCCCCGGGCGACGCGCTCCACCGGCACGGGCTCCCCGCCCGGCTCGCTCAGCCGGGCCCGCAGGACGCCGTCGGGGTAACCGCGCGCGAGGTCCCGCGCCAGCTCCTCGGCGAGCGCGGTACGGCCGGAGCCGGGCCGCCCGGCGATGAGCAGGATCCGGGCGCGGGGCACCTTGCGCCCGGCCAGCGTGTCGAGGCCCGCGCGCGAGATGTCCGCCCGCAGCGCCTTCATCTCCAGCTCCCGCCCGAGGAACCGCGGCGCCCCGGTCTGCCCCGCCCCGGCCCGCCCGGGTGCCGGGCCGGCCGGGGCGGGCCCGGCACCCGGGCGGCCGGGCTCGCAGGGCCCGCCGTCGGGGCGCGACGGCTCGAAGCCCCCGGCGCCCGGACGGCCCGGCTCGGAGCGCCCGGCCGCGAAACCACCTGACTCGACGCGGCCGCCCCGGGGACGACCCCTCTCGGAGCGCTCCGACTCCGAGCGGCCGATGTCGGGACGGTCCGACTCCGGACGCCCCGGCTCCGGGCGGCCGACGCCGGGGCGGGCCGGCTCGGAGCGGCCGGCGCCAGTGCGGGGCGGCTCCAGGCGATCGGCGCCCGGACGGTCCGACTCCAGGCGGTCGACGCCGGGACGGAGCGGCTCGGAGCGGCCGGCGCCGGAACGGGGCGGCTCCAGGCGATCGGCGCCCGGACGGTCCGACTCCAGGCGGTCGACGCCGGGACGGAGCGGCTCGGAGCGGTCAGCGCCGGAACGGGGCGACTCCCGCCGACCGGCGCCAGGACGGTCCGACTCGGAGCGGCCGGCGCCAGGGCGGGGCGGCTCCGACCGGTCGTTCCGGGGACGGGGGGCTTCGGGGCGACCCTTCACAGGGCGGCCCGGCTCGGGGAGGGCCGTACCGGGGCGACCCTCCTCGGGCCGCCCGCTGCCCGGACGGCCGGGCTCCGGTGCCACGGCGGGACGGCCCCGATCGGGGCGGCCGGCGCCCGACCTCCCCGACGCCGACTCCGGACGGTCCGACTCCGGACGCCCCGGCTCCGGGCGGTCGGCGCCGGGGCGGGCCGGCTCGGGGAGGGGGGTGACGTCACGCGTGGCGGAACGGGGGGCGCGGGCTGGACCGGAGACCCCGGACCGGGAGGAGTCGGTGGGGTCGGAGGGACCTGCGGGACCACACTGTCCGGTGGGCCCGGAGGGGGCGGTCTGGCCCGTGGCACCGGAGACCCCGGAAGCACTGGAGGCACCGGACGGCCCGGAGACGCCGGGAGCCCCGGAGGCCCGGGACGGCCCGGTGGACCCGGACGGACCCGTGGCGTCGGCCCGTGGCGCGGGCTCGCCCCGGGTCACGGGGGCCGCGGGGGCGGGCGGTGCGTCGGGGAGGGCGCGGCGTCCGGCGTCCGCCGGCGTGGCGCCGGCCTTCCCGGGCCGCTCGGCTCCGCCGATGTTCACCGCCTGATCCGTCACGGGTCACGCTCCCGTCCGCCTGCGCACGAGCTGGTCCCGCCGGGTCCCCGAGCGGGTGCTCCGAGCGTAGTTCAGCGCCGGGCGCCCGCGGTGCTGGGCACGGCCCGTACATCGCCCGATCGGATCAGCTGATCGTCACACCGGTGCCACGCGTCACGCGGGGAAGGGCCGGGCCGGCCACGGGGCCTCGGCGGGCCGCAGCGCCTCGAAGCCGTCACCCGCACGGGCGGCCAGGACCGACAGGACACCGACGACGAGGCAGTTGTTGTGGAGTTCGCCCGCGAGCACCCCGCGCGCGAGCTCGGTCAGCGGTACGCGGGCCAGCTCCATGTCGGCCTCCTCCTCGGCTACCTCGAAGCGGACGCCCTCCGCCTCGGACAGCCCGCGGGCGAGGAAGATCCGTACCGCCTCGTCGCAGCCGCCCGGCGTGGTGTACACGTCGGTGAGGACGTGCCACTCCTCCGCCTTGACGTGGGCCTCCTCGTACAGCTCGCGCTGGGCGGCGTGCAGGGGGTTCTCCCCGGGGACGTCCAGCAGGCCCGCCGGGATCTCCCAGAGCTTGTGGCGGACGGGGTGGCGGTACTGGCGCAGCACGAGGACGCGGTCCTCGTCGTCGAGGGCGAGGACCGCGACCGAACCGGGGTGGACCTGGTAGTCGCGGCCCACGACCGTGCCGTCCGGCATGACCACGTCGTCGGTGCGGACACTGGTCTTGTTCCCCCGGAAGGGGGTCGAGGTCGCGGTGACCTGCCACTCCTCGGGCGTGTCCTGGATGGTCATGGAAGACGTCCTCCCTCTTACACGGGCGTACACGAAAAACCGGGGCACGTGCCCTGATCAGGCCCGTACCCCGGTCACCGTATCGCTAGCGCGTCACTTGCCCGTCTTGCGCTCCACGGCCGCCTTCACCAGGCCCGCGAAGAGCGGGTGCGGCCGGGTCGGCCGGGACCGCAGCTCGGGGTGGGCCTGCGTGGCGACGAGGTAGGGGTGCACCTCGCGCGGGTACTCGACGTACTCGACGAGCTTGTTGTCCGGGGAGGTGCCGGAGAAGACGATGCCGGCCTTCTTCTCCAGCTCCGCGCGGTAGGCGTTGTTCACCTCGTAGCGGTGGCGGTGGCGCTCGTCGACGTACGGCTGGTCGCCGTAGGCCTCGCGGACGACGGAGCCCTCGGCGAGCTTCGCCGGGTACAGGCCCAGGCGCATGGTGCCGCCGAGGTCGCCCGCACCCTCGACGTACGCCAGCTGCTCCTCCATCGTCGAGATGACGGGGTGGGAGGTCGCGGCGTCGAACTCGGTGGAGTTCGCGTCGGGGATGCCGGCGAGGTTGCGCGCGGCCTCGATGACGATGCACTGCAGGCCGAGGCAGAGGCCGAGCAGCGGGACGCGGTTCTCGCGGGCGTACCGGATCGCGCCGACCTTGCCGTTGACGCCCCGCTCGCCGAAGCCGCCGGGGATGACGATCGCGTCGACGTCGCCGAGCTGCTGGGCGGCGCCGGCCTCGGTCTTGCAGTCGTCGGAGGTGACCCACTTGACCTTGACGCGGGCCTTGTTGGCGAAGCCGCCGGCGCGCATGGCCTCCGTCACCGACAGGTAGGCGTCGGGCAGGTCGATGTACTTGCCGACGAGCGCGACCGTGACCTCGTGGTCCGGGTTGTGCACGCGGTCCAGCAGGTCGTCCCACGTCGTCCAGTCGACGTCGCGGAACGGCAGGTCGAGCTTGCGCACGACGTACGCGTCGAGGCCCTCGGTGTGCAGCACCTTCGGGATGTCGTAGATCGACTTGGCGTCGATGGCCGCGACCACGGCCGCCTCGTCGACGTCGCACATGAGCGAGATCTTGCGCTTGATGGCCGTCGGCACGTCGCGGTCGGCGCGCAGCACGATCGCGTCGGGCTGGATGCCGATGTTGCGCAGGGCGGCCACGGAGTGCTGGGTGGGCTTGGTCTTCAGCTCGCCCGAGGGGCCGATGTAGGGCAGCAGCGAGATGTGCACCACGAAGACGTTGTCCCGGCCGACCTCGTGGCGGACCTGGCGGACGGTCTCCAGGAACGGCAGCGACTCGATGTCGCCGACGGTGCCGCCGACCTCCGTGATGACGACGTCGACGTCGTCGGCCGCCATGCGGCGGATGCGGTGCTTGATCTCGTTGGTGATGTGCGGGATGACCTGGACGGTGTCGCCGAGGTACTCGCCGCGCCGCTCCTTGGCGATGACCTGGCTGTAGACCTGGCCGGTGGTGACGTTGGCCGAGCCGTCGAGGTCGACGTCGAGGAACCGCTCGTAGTGGCCGATGTCCAGGTCGGTCTCGGCGCCGTCGTTGGTGACGAACACCTCACCGTGCTGGAAGGGGTTCATCGTGCCCGGGTCGACGTTGAGGTACGGGTCGAGCTTCTGCATCGTGACCCGAAGGCCCCGGGCCTTGAGGAGCGCACCCAGGCTGGAGGCGGTCAGGCCCTTGCCGAGGGAGGACGCGACACCCCCGGTGACGAAGATGTGCTTGGTCGTCGTGGATTTGGGCGGCATGGCCAAGAGGGGGCTCCCGTGGTCGCGGTCTGGAGGTGCGTACCGGCGTCCGATCCGGAGGACCGAGGGAAGAAACCCGAGGTCTCCGGGGGTGCCGTCGCTGCGGTATCGGGGGCCGCCGATTGGTTCTGCGGCGCCCACCGGTCCACGGGCTACCAGGGTATCAGCGCCGAAGGAGGACCGCGTTCCGGCCACGCGGCACCCATGAACCGGCCATTGTTCGGTACCGTTCGGCTGGGTGCGGGTGTGTGCGGAACGGATGGCGGCCAGATGACACGCGCCGATCCGCATGGATGCGCACAGCGGGGTACTGGCTCATTCGTTCAGGCATCCGTCCCACCACCCACAACCAGGAAGATCACACGGAGATCCCGGGCGCGTCGTATCCTGCTCGGACACCCGTTGCCGAGTCAGGCCCGCATACGGCACCACCCCCGCCCGTCGCCCGGGAACCCTCGCGCCAACGATCCTTGACCCTGACCCCAGTAAGCGCCCCGCGGGGCGAACGTGGCCGTTCGACTGGAGATTGCACGTGGCCGGGCGCATCGAGGACTACGCACTCATCGGAGACATGCAGACCGCTGCCCTGGTCTGCCGGGACGGCACGGCCGACTGGCTGTGCCTGCCCCGCTTCGACTCGCATGCCGTCTTCGCAGGAATCCTCGGGACCGAGGAGCACGGATTCTGGCGGATCGGTCCGGTGCCCGCCGAGGGCGCCGAGCCCCCGGCCGCCGACCGCCGCCACTACCGCGGCGACTCGCTCATCCTCGAGTCCGAGTGGGACACACCGCGCGGCACCGTCCGCATCACGGACTTCATGCCGCCCCGCGACGGCGCGCCGCAGCTGGTGCGGATCGTCGAGGGCGTCAGCGGCCGCGTGAAGATGCGCTCGTCGCTGCGGATGCGGTTCAGCTACGGCCGCATCGTGCCGTGGGTCCACAAGGTCGACAACCGCACGGTCGCCGTCGCCGGCCCGGACTCGGTGTGGCTGGACACGGCCTGCGAGACGCACGGCGAGAACCTCACGACGTACTCCGACTTCACCATCACGCCCGGTGAGCGGGTCGCCTTCACCATCAGCTGGCAGCCCTCGCACCACGCGCAGCCGCCGCTGCCGGACCCCGAGGCGGCCCTGGCGGCGACGAGCGACTTCTGGCGGGAGTGGGTCGACCACTGCACCTACCGCGGCCCCTACCGCGAGGCCGTGATCCGCTCGCTGATCACGCTGAAGGCCCTGACGTACGCCCCGACCGGCGGCATCGTCGCGGCGCCGACGACCTCCTTGCCGGAGGACATCGGCGGCGTGCGGAACTGGGACTACCGCTACACCTGGCTGCGGGACGCCGCCATCACGCTCTCCTCGCTGCTGCGCACCGGCTACCGCGAGGAGGCCCGCGCCTGGCGCGAGTGGCTGCTGCGCGCGGTCGCCGGCGACCCCGAGAACCTCCAGATCATGTACGGCATCGCGGGCGAGCGGGAGCTCGGCGAGGCCGAGCTGGACTGGCTGCCCGGCTACGAGGGCTCCGCCCCGGTCCGCGTCGGCAACGGCGCCGCCGCCCAGCTCCAGCTGGACGTGTACGGCGAGGTCACCGAGGCCCTGCACCTGGCGCACATGACCGGCCTGGCCCGCAACGACTACGCCTCGCTCCTTCAGCTGAAGCTGATCAACTACCTGGAGAAGCACTGGACCGAGCCCGACGAGGGCATCTGGGAGGTGCGCGGCCCGCGCCGCCACTTCGTCCACTCCAAGGTCATGGCGTGGGTCGCCGTCGACCGCACGATCAAGCTCATCGAGTCGGGCGACGCCGACGGGCCGCTGGACCGCTGGCGCGAGCTGCGCGACGAGATCCACCGGGACGTGTGCGAGAGGGGCTACGACCCGGAGCGCAACACCTTCACCCAGTCGTACGGCTCCAAGGAGCTGGACGCGTCGCTGCTGCTCATCCCCCAGGTGGGCTTCCTGCCGCCGGACGACAAGCGGGTCATCGGCACGATCGAGGCGATCCAGCGGGAGCTGTCCACGGAGGACGGCTTCATCCTGCGCTACCCGACGCAGGGCTCCGACGAGGGCGTGGACGGCCTGCCGGGCGACGAGGGCGCGTTCCTCGCCTGCTCGTTCTGGATGGCGGACGACCTGGCGATGATCGGCCGGGTCGACGAGGCCCGCAAGCTCTTCGAGAAGCTGCTCGCCCTGCGCAACGACCTCGGGCTGCTCGCGGAGGAGTGGGACCCGCGGCTCCAGCGCCAGGTCGGGAACTTCCCGCAGGCGTTCAGCCACGTGCCGCTGATCGACACGGCGCTGCGGCTGACCGCGAGCGGCGCGTACGGCGGCTGACGGGTCCGCACGGCGCCCGCACGGCGGACGCGTGGGGCGCCCAGGGGCCGGCAGGGCGGGCGCCGACCGCCGCACGGTACGACGGGGCGCCGGCCCGTGCGGCGGCCGGCCCGCTCCGGACACGGCCCGCTCCGGTGCGGTTCCCGCTCCGGGGGCGAGCCGCCGGCACGCTCCGGGAGTGACGTACGCCACATCCGGCCGGCCCCGTCAAGGGGCGGGCGCCCGCGGTGAGTTGCCGCGGCCGGTACGGGACGTCACCCGCCGGTGCTGCCGTGGCGGCACGGGCGCGGGTAGCGTCCGGCCCCATGGAGGAACAGGGCGGTATCACCGTGCGCCGGGCGCTGGAGCTGCCGGTGCTGCGCGGCGGGCTCCCCGAGGTCGTCGCGGGCGCCGACCGGCTGCACCGCACGGTCCGGTGGGTGCACGCCGGCGAGGTGCCGAACATCGCGTCGCTGCTCAAGGGCGGCGAACTGCTGTTGACGACCGGCATCGGCATCGGGACGCGCCCGGCCGACCAGCGGGCGTTCGTGCGGCGGCTGGCGGAACGCGGGATCGCCGCGCTGGTCGTGGAGCTCGGAGCGCGCTTCCCCCGGCTGCCCGGGGCGGTCGTGGAGACCGCGCGGGCGGCCGGGATGCCGCTGGTCCAGCTGCACCGCGAGGTGCCGTTCGTCTCGGTGACGGAGGAGGTCCACACCGAGATCGTCAACGGCCACTACGCGCTGCTGCGGCGGGCCGAGGAGGTGCACCGGCGCTGCACGGAGGCGCTCCTCGCGGGTGGCGGCGTACCGCACGTCCTGCGCATCCTGGCCGCGTTCGCGGGCAACCCGGTGTTCCTGGAGGCCGCCGACGGCCGGCTGCTGTACGCCGCCGAGGGCGACGGGGGCACGCCGTGCGCCGACCCGTTGCAGGTGTGGGAGGGGTTGCGCGGACAGCGCGGCGGGGAGCTGCCCGCCGGTTCGGTGCTGGTCGACGTGCCGGGTGGCGGACCGGGCGGCGCCCCGGGGCCGGGCGGGGTGCGGGCCCGGCTGGTGCTGCTGCCCGTGGCGGGGCTGCTGCTGCCGGTCCACCGGATGGCGGCGGAGCGCGCGGCGGGCATCCTCGCCGTCGTGCTGATGCAGGCCCGGCAGGAGGAGGAGCTGGCCGCCCGGGGACGCGGGGACTTCCTGACGGACCTGGCGGAGGGACGGGTCCCGGCGGAGGACGCGCCGGCACAGGCCCGGGTGCTCGGGTTCCGGCCGGGTGACGGGCCGCTGCTTCCGGTCGTCATGCGGCTGACCGCCGGGCACTCCCCCGCCGGTGGCTGGGCGCTGCTGGCCCGGGCGGTGACCGAGGAGCTGTCGCAGGTCGGGGTGCCGGTCCTGGTGGGGGTGCGCCCGGTGGAGGGGCGGGTGCCGCTGCTGCTGGGTCTGCGGGACGAGGCCGAGCGCACGGCGGTGGCCGACCGGGTGGCCGCCGCGCTGCGCGCCGGTGCGGAGCGCGCCGGACTGGACCGCTCCGACGGCCGGCCCCCGGCCGTGGTGGTGGGCGTGGCGGGCGGCTGGGCGGCGGCTTCCGCCGGACTGCGGCACGCCGCGGAGACGGCCGCCGCCGCGCAGGGACTGCCCGAGCGGCCCTGGCACGACGCGCGGCGCCTCGACATCGATCTGCTGCTGTGGCGGCTGCACCGGCACGACGGGGCGGCGCTGGCGGCGTTCGTGGACCGGGCGATCGGGCCGCTGCGGGCCCACGACGCGGGCTCCCGCAGCCCGCTGCTGCCGACGCTGGAGACGTACCTGGCGCACGCCGGGCGCAAGGCGGAGACGGCACGGGAACTGCACCTGAACCGCCAGACGCTGTACAACCGCCTCGCCCGCATCGCGGAGCTGCTCGGTACGGACCTGGACGACCCGCAGACCGTCCTGGCCCTCTCGCTCGCCCTGCGGGCCCGCCGCCACGCCCCCTGACCGACCCTGCCCCGGCCCCCGGCCGCCCCGGGCCCAGGCCCGGCCTCGCCGGACCCGTCCGCCCCGGCTGCCCCGGCCGCCCCGGCCGCCCCGGCTGCCCGCTGCCCCGGCCGCCCCGGCCGCCCCGGCCGCCCGCTGCCCCGGCGGCCCCGGCTGCCCCGGGCGGAGGGCCCTGTCCGCCCGGGGTGTGCCCGTACGGCGGTCAGGCGTCGCCGTCGCCGTACCCGTGGCCGCCGCCGTGGCCGCTCCCGTGTCCGCGGGGCGTCCGGCGGGGACAGAGTTCGTCGTAGACGCTGAGGACCTGGGCGATCGTCTCGTCCTCGGTGGGCCACGTCGCGGCCTGGCGGGGGCCCGCCGCCGCGAGCGCGGCGTGCCGCGCCGGGTCGGTGAGCAGGCGGGACACGGCCGCGGCGAGCGCCACGGCGTCCGCGTACGGGACCAGTTCCGCCGCGTCGCCGACCAGTTCCGGTACGCCGCCCACCGCCGTCGCCACCAGGGGCACGCCGAGCCGCAGCGCCTCCTGGGCCAGCGGTGCCCGCGCCTCCCAGCGCCCGGCCAGTACGGCGACGTCCGACCCGGCCAGCAGCGCGGTGACGTCCTCGCGGCGGCCGAGGAGCCGCACGGGCAGGCCCTCCACGTCGACGCGGCGCTGGAGCGCGGGCCGCCGGGAGCCGTCGCCGGCGACGGCCACGAGCGGCACGGGATCGTGGCCGAGCCACCGCCGCGACGCGTCGAACAGCGTGTCGTGGCCGCGGTACGGCTCCAGCGGCCCGGCGGTCAGGACCAGCGGCCGGTCCAGGGCGCCCAGTTCGGCCCGCGCCTTCTCCCCCGGCAGGTCCGCGAGCCCGCTCGGCGGCGGCAGGGTGACCGGCCCCAGGCGGGCGTCGCGGGCGCCCCTGCGCCGCGCCCGGTCGACCAGCTCCGACGACGTGGCCAGCACCACGGCAGCCGCGCGGACGGCCTTGCGTTCCATGAACCCGACGAGCTGCGCACGGGCCCCCTCGGCCCGCGGTCGGGAGTGCCAGGTGACGACGAGCGGCACCGGCTGGGCGGCGAGGGCCATCCCGGTCCGTACCGCCGCGTGGACCCCGTGCGCGTGGACGACGTCGGCGCCCGCGCAGGCGGCCCGCAGCGCACCGACGGCGAGGGGGTCGCTGCGGCGCGGCACGGGGACGAAGTGCGCCCCCGCGCCGAGGAAGTCGTAGTCGTGGTCCAGCTCCGCGGGGGCGCACACGGTCACCCGCACGCCCCTGGCCACCAGCCCGGCGGCCAGTGATCGGACATGAGCGCTGCTGCCCGCGCTGCCGCCGCCCAGCACTTGGACCGTACGCAGCTGTGTCACGCGCCCAGGATGCCAGTCCGTACGCACGTTCCGGCACCGGCGCTCGGAGGGGGCCCGCCGCATCGCGCCACTTTCCGGCGCACGACGGCGTGAGCCCGCCCCTCGGGTTCACTCACATGGGTGAGCGTGCGCGCCGGCTGACGGCATCGCCGTCGGCAGCGGCCGCGATGAGCGCGGCCGCGTGCAGGACCAGCCCGGACCGCCCGTTGGCGGCGGCCACGGCCGTGCCCAGGGCGGCGCCCAGCGCGTGCGCGCCGGCGTCCCCGAGCATCGTGCGCTCCCCCAGGTCGTCGGCGAGCACCGCGGCGGCGGCGCCCAGCGGGGCGGCGGCGAACGGCAGGCCGCGCGCCACTCCGGGCGCCCCGAGGGCGATGGCGGTGAGCACGGCCCGCCCGGGGCGGACGTCCACGAGGTTGACCAGATGTGCACTGCCCGCGACGACGACACCGGCGAGGACCTTGTCGAACGGACGGTCCTTCAGCAACGCGCCCGCGGCGAGTCCGGCGGCGCCGATCCCGAACAATTTGACGGCCCCGCTGGTGACCTCGCCGTCGCGCAGCGCGCCGAGGTGGGCGCGGAACCCGCGCCGGTGGTCGCCGCGGACGTCGTCGTACGCCCCGCAGGCCGCGCCGGCCAGTGTCGCCAGCAGGACGGCACCCCGCTCTCGGCGCGTCGCCGCGCCGAGGGCGCCACCGAGGGCGGTGCCGACGGCCACGGCGGGACCGGCGTACAGGTCGACGGTGCGGCCGGCGTGGTTGGTCCGCTCCCAGGCGGGCCGGCGCCGGCGCCGCAGCACCGCACCGACGGCCCGGGCCGCGGTGGCGGCCGTCCCGCACGCGACGGCGGCCCTCGTGAGGTTCCCGATCATGACCGGCACCTTACGGGGCCGCCGCCCTCGGGGCCCCGGGGGACCCGGGACGTCCGCCGGCGGGTGTCAGACGTCCGCCCGCGCCGTCGCGAGGAGCTCCTCGGCGTGGGCCCGGGCCGTCTGGGAGTCCTCCTGCCCGGCGAGCATCCGCGACAGCTCGCGCACCCGGTCCTCGCCCTCCAGGACGGTGACGCCGGAGCGGGTGACCGTCCCGTCGTGGGTCTTCTCCACCAGCAGCTGCCGGTCGGCGAAGGCCGCGACCTGCGGCAGGTGGGTGACCACGACGACCTGCGCCGACCGGGCGAGCTTGGCCAGGCGCCGCCCGATCTCGACGGCCGCCTTGCCGCCGACGCCCGCGTCGACCTCGTCGAACAGGTAGGTCGGCACCGGGTCGGTCCCGGCGAAGACGACCTCGACGGCGAGCATGACCCGGGACAGCTCACCGCCCGAGGCGCCCTTGGCGATGGGCCGCGGCGGGGCGCCCGGGTGCGGGGCGAGCAGCAGCTCGACCTCGTCGGCGCCGGACGGCCCGTACGCGACGCGGCGCCCGCCGACCTCGATCCCCTCGGGGTCCTCGGTCTGCCGGATGGCGAACGACACGCGCGCGTGCGGCATGGCGAGGGAGGCCAGCTCGGCGGTGACGGCGTCGGCGAACCGCGCGGCCGCCTCCGTCCGGGCGTCGGTGAGGGTCTGGGCGAGCCGGGACAGCTCGTCGCGCAGGGCGTCCCGCTCGGCCGTCAGCTCGCCGATCCGGTCGTCGTCGCCGTCCAGCTCGGTGAGCCGGGCGGCGCCCTCCTCCGCCCACGTCAGCACGGCGGCGACGTCCTCGCCGTACTTGCGGGTGAGGGCGGTCAGCGCGGCGCGCCGCTCCTCGACGGCGGCCAGCCGCCGCGGGTCGGCGTCCAGGTCGTCGGCGTAGCCGGCGAGCTCGCCGGCGACGTCGGCGACGAGGATCGCGATCTCCCCGATCCGGTCGGCGAGCGCGGCGAGCGCCGGGTCGTGGGCGCGCACGGCCTCCAGGGCGCGCCCCGCACCACCGACGAGGGTCGTCGCGTCGACCGCCTCCGGGTCCTCGGGGTCGCCGGCGAGGGCGCGGTGCGCGAGCGCGGCCGCGGAGGCGAGTGCCTCGGCGTGTCCGAGGCGCTCGGCCTCGGCGGAGAGTTCGCTGTCCTCGCCGGGGCGGGGCGCGACGGCCTCGATCTCGGCGAGCCCGAACCGCAGCAGGTCGGCCTCCTGGGCGCGTTCCCGGGCCCGGGTGGTCAGCTCGTCCAGCTCGGCGTCGAGGGCCCGCAGCCGCCGGTACGCGCCGGTGTACGCGGCGAGCGGGGCGGCGACGGCCTCCCCGGCGTACCGGTCGAGCGCGCCGCGCTGGCGAGCGGGCTTGAGCAGTCCCTGCTGGTCGGTCTGGCCGTGGACGGCGACGAGGTCGTCGGCGAGCTCCGCGAGGAGGCCGACGGGCACGCTGCGGCCGCCGAGGTGCGCCCGGGAGCGGCCCTCGGCCGACACGGTGCGGCTGATGAGCAGCGCGCCGTCGTCCAGCTCGGCGCCCGCCTCCTCGGCCCGCCGGGCCACGGCGGTGCCCGGGGCGACGCCGACGCGTCCCTCGACGACGGCGGACCCGGCGCCGATCCGTACCAGGGCCGGATCGGCGCGGCCGCCGAGCAGCAACCCGAGGCTCGTGACGACCATGGTCTTGCCCGCGCCCGTCTCACCGGTCACCGCGGTGAACCCGGGCGACAGCTCGACCACCGCGTCGTCGATGACCCCGAGCGACCGTATGCGCATCTCCTCCAACACGCCCCTGACCATACGAGGTTTTCCCGGTCCCGTGCGACGCCACCCCGGTCGGCCGGGCGAAGCCACTGGTCGGCGGGGGCGTGACGGGCCGCACGGGGGCGGCGGGGCGTTGACCCGGCGCGGGGCCGCCGGGGGCCGCCCGGGGCCGTCGGGGCCACCGGGAGGGAGCGCCGGGCCCTAGCGCGGGGCCCCGCGCCAGCCGGAGACGGGCAGGGCGAACTTGGCGACGAGCCGGTCCGAGAACGACGCGTGGTGGAGGCGGGCGAGCCGCACCGGCACGGATCCCCGCCGGACCTCGACGCGCGCCCCGGCGGGGAGCGTGACGGTGCGCCGCCCGTCGCACCACAGCACGCCGTCCGGGGTGTGCGGCTCGACCTCGACCGCGAGCACCGAGTCCGGCGTCGTGACGAGCGGCTTGGCGAACAGGGCGTGCGCGCCGATCGGGACCATCAGCAGCGCCTCCACCTCGGGCCAGATCACCGGCCCGCCCGCGGAGAAGGCGTACGCCGTGGAGCCCGTGGGGGTCGCGCAGATCACGCCGTCGCACCCGAAGCCGGTGACGGGACGCCCGTCGATGGCGAGGACGACCTCCAGCATCCGCTCGGGCGCGACCTTCTGGACGGCGGCCTCGTTCAGCGCCCAGTTGGTGTGCAGGAGGTCGCCGTTGTTGTAGACGGCGACGTCGAGGGTCATGCGCTCCTCGACCTCGTAGGCGCGGGTGACGACGCGGTCCACGACCTTGTCGAGGTCGTCGCGCTCGGCCTCGGCGAGGAACCCGACGCGCCCGAGGTTGACGCCGAGCATCGGCACGCCGGACGCCCGGGCGAACTCGGCGCCCCGGAGCAGCGTCCCGTCACCGCCGAGGACGATCAGCAGCTCACAGCCGTCCAGGACGTCGGGGGTGGCCTCCGGGACGGTCTCCACGGACGGCGGGAGCGGCAGGTCGGCCGCCTCGGCGGCCAGCACCCGCACGTCGATGCCGCTGCGCATGAGGCCCAGGACGACGAGCTCCGCGCTGCGCACGGCGGCCGGGCGGCCGGTGTGGGCGAGCAGGAAGACCGTGCGGGGCGCGGCGCTCGGTGAGGTGCTCGGCGGAGTGTTCGGTCGGGTGTTCAACGGGGTCCCTCCGCCACGGCGCGGTCGACGTCCGCCGGATCGAGCGCGGGCGCGCCGGCCCGCAGCCACAGGAAGTACTCGACGTTGCCCGACGGGCCGGGCAGGGGGCTCGCGGTGACGCCGAGGACGCCGAGCCCGAGTCCGGCGGCCTGCCGGGCGACGTTCCGCACGGCCTCGGCGCGCAGCTCGGGGCTGCGCACCACGCCGCCGCTGCCGAGGCGCTCCTTGCCGACCTCGAACTGCGGCTTGACCATCAGGACGAGGTCGGCGTCGGGCGCGCTGACGCCGGCGAGCGCGGGCAGGACGAGGCCGAGCGGGATGAAGGACAGGTCTCCGACCACCAGGTCCACCGCCTCGCCCCCGATCGTGTCGAGCGTCAGCTCCCGCACGTTCGTACGGTCCTTGACGGTGACGCGTTCATCGCTCTGGAGGGACCAGGCGAGTTGGCCGTAGCCGACGTCGACGGCGACGACGTGCGCGGCGCCGGCGCGCAACAGCACGTCGGTGAAGCCGCCGGTGGACGCGCCGGCGTCGAGCGCCCGCCGGCCCTCGACGCGCAGCCCGAGCGGGACGAACGCCGCGAACGCCCCGGCGAGCTTGTGGCCGCCGCGGGACACGTACTCCGGGTCGGAGTCGTCGGCGGCGACCACGATCGCCGCGGCCGTCTCGACCTGGGTGGCGGGCTTGGACGCGGTGGCGCCGCCGACGGTCACCCGCCCCGCGGCGATCAGCTGGCTCGCGTGTTCGCGCGAGCGGGCGAGCTTGCGGCGCACAAGCTCGGCGTCGAGTCGGCGGCGTGCCACTCCTGCCACGTTCGGTTCAGCTCCTGTGCTCGTTCGGCGATCCCGGCCGGGGGTGCGCGTCCAGCGCGGTCAGCGTGTCGCGCAGTCCCCGGTGTACATCCTCGTACACCTCCAGGTGTCCGTCCGCCGGGAGGTGGTCGGCGTCACCGAGCCGCTCCAGGAGGGCGTCCACCGCCGCGTGTCCGGTGGCGGTCCGGCCCACGCCGAGCGGCGCGGGCCCGGCGGGCTCCCCGCCGGGGCCGGCGGGTGGCTCGGGGGCCACGGGGGTCTGCGGCTCGGCGGCACTGGCGTCGTCCATGCCCCGACGCTACCGCGAAGCGCCGGCAGCCAGCCGGTGGCGGGGGCCGGCGGACGCTCCCGCCCCACCGGCCGGTGCCCCACCGGCCGGTGGGGCGCGCGCTCCGGGTCCGGCCGGGCGGCCGGCTCCCGGGCACACCCCGCGGCTGGCTCCCGGCCTGCTGCGGAGTCAGCTCCGGGCGAGTGCCCGCGCCTTGCGGGCCGCCGGCACCACGAGGGGCGTGCCCGTCTCCGGGTCGTCGATGACCTGGCAGCGCAGCCCGAAGACCCGCTCGACGAGCTCGGCGGTGACGATCTCGGACGGCGGTCCCTCGGCCACGACCTCACCCCCGCGCACCGCGATGAGGTGCGTGGCGTACCGGGCGGCGTGGTTGAGGTCGTGGAGGACCGCGACCAGGGTGCGGCCCTGCGTCTCGTGGAGTTCGGCGCACAGGTCGAGGACGTCGATCTGGTGCTGGATGTCGAGGTAGGTGGTCGGCTCGTCCAGCAGCAGCAGCGGCGTCTGCTGGGCGAGGGCCATAGCGATCCACACGCGCTGGCGCTGCCCGCCGGACAGCTCGTCGACGTACCGGTCGCCCAGCTCGCCCACGCCGGTGGCGTCCATCGACTCGCGGACGATCCGCTCGTCCTCGGGGGACCACTGCCGCAGCAACCCCTGGTGCGGGTAGCGGCCGCGGGCGACGAGGTCGGCGACGGTGATGCCGTCGGGCGCGATCGACGACTGCGGGAGCAGTCCCAGCGTCCGCGCCACCTTCTTCGCGGGCATGGAGTGGATGGCCTGCCCGTCCAGCAGCACCCGCCCGCTGGTGGGCTTCAGCATCCGCGCCAGGGCACGCAGGAGCGTGGACTTGCCGCAGGCGTTCGGGCCGACGATCACCGTGAAGGAGTTGTCGGGGATCTCGACGGACAGGTCGCGGGCGATGGTCCGCTGCTCGTAGGCGAGGGTGACCGACTCCGCGCTGAGGCGCTGGCGCTCCATGGGGGTACTCCTGGCGTTCTGGTCGTTCGAGGGGGTCATATCCGGCCTGCCCGGCGCTCGGAGACCAGGAGCCACAGCAGGTAGCCGCCGCCGACGACGCCGGTGACGACGCCGACGGGCAGCCGGCGCTCGCCGAAGGCGTTGGTCGCGACGAGGTCGGCGACGAGCAGCACCGCCGCGCCCATGAGGGCGGACGCCGCCAGGTTGGGGCCGGGCGACCGGGTGAGTCGGCGGGCCAGCTGCGGCGCGCTGAGCGCGACGAAGACGATCGGACCGGCCGCGGCCGTCGCCGACGCGACGAGCAGCACCGCCGAGACCAGCAGCACCATGCGCACCCGCTCGACCCGCACGCCCAGCGCGTACGCCGCGTCGTCGCCCATCTCCAGCATCCGCAGCGGCCGCCCGTACGCGAGGACGACGGGCACGAGGACGGCGCTGACCGCGAGGAGAGGCCAGAACTGGGTCCAGTCCCGGCCCTCCAGGGAGCCGGTCATCCACACCACGGCGCGGGTGGCGTCGACCAGGTTCGCCTTGGTGATCAGGTAGTGGATGACGGCGGTGAGCATCGCGGCGGCGCCGATGCCGATCAGCACCAGGCGGAAGCCGTGCACGCCCCGCTTGTACGCGAAGAGGTACACGGCGGCGCCGGTGAGGACGCCGCCGACGAGGCCGCCGGCGGCGACGGCGGTGGCGTCGCCCTGGAAGAGCACGATCACGCCGAGGGCGCCGACGATGGAGCCCTGGCTGATGCCGAGCATGTCGGGGCTGCCGAGCGGGTTGCGGGTGATGGTCTGGAAGACCGCGCCGCCGATCGCGAGCCCCGCGCCGACGAGGACCGCCACCAGGGCGCGGGGCAGGCGCAGGTCCCGGACGACGAACTCCTGGGCGGGCGTGCCGTCGCCGAGCAGGGTGGCGACGACGTCGGCGGGGGCGACGGGGAAGTCACCGCTGCCGATGAGGACGACCGCGGCGGCCAGGATCAGGGCGAGCAGCAGGACGCAGACGGCCAGGGCGCGCGGCTCGACGCGCACGGACAGCCCGCCGCGGGTGCGCACGGCCCGGACGGTCCGCGTCGCGGCGGCCGGCGCACCGGGGACGGCAGTGGGCGCGGGGGCGGCGGGCGCGGAAGGGGGTGCGGGGGTCGCGGTCACAGCTGGGCCATCCTCTTGCGGCGTACGAGGTGGATGAAGACGGGCCCGCCGACGAGGGCCGTGACGATGCCCACCTGGAGCTCCGAGGGCCGGGCGACGACCCGGCCGACGATGTCGGAGCCGAGCAGCAGCACGGGCGAGAGGACGGCCGCGTACGGCAGGATCCACCGCACGTCGGGTCCGGTGATCGCACGGACCAGGTACGGCACCATCAGCCCGACGAACACGATGGGCCCGCAGGCCGCGGTGGCGCCCCCGCACAGCAGCGTCACGGCGAGCATGGCCAGGAGGCGGGTCCGGTTGAGGTGCGCGCCGAGCGCGCGGGCGGCGTCGTCGCCCATCTCCATGGCGTTGAGCGGGCGGGCGACCAGCGCGGCGAGGACGACGCCGGCCGCGATGAACGGCGCGACGGCCCCGAGGGTGGCCGCGTCGGCGCCGGCGAGCGAGCCGACGGTCCAGAACCGCAGCCGGTCCAGCGCGGCCGAGTCGAGCAGTTGGACGGCGTTGACGTACCCGTACAGCGCGGCCGTCGCCGCGGTGCCGGCGAGCGCGAGCCGTACCGGCGTGGCGCCGCGCCCGCCACCGAGCACGTACACGAGGACGGAGACGACGGCGGCGCCCGCGAAGGCGAACCAGACGTACCCCATGAAGGAGGTGGTGCCGAGGAAGCTCGTCGCGGTGACGACGGCGGCCGCCGCGCCCGCGTTGACGCCCATGAGGCCGGGCTCGGCCAGCGGGTTGCGGGTGAGGGCCTGCATCACGGCGCCGGAGAGGCCGAGCGCGACGCCCGCGAGGAGTCCGAGCCCGGTGCGGGGCAGCCGGACGTCGGCGATGAGGACGTCGTGGCCGGTGCCGGAGTTCTGGAACAGGCCGTGCCAGACGTCGCCCAGTGGGACGGGTTTCGCGCCGATGACGATGCTCGCGACGCACACGAGCGCCAGCACGCCGAGGGACAGCACCAGCCCGGCGGCGCGCAGGGTACGGCGCCGCCCGGACGGCTGCACGGCGGCCCGGGGCTCGGCAGCGGACCGGGGGTCCGCGGCGGCCCGGGGCTCGGCGGCAGCCCGGGGCTCGGCGGCAGCCCGGGGCTCCGCGCTCGGTTCGGGAGAACGTTCGACCAACACGCGGTTAGGTTAGCCTACCCTCCGCGCGATGATCGTCAGGGTGTCACCAGCCGAGCCCGGCCAGCGCCGCCGTCGCGTCCCGCCCGCACGACCCCGCGCCGGCGTCGGTCCAGGCCGCCGCGCACAGCGCCCGGAGCCCGTCCATCTGCTCGCCCGTCCCGTCGAGGACGAACGCCCCGCCGTCCACGGACGCGGTCCAGCCCCCGCAGCGGAACCCGCCGCCCGCGGCGGACACCGCCGGCTGCCCCGTCAGCAGACCGCGCAGGTCGGCGTCGACGTACGTGGGCCGGTGCTCCGGCACGGCCGCGAGGAGCCGCGCCGGGTCGGTCACGCCGGTGAGCACGAGCAGCGAGTCGACGCCGCCGTTCGACGCCCCCTCGATGTCCGTGTCGAGCCGGTCCCCGACGACGAGCGGCCGCCGCGCCCCGGTCCGCAGGATCGTCTCGCGGTGCATGGGCGGCAGCGGCTTCCCCGCCACCTGCGGTTCGGCGCCCGTGGCGATCCGCACGACCTCCACCGCCGCCCCGTTGCCCGGGGCGATGCCCCGCGCCCCGGGGATCGTCAGGTCGGTGTTGGACGCGAACCAGGGCACACCGCGCGCGACGGCGTACGACGCCTCCGCGAACCGCCCCCACGGCAGGTCGGGCCCGCCGTACCCCTGCACGACGGCCGCCGGGTCGTCGTCGGCCGACTCGACCGGTTCGAGACCCCGCTCGCACAGCGCCACCCGCAGCCCCTCCCCGCCGATGGCGAGGACCCGCGCACCCGGCGGCAGCTGCCCGGCCATCAGCCGCGCCACCGCCTGCGCCGACGTGACGACGTCGCCCGGCTCCGCGGGCACGCCCAGCTCGGTCAGGTGGGCGGCGACGGCGTCCGGGGTGCGCAGCGCGTTGTTGGTGACGTAGGCCAGGCGCATCCCCGCGTCGCGGGCCGCGCCCAGCGCCTCGACGGCGTACGGGATGGCCTCGCCGCCCGCGTACACGACCCCGTCCAGGTCCAGCAGCGCCGTGTCGTACGCCGCGTGCAACGCGGTGTCGCTGCCACTCGGCAGGTTCCGCCCCTGCTGCCCCATCAACCGCACTCCTCACTCGTCCGGACGATCCCGTCCCCCGATCATCGCTCATCCGTGCGTCCACTTACGATGCAAGGATGAACACGAGAGGTCCTGCGGCCAAAGAGGGTCTGCACCTGAAACCGTTCCGCGGCGTGCGGTACGTACCCGAAAAGGTGCGCAGCCTCGCGGCGGTCACCTCTCCCCCGTACGACGTCGTCGTGCGGCCGGACGGACTGCACCATCTGGAGTCGTCCGACCCGTACAACATCGTGCGGCTCATCCTGCCGCAGGCCCCCACCGCGGACGCGCGTCCCCGCCGGGCGGCGGACACCCTCGCGGACTGGCTCGCGGAGGGCGTCCTGGCCGCCGACCCGCAGCCCGCCCTGTACGTGTACGAGCAGCGCAAGGGCGACCTGCTCCAGCGGGGCCTGATCGGCTCCCTGGAGCTGTCCGCCCCGTCGGAGGGCGTGGTCCTGCCCCACGAGGACGTCATGCCGGACGTGGTGGAGGAGCGCGCCGACCTGATGCGCACCACGGCCGCGCACCTGGAGCCGCTGCTCCTGACCTACCGGGGCGACGGCCGCGCGACGGGCGCGACGGCCGTCATCGAGCGTGCCACGGCCGGCGTCCCGCTCCTGGCGACGACGACGGAGGACGGCTTCGGCCACCGGCTGTGGGCGGTGACGGACCCTGCGGAGCTGGCAGCCGCCGCCGACGACCTGGCGCACCACCAGGCGCTGATCGCGGACGGCCACCACCGCTGGGCGACGTACCTGCGCCTGCGCGAGGAGCGGTCGGCGCCGGGCCCGTGGGACTCCGGTCTGGTGCTGCTGGTCGACACGGCCCGCTACCCGCTCCAGGTGCGGGCCATCCACCGGCTGCTGCACCGCCTGCCGGTCGCACGGGCCGTGGCGGCACTGGAGGGCGCCTTCCGCGTACGGACCCTGGACGTTCCCCTGCCGGCGGCCCTGGACGCCCTGGCCGGGGCGGTCGCCGACGGCAACGCGTTCCTGCTCGCGGGCGACGGCCGCTTCCACCTGGTGGACCGGCCGGATCCGGAGCTGCTGTCCCGCACGGTACGGGACGACCGTCCGGAGGCGTGGCGCACGCTCGACGCGACGGTGCTGCACGCGACGCTGCTGGAGCACGTGTGGCGCGTCCCGGACGGCCCGGAGCACATCGGCTACATCCATGACGCGGGGGCCGTCGTCGAGCAGGCGGAGCGGCACGGCACGACGGCGGTGCTGATGCACCCGGTGCGCGAGGAGGTCGTCCGGGACCTGGCGCGCCAGGGGGTGACGATGCCGCGCAAGTCGACGTCGTTCGGCCCGAAGCCGGCGACGGGCCTGGTGCTGCGGAGCCTGGCCCTCGACTGACGTCCAGCACCGCACCCACCGAACACGGAAGGGCGGCACCCCCGGTGGGGGTGCCGCCCTTCCTGTGTCGTACGACCTGTTCGCCGATTGACCCGAGCGGTCAGCGCCCGGCCACGCCCTCGTCGCCGTCACGCTCGCCGGCGGGGGCCTCGGTGGCCCCCTCGGTGGCGGTGGCGCCCTCGTCGGCGGGGACCGGCTCGTCCTCTACGTCGGCCTCGTCCCGGGCGTCGGCCTCGTCGGCGGTCTCGGCCTCGTCGGCGGGGACCGGCTCGTCCTCTTCGTCGGCCTCGACGACCTCGGTGACCCGACCGCTGTCCTCGGCGTCCTCGATCTCCTCCGCGTCCTCGGTCTCCTCGAAGGCGTCGACGAACTCGACACCGTCGAGCTCGGCGAGCCGGTCGGAGGCGTCGGTGCTGCCGTCCTTGTCGGCTTCGAGGGCCTTGGCGAACCACTCGCGGGCCTCGTCCTCGCGTCCGGCGGCGAGGAGCGCGTCGGCGTAGGCGTACCGAAGTCGGGCGGTCCACGGCTGCACCGAGTGGGAGGCCAGCTCGGGCGACTGGAGGGTGACGATCGCGGCGTCGATCTGCCCCATGTCGCGGCGGGCACCGGCGACGACGAGCCGCATCTCGACCTGGCCGGCCTTGTCGAGCTTCTGCACCTCGGGCTCGCCGGCCATGGCGAGCGCCCGCTCGGGACGGCCGAGGCCGCGCTCGCAGTCGGCCATGACGGGCCACAGTTCGACGCTCCCGGTCATACGGCGGGCAGCGCGGAACTCGGCGAGGGCCTCGGCGAACTTCTGCGTCGCGTAGGCGGCAAAACCGGCCGCCTCGCGGACGGCGGCCACGCGGGACGCGAGCCGCAGGGCGATACGGGAGTAGGCGTACGCCTTCTCGGGGTCCTCGTCGATGAGGTTGGCGACCATGACGAGGTTGCGCGCGACGTCCTCGGCGAGGGTCTTGGGCAGGCTCATCAGCTCCTGCCGCACGTCCTTGTCGATCTCGTCGCCGGTGACGTCGTCGGGGATGGGCAGCCGCTTGATGGGCTCGCGGTCGCGCCGGTCCTCGCGGCGGTCGTCCCGCCGGTCGTCGCGTCCGCGGAAACCACCGCGCCCGCGGTCGTCGCGGCGGTCGTCGCGGCCACCGCGGAAGCCACCGCGACGGTCGTCGTCGCGACGCGGCCCCCGGTCACGGTCACGGTCGTCCCGACGGAACGCCGGCCGGTCATCGCGACGGTCATCGCGACGGAAGCCACCGCGGTCACCGCCACGGTCGTCACGCTGGAAGCCACCACGGTCGTCCCGACGGGGAGCACGGTCGTCACGGGAGAAGCCACCCCGGTCGCCGCCGCGGTCATCGCGACGGAAGCCACCACGGTCACCACCGCGGTCGTCACGCTGGAAGCCACCACGGTCGTCCCGACGGGGAGCACGGTCGTCACGGGAGAAGCCACCCCGGTCGCCGCCGCGGTCATCGCGACG
>NZ_JBIBSF010000010.1:302919-304264 GCF_043077165.1 Streptomyces kanasensis
ACGGAAGCCACCACGGTCACCACCACGGTCGTCACGGCGGAACCCGCCCCGATCGCCGCCGCGGTCGTCACGCTGGAAGCCACCACGGTCATCACGACGGGGAGCGCGATCGTCGCGCGAGGACCCAGCACGGTCGTCCCTGCGGAAACCACCGCGGTCGTCCCGACGGGGAGCACGGTCGTCACGCGGGAAGCCACCACGGTCGCCGCCACGGTCATCGCGACGGAACCCACCACGGTCACCACCGCGGTCGTCACGGCGGAAGCCACCGCGGTCACCACCACGGTCGTCACGGCGGAACCCGCCCCGATCGCCGCCGCGGTCGTCACGCTGGAAGCCACCACGGTCATCACGACGGGGAGCGCGATCGTCGCGCGAGGACCCAGCACGGTCGTCCCTGCGGAAACCACCGCGGTCGTCCCGACGGGGAGCACGGTCGTCACGCGGGAAGCCACCACGGTCGCCGCCACGGTCATCGCGACGGAACCCACCACGGTCACCACCGCGGTCGTCACGGCGGAAGCCACCACGGTCATCGCGACGGAACCCGCCCCGGTCGCCACCACGGTCGTCGGAGCGGACACCGCCACCACCACTGCCGCGGCGGTCGTCGTCACGGCGGAAGCCACCGCCGCCAGTGCCGCGGCGGTCGTCGTCGCGACGCGGTCCACGGTCGCGGTCGTCCCGACGGAACGCCGGCCGGTCATCGCGGCGGAAACCACCCCGGTCACCACCCCGGTCGTCACGGCGGTCCGCGCCACGGTCGTCACGGCGGTCGTCCCTGCGGAAGCCACCGCCGCCACTGCCGCGGCGGTCGTCATCGCGCCGGGGACCACGGAAGCCGCCCCGCTCGCCACCGTCCGTACGACGAGGCTCACGCTCCGGACGGTCGTCGGAGGAGTTGGTGGACATGGGTGGGGCTCCTGTCTTCGGGTACCGCAAGCATTCTCGCGCAGAGGGCGTCCCTCCGCGCTTCGAGCACATACAACTGACAACAAAAAAGGACCCGTGGTCCCAGCATGAACGCTGGGACCACGGGTCCTGAAAAATTGTTCGGCGGCGTCCTACTCTCCCACAGGGTCCCCCCTGCAGTACCATCGGCGCTGAAAGGCTTAGCTTCCGGGTTCGAAATGTAACCGGGCGTTTCCCTAACGCTATGGCCACCGAAACCCTATTGGGTTCGAGCGAACAAGCACACTATTCACTTGATCTTTTTCGTGTGCCGGTGCGACTGTTCGCAACCCGGGAACAACACAGTGGACGCGAGCAACTGAGGACAAGCCCTCGGCCTATTAGTACCGGTCAACTCCACCCATTACTGGGCTTCCATATCCGGCCTATCAAC
>NZ_JBIBSF010000011.1:0-28689 GCF_043077165.1 Streptomyces kanasensis
CTCCGCCTCGCGGCCGGCCGGGGCGGGCGACCCGCTGGGGGTCCGGGGCCCCGCCGCCCCGAACCGGGTCCCCACGTCGCCCGCGCGGGGGGGCCCCCCCCCCGCGCCGGGGCCCCCGCGCCGCCGCGTACGCGCCGGCAGTCCGGATGGACGTCAAGCGACCGGCTGCTTGCGGAACCGGTGCCACCAGTGCCGCCGCCGGGGATGGACGGCCCGGCCGAGCCTGCGGCCGAGGAGCGCGTACCCCAGCAGCGCTCCCGAGCTGTTGAGGATCACGTCGTCGACGTCGAACGCGCGCCCCGTCACCAGGGCGCCCTGCACCAGCTCGACGAGCGTCATCACGACCGCCGTCACGAACACCACCCGCAGCAGTCCCCGCGTTCGGGGCGCCAGGACGGGGAGCAGCAGCCCGAAGGGCACGCCCAGGGCGATGTTGCCGCCGATCTGCTTCACCGTGTCGCGGAAGGCGGGCTGCGACAGGTATTGGTTGATGGAGTCGCCCGGACGCAGGTTGCTGTGCGTCAGCTGCTCGGACGCGACGGACGGCTCCAGCGTCAGTCGCGCCAGCACCACGGCGAACACGACCATGCCCGCGAAGGCCAGCAGCATGGCCAGGATCCGGCTGCTCCGCGACAACCGGGGACGGCCGGCCGGCGCGCCGTCCTCCGACCCACGCCCCCCGTCCCCTCCGTACTTCTCGTACCCCTCCCGTCCTCCGGGCCCTTCTCGCCCGTCGTAGTCCCGATGACCTTCGTGTTCGTGCGCGGCGGTACTCCGCCGGACTGTCCACGGCATGGCCGAACAGCCCCCTCCTTGAGACCGGACCTCCAGGACGCCCGGTTACCCCGGCCCCCGTTGCGTACGCCCCGCGCGACCGGCGCCGCGACCGGACCGCGTCCCGTCCGGGGCGACGGGCGCCGGCATCCGTAAGTGGCCCACGAGGAGCACGCCGAACCACCCCGCGGACCGGTGCCACCGGATCCGGACCCCGACCACCCGGGCGGACGGCCCACCGGCGTCCCTCCCGCGGCCGCCTCCCGCCCCCTGCCCACCCGCCGGGCCGAAGCGGAGACCCGGGCCGTCGACCGACCGGGTGACGCGAGGAGCGTCGGCCTTCAGTGGGGCCGTCGGCCCCCGGCGCAGCGCCGGGTCCGCCGAGCGGTTGCACCGTTGCGTCCGCAGCCCCCGTCCGGCGCGCGGAACCGGAACCCCGCGGCCGACGGTCCGCGCGTGCCGCCCGCGTCCTGCGCAGGTGCGGGAACAACACCGCGGGGTATCCGCGTTCCGTACACGGGTACGGAGCGGCGGGGGAGGACTTCACAGGTCATTTGCCCCTCCTTTACCCTTGGTGGAGGGGATCACCCGGCATCCCCGGAGGACCAGCGCGTGGCCGCCCGGGGTGGCCCGCCCAGCGAGAAGGAGCAGCAGACCCGCAATGGGTGAACCTCCCAGTACCAGCCGTGCCGCGTTCCGCCCGCTCGAGGCAGAGGGACGGGAGGTGGCACGGTGACCGAAGTGCTCCTGCTGCTCCTGGCCCTCGCGCTCACCCTCGCCTGTGCGGTGTTCGTCGCGGCCGAGTTCTCCCTCACCACGGTCGAGCGCGGCGACCTGGAGCGCGCCGCCGAGGCCGGTGAGCGCGGCGCCGGCAGTGCCCTGGCCGCCGCCAAGCGCCTCACCTTCCAGCTGTCCGGCGCGCAGCTCGGCATCACGGTGACCTCCCTCGTCATCGGCATGCTCGCCGAGCCCGCCGTCGCCACCCTGCTGCGCGGCCCCCTCCTGGCCGTGGGGCTGCCCGCGGGGGCCGTCTCCACCGTCGCGACCCTGCTGGGCGTGGCCGCCTCCACGGTCGTCCTGATGGTCGTCGGCGAGCTCGTACCGAAGAACTGGGCGATCTCCCGCCCGCTCGCCGTGGCCAAGGTGGTCGCCGCACCGCAGCGCGGCTTCACCGCCGCCTTCGGCCCGCTGATCCACCACCTGAACGACACCGCCAACCACCTCGTGCGGCGTTTCGGGCTGGAGCCGGCCGAGGAGCTCGCCTCCGCCCGCACCCCCGAGGAACTGGTCGCGCTCGCCCGGCACTCCGCCCGCGAAGGGGCGATCGAGGCCGACGCGGCCGAACTGTTCGTCCGCACCCTGCACCTCGGCGACCTGAACGCCGAGAACGTCATGACGCCCCGCGTCGACGTGAAGGCCCTGGAGGTCCACGCGACCGCCGCGGACGCCGCGAACCTCACCCTCGCCACCGGCCTGTCCCGCTTCCCGGTCTACCGCGACACCCTCGACGAGGTCGTCGGCACCGTCCACATCCGGGACGTGCTCGCCCTCGACGAGGACAAGCGCCGCCTCGTCACGGTCGCCGACCTGGCCACCGAGCCGCTGCTCGTCCCGCACTCCCTGCCGGTCGACCGGCTGCTCGGCCGTCTGCGCCGGGCCCGCACCATGGCCGTCGTCATCGACGAGTACGGGGGCACGGCCGGCGTCGCCACCGTCGAGGACATCGTCGAGGAGGTCGTCGGCGAGGTCCGCGACGAACACGACCCGCACGAGACCCCCGACCTCGTCGAGGCGGAACCCGCCACCGACGGGCGCCGCGTCTGGCGCGCCGACGGCAGCGTCCGCGTCGACCAGCTCGCCGAGATCGACTTCACCGCCCCCGACGGCCCGTACGAGACACTGGCCGGCCTCATCGCCACCCGCCTGGAGCGCATCCCCACCGTGACCGACCGCCTGGACATCGACGGCTGGCGACTCGACGTGCTGCACGTCGAACACCACCGCGCCGACCGCGTCCTGCTCACCGCGCCCGCCCCGACGGCCGCGCACGCCACCGCGACGGGCCGCGAGGTGTCGCGATGACCGCCGTCCAGCTCCTCATCGGCGCGTTCACCCTCGTCACCAACGCGTTCTTCGTCGGCGCCGAGTTCGCCCTGATCTCGGTGCGGCGCAGCCAGATCGAGCCGGCCGCCCTCAAGGGCGACCGCCGCGCGAAGAGCACCCTCTGGGGCCTGGAGCACCTGTCGGCGGCGATGGCCACCGCCCAGCTCGGCATCACCGTCTCCTCGCTGGTGCTCGGCGCCGTCGCCGAACCGGCCATCGCCCACCTGCTGGAACCGCCGTTCCACGCCGTGGGGGTACCCGAGGGGCTGATCCACCCCATCGCCTTCGTGATCGCCCTGACCCTGGCGACGTACCTGCACATGCTCGTCGGCGAGATGATCCCGAAGAACATCGCCCTGGCCGCCCCGGCGCCCACCGCCCTGCTCCTCGGCCCCCCGCTCGTCGCCCTCACGCGCGCCCTGCGCCCGGTCGTCTTCGGCATCAACGCCCTCGCCAACGCCATCCTGCGGCTGATGAAGGTGGAGCCGAAGGGCGAGGTGACGGCCGTCTTCACCGACGACGAACTGGTCCGCCTGGTCAAGGACTCCAGTGAGGCCGGCCTCCTGGAGCCCGAGGACGGCGACCGCCTGCGCGACGCCCTCGAACTGGGCACCCGCCCGGCCGGCGAGGTCATGGTCCCCCTCAACCGCATGGTGACCGTCGACCACGGCGTCACCCCGCAGCAACTGGAGCGGACCGCGGCCCTGCACGGCTACTCCCGCCTGCCGGTCACCGGCCCCGGCGGGACCCTGCTCGGGTACCTCCACATCAAGGACGCCCTCGGCGTGGCCGACCGGACGAAGCCGTTCCCGCGCGGCGCCCTGCACCCCATGACGAAGGTCGCCCTCGACACCCCGCTGGACGACACCATGACGGCCATGCGTGCCGCCGGCACCCACCTGGCGGCGGTCACCGGCAACAAGGGCACCGTCATCGGCTTCGTCACCATGGAGGACGTCCTGGAGGAGCTCGTCGGACCCGCCCCGACGACCGACTGACGGCCCCGTCCGAGCGCCCCGGCGCCGGCGAGACGTCGGCAGCACGGCCTCTGAGGCCCGCCCGGCCGGTGAGCACCGCCCGGCCGGGCGGGCCTCGACGGGCGGGCGCATCCTCCTGGGCCGGGTGGGCCGCTCCAGCCCGGCGGATCCTCCCGGGCCGGGCGGGCCTCTCCGGCCACCGCCTAGGATGTCGGCACGTGACCGCCCCGCTCCCGCCGCCCCGCACCGCTCCCACCCGCCACCTCGCCGTCCGGCGGCTGACCCGAACGGAGGAGGGGGAGCGGCTGCACGGTCTGCTGTGGGACGCCGGCCCGGGCTGGCGCATGGTGAGCAGCGCGGTGCTCGGCGGCGGGCTCGGCGAGCGCGGCTGGGTGCTCAACGCCCAGGTCGCCCACGGCTACCGGCGCACCGACCCCGACCGGCACCTCGCCGAGCTGGCCGCCGGCGCGGGGGCCCCCGGAGCGGGGGTGGGGCTGATGACGGCGGCCGACGTGTCGGCGTACGCCCACGCGTACGACGGCGGGGCCGAGGCCCTCGCCACCGCGGGTGTCGATGTCCGCGGCTGGGCCGCCGCCCCCGACCGGGGCGCCCCCGTCCCGGCCGGGCCCGGCACGATCAACATCATCGCCGTCCTGCCGGTGGCGCTCACCGACGCCGCCCTGGTCAACGCCGTCGCGACGGCGACGGAAGCCAAGGTGCAGGCCCTGCTGGACCGCGGGTACGACTGCTCCGGCACCCCCACCGACGCGGTGTGCGTCGCCGCACGCTCCCCCCTGCCCGGCGACCGGCCCCACTCCTTCGCCGGGCCGCGCTCCGAGTGGGGCGCCCGCCTCGCGCGCGCCGTCCACCGGGCCGTCCACGACGCGACGCCCACGCCGTAGGGCCCGCCGGAAGGGAGCCGCCCGGGCAGGCGGTGCTCCTCTCCGACGGGCCCCGAGGACGCCCGTGCGGTCGCTCAGCGGTGGCGCGCCAGACTCCGCGGCCTGCCGCCCGAGGCGCGCAGCGTGGTCGAGCCCGGCTTGCGGTGCCTGGCCGTCTGCGTCGGAACGGCCACGAGGGCGAGGGCCAGCACGAGGGGCGTCACGAGAAGCAGAAGGGTGGTCATCACGTGTCTCCTCCTGGTCGGCTTCCCCGACGCCTGACCGCATGTCGCGGGTGGCAAACCCCACCCAGCCGTTCGCTTCTCCGATTGTCCGCCGTACGCCGGACCCGGGCGGGGGCGGACGCGTAAAGGACTCGCGGGCTTCGCACCCCGGTTCGTACCCTCGTCCATATGATCGACTTCGGACGGTTGGACGGGCGGGGACGACGGATCTCCCTGCACGAGGTGCACGACGAGAACTGGCGGGCCGTCGCGGACGTCGCCCCCCTGGACGGCCAGCGCCGCTTCGTCGCCGCGCTCGCCGCCCGCTACCTGCTGCTGTCGACACGCGAACAGGTCTGGCGCTCGCTGGCGGTCTGCGCCGACGGGACCGTGACCGGACACGTCATGTGGGGCCGCGACGAGGACGGCTCCCACTGGATCGGCGGCATGGTCGTCGACGGCGCGGAGCAGGGCAGGGGCGTGGGCCGGGCCGCACTGCTGACGCTCATGGCCTGGCTCGCCGGTGGCGACGACTGCCGGGAGCTCCGCCTCGCTTACCACCCGGAGAACACCGCGGCCCACCACCTGTACACCTCGCTCGGTTTCCGGCCGACGGGCGAGACGGAGGGCGACGAGGTGGTGGCCGCCGTACCCGCGGAGACGGCGCTCGCCGCGGCGCGCGAACCCTCCGACTGACCCCCGGCCCGCCGTCCGCCGGAATGCCGCCCGCCCCAGCCCCTCGGAGCGCGCGGCATCCTCGGCGCGGCGGGCCGCACCGCTTCTCCGGCCCCGTGGCACCCGCGGGCGGTGGCGGGGAGGTCCAGGTGGCGCGCCGGCCCGGAGCGGTCGCCCGGAACGCCGCGCGCCGGGGCGGACGGGCCGGGCCGCCGGGGTATGCCGGCCGTCAGCCGTCAGCCGTCAGCCGTCAGCCCCCGCCCCTCACCCGTGAGGAGGATTCGCGCCGCCCGGCCGTTTCCAGCGCGGAGGGTCTCTTTCCGCTGGTCGGAACGTTTCTGCGCTCGTCGGGCGCCGATCGAGGGGTGTCCGGAACGTCTCTGTGGCCGCGCGACGATGAGCGTCCCGCTCCGGCGCCGGACGACCGCCCGGCCGCCGTCACACAGAGGTACGGGGAGTGAAGGGAGCAGTACGGTGAGGATCCGCGATTGCCTGGCCCGGTTCGGGGCGGCCACCCTCCTGGCGCTCGGCCCGTTCGGCGTTCCGGCGTCACCGGCGGCCGCCGCGACCGGTTCGGCGGAGGCCGTCGGACGGTCCGTGACGGTACCCGACGGCCGTACCGACGCGTTCGCCCCCGGGGCGTCGCCCGCCGCCCCGTAAGGCCGCAGTCCCGGGCCCGCCCCCACGCGGTCCGGTCGCGGGGGAGCACCGCCTCCGGGTGGTTCCTTCGGATGACGGCGCGGGCGCGCATCACCCGCCCACGCCGGGGCGGTTCGCACAGTGGGCCCATGACGTGCACGACGGCGAGCGCTCAGGCCGCGGTCCCACCGGCGCCACCGGGCCCGAGCGGGGACGGGGGCCCGGGCTTCCCGCCGCGCACACGGCCGCCCGCAACGAGCGGGCGGCCCTGACGTGGACGCGTCCACGCACGACGGGCCGCCCGCGGACGGCGGCAGCGGCAGCCGGGCCGGGCTCACCCTGACGACCGCCGCGTTCCTCTTCCTCCTCCTGCGGCTGTTCGCCGTCACGGACCACGAGTGGGGAACGGCCTTCGCGGTCCTGCACACGCTCGACCTGGAAGACAGCGTCGGCATCGTGCTGGGCACGGTGATGGCGGACTCCGTCGCCGCGGCCGTCGCCCTGGCGCTGCTCGTCCCGCTGGTGGTGTTCCGGACGTACGAGCGGTGGCGGCGCCCCCGGCGTGACCCCTGGGACGCGGAGACCCACGGACCGCCCGACCTGGTGGACGGACTGGTGCCGGCCATCGCCCTCGTCATCATGGCCACCTACGTGTGGAGCTTCCACGCGTGGTGGCTGCCCCCGGCGGCCCTCCTCGTCGGCGTGGTGTTCCACGGGCTCCAGCGCGGGGCACGGCCGGGTGGGCGGCGCCGGCGGGCCGTGATCTGGGCCGGCCACCACCTCGGCACGCTGCTGGTCACCGCGCTGCTGGTGGGCGCCGCCACGGTGAGTACCCCCTGGGTGCCCCAGGAACGCATCGCTCTGCGCGGCGGGACGGAAATCCGCGGCTACGTCATGCAGGCCGAACCCGGCTTCCTCAAGGTGCTCACCGCACACGACCGGGCGTTCCGCATCCTCGCCGACTCGGACGTCACCGCACGGACGGAACTCGCGGACCACTGACCGGTCCCCGCACGTCACACGCCACGCCCGTACGCCGCGCCCGTACGCCGCGCGCCGTCGCTGGTCGCCGCGCGCCGCGCGGCCGGCCGGTCGCCGGAACAATCCCCGCAGCGGCCGGGTTGGAGTGGACCTGACGGTACGCCGCCCGAGAACGGGGAGGGCGGCGCGGCCCGGGGCCGACCGGCCGGCAGGTGCGAGAACGGGAGAAGAAGGACATGGACGCGACGACGGCCTACACCAGCAGCACCTGGGGCACCGCGGCCGAGCGCTGGGAGCGGGCGGGACGGTTCTTCGCCGCCAAGGACTACCTGACGGCGGCCGGCCTCCTCGACGGCCTCGTACGCGAGTTCCCCGAGCAGGACGCCGCCCGGCTGCTGCTGGCCCGCTCCTACTACCACTCCGCCCGGCTGGGCCGGGCGGAGGCCGAACTGCGCGCCCTGCTCGACCGCGACCCGGCTGACGCCTACGCGCACCTGCTCCTCGGCCGCACGCTCGAACGCCAGGGGAGGGCGGCCGAGGCGGGGCCGTACCTGCGGATCGCCGAGCTGTGGGGCGTGACCGCCTGACGGCCTTGCCGTCCAGCCGTCCGGCGGCCGGCCCCACCCGCGGCGCTCCGCGGGCGGGGCCGGCGGGCGGAGGAGGCACGTCGCGGACCGGTGCCGAGCGCGTCACCGCACACCTCCCGCCGACCGGCTACCGTCGGCCCGGTGGAACTGCTGCTGATGTCCGACACGCACGTCCCGGCACGGGCGAAGTCCCTGCCCGTCGAACTCCTCGACCTCGTGCCCCGCGTCGATGTGGTGGTCCACGCCGGGGACTGGATCGACACCCCGACGCTCGACCTCCTGGAGGAGCGCGCCCGGCGGCTCGTCGGCGTGTACGGCAACAACGACGGGCCGCCCCTGAGGGCGCGGTTGCCGGAGGTCGCGTACGCCGACCTGGGCGGGGTGCGGTTCGCCGTGGTGCACGAGACCGGTCCGGCGCAGGGGCGGGAGCGGCGCTGCGCCGAGCGCTATCCCGACGTGGACGTGCTCGTCTTCGGACACAGCCACATCCCGTGGGACTCCACGGCGGGCGACCGCCTGCGACTGCTCAACCCGGGCTCGCCCACCGACCGCCGGCGCCAGCCGTTCTGCACGTACATGACGGCGCGGGTCGCGGACGGTCGCCTGGCCGACGTACGGCTCCACCGCCTGCCCCGGGCGCGGTGAAAAGGACCGCACGGGAAGCGGAGTCCGCGGTCGTCCCGGAATTTTTTGCCTGCGAGGCAACTTCTTTGCCTGTGGGGCACGAACGTGGCTCAATGGGCACATGGGACAAGAAGCAGCCGGTGCCGGCGTGGGACTGTCCGGCGTCGCGCCGAGGCTGCGTGACCTGCGGCGGCGAGCCGGTCTCACCTTGGAGGCGGCGGCCAGACGGCTCCAGATGTCGCCGGCCCACCTGTCCCGGTTGGAGACCGGGCAGCGCCAACCGTCGCTGCCCCTGCTGCTGACCCTGGCCAGGAGCTACGGCACCACGGTATCCGACCTGCTCGGCGAGACGGCACCCGAGCGGGAACCCGTCATCCGCGAGGGCAGTGTGGAGCCGGTGGAGGTGGACGGCTGGGTGTACTGGCAGGCCGGCGGGCCGCAGCGGGCCATGCAGGCACTGCGGGTGCACGTCCCGCCGAGCGGTCCGCAGAACGAGCTCGTCCGCTCACACCCGGGCGAGGAGTGGCTGTACGTGCTGCGGGGGCGCCTCCGGTTGTTCCTCGGCGGGGTGGAACACCACCTGGCGGTGGGGGACTCCGCGCACTACGACAGCCTCACTCCCCACCGGCTCGGTGCCGTGTCGCCCGGCGGCGCCGACCTCCTCTTCGTCCACACGCTGCTGCAGAGCCACACCGGCGACCTCTGCCTGGGCGGCGCCGACCGTCCGTTCCCCGGTGCCGCGCCGCGGCACACCGACCTCCCCGAAGGTGGCACCCATGCCTCGTGAAGACACCGGCGTCGAACGTGGAGACGGCCGTTTCCCCCGTGGACTGGTCCTCCGGCTGTTCGCGTACATCGTGGCCGGCCATCTGTTCTCCGGCTTCCTCTACCTGCTGTTCACGCTGGGCGGCGACAAGTAGCCCCCGGCCACTCCCACGTGCCCGGTCACGGACGGGGCGCCCTTCTCCGGGGGCGCCCCGTCCGCCGTTGTTCACGGGTTTCTGTGCGGAGCGTTGACGAGAAAGCGCTTGCACTCTACCTTCCGTTCAGAAATGTGATTCCCCCACGGGTTGCGTGGTGGGCGGGTGAGGTCGCGTGCCTGGGTGTGCGGGGTGGGAGGATGTCCCGTCCTCGTCCTCACGGTGCGGTTCCCCGGTGGAGGCGCTTCGTCACGTGAACGCGGTTCACGAGCGTGAATCGGCGTTTCGGTGGCCGCCGCACCCCCTCTGCCCGTCGCGACGCACCACGACAGAAGGAGTCGGACCATGAGGTCTGCAGCACGGCCGCGCCGACGCGGGCGCGTACTGGCGGGTGCCACCGCCACACTCACGCTCAGTGTTGGCATGCTCATGACTGGCGGATCGTCCCCGGCGAGCGCGGCCACCTGGCCGACGCCCAGCGGAAGCCAGGCGGTGGCCTCCACCATCTCCCTGTCCGGCACCAAGGACTACGGGATGAAGCGCCTCTACGGCACGGGGGACCTCGGCTCGGGGAGCCAGGACGAGGGCCAGGGGCCGATCCTCCAGCTGGCTCCGGGCACCGTCCTGAAGAACGTCGTCATCGGCTCGCCCGCCGCCGACGGCATCCACTGCCTCGGGAGCTGCACCCTGCAGAACGTCTGGTGGGAGGACGTCGGCGAGGACGCCGCCACCTTCCGCGGCACCTCCGCCTCCAGCGTGTACACGATCAACGGCGGCGGCGCGAAGGAGGCCGGCGACAAGGTGTTCCAGTTCAACGGCGCCGGCACGCTCAACGTGTCGAACTTCGCCGTCAAGAACTTCGGAACCTTCGTCCGCTCCTGCGGCAACTGCAAGACGCAGCACAAGCGGACGATCAATCTGGACACCATCGAGGTGAGCTGGAAGGGCAGCAGGATCGTCGGCATCAACACCAACTACGGCGACTCCGCGACCCTCCGGAACATCACCGTCGTCGGTGACACCGGCAGGAAGATCGTCCCCTGCCAGAAGTACATCGGCAACAACACCGGCAAGGAGCCGACCAGCAACGGCAGCGGTCCCGACGGCACCCACTGCCGGTACGCCGCCTCGGACATCACCTACCGGTAGCCACCCGCCCCGCCGCTCGCCGCCCGCCCGGACCGGGCCGCCGTCCGGGCGGGCGGTGGGAGGTCGACCGGTCGGGGCACGCCCTGGAGGACGCCCCGGCCCGGCTCCCGGCCGGGGACCCGTCGGCTGCGGCAGCCGGCGCCCGACCGGCCGGGACCCCGGGGCGCGGCAGCCGGCGGATGCCCCGGACGCGGACGCGCAGGCCGCGGTGCCGTGGAATGGTCCGCCGGGCAGGAGTCGAAAACCGTTGCCGTCCCGGACCGGCCGTACGATCATCGCCGGATGGACCTTCCCCCGAGAGTGATCGAACTCGACGACCTCACCCTGCGCGCCTTCGACGGCGAGGCGGACCTCCCGGAGCTGTTCCGGGTCATCGAGGAGTCGCTGGAGCACCTGCGCCCCTGGATGCCCTGGGTCGCCGAGCACAGCCGGGCGAGGACCGCCGGTTTCCTGGCCGACCGCGCCGCGTGCTGGGCGGCCGGCGAGGAGTACACCTACGCCATGGTTCTGGACGGCGCCCTCGTCGGCGCCGCCACGCTGTTGCGGCACGACGACACCCCTGACGACACCCGCGAGATCGGCTACTGGCTGCACCCCTCCGCCACCGGTCGCGGCGTGGCCACCCGGGCCGCGCGCGCCCTGACCGAGCAGGCCCTCCGTCTGCCCGGCGTCGACCACGTCGAGATCGTCCACGCACCGGCCAACACCGCCAGCGGCGCCGTACCGGTCCGCCTCGGCTTCACCGAACGGCCCCGCCGCCCCGCGGAGAGCCTCGCCCCGGGGGAGACCGGCGAGGTGCGCGTCTGGCGGCTGTCCCGCGACCGGGCCGGGTCGGCGGTGGCCGCGGACATCCGATGACCCCACGGCCGCGGCCGTGCCGCCCGGCGACAGGGACTGCCCGTGGCCGGGTGGGTGCCCCGGGCCGCGTCGGGTGCCCACGGCCCGCCGCTCTGGTGCCCCTCCGGCCGCCGCTCCCCTGCCATGCCGGCTCCGGCCGGGTCGGATGTCGCGCCGCGGCCGGTCGTATGCCGCACCGGACCGGGTCCGATGCCGCTCCCGGGGGGCACGCCGGGCGTCGCGCTGACCGCGCAGGTGCGAGGCGCCGGGCGTCGCGCTAACTGCGCAGGTGCGAGGCGCCGTTCAGGTCCAGGATGGTGCCGGACGCCCACTCGGCGGCGGGGGAGGCCAGCCACAGCACCGCATCGGCGATCTCTTCGGGTGTCGCCACGCGGTTGAAGGGGCTCTGGGCGCGGATCCCGGCACCCTCCGGGCCGGCGAGGCGCGGCGACACCCGCTCGGTGGCGAAGAAGCCGGGGGCGACCGAGGCGACCCCGATCCCGTGGGGCGCCAGCGAGACCGCGAGGGACTGGCCCAGTGCGTGGACGGCCGCCTTGGTCGCCCCGTAGGCCGGGTGGTCGGGTTCGCCACGGAAGGCACCGCGGGACCCGATGTTGACGATCCGGCCGCCGCGGCCCCGGTCGATCATCCGCCGGGCCGCGAGGTGGCTCAGGTTCGCCGTGGCCAGCAGATTGACGGCGACGTGCTGCTGCCACACCGCCACCCACTCGTCGTACGGGGTGTCCGGCAGCGGATGGCGCACGTTCACGGCGGCGTTGTTCACCAGCACGTCGATCCCGCCGAGCGCCTCGGCCGCCGCGTCCACCACGGCCACCGCGCCCGCCGGGTCGGCGAGGTCGCCGCCGGTGAGGACGTGCCCCGTGCCGGCGAGGGAGTCGAGGGTCGCGCGGGCGTCCTCGGCGCGCGAACCGAAGTGGACGGCCACCCGGTCGCCGTTCGCCGCGAACGCCCGGGCCACCGCGCGGCCCAGCCCCCGTGACGCGCCGCTGACCAGAACTCGCCTGCCCGTCGCTGCCGGCTCCATGGACGTTCCCCTCTCCACTGCGTGAACGCGGTCCACCGCCGCGCCATCCTCCCAGCCCCCTCGGCCCCAGCCGAGGCCCCCCGCGTGGGAGCCGCCGGGGGAGAGGAAGGTCCACGGCCCGCCGGCCAGGGGCGGCGTCCGGCCACCCCGGTCCGGCACCCCGGTCCAGCGCCCCCGCGTCCCCGTCCGGCCGCGCTCAGAGCGTCGGGAAGAGCAGCGCGAAGAACAGCCACAGCAGCACGGCCCAGAAGGCCGCCGCCGCCAGGGACACGAGCAGGGAGCTGCGCAGACGCAGCACGAGGAACGGGAAGAGCACCAGCGCCGCCCCGTACCCGGCCACGTCGATCGACAGGCGGGCGGCCTCGACCAGACTCGCCGCCCGGCCCTGCGCGATGCGGCGCAGGAGCCGCTGCGACACGAACCCGTACAGGCCGAAGACGACGGGGAAGAACCACAGCGGGCTGAGCGTGACGAGCTCGCTCTCCGACAGCGCGTCGAACATGACCAGGTGGACCACCCCGGCCCCGGCGAGCCCCACCAGCAGGGCGGCCACGTAGACGGCCGTGAGGGCGAACGGCTCGACGCCACCGCCGGAGCCGGGCACGGGGCCCGGGACGGGGCCGCCGCCGAAGCCCTGGCCCGGGACGGGCGAGGCGTAGGGGACGTCGTCGTCCGGTACGCGCACCACCCGCTCGCAGTGGGGGCAGCGGACGTCCCGTCCGGTGCGTTCGGCCGGAGCCGCGACGAGGTGCCCGCACGCGGCGTGGAACCGCACCTGCCCACCCGGACTCATGGACCGCTCCTCTTCCGCGCCGACCGGCGCCACGGGGGCGCCGCCGGTGCGTCCCGAATTCGACCAGAGGCAAGGACGCGGGCCGGACCCCTCCGGTTGCCGCAGGTCCCGCCGGTGTCGGTACCGAGCGCACGCCGGCGCTCCTCGGCCGCCGGTTCCCGGGCCGGGACGACAGGTATGCCACACCGTCGGGGTGCATACGTCGCCCGCACCGGGCACCCGCACTCCCATGCATGCGATACCAGCCACGGCCCGACAGGCAGGGCGCCATCTCCAGACCGTGGGCCGGACCCTCACCCGGGCGTTCGCCGGGCCGGGCCGGGAACGCGACGTGGCCGTGCAGGCGGTGAAGGCGGCGCTGGCCGCCTGGATCGCCTGGGCGGTCGCGGGCCTGTGGTTGGAGGCACCCATGGCGTTCGTCGCGCCCTGGGTGGCGATCGTCCTGGTCGAGTCGACCGTGTACCGGTCCATCGCCCACGGCCTCCAGCAGGTCGCGGCGATCACGACCGGCACGGTGGCGGCCACCGCGGTCGCGCTGCTGCTGGACAGCACGATGGCGGCGATGGCCCTCGTGCTGCCCACCGTCGTGCTGCTCGGCAACTGGCGGCGCCTCGGCAGCCAGGGCATCTACGCCGCCACCGGCGCCCTGTTCGTCCTGACCGGACCACACGTCAGCGTCGCCACCTCCACGGCCCGGATCGTCGAGACCCTCTTCGGAGCGGTGGTCGGGATCACCGTCAACGCCGTCGTCCGGCCCCCGGTGTACCTGCGCGACACGCGCGCCGCGCTCCAGGACGCCACCCGCGAGGCCCACGACATCCTCCACGCGGTGGCCGACGGCCTGGACGCGGACCGGTGGGACCCCGACGAGGCGGACGCCTGCCACGAGCGCGCCCTGCACCTGCACCGCCTCGTCGACCAGTCCCGCGAGGCGATCGGCCGCACCCGGGAGAGCCTGCGCGCCAACCCGCGCCGCCGCGCGTACGGCACCGCGACACCCGACAAGGACTACGACGACGCCGTCCTGGTCCTCGACTACGCCGCCGTGCACACCACCGAGGTGACCCGCGCCGTCCGTGACGCCGCCTCCGAGAAGCGCGCCGCGGCCCGTCCCGACACCGCCCTCGCCCGGCGCTACGCGAGCTTCCTGCGCCAGACCGCCCACACCCTGCGCCTCTACGGCCACAGCCGCTTCGGTGAGCGGTGCGAGGAGGAACTGGGCGAGGCCGTCGAGGAACTGCGCCGCTCACTCGACGAGCTCCGCCACGACGCGGCCCGGTCGAGGCCGGACGACCCTGACGCGGTGGCGACCTACGGCACCCTGCTCGTACAGGCGCACCGCCTGGCGGACCGCCTCGTCCTCTCCGACCACAAGGCGCCGGAACACCCTCCCCGCGGCTGACTGAGCGGCTGGCTCCGCACCCCCTTCGGGGGGCGTCACGCCGCCGGGATGGTGGCGTCGTAGCGGTCTTCGAAGGCTTTGAGCCGGTCCCTGACCTCGGTGAGGTCGGTGAGGTCGTGGCGTCGTCAGGTGCGAGGGCCTTTCGCCGGAGGCCGGACGCCGGACGCGGCGGGTGGCGGGCGGCGGGCGGTGGAGAAGCAGATCTCGACGTGGTCGAGCCAGGCGACGTGCGCGGGGGTGTGGGCCATGAACCGTGTCGGGGAACGCCGCGGTGAGCCGGTCGGCAGAAGTGGATCACTGGTACCCGCCCCGTCCCGCCCGTCACCGCCCCCAGCCCCGAAACGACCGGTACAAGAGGCCACTTGGACAGGAAAGACGCAACTTTTACACGGCCCGCAGGGGCAGCTACCTTCACCTGGTCCTCGGCGATCACCCACGGTCGCTCGCACGGCAGTTCCTCCAGGCTGAGCCATCCGCGACGGGATGAGTCGGTCACACCCACGCATCCTCGTCCCCATGCGCAGCCACAGCCACCGAACCGGGTCCACACCAGGCACCCCCACCAGGGAGAGACGCATGCCCCCTCTCGCGCTGTACACATTCGGCGTCCTGAAGTCACCTCTCGCCGATCCCGCACCCCTCACGCGCGCATTACACGACAGCGGAGAGGCCATCTACCGGAGGATCAGCCGGCACCCCGGATACCTCGCTCACGCCGAAGCGGCAGACGGCGACCGGAGCACGCACTTCGACGTGGACTGGGGTGCGTGGGGTGACTTCGCCGTACCGACCTGGTACGGCAAGGGCCGCACGGTGGAAACCACCGCCCTGGCCACGACCCTCTCCCTCTGGACCGGCCTGCGCCCCGCCTTCGACGCCGTCTACACCGGCCTGCACCGAGACGCGCTGACCAGGCGTTACGACTGGTTCGAGAGGACGGCACACCCGAATCACGTGTTCTGGTGGGTTCCCGACGGCGCGACACCCACCTGGCAGGACGGGGTTTCCAGGCTGGAACACCTCCACGACCACGGCCCCGCGCCGCAGGCCTTCACCTTCCGCCACTCGTTCACCCCGGAGGGAACTCCGGCCAGGAACGAAGGCATCGGGCCGAAGCGTGACCAGGCCCGCTGACAGGGAAGCCTGAACGACTGGGTCCGCTGTCAGAGACCCGACTGAATGACGGCGAGCAGATGCGTCCGCGCCACGGCGGATCCGCCGGCGCCCGGGGCTTCGCCCGCCACCTCGCGGCACCGACGAGCACCAGGACGCCGTCCTGTCCACCAGCGGCTTCGCCCGGCACCCCCGCAGACGCCCTCGACCGCGCCTGCGGGGCCTCCGCCTCACCGCCCCCGGCGTCCGACCCCGCACCACGCACGGCGACAAGCCCCACAGCCAACGCCCCGAGTACTCACGGGGACGACCACTAAGCGCTTCCGGCCGCCCGGGCGATGTACGGGCATGGAGTCGGACACGACGGACGGAGGCTCCCGTGTGGAGTGAACTGGCGGTCGGCGGCCTGGCGTGGCCCGTCGTGGCCGTGGTGCTGCTGAGCGGGGCCCTGAGGCTCCTCGCGGAGCGCTCCCGCCGCAGGACGTTGGTGGACGTGGTGACCCGCGCTCCCCGCGGCACGCGGATCACCCAGGACCGGGGCTCGTTCGGCCCGGCGTTCCGGGTGTGCGTGGGGCCCGCGCGGCACGGCGACCGCGGGGCCGGGGGAGAGCGGGCCCCTTCGTGAGCCGGGTTCCCCCCGAGTACTGGACCGAGGTGGCCGCCCTCTACCGGCAGCACCGGGGCGACCTCCTCCGGTTCGCCGCCCGTCTCCTGCACGGGGAGGCCCACCTCGCACACGACATGACGCAGGAGGTCTTCCAGGCGGCGGCGCTCGCCTGGTCCCGCCTCCGGCGGCTCGACCCGGACACGCGGCGCGCGTGGCTGTTCCGCGTCCTGAAGAACAAGGTGTACGACCACTGGGGCGGCGCCCGGCGCCACGTACCCCTGCCGGAGCTGCCCGAGGCGTCCCCGAGCGACACGTCCCGCGAGGCCGTGTCCGGCCTGCTGCTCAAGCGGTGCTGGGGCGTCATGGACGCGATGCCGCCCGCGCAGCGGCGCGTCGCGCTCCTGCGGTGGCAGGGGGAGTGGACCAGCGCGGAGATCGCCGGGCACCTGTCGCTGAGCCCCAGCACGGTACGGGTGCACCTGGCGAACGCCCGCAGGGCGCTGCTCGCGGAGTTCGCGACGGAGGTCGTCTTCCCGTCCGACTGGTGGGAGACGGCCGCAGGAGAGGAGGTGGCCCGGTGAGCGGTGACGAGGAGACCCGTGCGTACCGCATCGGCGGTGACGACGCGCGGCCGCGCAGGCTCACCACGGTGACGGAGCTGCTGGGCGGGCTCGACGACGTGGGCGCCCCGGCGGACCCCGCCCGCGAGGTGGACGGGGACGACGCGGGGCTGGAGCGGCTCATGGCGTGGATGGCCGCGCCCGCCCCCCGCGCACCGGAGGCGGCGCCCTCGGGTACCGCGGTGAAGATGCTGGTCCTGGGCGGCGCGGAAGCGGCCCGGTTCGTGGCGACGGTCACCGACCGCTCCGCCCCCGCCATGGCGGAGGGGGGCCTTCCCCGGCGGGAGGGGCAGCCGGCGGAGGCCGTCGGGACCACCGGCACCGGCCGGCCCGACGCGGACGACGCGAACCCGCCCGGGTTCGGACGGATCGGCCTCGCCGGCGACCTCCACCTGTACCTGTTCGCCCCAGGGGCGCAGCTCCGCTCCCCGTCCGGGCCCGACGCGTGGCGCGACCTCGCGGAGGGGGCGCTCGGCGCGGTCGTCCTGGCCGACACGCGGCGGCTCACGGAGTGCTTCGTCCACCTCGACCGGGTCGAGGCGTCGGGCCTGCCCTACGTGGTCGGGACGCTCCGGCCCGGCGGAGACGTGCGCCCCCCGCTGTCGGCGATCCGGGAGGCGCTCATGCTCGACGCCTCCGTTCCGCTCCTGGAGTGCGACGTCTCTTCCCGGGCCGACACGGTGCGGGCCCTGCGGGCCGTCGTCACCCGGGCCCTGGACGGCAGCGAGACGACCGAGGACACCCCCGAGGACCTCACCGGACCCAGCGCCCTGCTCCTCCTCACCCAGGTGGGCTGCCTCCTCCACTGACGCCCACCCCGTCACCCCGGGGCGCGCCCGGACACGGCCGCGCCCCGGGCCGGCGCGTCGCCCCCCCGCAACGGGCACGGCTCCGCCGGTGTCCGCGCCGTGACCGGAAGCACCCGGGGCGCCGGCCCCCAGGACGACGCCCACGGCTGACATAACCCGTGGCGGTCGGGACGGGCCGCGCCTACGCTGCCCCCGTGGCCGTCGTAGCGAACCCGCGCCGATTTACCGGCCCCCCGGCCCCCCGAGGGCGCCGCAGGGGTCGGAGTTCGCCGCGTCCGGGGACACGCCGGGCGAACTGACCCGTCGAGCGGTGGACCCAGGGGCCGGGGGGTGATCCCGGACCACCACCCACCACCGCTCCCCAGGAGTCACCGTGCACGCCCACCTCTCCGCCGCCCGACTCGCCGACGCTCTCGCCGTCCGCGACCTCACCGACCCCGCTGCCGGTCCGCACGCCCTCCAACCACTCCTCGAACGCGCCGTCGACGCGCTCGCCGACCACTGGGGGTGCGAGGTCCGCTGGTGGCGCGGCGAGCGAATCGTCACCGTCGCCGACAACTACGACCACCTCGGCTACGGCGCCGACGACATCACCCGCGACGCCCGCTACACCCGGTACGTCGACGACCGGCGGATGCTGCGCAGCCACTCCAGCGCGCTGGTCCCGGGAGCGCTGCGCGCGCTGGCCGCCGACCCGTCCGACGACGTGCTGCTGGTCTGCCCCGGCCTGGTCCACCGCCGCGACTCCATCGACCGGCTGCACACCGGCACCCCGCACCAGGTCGACCTGTGGCGCGTCACCCGCCGCCCCGCCCGCCTGACCGCGGACGACCTGGACGAGATGGTCGCCGTACTCATGGGCGCCCTGCTCCCCGGGACGCCCCACCGCTGTGAGGACCGCGTCCACCCCTACACCCTGGCCGGCCGACAGGTCGACGTGGCCTCCGGCGACGCGTGGGTGGAGGTCGCCGAGTGCGGGCTCGCCCACCCGGAGGTGCCGGCACGCGCCGGCCTCGACGGCGAGTGGAGCGGGCTGGCCCTCGGCATGGGCCTGGACCGCGTACTGATGCTGCTCAAGGGCATCCCCGACATCCGCTTGCTGCGGTCGACGGAGCCGTCCGTCGCCGCGCAGATGACGGACCTCACGCCGTACCGGCCGGTCTCGGCGATGCCCGCCGTCCGCCGTGACCTCTCCGTCGCCGTGGACCGCGACGACCTCGTCGAGGACCTGGGCGACCGGGTCCGCGACGCGTTGGGCGCGGACGCCGATTGCGTCGAGTCGGTGGAGATCCTGGCGGAGACGCCCTGCGGGGAGCTCCCACCCCGGGCCCTGGCGCGCCTCGGCGCCCGGCCCGACCAGAAGAACGTCCTGCTGAAGGTGGTACTGCGGCACCTGGGCCGGACCCTCACCGACCGTGAGGCGAACCGGCTCCGCGACCGGGTGTACGCCGCGGTCCACCGGGGCGCCGCCCACCAGTGGGCGGCGAACGGCTGACAGCGGGCCGTCCACCGTCCCGGGGCGGTCCGGGCCGGGAGGGCGTGCGGTCCCGGGCCGAACCGCCCGGGCGTACGGGCCCCGGCGCCCGCCCGCCGGGGGCCCGGGGCCGCTCGACGGGGGGCCGCCTTCGCGACGGTCCCCCGTCGAGCGGTCGGTCACGGAGGCCGGAGCGAGCCGAGCGCCCGTTCGTACTCCCGCCTGGAGCGGCTGCACCAGGCGGCCTCGGCCGCCCGTACCCCGCTCAGCCGCCGCTTGGCGAGGGTGCGGCTGCGGTGGGCGCGACGGTGCGCTCGCAGCCACCGGGGGAACGTCTCCTCCGGCACCCCGCACGCGGTGAGGAAGGCCAGCATCCGTCGTTCCGACAGGGGCGCGCCCGCGAGGACGCGTCCGATGGTGGAGCGGGACAGGGGCGGGAGGTCCCGGGCGCGCCTGGCCCTGCGCTCCAGCTCCCGGTACGACGGTGCCCCCGCCTCCTCGTACACGTCGGCGAGCAGGGCGCCCAGGCCCGTGAAGTCGCACACCGAGCGCAGCTCCGCCGACGGGTCCGGCGCGGCGGGGGCGCGCCGGCGGCGGTCGGCGCGGCGGGCCCGCTTCCACAGGACCTCGACCTCGTCCGGGTCGACCCCGCATGCGGCGGCGTGCGAACGGGCGATGGGGAGTTGCGGGAGCGTGTCCCCCGCCTCGGCGCGGCGGACGGTGGCGAGGGAGCAGGCCATCGCCTGCGCGACCTCCTCCCGGGACAGGCCCCGGTACCGCCGGGCCAGGCGCAGCCGCTCGGCGAACTCACCGACGGGTCCCGGGGGCACGGGTTTCACGGGACGGCCCCGGTGGCCGGCCACGCCCGCCACCTACGCCACGGGGAACGGCTCGGCGACGTACGCGAGCCGCAGCCGCAGCCGGATCGTGGTCCGGCGGACCGGCGGCGCGGCGACCAGACGCGCGACGGTGACCGCCGACAGACAGGTGCCGCACCACCACGGCAGCCGGGGCACCGGCCATGTGCCGGGGCCGGCCGCGACGACGAGGACGGCCGCGACGACGATCACGAGGACCGCGACGGCGACGGCGACGGCGGAGCACGGACGGTGACCTGACGCTCCGTCACACGGGGCGGGCGACGTCGTCGTCGGGCGGGAGCGGTGCGAGGGCATGGGCTCTCCAAGGCTGGTGCGCGGGATCGACGGGCCGCGGCGGCCACCCTGCCGGTGAGGGCCCGGTACGCCGGGCCGGGTGCGGCGGTCGGTCCGGTGGCGGTCGCGGTGCGCAGCATCGTGTCACCGGCCCGCCACACGGCGGCGGCGTTCGGTCACGACCGTCCCGCGTGACGCGCCGCACGAGGGGGACCCGCCCGCCCCGCCCGCCGATGCGCGCTGCCGCCCGCCGTGCCGAACCGGCGTCCCCGCACGCCCCTGGACTGCGGTGTCGGCAGCGGGAGTCCGGTCAGCCGCTGCCCGACGGCGTCGGCGCCCGCCGCGCGGGCGCCGTGTTTCGGTCAACTCCGTCCCGAGCGGCCCGGTTGCCGTCGAGCACCGAGGTGTGCCAGGGCCGCCTCGACGGCCGTGTCGAGGGCCCGGACCGCCGGGACGGACACGTCCGGGACGACGCCCACGCCTTCCCAGTTGGTGCCGGTGACGGCGCTGACGGTCCGGGCGGTCGGCACGGTCACCAGGATGTGTTCCGTCACCGCGTGGCGGGCCGTCGGGTGCGCGCCGCCCCGTGTCCTCTCGCCGACGAGGACGGCCCGGCCGTGGGCTTGGAGGGTGTACGCCACGTCCTCGCCCCCGGAGAAGGTGACGGGGCCGGTGAGCACGTAGACCGGGCGGTCCGGGTAGCGCGGTGCGGGGAGGTGGGCGGCCGTCCAGAACTGGCGCGTGGCGCCGGTGGAACGCTCGTATATGTCGTTGAGGTGGACCTGGTCGTCGCGGAAGAAGTAGCTGCACCACATCGCGGCCCCTTCCGGGGCCCCTCCGCGGCACTCGCGCAGGTCGAGCACGAGCGCCGCGCTGTGGGCGACCAGGTGCATCGCCGCGCCTATCGCGTGGGCGCCCGTGTCGGCGTACGGGATGCGCCGGACGTCGATGAGACCGATGTTCCCGTCCAACTGCTCGACGCGGCGTATCCCTTGGTTCTCCGCCCTGAGCAGATCCAGGAACGCGGCCCGTCCCTCGTCCTCGTCCGCCGGGTCCGTGGACTGCGGCCGGTCCGTCCAGAGCAGCCGCAGGTGCTTGTCCGGGCACACGTCCTGGAGGTGCGCGGTCACCGTTTCACACAGGGCGCGGCCGTCCAGGTGGTCGTAGTCGCCTGCCGCGAGCCGACGCCGGATCGCGGCGTCGACGGCCGTGGCCTTCTCGGGGAAGACGTACCCGGCCGTGATGCGCCCCAGGGCCGTTTCGATGATCTGTCCGTTCGATGGCATGGCGGGTCACGGTAGACCTCGGGCGCCTCCGCCACCAGTGGTTTTCGTACCGGACGCCCCGGGCGGGCGCGGCCCGTGGCGACGACGACCGGACCCGGTCGGCGGTACGCGCCGACCGGGCCCGGTGCCCGGTGTCCTCGCCCTCACCCTGCCGGAGGCTCCGTGGGCGGATCCGTTCTCGGATCCGCCCACGGCCGGATCCGAGAACGGATCGCCGTCGGCCGCACCGGCGGGGTGGGGGTCAGAGCGTGGACTTGAACAGCAGCCGGTTCGGGGTGCTGCCGACGTTGCCACCGATGACGTTGGTGGTGCTGTTGGCGGTGAGCCAGTTGTTGACGGTGGAGCTGGAGGCGTCACCGTACGTCGACTTGTACAGGGCGGCCACGCCGCTGACGTGCGGCGAGGCCATCGACGTGCCGCTCATCGCCGTGGAGCCGCCGCCCGCCCGGGCCGAGGAGATGCTGACGCCCGGCGCGTACAGGTCGGTGCAGCTGCCGTAGTTGCTGAAGCCGGCCTTGCGGTCGGAGGAGTCCGACGCGGCGACCGTGATCGTGCCCGAGGCGCTGGCGGGGGAGACGTTGCACGCGTCCTGGTTCTCGTTGCCCGCGGCGACGGCCAGGTGGACACCGGAGTTGGCCAGGGCCGTCGCGGCGTTGTTGAGGGCCGCGGAGTAGCCGCCGCCCAGCGAGGCGTTCGCCACCGCCGGCTTGACCGCGTTCTGCCGGACCCAGTCGAAGCCGGCGATGATGCCGGAGAAGGAGCCGGAGCCCTGGCAGTCGAGCACGCGCACACCGCGCAGCTGGACGCCCTTGGCCACGCCGTACGTCGTACCGCCGACGGTGCCCGCGACGTGCGTGCCGTGGCCGTTGCAGTCCTGGCCGTTGCCGCCGAAGGCGTCGAAGACGTTGCGGGCACGGCCGCCGAAGTCGCTGTGCGCCGTGTCGATGCCCGTGTCGATGACGTACGCCGTCACGCCGGAGCCGTTGCGCGTGTAGGTGTACGTGCCGTTGCGGCCGCTGCGCTGGTCTATGCGGTCCAGTCCCCAGGGGGCGTTGGTCTGGGTCGCCGAGGCGCTGATCTTCTGGTCCTCCTCGATGGAGAGGACGCGCGAGTCCCGCTGCAGCTCGTCGAGCTGAGTCGCGTTCAGGTCCGCGGCGAAGCCGTTGAGGACCTTCCGGTACACGTGGCGGGTCCGGACGGACTCGCCCTTGGCGAGACCGGCCGGGTCCGCACCTGCCTTGAGCGTCACGATGTAGCGGCCCTTGATCTCCTGGGCGGCCGGAGCCTGGGCGACCGCGAGGAGGGGAGCCGGCGTCGGCTCCACGGCCGTGGCGGCGGAGGCGGCGGCCGGGATCATGCCCACGGGGAAGGCGAGGGCGAGGGCGGCGATGTGAATTCTGCGCATGGGGAAGCGAACACCTCATCGTGAGGCCGGCTGAGGGGTGCAGCCGGTGTGGGGGCGCACGGCGCCGAGCGGGCGGGCACCGGGGTGACCGTCCCGTCGGGGATGGCGGCGTGCGGGGGATGGACCAGCGCGGCACGGCGGCGGACGTCGTGCGGCTGGGGTGCGGCGTGCGTCAGCGGGTGCGTCGTCGGTGCGGGACGAGGGCCCGCACCGGCCGGGCACTGCTCCTCGTCGCGGCGCCGGCGCGCACCGGGAGGACGGACCGTGAGGCGGGGTCGCCGCCCGGCCGGTCCGCGCGTTTCTCGGCGCGGCCCCGAACATAGCGACGCCGACGGCGGGTTGACCACGGCCGAATCAGGCGTGACCGGGGGCGGACACACGGGGGCGGCGGGGGTCCGGCCATGGCCAAGGCGCCGACCGCGGCTCTAGGGTCCTGTGCATGTCACGCAAGACCGCGCGTCTCCGTCCCGGGGAACCACCCTTCGCATCGCCCGCCGAGGCTCCCGACACACCGGTCGGCGCGCCGGGGGAGTCCCGGGGGGAACCGGACGCCGGACACGGCGACGTACTGGCGGCGGCCCGAGCCGCCTACGAGACCCTTCTGCACCGGCACGACCGGAGCCCCGGGCACGACCGGCCCGGCCCGGCCGACCGTGACCACGACCGGAGGGACGACCGACCCGCCCCGGACGACCCGACCCGTCGGCACGCCCCGGACGACCGGGAGGACAGCACGGCAGCGGGTACCGCTCGCGTCGGCGGGACGGCTGCCGGCACCGGCCCCGCCGCCCCCACGGAGGCCGCCGCCCCGCCCCCCGCGGCCGGTGCGGCCGTCACCGTCCCCGGTGACGTGCAGCTGCCGCCCGAGGTGCGGCGCTGGCTCACCGAGCGGCGCCTGCTCGACGAGCGGCGCCGGCAGGTCCAGTCGCCGCAGCGCGCGCTGCACGAACTCCTCGCCGAGCACCGGTCACGGATCGACCGGTGCCGGGAGGACCTCCACCGCGGCCTGGAAGCCTTCGACGACGTCCTGCGCCTCCTCCCCGCCACGACGCCGGCGACGCGGCGGGAGACGGTCGAGGCGGAGTTCTTCGACGACCGCGCCCGGCTGCGCGGGCGGATCGAGGACCTCGACGCGCTCTGCCAGGACCAGGTCCTCGGCATGCGCACCGGTTTCCCGGAACGGGACGTCCTGGAAGACGGTCTGGAATCCGACCTGCGGATGCTGGAACGCGGCGTGGAACTCCGCCTGCTCGTCTCCGCCCGCGCCCTGCGGCGCACCGGTGTCGCCCACTACCTCTCGGCGCTGATGGACCACGGCGCCCAGGTGCGGGTCGCCTCGACCGTGCCGCTCCACCTGAACGTCGTCGACCGGACCGTCACCGTCATGGCCGTGGGAACGGGGGAGGGCCGGGACGACTCCTCGGGTGACGTCATCCTCCACAGCCCCCGTCTCGCCGACTGCTTCGCCCGGGTCTTCGACCACCACTGGGGTGTGGGCCGCCCCGCCACGGCGGACGTGAAACCGGCAGGCGCCGGTGCCGCGCCCGAGGACTACTCGCCCAGGGAGCGCGAGGTGCTGGCCCTGCTCGCCGCCGGGGCGAAGGACGAGGCGATCGCCCGCCGACTGGGCTGCTCCGAACGCACCCTGCGCCGTCTGCTGACCGCGCTGGTGGGCAAGCTCGGCGCGGACAGCCGCTTCGCGGCGGGTGTACAGGCGGTACGCCTCGGCCTGCTCGACTGACGGCCTGCTCGACGGACGTCCGCCGTCAGGGACCCCCCGGACCGTCCGCGCCGCCCGGGCGCGCGTCCGTCGCGCTGCCACGCGCCCGCGCCCCGTCCGGGCGTGGTGGTGCCTCCAGGGCGTCGAGGACGCGCCGCAGGCGGGTGCGCTCCGCCGTCGTCCCGGCGAGTTCGAGCGCCCGCCGGTAGCTCCGCGCGGCCTCCTCCCGCCGGCCGAGGCGTTCCAGCAGGTCGCCCCGCGCGGCGTGGAACGGGTGGTAGGCGCGCAGCCGCCGCCCGTCGGCCCGGTCGCCCGAACCGCCGTCCGGCGGGCCGGGCCCCCCGTCCGCCAGCGCGTCGAACAGCGCCAGCCCCGCCGCCGGGCCGTCACGCATCGCCACCGCCACCGCCCGGTTGAGGGCGACGACCGGTGACGGGTCCAGGCGCAGCAGCACGTCGTAGAGCGCGGCGATCTGCGGCCAGTCGGTGCTCACCAGGTCCGGCGCCTCGTCGTGCAGGGCGGCGACGGCCGCCTGCACCGCGTACGGGCCGGGCGGGCCACCGGTCAGCGCCGCCGGCACCAGGGCGAGGCCCTCGTCGATCATCGCGCGGTCCCAGCACCCGCGGTCCTGCTCCGCCAGCAGCACCATCTCCCCGCCCGGGCCCGTGCGGGCCTCCCGCCGCGCGTGGACCAGCAGCATCAGGGCCAGCAGCCCGGTGACCTCCCGCTGTGCCGGCAGCAGCCGCCGCAGGATCCGCGTCAGCCGGATGGCCTCGGCGGCGAGGTCCGGCCGCTGGAGGTCGGGCCCCGAGCTGGCCGCGTACCCCTCCGTGAAGAGGGAGTACAGCACCTGGAGCACCCCCGGCAGCCGCTCGGGCAGCTCGTCCGGGTCGGGCACGCGGAACGGTACGCGTGCCTGGCCGATCTTCTTCTTGGCGCGCACGATCCGCTGCGCCACGGTCGCCGTCGGCAGGAGGTAGGCCCGCGCGACCTCCGGCGTCGTCAGCCCGGCGAGGCAGCGCAGCACCAGCGCCCCGCGCACCTCGTCCGGCAGGGCGGGGTGCGCGCACGTGAAGAACAGCCGCAGACGCTCGTCGGGCAGGTCGGCACCGGTCCCGGTGCCGGCGTCGGCGGGCGGGGCGGGCTCCGCCCGCTCCGCCTCCGCCCGCAGGACACCGAGCCGTGCGGCGTACGCCCGGTCCCGCCGCAGCCGGTCGACGGCCCTGCGCCGGGCCGTGGTCAGCAACCAGGCACCCGGCCGCTCGGGGACGCCGCGCTCCGGCCAGTGCACCAGCGCCGCCTCGATCGCCTCGGAGGCGGCCTCCTCGGCGAGGTCCAGATCCCCGAAGCGGCGGACCAGCGAGGCGAGGAGCCGGCCGTGCTCCTCCCGGAACACCGCCTCCACGGCCCGGTCCGCCCCGGGTGCCCGCCCTCCCACGGCGCTCAGGCCCCGAAGTCTGCGACGGGTCGCACGACGACCGCGCCACCGCCGCGCGCACCGGGGCAGCGCGCCGCCCAGTCGAGCGCGGCGTCCAGGTCGGGGACGTCGATCACGTAGAAACCGCCCAGTACCTCGCGGGTCTCTGCGAACGGACCGTCGACGACCGACCGCCGCCCGTCCTCGCCGACCCGGACCGTGGTGGCGGTGACCAGGTCCGCCAGCGACTCGCCCGAGACGAGGACGCCCGCGTCCCGCACCTCCTCGTCGTACGCCATCCACTCCCGGACGTCGCAGCCGGCGGCGCCGCTCCCGTCGACGGCACCCGCGTTGATCAGCAGCATGTACTTCACGGTCCGAACTCCTGTCACCTTCGTGGCTCGCGTGCGGCGGGGTCGCCGCACACCATGACGACGAACGCCGCACGTCCGGATCGACAACCCGGGGAAAGAAATTCTCCGCGCGGCTCCCCGACCCGGCTCACCCCCCCCGCGGGCCCCGCCCGCCCCGCCCACGGGCCCCGCCCGCCCCCCGTCCGCTGCCGCCACCTGCGCTCTCGGGGCCACGCCGGTGACGGCACGGACAAGCCGAACGTGTGTATGGGGCGAGGCGGGGCACACGTGGGAGCGGAGGTTGATAACTATGGTTCCCCTGCTTCTTGTCCTTCTGCTCGCGCTCATCCTGTTCGGTGCGGGCTTCGCGCTCGAGGCGCTGTGGTGGGTCGCGGTCATCGTGCTCGTGGTGTGGCTCCTGGGCTTTGTCATGCGCTCGGCCGGTGCCGGCGGCAAGCGTGGACGCTGGTACCGCTGGTAGACGCGTCCCGCATCCGACGCCGCGGCCCGCACTCGAACGCTCGAGTGCGGGCCGCGGCGCTTCCGCGCGGGCGCCGGGTGCCGGACCGGTCACATCGACCCCCGTAAGAGGTCGCCGACGGGGTAGCCGACAAGGCACGGCCCGGGGCGGCGGCCGTGCCATCGCAGGGACCGGCACCTCCAACGGTCACCGCCCCGGGTCCTCCGGGTGCCGGGATGCGCGCGGAACAGCCGCGGACACGCACGGTCTCCCTGCGGGAACCACGCGCGGGACCATGTGCCCCCCAGAGTCGTGAGCCACGCCCCCACGCGGGGCTCCGGGTTCCTGCGGCCGGAAGACGCCGGCGCCCCTGATCGACATCCCCCGCCCGGCCGGTCTGAGCGGGCGAAGCCGGGGAAGACGAGCAGCACCACGACGACGAATGGGGTTCCCATGCTGGGTATGGCCGCAGCGGTGCTGTTCTTCATCGCGTTCCTGATCAACGCCGCAGACATCGCGACGAACGACGTGTTCTCGTCCGGGAACATCATGCTCCTCGGTCTCATGGCGCTCGCCCTGCACGTGGCGGGCATCGGCGGCAGCCGGATGGGTCGGGGCCGCGGACGCTGACCGGGAAGCGGCCCGGTCGGGGCCCGTGCGCCCCTGGGGCGCCTCGCCCGGGGCGGGCCGCCCGACCGGGTGGGGCACGCGCCCGGTACGGCGGTTCGCGTGGCCTGGCCGCCGCGGGCCGCCCTACCGGCCGTCGGACGGCCGCACACCGGCGCCGACCTGTTCTTTCTCATTTCGGAGGCGGACCGGGGCGAGGGGCCCCGGCGACCGAGAGCCAGCAGGGAGTCTCGTATGCAGCACATGTCCGTGGCCGCGGCACACCAACCCGAGGGCGGCGTCGCGGGGTGGGTCGTCGACCTCGTCGACACCCTGGGCGGGCCCGGAGCCGGCCTGGCCATCGCGCTGGAGAACCTCTTCCCACCCCTGCCCAGCGAGATGATCCTGCCGCTGACCGGGTTCGCCGCCACCCGGGGCGTGCTGTCACTCCCCTCGGCGCTGTTCTGGACGACCCTCGGATCGGTCGTCGGAGCCGTCGCGCTCTACTGGATCGGCCGGCTCTACGGCCCCGACCGCGTGCGGGCGATCTGGGCGAAGCTGCCGCTGGTCAAGGCCTCCGACCTGGAACGCACCGAGGAGTGGTTCGCCAGGCACGGAACCAAGGCGGTGTTCCTGGGTCGGATGGTGCCCGTCTTCCGCAGCCTGATCTCCGTGCCCGCCGGCGTGGAGCGCATGCCGCTGCCCGTGTTCGTCGCGCTGACCACGCTCGGCAGCCTGATCTGGAACTCCGTCCTGGTCCTGGCGGGCTACTGGCTGGGCGACCAGTGGTCGGTCGTCGACACCTACGTCGGCGTCTTCACCAAGGTCGTCCTCGCGCTGCTCGTCCTCGCCCTCGTGGCGTACGTCGTACGACGCCGGGACGGCAGGAAGGCGCACCACCGGCACACCTCCTGACGGACCGCCCGCCCGCGGGAAGGCCGCCGCGGCGCCCCCCCCCCGGGGGGGGCGGGGCGGGGGGGCGCGGGGGGGCCCCCCGGCGGGCCGCCCCCAGCCCGGGCGCCCCCCGGCGGGTGCGGCGGGGGGCGCCCCCCCC